>NZ_LT594323.1:1351700-2703400 GCF_900089595.1 Micromonospora auratinigra | reverse complement strand
GGCGCGCCCGACGACACCGGACGCCGCCCGGTCACCGTGCACTCCCGACCGGAGGACGGCGACGGCGGCTGGACCCGGCACGCCACCGGCGCGCTGGCGCCCGGGGCGGCCCCCGCCCCGGCGTCGACCGGCGCGGCCTGGCCGCCGGCCGGGGCCACCCCGGTCGACCTGACCGGACGCTACGAGCGGCTGGCCGACGAGGGCTACCACTACGGACCGCTCTTCCAGGGCCTGCGGGCCGCCTGGCGGCACGGCGACGAGGTGTACGCCGAGGTGGCGTTGCCCGAGGACGCCTGGTCGTCGGCCGAGCGGTTCGGCCTGCACCCGGCGCTCTTCGACGCGGTGCTGCACACCCTCGACCTGAGCGGGGAGCAGCCCGACGACGGCCGGCTGCGGCTGCCGTTCGCCTGGCGGGGCGTGGCCCTGCACGCCACCGGGGCCACCGCCCTGCGGGTACGGCTGACCCGTACCGGGCCGGAGGAGGTCGCCGTCGAGCTGACCGACACCACCGGCGCACCTGTCGCGTCGGTCGCCGGGCTGGTGGTCCGGCCGCTCGCCGCCGACCGGCTCGACGCCGCCCGACGCACCTCGCTCTACCAGGTGACCTGGACCCCGCCGGCCGACCCGGCCGGACACCCGGCGCCCGCCCTCGCGGTCCTCGGCGACGACGACCTCGGCCTGGACGCGCCCCGCCACCCCGACCTCGCCGCGCTGGCGGCGCAGGCCGAGCTGCCGGCGACCGTCGTGCTGCCCTGGTCATCGACCGGCGACTCCACCGTGGAGGTGGCCACCCGGGCGCTGGCCACCGTGCAGGAATGGCTGGCCGACGACCGGTTCGCCGATTCCCGGCTGGCCGTGGTGACCCGGCACGCGACGGCCACCACCGCCGGGGAGGACGTGCCCCGGCCGGTGGACGCCACCGTGTGGGGCCTGGTCCGGGCCGCCCAGGACGAGCACCCGGACCGGCTGGTGCTGGTCGACGTCGACGAGAACGACCCGGCCGGCCTGCGGGCCGCGCTGGCCACCGGGGAGCCGCAGCTCGCGGTCCGCGGGGGCGAGCTGCGCGTACCACGCCTCGCGCCGCTCCCGCGGACCGAGGGCGACCGGCCGGCGGGCCTCGACCCGGACGGCACGGTGCTGGTCACCGGCGGCACCGGCGGTCTCGGCCGGCTGGTGGCCGAGCACCTGGTCACCCGGCACGGGGTACGCCGGCTGCTGCTGGCCAGCCGGCGCGGCCCGGCGGCGCCCGGGACCGCCGACCTGGTCGCCCGACTGGAGGCGGCCGGCGCGGCGGTGACCGTCGCGGCCTGCGACCTGGCCGACCGGGACGCGGTGGCCGACCTGCTGGACGGCGTCCCCGCCGGGCACCCGCTGACCGGCGTGGTCCACGCGGCCGGCGTGCTCGACGACGGCCCGGTGCACACGCTGACCCCGCAGCGGCTGGCCGCCGTCCTGGCCGCCAAGGCCGAGGCGGCCCGCCACCTGCACGAGCTGACCCTGCACGCGCCGCTGCGCTGGTTCGTGCTGTTCTCCTCGGCGGCGGCCACCCTCGGCGGCGCCGGCCAGGCCAACTACACGGCGGCCAACGCCTACCTCGACGCTCTCGCCCAGCACCGCCGGGCGCACGGCCTGGCCGGCACCGCGCTGGCCTGGGGCCTGTGGGCCGAGCCGGGCAGCGCAATGACCGGCCACCTGACCGAGGCCGACCTGCGGCGGATGGCCCGCACCGGGGTGGCCGCCCTGGCCACCGGGGAGGCGCTGGCGCTGTTCGACGCGGTCGGTGAGCCGCTGCCCGCGGTGGCGCTGCCGGTCCGGCTGGACCTGGCCGCGCTGCGCGGGCGCGACGGCGCGGTGCCCGCCCTGCTGCGGGGCCTGGTCCGCACCCCGGCCCGGCGCGCGGCGTCCGGGCCGGCCGGCCCGGCGACCGGCACCCGGTCGCTGGCCGACCGGCTGGCCGACCTGGCGCCGGACGAGGCGGACCGGACGGTCACCGAGCTGGTGCGGGACCGGGTGGCCGAGGTGCTCGGTCACGACCGGCCGCACTCGCTCGACGTGGACCGGGGCTTCCTGGAGCTGGGCTTCGACTCGCTGGCCGCGGTGGAGTTCCGCAACACCCTCGGTACGGCGACCGGGCTGCGCCTGCCCGCGACGCTGATCTACGACCACCCCACGCCGGCCGCGGTGGCCCGGTTCGTCCGCGCCGAGCTGGTCGGGGAGCCGCCCGCCGCACCGTCGCTGGAGGACGAGCTGGCCCGCCTGGAGGCGCTGATGGACGGGGTGCGGGCGGACGAGGCCGAGCGCGGCCGGATCGGGGTCCGGCTCCAGGCGCTGGTGTCGCGCTGGAACAGCGGGCACGGCCTGGCCGGCGCGGAGCCGCCCACCCGGGATCTGGCCGCGGTCACCGCGGACGAGCTGTTCGACATCCTCGACGACGAGCTGGAGGCGTCCGACTGACCGGTCGGCGTCCCCCGGTGATCCCCGAGGCCCGCCGTCGACGACGGCGGGCCTCGGGCTATCCCCCGGGGAGAGGTGGGGCTTTGTCCACCTTCGGTGTGGGTCCACGACCGTATCGGGTGACCATCCGACCGCATAACGTAGTGGTCGTGGTCGGCCCCGAGCCGGGGGCCGGCCCACGCGATCAGGTGGGACACGGGGAGGCAGGGAGGATGCGGGTGCGACTCGAACAGGGGATCGTCGCCGAGGTCACCCGGAACGGCCAGCTGGAGCTGGTCTCCGAACGGAGTGGACTGCGATACCGGTTCGGCGCAACCGCCACGGCCATGTGGATCGCCCTGCAGCAGCAGGGCGGCTCGCTGGAGGGTGCCGTGGGCGTGCTCGCCCGGCAGTGGGCGGTCGATCCGGTGGACACCCGGCGCGACTTCGACGTGTGGGTGGAGGACATGCTCCGCGCCGGGCTGGTCCGGGTCGAGGAGGGGTGACCCCCCTACCGGCACCCCTGGGCCGGCCGGGCCGGGCGGTGTACCCCTGTCCCGGTGGCGCGCTCAGCTAGCGGCGGGGCCGTCGACGGCGCGGACGATCAGGCGCAGCGCCTCGGCCAGCTGCTTGCCCGACGGGGCCGCCTCGGGGTCGAGCAGGCGCTGCACGGTCAGCCCGGTCATCAGGGCCAGCAGGAACGAGCCGACGGCCTTGCGGGCCTCCTCGGGGACGTCCCGGTCGTCGTTCTGGAGCACGAAGGTGGCCAGCCCGGGACGCGCCCGGGCGTAGCTGTCGGCCAGCTGTTCGCGCAGCTCCGGCAGGTGCTCGGCCAGCGCGAACGCCTCGATGCCGGCCACCCAGAGCGGCCGGTGCGTGCCGAAGGACTCGACCAGGCCGCTCCACATCGTCTCCAGCCGGTCCATCAGGTCGGGCTGGGTCCCGTCGCGCAGCACCCGGTCGATCTCGACGCCCCACTCCTCGAACGCCTCGACCAGCGCCGCGGTGAGCAGCGCCTCCTTCGAGCCGAAGTGGTAGCCGATGGACGCCAGGTTGGTGTCCGAGGCCGCGACGATGTCGCGGGCGGTCGTGCGCGTGTAGCCACGCTCGTAGAGGCAGACCCTGGCCCCTGCCAGCAGGCGTTCCCGATGACCCACGGCGGACACCCTACTCCCTGCCGAACCCCTAATTCATCCACCGAATGTATACGAGCGTATAAATCGAGTGGTAGCTTTCGGCCATGGCTACAGCGCAGGCAAAGGCCGGCCGCCGCGAGTGGATCGGCCTCGCGGTACTCGTCATGGTGACACTGATCATCAGCATGGACATGACCGTGCTGTCGTACGCACTGCCGTTCATCACGGCGGATCTCGCGCCGACCAGCAGCCAACTCCTCTGGATCACGGACGTCTACGCCTTCGTGCTGGCCGGCCTGCTGATCCCGATGGGGACGCTGGGGGACCGGATCGGGCGCCGCCGGTTGCTGATGATCGGCGCAGCGGTGTTCGGTGCGGCATCCGTGGCCACGGCTCTCTCCACCAGTCCCGGCATGCTGATCGGGACCCGGGCGGTGATGGGTGCCGCCGGTGCGACGCTCATGCCGTCGACCATGTCGTTGATCCGCAACATGTTCCACGACGAGAACGAACGCCGGGCGGCGATCGGCATGTGGGCGGCCGGCTTCTCCGCCGGTGGCGTCATCGGCCTGGTGGCCGGCGGCGCTCTCCTGCAGCACTTCTCCTGGGGCACCGTCTTCGAGATCAACGTGCCGGTCATGCTGCTCCTGCTGGTCCTCGCCCCGCTGCTGCTGCCCGAGTTCCGCAACGCGGGCGCCGGCCGGCTCGACCTGTTCAGCACCGTGCTCGCCTTCGTGGCGGTGCTGCCGACCATCTGGGGCGTCAAGGAGTTCGCGGCGCACGGCTGGAGCTGGCCGCCGCTGGCCGGCGTCGTCGCCGGCCTGCTCTTCCTGACCGTCTTCGTGCTGCGCCAGCGCCGCCTCGCCGACCCGCTGATCGACGTGACGCTCTTCCGGGCCCCGGCGTTCAGCGCGGCGGTCGTGCTGAACGTGCTGGCCAACTTCGCGCTCGTCGGGTTCATGTTCTTCATCAGCCAGTACCTGCAACTGGTGCTCGGGCTGCGCCCGTTCACCGCCGGGCTCTGGTCGCTGCCCGCCGCCGGTGCCGCCGGCATCGGCGCGGCCGTGCTGGCCCCGATGCTGGCCCAGCGCTTCCGGCGCGCGTACGTGGCGGCCGGCGGCCTGGTCGTGGCGGCCATCGGTTGTGCGGTGCTCGCCCGGGTCGGCGACACCTCGGGGCTGAGCCTGGTCGTGGTCGGGCAGGCGCTGATGTCGGGCGGCATCGCGATGGTGCTGACCCTGAGCGCCGAGCTGATCGTCTCCACCGCGCCGCCCGAGCGGGCCGGCGCCGCCGCCGGGCTCTCCGAGACCGGCAGCCAGTTCGGCGCGGCGCTCGGCGTGGCGATCCTCGGCAGCATCGGCGCGTACGTCTACCGGCAGCAGCTGACCGACGCCGCGCCGGCCGGCGTGCCGGCCGACACCTGGAGCACCGCGCGGGAGACCCTGGGCGGTGCGGTCGAGGCGAGCCGTTCGCTGCCCACCGCCGTGGCCGACACGGTGGTGACCCTGGCCCGCGCCGCGTTCGCCGACGAGATGCGGACGGCGGCGGTCGCCTCCGGTGTCATCCTGCTGGTCACCGCCGTGCTGGCCGCCGTGCTGCTGCGCGGCGTCGGCGCCTCGGTGCCGTCCCAGGCCCCGGCCACCGGTGGCTCCGACCCGGACCCCGGTGCCGGAGCGGACCCCGGCGCCACCCCGGACCTCGCCGGTGCCGGTGCCGCCCCGGCGACCGCCGACGCCGGCCCGGACGATCCGGCCGGCGTGGCGCGGGCCGCCGACGGGGTCGACGCCCGGATCCCGGTCAGCCCGGCCCCCGCCGGCACGGCGAGCGTCGCGGCGGTCGACGAGCCCACCGGGCCGACGCCGGCCGCCCATCCGGTGGCCTGACCCGAGCAGCTCCACAGTGGTCGGTGACGCCCCGCGGAAGCTGCGGGGCGTCACCGCTGCGCGTCCCGGTTTTCCCAGCTCAGAGCCGGTGTCGAGCTAGGGGGAGGGCGGTCGGGTTAGGGGTTGTCGCCGACTTCCGCGCCTTCCTAGGCTCGCTTCGTCAGAGGGCACCGGTGCTCGCAACCGTGCCGTCCACTCTGTCCCCCAGGGGAGTAACGATGACGATCACGGTTGACGCGCCGACGCGGACCGAGCCGGCGGACCTCGACCCGCGCGCCCCGCAGGTGCGCCTGGGTGGCCTGCTGGACGCCGGTTCGATGGTGCCGCTGCACGCGCCGGACGACAGCGGGGTGCTCGCCGTCCGGGGCTGGATCGACGGGCTGCGGGTCTACGCCTACTGCACCGACGCCAGCCGGATGGGCGGCGCGCTCGGCGCGAGCGGAGCCGACCACATCATCCAGGCCATCGACCTCGCCGCCCGGGACCGCTGCCCGGTCATCGGTCTCTGGCACTCCGGCGGGGCCAAGCTGGCCGACGGGGTCGAGTCGATGGACGGCGTGGGGCGGATGTTCGCGGCGATGACCCGGGCGTCCGGGCAGGTCCCGCAGATCTCCGTGGTGCTCGGCCCGGCCGCCGGCGCCGCCGCGTACGGGCCGGCCCTGACCGACCTGGTCATCATGGCCGAGGCCGGCCGGGTCTTCGTGACCGGCCCGGACGTGGTCCGCAGCGTCACCGGCGAGCAGGTGGACATGGAGGCCCTGGGCGGCCCGCGGACGCACAGCCGTTCCTCCGGGGTGGCGCACGTGGTCGCCGACTCGGAGCAGGCGGCGCTGGACCGGGCCCGGCAGCTCGCCGTGCTCTTCGCCCGCCCCGGCCGGTTCGACCTGTCGGCGGTCGGGGCGTGCCCGGCGCTGGCCACCGCGCTGCCCGAGTCGTCGCGCCGGGCGTACGACGTCCGGCCGGTGGTGGCCACCCTGCTCGACCCGGCCGACGAGTTCGGCGGCTTCGTCGAGCTGCAGGCCCGCTGGGCCCGCAACATCGTGGTCGGGCTGGGTCGGCTGGCCGGCCGGACGGTCGGCGTGATCGCCAACAACCCGATCACCAAGGGCGGCTGCCTGGACTCGCTG
Organism: Micromonospora auratinigra; assembly: GCF_900089595.1. GTDB lineage: Bacteria > Actinomycetota > Actinomycetes > Mycobacteriales > Micromonosporaceae > Micromonospora > Micromonospora auratinigra. The sequence goes on along the minus strand of NZ_LT594323.1, from coordinate 2,696,821 downwards.
AGCGCGGAGAAGGCGGCCCGGTTCGTGCGGATGTGCGACGCGTTGGGCGTGCCGCTGGTGGTCCTCGTGGACGTGCCCGGCTACCTGCCCGGGGTCAAGGAGGAGTGGGAGGGCGTGGTCCGGCGCGGGGCGAAGCTGCTGCACGCGTTCGCCGAGTCGGTGGTGCCCCGGGTGACCCTGGTGCTGCGCAAGTCGTACGGCGGGGCGTACATCGCGATGAACTCCCGGTCGCTGGGCGCCACCGCGGTCTTCGCCTGGCCGGACTCGGAGGTCGCGGTGATGGGCGCGGAGGCGGCGGTGGGCGTCATCCACCGGCGCAAGCTGGCCGCCGTCGGTGACGACGAGCGCGAACCGTTGCGCCAGCGGCTGATCGCCGACCACCAACGGGAGTCCGGCGGCATCGGCCGCGCCCTGGACCTGAAGGTGGTCGACGCGGTGATCGAACCGGTCGACACCCGGACCCGGCTGACCCGGGCGCTGGCCGAGGCGCCGATGGGGCGGGGCCGGCACGGCAACATCCCGCTGTAGAGCTGCTCCCGGCACCGAGACGAAGGACGAGTGATGACGGCTACCCTGCAGAGCGACCTCTGGGTGCGGCGGTTCCACCCCGCGCCGGCCAGCCCGGTCCGGTTGGTGGCGCTGCCGCACGCCGGCGGCTCGGCCACCTACCTGTTCCCGGTGTCGCGGGCCCTCTCGCCGGCGGTGGAGGTGCTGGCGATCCAGTACCCCGGCCGGCAGGACCGCCGGCACGAGCGGGTCCTGGATTCCGTCGCCGACCTGGCCGACGGGGTGTTCGAGGCGCTGCGGCCCTGGCTGGACCGGCCGGTCGCGCTCTTCGGGCACAGCATGGGCGCGGTGCTCGCGTACGAGGTGGGCCTGCGGTTGCAGCGCGAGACGGGCCGGCCGCCGCTGCGCCTGTTCGCCTCCGGCCGCCGCGCCCCGTCCCGGGTCCGCGACGAGCGGTACGTGCACACCCGCGACGACGCCGGGGTGCTGGCGGAGCTGACCCGGCTCAGCGGCTCCGACCCCCGCGTGCTCGGTGACCCGGAGCTGCTGCCGATGATCCTGCCGGCGGTACGCGGGGACTACAAGGCGGTGGAGACCTACCGAACGGACCCGGGGCAGCGGCTGGACGCCCCGATCACCGTGCTCACCGGTGACGCCGACCCGATGACCACCCTCGACGAGGCGCGGGACTGGCAGCGGCACACCAGTGGCGAGTGTGACGTACGGGTCTATCCGGGCGGGCACTTCTTCCTCAACGACCACGCCCCGGAGATCATCGACCTGATCGGCGCCGAGCTGGGGCGGTCCGCGACGGCCTGACCCGCGTACCGCACGACGAGGGGGCACCGGCTCGCCGGTGCCCCCTCGTCCGTGCCGTCACTCTGCGATCTTCGTCCGCATGGTCCAGTGGAAGACCACGATCCGTGAGGCGTCGTCGTTGGCGCCGTCGGTGTCCTCGGTCCGTTCGAAGTGTTCGTAGCCGCCCAGGTAGGGCACCTTGATCCGGCCGGTGCCGGCGGGGGCGCTGCGTTCCCGCGCGGTGGCCGGCAGGCCGGCCGGGCCGCCTTCGAGCAGCACGTCGAAGTGGCCGCCGCCGAACCGCCGCGCGCCGCTCACGTGGGTGAGATCGTCCACGTCTTCCTCCTCGGCTGGGGGCGGGACGCTGTCGGTGGATCGTGTTCCGCGTCACTGCCCTCGGATGGCTCCAGCCTGGCGCTCCGCGCCGCGCCCGCATACCCGGAACCCACCCCTAACCGGCCGCTGCACCGCAGATTTCAGTCGCCGGTCAACTCGCGGTCACTTATTCCGGGGGTCGCTCCTATTTGTGATACGCGCAGGTCGAACGGAGGCGCATACCACACACATAGCTTATGAATCGTGTTCGTAATAGGTCCGTCGCACCGGCGAAACTCAATTTTTGCTCAAGAGGCAATTGCCCGATTCGGTGCTTCTAGTGTGGTCGGCGGCAAACGATGGGGTCGTCGTGGTCCGGCAGGGCCGTGGTGACTTGGGGGGAATGTGGCGAGTAGGGGGCCTCTGTCGGGCTCGTTTGCCGGATTCGATCAGTTCGATCACCGAAGCCGGGTTCCGCTGTCCGCGCAGGTGAAACGGGGGAAATTGTTGCTGGATCAAGTAATCACTACCCGATGGTAATTTCTCGGCCGGCGGCGGCAATCCGACAAAACGGCGTCCGTACTGGGAGTGAAGTTGACGGTCTATCGATGCCACCCCTACCCTCTTGTACGGGTGTATAGCTAGACTGGCGGCACCGTCGAGAAGTGATGGACTCAGTTCACAAATTGGCAACCATCGCTGGATGCTGAATTGCCGACCGATGCAGGCGGCGTTTTCGCAGCTCTCGACGGGGCCGGATGACATCGAGGCGGGGCGGATTCCGCGGGGCGTGTCCCGGGAGTCGGCAGCCTCCCTGATCGATGACATCGCCGACCATGGGGGAGACGGGTGGGATTCGTGGAGAGAAGCCGCGAGCTGGACATCTTGCGGGAGCTCTACTCCGACACCGCGGGTGGCAGGGGACGGGTCGTGCTGGTCAGCGGCCCCGGCGCCACCGGCAAGACGGAGCTGTTGAGGAGCTTCGCCGACCACGCCGCCGAGGCGGGCGCGCTGGTGCTCAGCGCCGCCTGCTCCCGGGCGGAACGCATGCTGCCGGCCGCGGTGATGGGGCAGCTGTTCACCAGCGTGCCGCTGCCGTTGGAGGTGATGCGCCGGATCAGCGCCTTCATCGACCTCGGGGTGACCACCACCGAGGGCCGGGCCGACATCCGGGCCGTGCACGGGATGTGCGTCGAGCTGCTCGACATCGCCCGGGACCGGCCGTTGGTGCTGCTCGTCGACGACGTCGAGTTCGCCGACGAGACCACCCTGCAGACCCTGCTCCACCTCCAGCGCCGGCTCACCTCGGCGCAGATCCTGGTGGTGCTCACCGAGTCGCCGCAGCCGCAGCACTTCAACCCGGAGTTTCGCGCCGAACTCACCCGGCAGGCCTGCTTCTGCAACATCCAGCTCACCCCGCTGTCCGAGGCGGCCGTCGCCGAGATCCTCCGCGGCTGGACCGACGAGGCCACCGCGGAGGCGCTCGCCCCGGCCTACCACCGGGCCAGCGGCGGCAACCCGTTGCTGGTCCACGCGCTGCACCAGGACCAGAGCGTCGACGGGGTGACCACCCCCGACGAGGTGGTGGTGGGGGAGCGGTTCCGCCAGGCGGTGCTGGCCTGCCTGCGCCGCTGGGACCCGGCCATCCTGGAGCTGGCCCACGGCCTGGCGCTGCTCGACGACTTCGCCACCCCGGCCCTGCTCGGCGAACTGCTGGACACCAAGCCGGTCCGGGTCGAGTGGATGCTGCACGCGCTCGCCACCTCCGGGCTGCTCGCCGGGGGCCGGTTCCGGCACCCGGCGGCCCGCGCCGCCGTGCTGCACGCCCTGGACCCCGAGGCCCAGTCCACGATGCACGCCCGGGCGGCGGAGCTGCTGCACGCCGAGGGCGCGCCGGCGCCGGCGATCGGCGCGCACCTCATCGCCGCCGGCGGCCTGCCCCACCCGTGGGCGATCACCGTCCTGCAGGAGTCGGCCACCCACGCGCTCGCCGAGAACCGGGTCGACGACGCGGTCGAGGCGCTCAAGCTGGCGCTGGACACGTGCGACGACGAGACCCGCCGGATCACGCTCACCGCGATGCTGGCCGACTGCCAGTGGCGGGTCAACCCGGCCGCGGTGAGCCGCCACCTGCCGTTGCTGCGCGCGGCGCTGCGCGACGGCCGCCTCGCCGAGCGGCACGCCGCCGCCCTGCTGCGCTACCAGCTCTGGCACGGCCACCACGAGCAGGCCCGGGAGACCCTGCGCCGGCTGCGCGAGGGGCAGCACCAGCTCGACCCGGCCGCCGCCGCCGACCTGGAAGCCGCCGCCGAGTGGCTGCGGCTCTACTTCCCGGTCGCCTTCGCCGAGCCCGACGACGGTCCGGCGGCGGGTCCCGCGCCGGCCGCCGTGACGCCCCGCGCCGACAGTGGGGTCGGGCTGGCCGCGCCGTCGCTGACCGCGGTGCTCACCGACGGGGTGACCGACGACGTCATCGCCCGCGCCGAACAGGTGCTGGGCAGCTACCTGCTGGTCGACGGGCGGCTGGAGTCCGCGCTCTGCGCGCTGCAGACCCTGGTCTTCGCCGACCGGATGGACCGCGCGGTGCACTGGTGCGACACGCTCGCCGCCGAGGCCGGCATACGCGGCGCGACCACCTGGCACGCGATCCTCTCCGACGTGCAGTCGCACATCGCGCTGCGTCAGGGCAACCTGCCGCTGGCCGAGCGCTTGGCCGGCGAGGCGCTCGAGGCGATGCCCCCGCACAACTGGGGAGTGGCGATCGGCTCGCCGCTGTCGCACCTGCTGCTGGCCAAGGTCGGGATGGACAAGCTCGACGAGGCCGAGGCGCAGCTCAAGCACGTCATGCCGGACGCCGTCCGGGACACCTGGTTCTGGCCGCAGTACCTGCGCGCCCGTGGCTACCTGCACCTGGCCGGTGGGCGGGTGCACGCCGCCTTCGCCGACTTCGAGACGTGCGGCCAGCTGGCCACCCAGTGGGACCTGGACCTGCCCACCCTGCTGCCGTGGCGCGGCGACCTGGCCCAGGTCTACCTGCGCTCCGGCCGCCCCGAGATGGCCCGGGGCATGGTCACCGAGCAGCTGGCCCGGCCGGGTGCCGGCAACGCCCGGACCCGGGGCATCTCGCTGCTGCTGCTCGGCTCCGCGCTCGACGTCAAGCAACGGGTCAACACGCTGCGCCAGGCCGCCAACCTGCTCCAGGAGTCCGGCGACCGCTACCAGCTCCTGCTGGCGCTCGCCGCGCTCAGCAGCGCCCACCACGGTCGGGGCGAGTTCAACACCTCGCGGGTGGTGGCCCGCAGCGCCATGCAGTTGGCCAAGGACATCCAGGCGCAGGCGCTGTGCCGGCGGCTGCTGCCGGGCGGGGACGCCCTCGGCGGCGAGGAGGGCGAGAACCCGCAGGGGCACGAGGAGATGTCCCGGCTCAGCGACGCCGAGCAGCGGGTCGCCACCCTCGCCGCGCTCGGGCACACCAACCGTGAGATCGGCAAGAAGCTCTACATCACGGTGAGCACCGTCGAGCAGCACCTGACCCGGGTCTACCGCAAGCTCAACGTCCGGCGGCGTACCGAGCTGTCGCTCGGGCTGCCGATGGACTCCACCGGCACCGGGCTGCTGGCCGTCGCCCCGTCCGGCGCGGAACGGCCCTGGCAGCAGTGGGAGCCGGCGACGGCGCAGGCGAGCTGAGCGGTCCGGGTCGGTCCGGGGTCCGGACAGGGGTGGGTCTAGGCCCACGTCATCGGGTCGCTGGATGCATGGTGCGGCACCCTGCCCGATCCATACCGTGACTACGTGACCACCGCCGTGTGGCGACGTACTTCCCGGGGAGCATGAGGTGGACAGGAATCAGGACAGGCGGACGCCGCTCGGCGGCGCCGGTGACGCGGTGCGGCTGGACGACGTGCGCAAGACGTACGGGCGGGGCGAGAACCGCGTGGAGGCGCTGCGTGGCGTCACGATGAGCTTCCCGCGGGGCAGCTTCACCGCGGTGATGGGGCCGTCCGGCTCCGGCAAGAGCACCTTCCTGCACTGCGCGGCGGGGCTCGACGTGCCCTCGTCCGGCTCGGTGGTGCTGGACGGCAAGGAACTCAGCGGCATGGACGAGAACCAGTTGACCCGGCTGCGCCGCGAGCGGGTGGGCTTCATCTTCCAGGCGTTCAACCTGATGCCGGCGCTGAACGTCGAGCAGAACGTGGGGCTGCCGTTCCGGCTGGCCGGCCGCCGGCCGGACCGGTCCTCGGTGCTGGAGGTGCTCGGCCGGGTGGGCCTGGCCGAGCGGCGCAAGCACCTGCCCAGCGAGCTCTCCGGCGGTCAGCAGCAGCGGGTGGCGATCGCCCGGGCGCTGATCATGCGACCGGCGGTGATCTTCGCGGACGAGCCGACCGGGGCGCTGGACACCCAGACCACCGTCGAGGTGCTGCAACTGCTGCGCGAGACCGTCGCCACCGGCGGCCAGACCATCATCATGGTCACCCACGACCCGGTCGCCGCGGCCGCCGCGCACCGGGTGCTCTTCCTCGCCGACGGCCAGTTCATCGGCGAGCTGGAGGCCCCGACCGCCGACGTGGTCGCGGAGCGGATGACCCACCTGACCGCCTGGCAGCAGAGCCGGGCGACCCAGTCCGCGGGTCGGGGTGGCTTCTGATGTTCTACCTCGCGTGGCGCACCCTGCGGTACCGCAAGCTCGCGTTCATCGCGACCTTCCTGGCGGTCTTCCTCGGCGTGGCCCTGATCGTGGCGTGCGGCGGGTTGATGGAGACCGGCATCCGGATGGCGGTGCCGGCGCAGCGGCTGGCCGCCGCCGACGTCGTGGTGAGCGGCAAGCAGACCTACGGCGTGCCGAACAAGGACCCGAAGGACACCAAGAACATCAAGTCCGTGCCGCTGGCGGAGCGGTACTGGATCGATCCCGCGCTGGTCGACCGGATCCAGGGCGTGCCCGGCGTCGAGCGGGCCGTGGCCGAGTCGTCCTTCACCGCCACCGTCGTGCGTGGCGGCGCCCCGGTGATGATCGGGTCGCAGTCGCTCGGGCACGGCTGGGGGTCGGCACAGCTCGGGCCGTACCGGCTGGACGGGCAGCCGCCGGCCCAGCCCGGGCAGGTCGTGCTCGACCGGGCGGTGGCCCGCGCGGCCGGCGTCAAGGTCGGTGACCGGGTCGACGTGGTGGTCGGCGGCGCGTCCTCCTCGTTCCAGGTGACCGGCATCGCCGCGCCGCCGGGCGAGCTGGACCAGGCCGCGCTCTTCTTCTCCGACCCGGACGTGCAGCGGCTCGACCCGCACGCCGGCAGCGCCGACGCGATCGGCGTGACGGCGAAGCCCGGCACCGACCTGGACGCGCTGCGCGACCGCATCGAGCGGACCCTCGCCGACCGCAAGCTGGTCGTGCTCACCGGTGACGATCGCGGCGTGGCCGAGTTCCCCGAGGCGGTCGGTGGGCAGGCGCAGCTGATCCCGCTCTCCGGCGTCTTCGCCGGCATGACGATCTTCGTGGCGATCTTCGTGGTCGCCAGCACGCTGGGCCTGTCGGTGCAGCAGCGGCAGAAGGAGATCGCCCTGCTGCGTTCCATCGGCGCCACCCCCCGGCAGATCCGCTCGATGGTCCGGCGGGAGGCGCTGGTCGTCGCGGTCGGCGCCGCGATCCTGGGGTGCGCGCCCGGGGTGTTCCTCGGGCCGCTGCTCTACCACCTCGTCTCCGAGGCCGGGGTGGTCTCCCCGGTGGTGCGGTTCCACCAGGGCTTCATCCCCTACCTGGCGGCCCCGGCGATCGGGATCTTCGCCGCGCTGGTCGCCGCGTACGTCGCCGGCCGCCGGCCGTCCAAGACCAGGCCGACCGCCGGCATCGCCGAGGCGGCGCTGCAACGCAAGTGGGTCAGCTGGCCCCGGGTGCTCTTCTCGATCCTGTTCTTCGGCGCCGGGTTCGCGCTGATCCTGGTGACCGCGATCGTGATGCGCGGCGCGGTGGCCTCGGCGACCGCCGGCCCGGCGGTGATGTGCTGGGCCATCTCCATCGCGCTGATCAGCCCCGGCCTGACCCGGCTGCTGGCCGCCGTGCTCAGCCTGCCGGTGCGGGCGTTCTTCGGGCTGGCCGGCTACCTCGGCACGGTCAACGTGCGGGTCCGCGCGGTCCGGGTGGCCTCCGCGGTCACCCCGATCATGCTCGCGGTGGCGATGGCGGTGGCCAACTTCTACCTCCAGACCACGCAGAACGAGGCCGCCGAGCGCTACTACTCGGACAACCTGCGCGCCGACGTGGTGCTCACCTCCACTACCGGCGGGTTCCCGGCGCAGACCGTGGAGGCGATCCGCGCCACGCCCGGTGTCGGCGCGGCGTCCGCGTACGTCACCAGCGCCGGCTGGATCAACAAGCCGTACGACGGGTCGCACGTCGAGTCGCCGTGGCCGTTGCAGGGCGTCACCGGGGCGAGCGCCGCCGGCATCACCGGCGTGCGGACGCTGGCCGGCAGCCTCGCCGACCTCCAGGGCGACACGGTGGCGCTGCCGGAGATCGCCGGCAAGAACCTGAACGTGGGCGTCGGCGACCGGATCACCCTGCGTCTCGGTGACCGGTCCGCGGCGGACCTGCGGGTGGTCGCGCTCTATCCGGCGAAGGAGGGCTTCGAGACCATCCTGCTGCCGGCGGAGCTGCTCGCCGCGCACAGCACCACCGGCCTCGCCCGGCAGATCCTGGTCACCGCCGCGCCCGGCACGAACCGCGACGCGCTGGCGGAGACCCTGCGGCAGAAGGTCGCCGGCCAGCCGGGCACCCTGCTCGGCGGCCGCGACGAGATCACCACGTTCGCCGAGCGGACCAAGACCCAGGCCTGGGTCAACTACCTGCTCGTCGCCCTGGTCGCCGGCTACACCATGATCTCGGTGGCGAACACGCTGATCGTGGCGACCGCCGGCCGCCGGCGGGAGCTGGGCATGCAACGGCTCATCGGGGCCACCCGCAAGCAGGCCCTGCAGATGCTCACCGTCGAGGCCGGCATGGTGACGATCATCGGGGTGGTGCTCGGGACCATCGCCTCCGTCGCCACCCTGATGCCGTTCAGCATCGTGACACTGGGCCGGCCCGTACCGTCCGGACCGTTCTGGATCTACCTGGCGGTGGTGGCCGGGGCCGCGGTGCTCGCGTTCGCCGCGACCCTGCTGCCGGGCCGCCGGGTGATGCTCACCCGGCCGGCGGAGGCCGCCGTCGCCGTCGAGTGACCAGGCACCGGCACGGCGCGCCCCCGGTCGACCGACCGGGGGCGCGCCCGTGCCGGCGGGACCGGATCAGATCGCGTCGGCGCGGGTGCCGTTGAGGTACGCCAGCACGGCCAGCACCCGGCGGTTGCTGTCGTCCGCCGGCGCCAGGTCGAGCTTGGTGAAGATGCTGGTCGTGTACTTGGCGACCGCGCCCTGGCTGACGATCAGCCGCTGCGCGATGGCGGTGTTGGAACACCCCTCGGCCATCAGCTTCAGCACCTCCCGCTCGCGCGGGGTCAACGTGGACAGCGGCTCCCGCCGGGACTGCCCGGCCAGCAGCTGGGAGATCACCTGCGGGTCCATCGCGGTGCCACCGTCGGCCACCCGGCGGATCGCGTCGACGAACTGGTCGCTGTTGAGCACCCGGTCCTTGAGCAGGTAGCCGATGCCGCCGCTGGCGTCGGCGAGCAGCTCCTTGGCGTACAACTGCTCGACGTGCTGGGAGAGGACCAGGATGGGTAGTCCGGGGTGCCGGCGGCGGGCCTCCAGGGCGGCCTGCAACCCCTCGTCGGTGAAGGTCGGGGGCAGCCGGACGTCGACCACCGCCACCTCGGGCCGCAGCGTCACCAGCGCGTCGAGCAGGGCCGGTCCGTTGTCGACCGCCGCCACGATCTCGAAGTCGTACGACTCGAGGAGCTGCACCATGCCCTGTCGCAGAAGGAACAGGTCCTCGGCTAGTACAACGCGCACGGCAGCTCCAGGATCACGATGGTCGGTCCACCCATCGGACTGCTGAGGACGAGCGTCCCGTCGAAACTAGCACAACGCCGCTCGATGCCCCGCAGACCCGTGCCGTTGGCCGCGTCCGCCCCGCCCTGACCGTTGTCGATCACCGTCGCCCGCAGCACGCCGTCCTCGTGGCGCAGGTCCACGCCGGCCCGGTCGGCGTCGGCGTGCTTGGCCACGTTGGTCAGCAATTCCGAGATGGCGAAGTAGACCGCCGACTCGGCCGGCGCGGCGAGCCGCCCCGGCACGTCGACGGTCACGTCGACCTCCAGCGGGCTTTCCAGCGCGACGGCCCGGATCGCGTCCTCCAGGCCCCGTTCGGCCAGCACCGGCGGGTGGATGCCGCGGATCAGGCAGCGCAACTCCTCCAGCGCGGCGGCGGTGGCGTTGCGGGCGTCCACCAGCAGCGTCTCCGCCACGTCCGGGTTGGTCCGCAGCTGCCGGGTCGCCGCGCCGAGCTTCATGCCGATCGCCACCAGCCGGGCCTGCGCGCCGTCGTGCAGGTCCCGCTCGATCCGGCGCAGCTCGGTGGCCTGGATGTTGATGACGTCCGAGCGGGTCTCGGAGAGGTGCCGCATCCGCGAGGCGATCCGGGACCGCTCGCTGGGCCCGAGCAGCGCCGCGGCGAAGTGCGCGTGGCCGGCGACCACCCCCGGCGCGGACGCCGCCCAGATGGCGAAGGCCACCACCGCGACCAGCGCGCCGAGCGCGGCGTGCGGCCAGGTGTCCATGGGGGTGAGGCCGTACCAGAAGTTGACCCCGGACTCGCGCATCAGCATCCAGAAGCCGGCGGAGAGGAGCAGCCCCTCCAGCGAGTAGACCAGCAGGGTCACCGGCAGCAGCCCGAGCGCGAAGCCCACCACCACGTTGAGCAGCAGGAAGAGCAGGTCCCGCCAGGTGGCCGGGTCGGTGAGGATGGACCGGCAGCGCTGCACCCAGCCGACCATCCCCGGCTCCGCCGGCAGCGGCGGCAGGTAGGGCGTCGGGATCTGCACACCCGACGCCTCGGCCAGCGCGCGGCACACCCCGGTCAGCCGCCGCACCAGCGTGGTCACCAGCGGCACCAGCAGCACGCCCACCCCCAGCAGGAGGAACGCGGTGGCCAGCGTGGTGGCGATGAACAGCACCAGGCTGAGCGCGGCGGTGGCGAGCAGCGCGACGCCCCGCCCGGTGGCCCGCAGGGCGCGGGTCAGGGTCCGCGCCAGCAGGTGGGTGGCGACGGTGACGTTGAGGTCCTCCAGGTCCTCGGCCTTCCCGGTCATGGCAGCTCGATCGTGGTGCCGGCGCTGAGCGGGCTGTCGTGGACGACGAGTTGGCGGAAGTCGGTGCCGACCGGCGTGTCGTAGACCAGCGACCCGCTGACCGTCGCGCCCGGCTTGATGCCTCTGGTCAACCGCTGGGTGTCCGGATGGTAGAGCAGGGCGCGGGCGTCCGGGGTGTAGCCGCGCCCGTTCGTGTCGACCAGCTGCTGGCTCGGCACCCAGACGATGGCCGTCTTCGCCCCCTTGTTGGTCACGTCGACGTCGACCATGCAGTAGACGCCCTCCGCCTTGTGGGTGAGGGGCCACATGCCGATCTCCCGCGTCCCGCACCGCACGTCGCGCACCGTGAACGCCAGCGAACCGTCCTGACCGCTCGGCCGGGCGGGCGCCGGGCGCGGGCTCGGGCTCGGGGAGGAACTCGGCGACGGGCTGGCCGGGGCGCTGCTCGGGGCCGGCCGGTGCGGGGCGGCGTTCACCGGGGCGCCGTCGTCGGTGCGGCGCAGCGCCACGACCGCCAGCGCGGACACCGCGACGAGCGTGACGACCCAGGCCAGCACGGTCGGCCAGGACCGCCGGGGGCGGGGCCGGGGCGGGGCGTCGACCAGGGTGGCCGGCTGGCCGCCGTCGTACCAGCGGGTGGCCTCGCGGGCCACGGTCGTCGTGGTCACCGGCCCCATGGCCGAGCGGATGCTGGCCGTGTCGGCGCTGCCGACCAGGACCAGCATGGCCTCACGGGCGGTGGGCCGCCGTCGCGGGTCGGCGTGCAGGGCCCGCGCCACCACCGCCGCCAGGCCGGCGGGCAGGGCCCGCAGGTCGGGTACGCCGGCCGCGCCGGACCGGGGATCCACCGGCAGCCGGCCGGTCGCCGCCCAGGCCACCAGGATGCCCCAGGCCCAGACGTCCGCCGGTTGCGCGGGGGGACGGCCCGCCAGCCGCTCGGGGGCCAGCCAGCCCGGTGTCCCGTACGACGGCCCGGCGGTCAGGTCGAGGGTGTGGATCAGGCTGGCCAGCCCGAAGTCGATGACCTTCGGGCCGAACGGCGACAGCAGCACGTTGCGCGGCGTCAGGTCACCGTGGGCCAGCCCGGCCGAGTGGATCGCGGTCAGCCCGGCCGCCACCCCGACGGCCAGGGCCTCGGCCTGCGGCCCGGAGAGCGAGCCGTGCCGGGCGACGTGGTCGTGCAGGGAGAGGCCGTCGACGTACTCGGTGACGAGGTAGGGCACCGGGCCGTCCGGGTCGGCGTCGAGCACCCGGGCGGTGCAGAAGTCCGCGACCCGGCTGGCGGCCGCGACCTCGCGGGCGAAGAGCCGACGGAACTCGGGCCGGGCGCGCAGCTCGTGGTGGACCACCTTGACGGCGACCGGGCCGCCGCCGGGGGCCCGGGCCAGGAAGACCACGCCCATGCCGCCGGAGCCGAGCCGCCGCCGCAGCAGGTAGGGACCGACCTGCTGCGGATCACCCGGGCGGAGCGGTGCTCCGGGTTCGACCACTGCCCCGCTGGTCGGCTCGCCCATGTATACAAGTGTCCCATGCCGGGGCGAGGCCCGGACCGCTCCCGGACTCCGAAAGCCCCACTGCTGGCGGAGGCCCTGGTAGGGGCTGGTTAAGGGTTGGCGCGCCCGGGGCCGGAAATTAGCGTGTGGTCGCACGCGCTGTCGTCGGCGGCCCGGCGCCCCTTCCGGCGTACCGGCCGCCCCGGTCCCGACGCTGCGATCACGCCACCGGGACGCCGTGCCCGACGGGGAGGGACGTGAGCGCAGATGACCTCAGCGGTGACCGGTGCCGGGGCCAAGCAGGTCCGCCGACTGGACCGGGTGGTGATTCGGTTCGCCGGTGACTCGGGTGATGGTATGCAGCTCACGGGTGACCGGTTCACGTCGGAGACGGCCCAGTTGGGTAATGACATTTCGACGTTGCCGAATTTCCCGGCGGAGATTCGGGCGCCTGCCGGCACCCTGCCGGGGGTGTCGTCGTTCCAGGTGCATTTCGCGGACTACGACATCCTGACGCCGGGTGATGCGCCGAACGTGTTGGTGGCGATGAATCCGGCGGCGTTGAAGGCGAATCTGGCGGATCTGCCGCGGGGTGCGGACATCATCGTGAACACCGATGAGTTCACCCGCCGTAACCTCGCGAAGGTCGGCTACGCGACCAGTCCGCTCGACGACGATTCGCTGGCCGGGTATGTGGTGCACCCGGTGGCGTTGACGTCGATGACGGTCGGCGCGCTGGCCGAGCACGAGGTGTCGAAGAAGGACGCCGAGCGGGCCAAGAACATGTTCGCGCTGGGTCTGCTGAGCTGGATGTACTCCCGCCCGTACGAGTCGACCCTGCGGTTCCTGGAGCGCAAGTTCGCCGCCCGTCCCGAGTTGGTGGCGGCGAACGTGGCGGCGTTCCGGGCGGGGTGGAACTTCGGGGAGACCACCGAGGACTTCTCGGTCCGGTATGAGGTGAAGCCGGCGAAGATGCTGCCGGGCACCTACCGCAACATCACCGGTAACGCCGCCCTGTCCCTGGGCCTCGTGGCCGCCGGGGTGCGTTCCGGGTTGCCGGTGTTCCTCGGCGCGTACCCGATCACTCCGGCGTCGGACATCCTGCACGAGCTGTCGAAGCACAAGAAGCTCGGTGTGGTGACGATGCAGGCCGAGGACGAGATCGCCGCGGTCGGCGCGGCGCTGGGTGCCTCCTACGGCGGCGCGCTCGGTGTCACCACCACCAGCGGCCCGGGTGTGGCGCTCAAGAGCGAAACGATCTCCCTGGCCGTCGCCCTCGAACTGCCGTTGGTGATCGTGGACGTGCAGCGCGCCGGCCCGTCGACGGGGATGCCGACCAAGACCGAGCAGGCCGACCTCAACATGGCGCTGCACGGCCGCCACGGGGAAGCTCCCGTGGCGGTGATCGCCCCACGCTCGCCGTCGGACTGTTTCCACGCCGCTCTGGAGGCGGCGCGGATCGCGTTGACGTATCGCACGCCGGTGATCCTGTTGTCGGACAACTACGTCGCCAACGGCTCCGAGCCGTGGCTGCTGCCCGACGTCGACTCGCTGCCCGACCTGCGGGTCGAGTTCGCCACGACCCCGAACGGTGAGGACGGCACGACGTTCCTGCCCTACCTGCGGGACCCGGAAACCCTGGCGCGGCCGTGGGCCATCCCCGGCACCCCAGGCCTGGAGCACCGCATCGGCGGTCTGGAGAAGGCCGACAAGACCGGCGACATCTCCTACGACCCGGCCAACCACGACTTCATGGTCCGGACCCGCGCCGCCCGCATCGCCACCATCCCCGTGCCCGGCATCGAGGTCGAGGACCCCGACGGCGACGCCCGCGTGCTGGTCCTCGGCTGGGGTTCCACCTACGGGCCGATCGGCGCGGCCTGCCGCGGCCTGCGCCAGCGCGGCCTGAAGATCGCCCAGGCGCACCTGCGCCACCTCGCGCCGATGCCCGCGAACCTCGGTGACGTGCTCGCCTCCTATGAGCGGGTCGTCATCCCGGAGATGAACCTCGGCCAGCTCGCCCATGTCATCCGGGCGACCTACCTGGTCGACGCGATCGGCTACAACCAGGTCCGCGGCCTGCCCTTCACCGCCGCGGAACTGGAGACGATGCTGGAAGAGGTCCTGAAGAATGTCTGAGCCCGTCGCCCTCAAGCTCACCGCCAAGGACTTCAAGTCCGACCAGGAAGTCCGCTGGTGCCCCGGCTGCGGCGACTACGCCATCCTCGCCGCCGTCCAGGGCTTCATGCCCGAACTCGGCATCAAGCGTGAGAACACCGTCTTCGTCTCCGGCATCGGCTGCTCCTCGCGCTTCCCGTACTACATGAACACCTACGGGATGCACTCCATCCACGGCCGCGCCCCCGCCATCGCCACCGGCCTGTCCGTCACCCGACCCGACCTGTCGGTCTGGGTCGTCACCGGCGACGGCGACGCCCTCTCCATCGGCGGCAACCACCTCATCCACGCCCTACGCCGCAACGTCAACCTCACCATCCTGCTGTTCAACAACCGGATCTACGGCCTGACCAAGGGCCAGTACTCACCCACCTCCGAGGTCGGAAAGATCACCAAGTCGACCCCCGTCGGCTCCGCGGACGCCCCCTTCAACCCGCTGTCGCTGGCCCTGGGCGCGGAAGCCACCTTCGTGGCCCGCACCATCGACTCCGACCGCAAGCACCTCCAGTCGGTGCTCCGGGCGGCCGCCCAACACCAGGGCTCCGCGTTCGTCGAGATCTACCAGAACTGCAACATCTTCAACGACGGCGCCTTCGACCAGCTCAAGGAGCCGGCCACCCGCGACGACCACCTCATCCGCCTGGAACACGGCCAGCCCATCACCTTCGGCAAAGACGGCCAACACTGCGTCGTGCACCCACCCGGCGGCTTCGGACTGGAAGTCCGGGAAACGGCGACCACCCCGACGCAGGACATCGTCGTGCACGACGCCACCGTCACCGACCCCGCCTACGCCTTCGCACTCTCCCGGCTGCCCGGCCTCGACCTGCGCAACACCCCCATCGGCGTGCTGCGGGCCGTCACCCGACCCGCGTACGACGCCGTCGTCCGGGCGCAGGTCGCCGGGGCGAGCAGCCAGGACAGCCCCGAACGGCAGCTCGCCGCGCTGCTCGCGGGCGGCGACAGCTGGACCATCGGGACTTCCGCATGATCGGACAGCTCCTGCCCCCGGCGGTCGCGGCCGTCGAGGCGTACGACGACAGCGACGTCGAGCCGCTGCACCCGCAGGAGGCCGCCCTGGTCGCCCGGGCCGTCGACAAGCGCTGGCGCGAGTTCACCACCGCCCGCACCTGCGCCCGGCGCGCGCTGCGCGCCCTCGGCCTGCCGACCGGCCCGATCCTCACCGGGGAGCGCGGCGCGCCGCTGTGGCCCGGCGGCGTGACCGGCAGCCTCACCCACTGCGCCGGCTACCGCGCCGCGGTGGTCGCCCGCCAGGAGGACGTCCGCTCGCTCGGCATCGACGCCGAGCCCGACGCCCCGCTGCCCGACGGCGTCCTCGACGCGGTCGCCCTGCCCGAGGAGCAGGCCATGGTGCGCCGGCTGACCGGCCGGCACCCGGGGCCACCCTGGGACCGCCTGCTGTTCAGCGCCAAGGAGTCCGTCTACAAGGCGTGGTACCCGCTGACCGGGATCTTCCTCGGCTTCGACGAGGCACGCGTCGTCTTCCACCCGGCCGACGGCTCGTTCACCGCCCGCGTCCTGGTACCCGGCCGGGGGCGGGACTTCGACGGCCGCTACCGCACCGGATCGGGGCTCGTCGTGACCGCCGTCGCCGTCAAGAACTGAGAGGACACCATGACCGCCGGCCTCTACGCCGTCAGTGACCTGCACGTCGCGTACCCGGAGAATCGGGAGATCGTGCGGAGCCTGCGGCCGCGCGCGGAGGGCGACTGGCTGATCGTCGCCGGCGACGTGGCCGAACTCTTCGCCGACGTGAAATGGGCGCTGACGCTGCTCAGTGAACGCTTCGACAAGGTCGTCTGGGCCCCCGGCAACCACGAGTTGTGGACCCACACCCAGGACCCGGTCCAGCTGCGCGGCGAGGCCCGCTACCGGGCGCTCGTGCAGCTGTGCCGCGACGTCGGCGTGCTGACCCCCGAGGACGACTACCCGGTCTGGACCGGCGCCGGCGGGCCGCTGCGCATCGCGCCGCTCTTCGTCGGCTACGACTACTCGTTCCGCGAGCCCGGCGTCACCAGCAAGGCCGAGTCCCTGGCCCGGGCCCACGCCGCCGGGGTGGTCTGCGCCGACGAGGTGTTCCTGCACCCCGACCCGCACCCCAGCCGGGACGCCTGGTGCCGGGCCCGGGTCGCGCTGACCGAGGCCCGGCTCGCCGCCACCGACCCGGCCGTGCCGAACGTCCTGGTCAACCACTACCCGCTCGTACGCACCCCGACCGACATCCTGCGCTACCCGGAGTTCGCCCAGTGGTGCGGCACCACCCGCACCGCCGACTGGCACCGCCGCTTCCACGCCGCCACCGTCATCTACGGGCACCTGCACATCCCCCGGGTCACCTGGCACGACGGGGTGCGCTTCGAGGAGGTCTCGGTCGGCTACCCGCGCGAGTGGCGGCCCCGTGGGCGGCCCGACTCCTGGCTGCGCCCGGTCCTGCCCACCCCGGCCCGGGTCTGACCGCTGCCGGCGGACCGGCGGGGGCGGTCAGGCGTCGACGGCCGGCGCGGTGCGGCGCAGGTGGTCCAGCACGACCGGGTCGATCCGGCCGGGCACGATCCGCTCCTCCAGGTTCTCCACGCCGCCCCAGGAGGCCAGCGCCTCGTCCAGCCCGGCCGGCCCGACGGGGTGGCCGACGGCGGCCAGCAGCGCGCCGACCTCCTCGGCCAGCGACCCGGTGAGGTCCCGCAGGGTGGCCGGGTCCGGCCGGCCGAAGAGCATGGTGTGGATGTCGAGCAGCCGGCCCAGCTCGGTCACCGGGTCGCCGTGGTCGTCCACCCGCAGGTCCACCAGCTCGTCGCCGGTGCCCGCGTAGCCGCCCCGACGCTGCACCACCAGCAGGGCGGCGCTCTGCCGGCCGCGCCGGTCACCGCCGGCCCGGTCGCCGGCCCGCAGCGCCGCCAGCAGCCGCTGCGGGAACGGCAGGTCGCCGCCGCCCAGCCAGGCGTCGCGTACCGCGTCGATGACCTGCGGGCCGGCCAGGATGTTGCCCTGCGCGGCCCAACCGTCGCCGGCCTGCCCGCCCGCCCACGGGTGGCAGCGCGGCCCGGTCCAGCTCGCGCCGTCGCCGCTCACCCCGACCACGCCGAGCTGCCGGTCGTCGCGGCCCGGGTCGGCGGCGACCAGGCCGGACACCACGTCCGCGGCGGCCACTCCGGTACGCAGCAGCGCCAACCCCTGCGCCCGGTACGCCAGGTTGGCGTGCGCCTGGCTGGCCAACGCCCCCACCTCGGCCTCGGCGGCCGGCACCAACGCCCCGGCGGCGAGGAACTTGCTGGCCACGGCGACCCCGTGCAGCAGCCCGTCGGCGGAGCGGGCGACGATCGAGAAGGTCACCTGCGGATGGTAGCGCCGGCACCGGCCCGCCGGCAGCGTCGATCGCGGTCCGGTCCGGGACTCAGAACGGCGGGGCGGCCTTCTCCGGCGGGCGGCCCCAGGCCCGGCGCGCGTCGGCCACCGCCACCGCGAGCAGCACCAGCGCGGCGGCCGCCGCCGCGTACAGCGGCGCGTGGTGCACCAGCAGCGGCAGCAGCGCCAGCAGCACCAGGATCGCCACCCAGCGCGACGGCGACACCCGGCCGAACACCTCGTACTCGAAGCGGGCCCGGCCGGCCAGGAAGACCGCCGGACCGCCGAGGACCATGGTGATCCACGACGCCTCGTTGTGCCCGGTCGGGTGCTCGCTGACCAGCTCGTAGCCGATCGCGGTGGCGACCACCCCGACGATCATCACCAGGTGGGTGTCGGCGGCGGAACGGCCCACGGCGGCCGGGTGCCGGGCGTGGGTGACCGCCTCGGCCAGGATCTGCCCGGCCCGCTGCACGTAGATGCGCCAGAGCAGGATCGAGGTGACCAGCGCCGCGGCGAACGCGCCGGTGTGGGTCAGGCTGAACGGGTCGCGGCTGTACGACACCCCGGCGACCAGGATGGTCTCGCCCAGCGCGACCAGGAAGATCTGCTGGTAGCGCTCGGAGAGGTGCTCCCCGTGGATGTCCCAGCGCGACACCGTCGAGCGGCCCAGGAAGGGCACCGGCCAGCCGAAGCGCTGCCCCAGGTACTCCAGCAGCAGCGCGATCGACCAGAGCACCACCCGCGGGTTGGTCGACACGAACGCGCCGGCGATCCAGAACACCCCGGTCACGCAGAAGGTGATCAGCATCCGCTGCTTGAGCTGCCGGTACTGCTTGCGGCGCAGGGCGAGCAGCAGGATCGCGGGCCGGACCACCTGGGCCACCACGTACGCGATGGCGAACGCCAACCCGGTCTTGCTGAAGGCCCGGGGGATCGCGATGCCCATCACCATGCTGCACACCAGGGCGGTGATCACGATGGTCTGCAGCCAGATGTGGTGCGGGTCGTAGCGGCTGGTGGTCCACGCGGTGCCCTGCCAGAGCGCCCAGAGCGCGAGCAGCAGCAGCAGGGTCTTGCCGCCGCCGGTGAACGCCTGCCAGGCGCTGGCGTACCCCTTCTCCAGGGCCAGGTCCTCGAAGGCGCGGGTGCCGATGCGGGTCAGCGCGAAGACGTAGACCAGGTCGAAGAAGAGTTCCAGGAAGGTGGCACGGCCGCCCTGGTCGGCGGGCAGCAGGGCCTTCGGCTCGTCGATGCGCACACCCGTCCCCCCGCCCTCGGCCCGGCCCTCCCGCAGTCGTAACACTCTTTCCGGGCGTGGCGGCGGGCATCGGGCAGATCGCCCCCGTCCGGACCGCTGCGGGATCTTGCTACCGGCGGGTCGGGACGGGCACGATCGACCGGTGACGAACCGATGGGGCATGACGGTGCCGCTCGCCGGCATCCCGCTGGCCGACCACGAAGCCGTCTACGCGGCCCTCGAACAGGCCGGCTTCACCGACCTCTGGTCGTCGGAGGTGGCCGGGACCGACGCGTTCACCCCGCTGGCGCTCGCCGCCGCGTGGCGGCCCCGGCTGCGCCTGGGTACCGCGATCACCCCGGTCTTCACCCGAGGGCCCGGGCTGCTCGCGATGAGCGCCGCCGCCCTCGCCGAGGCGGCCCCCGGCCGTTTCCAGCTCGGCATCGGCGCCTCCTCGCCGGTGCTGGTCCGCGACTGGAACGCCGGCCGGTTCGACGAGCCGTTCAAGCGCACCCGCGACGTGCTGCGGTTCCTGCGCGCCGCGCTGCGCGGGGAGACCGTCGACGAGGTGTACGACACCTTCACCGTCCGCCGCTTCACGCTGGAACGCCCGCCGGCCGTGCCGCCGCCGGTGCTGCTGGCCGCGCTGCGCCCCGGCATGCTGCGGCTCGCCGCCGCCGAGGCCGACGGGGTGATCCTGAACTGGCTCTCCGCCGACGACGTGTGCACCGCGCTCGCCGAGCTGGGCGAACGCCGGCCGGCCTTCGAGGTCGCCGCGCGGATCTTCGTCTGCCCCACCGAGGACGCCGACCACGCCCGCGCCCTCGGCCGCCGGCTGATCACCGGCTACCTGACCGTGCCCGCGTACGCGGCCTTCCACCGCTGGCTGGGCCGCCAGGAGTCGCTCGGGCCGATGTGGGCGGCGTGGGCGGCCGGCGACCGGCGGGGCGCCTCGGCGGCCGTCCCGGACGAGGTCGTCGACGCGCTGGTGCTGCACGGCTCACCCGAGCGGTGCCGCGACCAGGTCCGCCGGTACGCCGACAACGGGGTGGACGTACCCGTGCTGGCGCTGCTGCCCACCCCGGAGCTGACGGCCGGCGGCGCGGCGGCACTGGCCGGGCTGATCCCCCGGCTCGGGCCCGGCGACGCGGGGGAGGGCCGATGAACCTCACCGACCGGGTCGCGGTGATCACCGGCGGGGCCGGCGGCATCGGCGCGGCGCTCGGCCGCCGCTTCGTCGCCGAGGGCGCGGCCGCGGTCGTCCTGGCCGACCTGGACGCCGACCGGGTCCGCGCGGTCGCCGAGCGGATCGGGTCGGCCGCGCGCGGCGTCGCGCTCGACGTCACCGACGCCGCGCAGGTGCGGGCCCTGGTCGACGACACCGAGCAGCGGTACGGGCGGATCGACCTGTTCTGCGCCAACGCCGGCGTGGCCACCGGCGGGGGAGTGGAGGCGCCCGACGCCGACTGGGAGCGGGCCTGGCAGGTCAATGTGCTCGCGCACGTGCACACCGCCCGGGCGGTGCTGCCGGCGATGCTCCGGCGCGGTGGCGGCTACCTGCTGTTCACCTGCTCGGCGGCCGGGGTCCTGACCGCCGTCGGTGACGCCCCCTACACCGCGACCAAGCACGCGGCGGTCGGTCTCGCCGAGTGGCTCGCCGTCACCTACCGGGACGCGGGCATCAAGGTCAGCGCCCTCTGCCCGCAGGGCGTGGACACCCCGATGCTCGCCGACGGGCTGGCCGCCGGGCACCTGGGCGCCCGGGTGATCGCCGCCTCCGGCGCGGTGCTCAGCCCCGACCAGGTCGCCGACGCCACCATCGCCGGGCTGGCCGAGGAGCGGTTCCTGATCCTGCCGCACCCGGAGGTCGCCACGTACGCCCGCCGCCGCGCCGAGGATCCCGACGGCTGGCAGGCCGGACTGCGCAAACTCGTCCGCCGGCTACGGGCCGCCGGCGCGGACTCCTGACCCGCCGCGATACCCGGTCCGGGTATGGCTGGCCCTACCAGGAGACTCGGTGCAGACTCCTGGTTCGGGCCGGTCGTGCTCACCTAGCCTGGGCCCATGACGTCGTCCACCACGCTGCTGCGGGCCGTGACCCGGCCCCGGTTCCTCGCCTCGGCGTGGCCGTGGCGCGGAGTCGCCTACAGCGCGACCACGGCGGTGGCGTCCGGTCTGCTCTGGCTGCTGCTCGCGCTCCCGCTGGCCCCGCTGGCCGTGGCCGGCTGGGTGCTGCGGGCCCCCCGCACCGGCCCCGACCAGGGCAGCGCACTCCGCTCGGGCACCGACCTGGTCGTCGCGGCCGTGCTCGGGGTGCTCGGGGTGGGCCTGCTCGCGCTCGTGGTGCCGCGCCTCGCGCTGGCCGTGGCCGGCGTCGAGCGGTGGCGGCTGCGGCTGGCCGACGGCGGCGCCACGCCGCCGCGCCGGCACGGCAACCTCTACACCGACCCGGCCACCTGGCGCGCGGTGGCATACCTGCTGCTGCTGGGCATCGTCGCGCCGATCTGGCTCGGGGTGCTCGCCGTCGTCGGCCTGCTCGTGGTCTCCACCCCGGTCGCGGTGCACCACCGCGCGGTCACCATGGGCTCTGTGGACAGCGCCGCCGGGCGGGCCGCCCTCGGCCTGGTGCTGATCCCCGTCCTGCTCTACCTGACCGCGGCGTTCGGCGGCGCGCACGCCGCGCTGGCCCGGATGCTGCTGCGCGCCGAGCCGGACCAGGCCGCCGCCGAACTGGTCGCGGTGACCCGGTCCCGGGCCCGGCTGGCCGACGCGTTCGACGTCGAACGGCACCGCATCGAACGCGACCTGCACGACCTCGCCCAGCAGCGGTTGGTGGCCCTGACCGTGCAACTCGGCCTCGCCCGGCTCGACCTGCCGCCCGACTCACCCGCGGCCGGCGCGGTGGCCTCGGCGCACGAGCAGGCCAAGACGCTGATGGTGGAGCTGCGTGACCTGGTCCGGGGGATCAGCCCCCGTACCCTGCGGGAGCTGGGCCTGCGGGCCGCGGCCGAGGAGCTCGCCGCCGGCAGCCCGCTGCGGGTCCACGTCGACGCCGACGAGGGCCGGTTCGCTCCGGCGCTGGAGACGGTGGCGTTCGCCGCCGTCTCGGAGGCGCTCGCCAACGCCGTCAAGCACGCCGCCGCCACCGAGGCCACCGTGACCGCCCGACGGGCCGGCGACACGCTCACCGTCGAGGTACGCGACGACGGGCGCGGCGGCGCCGACCCCACGCGCGGTTCCGGTCTCACCGGGCTCGCCGACCGGGCCGCGGCGGCCGGTGGTCGGCTGCTGCTGTCCAGCCCGGCCGGCGGGCCGACGATCGTACGGGTCGAGCTGCCGTGCGCGTCGTGATCGCCGAGGACTCCGTCCTGCTCCGGGAGGGACTGGTCGGGCTGCTGGGCCGGTTCGGCTTCCAGGTGGTCGCCGCCGTCGGCGACGCACCCGCGCTGATGGCTGCGGTGGACGAGCACCGGCCCGATCTCGTGGTCACCGATGTGCGGATGCCGCCCGGCTTCACCGACGAGGGGCTGCGTGCCGCGGTGGCCCTGCGCGCGGCCCGTCCCGGCCTCGCGGTGGTGGCGCTGAGCCAGTACGTGCAGCACAGCTACGCCGGCGAGCTGCTCGCCTCCGGGCAGGGCCGGGCCATCGGCTACCTGCTCAAGGACCGGGTGGCCGACGTCGCGGAGTTCGCCGACATGCTGCGGCGGGTGGCCGACGGCGGCACCGTCGTCGACCCCGAGGTGGTCCGCCAGTTGATGCAACGCGGCCGCGACCCGCTGGCCCGGTTGTCGGCGCGTGAGCGGGAGGTGCTGGCGCTGGTCGCCGAGGGCCACTCGAACGCCGCGATCGCCCGCATCCTCGTGCTGACCGAGGCGGGGGTGGGCAAGCACATCGGCAGCGTGCTGGCCAAGTTGCGCCTACCGGTCAGCGACGACACGAACCGGCGGGTCCTCGCCGTGCTCACCTACCTGCGCGGCCAACCCTAGGCCGCACCCGCCACCCGGGCGCGTGGTGAGCGCCCGACCGGCGCTCCGGTCACGGCTACTGACCGGCCGGCGCGTCACCGCCCCATCCGATCGAGCGCCAGGAGTCCTCCGTGCCTCAACCCTCAGTCCTCTCCCGGGCGGCCGGCGTTCCCGGGCGCGTACTCGCCGCGCTCGCGGCCGTCGCCCTGGCCCTCGGGGTCGCCTTCGTCGTCGCCCCGTCCCGCTTGGCCGCCGGTGGGTCGGGCGGCGACTTCGACGACCGGCGACAGCTCGTCGACGCCGTCCACGCCGAGTTCGTCGGCTGGTGGCGGTCCGGCGAGGCGGGCTTCCCGCCCGGCCTGCAGCGGGTCGTCGACTACTGGTTCCGGTACCACCTCGCCAAGGCGGTGCTCGCCGGGGCGCTGCTGGTCGTGCTCGGCGCGCTCGCCGTCCTGCTCTGGCGGGCGCTGCTGCGCGCCGGCGGCCTGCCGGCGGGGACGAGGGCGATGCTCGGGGCGGCCGGCGTGCTCGTCACGATGCTCGCGCTGGCCGCGGTGGCGCTGGTGATGGCCAACGTCCAGGGTGCCGCGGCGCCCTTCGCCTCGCTGCTGTCGATGCTGCCGGACGGCCCCGCCGACGCCCGGCTGGCCGTGACCCTGGCGCAGGTGCGCCACCAGTTGACCGACGGCGGCACCGCCGCTGCGCCGGCCGTCGCGGTGATGACCGACGACTTCGCCCGGTACCACGCGGTGCTGGCCGCGCTCGCCGCGACCGTGGCCGTCGCCCTGGCCGCCGTCGGTGTCCGGACGTGGAGGGCGCGGGCGAGGTTCTCCGAGCGGCCGGCCCGGCGGCTGCTCGGGTCGCTCGCCGCCGCGTCGGTGCTGGTCTTCCTGGCCGTGCTCGTCGTCGCGGTGGCGAACACGGGCACCGCGGCCGATCCGGCGCCGGCGCTGCTGGCGTTCTTCGAGGGCGGTTGGTGAGGCCGCCGGGCCAGGTGGGGCCACCGCACCGGCCGACGGATCGCGCCTCTGCTCAGCCGGCGTCGGTCGGTGGGCCGCCGGAGAAGCTGTCCCAGTTGCTTCTCGGCTCGGCGCTGTCCGTCGTGGCCAGGCCGGGCCCGGCCCGGCGGGCGTCGCGGCGCAGCCCCCGGGCGGCCACCCGCGCCGCCGCCAGCTTCTCCTCCCGGGTCAGCGCCCGGGGAGCACGCCGGCGGGTGCGCCACCGCCGGCCGGCGGTGACCAGCAGCAGTGCGAGGAGCACGGTGGCGGCGGCCACCCAGACCGGTGCCGGCATGCGCGTCACGGTAGGACCGGTCGGCAAGTCCGCTCAGCGGCGCCAGCGCAGCGGGCCGGGATGCACCGACCACAGCAGCCGCCGCCAGCCCGCCCGGGCCGCCCGCAGCGCCGACACGTACCCGCCGGCCAGCGCCGCCGCCCGCTCCGCCTGCGCCGGGGTCGCCGTGCCCGGCGCGAACGCCACCTGGTTGAGCAGCGTCGCCAACTCGTCGACCTGCGCGCCGCCCTGCCCGGCCGGTGGCTCGACCGCGCCGCCCCCGACCAGAGCGGCCCGGGCCTCGACCGCGCCGTCCCCGGCCCGAACGAACCCGGCCCGGGTCCCGGCACCATCGTTCCCGGCCCGACCGGCCCCGGCGTCGGCTCCGCCGTCCCCGGCCCGCGCGGCGCGGGCGGCCCGCGCCTCGACCAGGGTGTGGCGGGCCCGCTCGGCCACCTCGGCGGCGGCCAGGTCGTCGCCGGGCGGGTGACCGGCCAGGCGCAGCGCGTCGGTCAGCTCCCGCCAGGCGCCGGCGATGCGCGCTCCGGGGTCACCCCGCTCCAGCCGGGCCCGGGTCAGGTTGCGGCGCAGCAGCGCCAGGCTGACCAGCAGCAGCCCCACCAGCAGCACCGAGCCGCCCACCCCGCCGCCGACCAGCACCGGCGTACCCGGCCCGGACCGGTCCGCGCCGGTCGGGGCGGCCGCCTCGGCCGGGGGCGTGGCGCTGGGCTGCCCGGTCGGCTCGGGCACCTCCGACGGCGGCGTCTCCGGCGGGGGCCGGAAGTCCTGCTCCACCGGGCGGGGCTCCTCGTCCGGCCGGGGCAACGGGTCGAACGGCACCCAACCGAGCCCCTCGAAGAGCACCTCCGGCCAGGCGTACGCGTCCGCCGCGCGTACCGGCCCGTCGGCCTTCGGCTCGAAGCCCACCACCACCCGCGTCGGCAGGCCGGCCAGCCGCCCCAGCACCGCGAACGACGCGGCGAACTGCTCCGAGGTGCCCCGCTGGCCGCCACCGTTGCGCGGTCCGAAGAGGAAGAACGCCAGATTCGGGTACGCGTGCCCGCTCGGCGCCTCCGCCGTCACCCGGTAGTGCTCGGCGAGGAAGTCCTGGATCGCGATCGCCCGCGCGTACGGCGCGCCGTTGTCCTCGGCGAGCTGGGTGGCGAGCTTGCGCAACTGCTCCGGCGCTCCGTCGGCGACCCGCAGCACCCGGGCCACCGCGTCCCCGGCCGGCACGTTCGCCGTGGCGAGCAGGTTCGCGTCCGGGTTCTCCCGCACCGACGTCACCGCGTAGCGCAGCCCCGGCACCAGCCCTTCCGGGCGGATCAGGGTCCCGGTCGCCGGGTCGTACGCCACCCGCGCGCCGCTGACCTCGCGCGGCGTCGGCACGGCCGGCAGCAGCCGGCCGGTCAGGTCCGCCACGGTGATCTCCTGCCGGACCGTGTCGGTGGTGGCCCCCGGCGCGGGCTCGACGGCCGGCAGGATCCGTCCCGCGTTGCGGTAGGTGGCCCCCACCCGCCAGGTCACCCCGTCGTAGTCGCTGAGCACCGCCAGCCGGATCCGCGCCCCGCCCGACGCCGCCCCGCCGGACGCGGTGCGCACGTCCAGCAGCTTCTGGTCCGGGTTCAACGCCCAGCCGGAGATCCGGATCAGCGGGTTCTCGTCCAGCGACTCCACCTGCGGCGGCTCCACGTACCGGCGGGGGTCGACCGGGCGCTCGTCGACCTGGCCGGCGACCACCGGGGCGAGCAGCGCCGCGAGAGCCACCACCACGGCCACCCCGGCCGCGCTCGCGGCGAACAGCCGCAGCCGCACCGCCGCGCGTACCGTCGGGGCCAGCCCGGCCGCCGGGTCACCGGACGCCGGCCGGCGACCCGCGCCGGACGGCGCGGCCAGGCCGGCGGCGGCGACCGCGGCGAAGAGCACCGACGGCACCACGGCCGGGTCGGCGTTCGGGCCGACCACGTAGAGCGCGCCCGCGTACAGCAGCGCCGGCGGCAGGTAGCCCAGCAGCACCCGGCCGGTGCGCAGCGCCACCTCGGCGGCGGTCAGCCCGGTCAACCAGGCGGCCACCACCGGCAGCAGCACCGTGTCCGGCGCCGGCTCCACCGGGATCATCGCGGTCAGCAGCCGGGGAATGGCGTTGCGGGCGGCGTCGGCGGCCACCGCGCCCAGGCCGCCGGGCAGCCCGGCGTGCGCGGCGGCCAGCGTCAGCGACAGCGCCGTCAAGCCGGCCAGGCCGGCCACCGACAGCGGCGCCACCAGCCAGGACGGCAACCGGCGGGCGGCCACCCCGACCAGCACCGACCCGACGGCCGCGCCGACCATCAGCCGGGTCAGCAGCGGGTCCGCGTACACCCGGCCCAGCACCACCCCGGCCAGGGAGATCATCACGACCAGCGCGAGCGGCACCGGCACGGCCCGCAGCGCGCGCGCGGCCCGGCCCGGTCCGGCCGGCGGCCCGTCCGGCACGTCGGTGTCGGCGGGCGCGGGGGAGAGGGTCACCACCGGCGGACCCCGTCCCACTCGGCGGCGAACTGCGCGCCGTCGACCGCGTCCACCACCAGCAGCCCCGCCCCGCCGGCCGGCGTCGGCCCCTCCCCGCCGAACACCCCGACCAGCACCGACGGGTACGCGCCGCGCAGCGCGCCCACGTGCCCCAGGTCGGCGCGGCCGCCCGGCCCGGTGAGGAAGACCAGGGTGTCGCCGAGGCGCTCCTGGCGCAGCCGGCTCATCGCGGTCCGCAGCACGTCCTCCCCACCCTCGGCCAGTTCCACGGCCGCCAGCCGGTCCAGCGCCCCACCCGCCCCGGCCACGTCCTCGGCGGGGGCGACCAGCAGCAGGCTCACCGGCAGATCCTCCCGGACCGCGGCGGCCAGCACCGACGCGGCCGCCTCGCAGGCCGACTCGAACGACTCGGCGAGCCCGTCCACCCGCTGCGGGTGCGCGGCCGCCCGGTTGTCCAGCACCACCACGATGCGGGGCAGGCTGGTGTCGACGTTCTCCCGCACCATCAGCTCACCGACGCGGGCGCTGGTGCGCCAGTGCACCCGACGCAGCTCGTCGCCGACCACGTACTCCCGCAGCGAGTCGAAGGTGATCGAGCCGTGCGGCACGCTGTCGGTGCGCCCGTCCAGGCTGCGGCCCGCCCCGGTCGGCACCGCCCGCAGCGGGTGGATGCGCGGGTGCACCCAGACCGGCACCGGCTCGCCGTAGGAGCGGGCCAGCGCGACCAGCCCCAGCGGGTCGCGGCGGGTCACCCGCAGCGGCCCGACCGGCACCACGCCCCGCCGCTGCGTCGGCACGGGGTAGCGGACCTCGGTGTCGCGGCCGGGACGCAGCCGCAGCAGCGGCACCGGCACCAGCCGGCCGCCGCAGCGGTCCTCGGCGAGCAGGTTCGCCGACCGCAGCCGGCCGGCGTTGCGCACGGTCAGCGTCATCGCAGCCGGCTCGCCCCGGGCCACCCGGTCCGGGTCGGCCACCCGCCGCACCTCCAGCCGGGGTCGCCAGGCGGCCGTGACCAGGGCGTACGCGACGGCCACCGCGGCCGCCGCGCCGAGCACCGTCAGCTCCGGGTACGCGAACCGGAACCCGACGCCGAGCAGCACCACGGCGGCGACGAGCAGCCCGACACCTCGGGCGGTGATCCCCACGCGCGCTCAGCCGTGGGTGACGGCGGGCTGACCCGACGGCAGCGGCACCGGCACCGAGGCGATCGCCTGGCGCAGCACCTCCGCGGCGGTCACCCCGCGCACCTGCGCGTCGGGGGTGAGCAGCAGCCGGTGCGCGAAGACCGGCTCGGCGAGGGTCTTCAGGTCCTCCGGCATGATCCAGCCCCGCCCGTCGATCAGCGCGTACGCGCACGCCGCCCGGGTCAGCGCGATGACGCCGCGGGGGCTGACCCCGACGCGTACCTGCGGGTGGGTGCGGGTCGCCGCGGCCAGCCGCACCGCGTACGCGTACAGCGGCTCGGCGATGTGCACCCGCCGGGCCATCCGCACCATCTCCCCGACGGTCGCGGTGTCGGTGATCGCGGCCAGCGAGTCGGGGGAGCGCACCGTCGCGCCGCGCAGCACCTCCACCTCGACCGCCTCGTCCGGGTAGCCGACGGAGAGCTTCACCAGGAACCGGTCGAGCTGCGCCTCCGGCAGCCGGTAGGTGCCGTCCATCTCGACCGGGTTCTGGGTGGCGACCACCAGGAACGGCTGCGGCACCGGGTGCCGGACGCCGTCCACCGTGACGGTGCGCTCCTCCATCACCTCCAGCAGCGCCGACTGGGTCTTCGGCGACGCCCGGTTGATCTCGTCGGCGATGACGATGTTGGCGAAGACCGGGCCGGGGTGGAACTCGAAGCCCCGGGTGGCCTGGTTGAAGATGGTCACCCCGGACACGTCGGAGGGCAGCAGGTCCGGGGTGAACTGGATGCGCCGCCACTTGCCCTTGACCGTCGCCGCGATGGCCCGGGCCAGGGTGGTCTTGCCGACCCCGGGCACGTCCTCCAGCAGGACGTGCCCCTGGGCGAAGAGCGCCGTCAGCGCCAGCCGGACCACCTGCGGCTTGCCCAGCACGACCGCGTTGACGTTCTCGGCCAGCCGGGCGGCCAGGGCGGCGAAGCCCTGCACCTCCGGCTGGGTGAGCGGTTCGTGGCTGTTCACGGGCGTGGTGCTCCTCGCTGTGGTGCGGTCAGCAGGTGGGCAGCAGGTTGAGGTTGTCGCCGCCGTCGAGGTTGAGCCAGGCCCACGGGATGTAGTTCTTCCCCGAGTACTCGACCTGCACCCACCAGGTGCTGCGCTTGTCGTGGTTGTAGATGTAGGCGTAGACCTCCTCGCCCTGCTTCTTGCAGTACGCCTTCAGCCGGCTGCCGGGCCGGGCCCAGCCGACCTGCTTCGGGTCGTCCTGCCGGGGCACGGAGAAGATCTCGTTGCCGTTGCGGCCGTCGCGGTCCGCGTTGCAGTACGTCGCCTCCGCGCCCGACGAGCCGTTGTTGCAGGTCGCCGTCCCGTACAGCGGGTCGGTCGACTGCGCCCGCGTGGCGGTGTTCCGGCCGGCCGCGTTGGTCGCGGTGACGGTCACCGTGTACGCGGTGCTCGGCGACAGCCCGGTGATCCGCAGGCTGGAGCAGCTGCCGCTGACGGTCTTGCCGGCCGTGGCCGCCGAGCAGGTGGCCTTGCCGCCCCCGGCGTCCACGGTGAACGACACCGTCACCGAGGTGATGTCCGCCGACGAGCCGGTCACCGTGACCCGCGGCGCGGCGACCGTACGCGCCGTCGTGCTGGCCTCCGGGCCCGGACCCGCCTCGTTGACCGCCTTCACCTTCACCGTGACGTTCTGCCCGTTGCCCAGCCCACCGACCGTGGTCCGGGTGTCGGTCACCTCGCTGACCTTGCCGGCCACGTCCACCAGGTACTTCGTCACCGGGCGGCCGTTCTCCACCGCCGGCGTCCACTGCACCGCGACGGTGCCCGGCTGGTCGGCGACCGTGGACGCGCGCAGCTCGGTCGGCGCGGCCGGGGCGGTGAACGGCACCACCGTGTTGCTCACCGGGGACGCCTTCGACCCGGCGCCCTTGTCGCTGACCGCGGTCACCGTGAACGCGTACTGGGTGCCGTACTCCAGCGCGCCGGCCGGGATCACCAGCTCGGTCTTCGCCGACTCGCCGGCCGGGGCGGTGGCGCCGGCCGAGGTGGCGGTCACCGCGTACGTGGCGATGGTGTTGCCCTGGCCGTTGGCGGCCGGCCACTTCACCAGCACCGTGCCGTCGCCGCGCGCCTCGGCGGTCACGCTGGCCGGCGGGTCCGGCACCGCGGCGGTCGGCACCACCGGGTTGCTCCGGCGCGCCGGACCGTCACCCTTGGCGTTCACCGCGTGCACCTCGAAGGTGTACGTCTCACCGTTGGTCAGCCCGGTGATCTCCACCGACCGCTGGTTCGCGCCCACCTCGTGGCGCTGACCGCCACCGGCCACCACGTACTTGCTGATCTCCGCGCCGTTCGCGGCGGCCGCCTGCCAGCTCACGCGCGCCGACGCGTTGCCGGCGGCGGCGGTGACGTTGCGCGGCGCGCCCGGCTTGCCCACCTTGGGCTTCTTCGGCGGCGGCTCCGGCAGCGGGGCCGGCGGCGGGTCGCCGCCGAGCACGTCGTTGGCGTACTTGTTGACCTCGCGGACCTGGTTGCGGTCGTCCACCACCTGGGCGGTCGCCGAGTTCGGCGGGTTGATGAACAGGTGGTTCTCGCGGACCTCCAGCTCCATCGGGCCGGGCCGACCGTTGCCCTTGATGGTGTCGACCAGCTGCCCGTCGGGGCCGAACGAGTAGACCGTGCCGGTGTCCTCGTCGGCGACGTAGAAGCGGCCCGCCCAGGCCACCGCCGGGGTCAACCGGTTACCCGTGCCGGGGACGGTGAACTGCCGCACGTCGGTGCCGTCACGCACCACGTGCACCTTGCGCTCGCCGGTCACGGTGACCGGCACCTGCGGGCCGCTGGTGCGCGCCGGCAGGCTGCCCGGGGCCGAGCTGCTCAGGTTCGCCCGCTTCGTCTGCCCGGCCTGCACCGTCACCAGCGAGGCGGAGGTCCGGTCCAGCACCGCGACACCGTCGTCCAGGGTGGACACCACCAGCTCGTGGTTCGGGTCGGCGACGTCGTACGTCTCGACCTGCTTGGGGCTCACCCCGCCTGCCGGCGCGGCACCCGGCGACTCCGGCAGGTCGGCGGCGGTCACCGCGGACACCGTGCCCTCCCGCGGCACCGCGATCCACAGCTTCCCGGCACCGTCGAACGCGCCGCCGGTGATGCCCGGCGGGTAGTGGATCGGCTCACCGACGGGGGTCAGCGCCCGCGGGTCGAGCTGCCGGACGATGCCCTGCACCGCGTCGACCACGAACGCCGCGTTCTCGTGCAGCGCCACGCTCACCCCGAACCCGGGCGCGGTCGGAGTGGTGGCGGTGATCTGCAGGGTCGCGAGATCCAGCGAACTGACCTGGCCGGTGTTCAGGTCGCGCAGGATCAGCAGCCGGTCGGTCTGGGTCACCTGCATCTGGTGCCGGCGACCGCCCGGCACCTCCATCCGGGTGTCCACCCGCGCGGTGACCCCGTTGACCCGGGCCACCTCGCTGCGGGTGGCGCTCCACAGCCAGGAACTGGCGTCGTAGTTGGCCACCGCGTTGTCCGCGGCACCCAGCCCGAGCACGGTCAGGCCCATCGCGGCCAGCAGCGCGGTCACGGTGCCGATGGTGACCAGACCGCCCCGCATCCGCCGGGATCGGGGTCGGGACGGTGCTGCCCCGGTGCTCGTGACGTCCTCGATGGTGGCCACAGCCGGCTGCCTCCCCAGGTCGGTGGGGGAGGCGTCGCGCGGGCGGCGGCCCTCCCCAGAGCCGGGAGCCATCATAGGGGCCGCCCGGCGATCGGGTAACCCGTACCGTCACCGCTGTGGACACCCAGCGTGTCGTAGGTGGACGACCGGTCAGTTCGGTGCGACCCCCTGGCGGTCCGTGCAGACCTGCCCCGAGGTGGCCACCGTGTCCGTCGAGTAGACCGCCAGCACCGTGAAGCAGTAGTTGAGCTTCGTGCTCATCCCGTTCACCGTGTACGACGTCGACCCGGCCTCCATCGTGATCAGCGGCTGCAGCGTCCGCCCGGCCTGACCGCCGGCCACCATGAACGGCACCGTCCCCTGGCTGGGGTCCGTCCAGGTCACCGTGATCCGGGTGCCGTCGTCGCGCAGTTTCAGGTCACCCGGCGGCGGCCCGCTCACCTTCGGCTTCACCGGACCCGACACCGGAGCGGGCCCCGGCGCCGGCGCCGCGTCGCGGTTGAGCACCACCACGCCGACCGCGATCGCCGCCACCACCGCCACGACCGCCGCGCCGATCGCCACGACCAGCACGGTCCGGTTCCGGCCGCGCGGCTCCGACTCCTCGTCGAGATCCACCGGGTACGCGGGCGGCTGGTGGAACGGCGCCGGTACGTCCGGCCACACCCCCTGCTGCTCCGGGTACGTCTCCGGACCCGGCTCCGGACGGGTCGACTCGGGGAACTCCAGCAGCTCGTCGTAGACCGTCAACGGACGCGGCCGGCCGTCGTCCGGATCCCGCTCCGGTGGCACGGTCGGGTCCACCGGCCCCCGGTCGGCCTCGTCCTCCCGGTCCACCTCGGGCTCCGGGCGCGCCGCCGCCCGCTCGACCGGCTGGGACGGCGCGGCGCTGCTCCACGGCGGGGCGGTCAGCCCCCACGGCGGCACCGGCGAGGCGCTGACCGGGGTGGCGCTGACGGGCGATGCGCTGACTGGCGACGCGCTGACCGGCGCGGCGGGTGGCGGAGCGCTCACCGGCGGCCGCGTGACCGGCGGGTATCCCGTCCCCGGCGGGGCGCTCACCGGAAATCCCGGCGTCGGCCCGCCCTGATACGGCCCCGCCTGCTGCGGACCGCTCTGACGGGGCACGCCCTGATACGGACCGGCCTGCTGCGACCGGTCCTGGTCCGGTCCGGTCCGATACGGGCCGGCGGCGGTCGGCGGTGCCGAGAACGCCGGCATTCCGACCGGCGGTCCGCTGACCGGCGATGCGCTGTGGGGTGGTCCGCTGATCGGCATGGTGCTGCCCGACGGGCCACCGACGGGCGGTGCGCTGACGGG
Source organism: Micromonospora auratinigra (assembly GCF_900089595.1). Classification (GTDB taxonomy): domain Bacteria; phylum Actinomycetota; class Actinomycetes; order Mycobacteriales; family Micromonosporaceae; genus Micromonospora; species Micromonospora auratinigra. The sequence goes on along the minus strand of NZ_LT594323.1, from coordinate 2,663,823 downwards.
TGGTGCGCTGACTGGCGGTGCGCTGACGGGCGGTGCGCTGACTGGCGGTGCGCTGACGGGCGGTGCGCTGACGGGTGGGCCGCTGACCGGGGGCGCAGCGAAAGGGGTGCTGCTCGTCGGGGGTGGGCTGGTCGGCGACGCCGGGAAGGCCGGCGTGCCGGTCGGGGGCGCGCTCACCGGTCCAGGGACAGCTGTCGCCGTGCCCTGGTGGGAGGCGCGCTCAGGGGCACCGCCGCCCGTCGGTCCGTTGGCCGGGACCGCGCTCACCGGTGGCCCGCTGACCGGCGCGTCCGGCGCTGCCGGGGCGTTCGCTGCGGAGGACCCCGCAGCACGCTCCATCTCCTCCTGCAGCAGCGGCCCGATCTGCTGCACCTGGATCGTCGGCTTGTCCCAGCCGGGAGCCGGGGCGGCGGCCTGCGGCTCGGTCGAGCCGGCGACCGGCGCAGCCGGTGACGACGGCGGCGCCGAGATCGGCGCGGCCGGGGCCGCCGACAGGGGCATGACCGGGGCCGCCGAGACGGGCATGACCGGCGGCGCAGAAATGGGCGTGGCCGGGGCCGCCGAAGTGGGCGTGACGGGGGGCGTCGAGACGGGCATGACCGGGGATACCGAGGTCGGCGCGGACGGCGGTGTTGCCGGCTGGACAGCGTCCGGGGCGGTGGCGGGCGGGGCCGGCGGTGCCGAGACGGGGGAGACCGGCGAAGGCCCGGTGGGCGGTGCGGCGGCGGGGGCCGGCGGCACCGGGATCACCGGTGGTGGCGGCAGCACGCGGCCCACCGGCGGAGCGGAGACGGGCGCCGGCATGCGAGGCGACGGCGGTGCGGTCTCCGGGCCGGGCGGGATCGGCCGTGACCGGCCGGCGGACGGCTGGGGCGGCACCGGGATCACCGGCGCCGGCGGCAGCGGAGCCGAGGGCCGGGCGGGCACCGGAGCGGGTGGTGCGACCACAGGTGCAGGTGCGGGCGGTCCGGCCACCGCCGGCGCACCGGCGGGCGGGTCGGCGACCGGTGCGCTGACCTGCGCGCCCGGCTGGGGCGGGGCCGGCCGCTGCCCCGGCGGGTAGGGCGCGGAAGCCCGTGGGGTCGGCTGCGGCGGAGCGGGGGGAGCCGGGTACGGCGTGGTGGCCGGGTGCGGCGGCCGGGCGACCGGGGGCGCCACGGGTCCGGGCGGCGGGACGCTCCGCCCGGGCGGGGTGGCCGGCGGGGCGTACCGCGGTCCGGTCGCGGCCCCCGATCCCGTCGGCGGCACCGACGGAGGCGGAAGGGGAGCGCCGGGGCGGGCCGTACCCACTGCGGGTGGCCCCGGCACGCCGGGCGGGGGCGGCGGTGGGGTCGCGGTGCCTGGGGGTGGGGGTGCCCACGGCGACGCCGGCTGCGGCACCGGCGCGCCGGTCTGGGGAGCCCATGCCGAAGCGGCCGCCGGTGGGGCAGCGGGCCGATCCGGGGCGGGTGGTGCCGAGTACGGCGGTGCGAGGCGCTGCGGTGCGGCCGATCCCGGTCGGGCGGGCGGCTGCTGGTACGGGGGCGGCACGGCCGGCATCGCCACCGTCGGGCCGGACAGCACCGGGTGGCCCGGCTGGTGCGCGGGAGCGGCGGCGGAGCCGCCGAGGTACTGGCGGGCCGTGCGTACCGCCGGGTGGTCCGGACCGAGCACGGCGGGCCCGACGGTGGCCACGCGGCCGTAGTTGCGGCGGGCCTCGTGCCGGTTGCCGAGTTCCTCGGCCACGCCGGCCAGGTCGAAGCTGAGCGCGAGCATCAGCGGGTCGGCCTCGCCGCGGCGGCGCTCACCGGCCGCGTACGTCTCCTCCAGCACCCGTCGCGCCGCCGCCGGGTCGTCGGCCTCCCGGTGCAGCCGGGCCAGCAGGTGACCGGTGGCCAGCACGTCCGGGTGGTCCTCCCCGTACGCCGGTCGGGCCGACGCGATCGCGTCCGCGAGCAGCCGTCGGGCGGCGGTGAGGTTGCCCGCCGAGCGCAGGGCGAGGGCCTGGTGGTGCGTGGCGGTCAGCGGGGAGGGGTGTGACACGTGAGCAATGCTGCCCGCAACCGGGGCCCGGACGCTACCCGGCCCGAGGGACGTTCCGGGACGGGTTCCGCGTCTCCGCCCTGACCTGCGAAAACTCGATGCGCGACCGGCGATGTGCATGATCCATCTGGGCCGTGTACAGTAATGCCCCGTGCGGCCCACCAGGGCGGCTGACCGGTGAGAGATCACCTCGGCCGACAGGGTAGGCTGGACGAGCAAGTCCGGGTGGCGGAATGGCAGACGCGCTAGCTTGAGGTGCTAGTGCCCGTATAGGGCGTGGGGGTTCAAGTCCCCCCTCGGACACATACCATTGCCCCAACGGTACGCGCTGAGATCCACTTCAGCGCGTACCGTTTGCATTTTCTGGCTGGTAGTCGGCGTACCCCGGATCCAACGGGTTGCGGAACAACTCGGTCAGGAAGTCCGGCTTGAGCCGGAGACCGAGTTTGCCGATAGACCTCGGCCTGACCGGCCGGGTCGACGTCACGGAGCACGGTGGTGATGTCGCCGAGCATGGTCACCAGGGCCAAGCTCTCGCTCGGCTCATCCGGCCCGGGGTGGTGCCCGCGACGGCGCGTAGGTCGGCTTCCGCGCGGGCGCGTTCGGTGTCGGTCTGCCCGACCAGCCTCCGACCCCGACGGATGGGCGCCCGCGACGAGGGCGGCGCGGTAGCGCTGCAGCTCGACGTCGCACTCGGTGATGATCGCTTGAGCTGCGGTGTGCGTGGCAAGTGGACGATGCAGGATTCGGGCGTCGGCCATCGCGGTGTGGACTCCGGTGAGAGTTCCCGGCGCGGACAGCGCCGTCGCCCCGGAACGTGCCGATACGCCTCGATCACCCGGTGGTCCGCCCACGGCTCGGGCCAGCACAGCGTGATCGTCGCCCAGCCGGGCGACGATCCGGGCGGCCGCACATCAGGGAGGGATGGGCCCCCGGTGGTTCCGCCGGACACGCGTCAACTGCCGCCGGCCGGGCGGACCTCGGCACGTTCCTGCGGGCGCACCGGCCCACCCTCGTGGTCAACGCGGCCGGCGTGGTCTGGCAGTCCGACGAGCGGCGCATGCGCGAGGTCAACGTCGCGTTCGTGCGCCGGCTCGTGGACGAGCTCGGCGTGCTGGCCGGTCCGCCTCGGCTGGTGCAGATCGGCAGCGTGCACGAGTACGGCCCGGTGCCCGAGGGGACGGCCCTCGACGAGGACACGCCGCCGCGGCCGGTCGGACCGTACGGCACCACCAAGCTCGCCGCCACCCGATCGGTGCTGGACGCGGCCGACCTGGACGCCGTGGTGCTCCGGGTCGCCAACGCGTGCGGCCCGGGCGCCCCGCCGGAGAGCCTGCCCGGAATGATCGCCCGCCACCTCGCGGCCGCCGAGCCGGGTCCCCTGCGCCTGGCCCCGCTGCTGGCGTACCGCGACTTCGTCGACGTCCGCGACGTCGCCGCCGCGGTCGTGGCCGCCGGAGCGGCGGAGGCCGGCGGCCGCCTGTTCAACATCGCCCGGGGCGAAACGGTGCCGGTGCGTCACGTGGCAACCCGCCTGATCGCGCTGAGCGGCCGGCACGTGCGCATCGTCGAGGAGCCCCCACCGGTGCGCGCGCGCACCGACGCCCCCTGGCAGCGGGTGCTCATCGACCGCGCGGTGCGGTCGCTGGGCTGGAAACCGGAACGAGACCTGGACGCCTCCCTGCGGGACCTGCTCGCAGCGCCCGGTCAGCCGAGACACGACAGCGAGGGACGACAATGAGTGTGCACAGACAGCTTCTGCTCGACGAGGTCCGCAAGTACCACCAGGACACCGTCACCGACGCCGGCTTCGTCCCGGGGGTCACCGAGATCTGGCCGTCCGGCGCGACGCTCGACGAGTCGGACCGCGTCGCCCTCGTCGAGGCGGCGCTGGAGATGCGGATCGCGGCCGGGGTCAGCTCCCGCAAGTTCGAGTCGCAGTTCGCCCGCACGATGAAGCGACGCAAGGCGCACCTGACCAACTCGGGTTCATCGGCCAACCTGCTCGCCGTCTCGGCCCTGACCTCACCGGCGCTCGGCGACCGGCGGCTGCGGCCGGGCGACGAGATCATCACGGTGGCCGCGGGCTTCCCGACCACGGTCAACCCGATCCTGCAGAACGGCCTCGTCCCGGTCTTCGTCGACATCGAACTCGCCACCTACAACACCACCGCGGATCGGGTGGCGTCCGCGATCGGCCCCCGCACCCGCGGCATCGTCATCGCGCACGCCCTCGGCAACCCGTTCGAGGTCGAAGAAATCGCCGGGCTGGCCCGCGACCACGGGCTCTTCCTCGTCGAGGACAACTGCGACGCGGTCGGCTCCACCTATCGTGGTCGGCTCACCGGCACCTTCGGCGACCTGTCCACGGTCAGCTTCTATCCCGCGCACCATCTGACGATGGGCGAGGGCGGCTGCGTACTGACCGCGGACCTGGGGCTGGCCCGGATCGTCGAGTCGATGCGCGACTGGGGCCGGGACTGCTGGTGCGAGCCGGGCGAGAACAACAAGTGCCTGAAAAGGTTCGAATACCAGATGGGTACGCTGCCGGCCGGCTACGACCACAAGTACATTTTCTCGCACGTCGGGTACAACCTGAAGACCACCGATCTGCAGGCCGCGCTCGGCCTCACCCAGCTCGCCCGCCTCGACGAGTTCTGCGCGATCCGCCGTCGCAACTGGCGCCGCCTGCGCGAGAGCCTCGACGGCCTGCCCCACCTGCTGCTGCCGGAGGCGACCGTGGGCAGCGACCCGAGCTGGTTCGGCTTCGCCATCACGGTGGCGCCGGAAGCGCCGTTCCGGCGGGCCGAGCTTGTCGCCTTCCTGGAGGATCGCAAGATCGGTACGCGCCGGTTGTTCGCCGGCAACCTGACCCGGCACCCCGCCTACGTCGACCGGGACTACCGGGTCGTCGGCGACCTGCGCAACAGCGACATCGTCACCGAGCAGACCTTCTGGGTCGGCGTCTACCCGGCCCTCACCGAGGAGATGATCGACTACGTCGCCCTCTCGGTGTCCGAGTTCGTGGTCGGTCACGGGTGAGCGCGGCCGACCTCGCCGAGCGGATCGCACGGTCGGCCCGGCAGCGGACCGAGGGCGCCGAGGTGCGTACGGCCGACGTGCTCGACTGGCTCGGCGACCGGCGCCGGTCCAACGGCTTCCGGGTCGAGCCGGTGCCGTTCGACGCCCAGGAGGACTGGTCGTTCGACCCGGTCACCGGCAACCTGCGCCACCGCAGCGGCGGCTTCTTCGCCATCGAGGGCCTGCGCGCCACCGTTGACGACGACCCGGCCGCGCGGTGGGAGCAGCCGGTGCTCCGCCAGCCCGAGATCGGGATCCTCGGACTGCTCGCCAAGGACATCGACGGCGTACTGCATCTGCTCGTGCAGGCCAAGATGGAGCCCGGCAACCCCGGACTGGTTCAGCTGTCGCCGACCGTGCAGGCGACCCGCAGCAACTACCTGCGCGTGCACCGCGGCGCGCGGGTCCGCTACGTCGAGCACTTCACCGCCGAGCACCGCGACACCCTCGTCGACGTGCTCCAGTCCGAGCACGGCTCGTGGTTCTACCAGAAGGCCAACCGCAACATGGTCGTGGAGACCACCGCCGACGTGCCGGCGCACGAGGACTTCCGCTGGCTCACCGTCGGCCAGCTCGGCGAGCTGCTGCGCCACGACAACGTCGTCAACATGGACGCCCGTTCCATCCTCGCCTGCCTCGGCGCGGCCACCACGCCCGATCCGGAGCTGCTGTTCTGGATCACCGCCGAGCGTAGCCGGCGCCGCCTCGCGACCGAGCGGATCCCGCTGTCCGAGGTCGGCGGCTGGGTGCGCGAGGCCGACCGCATCACGCGGCCCGACGGCCGGTTCTTCCGGGTCGAGACGGTACGGGTGGAGGCCGGCAACCGGGAGGTGAGGAGCTGGCACCAGCCGCTGTTCGCACCGGTGAACCGGGGCGTCTGTGCGTTCCTGACCCGCCGGGCCCCGGCCGGCCCGCAGGTGCTCGCGGCTGCCCGCGTCGAGGGTGGCTTCCGCGACACGGTCGAGCTCGGCCCCACGGTGCAGTGCCAGCCGGACAGCCATCCCGTACCGCCGCCGTTCCTCGCCGCGGTGCTCGGCGCCGCCCCCGACCGCATCTGCTACGAGGCCGTGCACGCCGAGGAAGGCGGCCGGTTCCGTGACGCCGAGAGCCGGTACCTGTTCGTCGAGGCCCCGGACGACGTCGCCGCCGCCGAACCGCCGCCCGGCTTCCGCTGGGTCGCGCCAGAGCGCCTCTCCGCCCTGCTGTGGCACGGCAACTACGTCAACGTCCAGGCCCGTACGCTCCTCGCGTGCCTGACCACCGGAGCGGCAGAGGTGTGGTGACACCGGTGCGCGTCGGTGTGCTCGGCGTGGCGGACATCGCGGTGCGGCGCATGCTGCCCGCGATGTCCGCGTCCGCCGACGTCGACCTGGTCGCGGTCGCCAGCCGCGACCGGGCCCGGGCCGCCGGCGCCGCGGCGCGGTTCGGATGCCGGCCCGTCACCGGCTACGAGGGTGTCCTGACCGATCCCGGCGTCGAGGCGGTCTACGTCCCCCTCCCGCTGGCCCTGCACGCGCGGTGGACCGGCGCCGCCCTCGACGCCGGCAAGCACGTGCTCGCCGAGAAGCCGCTGACCGCCTCTTTCACCGAGACGGCGCACGTGGCCGAGCAGGCACGACGCCGCGGGCTGGCGCTGATGGAGAACATCGCGTTCGTGCACCATCCGCAGCACGCCGAGGTGGCCCGGCTGGTCGCGGCGGGGGTGATCGGGGAGCCGCGCACGTTCCGGGCCGTCTTCACCGTGCCCCGGCGCCCGGCCGGCGACATCCGGTTGCGGCGGGACCTCGGCGGGGGCGCGCTGGCCGACACCGGCGTCTATCCGGTCCGGGCGGCGCTGCGTCTTCTCGGCCCCGACCTGGTGGTCGCTGGTGCGGTGCTGTCACGCAGCGGCGGGGCCGAGGTGGAGACGGCGGGTGCCGCACTGTTGCGTACGCGCGGGGGAGTGAGCGCCCAGCTCGAGTTCGGTATGGACCACGGGTACCGCTCCGGTTATGAGATCGCGGGCAGCGCCGGCCGACTCTCGGTCGACCACGTCTTCACCCCGCCGGCGGATCACCGGCCGGTGATCCGCCGGGAGGACCGGTCCGGCACCACCGAGATCGTGGTGCCGGCGGCCGACCAGATCGGGTTGACCCTCACCGCTTTCGCCCGCGCCGTCCGCGACGGACGGGCCCAGCTCGACGAAGCAGTCCTGCACGAGGCCCGCCTGCTCGACGCGATCCGCGCGGCGTCGCCACCCGCTTCGGCGGAGCCCTCGGCCGAATGTGGGTGATCCCCACCGGCTCGGCCGTTCCGTTACCCGGCCGCCGGTCGGCCCACCGGCCCAGCCCTCCGCTCGCCGTCGGTCACGCGGCACGTCTTGCCGATCGCCGCGATGGAGCCTCGCCGCTCGCCACGGGGGCGGCGAACGGCGAGGTTCGTGCCGGGTGCGGCAGTGCTCAGTGCTGCGCCGGGGCGGTGGCCCGGTCACCGTTGCGGGACAGGATGAACCACAGCAGCAGGGCGCCCGCGAAGGCCGCCATGCCGGTGCCGGCCTGCCAGGTGAAGGCGACCCGGAAGGCATGATGCGGGCCGGCCGACAGGGCGCGGGCCAGCACCACGGCATAGATCGCCGCACCGAGCGCACCGCCGATGCGGACGATGATGTTGATCTGCGAGGTGGCGTCGGGCAGCCGGTCGCGGGGCACTGCGGTGAACGCCGACACCATGAGCGGGGTGGACGCCATGCCGGTGCCCATCCCGAGCAGGAAGATCATGGCCTGCTCGAGGACCGGCTGCTGGTCGAGCCCCAGGGCGAAGGCGCCGGTGGCGACGGCCGTGCACAGCGTGCCGATGGCGGCGATCGGCCCACCGCCGTACCGGTCGGTCAGCCGGCCGCTCAACGGCAGCATGACCGCCGTGCCGGCACCCAGCGCGAGCGTGCGCAGACCGGTCTCGACCACGCCCTCACCGTGCAGCAGCTGGAAGTAGAGCGGGATCAGCAGCGCACAGCCGAAGGTCAGCGCCCCGTTGAACACGAACGCCACGCTCGCCGCCGTGTAGGCCGACGTCCGGTAGAGCGTCACGTCCAGCAGCGGGTCGGTGCGCCGCAGCGCGTGCACCACGAACGCGGCCATGCCGGCACAGCCGAGAACCAGCGGCAGCAGCACCCGGGCGGGCTCGGGCGTGCCGAGCGCCCCCCAGTTGGTGAGGCCGTAGACGGTCAGCGGCAGGCCGAGCCCGACGTAGGCAAACCCGGCCACGTCGAGTGGGCCGGTGTGGGTGCCCTTCTCGTGCGGGATCCACCTCAGCCCGGCCAGGATGGCGAGGATCCCGATCGGCACGTTGATCAGGAACAGCCAGCGCCAGGACAGGCCGTGCAGCAGCAGCCCGCCGAGGACCGGGCCGAGGGCCGGCGCCAGCACCACGGCGATGCCGATCCGAGCCATGACCCGTCCGAGCCGGCCGGGACCGACGGCCTGGCCGAGGATCGTCTGACCGGCCGGCACGAGCAGGCCCGCGGTCAGGCCCTGCAGCACCCGCAGGCCAATGAGCACCGGTATCGACGGCGCCGCCGCGCACAGGCCGGAGACGACGGTGAACGCCACCAGCGCCCCGAGCCAGAGCCGGCCCACCCCCAGCCGCCGCCCCAGCCACGCGCACACGGGCAGGGAGACGGCCAGGGCCAGCAGGTACGCGCTCGAGATCCACTGCGCCAGCTCGAGATCGGCGCCGAAGTCGCGCTCGATGGTGTTGAGCGCGATGTTGATCAGCGAGGTGTCGAGGCCGCCGGCGAACGCGCCGAACGCGACGACCCAGGCCAGGCGCCAGGTCTCGGGGCTGATCTCCAGCGGCGGCGCGGACCGGCTGTCGACGCGGGTCATACGAGGGCCGGGCTGCGCAGCGACTCCAGCGCCGTGGACCAGGCGACGATCTCGCCGAGCATGGTGGCCAGGGTCGGCTCGTTGTGGGCCCCCGGCGTGAACGTGCCGGTCTCGGTCGGCGCCGACATGGTGAAGTCGTTGAAGATCGAAAGAACGACCTGCGTGCGTACGGTCGGTACCTTCAGCTCGGCCAGGATGAGCCGCAGGTGCTCGACGGCGCGGGTGCCGCCGTGCAGCCCGTAGCTGACGAAGCCGGCCGGCTTGTGGTGCCACTCGGCGAACAGGTAGTCGAGCGCGTTCTTGAGCGCGCCCGGGACGGAGTGGTTGTATTCCGCCGTCACGAAGACGAACCCGTCGTACGACGCGATCGTCTGCGCCCAGCGCCGGGTGTGCTCCTTGCCGTACCTGCCGAACAGGGCCGGCTGCTCCTCGTCGAGGAGCGGCAGGTCGAAGTCGGCGACGTCGACGATCTCGTAGGTCACGTCGTCCTGCTGCTTGGCGGCGACCTCGGCCACCCACTCGGCGACCTGCTGTCCCCGGCGACCCGGACGGGTGCTGCCCAGGATGATCCCGATCTTGGTCATGACGTGCTCTCTCTCCAGTCGAGGACTTCCGCGAGAACCAGGTTACAACGAACGTTACTGTAACTACAACGACCGTTGTAATGGCGCTAGACTCGGGCCGTGACGGAGAAGTCGAACAGCTGGTCGGGCGGGGGCTCCCCGGACAAACGGCGAGCCATCATCGAGGGCGCGCTGGCGCTCTTCTCGCGAGACGGCTACGCACGAGCCGGTCTGGACGCGATCGCCGCCGAGGCCGGCGTGTCCAGCCGGACGATCTACAACCACTTCAAGGACAAGGCGAGCCTGTTCGAGGCGGTCATCGAGGAGAGCTCGCGCCGGCTGGTGGAGACCCAGCTCGCGATCATCGACCGCCACCTGCACAAGATCGTCGAGTTGGAGGGCGACCTCGTCGCGTTCGGCATCGACTGGATCTCGGTGCGCAACTCGACCAACGCGCCGCACTTCGCGTTGGTCCGGCAGATTCACGCCGAGGCGGAGCACATTCCCGCCGCGGCCATCGCCGCCTGGCAGCAGAACGGGCCGCAGCGGGTGCGCCGGGAACTGGCCGAGCGGCTGTGCGCGATCGCAGAGCGGCACCCGCTCAAGATGGACGATCCGGAGCGCGCCGCAGGCCATCTGATGGTGCTGATCTCGGCGGACAATCTGCCCTACCGGGTCGGTCCGCCGGCCGAGGGCGAGGTGGCCGCGATGGTGTCGGCCGGGGTGCGCACCTTCCTGCACGGCTACCAGGGGTGACCGGGCGGCCTTCTCGCCGCCCGGTCACCCGCGCGTCAGCCCGCCACCGACCGGATGCCCGCGTCGGGGTCGATGTTGAAGCTCAGGATGCGGCGGGGGTGGATCCGGATGAGCGCGCCGGTCGGCTCGCCCGCCGCGTTCGTCGCCTCTGGCAGGGCCTCGGCGCTGCCGCGGATCTCCAGGCAGCGCACGCTCCACGGCTTGGTGGAAAGCACGTCGTCAACCACCAGCGAGACGCTGGAGCCGGCCGCCACGTTGCGGAACTTCTGGCTGGTCTCCATGCCGTGGCCGTCGATGTCGATCGTGTGCAGCGTGGTGTTGTACCCGAACGTCACCGGGTTGTTCTGCACGGTGCCGTTCCGCTGGACGGTGGCCAGCCTGCCCAGAAGTTGTTCACTCAGGAAGGCCAGTTCCCGCTCGGTGAACACGGTCATGTTTCCTCCGCTAGCTTGTCGACCGCCCCCGTGGGGCGGGTGGCAGGTGTCCCGCGCGGACGGACAAACCACTCAGACGGTCACCTGACGGGCGTCGGCACTGTACCTCATTGTGACGACGTCGCTCCGTTCGCGAGTTATGGGCACCCCGGCGGCCGGGGTAAGTCAAATGACTGTCAAGAAAGTCAAAGTGGGCGGCGCGCGGTTGTCGACCGTGGGCGCGGATTCTCCGATGGACTCCGGCGCGTGATCACGGAAGGTGGGCCGGTCATCCTTCCTGGAGATGGGCTGCGGCACCGGCGTCATCGCCACCTGCGCCGCCCTGGCCGGCTGCGACCGGGTCGTCGCCGTCGACGTCAACCCGCAAGCCGTGGTGAACTCCCAGCGCAATGCGTCCCGCCATGGCGTTGCCGACCGCCTCGACAGCATCCACAGTGACCTGTTCGACGCGCTCGACGGCGCCGAACGCTTCGACGTCGTCTTCTGGCACTCCAACTATGTGCTCGCCCCGGACGACTACCGGTACGCCAACGTGCACGAGCGGGCGTATGTCGATGCTGGCTACGTCACCCACCGGCGTTACCTGGAACAGGCGCCGCGGTGGCTGACACCGGGCGGGCGGGCCCTGCTGCACTTCAGCGCCCGGGGCGACCTGGACGAGCTGCGCCGCATCGCCGTCGAGTGCAATCGGCAGCTGCACATCCGGCGCAGTGCGGTGTTCCTTGAGGGTGAGCAGGAGGTGGAGCACCTGCTCATCGAGGTCGCCACGCGGGCTGGCCAAGCCTGACGGACCGAGCACGGAAAACGGGGAAGCATGCGGACACTGCTGGTCGACAACTACGACTCGTTCACCTACAACCTGTTCCACCTGCTGACCGAGGCCAACGGGGAACAGCCGGAAGTCATCGTCAACGATGACCCCCGCTGGCGCCTCGAGTATCTGCGCGAGTTTGACAACGTGGTGCTGTCGCCCGGCCCGGGGCACCCCGGACGCGACGCCGACTTCGGCCTGTGCCGCGATGTCCTACGCGCGGGTACCGTGCCCACCCTCGGCGTCTGCCTCGGGCATCAGGGCCTCGCCATCGCGCACGGAGGACGTGTCGAGCGTGGGATCCAGCCCTGCCACGGACGCGTGACACCGGTCCGCCACGACCGTACCGGCCTGTTCGAGGGCATTCCGTCGCCGTTCGAGGTGACGCGTTACCACTCGTTGGTCGTCACCGAGACACCGCCACGACTGGCCGTCACCGCGTGGAGCGACGACGGTGTCGTGATGGGGCTGGCCCACCGTGCTCTTCCGCACTGGGGCGTGCAGTTCCACCCTGAGTCGATCGGCAGCGCGTACGGCGTACGGCTGCTGGCCAACTTCGCTGAACTCACCGAGCGGCACGCCGGCTCGGGCCGCGCGCCGCTGCCCGGCCGTACCGTGCCGTCGCGGCTGCGTCCCGCCCGGCGGCGTGCGCTGCGGGTGCTGGCCAGGCAGGTGCCGGCCGCGTGGCCGCCGGAAGCGGCGTTCACCGCGCTGTTCGGATCGGCCGAACACGCCTACTGGCTGGACAGCAGCCGCCCCGACGCGGACCTCGGCCGCTTCTCCATCATGGGCGATGCCGACGGACCACTCGGCCGTATCGCGACCGCCGACGTCGGTCGGGGCACGGTGACCGTCCGGGGCGGCGAGTCGACGCACGCCACCCCCGAGCCGTTCCTGCCCTGGCTGGACCGCGACCTCGCCGCCACCCGGATTGCCGATCCGGGCCTGCCCGTGCCGTTCACGCTCGGCTGGGTGGGCCACCTCGGCTACGAACTCAAGGCCGAATGCGGCGGTAATGTGGCGCACCGCGCCGACGGCCCGGACGCGGTCATGCTCTTCAGCGATCGGGCGCTCGTGCTCGACCACCACACCGGCATGGCGCACCTGTTGGCCCTGGCCGAGCACGACGAGACGGCTCCGACACGCTGGCTCGATCACGCTGAGCAGGTCCTGTCCCAGGTGCCTCCAGCCACCATCCGAGCGGACCGGCCTACGGCGGCGCCGCCGTTACGGCTACGTCACGACGAGCAGCGGTACCGGGAGCTCATTGCCGAGTGCCAGCGCCTGATCGCCGCGGGGGAGACGTACCAGGTCTGCCTCACCAACATGGTCGAGGTCGAGGCGGATCTCGACCCCTGGGCCGGCTACCTGTTCCTGCGCGCCAGCAGCCCCGCTCCCTTCGGCGCGTACCTGCGGCTCGGTGACACGCACGTGCTGAGCACCTCGCCGGAGCGATTCATCCGGGTCGGGACCGACTCGGTGGTGGAGTCGCGGCCGATCAAGGGCACCCGCCCGCGCGGCGCCACCCCTGAGGAGGACCACGCCTACGCGGCCGAGCTGGCCACCAGCGTCAAGGACCGTGCCGAGAACCTGATGATCGTCGACCTGGTCCGTAACGACCTCGGACGGTGTGCCCGCCCCGGATCGGTCCACGCTGTCGGCGTGTTCCGCGTGGAGACCCACTCGATGGCTCACCAACTGGTCAGCACGGTGCAGGCCGTATTGCGCGAGGACTGCACCGGCGTGCAGGCCGTGCAGGCGGCCTTTCCCCCAGGCTCGATGACCGGCGCCCCGAAGCGGCGCACCATGCAGATCATCGACCGGCTGGAGGGGGGTCCGCGTGGAATCTACTCTGGGGCGCTGGGCTACTTCTCGCTGCACGGCACTCTGGATCTCAGCGTGGTCATCCGCACCGCGGTCGCCACTCCGGGGCTGGTGCGCTACGGATCAGGTGGCGCGATCATCGCCCTCTCCGATCCGGAGGCTGAGATCGAGGAGACGCGGGTGAAGGCAGCCCCGCTGCTGTCGCTGACCGGTGCGACCTCGCTGTCCGGCTGATCGGCGATCACGGGCGCCGGCACCCGCAGTTCATCGCCGTCCCAGCGGTCTGCACCTCCCACCAACGCCACACCTGGGCTCGACACCGGTGGCACCGGATCCCCGGCGCGTTGATCCGGCCCCTCCTCGCCCGGCTTCACCGCCGTTGATGTCGCGGCCAGCTGACAGGTGCCGGTGGGTACCGTCTACTGGTTGGCGAGATCACCGGGCTCGCGCCGGCGGCGGGTCGGCCAGGTGTTCTACGCCGGCGAGGATGTGCTGGCCAGCATGTGCGCGCGGGATGCCCGGTAGGCACCCCGCGCTCGGTGCTCAGTACGCGACTCCGACCACCTGCCGGATCGTGGCGGCGTCAGGGATCATGTCCAGCATGGCGTGGGCCAGGTCGGCCCGGCCGATCGTCGACCCGCCCGGCACGTTCGCTCCGATCACCTGCCGGTACCTGCCGGACCGGGGGCGGTCGAGCAGCCGCGGCGGCCGCAGCACCGTCCACGCCAGATCCTCCGCGTGAATCAGGTCCTCCATCTTCGCCAGATCGAGGTAGATGTCCCGGAACACCCGCCGCACCAGCGGGATGATGACCGCGCGCGACAGGACCGGCTCGTCGTCCGGCATCGCACCGACGGGTGCCGCGCTGACCGCCAGAAACCGGTCGACACCGGCGCTCCGCAGGGCGGCCAACATTGACGCGGTGGCCCGCGAGGCGATTCCCGCCTGCTTGTTGGTGGGCGCCCCGAGGGCGGACAATGCGGCATCGTGTCCCCGTACGACGGGTTCGAGCGCTGCGGGGTCACTGACCTCCGCTGTGACGACCGTGAGGTCGGTGTGCCGCACCGGCAGCCGGCCCGGCTCACGCACCACGGCGGTCACCCGGTGGCCGCCGTCAAGCGCCTGACGGACCAGCTCCTGGCCGGTTCCACCGGTGGCGCCGAAGACAACAACGCGCATAAATGGTCCCTTCGGGATGGGCGAGGCGCGCTCGTGGCGCGGGTGGCGTGGCAATGACCTGAACCGCTGCCGATAATGGCGGAGTCGTCAGGAACTCGCCAAGCCGAGAGTCGGATCGCACCGGCAGGTCCTCGGAACAGGGCATGCGGGACGCTGGTCTATCCGCGGATCCGCAAGGGGTCACCAAAGCGATGACACTTGTCTGAGGCTTGGCGTCTTGCTGATGGTCGTCGGCGGTGAGCATTGGTTCGTCTCGCCCCTCGGACACATTGTTTCTACACGAAGCGTGATTTCTCGTCGCGTTTCGCGCGATCCCCGTCCTGCTGGGCGGGGATTTTTGCTGTGCAGGACTGGACGCTCGTCGGGGCGGCGAGCGGGAAGACCGCCGTGTCAGTTTCGACGGTCCAGGCGTCGTGGTCGCACACGATGATCATGTTGTTGGTGCGTAGGTTCCGCCGATGATGGCGAGCATGAGCGGCAGGCCGTACCGGGCGGTCCGCACCACCGGCTGCGGCGAGCCACTGGACGCCCAGCAGCGCTGCACGCGCCGCTGGACCGGGGGCGGGGCGCCCGAATCGACGGTTGATCCCTCAGTCGGGGCTTATGCCGCATACGACCTATATGTCCAGCTCTGTTCTCTATGCTCCAGGTGACACCCGTACCCGATCCAGGACTCCGGCCGGTCCTGCGCCGCGTGCTGCCCGCGCCGCGCGTACACCCGGCTCGCGCCGCCGTGAGGCGCGCCCCCACCGCGGTGTGCACCGCCGGATCCGACAGAGATGCGTGAGACACGATGAAGGACGCGGACACCATAGTCCTGCCCCGACTGGCGTCGACGGAGGTCGACGTGGAGGACCCCTGGGGTGAGGACCACGCGATGGTCGCCCCGGCGACGACCGACACCGGCCGGTGGCGGGTCGCCGCCTGGCTGGTGCCGGCACTGGTGACGGCCGTGCTCTGCCTCCTGCGGGCCGGCGCGGCCGCTCCGCCGGGCGGCGACACCCCGGGCCTCGCCGGTTCGTCGCTGCTGCGCTGGTGGGCGGAGGTGCTCGGCACGCCCGGCCCGGCGGTACGGGTGGTGTCGACGGTGGCCGTCACCGCCGCCGCGGCCCTCGTCGGGCTCCTGGCGGCCCGACTCTTCACGCCGCGGGTGGGCCTGCTGGCCGGCGTGATCTTCGCGCTGCTGCCGACGTCGACCCGGTATGCGCAGGAGGTCCAGCCGTACGCGCTGACGGTGTTCGCTGCCGTGCTCGCCACGCTGCTGCTCGTGCGGGCGGTCGACCGGCCGACCGTCGGACGCTTCGCCGGCTACGGCGCCGCGGTGCTGCTGCTCGGCCTCTCGCACGGTCTCGCGCTGCTGTTGCTCGCCGGGCACGGCTGGTCGGTTGTCGTCTTCCGACGCGGGGTGGTCGGCCGGTGGTCGGCTGTCGCGATCCTCGGCGCGCTCCCCGCGGCTGTCGCGCTGGGGCTCGACGGTGGCGTGGTCGGCGGCGGGATCGGGCGGGGGTCGGAGCCCACTCTGGACGTGCTGGCCGCGACGCCCCGTAACCTCTTCGGCGTCACCGCCCTCGGGATCGGGCTGGCCGGGTTGGCGCTGTTCAGCCTGCCGCTGCGACGCTCCGCGGCCCTCTACACCGCCTGGGCGGTGGTGCCGCCGCTGGGCCTGCTGCTGGTCGCGCAGGCGGCGCCGGTCTGGGTGCCGGAGGTGCTGCTCTTCACGCTGCCCGCGTGGGCCACCCTCGGCGCGGTCGCGCTGGCGCGGGTGCGCGCCCGGTGGTGCGCGGTTGCCCTGGTGGCGGTCGCGGTCCTCGGCGCCCCGGCGCAGCTGGCCCGGTCCACGCCCGGGGGGCACGAGCGGGCGACCGGCTATCTCACGAGGGTCGTTCACTTGTGGACGCGACCCGCCGACGGTGCGACGGCACGCGAGGCGCATCCCGCCGGTGGCTGAGGAGAGCGCGGCTCATAGTCATTTACGTAACCAGCCCGCTTTGAGCTAATTGTCCGAATAGCATCAGCTCCGGTCGAGTTCGAGTCGGGCAGACATTCATGGGGGCAATGTGGCCATCGCCAGCGATACCCGGCGGTCTCCCGTCGCCGGGCAGGACATCGCCGTCGCTCCGGCCCTGACCTCGATCGGAGGGTCGTCGGAGCCGCCCGACCGTCGGCAGCGCAACGTCCGGGCGCGCCGCGCCTACGCGGCGTGCGGTACGACGGCCGGACCGCTGACCGCACCGGAGCACGTGGCGGCGCCCGTCCGGTTCCGGCCGGCCCTGTCGCCCGCGTCCCGGCTGATCCTGACGCTCCTGGTTCTCGTCAACAGCGCCGCCGGGCTGCTGTTCATCGGGTGGCTGCTGCTCCCGGCGCACGTGCCGGGGCCCGGCGTGACCGGGATCGGCAGCTGGCAGACGACGGCGGCCCGGCTCGGCTTCTGCGTGGTCGTCGGCGTGGAGTTGATCCGCCTCGCGCAGAACGTCGTGATCTGGGTCTTCGCGTTCCACGCCAAGGATCCGGTCCCCGTCGATCCGCCCGTCGGCCTGCGGGTGGCGCTGCTCACCACCATCGTGCCCAGCAAGGAGCCGCTCGACGTCGCCGAGCGGACCCTGCGGCGGATGCGGCAGATCGTCTACTGCGGCCAGGTCGACGTCTGGATCCTCGACGAGGGGGACGACCCCGCGGTGCAGGAGATGGCCGCACGGCTCGGGGTGCGGCACTTCAGCCGCAAGGGCCGACCCGAGTACAACCAGCCGCGCGGCGAGTTCCGGGCCAGGACGAAGTCGGGCAACCACAACGCCTGGCGGGCCGAGCACGAGCACGGCTACGACGTGGTGGCCAACGTCGACCCGGACCACGTGCCGCTGCCGGGCTTCCTGGAACGGACCCTCGGCTACTTCCGCGACCCGGACGTCGCCTTCGTGGTGACCCCGCAGGTCTACGGCAACATGCACCAGAACTGGGTCGCGCACGGCGCGTCGGTGCAGCAGTACCTCTACAACGGACTCATCGCGCGCGGCGGCAACGGGCTGGACGCGCCACTGCTCACCGGCACAGGCCACCTCTACCGACCGGCGGCCTGGCGCAGCGTCGGGGGCTACCAGGACTCCATCATCGAGGACCACCTCACCAGCATCCGGGTCCACGCCGCCGTCAACCCGCACACCGGCAACCGCTGGAAGGGTGTCTACACCCCCGACGTGGTGGCCATCGGGGAGGGCCCGACCTCGTGGGCCGACTACTTCAACCAGCAGAAGCGGTGGGCGGCCGGCATCTGCGAGATCCTGGTCCGCCCCGAACTGCGCGCACCGCGCGAGCTGGGCACGCGGCGCCGCTGGCACTACCGGCTGCTCCAGTTCTACTACCCGAGCGTCGCCGTCGGCCTCCTGCTGGGCAACCTCGCCACCGCCCTGTACCTGCTCACCGGCGTTGGCACGGCCCAGCTCGACGTGACCGTGTGGTCGGTGCTCTGGGCCGGCACCATCGGCACCTGGTTCGCGCTGTGGCTCTGGCTGCGTCGGTTCAACCTCGCCCCGCACGAACGGGAGGAGATCGGTGTGGTCGGCATGGCGCTGGCCCTCTTCACCGGTCCCGTCTACGTAGCCGCCGCGGTCGGCGCGCTGCTGCGGCGCAAGCTCGCGTTCGTGGTGACGGCCAAGGGGAAGCTGCGCACCACCGAGTCGCTCGGCACCTTCCGGCTGCACTTCGGCTGGGCAGCCTTCGCCGCCGCCGTGCTCGGCGCGAGCTTCCTGCTGGACCACGGCCTGACCCTGCTGTGGGTCTGGCCGGCGCTGACCCTCCTGACCGGCCTGGGCCCGCCGTTGATCGCCATCGGCTCCGGTGTGACACGCCGCGGGCGACACCGCGACGACGGGGCCCCCGCCGCCGCGGGCACCCGTAACGAGGACCAACACCCGCCGGGGACGCGGGTGCCGGCGAAACGGAGTGTGCCATGGCGAGGCTGACCCTGCCGCGGAGCATGCTGGCGCTGATCACCGCGCTGCTGCTCACGTACGCCTTCGTGATCGCGCCGCGCACGGCGTCGGGAGCCCGGGGGCAGGCCGCGCCGACCGGCCCGGCGTCGGCCGCACCGAGCGCCCCCGCACCGCCGCCGCGCCCGGAGCCGGTGCTCTTTCCGCCGGCCGGGAAGACGTTCATCGGCGTCATGACGAACGAAGGTCCGTACGACTTCACGCCGGTGAACGCGTTCGCCACCGCCGCGAAGCGTCAGCCGCAGGCGATGCTCTTCGGCGCGGGATGGGCGTCGGCGGCCTTCGACCGGGCACTCTTCGACCGGATCCGCGACCGGGGCATGCTGCCGATGCTGGCGTGGGAACCGTGGGACTACCGGCTGGACGAGACCTACCGCAAGAAGGGCCTCAGCAACCGCAAGATCGACAGGATCCGCTCGGACCAGCCCCGGTACCGGCTGGCCCAGATCGCGCAGGGGAACTTCGACCCGCACCTGCGGTCGTGGGCGCAGGGCATCAAGGCCCTCGGGTACCCGGTGGCCATCCGGTTCGCCCACGAGATGAACGGCGACTGGTACCCGTGGTGCGAGTCGGTCAACGGCAACCGGCCGGGTGACTACGTCAAGGCCTGGCGGCACGTCCACGCCGTGTTCGAGGCCGCCGGGGTGCAGAACGTCATCTGGACGTGGAGCCCGAACGTCAGGTGGGACGACTCCACCCCGAAACTCGCCACGTTCTATCCGGGCGACGACTACGTCGACTGGGTCGGGCTCTCCGGCTACTACGGCACCGGGGCGCTCTCGACGTACCGGTCCTTCGACGCGATCTTCAACCGGTCGATCCGGGAGATCCGCGGCTTCACCCACAAGCCGCTGGTCATCACCGAGACCGGTGCCTCCGACGGCAAGGGGCGCAAGGCCGAGTGGATCCGACAGGCCTTCGAGCTGCTGCCCCGCCACCCGGACATCATCGGCCTGATCTGGTTCGAGGCGCGCAAGGAGGTCGACTGGCGGATCGTCAGCTCGCCCGCCGTCGCCAAGGCCTTCGCCCGGGCCGTCGCCGCCCCCCGGTACGACGTCGGCTGGTCACCGGAGATGGTGCCGCGTACCCGGGTCGAGCAGTAGGCCGTCCGCCGGCGTGAGCGTGTCCCAGCCCGTCAGGTCGGACCGGCACCCCACCGCGCCCGGCCGCGCGCCGGCCGCGTCGGCACGCCGGGCCGGCGCGCTGGTGTCGCGTACCCCCGTCGCCCTGCCCGTCAGTCTCGTCGCGTTCGCGGTCGCGGCCCTCGGCAGCGGCGGCCGCGAGATCTGGTTCGACGAGTCGGTCAGCTGGCTGACCACCACCCTCCCGTGGCCGGAGCTGCGGCATCTGCTCGGCAACATGGACCTCACCCACGCCCTCTACTACCTGGCCCTGCGCGGGTGGACCGCGCTGGCCGGGGACTCCACCCTCGCCCTGCGGTTCCCGTCCGTCGTCGGCACGGCGGTGGCCGCCGGCGCGCTCACCCTGCTCGGCGCGAAGCTGTACGACGGCACCGTCGGCGTCACGGCCGGCCTGCTCTTCGTCGCGATCCCGTCGGTGTCCCGGTACGGGCAGGAGGCCCGTTCGTACGCCTGGGTCGTCGCCCTCACCGTGCTGGCCACGCTCGCCCTGGTCGGGGCGCTGGACCGGCCCTCGTGGCCGCGGTGGGTCCGCTACGGCGGCTGCCTGCTGGCGTTGACCTGCCTGCACGCCGTCGCGGCGACGGTGCTGGCAGCCCACGCGCTGCTGGTCGGCTCGGCGTTCCGCCGCGGCGGTGCCCGGCGGGCCTGGGCGCTCACCGTGCTGGTGGTCGCCGTGGCCGCGGCGCCCCTGCTGTACGCGGCGTCCCGCCAGGCCGACCAGGTCTCCTGGATCACCCGCGACCAGGCGGCGCTCGCCCGCTTCCCCCGGGAGCTGTTCGGCTCCCTCCCGGTCGCCGTGACGTTCGTCGGGACCGGCCTGCTCGGTGCCGCCGTGCTCTGGCGCCGGCGACGCGCACTGCTCCGTCCGCTGCTGGTCTGGGCCGTGGCGCCGGCGGTGTGCTGCTACCTGAGCCACCCGCTGGTGCACCTCTTCCTGGCCCGGTTCGTGTTGTTCACGCTGCCCGCCTGGGCGCTGCTGGCGGCGGTCGGGATCGCCGTGCCGGTCGCCGCGCTGCGGCGCGCACTGCCGGCGGGCGGGCCTGCGGCGGTGCTCGGCGCGGCCGTGCTGGCCGTCGCCGGGGTGGGCCTGCCGGGCCAGGTGGAGGCCCGACGCAGCCCGGTGCCGGGGGAGGCGGACTACCGCGCCGCCGCCGCCCTGATCGACCGGCGGTACGAGCCCGGTGACGGCATCGCCTACTCCGGTTGGCGTGGTTGGAGCGCCCCACTGCCGATGGCGTACCAGTTGCGCACGACGCCGCGGGACGTCTTCCTCGCCGTGCCGCCCGGCCGCTCCGGCGGGTTCTGGGCGATCGACTGCGTCGATCCCGCTCCCTGCCTGGGCGACGTCCGGCGGATCTGGCTGGTCGTCGGCGGGGCGGGCGACCCGTACGAGGGCATCCCGCCCGCCCGGGCCGAGCTGCTCCGCCGCGAGTTCGCCGTCACCGGCACCGACCGGTTCGTCGGGGTGGTCGTGGTACTGCTGGCCCGCCGTTCCGGTCCGTGACCACTCGGCCGTCCGCCGCGCCGCTCTCGGGGCAGGCCGCGCGCCCGCCGCCGGCGCCCGGGGCAGCCGCGCGGTCGGTGAGTCGCCGAGCCGGAACAGCGCGCTGTCGGTGCCGGTCGACGGCAGCGCGACGAGCGGCAGGTCCGACCGTTCGGGGAACTGCTCGTCGATCAGCGCGCGGACCTGCTCGACCGGGACGACGATCTCTCCCCGGCGCACCGCGCGACCGTAGGACCGGCGCAACCGTCCGTCAATCGGGTACGGGCCGTGGCAGCGCCGGGAGGAGCACATGCCCGCGTCGCCCGCGCCCGTCCACCCCGGCGGGACGGGAGTCGGGCGGTCTCCCTCGGCCGCGGCCGCCGGCCGTCCCGGTCGCCGGTCGTGCCCCTTGACCTGGGCGCGCACGTTGGACGGCAGGATCGCACCCCGGAGGCGGACATGGGCTGGCTCGTCATCCTCGTCGTCGTACTGCCGGCTCTCGCAGCGCTGGCGTGGTGGCGCCGTCACCGACGGGCGGCCGTCGACGGGGACCAACGGGTCCGTGACCTGGCGGCGTCGGCGCAGGCCCGCCGCCGTCTGGACGACCACCGCAACCCCACGGACGGCAGCAACCTCCGCAGCAGCGGAGGCGGGAGTCTCTGAGCGGACGTCCGGAATGCGGGGGTTGGTCCCGGGGCGAGCGGGGGAGGCCGACCGCGAGGACCACGACACCGTGGGCGGCCGCCCCCGGCCGCAGACCAGGCGACGTCGGCGTCGACGGAGCACCGGTCGATCTCGACCAGCTCGTCCGCGGTGAACCGCAGGTTCTCCAGCGCGCCGAGGTTGTTCGCCACCTGGGCCACGCTCGACGCGCCCACCACCAGGCTGGTCATCCGTTCGTCGCGCAGTGCCCAGGCGAGCGCGAGTTGTGCCAGCGACTGACCGCGCCGGGCCGCGATGGCGTTGAGCCCGTCCGCCGTGGCGCGGATGCGGGACGCGCCGGCCGGGGCGCCGATGCTCAGTCCCGCTCGGTGAGGGTGGCGTGCATCTCCCAGACGAGGATCTCCGCGGGTTCCGTGGCGGTGACGCGTTGGCCGCCGACGGCGGTGTAGCGGGCCCCGTCCCCGGCCCCGAGCGCTCCGGTGCCCTCCACCGCTACCGCGCCCCGGGGCACGAACAGGTGCAGGAACGGGGTGTCCGGCAGCAGCACCTCCTGCCCGGGACGGAGCCGGGCCGCGTGCAGGGCGGCGTAGGGCCGCGCCTGCCAGGAAACAGAGCGCCACCGCTCTGTATCGGAGGGTGGCCGTGTACTGCGGCAGCGGTGCGGCAAGAACGCCGCCTGCTCTCTTGTTTACGTGCCGTACACGACGCCGTAGAAGTTGAGGAGCTGCCGTTTGGATTGGCCGAGGGGAGCGGTGTGACCTGGGACGCGTCCGATCGAGTTGACGATCAACTCGTCGGGCGCGTAACTTTTTCTCTGCCAGCGCGGAACGGGCGAAACAGGGCGAAAGACCTGAGCGGCCGGAGCGTAGGACCTGAGGCCCGGGTGGTGCCCCGGATCCGCCGGAGGGCGGATTTGGTGGGGCGGAACTGACCGGGTAAGGTTATCGGCCGGCAGGGATGCGGACGACAGGGCGGGAAACCGCGGCGGCCGTCCTGCTGAAAATCCTCGGGGAGTCCGACGGAAGTCGGATGATTTGAGGTGCCCGGAAATTGGGTGGAAGCGTGGCAAACCGCGATACACCGGTTTGACACGGCGGAAACCACCGGGTAACGTAGTAAAAGTGCCCGGCGCGGGAGCGGCGGGGACGCGGACGAAATGCCCCGGACGGGGGTTCCACTGGGTGGGGCTTGCCGGATGGTGTGTGGTTGTTCTTTGAGAACTCAACAGGGTGCTTGATAAGCCAGTGCCAATTATGATTTATACCCCGGACTGGGCAGGCTTTGGTCTGTCTGGTTGGGATTCCTTTGGCAACACTTTTGTTGCCAGGACATTGTGTCCGACAAAGTTTTTGTTGGAGAGTTTGATCCTGGCTCAGGACGAACGCTGGCGGCGTGCTTAACACATGCAAGTCGAGCGGAAAGGCCCTTCGGGGTACTCGAGCGGCGAACGGGTGAGTAACACGTGAGCAACCTGCCCTAGGCTTTGGGATAACCCTCGGAAACGGGGGCTAATACCGAATATGACTACTGATCGCATGGTTGGTGGTGGAAAGTTTTTCGGCCTGGGATGGGCTCGCGGCCTATCAGCTTGTTGGTGGGGTGATGGCCTACCAAGGCGACGACGGGTAGCCGGCCTGAGAGGGCGACCGGCCACACTGGGACTGAGACACGGCCCAGACTCCTACGGGAGGCAGCAGTGGGGAATATTGCACAATGGGCGGAAGCCTGATGCAGCGACGCCGCGTGAGGGATGACGGCCTTCGGGTTGTAAACCTCTTTCAGCAGGGACGAAGCGAAAGTGACGGTACCTGCAGAAGAAGCGCCGGCCAACTACGTGCCAGCAGCCGCGGTAAGACGTAGGGCGCGAGCGTTGTCCGGATTTATTGGGCGTAAAGAGCTCGTAGGCGGCTTGTCGCGTCGACTGTGAAAACCCGCAGCTCAACTGCGGGCCTGCAGTCGATACGGGCAGGCTAGAGTTCGGTAGGGGAGACTGGAATTCCTGGTGTAGCGGTGAAATGCGCAGATATCAGGAGGAACACCGGTGGCGAAGGCGGGTCTCTGGGCCGATACTGACGCTGAGGAGCGAAAGCGTGGGGAGCGAACAGGATTAGATACCCTGGTAGTCCACGCTGTAAACGTTGGGCGCTAGGTGTGGGGGGCCTCTCCGGTTCCCTGTGCCGCAGCTAACGCATTAAGCGCCCCGCCTGGGGAGTACGGCCGCAAGGCTAAAACTCAAAGGAATTGACGGGGGCCCGCACAAGCGGCGGAGCATGCGGATTAATTCGATGCAACGCGAAGAACCTTACCTGGGTTTGACATGGCCGCAAAACTCGCAGAGATGTGAGGTCCTTCGGGGGCGGTCACAGGTGGTGCATGGCTGTCGTCAGCTCGTGTCGTGAGATGTTGGGTTAAGTCCCGCAACGAGCGCAACCCTCGTTCGATGTTGCCAGCGCGTTATGGCGGGGACTCATCGAAGACTGCCGGGGTCAACTCGGAGGAAGGTGGGGATGACGTCAAGTCATCATGCCCCTTATGTCCAGGGCTTCACGCATGCTACAATGGCCGGTACAATGGGCTGCGATACCGTGAGGTGGAGCGAATCCCAAAAAGCCGGTCTCAGTTCGGATCGGGGTCTGCAACTCGACCCCGTGAAGTCGGAGTCGCTAGTAATCGCAGATCAGCAACGCTGCGGTGAATACGTTCCCGGGCCTTGTACACACCGCCCGTCACGTCACGAAAGTCGGCAACACCCGAAGCCGGTGGCCCAACCCTTGTGGAGGGAGCCGTCGAAGGTGGGGCTGGCGATTGGGACGAAGTCGTAACAAGGTAGCCGTACCGGAAGGTGCGGCTGGATCACCTCCTTTCTAAGGAGCACCTTCACCTGAAAGGGTGCAAGGAGCCCGCGGCCCGCGAATGTCGGGTCGGGGTGCTCAATGGCGGAGACACTGGTGGGTCGGATGCCGGCAACGGTTGCGGATGTCTAGTACACGCCCTTCGGGGTGCAGGAACGACGGATGTGATGCGGCTGGGGTTCGGCGATAAGCACCCTGTTGGGTCCTGAAGGAACAACTACGGTTGTCTTTCAGAGCCGTGAAGGCGAGCGGGAGTTCGTCTGGGCGCCAGGCGCGACCTGGTTTCTCATACCGCCGGCGGTGACGTCGGGCTGGTGGGAGACGGTGGGGTTGTGGGTTGGTCGTTTGTTGAGAATTGCACAGTGGACGCGAGCATCTTTGTGGTCAAGTTGTCAAGGGCGAACGGTGGATGCCTTGGCACCAGGAGCCGATGAAGGACGTGGGAGGCCGCGATAGGCCTGGGGGAGCTGTCAACCAAGCTGTGATCCCAGGGTGTCCGAATGGGGAAACCCGGCATCAGTCATGTGATGTCACCCGCACCTGAACACATAGGGTGTGTGGGGGGAACGCGGGGAAGTGAAACATCTCAGTACCCGTAGGAAGAGAAAACAAATAGTGATTCCGTGAGTAGTGGCGAGCGAAAGCGGATTGAGGCTAAACCGGCTGCGTGTGATACCTGTCAGGGGTTGCGTGGTCGGGGTTGTGGGACCCCGCTCAACAGACTGACATCTGTTGGAGGAGTTACAAAGTCAGTGGCTAGCCGAATGGTGTGGAAAAGCCAACCGTAGACGGTGACAGTCCGGTACGTGAAAGTTGCTGACCTTCTGTGGGTGTTCCCGAGTAGCGGCGGACCCCTGAAATCTGCCGTGAATCTGCCAGGACCACCTGGTAAGCCTAAATACTTCCTGGTGACCGATAGCGGACGAGTACCGTGAGGGAATGGTGAAAAGTACCCCGGGAGGGGAGTGAAATAGTACCTGAAACCGTTCGCCTACAATCCGTCGGAGCCTTGCGGGGTGACGGCGTGCCTTTTGAAGAATGAGCCTGCGAGTTAGTGGCATGTGGCGAGGTTAACCCGTGTGGGGGAGCCGTAGCGAAAGCGAGTCTGAATAGGGCGCCTTTAGTCGCATGCTCTAGACCCGAAGCGGAGTGATCTAGCCATGGGCAGGCTGAAGCGCGGGTAAGACCGCGTGGAGGGCCGAACCCACCAACGTTGAAAAGTTGGGGGATGACCTGTGGTTAGGGGTGAAAGGCCAATCAAACTCCGTGATAGCTGGTTCTCCCCGAAATGCATTTAGGTGCAGCGTCGCGTGTTTCTTGCCGGAGGTAGAGCACTGGATGGTCTAGGGGGCCCACAAGCTTACCGAAATCAGCCAAACTCCGAATGCCGGTAAGTGAGAGCGCGGCAGTGAGACTGCGGGGGATAAGCTTCGTAGTCGAGAGGGAAACAGCCCAGATCACCAGCTAAGGCCCCTAAGCGTGTGCTAAGTGGAAAAGGATGTGGGGTCGCATAGACAACCAGGAGGTTGGCTTAGAAGCAGCCACCCTTTAAAGAGTGCGTAATAGCTCACTGGTCAAGTGGTTCCGCGCCGACAATGTAGCGGGGCTCAAGCACACCGCCGAAGCTGTGGCATTCACATTTTAACCACGCCGGGTCTTGATATCCGGTGCAGGTGTGTGGATGGGTAGGGGAGCGTCGTGCCGGGGGTGAAGCAACGGGGTGACCTAGTTGTGGACGCGGCACGAGTGAGAATGCAGGCATGAGTAGCGAAAGAAGGGTGAGAAACCCTTCCGCCGGATGACCAAGGGTTCCAGGGCCAGGCTAATCCGCCCTGGGTGAGTCGGGACCTAAGGCGAGGCCGAGAGGCGTAGTCGATGGACAACGGGTTGATATTCCCGTACCCGCGAAAGAGCGACCCTGATGAACCTCGTTGTGCTAACCACCCAAACCATCCAAGACTTTCGGGTCGAGGTTGGGGAGCGTGGGAACCTGGCGGGTAGTAGTCAAGCGATGGGGTGACGCAGGAAGGTAGCTGAGCCCGGCCGGTGGTTGTGCCGGGGTAAGCGTGTAGGCCGTGCCGTAGGCAAATCCGCGGTGCATATGGGCTGAGACGTGATGCCGAGCCGATTCAGGTGAAGTCAGTGATCCTATGCTGCCGAGAAAAGCCTCTAGCGAGTTCTTAGCGGCCCGTACCCCAAACCGACACAGGTGGTCAGGTAGAGAATACCGAGGCGATCGGGCGAACTGTGGTTAAGGAACTCGGCAAATTGCCCCCGTAACTTAGGGAGAAGGGGGGCCGGAGACGTGAAGCCCCGCGCGGGTGGAGCGTTGTATGGCCGCAGAGAGCAGGGGGAAGCGACTGTTTACTAAAAACACAGGTCCATGCGAAGAAGTAATTCGATGTATATGGACTGACGCCTGCCCGGTGCTGGAACGTTAAGGGGACCTGTTAGCCCGTAAGGGCGAAGCGGAGAACTTAAGCGCCAGTAAACGGCGGTGGTAACTATAACCATCCTAAGGTAGCGAAATTCCTTGTCGGGTAAGTTCCGACCTGCACGAATGGCGTAACGACTTCCCCACTGTCTCAACCACAGGCCCGGCGAAATTGCATTACGAGTAAAGATGCTCGTTACGCGCGGCAGGACGGAAAGACCCCGGGACCTTTACTATAGCTTGACATTGGTATCCGAATTAGCTTGTGTAGGATAGGTGGGAGCCGGTGAAGTCCATACGCCAGTATGGGTGGAGGCAATCTTGAAATACCACTCTGGTTGATTTGGGTATCTAACTTCGGACCGTTATCCGGTTCAGGGACAGTGTCTGGTGGGTAGTTTAACTGGGGCGGTTGCCTCCTAAAGGGTAACGGAGGCGCCCAAAGGTTCCCTCAGCCTGGTTGGCAATCAGGTGTTGAGTGCAAGTGCACAAGGGAGCTTGACTGTGAGACTGACAGGTCGAGCAGGGACGAAAGTCGGGACTAGTGATCCGGCACTGGCATGTGGAAGCGGTGTCGCTCAACGGATAAAAGGTACCCCGGGGATAACAGGCTGATCTTCCCCAAGAGTCCATATCGACGGGATGGTTTGGCACCTCGATGTCGGCTCGTCGCATCCTGGGGCTGTAGCAGGTCCCAAGGGTTGGGCTGTTCGCCCATTAAAGCGGTACGCGAGCTGGGTTTAGAACGTCGTGAGACAGTTCGGTCCCTATCCGCCGTGCGCGTAGGATACTTGAGAAGGGCTGTCCCTAGTACGAGAGGACCGGGACGGACGAACCTCTGGTGTGCCAGTTGTCCCGCCAGGGGCACGGCTGGTTAGCTACGTTCGGAAGGGATAACCGCTGAAAGCATCTAAGCGGGAAGCTCGCTTCAAGATGAGGTATCCCACCCACTTTGTGGGGTAAGGCCCCCAGCTAGACGACTGGGTTGATAGGCCGGAAATGTAAGCCCGGTAACGGGTTCAGTTGACCGGTACTAATAGGCCGAGGACTTGACTACGAAGCTGCTACGCGTCCACTGTGCAACTCTGAACGATCGAACACCCGCGTGTGTGTGTTTGACATGTTCATAGAGTTACGGCGGTCATGGCGGAGGGGAAACGCCCGGTAACATTCCGAACCCGGAAGCTAAGCCCTCCAGCGCCGATGGTACTGCACTCGGGAGGGTGTGGGAGAGTAGGACGCCGCCGGACAATCTTTCATTCAGGGCCACCCCTCAACGGGGTGGCCCTGAATGCTTTTCCTGGCTGTCGCGCCAGCCAGCCCAACTTCAGCGCCCTTGACGCTCGGGTTCACGACGGTCCGCGCAGCCCACCGATCCGGTCGACGAGCTGGCGCAGCGGCAGCTCCGGATAGGTGGCCGCGTGCGCGGCCGCCATCGCCAACGCCTGCGGCACACCGGCGCAGCCGGCGATGAGGTCCCCGGTGGCCGTAGGGTCGGCCGCCAGCCGCCCGGCACCGAGCCGCTGGCGGAGCAACTCGTACGACTCCCCGGCGGTGAGCGGGGCGAGTGGTACCGGGTACGCCCCCTGCCGGGCGACCAGCGGCAGCAGGTGGTCGCGGCTGGTGACCACGATCAGGCACCCGGTCGAGCCGGGCAGCAGCGGCTGCACCTGCCCGGCGTCGCGGGCGTTGTCCAGCAGCACCAGCATGCGCCGGCCGTGCAGCAGGGTCCGGTAGAGGTTGATCTGGCCGCTCAGGTCGGTGGGCACGCCGTGGGCCGGCGCTCCCAACGCGGAGAGGAAGCCGCGGACCACGTCGGCCGTCGCCGGGACGGAGCCCATGGGGTCGCTGCCGTGCAGGTCGACGTAGAGTTGCCCGTCCGGGAACCGGTCGGCGATCCGATGTGCCCAGTGCACGGTCAGCGCCGACTTGCCCACCCCGGCCCCGCCGGTGACCACCACGACCGGCAGCGCGCCGACCTGGTCCGGGCGCGTCAACAGGGCGTCCAGCTCAGCGAGTGGTTCGCGGCGGGCCACGTACCGGTAGACGTCCGCCGGCAGCAGCGCCGGCACCCGGTCCAGCGCCACGGACCCACGACGCCCGTTCGTCGCGCAGGGCCCGCATCGACCGGCCGGCGGCTGGTCCGGCGGGGCGGCCCTGTCCCGTGTGGTCGGTACGCCCGTCGACGGGCGAGCCGCGGTCAGCAGGGACACGGGCCGCGGCGGCGCGGGCACGGCTGCCGGTGGCGCCGGCACGACCGCGGCGGCCGACGGGACCGGGACGACCGCGACTGCGGCCGGGGAGGTCGCGGCGCCGCCCGGGCCGTCGCCGCGCAGCAGGGCCAGGTGCAGCCGCCGTAGCGCTGCCCCGGGTTCCACCCCGAGTTGATCGACCAGGATCGTGCGGATGTCGCTGTAGACCTCCAGCGCCTCGGCCTGCCGCCCGACCCCGTGCAGGGCTGTCATGAGCATGACCCGCAGGTTCTCCCTGTACGGGTGTGCCTCGGTCAGGGAGCGCAGCTCGCCAATGACCTCGGCGTACCGGCCCAGCCGCAGCCGTACTCCGATGCGTTCCTCCTGACAGTGCAGGTGCTGATCGGTGAGGCGGGCCACCTCGTCGTCGATGACCGCGACCCCGGTGACGTCGGCGTAGGCCGGGCCACGCCACAGCCGCAGCGCCTGCTCGTAACAGGCGTCGGCGTGGGCCCGCCGCCCCTGCGCGACGGCGGTCCGGGCCTGGGTGAGCAGGTCGGTGAAGTGGTGGACGTCGAGTTCGTCGCGGGCTACGCGCAGCAGGTAGCCGCCGGACTGGTGGGCCAGCCGACGCTCGTCGTCCAGCGCCCGGCGCAGCCGGTGCACGTAGACCTGGAGGGCCTGCTGTGGTCGGGCCGGGGGCGCGGCACCCCAGAGTGCCTCGGTCAGGGTGGCGAGTGACACCACCCGCCCGGTCTGGCTGAGCAGGACGGCCAGCAGTTTGCGCTGCATGGCGGCCGGCAGCGACCGCGGACCGGCGGCCAGGCTGATCGTCAATGGACCCAGGACAGCGAACCTCGTCACCTGGCACCCCCGTGCGGCGAATTGGTCCTGTTCAGTTGGTGGCCGCTGGTCGGCGGCGGGATCACTGTATCCGCCGCGTAAGCGCCGCGTAAGTGCCCGACGCCAGGATGACGTCGCCATTGGTCTGACTGGATTGGTCGTGGGTGACGTGACGGGTGTTCACCGGTGGGGTGTCGGCCGACTGCTGACAGGGGTGCTGGTCCTCGGAATCGGGCTGCCGGTGGCGGCGGGACCGGCGTGGGCCGCTCCCTCGCCCGATCGGGGCGGGTCGACGACGGCGGGGACGACAGGAGCGACCGGCTCGACCGGGGTGCTCGGGTCGTCGGGTCGGGATCCGCTGGCCGGCCCGGAGACCGAGGCCGCCGCGAAGGCGGCGCGGGGGGCCGGCAAGCCGGTGGAGGTGCTGGCCCGGCGGACCGAACGGGAGCGGCTGCTGGCCAACCCGGACGGGTCGTGGACCACGGAGATCTCGGCCGTGCCGGTGCGAGTACGCCGGTCCGACGGCTCCTGGACGCCGGTCGACACCACGCTGCGCCGGGTCGGCGATACGGTGACGCCGACCGCGCTCGGGATGGACGTACGCTTCCCCGCCGGCGGCGCCGGTCAGGCGGCCCGGGTCGCCTGGGGTGGCCGGGAGATCAGCTTGGGGCTGCCGTGGTCGCTGCCGGAGCCGGTGCTGGCCGGCGCCGAGGCGACCTATCGCGAGGTACTGCCGGGTGTGGACCTGGTGCTGACCGCGCTGCCGGAGGGCTTCTCCGAGGTGCTGGTGGTCCGCGACCGGGCGGCGGCGGCTAATCCGGCCCTGGCCGCGCTCCGCTTCCCGATGGCGGCGACCGGGGCGACGCTGCGGTCCCGCGGCGGTGGTTTCGTCGCTGTCGACGCGGCGGGTCGAGAGGTGTTCGCCAGCCCGTCGCCGCGGATGTGGGACTCCTCCGGTGACCGTGCGACCAGTCGGCAGCGGGCCGCGGTCGGCTCGTCGGCTCGTCGGCCGGGCGCGCCGGTCGCGGGGGACCGGCAGGCCGAGATGTCCCTGTCGGTCGCCGGGGACGCGCTGACCCTGGCCCCGGACGTGTCGATGCTGGCCGACCCGGCCACGGTCTTCCCGGTCTACGTGGATCCGTCGGTCAGCGGGACCCGCAACGAGTGGGCGATGATCTCCAGCGGCTTCCCGGACCAGGAGTACTACAAGTTCTCCGGCGACGAGGGCATGGGCCTGTGTGACGTGCAGACCGAGTCGACGTGTAGCCGCGACCAGATCAAGCGTCTGGTCTGGGAGTTCGGTATCCCGAGCACGGTCAGGGGCAGCCACGTGCTGGAGGCCACCTTCAAGGCGTATGAGACGTCCGCCTATGACTGCACGGCCGACGCGGTGCAGCTGTGGCGGACCAACTCGATCTCGTCGGCGACGAACTGGAGCAACCACTCGGGCGGCTGGTCGCAGCAGTTGTCGTCGGTGACGGTGGCCCGCAAGTCGGGCTGTTCACTGGGGGCCGGCTGGGTGGAGTTCAACGCCACCACCGGTGCCGATCAGGCCGCCGACGGCTCCTGGTCCACGCTGACCCTGGGCCTGAAGGCCGGCAGCGAGAGCAGCATGCCCGGCGGCTGGAAGCGGTTCCGCTACGACGCCGCGCTCTCCATCACCTTCAACCGGGCACCGGCCGTCCCGACCTCGCTGAGCGTCGAGGGGGCGGGCTGCGCCACCGGCACGGCCCGGCCGGTGCTGTCCAGCGCGACCCCGACCATGCGGGCCAAGGTCACCGACCCCGATCCGGAGACCGACCTGAAGGCCGCGTTCCGCTGGGAACGCTGGAGCGGCAGCGCGTGGAGCGCACTCGGCTCGGGCACCCAGTCGGGCCTGACCTCTGGCGGCACCGGACAGTACAAGATCGCATCCGGGCTGGTGGACAAGGGCGTCTACCGCTGGCAGGTTCAGGCCCAGGACCCGTGGTCGTACGAGGGCAGCTCCGGCACCGACAGCTCGGCCTACTCCGGCTTCTGTGAGTTCGAGCTGGATTTGGTCGGCCCGACGGTGGCGCCCGGGGTCGTCTCGACGGTGTACGGCACCGATCTCAACCAGTTCTACGGCGCGGTCGGACTGACCGCGAACTTCACCTTCACCGCGAGCGGCGTGGGTGACGTCTCCGGCTACCGGTGGGGCTGGTCCGATCCGCCCACCACGCTGGTCACCGCCCCGTCCCTGGGTGCCTCGGTGACCCTGGCGTTGACTCCGCCGCCGCCGAAGCCGGAGGACCCGACCTCGGGTGGGCTGACCACGCTCTACGTGGTCTCGGTCGACCGCACCGGACGGGCCAGCCCGATGGAGCCGTACGTGTTCAACCTCGGCTCGGCCACCCCCGAGGTGGGCCGGTGGCGGATGAACGAGCCGGCCGGCAGCGTCTCTCTGGGCGACAGCAACACCGTCGGCGGCCAGCGTGCGCTGACGCTGAGCAACGGCACGGCCGGAGTGCCCGGCCGGGTGTTGGACGGCCCGTCGGCCGCCGGCCCCACGGCGGTCCGGTTCAACGGCACCACCGCCTCCGCGACGACCGCCGCGCCGGTGCTGGACACCAGCAAGAGTTTCACTGTCTCGGCCTGGGCGAAGCTGAACACGCTCAGCGTCAATCAGGCGGTGCTCTGCCAGGACGCGGTCTACAACTGCGGCTTCGCCCTGGAGTACATCAGCGGCACCGGGTGGGTGCTGGACATGTACGGCGCCGACCAGAGCAGCCCGGTGGTGATCCGGGCGTCCTCCGCGAAGGCCGTCGTCGGCAAGTGGACTCACCTGGTCGGGGTCTACGACGCGGGCACCAGGCAGACCCGGCTCTACGTCAACGGGGTGCTGGCCGGCAGCGCCGCCCACGCCGGGGCGTGGAACACGACGAAGAACATGATCGTTGGACGGGCCCGCTACAACAGCACGGCGAACAACTGGTTCAACGGCGACATCGCCGATGTCCGGGTGTGGAACCGGGTGGTCTCCGCGCCCGAGTTGGCCCCGATGGCCGCCGACCTGGCCGGCCGCTGGCGACTGGACGCGGGTGAGTTCGACAGCGCCCCCTACGGCCGGGACCTGACCAACAACAACGGGGTGGCCTGGATCGAGGACCGCTACGGCGTACCTGACTCGGCGGCCACCTTCAACGGGACCAACCAGTTCCTGGTCAGCGCCGGCCCGGCGGTGCGGACCGACCAGTCGTTCACGGTGGCCGGCTGGGTGCGCTGGACCGGCGGGGGTGGCGCCCGCACCGCCCTGGCCCAGGACGGGGTGACCATCTCCGGCTTCTATCTGGGCTGCCGGACCGACACCACGTCCTACTGGTCGCTGCTGACCCGGTCGGCCGACGGCACCAGCAGCAGTCCGGCCTACGCCAACGGCGGCACCTGTGTGGACGGGGACTGGGTGCACGTGGCCGCGGTCCGCGACGTGGTGGCCGGACAGGTGCGGCTCTACCTCGACGGGACGCTGGTGAGCACGACGAACACCACCTTCCCGGACTGGCAGGCCAACGGCGGGTTCACCGTCGGCCGGGCCAGGTGGAGCGGCGTGCTGGCCGACTTCTGGACCGGTGACATCGACGACGTACGTGCCTACGCCGGAGCGCTGCCCGGCTCCGAGATCGCCAAGCTGGCCGGCTGAGAGGACACCGATGAGGATCCTGACAACCACGGGTGCCCGGTGGTCCCGGCTGCTGGCCGGGGTGATGAGCGGCATCCTGGTCACCACCCTGTTGAGCTCGGTGCCGGCGGCCGCCGCGATTGCCGGGTACCAGCGGCTGCACGCCCAGGCCGATTCGTCGGTACCCGGCACGGCCGTCGCGCCCGGCCCCGGTCCCGGACGGGCCACCACCGGCCGGCCGTTCAGCGCCCCCGCCCCGGTGTGGCCGGCCGGCGGCGTCGCTGAGCTGACCCCGGGGCGCAGCACCGCACGCAGCGCGGACGCTGCGGCCCCGCCGATGTCCCGGGTCGGTGGTCTGCCGCTGAGGATGGACTCGACCGGTCCTAGTGGCCGGGCGGCCGCCGCCGACGCGCAGGCCGGCTCCGGGCCGGTCCGGGTGGAGGTGCTCGACCGGACCCGGTCCCGGGCCGCCGGCGTCGACGGGGTCGTGCTTCGGCTTGGTCCGACCGGCGGGCCGGTGCGGCTCGGCATCGACTACACCGCCTTCCGCTACGCCTACGGCGCCGACTGGGCCCACCGGCTGCGGCTGGTCTCGCTCGCCGACCGCAGGGCGTTGCCGACCCGCAACGACGCCCGGGCCGGGGTGCTGACCGCCGACGTCGACCTGGCGGCCAGCACGCTGGTGGCGCTGGCGGCGGCCCCATCGGGCAGCACCGGTGACTTCGGCGCCACCGACCTCAAGCCGTCGGCCACCTGGCAGGCGGGGGACAACTCGGGCGGCTTCACCTGGACGTACCAGCTTGGTGCGCCGCCGTCGTTGGACGGCCCGCAGCCGGTGGTGGAACTGGGCTATTCGTCGGCCAGTGTGGACGGCCGGATGGCGGCCTCGAACAACCAGCCGTCCTGGATGGGTGAGGGCTTCGAACTCGGTCCCGGCGGTTTCATCGAGCGCCGCTACAAGGCATGTCGTAAGGACGGTGGCAACGGTGCCGGGGCCGGCGCGAACAGCGGTGACCTGTGCTGGAAGACCGACAACGCCAGCCTGATGCTCAACGGCCAAGCCACCGAGCTGCTCAAGGGCAGTGACGGGAAGTGGCACGGCCGCACCGAGAGCGGGTACCGGATCGAGCGTTTCACCGGCGGCGCCAACGATGACAACGACGGTGAGTACTGGGTGGTCACCGCCACGGACGGTACGCAGTACTGGTTCGGCCGGGACCGGCTACCGGGCTACACCGCAGGCGCGGCGGAGACCAACTCGGTCTGGACGGTGCCGGTGTACGGCAACCAGTCCAACGAGCCGTGCAATGCGACCCAGTGGTGCCAGCAGGCCTACCGGTGGAACCTCGACTACGTGGTCGACCCGTTCGGCAGCACGATGTCGTACTGGTACAAGAAGGAGACCAACAAGTACGCCCGCAACCTGCAGGGGTCATCGCTGACGGGCTACGAGCGGGGCGGCTACC
The DNA here is from genome assembly GCF_900089595.1 of Micromonospora auratinigra. Classification (GTDB taxonomy): domain Bacteria; phylum Actinomycetota; class Actinomycetes; order Mycobacteriales; family Micromonosporaceae; genus Micromonospora; species Micromonospora auratinigra. The sequence goes on along the minus strand of NZ_LT594323.1, from coordinate 2,628,595 downwards.
TCGATCGGATCGACTACGGCACCCGCAGCACCACCGCCTACGGCACCGCCCCCATGCAGGTGCAGTTCGGCGTCTCGGACCGGTGCCTGGCCAACTGCACCACGAAGAACGCCACCACCTGGCCGGACACCCCCTGGGACCAGGAGTGCACCGACTCGTCGTGCCTGGTGGGTTCGCCGACGTTCTGGACCGGCAAACGGCTGACGTCGGTGAAGACGCGGCTCTGGACCGGTTCGGGCACCACCTACCGAGACGTCGACTCGTGGACCTTCACCCAGTCGTTTCCCGATCCGGGCGACACCACCCGTGCTGGCCTTTTCCTCAACCGGATCTCCCACGCCGGCCTGGTCGGCGGCAGCACCGCCGTACCGGACATCACCTTCACCGGCGTGCAGCTGTCCAACCGGGTCGACGCGCTCGACTGGGCGCCGGCGATGAAGTGGTGGCGGGTGGCCTACATCGACACCGAGTCCGGCTCCCGGATCGGCGTCTCCTACTCCGCTGAGGACTGCGTGAAGGGCAGCCGGATGCCGTCGGCGCCGGAGTCGAACACGCTGCGCTGCTATCCGGTGCGGTGGAAACCGCAGGGCTACTCCGCACCGATCACCGACTACTTCCACCGCTACGTGGTCACCCAGGTGACCGAGACGGACCTGGCGCTTCCCTCCGACGCCCGCTCGGCCCGCATGATCACCGCCTACGACTACGTCGGCGCGCCCGCCTGGCACTACACCGACGACGACGGCCTGATCGACGAGGAGGATCGGACCTGGTCGGTGTGGCGCGGCTACGAGCGGGTGCGCACCACCCAGGGCGATCCGGGGGAGCAGACCCGTACCGAATCGCTCTACTACCGCGGCATGGACGGCGACAAGCTGCCCACCGGGACCCGGTCGGCCACCGTGCAGGCGTCCGAGGGCGCGGCCGTGACCGACGACGACGCCTACGCCGGCATGGTGCGGGAGAAGCTGACCTACAACGGTCCGGGTGGGTCGCTGGTCTCCGCCACGATCTACGACCCGTGGCAGTCGGCGCCCACCGCGTCGCGGACCATCGGTGGTGTCACCGTGAACGCCCGGTATGTGGACACCGCGGCCGAGCGGAGCCGGACGGCCCTGGACGGCGGCCGAGGTTGGCGGCGGACCACGGTGAACAACACCTTCGACGGGTACGGCATGAAGACGAAGGTCGAGAATCTCGGGGACACCACCCGCACCGACGATCAGCAGTGCACGCTCACCACGTACGTGCGCAACAGCACCGACTGGCTCATGTCGTACCCGAGCCGGGTGCGCACCCTCGGCGTGGACTGCACCGCGGCGGCCGGCACGCTGACCGAGGCCGACGTGATCGCGGACGAGTACACCAGCTACGACCAGCAGGCCCGGGGGGTCGCTCCGACCAAGGGCGCGGTCAGCCGGACCGAGAAGCTCACCACCTGGCCGGGCACCTACGTGACCACGGCGCGGGCCACGCACGACGCCTACGGCCGGCCGACCCAGCAGTGGGACGTGCGGGGCAACCTGACCACCATCGCCTACACGCCGGCCAGCGGGGGGCCGGTCACCCAGACCACGCAGACCAACCACCTCGGCTGGGTCACCACCACCACGGTGGAACCGGCCTGGGGAGCCCGGACCGCGGTCGTGGACCCCAACGGCAAGCGCACCGATGTCACCTACGACGGTCTGGGCCGGGTCACCGGCGTGTGGAACCCCGGCCGGGACAAGGCCGGCGGCAAGACCGCGAGCGTGACGACCTCGTACACGGTGCGAAACAACGGGCCGACGGTGGTGACCACGTCGAAGCTGAACGCCAGCGGCGGTTACACCACTAGCCACGCCTTCTTCGACGCCCAGCTGCGGCCCCGGCAGACCCAGGCGCCGGACGTGCCGGCCGCCGGCGCCAATCAGGGCCGGATCCTCACCGACACGCTCTACGACAGCGTTGGTCGGGTGGTGAAGAGCAACGACAAGTACGTGGCCGACGGCGCTGCGGGCACGACCCTGTTCCTGCCCCTGCCGGACGGGCAGATCCCGGCGCAGAACCAGACCGTCTTCGACGGCGCGGGTCGGGCCACCGCGGTGATTTTCCTGGTCAACGGGGTGGAGAAGTGGCGTACCAGCACCGGGTACGGCGGTGACCGCACCGACGTCACCCCGCCGGGCGGCGCCCCGGCCACCTCGGTGGTGACCGACGCGTACGGGCGGGTGGCGGCCCAGCGGCAGTACCACGGCGCTACGCCCACCGGCACGTACGACGAGACCCGGTACGGCCTGGACCGCAAGGGGCAGTTGGCCACGGTGACTGACCCGGCCGGGAACCAGTGGACCTACGGTTATGACCTGCTGGGGCGTCGGACCACCGCGGACGACCCGGACAAGGGGCTGACCACCGAGGTCTTCAACGCCGCCGGTGACCTGCTGAGCAGCACCGACTCGCGGGGCGAGAAGCTGGCCTACACCTATGACAGCCTCGGTCGTAAGACCAGCGTGCGCGACGACACCGACACCGGGCCGAAGCGGGTCGAGTGGAGCTACGACACGATCACCGTGGGCACCACGGTCACCTCGGTCAAGGGGAAGTTGGTCAGCTCGACCCGGTGGGTCGGTGCCGACGCCTTCGTCGACGAGGTGACCGGGTACACGGACCTCTACCAGCCCACCGGCCGGAAGATCACCATTCCGGCGACGTCGGCGACGACCGGGGTCTCCGGCAGCTACAGCTACGTGTACGGCTACCGCGCGGACGGATCGCCCGCCACCAGCCGGCTGCCCGGGCTGGGCGGGCTGGCCACCGAGACACTGACCCTGGGGTACAACAGCCAGGGCCTGCCGAACACGTTGAGCACCAATCTTTCCAGCACCGGGGACGACGTCTTCTACGTCAACGGCACCAGCTACACCCGCTACGGCGAGTTGGGCGTGCTCGGACGCCGCTACGACACCGGCAAGATCGTCGACACCGGCTCCTACTACGAGGTCGGGACCCGTCGGCTGAGCCGGATGCTGAGCACGCGGGAGACCGCGCCGTCGCTGGTGGCGGACGTGAACTACAGCTGGGATCCAGCCGGGAACGTGACCCGGGTCGCCGACGTGGCGGCCGGGGACACCCAGTGCTTCGGCTACGACCGGCTGCGCCGGATGACGGAGGCCTGGACTCCGTCTGACGGCGACTGCGCCGCCGCGCCCAGCCAGGCCGCGCTCGGCGGACCGGCCCCGTACTGGCAGTCGTTCAGCTACGACGCGGTCGGCAACCGGACGAGCGCGACCAACCGCACCAAGACCACCAGCACCAGCACCAGCTACCACTACCCGGCGGCCGGGACGGACCAGCCGCATGCGCTGGACTACACCCAGACCGGTACCACCACCGCCGACTACGCCTACGACAGCACCGGCAACACCCGTACCCGGCCGGGTGCCACGGGCACCCAGACCCTGACCTGGGACGCCGAGGGCCGGATGGCGTCGAGCGCGGACAACACCGGGACGACCACCTACATCTACGACGCGGACGGCAACCGGCTGCTGCGGGCCGACCCGGCAGGCCGGACGCTCTACCTGCCGTCGCAGGAGCTGCGGTACACCACCGCCACCACTGTGAAGGCCGGCACCCGTTACTACACCCACGACGGGCAGACCGTCGGCATGCGTACCGGGGGCGGGCTGACCTGGTTGGTCAACGACCGACACGGGACGGCGCAGGCATCGGTCGCCGCCGATAGCCAGGTGGTGACCGTGCGCCGACAGACCCCCTTCGGCGAGGCCCGGGGCGCCAACCCGAGCTGGCCCAACGACAAGGGTTTCGTCGGCGGCACCAACGACAACACCGGCCTGGTCCACCTGGGCGCCCGAGACTACGACGCGGCGATCGGCCGGTTCGTCTCGGTCGACCCGATCATCGACCACAACGATCCGCAGCAGTTGCACGGTTACGTCTACAGCAACAGCAACCCGATGACCTTCAGCGACCCGGACGGGCGGCTCTGCATCTTCTGCCTGATCGTGGCGATCATCAGCTATGTCGTGTCGGTGATCAGCTCCGCCTCCTCCGGCGGAGGATCGTCGTCGGGTGGTGGCGGCTCCTCTGGTGGCGGTTCCTCTGGCGGCGGTGGATCCTCGGGCGGCCGGGGCGGCTCGGGTGGACACCCGTCACCGGCACCGCCGCCGCCGAAGCCGACGCCCAAGCCGACGCCCGCACCGGTGCCGACCCCCGCCCCCTCGCCAGGTGTCTCACCCGCCCCCACCTGCACGACCGGCTGCGGCGTGGGTGTGGTGGAGATCCTCATCAGCATGGCCATCCAACTGGCCACGCTTCAGGCCAGGCTCGCCGCGGAGAAGATCGAGCAGGCCACCAAGGCGATCATCAAGGGGGTGAACACCGTGGAGACCGCCAAGCAGCGGGCCGCCCAGACGGTCGTCGCCGGGTATCTGAACACCATGCGACCGGTTGCCCGGTTCTGGGGGCACAACGTGGTCGGCACCCTGGCCCAGGCCCAGCCGAGCTGGCTGCGCGACGCCCAGGCCCAGACGACCGGCCTGGTCGTCGCGGGGATCTCGAAGATCAGCGGCGGCACCTGCACGATGCAGGACGGTCTGCGGGTCTGTCGGGGCGGGGGAGGCCCACTGTCCCAGCGCGGCGGCACCACCTACGGCACCACCTTCCTCACCGACGATCCGGGACCGGTCTCGGCCACCACGGTTGCCCACGAGAAAGAGCACGTGGCCCAGTGGAAGAAGTACGGTAACGTCTTCGGCTACATGTACACCCTGGAGAACATCTGGGTGGCGAACGACCCGTGCCGCAACCGGTACGAGGTCGCGGCCGACGCCAAGGGGAAGTCGTACAGCCAATGCTGAATCGCGGGCGGCGTCGGTGCTGGCTGCTGGCGGGGCTGCTGCTCTGCCTCAGCCAGGTCGGCGCCGCCTGCCAGCCCCCGCCGCCCCCGGACTACCAGATCGGGTTCGTGCGCCTCGGTGACCGGCTGGCCGTCTACACCCCGATCTGTCCCGGCGACACCGTGCGGGCGATCCAGGTGCACGCGGTTCCGCCGCCGGGAAAGAGCGGCAACTCGGTGCTGCTCTGGGAGGCGGCGGACCCGGTCGGCACGGGTCCGGCAGGAACGGACACCCGCGACGGCTTGATCGTCCTCGGGGCTGGCTTCGGCACCGTCCGGCAAGCGCCGCCGGCGCAGTTCGGCTCCACGCTCTCGGTCGCGGTGGACACCGCGGACGGGCGGACGTACTCCGACGCGGTCTCGCTGCCCGAGCAGGTGGCACAGTTCCCGGCGGGTACTCCGCTGGCGAAGCTCTCCTTCAACACCGACGACGGTCAGGTCAGCTACGACACGCTGCGCGCCCACTTCGAACGGGAGATCACCTGTCGCTGATCGGCGAACGCCCAGCCGTGCCGGCGGACCACGCGCCGACCGCACGGTCAGCGGATCCACGCCTCCCGACCGGCGACCCGGAGCAGCGCGAGTCTGGAGGCGTCCGGCGAGCCGGGAGCGACCGTGTAGACGACCACCCGCAGATCGCCCCCGGGCACGGTGAGGACGTCGCAGTCGACATCGATCGGCCCGACCGGGGTCGACGTCACGGTCTTGCGGCTCGACCGGTGCCGCGCGACATGGGCCTGACCCCAGCGGCGCCGGAAGTCGGGGGACTCCGCGCGCAGGCGATCGACCAGCGCCGTGAGTCCAGGGTCGTCCGGATACCGGCCGGTGGCCTCGCGCAGGTCGGCGGTCAGATCGGCGGAGAACTCCTCGGCGTGCTGGTCGTCGAACTCGATCACCCCGGGGCCCCGCACGAAGTGACGCCAGGCGACGTTGCGTTCGAGTCCGTCGTGGCCGTCCGGATCTCCCGTCAGCGCGGCCCAGAGCGGATTCCACCACAGCGGGTCCCAGGCCGCGGAGTGCACGGCGATCGGCACGTCGCCCAGCCGGTCGAGCAGGCGCTGCACGCCGGGGGTGAGGTGCTGGGACACGAGCCCCTGAGCGGGTACGGCGGCGCCGCCGACCCGGTACAGGTGGTCCCGTTCGTCGTCGGTGAGACGCAGCGCGCGGGCGAGCGCGCCCAGCAGCTGCGGCGACGGGTGCCGCGCCCGGCCCTGTTCGAGTCGTACGAGGTACTCGACGCTGACGCCGGCGAGCAGCGCGAGTTCCTCGCGGCGCAGGCCGGGCGTGCGCCGTCCCGTGCCGGCGGGTAGCCCCGCCGCCTGGGGGCTGAGTCGGTCGCGCCAGGCCCGCAGCACGTCGGCCAGTTCGTCCACCCGGGCAAGTATGCCCCGGTCGGTGGCGGCGAGCCTGGTACCGGCAGGGCATACCCACGCCGGCGCGGTGGCGCTCAGGGTGGAGGCATGACGACGACACTGATCACCGGAGCCAACCGCAGCCTCGGCCTGGAGACGGCCCGCCGGCTCGTCGAGGCCGGCCACACCGTGTACGCGGGGATGCGCGACCTCGGTCAGGGTGACGCGGCGACCTCGGTCGGCGCCCACCCGGTCCAGCTGGACGTGACCGACGACCGGTCGGTCACGGCGGCGCTCGCCGCGCTGCCGGAACTGGACGTGCTGGTGAACAACGCCGGCATCCTCGGCACCACCGACCGCGTCGACGACCTCGACGCGGCCGCCATGGCAACCGTGCTGGACACGAACGTCGTCGGCATCGTCCGGGTCACGCAGGCCGCGCTCCCGCTGCTGCGCCGCTCCGCGAACCCCGTCATCGTCAACGTCGCGTCCGGGGTCGGCTGGCCCCGTTTCCTCCAGGACCCGCGGCACGACGAGTACCCGGTGCGCACCGTGCCGTACGCCGCGTCGAAGGCGGCTGTCGTCGCCCTGACCGTGCAGTACGCCAAGAACCTGCCGCAGATGCGGGTGAACGCCGCCGACCCCGGTTACACGGCCACCGACTTCAACGGCCACAGCGGCCACCAGACGGTCACCGAGGGCACGGATGCCACCGTGGCCCTGGCGACCGTCGGCCGGGACGGACCGACGGGCGAGTTCCACCACCGGGCCGGCCGCATCGCCTACTGACCGAGCCCTGGCGCAGGTCGTGGGCCGCACCGGGCGGGCCGGCGCTCCGGCCGCCGGTGTCCCGCCCTCAGCCGGAGCGGCGGGACCCGCCGATCTCGTGGGTGCGCTGCTCCCGCAGGGCGCGCAGCAGCACCGCGGCCCAGGTGCGGTACGGGCGCCAGCCGTCGGCCACCTGGTCGGGGGTGGTCTGCGGCCCGTACCTCTCGGCCACCTCGGCGAGCAGTCGCTTGTCGTGGCGGGGGAGCGCGTCGGGGTGGTTCGCGCCACGGAGCACGACGAGTTCCGCGGCGAAGGGCCCCAGTCCCTTGACGGCCTGGACGGCGGAGATCGCGGCGTCGGCGTCCAGGCCCCGCAGGTGCTCGCCGGTGAGCAGGCCGTCGAGGGCGGCGTCGGCGACGGCGTGCAGGTACTCGGTCTTGCGGCCGGGCAGGTCGAGGTCGAGGCGGCGCAGCCGCGCCGGCGCGGGGAAGGTGCCGTCGCGGCCGTGTCGCCGGACGAGTTCGGCGCGCAGGCCGGTGGCCTGGATGATCCGGATCCGTTGGGAGAGCACCGCCCAGCAGGCCGCCTCGTACGGTGAGTGGAAGCCGCACGGACGCAGGCCCGGCAGCTGCCGCTGGGCCGCACCGATCACCGCATCGCGCTCGCCCACGACGGGCCAACCGGTCGCGTCGATGTCGAGGGCCAGGAACCGGGCGGTCTGCGCGACGGCGGCGTCGAGGTCACCGGTGCCGGTCACGGTGATCTCGGCGGTGTCCCGGTGCTGCCGGACCGACGCCGTGGCGGGGGTCCAGTCCCGCTCGGTGAGGAACGTGCTGCCGAGCACCCCCGCGTCGTCGTGCTCGGGAAGGGCGGCCGGGGCGAAGCCCTCCCAGAACTGTCGGGAGATGGCCAGCGACCAGGGGCCGGCGACCTGTCGCCGGGCGGTACGCCGGGTCATGTCGCCGCGCTCAGTTCTGGTCGTGGACGGTGATGGCGTACCCGTCCGGGTCGCGGAAGGTGAAGGTGCGGCCGAACGGGCCGTCGGCGGGCGGGGCGACGATCGGTACGCCGGCGGTGACCAGCTCGTCGTGCAGGGCCTGGGCGTCGTCGGCGCGCAGCCACAACGCCACTCCGGTGCCGGGCCCGGGCTGGGCGGCGTCGAGGTCCACGCCGGGCAGGGGTGCCCGGACGGCGAACGGGACCGGCCGGGTCGCGAAGACGACCGCGCCCGGCGGGCCGGCCGGGGCGCGACGCAGGCCGAGCCGGGTCTCGTAGAAGGTGGCCGCGAGCTGGACGTCGCGGACCTGCAGGGCGATGAAGTCGGGCCCGGAAACGGTCATGGTCTTCCCTCCGTAGCGGATGTCAGAGTGCTGACACCGGGAAGTGTATGTCAGACTACTGACATGCAGAAGGGCGACGTGGACCTGGATCTCTCGGTCGGCTACGCGCTGAAGCGTGCCGCGGTGGCCCTGCGGGCGGCCATGGAGCGGGAACTGCGCTGCGTGGGGCTCTCCGTGCCGCAGTACGCCTGCCTGCGGCTGCTCGGGCACGGCGGCGGTCTGTCCGGCGCCGAACTGGCCCGGGGGGCGTTCGTCACCCGCCAGTCGATGCACGTGCTGCTGCGGGGTCTGCAGGACCGTGGACTGCTCACCCGGGCCGCGACCGCGCCGCGGGGCCGGGCGCTGCCCGTCGAGCTGACCGAGTCCGGTGTGGAGGTGCTCGCCCGAGCCGACGAGATCGTGGCCGGTGTCGAGGGGCGGATGACCTCCGCGCTCTCGGCCGACGCCCGCCGTCGCCTCCGTGACGACCTGGCCGCCTGCGTCGACGCGCTGGGTGAGCCGGAGGTGGAGAGCTGAGCGCCGGGCCGGAGCCGCGGGACCGGCGCCGGCCGGCGAACGAGATCAATGGCACTGGGTCACCAGCGGCTCGTTCTCGTCGACGAAGTAGGTCGACAACATCCTGGTGGTGACGTCAGGAGTGATGTTGCGGGCGTTGTGCACCACTCCGGGCGGGATCAGAAAGGGCTGTCCGGCGTGGATGGTCAGCGTGGGGCGGTCGTCGAACTCCATGGCGACCGTGCCGTGGATCAGGTACCCGACCTCCTCCCCGGGGTGCCGGTGCCGACCGGACGCCAGGCCGACGGGGATCTCGAAGAGCGTCTGGACGATCAGCCGGCCGGGCACCGAGGCGGGATGCCGTTGCAGCTCGGTACGCCGGACGGTCGGTGCCTCGGCCACGCCGGGACGGTGCGCCATGACTACCTCCTACGGATCGACGGTGCCAGGCCCGCACCGGGGCATCGACGATGCCCGGTGGGCCGGCGAGGAAACGTGCGGGAACCGCCCGACCTGCGGTACTGGCGTCAGGCCGGGTGCGGGCGACGCTCGCGGTGGAGCGTGGTGCTGACTTCCCGTACGGCGGCGACGAACGCGTCCGGTGCCTCCTGCGGCAGGTTGTGGCCGGCACCGGGGACCTGGTGGTGCGCCCGCGGGCCGACGAAGTGCGCGGCGCTCGCGCCGCCGTCGGTCGCCGGGAAGTTGCCGTCGGCCGTGCCGTCCAGCGTCACGGCCGGTACCGGGATGGTGGGCCGGGTGGCGAGTCGGGCCTCCAGCCGCGCGTACCGGGGATCACCGTCGGCCAGACCCAGCCGGTGCCGGTAGCCGTGCACGACCACGTCGACGTAGTCGGGGTTGCCGAACGCCTCGGCGGCGCGGTCGAGGGTGGCGGCGTCGAAGTGCCACCTCGGGGAGTTCCGGCGCCAGATCACCTCCGCCACCGCCCGCGCGTCCCGGGCGAGGCCCGCCCGCCCCCGCTCGGTGGCGAAGTAGAAGAAGTACCAGAAGCCCGCCTCCAGGTCGGGGCGCAGCGGCCGGCCGGCCGAGGCGATGTCGAGGATCTGGTAACTGTTGACCGACACCAGCCCGGCGCAGCGCTCCGGCCACACCGCCGCCACGATGCAGGCGGCCCGCGCACCCCAGTCGTAGCCGGCCAGCACCGCCGGGGGCAGGTCCAGGGCGTCGAGCAGGGCGTGCAGGTCCGCGCCGAGGGCCGCCTGCTGTCCCGACCGGAGCCCGGCCGGGGTGCGGAACCGGGTCGGTCCGTGACCGCGCAGGTACGGCACGATCGTGCGGAAGCCCTCCGCCGCCAGCCGGGGCGCCACCTCGACGTAGCTGTGCACGTCGTACGGAAAGCCGTGCAGCAGGACGACGGGTGGGCCGTCGGCGGGGCCGAGCTCGACGTACCCGACGTCGAGTTCTCCGGCGACCACGTGCCGGATCGGGCCGAGGCGGTTCACGGCTGCCGTCCGCCGCGGCGGACCGGACATCTGAGCGTCATCGACCCGTACTCCCGTCCTGTCGCCGGAACCCGGCGGCGCCCGCGCGCCACCCGGTGGCGGCGTACCCGGCGGTGGGGCCGCCATTCGTCCGCCGCAGCGGTGCGGCAGCCGACCGGGAGCGGTTGATCCGGAGCCGGGCGGGAATGCGGCGGTCGAGTCCCTGACCGCGATGGAAGGAACCTCGCGATGACCAGCATGACCTCCGGCGGCAACGGCAACCCGACCGTCGCCCTGGTGCACGGTGCGTTCGCCGACAGCTCCGGGTGGAGCGGTGTCGTCGAACGCCTCCAGGCCGCGAACGTCCCGGTGAAGGCGGTGCCCAACCCGCTGCGCGGAATCGAGGAGGACGCGGCGTACGTCGCGTCCGCCCTGCAGCAGACCGATGGTCCGGTGCTGGCCGTGGGCCATTCCTACGGGGGAGCGGTGATCACGAACGCAGCGGCCCGGGCGGACAACGTGGTGGGTCTCGGCTACGTCGCCGCGTTCGCCCCCGACGAGGGCGAGACGCTGATGGCGATCGAGGGCGACTCCCACGACAGCGTCCTCACCTCGTCGCTGAACGAGGTGAAGTACCCGACCGAGCGGGGGATGGAGACGGAGTTCCTGATCGACGCGGCGAAGTTCCACGACGCGTTCGCCGCCGACGTCCCCGAGCGGGAGGCGCAGGTCATGGCGGCCACCCAGCGGCCGGTGTCCTCGCTGGCGTTCTCTCAGCCGACCGGGTCGCCCGCCTGGCGGGACCGACCGGTCTGGTCCGCCGTCGCCACCGGCGACAAGGCCGCCGGCACCGATGTGGTGCGGATGATGGCCGAACGCGCCGACGCGTCGATCACCGAGATCGACGGTTCCCACGTCATCATGGTCAGCCAACCCCAGGCGGTCACCGACATGATCATGCAGGCGCTGGACGGCGTCCGCAGGTGAGCTGAGCGGTCCGCCGCCCCGGCCGGTCGGGCCGGGGCGGCTCACCCCGCGCTTCCCCAGGTCAGGGCTGATTCCTGCTCGCCGGTGTAGGGCAGCCACACGAAGCCGGTCGTGAAGGGCGTGAAGGCCGCACCACGCATCCCGGGCAGGACGTCCTCGGCCAGCACCAGGCCCGGCAGGGCTCCGCTCCGCAGCTCGTCGGCCCACTCCTGCCGCAGCTCGGCGGGATCGGTGAACGCCTCGGGATCCCAGCCCACCCGCGCGGCGCGGTAACCGGTGAAGCCGGCGAGCAAGCGGTACAGCTGATGGCCGAGGCCGGTCAGCTGCGGGGCCGACAGCCGTACGGGTTCGTGCTCCTGATCCAGCGCCACGCCCCAGCCGACGCCGACCGGAATGACGCTCATCAGCAGGTACGGCGAGCCGTCGAGGCCACGCGCGCGCCCGAGCAGCGGCTCGTGCAACCGGACGTCCCGGCCGCCGGCAACCAGTGGTGGCGCGCCGACGACGCGGCGGTGCGCGGCGCGAGCCGCGATGTCGTCGTCGCCGAAGTTCACCACCAGTTCGAACACGATCGCCATGCTCCACCGATCCGAGAGAGAACTGCTCCGCCGCCACACCGGCCACGGCGGTCCACATCGGAAGTATCGCTCGCCGGTCCCGGTGGGCGACGCTGCGTCACGCAGACGTGGACCTCGCGTGGCATCACCTACCACGTCGAGCTGAGTTCACCCGCGTCCGCCGAAGACCTCGCCGGGCTGCTGGATTGGGTCGACGAGGTGGCCGAGATTACGCGGGCGATCCGGGCCGGCGCCACGGTGCGCCGAGGCTGACCCGTCTCCCGCCGAGAAGCGGGTGACGGAGACCGCCCGACGCCTGAGCGTCGATGCCGCAGCCGGGCCGGCTCCGTGCGCACCCCCGGGCGCCGGTGATCCCGATAGGGTCACGGCGTGACGACGAGCGCCGGATCCGAGGCCGACAGTGCGCCGCGGAAGCAGCGGCACCCGACACCGGAGCGCCCGGCCGTCCCGCGGTGGCGGCTGCTCGGCGACGTCGGGTTCGACAGCTGGTACGAGGACGAGGTTCCCCTGGGGGTGTGCGCCGAGATCGACGGACTCTTCGTCGACCTGCCTCCCCGGCCGCGGGAACGGTTCACCCTCCTCGGGTGCGCGCCGGACGGCGCGCTCGCCGACCTGCTCGACCGGCTGCCCGCCGAGGCCCTCGGCACCGACCGGGCCTGGCTCGGTGACCTCGCGTTGACGGAGCCCGAGCCGTCGCCGTCGTGGTCGGGGGAGTACCTCGGCGACGTGGTCGTGCTCGGGCACCGGCCGAGCCGCACCAGGCCGGGAACCGTGGACGTCGACCTCGACGGCCTGCTGCACGTCTACGACCGCACGGACGCCGCGGTGCGTCCCGGCGCCGTCACCCAGTTCGTTCTGCTGGGCGGGGACGGGACCCGGTACGGCGTCTGCCAGGACGTCACCGGTGTGTTCCGGGAGCGGGGCGCACCGCCGGTGCCGCAGGTCCGGCTGCTCGGCTGCCGACCGCAGGCGCCCCTGCTGGCCGCGATGGACGCGGTCGGGCAGTCGACGAAGGCCGGTCTGCGTCGACGCCGGATCCGCGCCGAGGTGCACAGGATCGCCGCCGACGGCACCTCGTACCGGGTGATCGGCGCGGTGGTCTCCGGCACGGTCGCGGCCGTCGCGCCGTCACCGCTCGGTGGCGGGTCGTTCGACGTGACCGTGGACAGCGACCCACAGGAACCACTGCCCACCGCAGTCCTCGACATCCTCACGCGCTGGCACGACGGGCCGCCCGCCCGCAGGAACATGTGGTCCGGCTACGACCGGGAGCTGCGGCACCGGTGGCTCATGGTCGCAGCCGCCCACCAGAGCGTCGTGCCGGACCGGCCGGCCGGCACCACGTACGACCTCGACGGCCGGTTCGTCACCGACATCGACGGGTTCTACTGCGCGATCGGCGAGGCGATCAACGGCCCGGGCGGATACTTCGGCGGCAACCTCGACGCCCTCGACGACGGCCTGCGGGGTAGGTCCGGCGCGGCGACACCGTTCCGACTGGTGTGGCACGACTCGACGGTCGCCCGGGAACACCTCGTCGCCGGCTACGACCGGCGCAGACTCGCACCGGCCGTGACCCTCGGGTACCTGCTCGGCATGTTCGCGGACCACCACGTGCAGGTCGAGCTGCGGTGAGCCCGGCGATCGCCACCGGCGCGGCGAGCGTCCCCCGGTCGGGCGGGGGGAAACAGCGACGAGAAGGAGACGATGTGTCCCACTGGGACGACCTGCTCGGTCACGCCTTCGGGCTGCTGCTCGGCCAGCCGCTGGCGGAGTTCGACCCGGCGGGGACGTACGCGGTCTTCCACTACGACGACGAGACCGCCGGCGAGGTGCTCGAGGACCTCGATCCCGCGGAACTCGTCGCCGACGTCGACGGAAGATCAGGAGACAACGGCGGTGACTGGCTCTACCCGGGCCGCTGGGTGCCCGACCTGGCCAGGTCGGCATTCGTCGCCACGGACGTACGGCCCGCCGCGCTCCAGCCGCTGCTGACCGTCCCGACGGACGACGGCCGGGCCATGGTGTGGGGCCGGGACCTCGGCCGGGCGCTACAGGCCGGCTCGTTGAGTCTCGACGAGCTCACTCCCGACGGCTACCGGCGGTATCCCCATCTGCTCCTGCGGCCCCGGACGGACGGCTCGCTGCTGGACGCGATGCGGGCGGCGACGTGGACGATGAGCGCTCCGGACGGCCTGTGCGACATCGGTGACAGCCTCGTCCGGCACGGGTACGTCGAGCCCGGGGCGAGTGTGGTCGACCCCCGCTGGGAGTCGGCCCTCGACCAGGTCGGCGACGATGCGCTGCGACGGCACCTTCGCGGACTGTGCCTGGACGCCAGGTGGGCACGTAGTGCCGGCGGGTACTACCTCGGCCCCGGTGAATGCCCGGGCGACTTTCTGCCGATCGCCGACCTGCCGGGCAGCCGGGTGATCGCCGGCTGGGAGTTCGGTGAGGGCCAGGGCGCCACCGTCGTCGTGCTCCTTGACGAGCCTCACGACCGGTAGCGGTGGAGTGCCGGCGGGCATGGCTGACCTGCCAGTCTGGTCGGCGTCCGCCTCCGCCACCCGCCCCCCTCCGCCCGGCGCATCGTCGTCGCCGTGACGACTCGATCTCCCCGGGATCGTACGGATGTGCCGTGTTCGCCTTCGGCGTGACGGACGGGGTGGCGGCAGCAGGCGGGGTCAGGCACGGTGATCCGATGGATGCCGCGGTTGTTCTGGTGCACGGCCCATCGGTGGGTCCGTCGACGTGGGCGCCGGTGGCGGCGAGGCTGCGGGCCTCGGGGGCGGTCACGGTGGTGCCTCCGCTGCTCGGGGTGGCGGACGCGGGACCGCCGTTCTGGCCGTCCGTCGCGGAGACCGTCGGCGGCTCCATCGGCGGGCTGCCGCGGTGGACGGCCTGGTGGGACGAGTCCGACGTCGCACCGATGTTCCCGGATCCGCAGACCCGGCGGGTCGTGTCGGCCGAGCAGCCACGCCTGCCGTTGAGCTACTACGAGCAGAAGGTTCCCGTGCCGGACGGCTGGGACGACGCGGCGTGCGGGTATCTGCTGTTCGGTCCGCCGTACGAACAGGCCGCGCAGGACGCGCGGGAACGCGGCTGGGACGTCGACCACGTTCCCGGACTCCACCTGCATCAACTCGTGGATCCGGACAGGTGACCGCGCGCATCGTCGCCATGGCTGATCGGTGGTGCCCGCCGGCCGGCTCACCGCGGCGATGAGGGTCGCGGTCGGCGCTGATCGCCGTTAGTGTTCGCGCCGTGAACCTCATGATCGACGAGAGCAGTCGTCAGGTGCGGCAGTTCGTCTGCCCGTGCTGCGACACGGATGCCGACCGGACGTGGGCCACCATCCACCGGGACGGCACCGCTCTCGCCGTCTACTTCGCGAGCTGCTACCACCACCACGGGATCCATGAGGTCTGGATCGACGCCATCCTGGGAAGCTGGGGCCAGGACCGCTTCGACGACCACCTCACCTTCGGCTGCCGCGTCGGTCCCGTGGACGACTCCCCGATGCCTGCCGCGACCCTGGTCAACGGTGGGGAGGTCGCCGGCGACAGCCCGATCTTCGGTCGGAAGCTGAGCCGGGAGGACGGGTTGAGGCACCCTCGCCTCCCGGAGTTCTGGCAGGTCGTCGACCTGATCCTGGAGCAGGACGACCTCGTGCACCGTCATCTGTACGGTCCGGCGGCACCGCACGGCGGATAGCCGCGCCCGCTCGGCGGGGCCTCCGGGTCGACGCCCGCCGCGGCACCCCTGGCCGGTGCCGGCCCGGGGCATCAGTCGCCGGAGTACCCGTGGAAGTGGATGTGGCCGGGTCGACCGTCGTGGTAGCTGATCACGTAGGACCCGACCCAGCGCTCGCGCGGGCTTCCGCCGGCCTTCATCCATTCCTCGACCTGATCCGCCGACGGCGTCGTACGGCCGAAGGCGTTGATCAGTTCCTCGCTGGTCAGCGGGGACACCGTGGCGAAGCCGGGCCGGTGGGACACGCCGTTGACCATGTCGATGATCGAATGTGTCCCGGAGTGCGGTTGCGCGGCGACCAGGGTGTCCGGGTCGACGGGCACGGGACGGCGTCTGCGCTCCCGCCAGTCCTCGATGATCGCCTCGGTGAGGCCGTCGTCGTCCTCCCGCGGATCCAGCCCCGCCCGGAACTCCTCCTCCGTCAGGTCCAGGTCGACGTCGGGGGACTCCCGGTAGTACTCGCCACGGTCGTAGACCTCCTGACGCAGCTGTCGGAGGGCGGCGCCCACGTCGTCCCGATGGACCACCGTGTACCGCCACTGCGAAGCGCCCACCGGATTCCCTTTCCTCGGTCGATCGTCAGGACGGCATTGTGCCGATGGCGGGCGACACTTTCCGGTCCGTGCGCCGGGCTCACCGGCGGGAGGACGACCGCAGTGCCTCGTCCCTCACCGGCCGGCGTAGGCGCGGAGCCCGTCGTGGGTGGTCGGCAGGCCGTGCTGGCGCAGCGGCCCCTGCGGCCCCGAGGAGCCGAACACCTGTGGGTGGTCGACGAGCCAGCCGACCACCGCCTGCTGCGCCGCGGTCAGTTCCGCGAAGGCGCGGCCATGGTCGGCTTCCATCCGCGGAAACGCCCGGCCCAGCACCACGTTGAAGTGGTTGTGCCAGTTCGACGTGGGCTGCTCGGCGATCACCGGGGCCGGCGTCTCGTCCCCGGCCAGCTGTGCCCACGCCATTGCCGCCGCCCAGCTCAGGTGGGGGTCGGAGCCGGCGAGATTCCTGTCGAGCAGCTCCGCGACGGGTGGCGTCACCGCGCCGCCCAGCAGTCCCAACGCGACCAGCGCCGTTTCCACTGTCCGCACCGGGCGCTCGTCGTCGGCGGCGATGTCGAGCAGGTGGGGGCGGATCGCCGTCAGCTCCTCCGGGAACCAGGCGAGGGCATGGATCGCCTCCCCGACCACCTCGGGGTCCCCGTCGGCCAGGCAGCTCACCAGCAGCGGGACGCCGGCCCGGACGGCGTCGTACGTGGCGAGCGCGTGCCGGGTCTCGACCAGGCGCCGCTCCGGCACGGTGAGCGGAAACGGCTCGCGTCGTCCCGCGCTGACGGCCTCGTGCCAGTCCGTCAAGGCCTGCGACCAGCGGCGCCAGGTCTGCTCGGTAACCTGGGCCACCCGGTTGCGGGTCTCGGCGACTCGGAAGCCGCCGACGGGCAGCGCGGACGGCGGATGGCCCACGGCCAGGCAGGACAGCAACTGGACGAGCTCGTGCCGGGCCGGCGTGGCGGGATCCGCCAGCAGGTCGAGCAGGAACGGGACCGCGTACGCGCTGGCCTCGTAGCGGGTGCCCTGGTGGTAGACGGTGCCGTACAGCTCGTACAGCGCCGCCGCACGGACCTCGTCGTCGGCGGACCGCAGGTCGCGGAGGAGGCCGGGGACGTCCTCGGCGCTGCCGTACGCATGCGTCAACGACGCCCAGTCGATGCCGTCCGGATCAGGTCGCACCCGCCGGATTCTGCCCGAGGCGCGCCCACCCCGACACCCTGGGTCCGGACGATGTTCGCATCGCGTCCTTACCCGCCCCGAACGTGGACGGTCTAGCGTCGGAGCAATGACGGAACGGGAAGCGGTGGCGCACCTGCTGCGGCGGGCCACCTTCGGGCCGACCGCCGACGAGGTGGACGCCGCCGAGCGGGCCGGCTACGACGTCACCCTGGACCGGCTGCTCGCCCCGGACGGAGCGGACCGGGGCGCGGCGGGCACGCCGGTGCCGGCCCTCGGCCCGGACCCGGCGGCGCAGCTCGGCAAGGGTGCCGCCCGGGAGCAGCGCCAGCAGGCCAACCAGCGGCGCCGGGCGCAGGTGACGGCGCTGACCGGGTGGTGGCTGGCGCGGATGGTCGCCGCCGAGCACCAGTGCCGGGAGAAACTGCTGTTCTTCTGGCACGGACACTGGGCGACCAGCGTGCAGAAGGTCCGCTCGGCCCCGCTGATGCTGCGCCAGCTGGAGACGCTGCGGCGTACCGGCCCGGGACCGCTGGCGCCCCTGGTGGAGGCCATGGTGCGCGACCCGGCGCTGATCCTCTGGCTGGACGGGCAGCAGAACACCCGCCGGGCGCCCAACGAGAACCTGGCCCGGGAGCTGATGGAGCTGTTCACCCTCGGCATCGGCGGTGGCTACACCGAGGCGGACGTGAAGGAGGGCGCGCGGGCGCTCACCGGCTGGACGGTGGACCGGGGCACCGGCACGGCCCGCTTCGTCCCGCGCCGGCACGACCCCGAGCCGAAGACCATCCTCGGCCGGCGGGCCCCGTTCGACGCGGCGTCGTACGCCCGGCTGCTGGCCGCCCGTCCGGAGGCCGCGCGGTTCGTCGCCGGCCGGCTCTGGTTCCGGTACGCCGGAACGCACGAACCGCCACCGGCGGACCTGGCCGGCCCGGACACCGTCACCACGCTGCGGCGCGTCCTCACCGCCCCGGCCTTCGCGGCGACCCGGGGCACCCTGGTCAAGCAGCCGGTGGAGTGGCTGGTCGGCGCGGCCCGGCAGCTCGGGGTGCAGCCGTCGGCGCTGCCCGAGCAGACCCGGAAGCGGTTGCTCGCCGGGCTGAACGCCCTGGACCAGGTGCCGCTGCGGCCGCCGAGCGTGGGCGGCTGGCCGGCCGGCACCGCCTGGCTGACCACCTCGTCGCTGCAGGCCCGGCTGCGGACCGCCGGGGTGCTGGTCGCGGCGGCCGCGCCCACGGTGCTCGCCCGGCTCACCGCCGCGCCGCCGGCCGGCCGGGCGGACGCGCTGGCCCGGCTGCTGGTGGTGGACGGCTGGAGCGAGCGCACCCGGACGGCCCTGACGCCGCTGGCCGGGGAGCCGCGCCGGCTGCTGGTGGCCGGCCTGGTCAGTCCCGAGTACGTGGTGAGCTGAGAGGAGCGAGTCGTGGACGTCCTGACCCGACGGCGGTTCCTGGTGGCCAGTGGCGTGGTCGGCGCGACCGCGCTGGCCGCCGGTGCCGGCGCGTACCGGTTCGACGACCTGCTGGACACGGCGGGGGAGCGCGACCCGCAGGCCCGCACGCTGGTCCTGGTCACCCTGTACGGCGGTAACGACGGCCTGAACACGGTGATCCCGTACGCCGACCCGGCCTACCGCGACGCCCGCCCGGAGCTGGCGTACCCGGCCGAGGCGGTGCGGCGGCTGGACGACGCGTTCGGCCTGAACCCGGCCCTGACCGGGCTGCACAGGCTCTACGGCGAGGGACGGCTGGCGGTGGTCCGGGGTGTCGGCTACCCGAAGCCGGACCGCAGCCACTTCCGGTCCATGGACATCTGGCACACCGCCCAGCCGGAGCGCCCCGGCACCACCGGCTGGCTGGGCCGGTGGCTCGACCACGCGGGCGCCGACCCCCGGCTGGCGGTCTCCTTCGAGCCGGCCCTGCCGCCCCTGCTGGCCGGCGAGCAGGGCGCCGGCGCGTCGGTGCCGGTCACCGAACGTACGGCGGCCAAGGGCCTGGCCGACCCGACGCTCGCCGCGCTCGCGGCCGCCGCGCCGGGCGAGTCGCCGGCCCGGGCCCGCGCCGCGGCCTGCTTCGCCGACCTGCGCTCCGTCGACGAGATGATCCAGCGGGTACGCGACGACGACGCCCCGGAGCAGGACAGCGACGACGACGCGGCGCCGGCCACCGCGACCGGCGGTGCCCGCACGCCGCTCGACGCCCAGCTCGACCTGGTCGCCCGGTGTGTCGAGGCGCAGGTGTCGACCCGGGTCTTCTCGGTGTCGCTGGGCGGCTTCGACACCCACGCCGACGAGAAGCAGCTCCAGGAGGTGCTGCTCGGGCAGCTGGACCGGGCGCTGAGCCGCTTCGCCGACCGGATGGCCGGCACCGAGGCCGGCCGGAAGGTGGTGGTGGCGGTCTACTCGGAGTTCGGTCGCCGGGTCCGGGCCAACGGCTCCGACGGCACCGACCACGGCACCGCCTCGAACGTGCTGCTGCTCGGCGGCGCGGTGCGGGGCGGCCTGCACGGTACGCCGCCCAGCCTCACCGACCTCGACGACGGAGACCTGAAGTTCACCACCGACTTCCGCGACGTCTACGCCACCCTGCTCGACGAGGTGCTGGACACCGATCCGGGTGCGGTGCTGGCCGGTTGGCGAGGCCGCCTCACCGGCGTGCTCTGAGCGCGGGTCCACGGTGGCCGGCGGGGGCAGCTTTACAATCCTGATTACGTAACCTAGCTTGAAGAAATGTCCGACGGGGTGGCACGTGACCTGCGATTGGTGGTGGGCCGGCTGGCCCGCCGCCTGCGCCAACTGCACGCGGCGGAGCACGAGGGTGACCGGACCAGCTTCATCGAGTTGGGGGTGCTGACCCGCCTGGTCCGCGAGGGCCCGTCGTCACCCACCCGCCTCGCGGCGGGCGAGCGGGTCACGTCGCAGGCGGTCACCGCCGCGGTCAGCGAACTCGTGCACCGGGGACACCTGCGGCGACGGCCCGACCCCGACGACGGCAGGCGCGTGCTGGTCGAGGTGACCGATACCGGCCGCGCCGCCCTGCACGCCCGCGAACAGGTGCTGGGCGATCGTCTGGCGCACGTCGTCGCCGGGCTCACCGCCGCCGAACGCACGCACCTCGCCTCGGTGATTCCCCTGCTGGAGAAGGTGGCCGATGAACTTTGAAGCGCTGGACGACGCGTCCCCGCACCTCTCGCCTCCGGTCCGGGCCTGGCTGCGCCGGTTCGACACGGCGAGCAGGTCATCGGACGCCGACGAGGTGGCGACGTTGTTCCACGACGTGTTCCTCTCCGCAGACCCGGGGACCGTGGCGGCGGTGCCGCGCACGGTGTTCGCCGGCGTGCTGCCCGGCCGGCGGGAGCTCTTCCGGTCGGCCGGGTTGGGCGAGCCGCGGTTGACCGCGGCGTCCGAGACGCGGGTGGACGCGGCACACACCATCCTGCGCACCGAGTGGAGTGTGCCGCCGCTGCCCGGGATCGACCGCGCCACCGCCGCTCTCGCCTCGTCGTTCCTGCTCCGGCATCTCCCCGGTCGGGAGACAGTCGCGGTGGCGTACCTCAATGAGCGCGACCTCGCCGACATCCTCACCCCCTGACACCACTGCTCGTGACCCCGTATCGTGCCGGAGGGCCAGGGGGCCGAGCGGTGCGGGTGCACAACTCGGTCATGGGCGGTGGCCTGAGCTTCGCCGTGGAGGTCAACGAGGGCTTCCGGTTCGTCAGAGCGGTCGACGCGCTGCGCTACTTCCGGCTCTCCAGCTCGCGGACCTGCTGACCGACGTGCTGGACCACGACCTGGACGGCGCGTACGCCGAGGACCCCGCGGGCCGGCCCTGACCGGCGGTGTCGCTGGTCAGGGCCGGGTCTCGCGGTGCCGGCCACGGGACGGGGTAGCCGGTGCCGTGCCACGGTGGACGCGCTACCGGCGGGTCCACTTCTGGTTCGGCTGGCCGTTGCAGGTCCACACGATCAGCCCGGTACCGTTGCCGGTACCCCCGCCGGACGCGTCGAGGCACAGTCCGGAGCCGGCGGAGACGATGCTGCCGTCCGACCTGAGGGTCCAGCGCTGGTTGGTCTGGCCGTTGCAGCCCCAGATGCCGACCGCCGCGCCGGGCGTGCTGGCCTGGTTGAGGACGTCGAGGCAGACGGACCGACCGAAGGCGCGCAGCTCACCGGCGGAGGTCGGCAGCCACTGCTGGTTCTCGCCGCCGTTGCAGTCCCAGAGCTCGGCCAGCGCTCCCCAGGTCGACGTGTTGTCGGTGACGTCCAGGCAGCGGCCGGACTGGCTGCCGACGAGCGAGAAGCTGACCGGCGCCCAGTCGCCGGTGGCCGTGTCGATGCTCCAACTCTCGTAGAAGGACGGCATGCCGGCGCTGCCGGCGGTGAAGGTGATCGGCAGCCAGATCGGCAGGGAACTGTTCAGGTCACCGGAGTTCCACCGGTCGCCCAGGTAGACGTAGCTGGTCCGGGTGCTGCCGACGACCGGCAGGATGAACGACGTCTGCGAGTTGAACGTCTTGCTCCCGGCGGGCGCGAAGGTGGCGTAGCCGCTCCACGGCCCGCTCGGCGAGGTGGCCGAGGCGTAGTTGTTGTCGTTGCTGGACCAGCCGGTCAGGTGCGAGCCGAAGATGAAGTACCGTCCGCCGGCCTTGACCATGGCGGGGGATTCGAGCGTCGGCAGCAGCGCCGTCGCGGCGACGGCCCTGGTGTAGTCGGTAGACAGCCGGTCGATGCGCAGCCCGTTGGACCGGTCCTCGGTGAGCAGGTAGGCGGTGCCGTCGTCGTCCTTGAACAGCCCCAGGTCCCGGCTCTGGTAGCCGAGCGGGCGGGACGACCCGAGATAGGTGTACGGGCCGCACGGGGTGTCGCTGACGGCCACCCCGGCGCGGGCGTCGGCGTAGCTGCTGTTGTCGATGTGCATCCACATGACGTACTTGCCGGTGCCGCTGTGGTAGATCACCTTGGGTCGCTCGACGATCCGCCCGGCGGCCAGATCGCCCGTGCCGTTGTCCGCCTGGCCCTTGACCAGGGCGTTGGACCTGCGGGTCCAGGTGACCAGGTCGGTCGAGGAGTAGCAGGCGACGGCCGTGAACGTGGAGCCGGCCGTCTTGTCCTCACCGACCAGGTAGTACGTCGAGCCGACCGTGAAGATGCCGGCGCCGTGCGCCTGCAGCCGGGCGCCGCCGGTGTCGTACCAGAGCGCTCCGGGGGTGAGGGTGGCGGGCGCGGCGAGTGCCGGGCTCGCGGTGAGCGCGGTGACGAGCGGGACGAGTACGGCGGTGACGGCCGCTGCCCATCGTCGGGTTCCTGCCATGGACGGTTCCCCTTCGGACGGTGGTGGTGGGTGGTGGTCGGTGACGCTGGTTCATCTCCCGTCGAGCGCGGTGGGTGAAGGACCGGGTGTCGGCTCTGGCTCAGCCGACCCGGGCGGCGCCGGAGACGGTGGCCGGGGTGGCGGCGGGCACCGGTGTCCCGTCGACCTCGACCACCACGACACCGGCGTGGGCGTCAGGCGCGGCGGTGGGCACGGTGACCGTCAGGTGGTCGCCGTCGACGGTGTGGCCCAGCGCGGTGGTGGGGGCATTGAGCAGGTGGACCCGGCGGACGGTGTTCCGCAGCCGGGGGATGTCCAACCTGCCGTCGGTGGGCCAGGTGAACACGTGGGCGTAGAGCCTGCCGGGTTTGGCGGTGAACCGGCCCCACCACGGCTCGGCGCCGAACGGGTTGCCGGTGGTGGCGTGGATGCTGTCGCCGTGGACGTCCATCCAGGCGGCGACGGCCTTGAGGATCGCGGTGGATCCGCTGGTGATCGTGCCGTCGCCGCGGGGGCCGATGTTGAGCAGGTAGTTGCCGTCGCGGCTGACGACGGTGACGAGTTCCTGGACGATCGTGGTGGGGGAGCGGTAGGAGTTCTCCCGGCTCTCGGTCCAGCCCCACGCGCCGTTCATGGTGCAGCAGGTCTCCCAGGGGCGGTCCAGCGGCCGGGGTGGGACCTTCTCCTCCGGGCACGCGAAGTCGCCGAGGCCCAGGTCGCGCTTGACCCGCTCGTTGACGATCAGGTCGGGCTTGCGGGCCAGCAACCAGTCGTAGAGGTCACGGCCGTCGGCCCCGGTCTACCAGTCGTCGGCGGTGGGCGAGGTGCGGTCGGCGCACCAGTCACCGTCGAACCACAGGATCGCCGGGTCGTAGCGGTCGAGCAGTTCCCGCAGGTGGGCTCGCATGTCGGCGAGGTACGCGGTCCGCGCGTCGGGCGAGGCCATGGTCGAGAAGACGGTGTCGGTACGCCGGATCGTCTGCGACGGGTGGTTCCAGTCCAGGATCGAGTAGTAGAGCCCGAACCGGATGCCCTGCCGATCGCATTCGGTGTTCAGCGCGGCCAGCACGTCGGGCCCGTGTCCGGCGTGGTCGCGCAGCTCGTGGTCGGTGCCGCCGGTGAAGCCCGCGACGGCGGAGTTCCACAGCGCGAAGCCGTCGTGGTGCTTGGCGGTGATGACCAGGTACTTCATCCCGGCGGACCGGGCCAGGCCGACGATGGCGGCGGCGTCGAACGCCGACGGGGCGAACTGCGCCGACACCTGGGCCTGGTAGTCGGCCTTGCTCCAGTGCTCGTCGTGGAAGACCCACTCTCCGCGACCGAGACGGGAGTAGCTGCCGAAGTGGATGAACATGCCGAAGCGGGCGGCGTACCACCAGGCCAGCCGGGACGGCACGGAGTACGCCGGGGCCGGGCCGGTGGTGGCGGCCGCGACGGACAGCGGGCTGCCACTGACCAGGTGCCGGCGGTTCGGGTGCGGGTTCACGATCGCTCGCTCCTCCTGGGCGGGCTGCCCGGCGCCGGGTACGGTGCCGGGAGGTCGGGCCGCCGCGGCGGGCGGCTGCCCACCGCGACGGCCCCGTGCTCAGGTGGTCAGGACCCGGCCAACTTCCAGGGCTGGTTGGGGTGGCCGTTGCCGGTGTACTGCGCGATGTCGCCCCGGGAGCGACGGCGGCACCGGCCATGTCGAGGCACATCCCGGTGGCGTGGCCCGGGGTCACCCGGTAGTGGCCGTCCCGCGCGTACGACAGGCTCCAGACCTGGTTGGCGGCGCTGCCACAGGTCCATTGCACCACGTTCACACCGGCTGCGGTGGCTTCACCGGCCCTCGCTCCACACTCGCCCCTGAGGCGCGCGGCGGCGCTACCGGCCGCCGGGCACGGCACCGGCGAAGGCCAGGAGCAGCTCGGCGGTCCGGGACGGGTTCTCCACCATGGGGGAGTGACCGACACCCGGGATGACCTCCACCCGGGCGCCCGGCACGGCACGGTACGCGTCGGCGGACGACGCGCGCCACCGCTGGTCCTCCGCGCCGAAGATCACCAGCAGTGGCCGGCCGAGGGGCGCGAGCCGCTCCGGGATCGGCCGCCGGGTGAGGTAGCCGTCGGACGCGTGCGACGTCGCGGTCAGCGAGTGGTACGTCATGGCGCGCGTGTCGTCGACGAGCTGCTGCGGCGCCTCGAAGCCCGGTGCGAACGCGGTGCCCAGTCCGCGGCGGATCAGGCCGTCGGTGCGGAGCCGCCACAGCAGCTGCCCGACCACCGGCGCGCCGAGCAGCGTGCCGGCGGGCCCGTCGGAGATGAAGGCGTCCATCCGGGGACCTGTGTCGATGAGCGCCAGCGCGGTCACCAGGTCGCCCCGCTGTTCGGCCAGGGCGGTGGCGACGTAGCCACCGGTGGAGTGGCCGACCAGGATCGCGTGTCGGACGCCGAGCCGGTCCAGCGCCTGCCCGACCCGCCGAGCCTGCTGCCCGATGGCGTAGCCGTCCCCGGCCGGCTTGGCGGACCGGCCGTGCCCGAGCAGGTCGATCCGGATGACGCGACGGGACCCGGTCAGCAGCGGCACCACCGGATCCCACCAGCGGGTCGAGGCGCCCAGGCCGTGGATCAGGACGAGCGCCGGGGCGTCGGGCGGCCCGTCCTGACTGACGTGGATGGTCCCGCCGGGGAGGGACAGGGTCGAGTCGCCGGTGGCGTCGGCGGCCTGCCGGTCCACCAGCACCGTGTTCGCCGCCAGCACTCCGGCGACGACGAGGAGCAACGGTACGAGGAGACGGCGTCTCGGGGAGCGGCGCATCCGGTGGTCGGGTTGCGGGAACTGCGGTGCGAGGTCGGGAAGCTGGCGGTCGGACGCTGGCGATTCGGGCATGGCCCCACCGTCGCCGTACGGGGCGGCCGGTGGCTTGGAGGAATGTTCCCCTCGACCGGCGTGCCTAACATGGGGCGGTGCGATCTGCCGTCGAGCGCCACGGCGCTGCCGCGTGGGACGTCGCGCGCCCGGCGCGACCCGGCCGGGTGGCGGGCGCCAGCATGGCGGGGTTCCGGGACCGGGGCACCTCGACGGAGGGCCACCGGGCCATCCCGCACCCGTCGGTGACCGTGGTGGTGGAGTTCGGCGCCGGTCCACTGATCGTGGACGACCCCACCGGCCGGCAGCGGCGGGGCAGTCTCGTCGCCGGGCTCGGATTCGGCGCGGTCCGGGTGCGGGGCGAGCACTTCGCGGCCGTCCAGGTGCGGCTCTCCCCGGTGCTCGTACCGGCGGTGCTCGGCGTCTCCCCGGCGGACCTGGACGGTGCGGTGGCCCCCCTCGACGACCTCTGGGGCCCGCCGCTGGCCCGGCTGCGCGAGCAGCTCGCTGCGGCGTCGACGTGGGCGGAGCGCTTCGCGCTGACCGACGCGGTGCTCGCCCGGTGCAGCCGGGGCGGGACGTCGGTGGATCCGGAGGTGACCTGGGCCTGGCGCCGCATCCTGGCCAGCCACGGTCGGGTCCGGGTCGACAGCCTGGCCGCGGCGGTCGGCTGGAGCCGCAGACGCCTGTGGTCCCGGTTCCACGCGCAGATCGGCCTGCCACCCAAGCGCGCCGCGACGCTGGTCCGGTTCGACCACGCCGCCCACCGCCTGGCCGCCGGCGTGCCCACCGCGCGGGTCGCGGCCGACAGCGGCTACGCCGACCAGTCCCACCTGCACCGCGACGTCCTGGCGTTCACCGGGGTCACCCCGGCGACCGTGGCCCGGGAACCGTGGCTCGCCGTCGACGATGTCGCCTGGCCGGGGCACGCCGCCCGGCACCGCCCGCCCGGCCGGGGCATCCGCCACTGACCGTGCAGGCCGCGCCGTTGAGGGCGCACGAACCCGGCTCGGCGGTGTCACCGGTGTGGTTGGCAGGGAAGCCGATGGTGGTCGAGCCGTTGGCCGGGATGGCGGCGTTGCAGGCCAGGTCCCTGGCGGTCACCTGCCCGGCGGCGGGGGAGTAGGTGGCGTTCCAACCGGAGACGATGCTCTGTCCACCCGGCAGGGTGAAGGTGAGCGATCAGTCGTTCACGGCGGTGGCGCCGGTGTTCGTGACGGTGATGTTCTCGGTCAGCCCGGTGTCCCAGGCGTTGAGGTCGACGGACGCTCACCGCATCGCCCGCCGCCGCGCCGCTGACCGACGGATCGGGCACAATTGCGCGGTGCGGCGGTTCGACAGTGCGGGCGGTGACCTGGTCGTCGGTGTCACCGTCCGGGCGACCATCACCAGCCACGAGCGGTGGGGCGTCATGGCCGAGGTCGTCGGCCACGAGACGATGGGCGCGTCGGTCGACGCCGGCGTGATCGACAGCCCGTCGGGCTCCTCCCGAGCGCTGCCCGAGGAGTACCCGCCGGTCGGCGCGCAGGTCGATGCGGTCGTCCAGGAGATCAGTCGTTATCACCCGCCCGCCTGGATCCGTCTCACCACCCGCGCGACCGACCTGCGTGAGCTGCGCCGGCCGTGCGGATTCTGCGGCCGGCCGACGACCCTCAGCCCCGGCGGCGACGGCGTGACCGTCGACGTGCGCAGCAGTACGGGTCCGGGATGCGCGTCGTTCGACGCGCACCGCTCCTGTCTGGCCGACCGCCTCGACCCGGACCTCGGCGGCGACCGGGCCCGGATCAACGCGGTGGGACGCGACTGACGCCGGTGCCTGTCCGACCGGCTCGTGCGGGTCGTCAGGGATTCGTCGGTGGCGGGGCCGGCAGAACCGGGTTTCCCCGGAGGCCGCCCTCGTCGCAGGGCCACGGGCCGGCGGCGAGCGGCCCGACGCCGGTGTCGGGGAAGAGGTGCAGCTCGTTGTCGAGCGCGAGGGCGACCGTGTCGTCCGCGAGGAGGAGCACCCTGCTCAGCACCGTCCGGTCGTCGTCGGCGCGGTGGAACAGTTCGTGCCTCGTCAGGCCCGCGTCGACGGCCACCAGCGTCCCGTCCCGCCAGAACACCGCGGTGCCGTCGGCGTCGAGCGCCGGATAGCTGGTGTGATAGCCGGTGAGGGCCGGGCCGTCGCGGGTCGAGCCGTCGGGTTCGAGCACCCGGAACCGGGACCGGGACGGCAGGACGTTCTCCGATTCGGGGCCGCAGATCCTGCCCCGCTGGTCGATGAGCCACTGCCCGTGGCTGGGCCAGGTCCGCGCCGGTCGGCCGGCGTGGTCGTGGAGCGTGGTGGCGAACGCCCCGTAGCCCTGGGCGCCGACGAGGAACCGGCCCGGGCCGGCGACGGCCTTGTGGTGGTAGGGGCCGGGCGCGGTGGTCGAGACGACGGCGCCGCGCTCGGAGTCCACGATTGAGCAGCAGCCGATCCCGCTGCGACCGTCACTGATCCCGGCCAGAATGCGGTCGCCGGCCACGAGCAGCGGCTGCCGGTGGTCCGCCACCAGGGTGGACGGCCTCCACTTCTCCTTGGGCCGGAGCTGCCAGCCGGTCGTCACTCCGGCTTCGACGACACCGGAGAACGAGACGGCGTCCAGCCGCAGGCGGGTGGACCAGACCGCGTCACCGGTCTCGTCGTACCGGGCCAGCCGCGCGGCGCTGCCCGGCGGCGGCCGGCGGTACGGCGAGGCCGGCAGCCACAGGGCCAGGAAGCCGTCCGGCATCCGCACCACGGCACCCGGATACTCGCCGGGCTCCTGCTGCGGGATCACCACGCGCCGTGTCGCGCCGTCGGCACCGACGCCGGTCAGGGTGACCCGGGGTGGATCGGCCCCGTCGTGGTGCGTCACCCACACGGTGCCGTCCGTGCCGACGCGTGGCGGGAACGGGCGGCCCGGAAAGCTGCGCTGCCACAGCACAGCCCCGGTCGGGTCAGCTGCGGTGAGCACGGTCGTGTACAGGTTGCGGACGCTCGGGCTGCGGCCCGCGCAGCTGGTCAGGTAGATCGGCCCGGCCGGGTCGGCGCACGCCAGACCCCACACCTGGCCCGGCAGCTCGACGGTGAGCGGTCCCGTCATGCCCGTCCTCCACATCCCGTCCTGGCGGATCGTGTCGCCCGCCGCCTCAGCCCTGGTGCAGCAGGAGCCCGGCGATCTCCCGTACCCGCGCCGTGCTGATGCCGTCGCGTTGTTCGACCGCCAAGGGGTGGTCGGTCGGTTCGAGGACGACGTGCGGTCGGGTGCCGACCCGCTCGGTGTGCACCTCGGTCCTGAGGTTCAAGGTCTCGACGGGATAGACCGGCAGCGCGGTGGACAGCCAACCGAAGTACGCCGGCTCCTGCTCCCGCCCGGGTGTCGTCCAGACATCCAGCATCCGCCGGAAGTTCGCGACGCTCAGCGACACCCAGACGCCCCACTCGAAGTCGGTGTCGGCGTCGAGGACCGGGATGACCAGGCGCGCCCGGACGAAGTAGTGCTGCGCCTGGATGATGCAGATCTCGTCCTCGAGGACGCTGCGGTCGTCGTGTTCGAGGTCCTCGCGCCAGTAGGCCGGAGCCGGGCTCCCGAACGAGAAGGGCACGTCCCCGTGCTGCTGACCGCAACCGTGGCAGGCGAAACCGTGATCGATCACGGGCGAGACGGTACCGGTCCGGCGGCAGGTGAGCGGTCCCCGTGTCCGATATCCCAGCGCTAGCATACGGCGGTGGAGCTGACGCCTGCCGAGCTGACCCTGTTGGGGCTGGTCATCGAACGGCCCCGACACGGCTACGACCCGGAGCGGGTGGTCGCGCAGCGGGGCGTCCGGGAGTGGACCGACATCGGCTTCTCCTCGATCTACTACCTGCTCGCCGAGCTGGAGCGGCGCGGACTGCTGCACGTGCCGGCGGCACCGGCCGCCGCCAGGTCCCGTCGCGTGGCTCGCCAGCCGAGTCCAGGTGTCCCATGACCGACCGGACGACCAGCAAGATCGACTTCAAGAAGACGCTTGACGCCTACCAGGCGCAACGGGGCCGGTTCCGGATCGTCGACGTACCCGACATGCAGTACCTCATGATCGATGGCCACGGCGACCCCAACACCTCACCCGCCTTCACCGAGGCGATCGAGGCGCTCTATCCGACGGCGTACAAGCTGAAGTTCGCCAGCCGGCGTACCCTCGACCGCGACTACGTCGTGCCACCCCTGGAAGGGCTGTGGTGGGCCGACGACATGACGGCGTTCACCACCAGCCGGCACAAGGCACAGTGGAACTGGACGCTGCTGCTCATGGTCCCCGACTGGATCGACCGGTCCATGTTCGCCGCCGCCCTCACGCAGGCGGGCGCCCGGAACCGGCCGGCCCGCCTCGACGACGTCCGCCTCCGGACGCTGTCCGAGGGGCGGTGCGTGCAGACCCTGCACGTCGGCTCCTTCGACGACGAGGCCGAGACCCTCGCCCACCTGCACGACGACGTCATCCCCGGCAACCGGCTCCGGATGACCGGCCGGCACCACGAGATCTACCTCAGCGACTTCCGCAGGGTCGCGCCCGACCGGCAACGCACCATCCTCCGGCAGCCGGTCACCTCCGCCGCCCAGGACGTCCCGCCCGCCGGGAACTGACCGTGACCGGTACGGCGATCCGTCGACAGGCTGCGCTGTCGGCGGACCGGAGGGGGAGAGCGTGCGGCGGAGGATAGCGGTCCTGGCGGAGCCCGGCGTGTACGACGCCTGGGGTGCCGCGACCCTGCTCGGTGCGACCGTGCGGCTGCCGGCGCACAACGTCGGGGACCTCGCCCGCGCGGCTGTGCGGAGCGGCTCGGCGTGGGGGCGGCGGTTCACCGGCCACATGCAGGCCGGCGAGCTGATCCCGGAGGAGGTGCTGGCCGAGTTCGTCGCGGACACGCTGGACCGCTCACCGGTCGGTTGGGTGCTGTTCGGCCACCCACGGACCGTGCGGCACGCCGAGCTGCTGGCCGCACACGGCCACGCGCCGGACACCGTCATCCAGGTGACGTTCGACGAGGACCGGATCGACCGGGACTGGCGGCTGACGGCACGCCGGGCCGAGCTGCCCCACCTGCTCGCCGAGCACCGGCTGCACACCGCTGCGCTGCGGGCGTTCTATCGCAATGTCGACGCCTTTCACGCGGTACCTCAGCACGGGTCGGTCGAGGAGCTCGCGGCCGATCTCCAGGCGGTCGTGACCCGGCCCGTCATCCGCGGGACGAGCCCCGAGCCGCACCCGCGACCGACCTGACGGTGGACGCCTCCGCGCCGGGTGGGCGTCGGCATCACGCGCCGTCGGCCGGGCCGGGGTCCGGCGTTCGCCGACGCACTCAGGCGGCGGACCGTTCGTAGGCGGCGAACTGGTCGAGCAGGCTGTGCGGGGCGGCGTCGTCGAAGCAGAGCTCCAGGTTCCGCGCGGCTTCCCCGGCGGCCTCCGCGCTGCGCGGGAACAGGTCCCGCTCGTACCCGGTCAGGGCCGCCTCGACGTCGCCCGGGTGTGCCGCGAGGGCCCGGCCGAGTTCGGCGCCGTCGAGCATGGCGAGGTTGGCGCCCGCGCCGGCGAACGGCGACATGAGGTGGGCGGCATCGCCGAGCAGGGTGATCCCGGGTACCCGGTCCCAACGGTGCCCGACCGGGAGGGCGTGGATGGCGCGGGGCACGAGCGGGCCGTCCGCGTCGGTGATCAGGGCGTGGAACTCCGGCGCCCAGTCGTCGAACGCGGCGACCAGGGCGGCCTTGCCCGCGCCGGGGTCGGTCCAGTCGACCGTGTGGAGCCACTCGGCCGGTCTGGTCAGGGCGGCGTAGACGTGCAGGCTGCCGTCGGTCTCCCGGTGGGCGAGGAAGCCCCGGCCGGGACCGAGGGCGAAGAGCATGCCGGCGCCGACGAGCCGCGCGGGCACCGGGTGCCGCGCGTCGGCGTCGCGGTGGTCGAGCTCCACGAAGGACATGCCGGTGTACGTCGGCGTGGCGTCGGACAGCAGCGGCCGGATCCGTGACCAGGCCCCGTCCGCGCCGACCAGCAGCGTGGAGGTGACGCTGGTGCCGTCGGCGAGGGTCAGCGCGTGCCGGCCGTCGCCGAGCGGGCGTACCGCGCTGACCTTGTCGCCCCAGCGGACGGTGCCGGCGGGCAGCGAGTCGAGCAGCATCCGACGCAGCCGGCCGCGGTCGACCTCGGGCCGGTTCCCGTCGCCGTCGTCGGTCTCGTCGGCGTGCACCGTGCCGTGCCGGTCGAGGACCCGCGTCGCCTCGCCGCCGGGGTGGACGATCGTCCGGAACTCGTCGAGCAGGCCGGCGGCGTCGAGGGCCACCTGGCCGGTGTCGTGGTGGATGTCGAGCATGCCGCCCTGCGCCCGGGCGTCGGCAGCGGTGTCCCGCTCGTGGACGATCGACGGGATGCCGTGCAGGTGCAGCACCCGGGCGAGGGTCAGGCCGCCGAGGCCGGCGCCGACGATGATCACGGGAGTGGTCATGATTCCTCCGAGGAATGCGTTCGTTACGAACATGTTCGTCATGGGTGTGCGGAGGCGTGCGCCGCCGCGCCTGCGGTCAGCGGGCGGGTTCCGGTCGGGGCGGTGCGACGGAGTGGATGCCGGCGATCAGGGCCTCGAAGGTCCAGGCCAGCCGTTGCGGACCGGTGCCGGAGAACAGGTCGTCGCGGGCGCGGGCGACGTCCGGGTGGTCGGTCTCCTCCGCCTCGCGCAGCGCCTCCACCAGGAGGTCGTGCTCGCCGTCGGCCTCGACCGCCTCGTCCCGGGTGCCCTGTTCGGCGGCCGTGGCGGTGCAGTGTTGCAGGAGCAGGTCGACACCCCACGCCGCCTGCGCCGTCGGCACGCCTCCGGCGTGCAGGAGGCCGAGCACCCGGTCGATCAGTCGGACGTAGTTCGGCCCCGAGGGGCGCAGGGTCAGCACCGAGCGGGCCAGGCTCGGATACCTGATCAACAGCTCGGTGTATTCGGTGAGCAGGGCGCGCAGGTCCGCGCGCCACCGGTCCTCCGCGCCGCCGGTCGCGGGCAGGTGCAGGTCGCTCAGCAACTCGTCCAGGATCGCGCCGTGCAGCTCGGCCATGTTGTGCACGTACACGTAGAGCGAGGCCGGGCCGGTGTCGAGTTCGGCGGCCAGGCGGCGCATCGTCACGCGCTCCAGCCCTTCCTCCCGCATGATCCGCAGCGCCACGGCGACGGTGCCCGCGCGGCTCAGCGGGGGCTTGGCGGGCCGGTCACGGCGGCTGACCGGGGTGCGGCGGGGGCTCATAACGCGATCGTAGCGAACATGTTCGTCAGAAGCGAGCGGCTCGGGCGCCCGGATTCAGCCGAGCCACCTGTCGAACCACGCCCGGGTACGCCGCAGCACGTCGAGCTGGTGGGACCGTTCGCGGATCGCGTGGTTCTCCCGGGGGTAGACGACGTACTCGTGCTCGACCCCGAACGCACGCAGTGCGCGGTGGAAGAACTCGGCCTGGGACACCGGCACGTTGGTGTCCTCCTCGCCGTGCAGGATCAGCACCGGCGTGCGGACCCGGGCGGCGTACGAGATCGGGCTGAGCCGGTCGTGGTGGTGCGGACCCGGCCCCTCCCAGCCGTGGCTGCCGCCGAGGGCGGCCTCGAACCGACCCTGCTCGCCGGTCGCGGCGAGCATCCCCCAGTCGCTGATGCCGGCGCCCGTCACGGCGGCCCGGAACCGGTCGGTCTGCCCGACCGCCCACGCGGCCAGGAATCCGCCGTGGCTCCAGCCGCCGATGCCCAGCCGGTCCGGGTCGGCGACGCCGTCGGCGACGAGCAGGTCGATGCCGGCGCAGACGTCGGGCCAGTCGGCCAGGCCGACCGCGCCGGCGACGCGGACCGCGAAGTCGTGGCCGTGCCCCCGGCCGCCGCGCGGGTTCGGCAGGAAGACCGCGTAGCCCGCGGTGGCCAGCCACTGGCCGGACGGATGCCAGTCGAGCATGAGCCGGTCGGCGTGCCGGTCGTACGGCCCCCCGTGCACCAGCGTCACCAGCGGGAACGGCCCGTCGTCGGGGGCGCGGCCAGCGGGCAGGATCAGCAGCCCGTCCAGTGGCAGCCCGTCCGCCGCCCGGTACGACAACCGCTGCTGGACGCCCCACCGCACGTCGCGCAGTTCGGGCCGTAGGTCGCTGAGCCGGGTCAACGGACCCGCCGTCGGGCCGGCGTGGACGTCCTTGGGCCGGTACGAGGTGCTCAACACCGCCGCCACGACGTCCCCGTCCCGGCTGGTGGTCAACGAGGTGGCCAGACCCTCCACCCGGGACACCGGGGCGAGCCGGGGCCCGTCCGGATCGAGCCGGTGGATCGCGGTGTCGAGCCCGTCGGCGACCAGCACCAGCGGCGGACCGGTGTCGACCTGGACGAGGCCGCTGGGACAGACGGTCGTGCCGGCGGTCAGGTTGCGGTGCTCACCCGCCGGACCGCGCGACGGCACGGTGACGTCGAGCACGGCGTCGCCGCCCACCAGGGCGGGCGGAGTCGTGGCCAGGTACGCCAGGTGCCAGCCGTCGGCGGCCGCCCACCAGACGAGCGAGGACGCGCCGGCTGCGGCCGGGCCGAGGTCCCGCGCGACGCCGCTGACGGGGTCGAGCAGGTGCAGAGCAGGCTCCACCAGGCCCGGGTCCACCTCGGGAGCCGACCAGGTCAGCACGGCCAGCAGCCCGTCGTCGGGCCGCTGGGCCACCTCGACGACATGACGGTCGCCGAACGCGTCCGGCGTCCGGACCCGTCCGCTGCCGACGTCGAGCAGCCGCAGCCGGTCCGGTCGTACCCGCTCGCCCCGGACCCGGGCGTCGTCCCGCTCCCGCACCCGGCGCTCGTCCTCGGCGGTCGGTTCGTCGGCGGCGATCAGTACGACCAGGTCGGGCTCGGCCAGCGGAAGATGTCCGGACACCCCGCCGGCCCAGGCGGTGACGGCCCGCGTCGCGCCGTCGACGAGCCCCACCCGGTGCAGCTGCGCGGTGCCCCGCTCGGCCCGGTCGGAGAGGAAGTGGACCGTCCGGGAGTCGGCGGCCCATCGCGGCGCCGACTCGTACGCCTCGTCCGAGGTCAGGCGGCGCGGAGCGGTGGCACCGTCGACGGCGGCGACCCAGAGTTCACTGACCGGTCGGTCGCCGGCCCGCGCGAGCGGGGCGACCACGTAGGCGACCCAGTTGCCGTCCGGTGACAGCGTCACCGCCTGCGGGGCCCACCCGTCGACCACGGACTCGGCGGTGAGCGGTGCGCGGGCCACCGGAGCACGGTATCGATCGACGGCCACAGCGGCCACCCCGCCGGCACGTGGCAGCGCGGGCCGCTGCGGTCGCGACGGTGGACCAGGTAGCCCTGCTGGCAACGCCCGGGCCGGACCGGCGGCCGGAGCGCCGTCGGTCAGAGCAGGCCGCGGTCGCGGAACCGGGCGAGCCGGTCCGGTGTCAGGCAGTCGGCCAGGTTGCGCTCCAGGTCGACCAGTTCGAGGTCGGTCGGGTACACGACGAAGTCGTCGGTGACGGGCAGGGTGCTCGACCAGTCGTGCCGGTTGAGCCGGGTCGCCACCGCGCAGAGCAGCCGCCGGCCCCGCTCGGAGCCGGCTCTCACGTCGAGGTCGGCGGCGTCGTGCAGGGCCAGTTCCTGTCGTACCAGCCGGATCGCGTCGACGTCGTCGAGGAGGACGTCGGTGGCGGCCTCGAAGTCGGCCGGAGACCAGGCCACTGAGGGCTCGACCGCCGCCAGCGCGGCGCGCTCGTCCCCGGTCGCGGCGTGCACCTCGAGGGTCAGCGGGTCCGACCGGTGGTAACTCAGCGCGACGCAGTCGGCGGGGCCGTCGAGCGCGAGGCCCGCCACGGCGTCCGGCACCCGCGCGCACAGCATGTCCTCGATGCGCCGGCACGCCGTGTCGAGGTCGAATCCGGCCGGCGGCCGCTCGTAGCGCACCAGCGTCCGCCCGTCCGTGACCTCCGCGATCCGGACCAGGCCACGCTCGTCGTGCGCCACCGTCAGCACCGAGGGAGCCCGGCCCGCGTACGCGATCTCGACGCGGCTGATCCGACCCTCGGCGTAGGTGTAGGACTCCCGTCCCGAGCCGTGCCGCGCCGTCGTCTCGGCCGCGCGCATCAGACCGTCGGAGAAGCGGTACTCGTGCAGGTGCACGGGCCCGTCCGCGCCGAAGCGGGCCGCCTCGACCAGGTCACCGTGGTGGCGGAGGAACATCTCCTGGTGTCGGCGGCCGTGCAGGAAGCCGCTGTACTCCTCGACCACCACCACGCGGGCCTCGGCGTCGAACCCGATGCGCAGCACGTCCCGGTCCAGCGGTGGCCGGACCGCCAGCGGGTGGCCCGGCTTGAGCAGCTCCCGCTCGAAGTGCAACGGGCGGAGGTCGAGCCCCGGCCAGGCGTACCACTCCCAGCGCGCGACGAGCGACGTGGCCGCTGTCCTTCGGCTGTCGTACTCGTCGGCGAGCTGTGCGAACCGCGCGGCGAGACCGGACATGAGCGGGATCCTACTGGCCACCGTTCCTCGGCCCGACACGGTCGTCGACGGCCGGTAAGAACCGGATCTACCTGGATTATCAACCATGCGGTTGACTCGGATTGCCATCGGTCGCTAGGGTCAATTTCAACCACAAGGTTGAAAGTTCGGAGGTGGGCGATGGCGGCGGACACGCTGTCGCGGGTCTTCGCGGCACTCGCGGATCCGACCAGGCGGGACATGGTGGCCCGGCTCGCGGCGGGCGACGCCACCGTCAACCAGCTCGCCGAGCCGTACCCGATGACGCTCCAGGCGGTCTACAAGCACCTCAAGGTGCTGGAGGACGCCGGGGTGGTGAGCAGGCCGGCGGGGCCGCAGCCCCGTCCGGTGCGACTGGAGGCGGAGGTCTTCGACCTGATGGACACGTGGATCGAGCGCTACCGGCACCGGGCCGAACAGCGCTACCGCCGGCTCGACGCCGTCCTGGCCCAGCTCGACCAGGAGGCGACGACCGACCCGACCGAGAAGGGAACCACGACATGAGCGGCAACGCCGAGACCACCATCGAGGCCGACCCGAAGGTGCCGGTCATCCGGCTGTCCCGGGAGTTCGACGCCACGCCCGAGCAACTGTTCCGGGCGCACACCGATCCGCGGCTGTTCGCCCAGTGGGTCGGTCCCGACCGGATGGACACCCGCATCGAGGAGTGGGACGCGCGCTCCGGCGGCAGCTGGCGCTACGTCGCCACCCGCGACGGCCAGGAGTACGCGTTCCGGGGCTGCTTCCACGACGTGCGGCCGGACCGGATCGTGCAGACGTTCACCTTCGACGGGCAGCCCGACGGGGTGGCGCTGGAGACGCTCTGGTTCGAGCGGCTCGACAACGGTCGCACCCTGCTGCGGGCCCAGTCCCTGGTGGAGAGCTTCGAGGCCCGGGACGCCTGGCTCGCCAGCGGCATGGAGGTCGGCGTCGACCAGGGGTACGCCAAGCTCGACAGGCTGGTGGCCGATGGCGCCGTCTGACGGGCCCGCCGAACGGCACCGCCAGGTCGGCCGCGCGTTCACCGACCGGGTCCGGGGCACCCGCTCCTGGGACGTGCCCGCGCCGGTCGCGGGATGGACCGCCCGGGACGTCGTACGCCATCTGGTCGACTGGTTGCCGCCGTTCCTGGCCGGCGGCGCCGGGGTCCGGCTGCCGGCCGGACCGGCGGTCGACGACGACCCGGCTGCCGCCTGGCAGCACCACTGCGACGCGGTGCAGTCCCTGCTGGACGACCCGGGCACGAGTGGCCGCCGGCTGACCAATCCGCACCTCGGCGAGCTGCCGCTGGACCGGGCGATCGACCAGTTCTACACCACCGACGTCTTCCTGCACACCTGGGACCTGGCCCGGGCCACCGGCCAGGACGACCGCCTCGACCAGGACTCCTGTGCCCGGTTGCTGGCCGGAATGGAGCCGATGGAGCAGCTCATCCGCTCGTCCGGCCAGTACGGTCCCCGGGTGCCGGTGCCGGCGGACGCCGACGCGCAGGACCGGCTGTTGGGCTTCATCGGCCGCGACCCGGCCTGGGTGCCCTGACCGGAGGCGGGCCGGCCACGCGGTCCGGGCGTCGGCCCGGCGCCGCGTCGGCCCCGGCCCGTCGCGGCGACGGATCCGGGGCGCGGCCGGCCCCGCCGGGAACGTATGCTGCCCGCGTTCACACGGGGCGCGGGGAGAGCTGGCATGCGACGGTGGCGACGTGGGGCGGCGCTGGCCGCCGCGGTCATGATGGTGCTGTCCGGCTGCGGCGCGCCGGCCGGCACGGACGGCGACCTCGTGGACGACTGGAGCCTGGTCGGCGAGGTGCGGCAGTTCACCCCGGCGGTGGGCGACTGCCACCTGATCGGTGATCCCACCGGCTACCTGAGCAGCTACCAGCC
This sequence comes from Micromonospora auratinigra, assembly GCF_900089595.1. Taxonomy (GTDB): domain Bacteria; phylum Actinomycetota; class Actinomycetes; order Mycobacteriales; family Micromonosporaceae; genus Micromonospora; species Micromonospora auratinigra. Next base: position 2,590,726 of record NZ_LT594323.1, on the reverse strand, counting down.
GGTGGACTGCGGCCGGGCGCACCTGGTCGAGACGTTCCACGTCGGCCGGTTCACCGGCGCGTCGGCGGCCCGGCCCACGCCACCGAAGGTCGGTTCGGCGGCGCTGCGGCCGGCGTACGCCGAGTGCGACACCCGGGCCCGTGAGTTTCTCGGCGGGGACTGGCACGGAGCCCGGCTGGTGGTGCAGGTCGTGCCGCCGTCGCCGAACGGCTGGGCGGGCGGCAGCCGCTGGTTCCGCTGCGACCTCTTCGAGGTCAGTGCCGTCGAGACCGGTGCCGACAACGAGTCGGACTGGCCCGCCCAGCACGCCGGCACCCTGCGCGACGCGCTCAAGGACCCGGCATCGCCGCTGGCGTACGGGTGCGCGTCGCCGCACACCGGAGGGACGGTCCAGGTGTCGTGCGCCGCGCCGCACTGGATCGAGTACGCCGGCACCTGGACCGCCCCGGAGACGCCCTTCGCCGCGCTGGCCGGCAACGAGAACCGGATCAACGCCGCCTGCCGGACGGTGATCGCCGGCTACGTCGAGCTGCCCGTCGACCGGCTGCTGCCGTACCGCACCGGCAGCCTGTACGGGCTGCCCTCGCAGGCGGCCTGGGCCCGGGGCGACCGGCAGGTCCGCTGCTTCCTCTGGTCCTACACGCAGCTGAAGCGATCGGTGCGGGGTGCCGGACCGGCGGCGCTGCCGGTGCGCTGAGCGGCGCCGGCCGGGGCGCGGGTCCGCTCAGCCGGCGGGGTGCCCGGGCACCGGTTCCAGCCGTCCCCGGTCCCGGACGAAGCGCAGCGACTCGCCGTCGTCCACCCGCCAGCCCGACGCCAGCGCCGCCCGGATCAGTTCCGCGACCTGCTGCGGCGTGACCGGGGTCAGGGCGAACACCTCGGCGACCCGCTCCGCCGGCGCGGTGATGATCGGCCCGAAGTTCAGCCACGGGTCGTCGAAGGCCACCTGGACCTCCAACCGGCAACCCGACCTGCCCGGCACGGGCCAGATCCGCAGGGCGACGTGACCGGGGTCGGTCCGGCGGACCGCCCACCCGTACTCGACGCCGTCGACGTGGATCGTCCGCTTGCGGGTCCTGGCCATGGCGCGAGAGTAGGCAGTCCCGCCGCCGAGGGCCAACGGGAATTCCGGCCGCCGTCAGACCAGGAAGCGTTCGCGCATCGTCGCACCCAGGTTGATCCGGCCGACCGGTCGAGGGCCGCCGGGACCGGCCACGTCGAGGGCGTCGTTGCGGCGCATCAGCTCGCGGACCGGCGGCGGTAGCCGGGGCGGGTCGTCGACCTCGGTGAGGATCCGTCCGGTGCTGCCGATCAGCCGGTCGGCCAGCGTGGCGGCGTCGACGTCCACCGGCACCCGGCCGTACTCCCAGCCGGCGGTGGTGAGGTCCAGGATCTCGAAGAGCCCGGTGAGCAGGGGACCGGGATCGACCACCCGGTCGATCCGGGCCGCGCGGTCGCCGACCGCCGTGACGGCGGCGGTCAGCTGCGCGTACGGGTGGAATCCGCACGGCAGCGCGAAGAGCGGCCAGCGCAGCCCCGGTCCGGCCTCCTTCCACAGGGGCCGGTAGTTGCGGCGGTGCACCAGCAGCCGCCGCCCGGTACGCCGGTGGAGCTCGTCGGCCTGGGCCCGCAGGTCCGCGTGGGCCTCCTCGGCGACCTGGCCCACGATCAGGCTCGCCACCACCAGGCCGTCGTCGTCCTTCAGCAGCCCGGTGATCGCCTCCACCTGGGCGGGAAACGGCTCAGGCGCGTGGGCGCCGAAGCGCTGCCGTACCTCGTGGACGAGGGCCTGCTGTCGGGCCGGGTCGAGCCGGACCTTGTTGCCGCCCAGCAGTCGCTGGAGCCACCGCATGTCGCCTCGTCTCCGCAGCCGTCCCGGACCGCGCAATGGTAGTGGGTCCGCTCGTCCCGCGCCCGTAGGGGGCGGCGACGCGCCGGTCGCCGGGTCCGGCGTGGACGGGGTACCCGTTGCCCGGTCACCATCGGTGCACGGCGAGGGGAGACGACGGTGACGACGGCGGACGTGGTGGTCGTGGGTGGCGGGATCGTCGGCATGACGGCGGCGCGCACGCTCCAGCTGCGGGGGGGCCCGGGTGGCCGTGCTGACCGCCGACGATCCGGCGCGGACGGTGTCGGCCGTGGCCGCTGCGGTCTGGTACCCGAGCCACACCGAGGCGGAGCCCCGGGTGCTGCGCTGGGCCCGGGACACGCACGCCGAGCTGCGCCGCCAGGCGGCCGACGGGGTGCCCGGGGTGGTCGACCGGGCGACCCGGATGTGGCTGCGCCGCCCGTACGCCGGGCCGCCGTGGTGGGCGGACGCCTGCGGTGACCTGGTGGCCGAGCCGGCGTCCCCGCCGTACACGGCGCTGCTGCGGTTCACCGCGCCCACGGTGACGATGACCCGCTACCTGCCCTGGTTGTACCGGCAGGTCGCGGCGGACGGTGGCCGGATCGTGCGGCGCGCGCTGGACCGGCTGGGTGACGCGCACGAGTTCGCCCCCACCGTGGTCAACGCCACCGGCCTGGCCGCCGGCCGGCTCGCCGCCGACCCGGCCGTGCACCCGGTGCGCGGGCACGTCGTGCTGGTGGCGAACCCGGGCCTGACCGTCTCGGTACGCGACGAGGACGACCCGGCCGGCCTCACCTACGTGCACCCGCGGGAGCGCGACGTGGTGCTCGGCGGCACCTACCAGGTGGGGGTCGGGCACACCCGGCCGGACCCGGAGACGGCGGCGGCGATCCGGCGTCGGTGCGTCGCCCTGGTCCCGGGGCTCGCCGACGCGCCGGTGCTCGGGGAGCGGATCGGGTTGCGGCCGGCCCGGCACGGCGGGCCCCGGGTCGAGCGGGACCGGTCGGACGGCCGGCTGGTGCACGCCTACGGGCACGGCGGGTCGGGGGTGACGCTCTCCTGGGGCTGCGCGGCCGAGGTGGCGGACCTCGCCCTGAGCTGACCGGCGGGGCCTCATCCGCCCGTCGAGTAGCGGCATTATCGCCATCGATGTGTTTTAATCAGCTACGTCGATGTTATCGATAACATCACTGCCGCGAGCCACCACCACCAGCTCTTCGGGCAGCTTGAACCGCCGGGACGCGATCTCCCGACGGCGTCACCGGCTGGATGTCTGCCGTGGATGTTAGCGCTGCTATCGACCGGAATTCACCGGTGGGGCCCGCCGCGGTGCGGCGCCCTTCGCACCCGAGGAGCCGTCATGGTGGGACTCAGACAACCCGGCCGTCGTCCCCGGCCGATGGCGGCGCTGGCCGCCTCGATGCTGGCCGCCACCGCCCTGGTGGCGGTGACCGCCGGCCCCGCGCGGGCCGCCACGTCGATCACCGTCAACGGCACCTCCGGCGGGCACACCTTCGACGGGGTGGGCGCGGTCAGCGGCGGCGGCGGCAACAGCGGGCTGCTCATCGACTATCCCGAGCCGCAGCGGGGCCAGATCCTGGACTACCTGTTCAAGCCCGGCTACGGCGCCGCCCTGCAGATCCTCAAGGTGGAGATGGGCGGGGACACCAACTCGACCAGCGGCGCCGAGCCCAGCCACGAGCACGCCCGCGGTGATCTCAACTGCAACCGCGGCTACGAGTGGTGGATCATGGAGCAGGCCAAGGCCCGCAACCCCGCCATCAAGCTGGCGGCGCTGCCGTGGGGCGCCCCGGGCTGGATCGGCAACGGCACGTTCATGTCCCAGGACATGATCAATTACTTCGTGGACTGGCTGGGCTGCGCCAGGCAGCACAACCTGACCATGGACTACATCACCGCCGCGCAGAACGAGAAGCTGACCGACGCCAACTGGACCATCAACCTGCGCAGCGCGCTCAACAACAACGGCTACGGCGCTGTGAAGATCATCTACGGGGACGACTACCCGGGCAGCTGGAACCCGGCCAACGCGGTGGCGAGCAACACCACCCTGCGCAACAGCATCGACGTGCTCAGCGGCCACTACCCGTGCGGCTACCTCAGCGCGCAGACCTCGTGCTCGGTGTCGTCGACCGCGGCCGGCACCGGCAAGACGCTCTGGGACAGCGAGGGCGGCTCCCAGGACTACAACGACGGCGCGAAGCCACTGGCCCGGGGCATCAACCGCGGCTACATCGACGGTCGGATGGTCGCCTACCTCAACTGGGACCTGATCGCGGCGATCACCCCGAACCTGCCGTGGGCCACCGTCGGCCTGATCCTGGCCAACCAGCCCTGGTCCGGCTGGTACGCCGTCGGCAAGGACACCTGGGCGCTGGCGCACACCACCCAGTTCACCGCGCCCGGCTGGAAGTACCTGGACTCCGCCAGCGGCTACCTCGGCGGCAACCGCGCCAACGGCAGCTACGTCTCGCTGAAGTCGCCGAACAACACCGACTACAGCACGATCATCGAGACGATGGACGCCACCAGCGCCCAGCAGCTCACCGTCACCGTCACCGGCGGCCTCTCCACCGGCCCGGTGCACGTCTGGGCGACCAACCTCAACTCCGGCAACACCGCCGACCACTTCGTGCACACCACCGACCTGACCCCGTCGGGCGGGAGCTTCTCGCTGACCGTGCAGCCCGGCTACCTCTACAGCCTCACCACCACCACCGGCCCACAGAAGGGCACCGCGACCAGCCCGCCGCAGGGCTCGCTCGGCCTGCCGTACCGCGACGACTTCGACAGCTACGCCACCGGCCGGATGCCGAAGTACCTGCAGGACATGCAGGGCGCCTTCGAGACCGTCGGCTGCGGCGGCGGCCGCGCCGGCACCTGCCTGCGCCAGATGTCGCCGCAGGCCCCCATCACCTGGAAGACCCTCGCCGACCCGGCGACCTACGGCGGGAACCTGAGCTGGGGCAACTACACCGTCTCCGCCGACGTCCTGCTGGAGAAGGCCGGCTACGCCCAACTGGAGGGCCACGTCGGCAGCACCAACCTCGATCCCATCGGCCGCTACAACGCGTACTTCCTGCGGGTCACCGACACCGGGTCCTGGTCGATCCTGCGCAACAACACCGCCGGGCAGCTCACCACGCTGCGCAGCGGCACGGTCGCGGCGCTCGGCACCAACCGCTGGCACGCCCTCTCGCTCGGCTTCGCCGGCAGCACCATCACCGCCACCGTGGACGGCGCGACGGTCGGCACCGCGAGCGACGCCACCTTCGGCACCGGCCAGGTCGGCTTCGGCACCAGCCAGGGCGAGACCGCACAGTTCGACAACCTCGCCGTGCTGGCCGGCCCCGGCGGTGACCCCGGCGGCATCACCAACGTGGTGCGCAACACCGCCTCCGGCCGCTGCCTGGACGTGCCCAACCAGTCCCAGACCAACGGCACCCAGGTGACGCTCTGGGACTGCAACGGCGGCGCGAACCAGCAGTGGACCTCCACCGGCGGCAAGCAGCTCCAGGTGTACGGCAGCAAGTGCCTGGACGCCAACGCGCAGGGCACCACGCCCGGCACCAAGGTGATCATCTGGGACTGCAACGGCGGCACCAACCAGCAGTGGAACCTCAACGGCGACGGCACCGTCACCGGCGTCCAGTCCGGCCTCTGCCTCGCCCCCAACGGCGGCGCGACCGCCAACAGCACACCGATCGTGCTGGCCACCTGCACCGGTGGCAACGACCAGAAGTGGAGCCGGAGCTGATGGCCGGCCGGACGAGGGGAGAACTGATGACGGTCGCGCGCCCCGCACGGGGCAGCCGCCGGGCCGGGCGGTGGACGGCCCTGATCGTGAGCCTGCTGGCGGTGCTGGGGTCGTTCGCGGCCCCGGCCCGGGCGGACAACCCGATCGTGCAGACGATCTACACGGCCGACCCGGCGCCGCTGGTGTACAACGGCCGCGTCTACCTCTACACCGGCCACGACGAGGACAACTCGACCTGGTTCACGATGAAGGAGTGGCGGGTCTGGTCCTCCGACGACATGGTGAACTGGACCGACCACGGCTCGCCGCTCAACCTCGCCACCTTCAGCTGGGCCAGCAAGGACGCCTGGGCCGGCCAGGCGATCCAGCGCAACGGCAAGTTCTACTGGTACGTGCCGATGACGGTCCGCGCGACCGGGCAGATGGGCATCGGGGTGGCGGTCGCCGACAGCCCGACCGGGCCGTTCCGCGACGCCATCGGGCACCCGCTGGTGAGCAACGGTGAGATCGACCCGACGGTCTTCATCGACGACGACGGCCAGGCGTACCTGTACTGGGGCAACCCGCACCTGTGGTACGTGAAGCTGAACGCGGACATGGTCTCGTACGCCGGCAGCCCGACCCAGATTCCGTTGACCACGGCCGGCTTCGGCACCCGGACCGGCGACGCGAACCGCCCGACGCTGTTCGAGGAAGGGCCGTGGGTCTACAAGCGCAACGGCCTGTACTACCTGGTCTACGCGGCCAAGTGCTGCTCGGAGTTCATCGCCTACTCCACCGCCCCGGGCCCGCTCGGGCCCTGGACCTACCGCGGCACGGTGATGCCGACGCAGGGCAGCAGCTTCACCAACCACCCCGGGATCGTCGACTTCAAGGGCGGGTCGTACTTCTTCTACCACAACGGCGCGCTGCCCGGCGGCGGCGGATTCACCCGGTCGGTGGCGGTGGAGAAGTTCTCCTACGGCGCGGACGGCTCGATCCCGACCATCACCATGACCGCCACCGGCGCCCCGCAGGTCGGCACGCTGAACCCGTACGTCCGGCAGGAGGCCGAGACCATCGCCTGGGAGTCCGGGGTGGAGACCGAGGCGGCCTCCGGCGGCGGCATGGACGTCGGCTGGATCGAGAACGGCGACCACCTCAAGGTCAAGGGGGTGGGCTTCGGCACCGGTGCCGCCTCCTACACCGCCCGGGTGGCGTCCGGCGCGTCCGGGGGCACCATCGAGCTGCGGCTGGACAGCGCCACCGGCCCCCTGGTGGGCACCTGCCGAGTGGCCGGCACCGGCGGCTGGCAGACGTGGACCGACACCACCTGCCCGGTCAGTGGCGCCACCGGCACCCGGGACCTGTACCTGCGCTTCACCGGCGGCAGCGGCTACCTGTTCAACCTCGACAACTGGCGGTTCAGCCCGGTCGGCAGCACGCCGCCCCCCACCCCGCCGCCGAGCAGCCCGCCGCCGTCGGCCAGCCCGTCACCGACCCCGCCGCCGAGCAGCCCGCCGCCGGCCGGCGGGGCCTGCACCGCCAGCTACCGCACCACCAACACCTGGTCCGGCGGCTTCCAGGCCGAGGTCACCGTGACCGCCGGCAGCGCGCCGATCAAGGGCTGGGCCGTGCAGTGGACGCTGAGCGGCGGGCAGAGCGTCAGCCAGGTGTGGAGCGGCACCCTGAGCACCAGCGGCACGACGGCGACCGTGCGCGACGTGTCGTACAACGGGGCGCTGGCCGCCGGCGGCTCGACCACCTTCGGCTTCCTGGCCAACGGTCCGACGTCGAACCCCGCGCTCACCTGCACCGCGTCCTGACTCCACCTCGGGCGGACACCCGCCCGACCCTCCCGCCCGGTGGGTGGCGCGTACCTCGTCACCCGCCGGGCGACCGACCGAGAGGAACAGTCATGCGAGCAATGACACGGTGGTTCACCGCGGCGGCCGCGCTGGCCGTCGTGGTCGCCGGCGTGGTGGCCCCGGCCGGCCCGGCGAGCGCCGAGTCGAACGGCGGGACGCGGGTGATGCCGTTGGGAGACTCGATCACCGAGGGCACCCAGGTGCCCGGCGGTTACCGGATCGGGCTGTGGCAGCGCCTGGCCGCCGGCCGCTACACCACCGACTTCGTGGGTTCCCAGTTCAACGGCCCGGCCAGCCTCGGTGACCACGACCACGAGGGTCACCCCGGCTGGCGCATCGACCAGATCGACGCCAACATCACCGGCTGGCTCAACACCTACCGGCCGCACACCGTGCTGCTGCACATCGGCACCAACGACATCCTGCAGAACTACAACGTCTCCGGCGCGCCCAACCGGCTCTCCACCCTGATCGACCACATCACCGCCACCGTCCCCACCGCCGAGGTGTTCGTCGCCCAGCTCACCCCGCTGGCCAACAGCGGGCAGGAGGCCGCGGTACGCACCTTCAACGCCGCGATCCCGGGCATCGTGCAGGGCAAGGCCACCGCCGGCAAGCACGTGCACCTGGTCGACATGCACAGCGCCGTCGGCACCGGCGACCTGATCGACGGCATCCACCCCACCGCCACCGGCTACGACAAGATGGCCGCCGTCTGGTTCACCGCCCTGCAGGCCGTACCGGGCAGCATCGGCACCCCCGGCGGCACCGGCGGCACGACCGGCCAGCTCGTCGGCGTGCAGTCCGGCCGCTGCGTCGACGTGCCGGGCGGCAGCACCACCAACGGCACCCAGGTGCAGCTCTACGACTGCTGGAGCGGCACCATGCAGCGCTGGACGTACACCGCCAACCGGCAGTTGCAGGTGTACGGCAGCAAGTGCCTGGACGCCGAGGGCGCGGGCACCGCGAACGGCACCCGCGTGATCATCTGGGACTGCACCGGCGCGGCCAACCAGCAGTGGGTGCTCAACGCCAACGGCACCATCAGCGGGGTGGCCTCCGGCCGCTGCCTGGACGCGGCCAACTGGGGCACCGCCAACGGCACGAAGATCAACCTCTGGGACTGCCACGGCGGCACCAACCAGCAGTGGACCCTGCGTCCCTGAACCTGCCCGCGCCTGGTCGATCATGAGGTTGGCGGCGAAGCGGATCGCCCTGACTGCCGCCAACCTCATGATCGACGCGAGTCGGGCCGGTCGTTGCGAGGGCCGGGGGAACAGGGCACGGTAGGGGGATGACGGGTACGACCGGGGGGCCGTTGGTGGGGGACACGACGCCGCGCCGAGCGATCCACGTGCGGGCGCACCGCTGGCTGGTGATCGTGGGGGCGGTCCTCACCGGCGTCGCCCTTCTGCTGCTGTCGCTCCTGCCGGACGTGCCCGCCGAGGTGGGTGCGGTGACGGCGTGGGTCGAACGCGGTCACTCGTTGCTGTCGTGGAGCGACGAGCTGCTGTTCTTCGCGGTCATCTGCTGGGGAGCCGGCGCGCGCGGCCTCGTCGGCGCGCGGGAGGCCGGACCGTCGGTGCGGATCAGCGTGGGAGGGACCGCTCTCGCGGTTGCCCTCGTCGCGCTCGTCGTCGTACTGCTCGCGGTGGGGCGTCTGGTCTACCCGGTGTTCGGGATCCACCTGTCGGCCGAGGTGGTGGCCCTGGTCGTCAGCGCGACGTTCGGCGCCCTGCACCTGGCGTTGCTCGGTTTCGCCGTCGCCGCGGTCGCGCTCGGCTGGTCGACCCGCGCCGGACTGACGGGGCGAGCTGTCGGCATCATCGCCGCAGCCGCATTCGTCCTGGGCTCCTTCCCCTGGCTGACACCGCACTGGTGGAACTCCGCGGTCGCGGTCCTGGTCGCCGGATGGGCGACCTTCCTCGCCCTGGCCGGCGACTAGCTGCGGTTGCACCGCTGGTTGGCGCCGTCGCCGGTCCGGAGCTGGACCTTCGCCGGGGCGCCCCGATCAGCCCGGGTCGCGGGTCATCGACTCGTCGGCGGTCCGCCGCGGTGCACGGCGACGCGACCGGTCCTCGCGGGGCGGCACGATCCGCCGGCCCCGGTCGGCCGGCGGGGCCGGTCGGGTCGGCCGGCGGGCCGCCTCGCCGGCCTCCGCGACCACCAGTTCGGTCTCCTGCACCAGGTAGTGCGGCCGGCGCTTGGTCTCGTAGTAGATCCGGCCGATGTACTCGCCGATCACGCCCAGCAGCATCATCTGGATGCCGCCCAGGCCGATCACGCTGACGATGATGGTGGTGTACCCCGGGACGTCGATGCCCTTCTCGACCGCGTCGGCGACCACCCAGGCCATGTAGGCCACCGCGATCAGGGTGAGGAACAGGCCGCCGTAGATCGCCAGGCGCAGCGGGCGGTTGTTGAACGACAGCAGGCCGTCGAAGGCGTAGTTGAACAGCTTGCCGAACGTCCACCTGCTCCGGCCCGCCTGTCGGCTCTCGTTGTGGTGGGCGACCACCGCGGTGCGGAACCCGATCCAGGAGAACAGGCCCTTGGAGAACCGGTTGTACTCCGGCATCGCCAGCACCGCGTCCACCGCGAGCCGGGACAGCAGCCGGTAGTCACCGGCCCCGTCCAGCAGCCGCACGTCGATCCACCAGTTGACCAGGCGGTAGAAGGACCGCGAGGCGAGCGTCCGGACGAAGCGGTCGCCACGCCGGTCCCGGCGGGCGATCACCTGGTCGAACCCCTGCCGGTACAGACCCACCATCTCCGGCAGCAGCCGGGGCGGGTGCTGGAGGTCGGCGTCCATGATGACGACGGCGTCCCCGGTGGCCCGCTCCAGGCCGGCGAGCATCGCCGCCTCCTTGCCGAAGTTGCGGCTCAGCGACGTGTAGCAGACGGTCGGGTCGGCGGCGGCGAGCCGGCGCAGCGCCGCGAGGGTGCCGTCCTCGCTGCCGTCGTCGACGTACACCACCTCGACGTCCACGTCGGACAGCTCGGCCAGCGCGGTGCTCAGCGTCCGGTGCAGCCGCTCCACCGAGGCTTCCTCGTTGAAGCAGGGCACCACCACGGACAGGCGCACCGCGCTCACCCGGCCCGGTCCGGCCGGCGGGGGCCGGTCCCGGCCCGCTCAGAGGTGGTAGACCAGCACGCCATCGCGATCCTCCCGGGTGATGCCCAGTCCGTCCACCGGGCGGGCGGCGATGTTCTCCCACGGGGTGCCCGCCGCGCGGCTCGGCACCGCCACCACCGACCGCACGCCGATCCCGCGCAGGTACGCCACGCTGCCCGCGTCGGGGAACGAGGCCACCGCGGCCCGGGTCTGTGCCTGGCTGACCGGCTCGAACCCGGCCAGCCCGTTGGTCACCCGCGGGAACCCGTCGGTGCTCCACAGCATGTACGTCAGGTCGCCCACCCCACCGGCGGGCAGCACCAGCAGCGGCTCCCGCGCGGACCCCAGCGCGGCCGGCGGTCGGGGCACCTCCGGGTGCGGGGTCCGGTTGACCCCCTCCAGCGTCACCATGGCCAGCGGCACCAGCAGCAGCACCGGCGCGAGGACCCGGGTCCAGCGCCGGGCGACGGAGCGCGCCGAGGACTCCGCCAGCGCGGTCACCAACCCGGCGGCCAGCACCGCCAGCAGCAGGCTGGTCCAGTGCATCATCCGCCCGGGCGTCCTCAGCGCGTCCCAGCCGGGCAGGTGCGTGGAGAGCGTCACGTAGCCGGGATCGCCGTCACCGCCGAGGGTGGTGCCCAGCCCCAGCAGCACCGTGACGAGCACGCCGAGCCCCAACGCGACCCGGTAGCGCACCCGGTACACCGAGACGAAGAGCCCCGCCCCGGCCAGCCCGAGCACCGTCATCCCCGGCAGCAACGCCATCTCCGGCGGCCAGGAGAGCTGCTCGCGGGCGGCGGCGTGCGCGTCGCCCCACAGCCACGAGTCCGCGGGCGCGGTGACGAACCCGATCAGCGGCGGGGAGAACATCTTCGTCCACTCGAGCCCGCGGTGGGCCTGCGGATTGAGGTCGACGACGTGCAGGTAGACCAGGCCGAGCAGCAGCGTCACCGTGCCGAAGGCGGCGCCCCCGACCAGGTCCGCCAGCAACAGCCGCCGGCCGAACGGGAGCCGTTCCCTCTTCCGCCACCAGGACCAGCCGTAGCCGGCGGCGGCCACCAGCACCGCGGCCAGCAGGAAGTAGACCAGCGGCAGCCCGATGCCGAAGCCCAGGCTGACCTGCCAGGCGGCGACGAGCCAGCCGGCGAGCGCCCACCCGGGCCGGCGCCGCTCCGGCCGGTACCCGTCGCGCAGCGACCAGCCGTGGCCCCGGGCCAGCATCGCCAGGCAGAGCGCGATCCCGCCGCTGGAGAGGATGTTCAGGTGGCCGGAGTGGGCCAGGCGCCACGGCGCGAACGCCCACGCCACCCCGGCGACCGCGCCGCCCCACCGGCCCGCCCCGAGCTGCCGCACCAGCGCGTACGCGCCGACGAACGCCAGCGCGTGCAGCAGCACGTAGAGCACGTTGTAGCGGACCACGGCGGCGGCGAAGCCGTCCCCGAGCATCCCGGCCGGGGCGTACCCGAGCAGGGTGTCGCTGTAGGCGTAGGTGTAGGTCTCCGGGTAGAACGTGTTGGAGTTCCACAGCCCGGCCGGGTCGGTGAGCAGGGCGTGCCCCGCCCAGGCGACCTGCCACGCCTGGAGCGTGGGGTCGCCGAGGTCACCGGGGATGGTGCTGGCGGGGTGGCGCAGGGTCGGCCAGGTGAGCGCCACCGCCAGCAGCACACCGGCCACCGACGCCCAGATCCACTCGGGCGGGATCGCGAAGCGCCTGCCGCGCTCACCGGGGCCCGGGATGGCGGGGGCGGGTTCGGGGCCCGCGATCTCGCCGGTGCGACCGGTGTCGCTCGACCGGATGTTCATGGAATGCATGCTCCCCACTGCGAACTGTCTTGTCGATCAGGCGCCCGGACGGTGTGCCGAGGCAGGAGAGGCCCGCCCGGGGGCCGCCTGCCGGTGTGGCCGGACACGTCGAGGACGCGGACGCTGCCCGGGCGTCCGCGGCGCGCGGCGAAAGGCTCCCGCAGCAGTGGCGCAGGTGCTCGGTAACATAGTCGTACGCCGATGAGGTCGCAATCGGCTGCCCGGTCCGCGTCCGATCCCGCGCGGTTCGTCGTACCGGCCCGTCCGGCCCGGCGGCCGCCGCCCCCGGTCGGGAGGCGGCGGCCGGGTGGGCTCAGCGGTAGCCGGCGGCCACCACGTTTGCCTGTACGGCGTTCTCGGTCGCGTCCGAGGGGTAGCCGGCCACCACGGCCCCCTCGTAGAAGGTGCCGACGCTCTGGTTCTTGTTGTCGATGCAGCAGTCGCCGCCACTGCCCAGGATGATCGCGCCCTGCTTCTTCATCGGGCTGTAGCCGTTGGGCAGCGACCCGTCGTAGAGCGTGTAGAGGCTGCCGGACTGGGCGTTGCTGCCCTTGATGGCGAACCGGGAGGTGCCGTTGTTCTTCAGCGTGGCGGTGACGAACTTGCTGGTGAAGGCCCGCTGGTTGGAGTTCCAGGACTGGCTGCCACCGGGGTAGAGGCCCCATTCGAGGTCGGCCTGCACCCACGGCCCGGTGCCGGAGCAGCCACCGAACCAGCAGCTGGTGCTGAAGTTGATCGCATCCATCGCCCCGGCCCCGTCGGCCCGGCGGGTGGTCTCGCTGTTGCCGTAGTCGAAGCAGCAGCCGCTGTTGACGTGGGTGCCGCTGGTGACCATGTACATGCCCTCGGGCGCGCTGCCGGTGGGTACGCCGCTCAGGTGCCCGTCGCGCCAGTAGCTGCTGTTGCCCGGGATGTAGAGCGAGTACGCCTTGGCGCCGCCGACCGTGATCGCCTCGCGGTTCGCCGTCGCCGGCTGGACCGCGCCCCCGATACCACCGGCTCCCTGGTAGCCGAGGTTGTTGCCCCGGCCGGACTGGTCGTAGATCCAGGTGATCACGCAGGTGGTGTTGGCGCAGAAGGTGTCCTGGGCGGCCGCGTCGGCCGGGCCGCCGGCGGTACGGGCGCCGATGTCGCGGGTGGCGTTGTCGGAGGAGCGGCGCACCTGGTAGAGCCGGCCGCCGTAGGTGCGGTACAGCGCCCGGGTGGTGCTGTGCGCGGCCACGCAGGGGGTGCCCCCGGCGGCGTAGATGTCACAGGGTCCGTCGCCGGTCGACGGCGGCGGGGTGGTCGGCGGGGGCGTGCTGGGCGGCGGAGTGCTCGGCGGCGGCGTGCTGGGCGGCGGGCTGCTGGGTGGGGTGCTGGTACCGCCGGTGCAGGTGACGCCGTTGAGGGTGAAGGTGGTGGGGATCGCGCCGGTGCCGGTGCCGTTGAAGCCGAAGCTGGTGGTGCCGCCGGTGGGGATGCTTCCGTTGTAGGAGACGTTGGTGGCGGTGGCGGTGGTGCCGCTCTGGGTGATGGTGGCGTTCCAGTACTGGGTGACGGTTTCTCCGGCGGTGAAGTTCCAGGTGAGTCGCCAGTTGGTGATCGGGTCGCCGAGGTTGGTGACGACGACGGTGGCGCCGAAACCGCCGGGCCAGGTCGAGGGGACGGTGTAGCTGACGGCGCAGCCGGTGGTGGCGGCGGAGGCGAGCGGGGTGCCGGTGAGTCCGGCGGCGGTGACGGTGAGCGCGGCGACGGCGGCGATCAACGCCCCTCGCCGGCCGGCGTGGCTGGTGGGTCGCAAGAGGGACCTCCCGGTCCGTGAGTGCTCAGGGGGTGGCGTGCGCCCGGGCCGTCGACACGGCCCAGTGCCGCGCGAGCGGCGTGGCGCTCAGCGATGACGCCCGCTGTCGGCGGTGATGCCTCCGGTCGCGCGAGGTGACCGCCCGGCCGGCCTCGTCCCCGCGGTGACCGGCGCGGGACCGGGCCGGTCTGCCCTGGACCGGCGGCGGTGCGCCGGTGGCGCGCTCCCGGTGCCCGCACGCGGCGGGACATCGACGATGTTCACGTTAACATCGGGCCGCTGCCGAGGGAAGGACCGGCGCGGCGGCGCCGCCCTCTCAGCTCCGCACCGACGAGCCGAACAGGTACCGCAGCTCGTCGAGCAGGACGACCAGCGCCCCGACGAGCAGCGCGGCCGCGACGGTGAGCAGCGCGCCGTCGGGGCGTACCGGCCCGGCCGGGGCCAGCGCGCCGGCGACCGCGCAGCCGACCAGGAACAGGTTGCGCCACACGTGGTGCCGGCCCAGCGGCGCGGCGCTCCGGCCGAAACACCGGCAGGTAGCCCCGCCCCGGCGCAGGTTACGGACGATCGCCACGGTGAAGGCGAGCAGCAGCGCCGCCGAGAGGGCGAACCCGGCCGGTGGGAGCAGCGCGAGCAGGGCCACGGCGGTGAACTCGGCGGCGACCACGGCCGCGGCGAGCGGGCCCTCCGGGCGGCAGCCCAGGTCGCGTACCGAGCGGGTGAACTCGCGGTACGCGGCCCGGCCGCTGACCTTGCCGACCGCCGCCGCCAGCAGGACCGTGCCGAGCAGCACCCGGGCCCCGATCTCGACGTACACCTGTCATCGCCTCCCTACGGCCACGCCGAGGACCGCCGCCGGGGGCACCGCCCCGAAGTGCCGGGAGTCCTGGCTGTGGGTGTTGTCCCCGCGTACCGTGACGGCGCCGTCGGGCCCGACCCGCTGCACCCGCTTGACCATCCAGGTCAGGTCGGCGTCCGGGACGACCGCACGGGCCCGGAAGACGACCAGGTCCCCGGCGGCCGGGACCCGGCCGACCCGGACCACGAGCCGCTCGCCGTCGCGCAGCGTCGGCGCCATGCTGTGCCCGCGGACCACCACCAGCCGCCACCGGCGGCGCAGCCAGCCGGTCACGACGCCGCCAACTGGTAGCCGTCGGCCTGCAGGCGGAACAGCCGGGCGTACTCGCCGTCGGCCGTCATCAGCTCGTCGTGCGTGCCCGACTCGACGACCCGTCCGGCGTCGAGCACGACGATGCGCCGCGCGTCGCGCAGGGTGCTGAGCCGGTGCGAGATCAGCAGCCCGGTGCGGCCCTGCCGGAGCCGGGCCAACGATGCGTGCACCCGGGTCTCGGCGTCGGCGTCGAGCCCGGAGCTGGGCTCGTCCAGGACCAGCAGGTCGGCGTCGGCGCGCATCAGGGAACGGGCCAGGGCGACCCGCTGCCACTGCCCACCGGAGAGCGCCACCCCCGGCTCGCCGTCCTGACCGGCGAAGGTCCGGCTGAGCAGGGTGGCGTACCCGTGGGGGAGGGCGCGCAGCCGGTCGTGGATCTCGGCCCGCGCGGCGGCCTGCTCGACCTGCTCGCTCGTGTGCGGCAGCCGGCCGATGCCGACGTTCTCCGCCGCGGTGAGGTCGTAGCACATGAAGTCCTGGAACACCGCCCCCATCCGCCGGCGTACGGTCTCGACCCGCAGCTCGCGCAGGTCCACCCCGTCCCAGGTGATCCGCCCGCGGTCCGGGTCGTAGAACCGGCAGAGCAGCTTGACCAGAGTGCTCTTGCCGGCGCCGTTGAGGCCGACGAGCCCCACGGCCTGCCCGGCGGGAATGGTCAGGTCGAGGCCCCGCAGCACCCAGGGGCCGCCCTCGTCGTAGCGGAACCACACGTCCTCGAACCGGATCCCGGTGCGCAGCGGCGGCGTCGTCCGGGTGCCGTCGACGAGATCGGCGGGGCTGTCGAGCACGGCGACGTAGTGCCGGAACAGCCGCAGCGCCGCGCCGACCTCGCCGAGCTGGCCGGCGATGCCGGCCAGGCCGCCCTGCGCCGCGCCGAACGCGGCCAGCACGAGGGTGAGGTCGCCGAGGCTGAGCCGGCCGCGCACCGCCGCGCCCACCGCGACCACCGTGGCGACCAGGGTGACCGCCGAGCCGGCCAGCGCCCAGCCGCCCTGCACCAGGGTGGCGTGTCGGGCGGCGTCCAGCTCGATCCGGCCCGCCGCCCGCACCGCCCCGGTGAGCCGGTCGTGGAAGAACCGACCCAGCTGGAACAGGCGTACCTCCCGGGCGGCGCGCAGGTCGGTCAGGACCGTCTGGAACAGCAGCCGTGCCCGGAACAGGCCGGCGCTGTCCTCCACCGCCCGCGCCGCCCGCCGGGACAGTCGCAGCTGGATGAGGAACTCCGGGCCGGCCACGGCGAGCAACAGCAGGCCGGCCGGCGGCCACAGCGACGCCAGGATCGCGGCGAAACCGCCGATGGTGACGACGTTCTGGGCCACGTTGACCACGAACAGCACGACCGCGTACGGCGCCTGGTCGGCGGCCTGCTGGGCGAGTGCCAGCCGGTCGCGCAGGGCCGGCTGCTCGAACGGCCCCAGCCCGAGGAAGCTGTTCAGTTTCCGGTACAGCCGGGCGTCGGCGGCGATCGTGATGGCCTGCTGCAGCACCGCGGTGACGTAGCCGGAGAGCCGGTTGGCGATCGCCGCCAGCGCCGCCAGCCCGGCGATCGCCACCGCGTACCAGGTCGCGGTGGACGGGCTGGCCGCGCGGCCCCGGCCGACCTCGTCGAAGAGCAGCTTGGTGAACCAGGCGATGCCGATCGACGGCGCCGCCCCGACGAGGACCAGCACGACCATCGCGGCGAGCGCCCCCGGCGCGGCGCAGCCCAGCCGCAGCGCGGCCCGCAGCGTGGCCACGGTCAGGCCAGGACCGGCAGCTGGTGGCCGGCGTCGACGACGACGCCGTCGACCACCGACAGCACGGCCGGGAACCCCTTGACCCGCAGCTCCTTCTCGGCGAGCGGCTCGGACATGGTCACCGTGTCGAAGTCGGCGAGCCGGTCGGCCATCGCGGCCGTCTCCGCCGGCGTGCCGATCATGGCGACGAGGGTGCCGTGCCGGTAGCGTGCCGCGTCGGTGGTGAGGGCGTCCAGCACGTCCCGGCACGGCGGGCAGGTCGGGGTCAGCAGGACCACGGTGCGGCGTCCGGTGGCCAGGTCGGCGAGGGGGAAGCCGCTGACGTCCAGGCCCGGGGCGGGCAGCACCTCGGGGACCGGTTCACCGTCGTGGGCGTGACCGGCCTGCACCTCGCGCAGCCGGCGGGCCAGCGCCAGGGTCAGGACGAGATTGAGGACGGCGACCGCGCCGACGAGGGCGACGGCGGCGTAGACGAAACCGGGCATGGGGGCTCCTCGGCGAGTTCGGGGGAGGGTGGGGCCGCGCCGGTCGGCGCGGCCCCGGGCGGATCGTCAGGTCAGCAGACGCCGGCCTTCTGGACGTAGCAGACCGGCCGCGACGTCGAGGTCACGCACGAGCCGTAGCAGTTGTAGTAGCCCTGCCGGTAGTAGCGGAAGTACGTCCCGCTGGAGCAGTAGCCGTTGGACGCGACGCACGAACACTTCTGGCCGTTCTCCGGCACGCACGCGCCGGCCTCCTCGCGGCCGAGCACCGCGCCGAGGAGCGTGTCGCCGACGCGGGTGAGGATCCTGGTCATGGGCAGACCTCCTGTTGTGGGTGGTTGCCCGCCACTGTGCCGGTGACCGCTGCGCACGCCCTGCGCTGCTACTGCGCGCCCGCTGCGCCCCGCCAGCGCGGCAGCTGTCCGCGCAGCTCGTCGGCGTACGGGGCGGCGAAGCGCGCGAAGATCGGCAGCGCCTCCTCGCCGAGCGCGACCGCCCGGTCGTACCGGCCCCGGGCGGCCTCGGCCCGGGCCAGCAGGTGCAGCGAGTTCGCCAGCGGGAACGGCTGCCCGATCTCGCGCAGCATCGCCACCGAGCCGGCCAGCTCCCGCACCGCCTGTTCCGCGTCACCCTCCTCCAGGTGCGCCTTGCCGAGCAGCCGGCGCGAGATCGCCTCGCCCCACCCGTGGCGCATCTCCCGGAACGCCGGCGCGGTACGACGCAGCAGCCGGCGGGCGGCGTCCCGGTCCCCGGCGGCGAGGTGGGTGGCGGCCAGCGCCTGCTCGGCGGTGGTCACGCTCATCCGGTCGCCCAGCCGGCGGGCCGCGGTCACCGCCTGCCGCAGCTGGTCCAGGGCCTGCGGCCACCGCTGCGCGTGCCGGTGCAGCAGCCCGATGCTCTCCCGCGCCAACGCCTCGCCCCACAGGTCCCCGCTGTCCTCGAAGACCTCCACCGCCGCCGCGCACGCGGCGTGCGCGAACGGGGAGGTGAGCTGGTACTGCCCGTACTGCATGCCGAGGGTCAGCAGCACGTGCCCGCCGACCGGGCCGACCGGCCAGTGCGCGGCGCACAGCCGCACCGTCAGCAGCAGCGCGGCGTCCGCCTCCCGCACCCGGCCGAGCTGTCGGCAGCAGAGCGAATAGCCCTGGAGCGCGACCAGCCGGTGGGCGAGCCACGGGCCGCGGCCGTCCCGGTGGGCCGCCCGCAGCACCGGCACCGCCTCGGCGTGTCGGTTCAACACCCGGTACGCGGTGCCCAGCACCAGCCGCGCCGTCATCCGGGTCCGCGCCGGCAGGGCGGCCTGCCGGTCCAGCACCCCGTGCAGGCAGTCGACGAGTTCGGGCAGGTGCTGGCTGCGCATCGTCGCGAAGTTGCCCATCGTGCAGGCCAGCCGGCCGGCCAGGTCGACGGCATCGCGGCGCAGCAGGTCCCGCACCGCGGCGACCAGGTTCTCCCGTTCCGCCTCGAACCAGTCCACCGCGGCCCACGGGTCCGTCTCGGCGCGGGGCGTCGCCGCCGGCAGGACCTTGCAGGGCAGCGCCGCGTCGGCCTGCTCGGCGTGTGCGAGCAGCCCGGCGTACCAGTCGATCACCTGCGCGGCGGGCACCTCGGTGCGTTCGCGGGCGTGCAGCCGGACCAGGTCGTGCATCCGGACCCGACCGCCGGCGTCGGCGGTCAGCAGGTGGGCCCGGCAGAGCTGTTCCAGCAGCGGCTCGGTGCGCTCGTCCCACATCCCGAAGCTGCCCAGCGAGGTGCGGCAGAGCACCGCGAGCAGCCGCGCGGCGGGCGCGGGCAGCCGTTCGAAGCCGACCGTGAAGCTGCTGCGCACGTCGAGCCCGTCCAGCGACAGCTCGTCGAGCCGGCGGCGCTCGTCGCGCAGCCGGTCGCGCAGCCTCGCCACGGTCATCGACTCCCGCTCGGCCAGCCGTACCCCGGCGATGCGTAGCGCCAGCGGCAGCCGGCCACACAGCTCCACCACCTCGGCGGCCGCCCCGGCCTCCCGGTCGATCCGCTCCGCCCCGGCGATCGCCGCCAGCAGGTCCAGGCCGTCGTCGACCGGCAGCAGGTCCAGCGGTACGACCTCGGTGCCGGCCAGGCCCGACAGCGCGTTCGTGCTGGTGACCAGCGCGCTGCTGCCGCCGGGCGGCAGCAGCGGTCGCACCTGGGCCGGGTCCGCCGCGCCGTCCAGCAGCACCAGCATGCTCTGGTCGGCGAGCACCGACCGGTACAGCGCCGCGCGTTCCTCGGCCGCCTCCGGGATCGCCTCCCCGGCCACCCCGAGCGCGCGCAGGAAGGCTCCGAGCACCGCGCCGGGCCGGGCCGGGTCCGGGGTGTTGCCGCGCAGCTCGGCGTAGAGGCAGCCGGCCGGGAACCGGTGCCGGCTCTGGTGCGCCGCCCGCAGCGCCAGGGTGGTCTTGCCGGTGCCGGCCAGCCCGGTCACGACGATCACCTGGGCCGCCCCGGGGGTCGACGGGGGCTGGCCCAGCAACGCCAGCAGCCGGCCGAGTTCCTTGTCCCGGCCGACGAAGTCACCGGTGACGCCGGGCAGTTGGTGCGGCCGCACCCGGGTCGCCGGGGGCGACTCCTGCTCGCCGCCGAGGATCTCCCGGTGCAGCCGGCGCAGCTCCGGCCCCGGGTCGATGCCGTGCTCCTCGGCGAGGAGCCGCGCCCCGGACCGGTACGTGGCGAGCGCCTCCGCCTGCCGGCCGCTGCGGTGCAGGGCCACCATGAGCTGGCCGCGCAGCCGTTCCCGCAGCGGCCGGTCGCGGACCAGGACGGTCAGCTCGGGGACGAGCTCGTGGTGCGACCCGAGGGACAGCTGTGCCTCGACGCGCAGCTCGATCGCGTGCTCGCGCAGCTCGCGGAGCCGGTCGCGCTCGAAGTCGACCAGCCGGGAGGTGACGTCGACGAAGGCGTCGTCGCGCCAGCGCGCCAGCGCCCGGTCGAGCAGCTCGACGGCCCGGCGGGCGTCGGAGGTGGCCTCGGCGGCCCGTACGTCGGCGGTGAACCGGGTCGCGTCGACCTCCACGTCCGGGTGCAGTTCGTAGCCGGGGGACCGGGTGAGGACCAGTTCCGGCGTCGTGCGACGGCGGACCGCGGCGACGACCGCCTGGACCCGGTTGCGCGCTCCCGCCGGCGGCTCGTCCGGCCAGAGCCCGTCGATCAGCCGGTCGACGGAGACCAGGTGTCCATGATGGGCGGCCAGGGTCGCGACGAAGGCCCGTTCCAGCGGGGCGAGCGGGGCGGCGGCCCCGTCGACGCTCACCTCGATCCGTCCCAGGACGCCGATCCGATACCCACGCACCGCGAAAAGGTAGCGCGGGCGGTCCCCGGCCCCGTCGGGCCGGGCGGCCGGTGTGAATCAGGTCCGGTGCGACCGGCGGAAGGCCCGCGTCAGGCGGGCGCGCCAGCGGGTACGCCGGGGGTGCAGGAAGAGCGCGATGTCGTCCAACGCGTCCTCGGCGGTGCCGCTGAGGTGGGGGATCGAGCGGGCCGCGCGCAGCGCGGCGACCACCCGGGCCTCGTCCAGCCGGCGGTGCACCCGGGCGAGGTGGCCCAGGCAGGTGGCGGCGAGCGCGCTCACCTCGGGGTCCTCGTGGCGCAGCAGCCGCAGGTGCAGTTCCTGCGGCTGCTGCCAGTCCCCGCCCGGGTACAGCGCGGTGCCGACCATGGCGTCCAGCGCGCCCGCGACGTCGTCGCGGTCCAACGCCGCCAGCACGTCGGCCGGCGTCGCCGGCGGTGGATTGTGGAAGGTGCGCTGCTCGTGACCCATCCGGTCACCTCCTCTGCGGACCCGGACCCTACCGCCGACGCGATCGTGCCGGCGGCAGGCCAGGACCGTTAACCGATTCAGCCCGACTCTCTCCACAGCGTCCACGCGTGACGGACAGGGAAGCAGCGTGTTTCGCCATCGATAACGGTCGAGTAACGCGCGATTTCTGTTGCTTGACGCCCTCGCTCTTAACCGGTTCAGTGGGCGGAGACGACGGCCCGGAGAGCGTCGTCGTCCGGTCGCCGCCGGCGTCGGCGGCACAGCTGCGGAGGTTGACCATGAGACTGCGCATCCGCCGGGCCGCCGTGGCCACGGTGGTCGCCATGCTGGCGGCAGCCGGCCTGTCCGCCGTACCGGCGTCCGCCGACGTGCGGCACCAGGCGGCCGACCCGTCGCCGTCCCGGAGCGGGACGGCCTTCGTCGTCCGCGACGGCACCCGGCTCAGCCTCGCCGGGCGGCCCTTCCGGTTCGCCGGGCCCAACGCGTACTGGCTGGGCCTCGACGAGAACGTCGGCGGCACCGAGCCGGGCGATCCGCCCACCGTGGACTACCCGACGTACTTCCGGATCCGTGACGGGCTCACCACGGCCAGGCGGATGGGCGCCACGGTGGTGCGGGCGCACACCCTCGGCGTCTCCACCGGCAATCCCCGGTCCCTCGAACCGGCGCTGGGCGAGTTCAACCCGGCCGCCTTCGACCGGATCGACTACGCGATCGCCGAGGCCCGCCGGCTCGGCCTGCGGCTGATCATCCCGCTCACCGACAACTGGCAGTACTACCACGGTGGCCGGTACGACTTCCTGCGCTGGCTCGGCCTGAGCACCGACGCCGACGGCGCGGCGTTCTACACCGACCCGCGGGCGCGGGCGGCGTACAAGCAGTACGTCCGGACGCTGCTCACCCACGTCAACCGCTACACCGGCACGGCGTACACCCAGGACCCGACGATCCTGGCCTGGGAGCTGGGCAACGAGCTCAACGGGATGACCCCCGACTGGGTCGACGACACCGCCGGGTACGTCAAGTCCCTCGCCCCCCGGCAGCTCGTCGCGGCCGGCAGCCAGCACGGCACCGACCCCGCCGTGCTCGCCTCGCCGCACGTCGACATCAGCGACTCGCACTACTACCCGCCCACGGCGGCCGGCATCGCGGCGGACGCCGCCGCGGCCACCGCCGCCGGCAAGGTCTACCTCGCCGGCGAGTACGGCTCCGGCCAGGCCACCGACGAGCTGTTGGACCAGGTCGCCGCCAACCCGGACGTCACCGGCGCGCTCTTCTGGTCACTCTTCGGCCACCACGACCACCACGGCTACGTGCCGCACGGCGACGGCTTCACCGTGCACTACCCGGGCGACACGCCCGCGATGCGCCAGGCGGTCGCCGCGCTGACCCGCTTCGCCGGCACGATGGCCGGCCGCCCGGCCCCGGCGGTGACCGGGGACCGGCCCCTGCTGACCGCGATCGACGCCGACTACGGCATCAACACCCTGCGCTGGCGGGGCACCGCGGGCGCCGCCGGCTACCTGGTGCAGCGCCGCGCCCCCGGCCGGGCCTGGGCCACGGTCAGCGGCGACCGGCCGCTGAGCGCCGACGCCGCGCCCTGGTTCGACCTGAGCACCCCCACCGGCCCGGTCGACTACCGCGTGGTCGCGGTCGACGCCGCCGGCAGCGCCCTGGCCACCGCCACGCCGGTCCGCACCGACCCGACCGGCGACCGGGTGACCGACCCGCTGGAGGACTGGTACGTCAGCGCCGGCCACAGCGACTCGCTGCGCCGCACCCCGACCCGCGACGGCGTGCTGGTGGCGCCGGCCCGGGGTACCACGGGCGAGCTGCGCTACCGGCGCGCGGACCTCACCGCCGTCACGGTCACGGTCGGCGCCGCCGGTCACCCCCGCGTCGTGCTGGAGGTCTCCGCCGACGGTACGACCGGCTGGCGTGCCGTGCGGCCCCGGGTCGACCGGGTCGGCCCCGGCCGGTACGCGGTCTCGGCGACCGGGCTGCCCCGGGTGGGCGGGGTGCGGGTGCGCTGGACCCGGGACGCCCGGTTCGCGGTCGCCTCGGTCGACCTGGCCGCCCGCTCCGACGCGGTGACCGACACCGTGCCCGGTGCCTTCACGCTCACCGCCCCGGCCCCGGACGCCACCGGGGTGAGCCGGCTGGCCGCGCTCGACTGGTCCGCCGCGCCGGGAGCCGCGTACTACTCGCTGACCGTCTCCGCGCACGCGGACCTCAGCGCCCCGCTGGTGGCGGTCTCCGGTCTGCGTACCCCCGGTTTCACGCCGACCACGGCCTGGCCCGCCGGCAGCACCCTGTACGTGCGGATCACCGCCGTCAACGGCTACGGCGCCACCACCGCGAACGCGTCCTTCACCACCCGGGCGGACCTGCCCGGGGTGGTGGTCGACGACTTCGACACCTACCCCTCGGACGCGGCGCTCGCCGCCGCCTACCCCCGCAACGGCGGCGGTGACCCGATCACCGCGACGCTGGCCCCGGCCGGCGAGGGCAGCGGGCACAGCATGCTGCTGAGCTGGACCCCCGGCGCCAGCGGCTACGCGGGCGTCATCCACAACCTGCCGACGGCGCAGGACTGGCGCGGCACCACCGGGCTGCGGATGTGGGTGCGACCGGGCAGCGAGGGGCAGCAGTTGACCGTCCAGTTCGTCGCCGGCGGGTTCTTCTGGGAGAAGACACTGAGCTTCACCGGGACGCAGGGCCGGGTCGTCGAGGTGCCGTTCGGCGACTTCGCCCCGCCGCCGTGGGCCACCCCCGGCCCGCTCGACCTGGGCTCGGTCACCCAGCTCTCGCTCTACCCGGGCGGCGCGTCCGGTGCGGCGACCGTGCAGCTCGACTCGATCAGCGCGTACGCCTCCTGACCGCATGGGCGCGGGGCCGGGCACCTCGGTGTCCGGCCCCGCGTGTGTCGACCCCGTCGGTTGCATTGCAGTCGCACTGCAAAACTGGGTAAGCTCGGATGCGATGCGACTGCATTGCGTTCGAGCCGGGCAGCGGCACGCCGAGCGGAGGAGCCCATGGTCGACCCGAACACCCCCGAGTGGGTGGCGACGCGCGGGGTGCTGAGTCGGGCCGCCGCGCTGGAGGCCGCCATGTGGCGCAGCCTGTACGTGTGGGCACGTCGCCGGCCGCTGCCGTTGGCGCCCGGCGACGAGCCGTTCGGCTACCTCGGCGTGGTCAAGCCGATCCTCGGCATCTTCATCGGCCTGTCGATCGTCGAGATCCCCGTCCTCGACCTGATCGTCACCCACGTGGTGCCGTGGCGGCCCGCCCGCTGGATCACGCTGGCCGTCAGCGTCTGGGGTCTGCTCTGGATGGCCGGCCTCTACGCCAGCATGCGGATCCATCCCCACGTCGTGGGCGATGCGGGCCTGCGGGTCCGTTCGGGCGCGGGCATCGACATCCGGATCCCCTGGTCGGATGTCCAGGCCCTGCGCAAGCGGTACCGCTCGCTGCCCCACAGCAGATCGGTGCAGATCACGCAGGAGGGGGACCGCCGGGTGCTGCACCTCGCCGTCGGCAGCCAGACCAGCATCGACGTCCTGCTGCGTCGACCGACCACCTTCGACCTGCCCCGGGGGCGCTCCGCGCCGATCGACGAGCTGCGGCTGTACGCCGACGACCCGGACGGGCTGCTGCGCAGCGCACGTGGCACCCCCGCGACCGGTACCGCCGCCCGGTAGCCGTGCGGCCGCCGGTGGGACGTCCCGGCCACCTGCTGTGGAACGATCGAGGTCATGCCCAAGAAGGTCGATCACCGGGAGCGACGCACCCGGATCGCGGACGCCCTGGTGCGGGTCGCTGCCGAGCAGGGCCTAGAGGCCGTGAGCCTCCGTCACGTGGCGGCCGAGGCCGGCGTGTCCGCCGGCATGGTCCAGCACTACTTCCGCACCAAGGACGAGATGATGGCCTTCGCGATGGCCGTGGTCCGCGAGCGCGGGCAGGCCCGGGTCGCCGCGGCGGTGGCGGGACTGGGCGAGGACCCGCCACCGCGGCTGCTGCTGCGCACGCTGATCGGCGCGCTGCTGCCGCTCGACGAGGGGACCCGCGACGACGGGCGGGTGGCGCTGGCGTTCCTCGCCCACCTCGCCGTACGCCCAGCGGCCGCGCCCGGCCTGCGCGAGGAGACCGCGCAGCTGACCGAGTTCATCGCAGGCCTCCTGCCGTCGCGGGACGCGGCCGCCGCGGCCGGCCTGCTCGCGCTGATGGAAGGGCTGGGCGTCTACCTGCTCGGCGGCCAGTACACCGGCGAGCAGGCGCTGGGCGCGCTGGACGCCCACCTCGACCTGCTCTTCGACCGGGCGGCCTAGCGGCTGCGGTCCACCACGTAGTCGGTCAGGTCCAGCAGGAAGCGGCCGTCCTCGGTGTCGACGGCGGAGCCCAGCGCCCGCTCACCCTCCCGCCGGGCGGCCGCCGCCAGGTCCCGCGCGCTGCGCCGGGCCGCCTCCACGCAGTCGTACGCGAGCAGCCGGCCGTGCAGCCAGCGCACCTCGGCCGCGGTGCGTTGCGCTCGGGTCCGGCCCAGGAACTCGACCAGCCGCTCCCGCTCGTCCGCGGTGCACCGCCGCAGGAAGTCGATCAGGATGAGGGTCCGCTTGCCCTCCCAGAGGTCACCCGCGATCTCCTTGCCGTAGTCGGCGTAGTCGCCGGTCAGGTTGAGCGCGTCGTCCTGGATCTGGAACGCCGCGCCCAGGTACCAGCCGTACCGGTCCAGCACGTCGACCGCCCGCTCCCGGCCGGTGGCGGCCAGGATCCCGGTCCGGCACGGGTAGATGCAGGTGTACCAGGAGGTCTTCTTCAGGCACATCCGGTAGTAGTCGTCGGCGTCCAGGTCGCCCACGTTGTCGCGGATCCAGCCGACCTCGATGGCCTGCCCCTCCAGTGAGTGGCGCAGCATGAGCTCGGTCTCCTCGAACAGCCGCCAGGCGATCCCGGAGCCGAGCGCCGCCCGGTTCGCGGCGAGTCGCTGCAACGCCAGCAGGTTGGTCATGTTGCCGACGTTCAGCGCCACGCCCACCCCGTACTCGGCGTGCAGCGTCCGGCCGCCACGCCGCTGCTCGCTGGCGTCCTGGATGTCGTCGTGGATGAGGAAGGCGTTGTGGAACAGCTCCACGGTCACGGCGGCGTTGAGCCCCACCGACGGCGCGCCGCCGAACGCCCGGCAGGTGGCGAGGCAGAGCGCGGCCCGCAGGCCCTTGCCCCAGCGTCGCGGGTACTCGGTGACCAGGTCGTAGAGGTAGCGCGGGCCGCCCGCGGGCACGTCGTCGAGGAGCGCGCCGAGGGCCAGGTCGCGGTAGCGCGCCAGCATCCGCTCGACGTGGTCGCCGGCCACCCCGGTGGTGGGGGCCATCGCCTGCGCTACCCGTCGGTGCGTGCCGGGCCGGTCGGGGTCGGCGGCGTGAGCCGGTCGGCGAGCCCGTTGGCCACCTCCGGCACGAGCCGGGCGAGGTTGAGGACGGTGTCCAGCGCGTCGTGCGCGTCCGAGGTGTACCGGCGGACGACCTCGCCGCGCTGGTCGTCCGACATCTTCAGCTGGGTGACCACGGTGTCGATCAGCGCGTGCCCGTCGGTGCGTACCCGCGCCACCAGCTCATCGAACGCCTCCGGGTCCACCCGCCGGCTCTCGCTCAGCTTCTCCTCCAGCCGGCGCGCGCCGGCCAGTCCCGCCGCGAGTTCCTCCTCCAGCACCGTGGCCGCGTGGGTCACCGTCTCGGAGGTCTCCTCGGCCACCTTCTCGAAGCGCTCGTCGCCGCGCTCACCGTCCGTCATGGGCGAAGTCTCCACCGGGCGGACACCGCAGGCCAGAGCTGTGTCGGCATGGTGACTCCCGGTATTCATGTTCCCGGGCGCGGCGGCCGACCCGGCCGGCGGGCAGCGGATTGTCGGACCCGTCCGCTACCGTCGCGGCCACCACCCGACGGAGGGAGTGTGCGATGGCCGAGGACGGTGCCACCGCGTTCGTCGACCGCGATCTGCGGGGCGCGCGGTTCGACCGCACCACGTTGGCGGGCGCGGTGATGCGCGGCGTCGACGTGCGCGGGCTCGACATCGACGCGCCGTGGCTGGCGGACGGCCCGCTGCTGGTCAACGGAGTCGACGTCACGCCGCTGGTCGAGGCCGAGCTCAACCGCCGGTTCCCCGGGCGCGAGCTGCGCCGGGCCGTGGATCCGGCCGGGCTGCGCGCCGCCTGGACGGCGGTGGAACGCGCCTGGGCCGCCGCGGTCGACCGGGTGGCGGCCCTGCCCGAGGGTGCCGCCGACGTCTCGGTCGATGGCGAGTGGTCGTTCGCGCAGACCCTGCGCCACCTGGCGTTCGCCACCGACGCCTGGCTGGGCAAGGCGGTCCTGCGCCGGCCGCAGCCCTTCCACCCGCTCGGCCAGCCGCACGTGGAGTACGCGACCGACGGCTACGACACGTCGATCTTCGCCACCGACCGGCCGAGCTTCGCCGAGGTGCTCGACCTGCGGGCCGAGCGGCAGGCGATGGTGCGCGACTTCCTCGCCACCGCCACGCCGGAGCTGCTCGCCCAGCCCCGCCCGACCGCCTGGTCGCCCGAGCACGAGGAACCGGTACGCCACTGCCTCTACGTCATCCTCGACGAGGAGTGGGAGCACCTGCGCTTCGCGCTGCGCGACCTCGACGCCCAGGAGCGGGCCGCGGCGTGACACCCGACCGACCGGTCACCGGACGGCGGCGCGGCGGGTCGGCGGTTCCTCATAGGGTGGTGGGGTGACGCGACGATCCCTGACCCTGATGGCGGTGCACGCGCACCCCGACGACGAGGCGACCAGCACGGGCGGCGTGCTCGCCCGCTACGCGGCGGAGGGCGTGACGACCGTCCTCGTGACCTGCACGGACGGGCGGTGCGGCGACGGCCCCGACGGGGTCAAGCCGGGCGACCCCGGGCACGACCCGGACGCCGTGGTGGCGATGCGCCGGGCCGAGCTGGCGGCCAGCTGCGAGGCGCTGAAGGTCACCCATCTGGAGACGCTGGACTACGCCGACTCGGGGATGATGGGGTGGGCGACCAACCACGCCCCGGAGGCGTTCTGGAACACGCCGGTCGACGAGGCCGCGGACCGGCTGGCCGAGCTGATCCGCCGGTACCGCCCCGACGTGATCGTCACCTACGACGAGAACGGCTTCTACGGCCACCCCGACCACATCCAGGCGCACCGCATCACGATGGCCGCCGTGCAGCGCACCGACGTGGCCGCGAAGGTCTACTGGACCACGGTGCCGCGCAGCGCCTTCCAGGAGTTCGGGCGGGTGATGAAGGAGATCGGCGTCGAGTTCCCGGAGCCGGACGGCACCGAGGGGATGCCGGAGCTCGGCCTGCCCGACGACGAGATCACCACCTGGGTGGACACCACCGCCTACGGCGGCCAGAAGTTCGCGTCCCTGGCCGCCCACGCCAGCCAGGCCGAGAACATCTTCTTCCTGCAACTGGGCCAGGACCGGTTCACCGAGCTGATGGGGCGGGAGACCTTCGTCCGGGTGCGGGACACCACCGGCGCCCCGACACCGGAGGACGACCTGTTCGCCGGGCTGCGCTGAGCGCGGCCCCGGTCAGCGGTCGCGCAGGGCGGCGGCGAGCCGGTCGAGGTGCCGGCGGACGGGTCCGACCGTGAGCAGCCCGCTGCCGGCGCCGGCCAGCTCGGCCGCCGCCGGGGCGAGCGCACGGTGGGAGCGACGCATCGCGGCCGGGTCGTCGAGCGACACGGCGGCCTGTGCGGTGAGGCACCAGAGCGCCTCCAGCAGCAGGTCGCGGGGCGGCTCCGGGGTCCGGCGCAGCGCCGCCGCCGCGCCCCGGCGGTCGTCGCGCGCGAGCAGGACCAGCGGACGGGCCCAGGGGGCGTACGGGCCCCAGTCGGTGTCCTCGTCGGCCGGTGCGGGCACGCCGTGCCACACCCGCAGGCAGAGCAGCGCCAGCGGGAGCAGTCCCCGTTCCACCCCGGGCATGCCGCTGCCGGCCAGCCGGGCCGCCGCCGCCCGGTAGCCGGACTCCGCCTCGGCCACCGGGGCGCCCCCGGCGGCCAGCCGCATCGCCCGGTAGCCGGCGGTGAACACCCCGGCGAGCGGATGGCCGTGCCGGTCGGCGAGCGCGTCCACGGCCGCGGCGTGCGCGTCGGCGGTGCCGAAGTCGGCCAGCGCGCCGCGCGCCTGGAGCCGGATCAGGTGCCCGAGGATGGCGGACGTCACCAGCCCGTGCCGTTCGCCCAGCGCGACGAGTTCCGTGCCGATCTCGTCCCGCTCGGCGGCCAGCCCGGCCCGGTGGAAGGTCTGCATGAACCGTCCGTTGAGGGCGAAGGCCAGCAGCCCGGGGTCGGCCAGCCGGCGGGCGAGCCGCTCCGCCTCCCGGGCCGCCTCGGGTCCGCGCGGTGACCGGGTGCCGCGCGACTCCACCGCGATCGTGGCCAGCAACCGGGCCCGGGTGGCCTCGGACGCGCCGGGGCGCAGCCCGGCCAGCGCCTGCTCGGCCGCCGCCACCACCCGCGCCGCCAGCGCCGGGTCGTCCGCCCGGGTCCAGACGGCCGGCACGTCGTAGCCGCCGATGATCCGGGCGGTGAGGTCCGGGTCACCGAGCTGCTCGGCGGCGGAGATCGCCGCGACCCGTTGCCGCGCCGCGGCCTCCAGCCCGGAGGGGCCGGTCACCGCGAGGCTGCGGAGCAGCCCGACGGTCGACTCCAGCCGCGCCGGCGAGCCGGGCACCACGACCCGCTCGTACGCGGCCGCGGCCGCCGCCCAGACCTGCGCCGGCCCAAGCGGCCCCGGCTCGGCCGGCGCCTCGTCGGCCTGCCGGAGCAGGTCGGTCTCCAGTTGGCGCAGCCGTGGGCCGGGGTCCACCCCCAACTGTTCCCGCAGCAGGTCCCGGGCGCGGCGCAGCACCGCGAGCGCGTCGCGTTGCCGTCCGGCCCGGTAGAGCGCCAGCGCCAGCAGCCGCCAGGCGTCCTCCCGCCACGGGTGGCCACTGATGTGGGCGTCGAGGTCCGGCACGACGTCGGCGGGGCGGCCGAGCGCCAGCAGCGCCTCGGCCCGCCGCTCGATCGCGGTCAACCGCAGCTGCTCCAGCCGGGAGCGCTCCGTCACCGCCCACGGCTCGTCGGAGAAGTCGGCGTACGCGGGCCCCCGCCACCAGCCGAGCGCCTCGTCGATCCGGTCCAGCGCCGCCCGGGGAGCGGCGTCGGTGGCGTCGGCGAGCGCCGACTCGAACCGCCAGGCGTCGACCGTGTCCGGCGTCGCCCGCAGCGCGTAGCCGGGCCCCTCGGTGACCAGCAGCCGGGCCGGCTCGCGGGGCCGCCGGTCCGGCTCCAGGGCCCGCCGCAACGCCGCCACGAAGGTCCGCAGGGCGCTCACCGCGCCCGGCGGGGGTGCCGTCCAGAGGTCGTCCACGAGCCGCTCGACCGGGACCATCCGGCCCCGCGCCACGATCAGCCGGGCCAGCACCGCCCGGTGCCGGGGTCCCTTCACGTCGCGCGGCGCGCCGGTGTCGTCCCAGGCGGTCACCGGCCCGAGCACGCCGAAGCTGACCTGCACCGACACCTCCTCCGCGAAGCTGCGGCCACGCTATCCGCTCATCGGTTGCTCATCGGTGGTGGGCACGCTGGAGCACACCCGATCGAGAGAAGGACCAGCGATGACACCCGCCATTCCCGGCTTCGACCAGCAGCGCGTCACCGTCGCCGAGGGGGTCACCCTGCACGCGGCGGTGGGCGGCGCCGGCAGCCCGGTCGTGCTGCTGCACGGCTTCCCGCAGACCCACCTCATGTGGCGGCACGTCGCCGCCGACCTGGCCGCCGACCATCTGGTGATCTGCCCGGACCTGCGCGGCTACGGCGCCAGCGACAAGCCCTCGGCGGACGACGAGACGACGTACGCCAAGCGGACCATGGCGGCGGACGTCGTGGCCCTGGCCGGCGCGCTCGGCCATGACCGGTTCGCGCTCGTCGGCCACGACCGGGGCGCGCTGGTCGCGGTGCGGGCCGGACTCGACCACCCGGACACGGTCACCCACCTCGGCGTGCTCGACGTGCTGCCGACGCTGGACATGTGGGAGGTGCTGCACGGCGCGTCCGCCGCCGTCGCCTTCCACCTCTACCTCATGGCCCAACCGCCCGGCCTGCCCGAGCAGATGATCAGGAACAGCGCGGACGCGTTCTTCGGCCACTTCCTCGACGCCTGGG
The DNA here is from genome assembly GCF_900089595.1 of Micromonospora auratinigra. Lineage (GTDB taxonomy): Bacteria > Actinomycetota > Actinomycetes > Mycobacteriales > Micromonosporaceae > Micromonospora > Micromonospora auratinigra. The sequence goes on along the minus strand of NZ_LT594323.1, from coordinate 2,559,188 downwards.
GCGGCAGCGAGCGGGCCGTCCCGCCGGCGGTGCGCGCCCACTACCTGGCGGCGTCCGGCGCGGCAGTGGACTCCATCGTCGCCGACTACCGCGCCTCGGCCGGCATCGACGTCGCCCACGACGAGGCGGACCGGGTCGCCGACCGGCGGCTGACCATGCCGGTCACCGTCGTCCAGCAGGACTGGGGAGCGGCGCTCGGCTACGACGGCGCGGCGCTCTGGCGGGCCTGGGCCCCGCTGGTGGAACACCACCTCACCGGTGCCGGCCACTTCATGGCCGAGGAGGCGCCCGAGGAGATCACCGGCCGGATCCGCGCGCTCCTGGCCCGCTAGCCGCTCCGCCGGGGACGCACGGTTGGGAACGCCCCCGACGGGGCACATCCGTCCCAGACCACCATCGAGGGAAGGGACGGTACGACCAGTGGCCACCGGGGACATCGACACCTACCACGAGAACGGGCAGTGGAAGAACCGGCCGGAGGGCAACGACCGCGCGACGAGCCGGCACGACACCAAGGCCGAGGCGGAAGCGGCCGGCCGTGACCTGGCCGTGGAGCGGGGCACCGAGCACGTGATCAAGAAGCAGGACGGCACGATCGGGGAGAAGAACACCTACCCGCGCAGCCGCGACCCGCGCGAGATCCCGGGCTGAGCCCGCGTCGACGGCACGACCGGTGCAGGGGCGGTGGTTCACGACGAACCCCCGCCCCTGCACCGTCCCCGGAGCACAGCCGGGTCCATGATGATCGTCGCGCTGGTGCGTCGACGTGGCCGGATGGCTCCTGGGCGTACACTGGCGCTGGCCTTGTGTGGGCCCACCCGTCTGCCGGCCGGGCGGGAGTGGGGGCCGCGGATGGTGCGTCCAGCCGCCCGGGCAGCGCTGCCGGGGCGTGGTCGGGGGCTTGGCGGGAGGGTGGGTGCCGTGCGTGGTCCCGCGATGACGGATGTGGCTCGCCTTGCGGGCGTTTCCCATCAGACCGTGTCCCGGGTGCTCAACGGGCACCCCAACGTCCGGGAGCAGACCCGGCTGCGGGTGCAGGCGGCCATCACCGAGCTGGGCTACCGGCCCAACCGGGCCGCGCGCGCCCTGGTCACCGGCCGGTCCCAGGTGATCGGCGTGGTCGCGCAGAACACCACCCTCTACGGTCCGGCCTCGTTGCTGGCCGCCCTGGAGCAGACCGCCGCCGAGGAAGGGTTCGCGGTCAGCGTCGGCAGTGTCCGGGACCTGGACCGGGTCTCCATCTCGGCGGCCGTGGAACGGCACCTGGCCCACCGGGTGGCGGGCATCGTGGTGATCGCCCCGGTCGAGTCGGCCGGCGAGGCCCTGGAGCACCTGCCGAAAGACGTCCCCCTGGTGACCGTCGACGGCGACCCGCGCCGCCGGGTGCCGCTGGTCACCGTGGACCAGGTGGCGGGCGCGCGAGAGGCCACCCGGCACCTGCTGGACGCCGGGCACCGGACGGTGTGGCACGTGTCCGGCCCGGCCGACTGGTTCGACAGCGCCGGGCGCATCGACGGCTGGCGGGAGGCGTTGCGGTCGGCGGGCGTCGAGGTGCCGCCGCTGGTGCCGGCGGACTGGTCGGCCGCCTCGGGCTACCGGTGCGGGCAGATGCTGGCCCGGATGCCCGAGGTGACGGCGATCTTCACCGCCAACGACCACCTGGCGTTGGGGGTGCTGCGCGCGCTGCACGAGTACGGCCGGCGGGTGCCGGACGACATCAGCGTGGTGGGCTTCGACGACGTGCCGGAGGCGGCCTACTTCATCCCGCCCCTGACCACCGTGCGGCCGGACTTCGGCGCGGTGGCCCGGGCCAGCCTGGACCTGCTGCTCGCGCAGCTGGAGTCCGGCACGGTCGGCGAACAGCGGCAGACCATCGCGCCGACGCTGATCTCCCGGCAGAGCGTCGCCCCGCCGCGCTGAGCCCCGGCGGGCCGGACGACCGCGGTGGGCCGGCGGGCGGTCGGGCCACCCGCCGGCCCCGGAGTCAGTTGCGCAGGCTCCACTGCTGGTTGGCGCCGCCCGCGCAGGTCCACAGGATGACCTTCGTGCCGTTCGCGGTGCCCCAGTTGTACGCGTCGAGACACAGTCCGGACTGGACCCCGCTGATGGTGCCGTTGGAGTTCAGGTTCCACTGCTGGTTGGTCTGGCCGTTGCAGTCCCAGATGATGGCCCGGGTGCCGGCCGTGGTGCTCGCGCCCTCCGCGTCGAGGCACTTGTCGCCGAAGATCTGGAGCTGCTTCGCGGCGGTGTACGTCCAGCGCTGCATGGTGCCGCCCCAGCAGTCGTAGAGCTGCACCTGGGTGCCGTTGGTGGTGCTGCCGTTCGGCACGTCGACGCAGCGGCCGGACTGCGCGCCGACGATCTCGACGTTCTGCCGGCCACCGCTGGTGGTCGCCGCGTAGCCGGCGGCGTTGATATTCGACTGCACCGCGTTCTCGGTGGCGTCGGACGGGTAGCCGGAGGTCATCACGCCCTCGTAGAAGGTGCCCGCCGAGCCGTGGCTGTTGTCGCCGCCGATGCCGAGGATGATCGCGCCCTCCTTCTTCATCGGGTTGTAGCCCGAGGCGTTCGGACGCGGCCCGTTGTAGTAGGTGGAGAGCCCGCCGGACTGGGCGTTGCCGGCCCGGATGGACCAGTGGTTCGGCTCGCCCTTGACGATGGCGGTCAGGAACCGGTGGCTGACCGTCGGGTCGTTGGCGTTGTAGCCCGGGTTGACGCCGGAGAAGAGGCCGTTCTCCAGGTCGGCCATCACCCACGGGCCGTTGCCGGTGCCGTAGCCCCAGACCTTGATGTTGCCGAAGTAGATGGCCTCCATCGTGCCGTTGCCGTTGTCGCGGCTGTTGGTCTCGGCGTTGCCGTAGTCGAAGCAGCAGCCGCCGTTGTAGTGGGTGCCGTCGAAGATGGCGTACATGCCCTCGGGCTGGTCGCCCTTGGCGATGCCGTTGGTGGCGTTGTTGCGGTAGCCGGTGCCGGGGGCGACGAACACCCCGTACGCCTTCTTGCCGTTGACGGTGACCGGGGCTCCGGTGGCGTCGGCGAGGTTGTCGTACCCGCCCGCCGCCGGGCCGGAGAAGCCGCCGGGGGGCGCCTGGGTCAGGTGGTTGCCCCGGCCGGACTGGTCGTAGATGACCGTGATCAGGCACTGGGTGCCGGCGCAGAACGAGTCCTGGGTGCCGGCGTTGGCGACGTCGCCGGGGGCGAGCGGCGCGATGTCGCGGGTGGTGTTGTCGGAGGCGCGCCGCACCTGGTAGAGCGGCCCGTTGTAGGCGCCGTAGAGGGCGCGGGTGGTGCTGTGCGCGGCGACGCAGGGCGTGCCGCCGGTGGCGTAGATGTCGCACGGCCCCGTGCCGGCTGCCAGGGCCTGCGACGGGGCGGAGCCGACCACGGTCCCGGCCACGGCGACCAGCAGTGCCAGGGGTGCCAGGGCCGCCGCCAGGCGCCGTGGACGGAGGACTTTCCGAGCCATCGATCTCCTCCTGGGGATGACGTTTGTGTGAACGCTAACATCGACACTTAGCGTGGCGTTCACATTCACTCCTGTCAACAGGGGGGCGCGCGAGGTGCTTCCATGGCTGATTGGGTCGGCTATTGACAGGCGTCTTCATCCGCCTGTTACATGGCGGTGGGCCGGGCAGTGTTAGCGGTAACAGGGCAAGATCGCCACGCCGCGCCGCCGGTAGCGGCGGTCGGTGTGGGGCCACCACCGAGAGAGGTAGTCCGGCATGTCCCCGTCCCCGTTTCACCTGAGCCGCCGTGGCCTGCTCGCCGCCGTCGGACTCACCGGCGCCGCCACCGTCGCCGGCCTGTCGCACGTGCGCCTGGCCCTGGCCACCGCCGGCCCGAGCAGCTACACGGCCAGTTGGTCGTCGGTCGACCAGCACCCGCCGGCCGCCGAGTGGTTCCAGGACGCCAAGTTCGGCATCTACTACCACTGGGGAGCCTTCAGCGTCCCCGCGTACGCCAGCGAGTGGTACCCGCGCAACATGTACAACGCCGGCTCGAACGAGAACAACCACCACAAGAGCGTGTACGGCGACCCGTCGGTGTGGCCTTACCACAACTTCATCAACGGGGCGCGGGACAAGGCCGGCAACTTCGTCCAGTTCGCGCCGAAGCTCACCTCGGCCGGCGGCAACTGGGACCCCACCGAGTGGGCCCAGCTCTTCGCCGACGCCGGCGCGAGGTTCGCCGGGCCGGTCGCCGAGCACCACGACGGCTTCTCGATGTGGAACAGCAGCGTCAACGAGTGGAACTCGGTGGCCCGCGGCCCCCGGCTGGACCTGCTGCGGTTGCAGGCCGACGCGATCCGGGGCCGGGGCCTGAAGCTGTGGGTGTCGCTGCACCACGCGTACCACTTCACCGGCTACTACCAGTGGGCGCCGGCCCAGTCGGACAACAGCCTGCGCAAGCTCTACGGCCAGCTCGACGCCACCGCCGAGTACCAGCTCTGGTACGACAAGCTGCGCGAGGTCATCGACGGCTACCAGCCGGACATCGTCTGGCAGGACTTCAACCTGTCCAAGATCCCGGAGTCGTACCGGCTGAACTTCCTGTCGTACTACTACAACCGGGCGGTGGCCTGGAACAAGGACGTGGTCGCCACCTACAAGGACGGGTTCGACAACCGCGGCGAGGTCTACGACTACGAGCGCGGCGGCCCGGCCGGCATCCAGACCCCGTACTGGCTCACCGACGACAGCGTCTCCAGCTCCAGCTGGTGCTACACCCAGGGCATCGGCTACTACTCCACCAGGTCGCTCGTGCACGCGCTCATCGACCGGGTCAGCAAGAACGGCACCATGGTGCTCAACATCGCGCCGATGGCCGACGGCACCATCCCCACCGGCCAGCGGACCATCCTGGCCGGCTTCGGCGACCACCTGCGCCGCTTCGGGGAGGCGGTCTACGCCACCCGCGCCTGGTCGGTCTTCGGCGAGGGCCCCACCCAGATGGGCGGCGGCTCGTTCCAGACCCCCCGCGAGGGCACCGCGCAGGACATCCGCTTCACCCGCAGCAAGGACAACACCGTCCTGTACGCCACCGTGCTCGGCTGGCCCGGCAGCACCCTGCACATCACCACGCTGGGCGCGAACCAGATCAACCTGAGCACGCTGACCTCGGCCCGGCTGCTCGGCTCCACCGCCGGCTCGTACACCGACCTGGCCCGCAGCCAGGACGGCAGCGGCCTGCACCTGACGATGCCCTCGTCGACCGCCCCGTTCGGCGCCCTGGCGTACGTGGTGAAGCTGACCTTCTCCGGTCAGATCCCGGCGCTCGGCGCGGGCCCGGTACCGACCGGCTACGTGAAGATCAAGAACGTGACGTCGGGTCTGGTGCTGGACAGCGGGGGGAGTGTGGGCTCGGGATCGGTGGTGAAGCAGTGGAGCGACGTGAGCAGCACCAATCTGCAGTGGCAGCTGGTGGATGCCGGCGGTGGCTACTACCGGATCGTGAACCGGACCAACGGCATGGTGGTGGACAGCTGGGGCAACACGGCGAACGGGGCGAGTGCGTTGCAGGCCCCGTGGAACGGCGGCAACAACCAGCAGTGGCGGTTGGTGAGCCTCGGTAACGGCCGTTACCAGTTGGTGAACCGCGGCACCGGCACGGCGTTGGACGGGATGGGCAGCACGACGGCCGGGTCGACGGCGTGCCTGTGGGCGCCGAACACCAACACCAACAACCAGTGGACGATCACCGCCCTCTGACCGACGCCCGACAGCGGCCCCGCCCCCCGGACCAGGGGGCGGGGCCGCCCTCGCTGACCCGGCGACCACCCCGCAGGCCCATTGTCGTGCTCCCTGTGACCGCTAACACGCTCGCGACCTCAGGTGTCAATGGGAGCGCTTCCGAGTTAGCGCTCACAGATCATCTCCGCAGGTCAGGAGTGCAGCGCAGTGCGAGGAGAGGCGACGGTCAGGCATCGACACATGTTAACGCTCACACGAGCGCGGCCGAGAGTCGATGGCGGAATCGACGGTCCTCGTGGCCCCCTCGTTGCCGACCTGTTGCGATTGCATCTTGACCGACGCCGATGTGAGCGCTAACAATGTGAGCCACAGCACGCGGAGGTGGACATGATGGATGTGGACGCGCCGGGCGACCGGTACGTCGTCGGGGTCGACTACGGAACGCTGTCGGGCCGGGCGCTGGTGGTCCGGGTCGCGGACGGGGCCGAGGTGGGCACCGCCGTCCACGAGTACCGGCACGCGGTGATCGAGTCCGCGCTCCCCGGTGCGGCGACGCCGCTCCCGCCCGACTGGGCCCTGCAGGACCCGGAGGACTACCGCGACGTGCTGCGCCACGCCGTGCCCGCCGCCGTCGCCGCCGCCGGCATCGACCCGGCCCGGGTGGTCGGCATCGCCACCGACTTCACCGCCTGCACCGTGCTGCCGACCCTGGCCGACGGCACCCCGCTCTGCGAGGTGCCGGAGCTGCGCGACCGGCCGCACGCCTGGGTGAAGCTGTGGAAGCACCACGCCGCGCAGGCGCAGGCCGACCGGATCAACGCGCTGGCGCACGAGCGCGGCGAGCCGTGGATCGGCCGGTACGGCGGCAAGGTCTCCGCCGAGTGGCAGTTCGCCAAGGGGCTGCAACTCCTCGACGAGGACCCGGAGCTCTACCGGCGCGCCGAGCGGTTCGTCGAGGCCGCCGACTGGATCGTCTGGCAGCTCTGCGGCGTCGAGACCCGCAACATCTGCACCGCCGGCTACAAGGGCATCCGCCAGGACGGCCGGTACCCGTCCCCGGAGTTCCTGACCGCCCTGGACCCGGACTTCGCCGACTTCGTCGACAAGCTGGACGGCCCGCTGCTGCCGATGGGCGCCCGGGCCGGCGTCCTCACCGCCGAGGCGGCGTCCTGGACGGGACTGCCGGCGGGGATCGCCGTCGCGGCCGGCAACGTCGACGCGCACGTCACGGCCGCCTCCGCCCGGGCCCTCGAACCCGGCCACCTGGTCGCCATCATGGGCACCTCCACCTGTCACGTGGTCAACGGCCCCGACCTGGTCGAGGTGCCCGGCATGTGCGGGGTGGTCGAGGGTGGGCTGAGCCCCGGCCAGTGGGGCTACGAGGCGGGCCAGAGCGGGGTCGGGGACATCTTCGGCTGGTTCGTCGAGCACGCCGCGCCGGCCGGGGCGAACTCGCACGAGCGCCTCTCCGAGCTGGCCGCCGCGCAGCCGGTCGGCGCGCACGGGCTGATCGCGTTGGACTGGTGGAACGGGAACCGTTCCCTGCTGGTCAACCACGACCTGAGCGGGCTGGTGGTGGGGCTGACCCTGGCCACCCGGCCGGCCGACGTCTACCGGGCGCTGCTGGAGTCCACCGCGTACGGCACCCGGATGATCATCGAGGCGTTCGTCGCGGCCGGTGTGCCGATCCACGAGCTGGTGGTGGCCGGCGGACTGACCTCGAACCGGCTGCTGATGCAGATCTACGCCGACGTCACCGGCCGCCCGCTGAGCCTCATCGGCTCGGCGCAGGGGCCCGCGCTCGGGTCCGCCATCCACGCGGCGGTGGCCGCCGGGGCGTACCCGGACGTCTACGCGGCCGCTGCCGCGATGGGTCGGGTGGACCGCGACGTGTACCGGCCGGACCCGGAGCGGGCGCGCGCCTACGACGCGCTCTACGCCGAGTACCGCACCCTGCACGACCACTTCGGCCGGGGCGGGAACGAGGTCATGTCCCGGCTGCGGGCGATCCGCAACGCCGCCGTCGAACGCTCGGCGGCCGAGGCCACGACCCCGCTGGAGGTGGTCGCGTGAGCACCGACGGACAGCTCCGGCAGCTGCGGGAGAGCGTCGCCCGGCTGCACGCCGAACTCACCCGCTACCGGTTGGTCGCCTGGACCGCCGGGAACGTCTCCGCCCGGGTGCCCGGCCGGCCGCTGATGGTGATCAAGCCGAGCGGCGTCGACTACGACGACCTGGCCCCGGAGAACATGGTCGTCTGCGACCTGGACGGGGTGGTCGTCGAGGGTGACCTCGCGCCGTCGAGCGACACCGCCGCGCACGCCTACGTCTACCGGGCGATGCCCGAGGTGGGCGGGGTGGTGCACACCCACAGCGCGTACGCGACCGCCTGGGCGGCCCGCGGCGAGTCGATCCCCTGCCACCTCACCGCCCAGGCCGACGAGTTCGGCGGGGAGATCCCGGTCGGCCCGTTCGCGCTGATCGGCGGTGACGACATCGGCAAGGGCATCGTCGAGACCCTCACCGGGCACCGGTCGCCGGCCGTGCTGATGCGCAACCACGGCGTGTTCACCATCGGTCGGGACGCCCGCGCCGCGGTGAAGGCGGCGGTGATGTGCGAGGACATCGCCCGCACCGCGCACCTGGCCCGGGCGCTCGGCGCGCCGCTGCCGATGGCGACGGCCGACGTCGACGCCCTGCACGACCGCTACCAGAACGTCTACGGACAGCGTCCGCCGTCACCGGCGAGCCCGTGACGGCCGCCCCCGATCGCGCGGTCCGGCCCTCCCGGGCGGTCCGCGGAGCACCACCTCTGCACCTCTGTGACAGCACCACCACCCACCACAACGACGTAAACGGAGACATGCGGTGAAGAGAACGAGAGCCCACCTGCCGTCCCGCAAGGTCATCGCGGTGCTCGCCGCGGCGCTGCTGGCCACCGGCATGGCGGCCTGCGGCAACAGCGACACGGGCGACGGCGGCGGCAAGGGCGACGGCAAGATCACCCTCGGCTTCTCCCAGGTCGGCGCGGAGAGCGGCTGGCGCACGGCCAACACCACGTCGATCAAGGAGTCCGCCGCGGCGGCCGGTATCGACCTGAAGTTCGACGACGCGCAGCAGAAGCAGGAGAACCAGATCAAGGCCATCCGCAACTTCATCCAGCAGAAGGTCGACGTGATCGCCTTCTCGCCCGTGGTGGAGTCCGGTTGGGACACCGTGCTCAAGGAGGCCAAGGACGCCAAGATCCCGGTCATCCTCACCGACCGCGCCGTCGACTCGGCCGACAAGTCCCTCTACAAGACCTTCCTCGGCTCGGACTTCGTCAAGGAGGGCCGGCTCGCCGGCGAGTGGCTGGTGGAGCAGAAGAAGGCCGCCACCGGCCCGGTCAACATCGTCGAACTCCAGGGCACCACGGGCTCGGCGCCGGCCAACGACCGGAAGAAGGGCTTCGCCGAGGCGATCTCCGCCAACCCGAACCTGAAGATCATCGCGTCCCAGTCCGGCGACTTCACCCGGGCCGGCGGCAAGCAGGTGATGGAGCAGTTCCTCAAGGCCAACCCGAAGATCGACGTGCTCTTCGCGCACAACGACGACATGGGCCTCGGGGCGCTGGAGGCGATCACCGCCGCCGGCAAGGTGCCCGGCAAGGACATCACCATCATCACGGTGGACGCGGTCAAGGACGGCATGCAGGCCCTCGCCGACGGCAAGTTCAACTTCATCGCCGAGTGCAGCCCGCTGCTCGGTCCGCAGCTGATGGACCTGGCCAAGAAGGTGCACAACGGCGAGCAGGTCCCGGCCCGGATCGAGACCCAGGAGACCACCTTCACCCAGGAGCAGGCCAAGGCGGCCCTGCCCAACCGCAAGTACTGACGCCGGTGACGCCGGGGGCGTCCCCCGGACCTCCGCCGCGGCGGCCGAGCCCTGCCCGGGCCGGCCGCCGCGCCGGCCGCCCCGCCCGGGCGGCCGGACCGATCGACCGGGCCGGCCGCGTACGCCGCGGGCCGTCCTCACGAACCTCACCGAAAGGCCCGGTGGCATGACAGGGAGCCATCCAGTCCTGACAATGACGGGGATCAGCAAGGCGTTCCCCGGCGTACGCGCGCTCGACACGGTGGACTTCCGCCTCTTCGCCGGCGAGGTGCACGCGCTGATGGGCGAGAACGGCGCCGGCAAGTCGACCCTGATCAAGGTGCTCACCGGCGTCTACGGCATCGACTCCGGCACCGTCACGCTCGCCGGTGAGCAGGTGTCGTTCACCGGGCCGATGCAGGCCACCGCGGCCGGCATCAGCACCGTCTACCAGGAGGTCAACCTCTGCACCAACCTCTCGGTGGCGGAGAACATCTTCATCGGCCGGGAACCGCGCCGGCTGGGGGCGGTCCGCTGGGGCGAGATGCGCCGCCGGGCCCGCGCCCTGCTCGCCCGCCTCGACCTGGACATCGACGTCAACGCGCAGCTCGGCAGCTACTCGCTGGCGGTGCAGCAGATGGTCGCGATCGCCCGCGCCATCGACGTCGAGGCCCGGGTGCTGGTCCTCGACGAGCCCACCTCCAGCCTCGACGCCGGCGAGGTCGCCCAGCTGTTCCGGGTGCTGCGCCAGCTGCGCGACGAGGGGATCGCGATCCTCTTCGTCACCCACTTCCTCGACCAGGTCTACGCCGTCGCCGACCGGATCACCGTGCTGCGCAACGGCCGGCTCGTCGGCGAGTACGCCACCCGCGAGCTGCCCCAGCTCAGCCTGGTCGAGAAGATGATCGGCAAGGAGCTGCGGGTACTGGAGCGCCTCGACGAACAGCCCCGCGCCGACGTCGCCGCCACGGCCGGCACGCCGCTGCTGGAGGCCCGTGACCTCGGCCGGCGGGCGGCGGTGGCGCCGTTCAGCCTGACCATCCGCGAGGGCGAGGTGGTCGGCCTGGCCGGCCTGCTCGGCTCGGGCCGGACCGAGGTGGCCCGGCTGCTCTTCGGCGCGGACCGGGCCGACCACGGCGACGTCCGGGTGGGCGGCGCCGCCACCGCCCTGCGCACCCCGGTGGCCGCCATCGACCGGGGCATCGGCTTCTGCTCGGAGAACCGGCGGGCCGAGGGCATCATCCCGGAGCTGTCCGTCCGGGAGAACATGATCCTCGCCCTGCAGGCCGCCCGCGGCTGGCTGCGCCCGATTCCGCGCCGCCGCCAGGACGAGCTGGTCGAGAGGTACGTCAAGGCGCTGAGCATCCGCCCCGCCGACCCCGACCTGCCGGTGGCGAACCTCTCCGGCGGCAACCAGCAGAAGGTGCTGCTCGCCCGCTGGCTGATCACCGAACCTCGGCTGCTGATCCTCGACGAACCGACCCGGGGCATCGACATCGGGGCGAAGACCGAGATCCAACGGCTGGTGGCGCAGCTCTCCGACGGCGGGATGGCGGTGCTGTTCATCTCCGCCGAGCTGGAGGAGGTGCTGCGCCTCAGCCACAAGATCGCGGTCATGCGGGACCGCGAGATGGTCACCCGACTGACCAACGACTCCAGCGTCGACGCCGACCGGATCATGCAGGTCATCGCCGCCGGCGCCACACCCGAGGGAGTGCCGTCATGAACGCCGACCGCAGCGGTGCGCGGGCGCTGACCACCCACCGGCTCTTCTGGCCGGTCGTCGTCCTCGTCGTCCTGCTGGCCGCCAACACCGTCTACCGGCCCGGCTTCCTGTCGGTGCAGCTGCGCGACGGCCACCTGTACGGCAGCGTCGTCGACATCGTCCGGCTGAGCGCGCCGCTGATCCTCGTCGCGCTCGGCATGACCCTGGTGATCGCCACCGGCGGCATCGACCTGTCGGTCGGTTCGCTCTGCGCGATCAGCGGCGCGATCGCCTGCCTGTACATCAGCCGCCGGCCCGACCAGAACAGCCTCGGCGGCGTGCTGACCGCGCTCGCCCTGGCGTTCGGCGTGTCCCTGGTGCTGGGTGCCTGGAACGGCGTGCTGGTCGCCGTGATCGGCATTCAGCCGATCATCGCCACGCTGATCCTGATGGTCGCCGGTCGGGGGCTGGCCCAGCTGATCACCGAGGGGCAGATCCTCACCGTCAACTCCGACCCGTACAAGGCGATCGGGGTCGGCCACCTGCTCACCCTGCCGCTGGCCATCTTCATCGCGCTGGCCGCGGCCCTGCTGATCGCCGCGGTGACCCGCCGGACCGCGCTCGGCCTGATCGTGGAGTCGGTCGGCGGCAACGCCCGGGCCAGCCGCCTGGCCGGCATCCGCTCCGCGCGGATCACCTTCCTCGTCTACGTGATCAGCGCGGCCTGCGCCGCCGTCGCCGGCTTCATGATGACCGCCAACGTGTCCAGCGCCGACGGCAACGCCGCCGGGCTCTGGGTGGAGCTGGACGCGATCCTCGCGGTGGTCATCGGCGGCACCTCGCTCGCCGGTGGCCGGTTCTCCCTCGGCGGCACCGTCCTCGGCGCACTGCTCATCCAGACCCTCACCACCACGGTGTACGCCATGAACATCTCGCCGCAGACGTCGCTGCTGTTCAAGGCGGTCGTGGTGATCGCGGTCTGCCTCATCCAGGCCCCCGGCTTCCGGGCCCGGTTCGCCCGGCGCCGGGCCCCGGCGGTCCCCGCCGTCACCACCACGGACCAGCCGAAGGAGCAGGTGCCCGCATGACCACCCTGGCCCTGACCGCCGCCCGTACCTGGGCCCGGCTGCCCCGGCGGCACGTCCCGGTGCTGGCCACGCTCGTGCTGCTGCTGGTGCTCTACGGCGTCGGCGTCTCGCAGTACCGGGCCTTCTCGAACGTCCAGGTCATCTTCAACGTCTTCATCGACAACGGCTTCCTGCTGGTCGTCGCGGTCGGCATGACCTTCGTGATCCTGACCGGCGGGATCGACCTGTCGGTCGGCTCGGTCGTCGCGATGACCGCGATGGTGTCGGCGTTCCTGCTGGAGAAGGGGCTGCCGGCCGCGCTGGTGCTGCTCGTCGCGCTGCTCATCGGCCCGACGCTCGGCTTCCTGATGGGCTGCGTGATCCATTTCTTCGACATCCAGCCGTTCATCGTCACCCTGGCCGGGATGTTCTTCGCCCGCGGCATGTGCACCTTCATCAGCGGCTCGTCCATCCCGATCACCGACGGGTTCTGGACCCGGATGTCGCAGCAACGCATCGGCGACCCGAGCGGCAACTTCGTCTCGATCAGCGTGCTGATCGCCTTCGTGGTGGTGGTCGTGGCCGCGTACGTGCTGGCCTGGACCCGGCTCGGCCGCAACGTGTACGCGATCGGCGGCAACGCCCAGTCGGCGCTGCTGATGGGACTCCCGGTCGGCCGGACCCGGATCGCGGTCTACACCATCAGTGGCCTCTGCGCGGCGATCGGCGGCATCCTGCTCTCCTTCTACACCCTCTCCGGCGCGCCGCTGATCGCCGTCGGCATGGAACTCGACGTGATCGCGGCGGTGGTCATCGGCGGCACCGTGCTCACCGGGGGCACCGGCTACGTCTTCGGCACCGTGCTGGGGGTGCTCGTCCTGGGGGTGATCCAGACGCTGATCACCTTCGACGGGAGCCTCAACTCCTGGTGGACCAAGATCGTGATCGGTGGCCTGCTCTTCGCGTTCATCCTGCTCCAACGTCTGATCGGAATCCGCTACAAGTGACCGACCATCTCGTGGAAGGCAATCCCATGGCAACGCACCCCGAGCCGGAGATCTGGTTCCTCACCGGCAGCCAGGCGATGTACGGCGAGGACACCCTTCGCCAGGTGGCCGAGCAGTCCCGGCAGATCGCCGCGGTGCTCGACGACTCGCCGCACGTCCCCGCCCGGATCGTCTGGAAGCCGGTGCTGACCACCAGCGCCGACATCCTGCGGGTCTGCCGGGACGCGGCCGGGCAGGGGGCGATCGGGGTGATCGCGTGGATGCACACCTTCTCGCCGGCCAAGATGTGGATCTCCGGCCTGGACGCGCTGCGCACGCCGCTGCTGCACCTGCACACCCAGGCCAACGTCCAGCTGCCCTGGGACGACATCGACATGGACTTCATGAACCTCAACCAGGCCGCCCACGGCGACCGGGAGTTCGGGTTCATCCAGACCCGGCTCGGGGTGGCCCGCAAGACCGTCGCCGGGCACGTCACCGACCCCCGGGTGGTGTCCCGCGTCGCCGCCTGGGCCCGGGCGGCGCTGGGCTGGTCGGCGATGCGCTCGCTGCGGCTGGCCCGCTTCGGCGACAACATGCGCGACGTGGCGGTGACCGAGGGCGACAAGGTGGAGGCGGAGCTGCGCTTCGGCGTCTCGGTCAACACCTACGGCGTCAACGACCTCGTCGAGGTGGTCGGCCAGGTCGCCGACGCGCAGGTCGACGACCTGGTCAAGGAGTACGACGACAGCTACCGCCTGGTGCCCGCGCTGCGCGCCGGGGGTGACCGGCACGAGTCGCTGCGCTACGCCGCCCGGCTGGAGCTGGGCCTGCGGACCTTCCTGGAGGCCGGTGGCTTCCGGGCCTTCACCACCAACTTCGAGGACCTGGGCGGGCTGCGCCAGCTGCCCGGCATCGCCGTGCAGCGGCTGATGGCCGACGGCTACGGCTTCGGCGGCGAGGGCGACTGGAAGACCTCCGTGCTGGTGCACACGCTCAAGGCGATGGCGGTCGGGGTGGACGGCGGGACGTCCTTCATGGAGGACTACACCTACGACCTCACTCCGGGCCGGGAGCTGGTGCTCGGCGCGCACATGCTGGAGGTCTGCCCGAGCATCGCCGCGGACGTCCCGTCCGTCGAGATCCACCCGCTGAGCATCGGCGGCCGGGAGGACCCGGTCCGGCTCGTCTTCGACGCGGCCGCCGGGCCGGCCGTGGTGCTCGGCCTGGCCGACATGGGGGAGCGGTTCCGGCTGGTGGCCAACGAGGTCGACGTGGTGCCGCCGCCGCACCTGCTGCGCCGGCTGCCGGTGGCCCGGGCGGTCTGGCGTCCCCGTCCGCACCTGGCCGGCTCCGCCGAGGCGTGGATCACCGCGGGCGCCCCGCACCACACCGTGCTGTCCCAGGCGGTGGGGGTGGAGGAGCTGCACGACCTGGCCGAGATGAGCCGGACCGAGCTGGTCGTCATCGACGCCGACACGGATCCGCGCCGGTTCGCCGACGAGATCCGCTGGAGCCAGGCCTACTACCGCCTGGCCAAGGGGTTCTGAGCCCCGGCACCTGACGTGGCGGACGCGCCCGCCCACCCTTCGGGTGCGTCCGCCGCACCGGGTCCGCCGCCGGCCTCCGCCGGATGTTACGTCTTGACGTCCTCCCTGTTATCGCTCACAGTCGATGGATCAGCGATTGTTAGCGCTAACACAGATGCGGTGCCGGCATTCCCCGCCGCCCGCCGCGAAGGAGGAACATGACAGTCATCGGACAGGTGGCACCGGGCGTGCGCAGGCGCGGCCGGCTGTCCCGGATCGTCGCCGCCGCGGTGGCGACGCTGCTCGGCGCCGGGATCGTCGCGGTACTGCCGGCCCCGGCGCAGGCCGCGACGGTGGACACCACCGCCTGGTACGTGCTGGTGAACCGCAACAGCGGCAAGGCGCTGGACGTCTACAACAAGGCCACCACCGACGGGGCGCGGGTCACCCAGTGGACCCGCGGCGACGGCGCCAACCAGCAGTGGCAGTTCGTCGACTCCGGTGGCGGGTTCTACCGGCTGCGCTCGCGCAACTCCGGCAAGGTGCTGGACGTCTCCGGCGCGTCCACGGCCGACGGCGCGGGCCTGATCCAGTGGTCCGACGCCAACGCGACCAACCAGCAGTTCCAGCTCGCCGACTCGACCGGCGGGTACGTCCGGCTGCTCGCCCGGCACTCCGGCAAGGCGGTCGAGGTGCAGAACGCCTCGACCGCCGACGGCGCGAACGTGGTGCAGTACTCCGACTGGGGCGGCACCAACCAGCAGTGGCAGCTGGTCCGCCTCGGCGACACCGGCACCCCGAGCGGCACGTACACCAACCCGGTGCTCTGGCAGGACTTCGCCGACGTGGACATCATCCGGGTCGGGGACACCTACTACCTCTCCTCGTCGACCATGCACTACTCACCGGGCGCACCGGTGCTGCGCTCGTACGACCTGGTCAACTGGGAGTTCGCCGGGCACTCGGTGCCCCGGCTGGACTTCGGCGCCAAGTACGACCTGAGCGGGGCCGGGCGGGCGTACGTCAACGGCATCTGGGCCTCGGCGCTCAACTACCGGGCCAGCAACAGCACGTTCTACTGGATCGGCTGCATCGACTTCACCAAGTCCTACGTCTACACCTCCACCTCGGTCAGCGGGACCTGGCAGAAGCGCTCCGAGATCAACAACTGCTACTACGACGCCGGGCTGCTGGTCGACGACAACGACACGATGTACGTCGCGTACGGCAACAGCACCATCAACGTGGCGCAGCTGTCGGCCGACGGGCTCAGCCAGGTGCGCACCCAGCAGGTGTTCACCACCCCGTCGAGCATCGGCACCCTCGAAGGCTCGCGGTTCTACAAGCGCAACGGCTACTACTACATCTTCGTCACCAAGCCGGCCAACGGTCAGTACATCCTCCGCTCGACCAGCCCCTGGGGCCCGTACGAGTCGCGGCAGGTGCTGCTGAACATGACCGGCCCGATCTCCGGTGGCGGGGTGCCGCACCAGGGCGGCCTCGTGCAGACCCAGAACGGCCAGTGGTACTACATGGCGTTCGTCGACGCGTACCCCGGCGGCCGGGTGCCCGCGCTGGCGCCGATCACCTGGACCGCCGACGGCTGGCCGCAGGTGCAGACCGTCAACGGGGCCTGGGGCACCAGCTACCCGTCACCGCTGCCGCCCCGGCCGGTCGCGCCGATGACCGGCGCGGACACCTTCACCGCCAGCACGCTCGGCCCGCAGTGGGAGTGGAACCACAACCCGGACGACACCAAGTGGTCCACCGGCAGCGGGCTGCGGTTGCAGACCGCCACCGTCACCAACGACCTCTACAGCGCCCGCAACACGGTGACCCGGCGGATCCAGGGACCCACCTCGACGGCCACCGTCGAGCTGGACTACTCGACCATGCGCGACGGGGACCGCACCGGCCTGGCCATGCTGCGCGACTCGTCGGCGTGGATCGGCGTCCGGCGCGACAACGGGGCCACCCGGGTGGTGATGACCAACGGGCTGACCATGGACAGCTCGTGGCGGACCACCGGCACCGGCACCGAGATCGCGAGCGCGCCGGTCAGCGGCGGCCGGATCTGGCTGCGGGCCAAGGCCGACATCCGACCGGGCAGCGGGCGGCAGGCGTCCTTCTCGTACAGCACCGACGGGGTGACCTTCGTGCCGCTGGGCAACGCACTGACGTTGAACAACGCCTGGCAGTTCTTCATGGGCTACCGCTTCGCCGTCTTCAACTACGCCACCCAGGCGCTCGGCGGGGCGGTCACCGCCCGCCGGTTCGACCTGACCACCCCGTGACGACGTCGGGCCGGGCGTACCAGGTGCGCCCGGCCCGACGGCCGACACGGACCGGCCCGGCCCCACGCCCCCGAGGAGGGGATACGGGACCGGGCCGGTTCCGCACCGGTCAGCCGACGGTGCAGGTGGGGGTGCCGGACGGGCCGACCCCGGTGCCCTGGAAGCCGAAGTCGGTGCTGGCGCCGGCCGCGAGCTGGGCGTTGTAGTCGACGTTGCGGAAGTTCACCGTGCCGCTGGTGCCGCTGGCCTGCGCGCTCCAGGTGCCGGTGACGGCCGTGCCGGACGGTAGGACGATCCGCACCGTCCAGCCGTTGATCGCCGAGGAGCCGGCGGTGACGTGCACGTTGGTGACGAAGCCGCCGGTCCACGACTGCACCGACAGGGTGGCGGTGCAGCCGCTGCCCGCGGGCGGCGGGCTCGACGGCGGCGGGCTGGACGGCGGCGGCGGGGTGGTGGTGGTGGGCGGCGGCGTGCTCGTGCCGCCGGCGTTGAGCGCGTTCAGCACGGCCGTGTACGCGGGCTTCTTGTTGCCGCTGCTGTCGAAGAGCAGCGGGTTGTCGCCGCTGCGCCAGGAGTCGCTGTCGCGGACGCCCCAGGTGGTGATGCCGGTGCAGCGGGACACCGCCAGGCAGGCCTTGGTGACGTTGCCGTACATGGTGGCCTGGTTCGAGCCCTGGGCGATGTCCAGCTCGGTGATCTGCACGTCCACGCCCAGGTCGGCGAAGCGTTGCAGGTTGGCCTGGTAGTCGCTCGGCATCCCGGTGCCCAGGTGGGACTGGAAGCCGACGCAGTCGATCGGGACGCCCCGGGACTTGAAGTCGCGGACCATGTTGTAGACCCCGGTCGACTTCGCGTTGACGCCGTCGGTGTTGTAGTCGTTGTAGCAGAGCTTCGCGCCCGGGTCGGCCGCCCGGGCGGTGCGGAAGGCGACCTCGATCCAGTCGTTGCCGGTGCGCTGGAGGTTGGAGTCGCGGCGACCGCCGCTGCTCCCGTCGGCGAACGCCTCGTTGACCACGTCCCAGGCGTAGATCTTGCCCTTGAAGTGGGTGGCGACCTGGGTGACGTGGTTCATCATCGCCGAGCGCAGCGCGCTGCCGGACAGGTTCTGCGCCCAGCCGGGCTCCTGGCTGTGCCAGAGCAGCGTGTGCCCGCGTACCCGCATGTTGTGCGCCTGGGCGTGGCTGACGATCTGGTCGCCGCTGGTGTAGCGGAACTGGCCCTGGGTGGGCTCGGTGGCGTCCCACTTCATCTCGTTCTCGGGCGTGACCGCGTTGAACTCGCGGTCGAGGATGCCGGTGAACGCGGTGTCGGAGAGCTTGAACGCGGGCACGGCCGCGCCGAAGTAGCGGCCCTTCTCGGCGGCGGCCGCGCCGAGGGTGGTGCCGGCGCTGGCCGTGGTGGCGGCCGCGACGACGGCCGCGACGGCGACGGCGGTCGCGGCGACCGGCGCCAGCACCCGCAGTCGGGAGCGGGTCCGCGGTACGCGGTGCTCCGGTAGGTGTTCCATGATCTGCCTTTCCGGTGGTGGTGCCCGACGGCGCGGGGGACGCCGGCCGGGCGCGGACGACTCCGTCGAGCGGACGGAGCCGGTCGGGGTGAGCGGACCGGGGGCGGGCCGGTGTGGTCGCCGCCCGCCGGTGAGGCTCGTGCCCCGGGTGGAGGTTGCGCAGGTTGCCAGGGCTGCGGAGCAGCTCGCGGTGGCTGATGTCGCGGGTCCGGATGGCCCTCGACCGACGGTGTCCCGACCCGTCGTCGCACGTCGACCGGTCTGGACCGGTGCCCTTCGAACGGCGGCGACCCGTGGGGGGAGGACGACCTCGGCTCCTGCGCGCCGAAGATAGCATGTTATCGATAACAGGACACCCGCTCCGGCAACACCGCCGAGCCCAGGGTCGTCAGGATCCGGGTGCGCATGGGTGACCTTCCCGGGGCGGCTGACCCGGGCCGGTCCGCGGGTGGCTCGCGTTCCGTCCGCGGCGCCGCCCGGCCGGCGCCGAAGACTGGAAGCGTTATGCGCGTCGATGTTAACGTTCTCGCAATGGCTGTGGAACCCGCACGGAACGGGCTTTCCTCGGGTTGTGATCGCTAACAGTGTCGGGCTCGATCACCCACCACGCCGGAGGGTCGACCGGGCCTTGGGCGCCCCGGCCGGTCCGTCGTCCCCACCACCTGCCGTGCCGCCGGGGGCCTCGCGGCCCGTCGGCGGACCCCACCGCCGCGGCGCAGCTGCGTCGCGGGAAGGAGCACCCATGAGACGTCTCGCCTCGCGCTGGGGCACCGCCCTCGCCGCCGCGCTGCTGCTGACCGGCGCCGCGGTCGGGCTGCGCCCGGCGGCCTCGCTCGCCCTCGACAACGGGGTCGCCCGGACGCCGCCGATGGGCTGGAACAGTTGGAACTCGTTCGGCTGCAACATCAACGAGTCGCTCATCCGGCAGACCGCCGACGCCATCGTCGCCAGTGGCATGCGCGACGCCGGCTACCAGTACGTGGTGGTCGACGACTGCTGGTTCAACCCCAACCGCGACTCCGCCGGCAACCTGCAGGGTGACCCGGGCCGGTTCCCCAGTGGCATGAAGGCGCTCGGCGACTACCTGCACGGCAAGGGGCTGAAGTTCGGCCTCTACCAGGTCCCGGTGGACAGGACCTGCGCGCAGTACTTCAACTCGTACCCGGGCGCCACCGGCAGCCAGGGGCACGAGGCGCAGGACGCCCGGCAGTTCGCCGCCTGGGGCGTGGACTACCTCAAGTACGACTGGTGCTCGCCCGGCGGCACCATCGACCAGCAGGTGGCCACCTTCGCCAAGATGCGTGACGCGCTCGCCGCCACCGGCCGGCCGATCGTCTACAGCATCAACCCGAACAGCATCCACGCCAAGACCGGGCCGCAGCGCAACTGGGGCGACGTGGCCAACATGTGGCGGACCACCGAGGACATCACCAACGCCTGGGACACCGGCCAGACCAACGGCTACCCGATGGGCGTCCAGAACATCATCAACGTCACCGTGCCGCTGGCCGGGTACGCCCGCCCCGGCGCGTTCAACGACCCGGACATGATGGAGGTCGGCCGGGGCGGCCTGACCGACACCGAGACCCGCAGCCACTTCGCGATGTGGGCGGTGCTCGCCTCCCCGCTGATCGCCGGTAACGACGTGCGGTCCCAGTCGGCCACCACCCAGGGCATCCTGACCAACCGCAACCTCGTCGCGATCAACCAGGACACCCTCGGCCTGCAGGCCACCCAGGTCTCCTTCGACGGCACCCGTCGGGTGCTGGCCAAGCGGCTGGCCAACGGTGACGTCGCGGTGGCCCTGTTCAACCAGGGTGGCACCACCACCACGATCTCCACCACCGCGGCCGCGATCGGCAAGAGCGGCACCAGCTTCACCCTGCTCGACGCGTGGAGCAACGCCACCAGCAGCACCGGCGGGACCATCTCCGCCAGCGTCCCGGGCCACGGCACGGTGGTCTACCGGGTCAGCGGCGGCGGCACCACCACCCCGCCCCCGACCACCACCGGGACGCTGGTCAGCGCCGCCTCCGGCCGCTGCCTGGACGACCCGAACAGCAACACCGCCAACGGCACCCAGCCGGTGATCTGGGACTGCAACGGCGGCGCCAACCAGCGCTGGACGGCCAACGGGGACACCCTTCAGGTCCTCGGCAAGTGCCTCGACGCGCCGGCCAACGCCACCGCCGGTACCAAGGCCCAGCTCTGGGACTGCACCGGTGGCGGAAACCAACGCTGGAGCCGCAGCGCCGACGGCACCATCCGGTCCGCGCAGACCGGCCTCTGCCTCGACGTCAACGGCGCCGCCACGGCCAACGGCACCACGGTCATCCTCTGGACCTGCACCGCCGCCGCCAACCAGCGCTGGACGCTCCAGTGACCGCCCGGCCCCACCGTCCCGCCCCGTCGAGACCAGAGCGAGCCCCGATGCGAAAACTGCTCCGCGCGGCCCTCGCCGCCGCCCTGCTCCCGCTGGCCGCCGCCGCGGCGCTGCTGGCGGCGCAGCCGGCGTCCGCCGCCACCCTCACCCAGGTGACCAACTTCGGCACCAACCCCACCAACCTCAACATGTACGTCTACGCGCCGACCACCCTCGCGCCGAAGCCGGCGCTGCTGCTCCTGGTGCACTACTGCAGCGGCTCGGCGAGCGGGATCTTCAGCGGCAACGGCCACGACTACGTCACCGCCGCCGACCGGTACGGCTACCTCATCGTGCTGCCCGAGGCCACCCGCAGCGGGCACTGCTTCGACGTCTCCTCGCCGGCCGCGCTGCGCCGCAACGGCGGCAGCGACTCCACCGGCATCATGTCGATGGTCGGCTGGGCCCGGCAGAAGTACAACGTGGACCCGGCCCGGATCGTGGTCAGCGGGTTCTCCTCCGGCGCGATGATGACCAACGTGCTGGCCGCCGAGTACCCGGACGTCTTCGCCGCCGCGTCGGCCTTCTCCGGGGTGCCGGCCGGCTGTTTCGCCACCTCCGACGGGTCGCTCTGGAACGGCCAGTGCTCCAGCGGCAACATCATCCGCACCGCCCAGCAGTGGGGGGACACCGCCCGCGCGATGTACCCGGGCTGGACCGGCGGCTACCCCCGGATGCAGCTCTGGCACGGCACCACCGACACCACCCTCGCCTACCCGAACTTCGGCGAGGAGATCAAGCAGTGGACCAACCTGCACGGCCTGGGCCAGACGCCCGGGTTCACCGATCACCCGCAGTCGAGCTGGACCCGCACCCGCTACGGCGCCACCGGCACCCGGGCCACCGTGGAGGGAGTGAGCGTCTCCGGCACCGGGCACACCCTGCCGCAGTCGGGCATGCTCGCGTACGCGATCTCCTTCCTGGGTCTCGACGCCGCGCCGACGACCCCCTCGCCCACGACGACCCCGACGCCGACCACGAGCCCGTCGCCGACCACGAGCCCGACGCCGCCGGCGAGCCCGTCGCCCACCGCGCCGCCGCCCACCGGGGGTGCGGGCGGCTGTCGGGTGAGCGTCGCGGTGAGCGCCTGGGACACCGGGCTGACCGAGAACATCACCGTCACCAACACCGGCGCGACCGCCGTCAACGGCTGGTCGATGACGTTCACCCTGCCGGCCGGGCAGCGCATCACCAACGGCTGGAACGCCACCTACAGCCCGGGCACGGGCCTGGTCACCGCCCGCGACGTCGGCTACAACGCGAGCATCCCGCCGGGCGGCTCGCAGACCGTCGGCTTCCAGGCCGACCACACCGGCAACAGCGCCGCGGCGGCCGGGTTCACGCTCAACGGGGCGGCCTGCTCGCCGGCCTGACCCGCCGCTCCACCCGGCCGGCCCGACCCGCCGGGGAGCACCACCACCGCGCCCGGGGTGACGAGACGTCGCCCCGGGCGCGGCCGTCCCGTCCCGCCGACCCTGCGCCGGCCGCCCTGTCATTCCGGACAAGGACCCCGGGACCGGGCGGCAGGCGCAGGATCGCACCCGGGTGCGGGGGAGTTCCGCGTGTCGTGCGGGAAAACTTGATTGGTTCCAAAAAAGTGGGCTATGTTCGGGACATGACGTCCGACCTCGAGACGCAGCTCCGGGCGGTCTCGTTGCGCGTGACGAGGCCCCGGTTGGCGGTGCTCGCCGCGCTGCGCGACCACCCGCACGTCGACACCGACACGGTGATCGCCCTGGTCCGGGCCGAGTGCCCCACCGTCTCCCACCAGACGGTCTACGACGTGCTGCGCGCGCTGACCGACGCCGGCCTGATCCGCCGCATCCAGCCGGCCCGGGCGACCGCCCGCTACGAGACGCGGGTGGGGGACAACCACCACCACGTCGTCTGCCGCTCCTGCGGCGCGATCGCCGACGTCGACTGCGCCGTCGGCGACGCCCCCTGTCTCACCGCCGCCGACGACCACGGCTTCGTGGTCGACGAGGCGGAGGTCGTCTACTGGGGCACCTGCCCCGAGTGCGCGACCGACCGTACCGCCCAGAGAACCGCCAGTCCGGAAGGAACCAGATGAGCGACATGCAGGACAACGCTCCCTCCAGCGCGCAGGGCGTGGACGCCAAGGAGGCGGCCGGCTGCCCGGTCGCGCACGACTCCGCCACCGCGCACGGCAGCGAGAGCGAGAACCCGGCGATCGACTCGCCGACCCCGAAGACCGGTGGTCGCCCGCGGACCAACCGGGACTGGTGGCCCAACCAGCTCGACCTGTCCGTGCTGCACGCCCACTCGGCCAAGGGCAACCCGCTCGGGCCGGACTTCAGCTACGCGGCGGAGTTCGCCAAGCTCGACGTCGAGGCGCTCAAGCGGGACATCGTCGAGGTCCTCACCACATCGCAGGACTGGTGGCCGGCCGACTTCGGCCACTACGGCGGCCTGATGATCCGGATGAGCTGGCACGCCGCCGGCACGTACCGGATCGAGGACGGCCGCGGTGGCGCCGGGGACGGCGGCCAGCGGTTCGCCCCGCTCAACAGCTGGCCCGACAACGCCAACCTGGACAAGGCCCGCCGGCTGCTCTGGCCGGTCAAGCAGAAGTACGGCCAGCAGATCTCCTGGGCCGACCTGCTCGTGCTCGCCGGCAACGTCGCGCTGGAGTCGATGGGCTTCAAGACCTTCGGCTTCGGCTTCGGCCGCGAGGACGTCTGGGAGCCCGAGGAGATCTTCTGGGGCCCCGAGGACACCTGGCTCGGCGACGAGCGCTACGCCTCCGAGAAGGAGATGACCCCCGGCGTCGGCGCCACCGAGATGGGGCTCATCTACGTCAACCCGGAGGGTCCGCGCGGCAACGCCGACCCGGCCGCCGCGGCGCACTTCATCCGCGAGACGTTCCGCCGGATGGCGATGAACGACGAGGAGACCGTCGCGCTGATCGCCGGCGGGCACACCTTCGGCAAGACCCACGGCGCCGGTGTCGCCGACGACCACGTCGGCCCCGAGCCCGAGGGCGCGCCGCTGGAGAACCAGGGCCTGGGCTGGCTGAGCACGTACGGCAGCGGCAAGGGCGGCGACACCATCACCAGCGGCCTCGAGGTCACCTGGACCGACCGGCCCACCGAGTGGAGCAACCGCTACTTCGAGATCCTCTTCGGCTACGAGTGGGAGCTGACCACCAGCCCCGGCGGGGCGAAGCAGTGGGTCGCCAAGGACGCCGAGGCGATCATCCCGGACGCGCACGACCCGGCCAAGAAGCACAAGCCGACCATGCTCACCACCGACCTGTCGCTGCGGGTCGACCCGGCGTACGAGAAGATCTCCCGCCGCTTCCTGGAGCACCCGGACGAGTTCGCGCTGGCCTTCGCCAAGGCCTGGTACAAGCTGCTGCACCGCGACATGGGCCCGGTCAGCCGCTTCCTCGGCCCGTGGGTGCCCGAGGCGCAGCTGTGGCAGGACCCGCTGCCGGCCGTCGACCACGAGCTGGTCTCCGACGCCGACGTCGCCGCCCTCAAGGCCAAGGTGCTCGACTCCGG
Source organism: Micromonospora auratinigra (assembly GCF_900089595.1). GTDB lineage: Bacteria > Actinomycetota > Actinomycetes > Mycobacteriales > Micromonosporaceae > Micromonospora > Micromonospora auratinigra. The sequence goes on along the minus strand of NZ_LT594323.1, from coordinate 2,534,612 downwards.
CCTGACCACCGCCCAGCTGGTCGCCACCGCCTGGGCGTCCGCCGCCAGCTACCGCTCCACCGACAAGCGTGGCGGTGCCAACGGCGCCCGGATCCGGCTGGAGCCGCAGCGCAGCTGGGAGGTCAACCAGCCCGAGCAGCTCGCCACGGTGCTGGCGAAGCTGGAGGAGATCCAGCGCGAGTTCAACGCCGGTGGCGGCGCGCAGATCTCGCTCGCCGACCTGATCGTGCTGGCCGGCTCGGCCGCGGTCGAGAAGGCGGCGCGCGACGCCGGTGTCGAGGTGACCGTGCCGTTCCACCCCGGTCGCACCGACGCGACCCAGGAGCAGACCGACGTCGAGTCGTTCCGGGTGATGGAGCCGCGCGCCGACGGGTTCCGCAACTACCTGCGGCCGGGCGAGAAGACCCAGCCGGAGGTGCTGCTCGTCGACCGCGCGTACATGCTGAACCTGACCGCGCCCGAGATGACGGTGCTGGTCGGCGGCCTGCGGGCGCTGGGCAACAACGTCGGCGGCAGCGCGCACGGCGTGCTCACCGACCGGCCCGGCGTGCTCACCCAGGACTTCTTCGTCAACCTGCTCTCCCCGGGCACCCGGTGGAAGGCGTCGCAGTCCGACGAGCACGTGTACGAGATCCGCGACGTGGCCACCGACGAGGTGAAGTGGACCGCCACCGCGGTCGACCTCGTCTTCGGCTCCAACTCCCAGCTGCGCGCCCTCGCCGAGGTCTACGCCAGCGCGGACGCGCGCGACAAGTTCGTCCACGACTTCGTCGCGGCCTGGACCAAGGTCATGGAACTCGACCGGTTCGACCTGGCCTGACGATCCCGGCGACGAGCCCCGGCCGATCATGGATCGGCCGGGGCTCGTCGGCGTCCGGCGGTCAGGCGCTGCGGAACGTCCGCCGGTAGGCGTCCGGCGTCACCCCCACCGTCCGGTGGAAGTGCCGGCGCAGTGTCGCGGCGCTGCCCATGCCGGCCGCCCCGGCGATCACGTCGATGCTGTCGCCGCTGTTCTCCAGCAGCTCCTGGGCGCGGCGGATGCGCTGCGTCGACAGCCACTGCAACGGCGTCGTCCCGGTCACCGCGGTGAAGTGGCGGGTCAGCTGCCGGGTGCTCAGGTTCGCCCGGCGGGCCAGCGCGGTCACGGTCAACGGCCGGTCCAGCCGGGCCATCGCCCACGGCAGCAGGTCGGCCAGCGGATGATCGGTGCGGGCCGGCACCGGCGTGGTGACGAACTGGGCCTGTCCGCCGGCCCGGTGCGGCGGCACGACCAGCCGGCGGGCCACCGCGTTGGCGACCGTCGAGCCGTGGTCGCGGCGGATCAGGTGCAGGCAGAGGTCGATCGCGGCGGCCTTGCCGGCCGAGGTGAGCACGCTGCCGTTGTCGACGTAGAGCACGTCCGGGTCGACCGTCACCCGGGGATGGCGGGCGGCCAGCGCCGCGGTGTGCGCCCAGTGGGTGGTGGCCCGCAGCCCGTCCAGCACCCCGGCGGCGGCCAGCACGAACGCCCCGGTGCAGAGCGAGACGAGCCGGGCGCCGGCCCGGTGGGCGGCGCGGACGGCGTCGACCAGCTCGGGCGACGGGTCCGCGTCGATGTCTTCGACCGCCGGCACGATCACCGTGTCGGCGTCGGCCAGCCGGTCCAGCCCGGCGCCGGGGACCAGCCGGAACGGCCCGATCCCGACCGGGCCGGGGCCGCAGACCACCACGTCGTACCACGGGTCGGCCAGGCCGGACGGGTCGCGGACGAAGACCTCGCAGGCCATCGCGAGCTCGAAGTGCAGCATCCCGGCGGTGGCGGCGAGCGCGACGGTGGCCATGTCCGAAACTGTACGGGGGATGTCGTTGCGGACGCTGTCCCCGGCCGCCCACCGCTGCGAGGCTCTTCTCAGTCGATCTTCGAGGAGATGCACGATGAACGCAGGTCAGGTCGTGGCGGTGTGCGGCGCGTACGGGCACACCGGGCGGTTCGTGGTGGCCGAGTTGCGGGAGCGCGGGTTCGTGCCGCTGCTGCTCGGGCGGGACGCGGGGCGACTGGCGGCGCTGGCGCGGTCGCATCCCGGGACCGGGTACCGGGTGGTGTCGGTCGGGGACCCGTCCTCGCTCGACGCGGCCCTCGTCGGCGCGGACGCGGTCGTCAACTGCGCCGGCCCGTTCGCCGCGACCGCCGCCCCGGTGATCGAGGCGGCGCTGCGGGCCGGGATCGCGTACGTCGACGTCGCGGCCGAGATCGAGGCCAACCTCGACACGTTCACCCACTACACCGACCGGGCCCGGCGCGCGGGCATCCCGGTCGTCCCGGCGATGGCCTTCTTCGGCGGACTCGGCGACCTGCTGGTCACCACCGCGATGGAGGACTGGACGGCGGCCGACGAGGTGCACGTCGCGTACGGACTCAGCGGCTGGCACCCGACGGCCGGGACGCTGGCCTCCGGCACCGTCTCCCGGGACCGGCGCGACGGCCGCCGGGTCCGCTACACCGGTGGCCGGCTCGACTACCACGTCGACGAGTCGGCGCTGCCCACGCTGGACTGGGACTTCCCGGCCCCGCTGGGCCGCCGGTCGGTGCTCGGCGGGTTCACCATGGCCGACGTCGTCACCGTGCCCAGTCACCTGGCCGTCCCCGAGGTGCACACGTACATGACCACCCAGGCGGCGCGGGAGCTGGCCGCCCCGGGTACGCCCGCGCCGACCGCGGTCGACGGCAGCGGCCGGTCGGCGCAGACGTTCACCGTCGACGTCGTCGTCCGCTCCGGCGACACGTGGCGGCGACGGACCGCCAGCGGCCGGGACATCTACGCGATCAGCGCCCCGCTGGCCGTCGAGGCGGTGCACCGGATTCTCGACGGCCGGACCAGGACCACCGGCGTCGCCTCCGCCGGTGAGATCTTCGACGCGCCGGACTTCCTCCGCGCCCTCTCCGCCCACCTGACCGTCGCCGCGCCCGACGCCTCGACCACCCCACTGCCCCGACCGCTCACCGCACAGGCGCGTCCGATGGGTGGGTAAGCCCTTTCCGGCGTCGGCCGGGCGTGGTCGAATCGAGGCCGCCGAGCGCGCGCCCGGTGGCCCGGAGCCGGGGCGGCACCCCGCCGGTCCGCCCGCACCCGGGCGCAGCCGACCCGCAGGAGGCGACCGATGACCGTGGGCCGCGACGACACCGCACCGACCGACGTACGCGGGTGGACCGGCGGCACGTTCGCCAACCCGGTGCTGCCCGGCATGCACCCCGACCCGAGCGTCTGCCGGGTCGGCGACGACTACTACCTGGCCTGCTCCAGCTTCGAGTACTTCCCCGGGGTGCCGATTTTCCACAGTCGCGACCTGGTGCACTGGGCGCAGCTCGGCAACGTGCTGGAGCGGCCGGGCCAACTGCACCTGCCCACCGGCACGGCCGCCTCCGGTGGCGTGTACGCCCCGACGCTGCGCCACCACGACGGGCGCTTCTGGCTGATCGTCACCGTCTGCGCCGACGGCGGCGGCAACCTGCTCTGCACCGCCACCGACCCGGCCGGCCCCTGGTCGGATCCGGTCCGGCTGCCCGGGGTGACCGGGATCGACCCCGACCTCGCCTGGGACGACGAGGGCACCTGCTGGTGCACCTACGCCGGCATCGAGCAGGTGCCGATCGACCCGGACACCGGGCGTACTCTCGGTGCGCCCCGCCGGTTGTGGTCCGGCGCGCCCGGGGCGCTGGCGCCGGAGGCGCCGCACCTGTACCGGGTCGGCGACCACTGGTACCTGCTGATCGCCGAGGGCGGCACCGAACGCGGGCACGCCGTCTCGATCGCCCGCGCGAGCGCCCCGGACGGCCCGTACGAGCCGTGCCCGGCCAACCCGATCCTCACCCACCGGGGCACCGACCGGCCGATCCAGAACACCGGCCATGCCGACCTGGTCGAGGGGACCGACGGGTCGTGGTGGCTGGTGCTGCTCGGCGTACGCCCCGGTGGTGGCACCCCCGGCTGGCACGTGCTCGGTCGGGAGACCTTCCTGGCCCCGGTGACCTGGGTCGACGGTTGGCCGGTGGTGGGTGAGGTGGCGCCGGTCATGGCCGCCCCGGGATGGACCGCCCGCCCGCTGCCGCCGGGACCGGTGCGCGACGATTTCGACGACGACCGGCTGCACCCCCGGTGGCTCTCGGTGCGCTCCCGTCCCGACGACGTCTGGTCCCTGGCGGAACGCCCGGGCTGGCTCACCCTGCGGGCCCGCGGCGCGTCCCCGGACGCCCCCGACGTCACCGTCGTCGGCCGCCGGCAGGAGCACCGGTCGTGCCGGTTCCGGACCCTGGTCGATCCGGCCGGCGGTCGCGGCGGCCTGGTGGTCCGTCTCGACGAGCGGCACCACTACGAGATCGAGGCGGGCGGCGGCGAGGTACGGGTCGTCGCGCGGATCGGCTCGGTGCTGGCCACGGTGGCCAGCCGGCCGGTGCCCGCCGGCCCGGTGCGGCTGCGGGTCGAGGCCCTCGGCGAACCGTCCGGCGACTGGTATCCGGGCAAGGGCCCCGACCTGCTCCGGTTCGGTGTCGAGTCGGCCGACGGCACCCTCGACGTGCTGGCCGAGTTCGACGGCCGCTACCTGTCGACGGAGGTGGCCGGCGGCTTCACCGGCCGGGTGGTCGGGATGTACGCCGCCGCCGGTACCGTCCACTTCGACTGGTACGACCACGAGCGCACCTCCACGTGATCCAATTCCCGACAGCGACCGGTGGAACACGGTCGGTATGGTCGACGTCGTGACGGGTCGTCGGGACGTGGAGCCGCCGCCGGGCGAGGAAGCCGCCGCCGCGGAACTGGCACGCCGGGTGGTGGACCGGGTGGCCCCCGAGGAGGGGGAGATCTTCGACGTCGTCCGGGAGGCGTACCGGCGGGACCCGGCGCGGCTCGCCGCGTCCGCCGACGGTCGCGACCGGATGCTCGGGTTCGGTCTGGAGGGGACCGTGGCCCTGCTGACCCCGCTGGCGCTGGGCATCGGCGTCGAGGTGGTCCGGCAGTTGAGCCTGGAGGCGGTCGGCGCGCTGGAGGTGGGGGACCGGCTGCGCGGCGTGCTGCGCCGTCGGCGCGCGGCCGACCCGCCGGCGGCCCTCGCCCCGGCCCCCGAGTCGGCGGAGCCGGCCCCGGCCGCCGCCGACCACGCCCGGATCCGGGAGGTCGTGCTGACCCGGTGCCGGCAGGCGGGCGTCGACCCCGACCGGGCCGACCTGATCGCCGACGCCGTGATCGGCGCCCTGACCAGCGCCGGCTGACCGTGCCGGCGGCGGGCTCCGGGCCGGCGGGGGAGAAGTGGCCGGCGCTCGAACCACCGGTGAGCGGGACGACGCTGCGGTTCGGCTCGCTCGTCGCCGCGGTGCTCGGCACCGCCACGTACGCCTTCGCCTCGCTCTACACCGCGCTGCCGGCGCACGCCGCCGTGGTCGGGCCGACCTATGCGCGCTGCGAGGAGGCGTACCGGCACGCGCTGCCCGCGCCCGACGCGGACCTGGACCGGTACGCCGCCGGCCTCGACCGGGCCCGGCAGGACCTGATCCGCTGTGTGGCGCCGGTCGAACGGCCCACGGCCGCGTGGGTGCTCGTCGGCCTGGCCGTGCTGCTGGCCGTCGCGGTGGTGCTCCACCTCGCCACGCCCGGCTGGATCCGCCGACGTGGCCGGCTGGTCGAGATCACCGCCGACGGGTTTCCCCGGCTGCACGCCGAGCTGGTCCGGCTCACCGCCGTCGCCGGCCTCGGCCGGCCGCCGACCTTCCTGCTGGACCCGACCGCCGGCAGCCCGGGCGGCCTCGCGTTCGGCCGGGCCGGCCGGTACGCGGTACGGATCAACGCGGGGCTGGTGCCGCTGTCGGTCACCGACCCCGGCACGTTCCGCGCGGTCGTGCTGCACGAACTCGCGCACCTGCGCAACCGCGACGTGGACCTGGCCTACGCGGTGGTGGCGCTCTGGCGGGCGTTCGTCGTGGTGGCCCTCGTCCCGATGGTGGTCCTGCTGCTGCACCCGACGCTGCTGAGCGATCCCGGCCGGGCCCCCTGGCACGGGCCCGGCTACCTGCCGGGGCTGGTGCACCTGGGCGGGCGGGCCGCCCTCTTCGTGGCCGTGGCTTATCTCGCCCGCAACGCCGTGCTGCGCGCCCGGGAGACCCACGCCGACGCCCGCGCCGCCGAGTTCGGCGCCGGGGTCGACCTGCGCGCGGCGGTCGCCCGGACGGCCACGCCGACGGCGGCCCGGGGCCGGCTGCGCCGGCTCGGCGTGCACCCCACCGTCGCGGCCCGGCTCGCCGCGATCGACGACCCGGTCCGCCGGCACCGGCCCGGCGTCGGCGAACTCTTCGTCGCCGGCCTCACCACCGTGATCGCCTTCAGCGGGTTGACCAGGGTCGTCGGGCTCGTCGTCACGCACGACGGGTGGGCCGCACCGCGCGCCGCCGCCTGGATCGTCGCGCCCGTCGTCACCGGGATCCTCGGCGCGGTCGCCTGGCGGGCCCGCCTCGGTGCCGGTGCGCCGGCCGACCGGACCCGCGTCGTGGTGGTCGCGGCGCTGGCGTTCGCCCTCGGCTGGCTGGTCGGCGACCTGGTGACGCTCAATACCCCACTCTGGGACGTCTGGGACCTCCTCGACGGCGGGGCGACGGTGGGCCGCGCCGGGTGGGGTGTGTTCGGCGGCCCGTGGAGCGGCGGCGAGCTCGCCGGTGGCACGGTCACCAGCGGGTACGGGATCGGTTCCGGGCTGCTGGCGGCGGCGGTGCTGGCCGGCGGCCTGGTGGCCCAGGCCGGGGTGAGCGCGGCCGGCGCCCGGACCTGGTCCGCGCGGGGGGCGACCGGCCGGTGGTCCTGGGCGCTGGGCGCCGCCGTCACCGCCCTGCCGTTCGCCGTCTGGCTCGGCATCTGGCATCCGGTGCACGGGGTCCCCTACCTGGTGGGCCACCTCTACCGCCTCGACGCCGCAGACGTGGCCCGCGCCGGCGTCGACATCTGGATCGGGCCCGGGTTCGCCCTGCTGACCCTCTCCTACCCGCCGCTGGAGATCTTTCGGGGCCAGCTGCTGGCGGCACCGGTGGTGGCGCTCGCCTGGCTCTACCCGCTCGCCGCCGGGCTGTGGCGGCGACCGGTCGCCGGCGAGCCGGGGCTGCGCGAGGGGGTCCGGACGGCGCTGCGGGTGGCGCTGGTCGGGGCGGCCGTCTTCGCGCTCGCCGTGCTCGCCACCCGGGCGGCGCTGCGGCTGGCCGCACCGGAACGGGTGGCGGCAGCCACCTTCAACGGGTACTTCTACTACCTCCAGATCGCGGCGGTGGCGGTGGTGCAGGCGGTGGTCGGTGGGGTGCTGGCCGCCCGGGGCCGCCCCCTCGGGCTGGTGCTGGGACAGTTCGCCGCCGCGCTCGTGGCGCTGCTCGGCACGGTGGCCGTGCTCGCCGGACAGACGCTCGGCGGCTGCGTGCCGGCGTTCCGGCTGCACGCGGCGGGCTGCCACCTCCCCGACGACCTGCCGTGGGCGCTCACGCTGCTGCGTACCCTCGCGGTCAAGGGCGCGCTCGCCGCCCTGCTGGCCGGTACGGCGGTGGTCGTGGTGCGGGCGGCGCTGCGCCGGCTGCCGGCCCGCCTGGCGGTGGACCGTCCGGCGGCCCGGTGGGCCTGGTCGGCCGCGCTCCTGGTGCTGCTGCTCGGGACCGGTGGCCTGGTGCTGCGCGGCGCGTACGACGGCGGCGGCGCGACGGCGATTGCCGCCACCCCGTCCCCCTCGCCGGTGAATCCCGCCCCGCCGTCCCCGTCGAGCCCCGCCGCCGCGCGCCCGGCCGGTCGCCCGCTGACCCGCGCCGAGGTCACCGCCGCCGCCGGGGCGGCCGGGCGGGGCCTGCCCGCCGGCTGGAAGCGCAAGGCCCCGTCGTCTCCCAGCAAGGGCCGGTTCGACCCGCCCGCCTGCCGGCCGCTGGCCACCGCCGCCCACCTCACGCCGCTGGCGCGCGCCCGGCGCGCGACGGCCGAGCGCTCCTTCACCAACGGCGGCCGGGTGGCCTCGTCGACGCTGTCGGTCGACGTCGTCTCCTACGCCTCGGTGGTGCCCGAGTCGGTGCTGATGGAGGCCGAACGGAACCGGGCGGCGTGTGCCCGCTTCCGCTACACCGGCGACGACGGCTTCCGGCTGGACTACCGGGTGCACGCCGCCGACCCGCCCCGCCTCGGCGACCAGGCCTGGCGGGTGGAGTACGACCTGGCCACCGTCGGCGGGGTACGGCTCCGGGCCCGCCAGGCGGTGGTCGTCGTGCGGGTGGACCACACCCTGGTCACCGTCTCGCTGCTGGCCATCGAGGAACCGCTGGACGACGGGCTGCTACGCGACGCGCTGGCCCGCACCGTGGCCGCCCTGCCCGGCTGACCCGCCGCGGTCGCCGCCGCCGTCGGGCGTGCGCCCGGCTCGGCCGCCGAGCCGATCAGGAATCGAGAAGCGCCCACGCCACCGGCGGACCTAGCCTTTTCCCTGACGGGCGGCACCACGCCGAGCCGGGCAAACGAGGGGGAACACGAGCATGTCCGAGCAGAATTCGCAGACCGGGTCCGACGGTTTCAGCCCCGAGGAGCGGGCCGCGATGAAGGAGCGCGCCGCCGAGCTGCGGGCCGAGGGCAGGAAGGGCGCCAAGAAGGCCGACGACCTCCAGGCGGTCCTCGACCGGATCGCGCAGATGGCCCCCGACGACCGGGCGCTCGCCGAGCGGGTGCACGCGACGATCACCGCCGCCGCCCCGGATTTGTCGCCGAAGACCTGGTACGGCATGCCCGCGTACGCGAACGCCGCCGGCAAGATCGTCGTCTTCTTCCAGGACTCCGGGAAGTTCAACTACCGGTACTCGACGCTGGGCTTCCAGGACCCGGCCACCCTCGACGACGGCGACTTCTGGCCGGTGGCGTACGCGCTGCGCGCCTGGAGCCCGGCGGTGCAGAAGCAGGTCACCGAGCTGGTGAAGGCCGCGGTCTCCTGAGCCGCACCGCCCCGGCGGGTACGGCGCGGAGAGCGTCCGGCCGATATCGTGAGCCGCATGGCCACCGCTCGATGTCTGCGCGCGCTGCTCGTCGCCGTCGTCCTGGGCCTGGCGCTGCCGGTGGCCGGCTGCACGTCCACCCCCGAGCCGACCTCGCCCGACGCCGTCCCGAGCACGTTCCCGGTCAGCTCGGAGGCACCGTCCACGGCACCCGGCGGGCCCTCGGTGCCCGGTTCGGCGGCACCCGGGTCGCCGGCCGCCTCGCCGCCACCGGCCGCCTCGCCCGCCACCTCACCGGCGCGACCGGTCGCGGATCCGGTCTCCGTGCGGCGCACCGGCGGGCTGGCCGGCGTGACCCAGGAGATCACGGTGGACTCCGACGGCCGCTGGCGGGTACGCGGCCCGGGCACCACCGCCGAGCAGACCGGCCGGCTGGGCGCGGCGCAGCTCACCCGGCTGCACCTGCTGCTCGGTGACCCCTCGTTCGGCTCGGCCTTCTATCCGGGATCGTGCCGGGACGGCTTCCACTACTCGCTGTCCAGCGGCGCCCGGCGGGTCGAGTGGGACGACTGCGGGCGGCCGAACCCCGCCGAGGTGGCCCGGGAGATCGTCGCGCTGCTGGTTGACGCCACCCCGTTCTGAGCACCGCGCGAACCACCGACGGTCGCCCCGGGGCCGCACTAGACTCGGGCGCGGGTCGATCGGGGGACGGGTGGGGTCGTCGCAGCTTCTCGTCGTACTGGACCGGGACAGCTCGGTGCCGTTGCAGCAGCAGCTCTGCGCGCAGATCAGCGCATCGGTCCGTACCGGTCGGTTGCGTCCCGGCGACCCGGTGCCGCCCAGCCGGGAACTGGCCCACCAGCTCGGCGTCTCCCGCACCGTGGTGACCCGCGCCTACGAGCTGCTGCGGGCCAACGGGGTGCTGGCCTCCCGGCGCGGCTCCGGCACCCGGATCAGCGGCACCCTGCCCGACCCGCCGCCGCGCGACGCGCCGGCCGCCCGGACCCCGCTGCGGCCGGAACCGCCGCTGCCCACTGACGCCGGCAGCCCACTGTGGCGGGCCTGGGAGCCGGCGCCGATGCACCGGCCGGACGGGGCGTACGACTTCCGGCACGGCACCCCGGCGCTGGCCAGCTTCCCGGTGGCCCGCTGGCGGCAGTCGCTGGCCGAGGCGGTGAGCCGGGCCGACGCGGTGGCCCTGGGCTACGGCCCGGCGGAGGGCTCGCCGGCCCTGCGGGCACAGATCACCGCGCTGCTGCGGCGCAGCCGGGCGCTGGACGCGGCCGGCGAGCGCACGATCGTGACCAGCGGCGCCACCCAGGCGATGGACATCCTGGTCCGGCTGCTCGTCGGCCCCGACGACGTGGTGGTGATCGAGGACCCGAGCCACACCGTGCTGCGGCAGATCTTCGGCTACTCCCGGGCCGCGGTGGTGCCGGTCCCGGTCGACGAGGAGGGGCTGCGGGTCGAGGAGATCGAGGACCGGGTCCGCGGCCACGGCCTCGACCCGGCCCGGGTACGCCTGGTCTACGTCACCCCGTCGCACCAGTTCCCGACCGGGTTCGTGCTCTCCGAGCGGCGGCGGCGGGCGCTGTTGCGCTGGGCCCGCGAACACGCGGTGACGGTGCTGGAGGACGACTACCACAACGAGTTCAGCTTCGCCCCGGAGCGGCTGCCGTCGCTGGCCGCCGACCCGCAGGACGCCGACGTGGTCTACGTCGGCAGCTTCAGCAAGACCCTCTTCCCGTCCCTGCGGATCGGCTACGCGGTGCTGCCGCCGCACCTGGTCCGGCCCTTCCTCGGGATCAAGTGGATCACCGACCGGCTGACTCCCACGCTGAACCAGGAGGCGCTGGCCGAGTTCATCGACTCCGGCGCGTACGCCCGGCACATCGGCCGGATGGACCGGCTCTACCGGCAGCGCCGGGCCCGGCTGCTCGAGGTGCTCTACGAGCACTTCGGCGCCGGGGTCCAGGTCTCCGGGGCGGCGGCCGGGCTGCACGTGCTGGTGACCCTGGGCGGCGCGCCCGGCGCCGACGAGGCGGCGATCGTGCGCGCCGCCGCCGCCCGGGGCGTGCGGATCTATCCGGCCTCCGGCTACTTCGTCACCCGGCCGCCCGCCGACCCGACCTTCCTGGTCGGGTACGCGGCGCTGCCCGCCGCCCGGATCACCGAGGGAGTGGCGCTGCTGGCCGCCGCGGTGCGGGACGTGACGGCTCGGTGAACCGGGGGCGGTGGAACCGGTCGCGCTGGGCGTACGGCACCGTGCAGTCGAAGACCGCCTTCGCGGTCCGCCCGTCGGCCGACAGCGACGGGGAGTAGCCGGTGTGCTGGCTCGGGTCGAGCGGGAAGCCCTCCCGGTCGGGCAGCACCCGCAGGTCCTGGTCGGCCTGGAACCGGGTCACCATCGCCCACCACAGGTCCTGGTCGGACTCCAGGTCGACGTCCTCGTCGACGCAGAGCACCAGCTTGGCCATCCGGAACCCGTCCAGCACCGCCTCCGCCGCGTCGCGTACCGCGGTGTCGTCGGCCGGGCTCCGTTTGGCGGGCCACTGGAGCACCACCATGAGCTGCCCGCCGCCGGCGGTGTGGCAGTGCGCCGCCCGGGCCGGCGTGCCCCGCCGGCGCAGCAGGTCCAGCACGGCGGCCTCCATCCCGAAGCCGAGCAGCACCGACTGTTCGTGCCCGGGGCCGGAGACGGCCTGCAGGATCGGGTTCTCCCGGGCGGTGATCGCGGTGACCCGCAGCAGCGGCAGCGAGGGGTGCGCCCGGCCCTGGTAGCCGAGGAACTCCGGGGTGGCGACCGCGCCGTCCGGGTTCTCCGGCGCCCGCTCGGCCAGCAGCTCGCCCTCCAGCACGTACTCGGCGTGCGCGATGTACTCGGCGTCCACCGTGCCGCAGCGCAGCAGCTCGACCGGGCGGCCGGCGAGCGCGCCGGCCACCGCCAGCTCGTCGAGTTCCGGCGGGACCAGCGAGGTGGGACAGCAGGAGGAGAGCAGCACCGCCGGGCCGAGCCCGAGGTGGACCGCCACCGGCAGCGGCCGGCCCCGCCGCAGCGCGGCCTGGTGGGCGAGTTCCAGGTCGCGGCCCGGGACCATCCAGATGGTCAGCGTGTCCGGGCCCTGCACGCACATCCGGTGCACCGACAGGTTGCGCACCCCGGTGTCCGGGTCGGTGGCGAGCACCGCGCCGAGGGTCAGGTAGGGCCCGGCGTCGGCGTCGGTGAGCACCGGCACCGGCAGCGCGGTCAGGTCCACCGGCAGCGTCCGGCGGGGCCAGCGGGCCGGGTCGGCGGCGGGCACCGGCGGGCGGGGCGCGGCCACCGCGGCGAGCAGCCGGTGCGGCAGCTCGGCGGGGGTGCAGCCGAGCAGGCCGGCGGCGCGCCGGCGGGTGCCGTAGAGCCCCATCAGCACGGCCCGGCTGGGACCGTGCTCGGGGCGGACCCGGTCGAAGAGCACGGCCGGACCCGGGCCGGTGGGCGGGGCGGCGGGCGCGCCCGCCCAGCGGGCGTAGTGCGCGGAGACGCCGTACCGGGCGGGCAGTTCCTCGGCGACCCGGACCAGCTCGCCGGGGAGCGGGTCGAGGGTGGCCAGCGCGTGCCGCAGGTCGACCGGGGCGGGGCCGCTCATCGCTCGCCCGCCGGGGCGGTGCCGGCGCGGCGGGCCGCCAGCATGTCGAGCTGCATCCGGGTCAGCTCCTCGATCAGCGCCCGGTAGGTGCCGACGGCGACCTCCGGCGGCATGCCGTGCCGGTCGGCCAGCCCGCGTACCCGGTCGAGGACCTGCCGGACCCGGTCCGGCGACCGGACGGCAGCCTCGTCGGACTTGTGCACGGTCAGCTCCCGGACCACCCGGGTGCGCTCGGCCAGCAGCGCGACGATCCGCTGGTCGAGCCCGTCGATGGTGGCGCGCAGCTCGGCGATCCGGGCCGGGCCGGCGGTGGCGCCGGCCGGCGGGGAGCCGGCCGACGCCACGTGGTCGGGACGCTCGCTCACGGCTGGGCGACCTCGTCGATCACGAAGACGACGGTGGGCTCGTCCGCGCTGCCCTGGGAGCGGTGCTTCTCGTCGTCGGGGATGACGAAGCCCATGCCGGGACGGCAGGGCACCGAGCGGTCCTCGAAGTGGATGGTGAACTCGCCCTGGAGCACGTAGCCGGTGTGCCCGCGCAGGCACCAGTGGTGCTCGTCGAAGCCCGCCGGCAGCTCCAGCAGGCGCAGCCGCTGCCCACCCACGTACGCGATCTTGACGCGCCCCTCCGCGCCGGGCTTGTCCCACTTCTCCCACTCGGTGGCGGGGAAGTCGATGCCGACCGGCACGGTCACCTGCTCAGTGGACATTCTCGATCTCTCCTCTGTTCGGGACGGTCTCGCCACGGCGGGGCCGCGGCACACGTTCGTTGGGGTCCCGCTGCGGCAGGACCGGGCCACCCTCGACCCGCTGGTGGCGCTTGAGCAGCTGCACCATGTCCACCATCCGGTGCACCATCCGCTCCAGCGCGTCGATGCCCTCGACGTCGGTCAGCGCGGGCGTGCCGGTGGTGTTGCGCAGCAGCACGGGGAACCCACTGCCCACCAGGATCATGCGGTTGAGCAGCAGGTTGTTGACGATCTGGTTGTGCACCGAGGAGTCGCTGTAGCGCCGCCCGGTGACGATGATGCCGCCCACCTTGTCGGCCAGCGGCCGGGCGAAGCGCAGGTAGCCGACGCCGGCCCGCTCGATGAAGATCTGCATCAGGTGGGCCAGGCCGAACCCGTGCACCGGCGCGGCGTAGATCAGCCCGTCGGCGCGGGTCATCTGCTCCACCAGCGCGGGGACGTCGTCGTCCAGCCGGCAGGGCGCGGTACGGCTGTTGCAGTCGCCGCACGGGCTGCACGGCGAGATCCGGTGCTCGCGCAGCCGGATGGTGCGCAGGGTGACGCCACGCTCGGCGATCAGGCGGCCGGCGTACTCGACCGCGAGGTCGGTGTTGCCGCCGGCCCGTTCGGAACCGTTGATGGCCAGGATGGTGGCTGCGTCGCTGGGCATCGCACCCCCGAGTGCTCGTCGAGCGGGGACGGGACGCCGCACCGCGCCCCGTCCCCGCCCGGATCAGTCCGTCAGCTTGCCGGCGAAGTAGTCGATGTAGGCCTGCATGTCGAAGTGGCCGTGCCCGGACAGGGAGAACAGGATCGCCTTCTCCTCGCCGGTCTCCCGGCAGCGCAGCGCCTCGTCGATCGCCACCCGGACGGCGTGGCTGGACTCCGGCGCCGGCACGATGCCCTCGCTGCGGGCGAACCGCACGCCCGCCTCGAAGCAGGCGGTCTGCGGCACCGCCCGCGCCTCGATCAGGTCCACCTCGCGCAGCGCGCTGACGATCGGCGCCATGCCGTGGTAGCGCAGCCCACCGGCGTGGATCGCCGGCGGCCGGAAGTCGTGACCCAGGGTGTGCATCTTGGCCAGCGGGGTGAGCCCGGCGGTGTCGCCGAAGTCGTAGTCGTAGCTGCCCTGGGTCAGTGACGGGCAGGAGGACGGCTCGGCGGCCAGGAAGCGGACCGTCGGGCCGCCCTCGAACTGCCGGCGCAGGAACGGCAGGGCCAGCCCGGCGAAGTTGGAGCCGCCGCCGGCCGCGCCGACCACCACGTCCGGGTAGTCGCCGGCCAGTTCGAGCTGGAGCAGCGCCTCCTGCCCGATGATCGTCTGGTGCATCAGCACCAGGTTGAGCACCGAGCCGAGGGCGTACCGGGCGCTGCCGCCGCTCTGCATCGCCGCCTCCACCGCCTCGGAGATGGCCAGGCCGAGGCTGCCGGTGGAGTCCGGGTCGGCCGCCAGCACCGCCCGCCCGGCCTCGGTCCGATCGCTCGGGCTCGCGGTGACCGTGGCCCCGAACGTCTCCATCAGGCCCCGCCGGTACGGCTTCTGGTCGTAGCTGACCCGGACCATGAAGACGTCGCACTCCAGGTCGAAGTACGCGCACGCCATGGAGAGCGAGCTGCCCCACTGGCCCGCGCCGGTCTCGGTGGTCAGCCGCCGGACGCCGTCCAGCTTGGAGTAGTACGCCTGCGGGACGGCGGTGTTCGGCTTGTGGCTGCCGGCCGGGCTGACCCCCTCGTACTTGAAGTAGATCCGGGCCGGGGTGCCGAGGTCACGCTCCAGCCGGCGGGCGCGGATCAGCGGGCTGGGCCGCCACTGCCGGTAGATGTCCAGCACCGGGCCGGGGATCTCCACGTCCCGCTCGGTGCTGAACTCCTGGGCGATCAGGCCGGACGCGAAGAGCGGGGCGAGGTCGGCCTCGGTGATCGGTTCCCGGGTGCCGGGGTGCAGCATCGGGGGCAGGCCCTTGGGCAGGTCGGGGACCACGTTGTACCAGGTGGTGGGGATGTCGCTCTCGGGTAGGACGAACTTCGTCGTGGTCATGGCCTCTTCCGGAAAGGGGTGGGTGGATCAGGGATTGGCGGTGGCCGGTGCGGCGGGCGCAGGCGCCGGCCGGCCCTGGGGTCGCACCCGCAGCGCTGCGAACGCGACGACGCCGACCAGCGGGGTCAGCAGGAGCAGGAGCAGGACCGGGCGGTGCCCACCGGCCTGCCAGACGAAGCCCAGCCCCATCGGCACCACCAGCCGGGCGGAGCTGAGCACGAAGCCGTTGAGGGCCATGAAGCCGCTGACCCGCCGGGCGTCGACGTGGTCGGCGATGTAGGTGGGCACCACCACCGAGGCGATGATCTCGCCGAGCGTCCAGACCACGGTGGAGAGCAGCACGGCGGGCAGCGAGAAGGCGAAGACCAGGACCGCCATCCCGGCCGACCAGAGCAGGCCCGCGACGATCAGCAGGCTCCGGGTCGGGTACGCCTTGATCCGCTTCTCGATCAGCAGGCCGGCGCTCACCACGACCACGCTGTTGATGGTGTAGACCGCGCCGACCACCGCCACCGACGAGCGCAGCACCTCGGTGACCGCCAGCGGCAGCGTGTACTCCAGCCCGATCAGTGGCGCGACGTAGCAGAACGACACCACCACCAGCACCGCCACGTCCAGGTCCCGGCGCAGCCCGGCGGGACGGGCGGAGGCCGTCACGGCCGCCGCGCCCCGCCCGGCGTCGGCCGGTACGCAGAGCCGGATGGTGAGTGCCGCGAGCAGCCCGATCAGGATGTTCCCGGCGAACATCAGGTGGTAGGAGTACGCCGCGGCCAGACCGCCCAGCAGCGGACCGATGCCCATGCCCAGGTTGTTGGCGATGTAGCTGACCGTGTACGCGAACGGGCGCTGCTCCGGCTCGGCCAGGTCGGCGATCAGCGTGTTGGCGGCCGGCGCGAACATCCCCATGCCCACCAGGGCGACGAAGAGCAGCGCCGCGTACGTCCACGGTGGGCCGTCGAGCGCGGCCAGGCCCAGGTAGCCGGCCGCGTTGAGCACCAGGCTGGACACCAGCGCGGCGCGCCGGCCGGCCCGGGCGCAGACCGGGCCGCTGAGCAGGCTCCCGGCGAGCAGGCCGGTGCTGCCCACCGAGATCAGCACCCCGGCCTCACCGGTGCTCAGCTGCCGGCTCCGCACCAGGTAGACGGCGAGCAGCGGGAAGACGAACATGCCCGCCCGGTTGATGAAGGAGGCCAGCACCAGCATCCGCAGCGGGCGCGGCAGGGCCCGGAACCGGCTCAGCCACATGACGGCTCCCCGGCGGGCTCGGTACGCACCTCGAAGGCGTCCCGGATCACCTTGAACCGGGCCCGTACGTCGTCGAAGTCCCGGCCCGCGCAGACGTACCAGCCGAGCACGTCGTTGGAGGCGGTCGGCGGGGCGAGCACGTCACCGACGCTCTTCCACACGTCCGCGTCGAGCACCGAGTCCAGCGCCCGCAGCTCCTCCGCGCCGGTGATCGCGGTGATCCGGCCGTACCGGTCGGAGCAGAGGTACTCGGTGCCGACCTCCGGGCCGAGCACGGCGGCCGGCACGTGCCCGGGGTCGAGCTCCAGGCGGCACCACTCGCCGGCCAGGTTGATGCCCCGGCCGGCCTGGATGGCCGGGACGATCGAGCCGCCGCCCGCCCGGGCCGCCGCCTCGCCGAAGACCACCTCGCCGTCCTCGCGCAGGAAGAACTCCACGTGCGCCACCCCGGTCCGCATCCCGAAGCCGCGCAGCACGGCGCTGTTGGCGGCCAGGATGCGCCGCTCGGCCGGGGTCAGGTCGTGCTTGCGGGAGACCGTGCCGCCGGGCTCGTCGCGGAACTCGAGGATCGAGTACGTGTAGCGGGAGAGCTGGTCGAAGACCACCTCGCCGTCGCGCAGCAGCGAGTCCACGTGGTACTCGACGCCCCGGACGTACTCCTCCACCCGGTAGTCGTGGCGCGCGTCGGCGACTAGCGGCCAGACCCGGGCCAGCTCGTCGGCGGAGTCCACCCGGTGGGTGTCGCCGCAGGCCCAGCCCGCGTACGGCTTGATCACCACGGGCCAGCCCACCTCGGCGGCGAACTCGGCGACCGCGCCGACGGTGTCCGGCCGGCAGGAGCGGGCCACCGGCACGCCCAGCTCGGTGGCCCGGCGGTGCATCACGTTCTTGTCCCGGAAGGCCAGCGCCTGCTCCGGGTCGAGGCCGGGGATGCCGTGCTCGCGCCGGCACTGCGCGGCGGTCAGCACGTCGCCCTCGAAGAGCGGGAAGATCCGCTGCACCGGGTGGGCGGCGATGATCCGCCGCACCGCGGCCCGGACCGCCGCCGGGTCGTCCAGGTCCGCCTGGTGGCAGGGCAGGCCGGCGGCCTCGGCGGCCGGCTGGCCGGTCGGCAGCAGCACCACGGTGGTCACGCCGAGCTCGGTGGCGGCCGCGACCATGCTGCGGAACTGGGCGGCGTAGCGGCCGGCCGCCGGCCGGTAGACGATCAGGATCGCGCGGTTCACGACCGGCTCCTCAGCTCGCTGCCGCCGGCCGGCGCGCCGGCCGGGGACGGGTCGGCGTCGCGCAGGACGACGGCGGGCGTGCCGGCGTCGAGCACCGCCCGCTGCCGCGGCAGGCCGGACCCGCCGGCCAGCTCGTCGAGGGCGGCGGCGAGCCGGCCCAGCGCCGCCTCCACCTCGGCCCGACCGCCCGGGTGGGCCGCCTCGACGGTGAGCAGCAGCCGGTGCCGGCCCAGGTCGGTGCGGACCAGGTGGCCCTGCCGCCAGTTCCAGCGCCGTGAGTGCGCCCGCCCGTCGGCGTCCGCGTAGACGACCTCGCCGGGTTCGGGCCGCTCCGGGGCGTCGGGCGCGCCCAGCGGCAGGTACGTCTCGGTGCCGTCGGCCGGGCGGACGACCAGGTCGGCGACCCCGGTGAGCGCGCAGGAGGCCACCGGCAGCGCCGCGTCGAGCGAGACCGCGTTGCAGAGGTCGACTAGGGCGTTGATCCGGGGCAGCCGGTCGCCCCGGGCCACCCGCCGGGCGATCGACTCCGCGGCGCACGGGAACCGGTTCGGGTTCACCCCCACCGCCCGGTACGCCGCCCGCCACGCGGCGATGCCGGGCAGCTCGGCCACCCCCGCCTTGTCCAGGTCGGCCCGGTGCAGCGCGTCCTCGGCCGCGGTCAGCAGCGCCGACACCGCCGGGTGCGCCGGCTCGACCTGGATCGCCGGTACGGCGATCAGGCCGAGGACGTACTCCGGCACGCTGGTCGTCACCCGGTCGTCGATGCGTACCGAGAGCGGCTGCGCACCGTCGCTGAGCTGGGTCATCGTCATCCTCGTCGGTCGGGTCACACGGTCGTCTCGACCGTAGGCAGCGGGCCGGGCACCGGTTGTGGCCAATCCGGGTGGATCCGGTGAGGCCAATCCGGGTCGTCAGCGCCCGGCGGTGGCCGGGGCCGGGGCCGGTTCGCCGGCGCTGCGGGCCGGCCGGGTCCGGGCGCCGAGCAGCGCGGTGCCCAGCGCCAGCACGCACAGCCCCGCGCCGACCGGCCCGAGCAGGTCCAGCGCGTCCGCGCCGCCGTGCCGCAGCAGCCGGTTGCCGAGGAACCCGCCCAGCGCGATGCCGACGAAGGTGGCCGACGAGTTCAGCGACAGCAGCAGCGGCCCGGAGGTCGGGGCGACCGCGAAGAGCCGGTGCTGCTGCGCGGGCTGGGTGGCCATCGCCGTCACCCCCCAGGCGGCCATCGCCAGCCCGGCGGGGAGCAGCGCCTGCCGGGTCAGCGGCAGGGTGGCCAGCACCAGGGCCAGCCCGGCCACCGAGACCAGCAGCACCGGCAGCGCGCCCCACCGGTCGGTGGCCCGGCCGCCGAGCACCGTCCCGGCGACCGCCGGCACCCCGAAGACCAGCAGCAGCACCGCGAGCAGCGTGCCGTCGCCGTCGGTGGCCGGGGCGAGCAGCGCCCCGACGTAGGTCAGCGCCAGGTACCCGCCGGTCATGAAGAGCGCGGTGGTGAGCACCGCCAGCCCCACCCGGGACTCGCGCAGCGGGGCGAGTCGGGCGGCCAGTCCCGGGCCGGCCGGCAGCCGCAGCGCCGGCAGGCCGAGCGCCACCGCCACCGCGCAACCCGCGCCGAGCCCGGCGAGCAGCCAGAAGGTGGCCCGCCACTGCAGGTCGGCGGCGAGCCAGGTGCCGAACGGCACACCCGCCACGGTGGCCGCGGAGAGGCCTCCGAGCACCACCGCCATCGCCCGGCCACGCCGCTCCGGCGGGGCGAGCGCCGCCGCCGAGGCGGAGGCGGCGGGGATGTAGAGCGCCGCGCTCACCGCCGTGAAGACCCGGGCCAGCAGCAGCAGCGGCAGGTCTCCGGCGAGCGCCGAGGCGGCGTTGCCCAGGGTGAAGCCGGCCAGCGAGACCAGCAGCACGGTACGCCGCTCCAGCCGGCCGGTCAGCGCGCCGAGCACCGGCGCGGCGACCGCGTACGCCAGCGCGAACACGGTGCTCACCCAGCCGGCCGAGGCGACGCCGACCCGCAGGCTGCGGGCCACCTCGGGCAGCACCCCGGCGACCACGAAGGTGTCCGTGCCGATGGCGAAGGCGCCGACCGCCAGCAGCGGCACGACCGGTACGACCCGCCGCATCAGGCCACCCCCGCCGGCTGGCGCGTGCGGTACCGGGCGGCGTCGCCGGCGACCACCCGACCGCCCAGCAGCACCAGCTCGATCGCCTCGGGGCGGCCCAGCACGGTGATGTCCTCGGCCGGGTCGCCGTCGGTGACCACCAGGTCGGCGAGGCGACCGGGCTGCACGGTCCCGGCCTCGTCACCGCGCCCGGCCAGCCGGGCGCCGTTGGCGGTGGCCCAGGTGAGCACCGTCGGGGCGGGGATGCCGGCCATCGTCACGTACGTCTCCAGCTCCTCGGCGTACCGGCCGTGCGGGGTCCAGGCGAAGCCGAAGTCGTCCCCGGCGACGATCGGGATGCCCCGCTGGACCATCAGCGGCAGGATGCGCAGGGTGTTCTCCACCTCGGCCCGGAACTCCAGCGTCTCCAGGTACTCCGGGGTCTTGCCGTGCCGGGTGCCGGTGGTGAGCAGCCGGTGCGGCTGGTGCAGGCTCGGCACCACGAAGATGCCGCGCTCGGCGATCGCGTCCAGCGCCGCGTCGTCGGCGTAGGTGGCGTGGTCGATCACGTCCACCCCGGCGGCGATGGCGTTGCGGATGCCGGCCAGCCCGCGCGAGTGCGCCCGGATCTTCACCCCCCGCTCGTGCGCCGCCCGGGCCGCGACCACCAGCTCCTCGGCGGTGAAGAGCAGCTCGTGGGAGCGGCCGTTGGGGAAGGTGTCGTCGCCGGTGGAGAACACCTTGATGATCTCCGCGCCCTGGTCGACCTCGGTGTTGACGTACTCGACCAGCTCTTCCGGGGTGTCCGCCAGCCGCATCAGGTCGGTGGGGATCCGCTGCTTGACCGCGGGGTTGCGGCGCTCGGGCGGGCCGGAGACCATCAGGTCCCGGCTGCACGGCGTGATCCGCGGGCCGGGCAACCGCCCGGCGTCGATCGCCCGGCGCAGCGCCATGTCGATGCCGGCCACCGAGCCGGCGCCGACGAAGGCGGTGTAGCCCAGCCGCAGCATGGCGGCCGCGTTCGCGGCGGCGCCCAGCGCGACCTCCGGGACGGTGTACTTGAACAGCGTCTCCCGGCCGTCCAGCACGTTGAGGTAGGCGATGTGGGTGTGGCCGAGCGTCATGCCCGGCAGCACCGTGCGCCCGGCCAGGTCGAGCACGTCCACGTCGGGGGCGTCCACGGGGGCCTGCGCGTCGGGCAGCACGGCCACGACGCGCTCCCCGTCGAGCAGCACGCTGTGCCGCGGTCGGGACGCCACGCCCAGTCCCTCCTGGACGGTGGCGCGGTGCAGCAACGTTCGTCGGGACACGACGATCACTCCGGTTCTCTCGGTGGGGGAGGGGACGATGGGGGGTCAGCGGTGGCCGAAGACCAGCCAGACGATCTCCGCGCCCGGGCGGCGGGCCACCCAGCGCAGCGCGTGCCGGCGTACCCCCGGTTCGTTGGTCACGGCCAGGTCGGCGCCGCCGGCGGCGAGGATCTCGGCGGCGTGCTGGGTGGAGTCGGCGTCCACCCAGCGCACCGGGCGCTCCCGCAGGGCCGCCGGCGCGAGGTCGGCGAAGATCCGCCGGACCTCCCAGAGCGCGGCCACCGCGACCTCGCCGCCCGGGTCGTCCGGCCCGCCGCCGGCCGGGGCGGCGATGCCGTACTCCGGGGTGGCCTGCGCGAAGTACGCGTCCAGCCGCAGGTCGCCGTGCCAGTGGAAGCGGGTGAGCCCCTGGTACGCGCTGGGCACCAGGGCGTGCGCGACCCGCCGCCGCAGCAGCGCGTCGAGCACCCCGTCGAAGGTGTCGCACAGCTCGACGCGCAGCCCGTGCCGCTCGGCGAGGAACGCCGCGGTCAGGTGGCTGGACGTGCCGGCCGGGCCCAGCGTGGCCAGCGACGTGCCGGGCCGGCCGGCCCACCGGTCCACCAGCTCGCGCCACCGCTGCCCGTACGCCCCGGCCAGCGGCCCGGGCAGGGCGGGCACCGGCCCGGCGGCGGTCAGGTCAGGTGTCGTAGCCACGGTTGCCCGCCATCCGCTGCGCCACCCGGGT
Source organism: Micromonospora auratinigra (assembly GCF_900089595.1). Classification (GTDB taxonomy): domain Bacteria; phylum Actinomycetota; class Actinomycetes; order Mycobacteriales; family Micromonosporaceae; genus Micromonospora; species Micromonospora auratinigra. The sequence continues at coordinate 2,512,652 of NZ_LT594323.1, read as the reverse complement.
CTCGTGGTCGGCCTCGACCCGCCGGTCCACGATCCGGGCGGCCTTCCAGCTCACGAACGCCCCGGTGCTGACGATCGGGTCCAGCCCGTCGCTCAGCTCCACCTCGACCGGTACACCGAGCGCCTCGGTCGCCTGCCGGCGGACCCGCCCGGCCAGCCCGGCCGGGTCCTCGACCAGGTCCTTGAGCAGCTCCAGCCGGACGGTCAGCCGGTCGCCGCCGGTGGTCGGCTCGTGGTCGATGACCACCTGGTAGCCGGCCGAGCCCGTGACGCCGGTCAGCACCGCCGTCTCGATCTGGCCGGCGGTGAAGCGCCGCGTGCCCAGCTCGATCCGGTCCAGCGTGCGGCCGACGATCTGCACCAGGTCACCGGGCATCTCGCAGTCGCAGTCCGACTCGCCGACGACGACCGCGTCCCCGGTGCGGTAGCGGACCAGCGGCTTCACCCCGTCGACCAGCATCGTGACGGTCAGCTCGCCGCTGCCGCGCCCGCCGTGCGACACGCCGGTCTCCGGGTCGACCACCTCGATCAGGTAGTTGGTCTGGGACAGGTGCATCCGCTTGTTGCGGCAGGCGGTGGCGACCACGAACGCCTCCTGCGAGCCGTACAGGATGTTGTAGACGTCCGCGCCCCAGACCGACTCAAGGTTGCGGGCCAGCGCGGGGGTGCACATCTCGCCGGTGACGAAGAGCAGCTTGACCGAGAAGTCCTCGCGCAGCCGGTAGCCGTGGTGCGCGGCCGCCTTGGCCAGCATCAGCGCCACGCCCGGGGTGCAGCAGATGACCTCCAGCGCCAGGTCCTTCATCAGCTGCAGGGCCTTGGCGAAGCCGATCACCGGGGAGTACGGCCAGATCTTGGCGTTCATCGAGCCGACGTTGCGGGCCACGTCACCGAGGGTGTCGCCGAAGGAGTGCACCTCGGTCGGGCCCATCAGCCCCACCCGGGGCGGGTGGTCACCGAAGTGGTGCCGGAAGATCGACGCCCAGGACTCGGTGACGTGCGCGTTGCTGGCCACCACCTCCCGGCCGTCGCGGGGGCAGGGGGTGGCGCGCCCGGTGGTGCCGGTCGTCTCGTAGAAGAAGACCGAATCGGCCAGCGGTCGGCTCAGCACGTCGAGCATCTCCTCGCGCAGGTGCGTCTTCGTGGTGAAGGGCAGCCGGTCGAGGGTGGCCGGGGTGATCGTGCTCAGGTCGATCCCGGCCAGGTGCCGGGCGTAGAACGGGGAACCGGTGCTGACCTGGTCGAGCACCTTCCGCAACTGTCGCTCCCGCCAGGCGTCGAGCTGCTCGGGGCGCAGGGTGCGGTCGTAGAACGCGCGGTGCAGGGTCAGGTACTCGGCGGCGAAGCCGGCCGCCGGGCCCGTGGTCGGGAGCCACATGGTCGGGGTCCTTTCGTGGGTGGGCCGGTCGCGGTGCGGTCGCGTACCGGCCGTGGCGCAGGTCAGTGCAGTCCGCCGTTGACGTCCAGCACGGTGGCGGTGACGTAGCTGCTGGCCGGGTCGGCCAGCCAGGCGACCGCGGCGGCGATCTCGGCCGGCGTGCCGAACCGGCCGACCGGGATCCGGGCCCGGTAGTCGTCGCGGCGGTCGGCCGGGATCCGGTCGGCCATCGGGGTGTCGACCAGCCCGGGGGCGACCGCGTTGACCCGGATGCGGTGCCCGGCGAGGGCCCGGCCGAGGCTGTGGGTGAGCGCGATGACCGCGCCCTTCGACGCCCCGTACGCCGCGTCCGGGCTGCCGGACTGCCCGCTGATCGAGGCGACGTTGACCACCGTGCCGGGCCGGCCGGCGGCGACCAGGGCCCGGGCGTACGCCAGCGTGCCGAAGAACGTCGCGCCGAGGTTGACGTCGAGCACCTCGGCGTACGTCGTCGGGTCGTAGTCGAGGAAGTCGCGGGCCGGGTAGACGCCGGCGTTGTTCACCAGCACGGCGGGCAGGCCGTACCGCTGGTGGACCTCGGCGAAGAGCCGCTCCACCTGGGCCGGCACCGCCACGTCGGCGACCAGCGCGGCGTGTGCCGTCGGGTCCGCCGCCGGCTCCCGGTCGACGCTGAGCACCCGGTGCCCGGTCCGGGTCAGCGCGGCGGTGACGGCCCGGCCGATGCCGCCCGCCCCGCCGGTGACCACGGCCAGCGGGCCCGCCGGACCGGTCACGATGCCGCTCACCCGGCGACCGGCAGCGCCGCCGCGCCGCGCAGGAAGTTGTCGAACAGCAGCAGCCCGTCGGAGGTCATCACGCTCTCCGGGTGGAACTGGACCCCCTCCACGGCCAGCGTGTGGTGGCGTACCCCCATCACGTAGCCGTCGTCGGTGGACCGGGCGGTCACCGCGAGCGCCGCCGGCGCCGGGTCCGCGACGATGAGCGAGTGGTAGCGGGTGACGGTCAGCGGGGCCGGCGCCCCGGCGTAGACGCCCCGGCCGTCGTGGGTGACCACGCTGGTCTTGCCGTGCATCAGGTGCCGGGCCACGGTGACCGTGCCGCCGTAGGCCAGGCCGATCGCCTGGTGACCGAGGCAGACGCCGAGCAGCGGCACCCGGCCGGCGAAGGCGTGCACCAGCTCGACGTGTCCCGACTCGGCCGGGTGGCCCGGCCCGGGGCCGAGCACCACCGCGTCCGGGCGCAGGTCGACGAGCGCCGCGGTGCTGCGGGAGCGGGACCGGACCACCACCGTGCGCGCGCCGAGGGTCCGCAGGTACTGGTCGATGATGTGGGTGAAGCTGTCGTACGCGTCGACGAGCAGGACCTTCACGGCAGCAGCTCCTCGCCGGTCAGGGCCCAGTAGGTGGCGCTCATCTTGGCCAGCGTCTCGCGCCACTCGGCGGCCGGCGTGGAGTCGGCGACCACCCCGGCGGAGGCCTGGGTGCGGTAGCGGTGGCCGTCGTGCACGGCGGTGCGGATGCAGAGCGCCAGCACCGCGAAGCCGCGCACGTCGACCAGGCCGATCGCCCCGGCGTAGATGCCCCGGGGTTCCTCCTCCAGCCCGTCGATGATCTCCATGGCGCGCAGCTTCGGCGCGCCGGTCATGGTGCCGGCCGGGAAGGACGCGCAGATCGCCGCCCACACGTCGGCGTCGTCGGCGAGCCGGCCGGAGACGGTGGAGACCAGGTGGTGCACGTACGCGAACGGCTCGACGTCGAGCATCGCGTCGACGGAGAGGGTGCCCGGCTCGCAGACCCGGCCGATGTCGTTGCGGCACAGGTCGACGAGCATCACGTGCTCGGCCCGTTCCTTCTCGCTGGCCAGCAGCTCGGCGACCCGCTCGCGGTCCAGCTCCGGATCGGCGGCCCGGGCCGCGGTGCCGGCGATCGGGCGCATCGACAGCCGGCCGGCGTCGATCCGCAGGAACAGCTCGGGGCTGGCGCCGATGACGGTACGCCCGGCCCAGGGCGCCAGGTACATGTACGGCGACGGGTTGCGGTGCCGCAGCCGCCGGTAGACCTGCAACGGGGTGAGGTCGGTCTCCACCTCGATCCGGTGCCCGATCTGGATCTGGTAGCTGTCGCCGACCTCGATGTGCCGCAGGCACCGCCGCACCCGGCCGGCGAACGTCGCCTCGTCGAGGTTGTCCCGGACCAGCGCGGGCGGCGGGGCCGCCGGCACCTCCGCGGGGTCGTCGGCGTGGCCGGCCAGCAGCTCCGTCGCCGGTGGCGTCGGGTCGGGCGGCAGGTGCGGCCCGCTGCTGCACAGCTGATGGACGGTGCCGGCACGCAGGTCCCACCAGACGGTGTGCCGATAGAGCGTGAGCGTGCAGCGGGGGAGGTCGTCGGCGGCGCGCTCGACGGCCACCTCGTCCATGTCCCGCGCGGCCTCATAGGCGAGCGTGGTCAGGAAGCCGAAGGTGAAGCTGTCGGCGGGGGCCGTCGTGTCGACGGTGAAGGCGCCCTGCACCGCGCGGACCACGGCCCACAGTCGGGCCGGACCGGGCACCGCCCAGGCGTCCGTCGGGCCCTCCCGCCGGGCCGGCGCGCCGAGGATCCCGGTGACCACCGCGCGCAGGGCGTCGCCGAGCGGACCGGCGGCGGTGAGCTCGCACCGGTCGGCGATGAAGCGCAGCTCGGCGAGGCGTCCCCAGCCCACCGTCGCGGCCTGCCGGTCCCGGGCCGGACCGTCGAGGCTTTCGAAGAGATAGACGTCCTCGGGGGACCGGGTTTCGGCGAGTGCGGTGTAGAGCGACAGCGGATTCATCGGCGGCAGTGTGACTGATGTCACGCTAATCGGAATGGTGTCCTGAGGTGGCGCAGGTCTCTGCGCCACGGAATGGGAATGAGCCGGATGCGTGGGCATCACGGTCGACAATGAGGACACTGTGGAACCCCCTCTGAGCAGCCCGAGGCGCGCGCCGCCGACGTCGGCGACCAGCAGTTCGGACTTCCCCCCTCGTGAAACGGGCCCCCGCGACCGCTCTCGGCTGAGCCCGGTGGACGCCCCACTGCGTCCGCATTGGACCGACAGCGAATCGTGCGCCCCGATATGCCGGTCACCGGGCGCTCGCGGGCCCGGGAAACACTTTCGCGAAGTGGTGATCGTGCTGTCCATACCACTTGCCCGACCGCAGAGAGGACCACTCGATGTGGCATCTAAATCTGTCAATTGACAGTGAGGCGCGCGAAACATTGGCGGCGCGGCTGCGAAACGCGTTACGTCGGCAGATCGAGGAGGGTGCGCTGCGCTCCGGCACCCGGGTGCCGTCGAGCCGCCAGCTCGCCACCGACCTCGGCCTGTCCCGCACCGTGGTGGTCGAGGCGTACGAGCAGCTCTGCGCCGAGGGGTACCTGCTCTCCCGGCGCGGCTCGGGCACCTTCGTGGCGGACTCGGCCCACCCCGAGGTCGGCTCGGCGCTCACCCCGGACGAGACGCCCGAGTCCGACCTGTGGGACCTGCGGGCGGGCGGCTCCGACGTCTCCGCCTTCCCGCGCCAGGACTGGATCCGCTGCGTCGGCTCGGTGGTCCGCTCCGCCGGCCCCCGGGAACTCGGGTACGCCCCGCCGTCCGGCCTGCCGGTGGTCCGGCGCACCCTCGCCGGCTACCTCGGCCGGGTCCGGGGCGTCCGCACCCGTCCTGACCACCTGATGATCACCTCAGGGTTCGCCCAGGGCCTCGCGCTGCTCTGCCGGGTGCTGCGCGACCAGGGCCACGAGACGGTGGGCGTCGAGGACCCCGGCCACCCGGGCGAGTGGGCGTTCATCGCCGACGCCGGGCTGCGTCCGGTCGGCATCCCGGTGGACCGCGACGGCCTCCGCGTCGACCAGCTCGCCGCCAGCGGCGTACGGGCCGTGCTCACCACCCCGGCCAGCCACTTCCCGACCGGGGTGGCGCTCACCGCGCAGCGCCGGGAGCACCTGGTCGACTGGGCCCGCGCGGTGGACGGCTGGATCGTCGAGGACGACTTCGACGCCGCGTTCGTGGCCCGGGCACACCGGCTGCCGGCCCTGCAGAGCCTCGCCCCCGACCGGGTGGTCTACGCCGGCAGCGCCAGCAAGGTGCTCGCCCCGGCGCTACGGCTCGGCTGGCTGGCCGCCCCGCCCGCGCTGACCGCGCCGATCGAGCGGGTCCGCGCCGGCTGGGACATCGGCTGCTCCGGCCTGGACCAGCTCGCCTTCGCGCGGCTGGTCGACACCGGCGGCTTCGACCGGCACCTGCGCCGGCTGCGCGCCGAGTTCCAGCGCCGCCGCCAGGCGGTGCACCAGCACGTCGCCCGCCACCTGCCCGGCGTCACCCCGCTGGGCGGCGACGCCGGCCTCCAGACGTACCTGGTGCTGCCCCGGTGGTGCGCCGAGGACGCGATGGTGGACGGCGCCCGGCGGCGCTCGGTGCTGGTCCGCGGCGGCCGCCACTACGCCCTGCGGCACGACGACCGGCCACCCGCGCTGGTCGTCGGCTACGCCGGGGTACGCGGGGCGGAGCTGGGCCGGGGGCTGGCCGGGGTGGCCGCGGCCTATCGTGACCTGGGTGGCCGGGTGTCGCGCTGAAAGTCGAAGAGGTGGCTCCGGACGATAGACGCGGCGCGGCGTGCCCGCCCCGTGCCCGACACGGTTGAGGACATGTGCGTACCATCACGATCGGCGATGTGAGGGTCCTGCTGCCGGGCCTCAACCCGGACGACCTCGACCCGACGACCGACCTGGCGGACAGCCTCGTCGAGGGCACGGCGTGGCACGGTGCCCAGATTCCCGACGTCGGCATCCCCAGCAGTCTGATCATCGGCGTGGATCTGAACGGCCTGGAACTGGACTCCTGCCACCTCGACGGTGCCGACCTGCGGGACAACCGCCTGCACGGCCTGAAGACGCCGCTGGACAACCTGCGCGGCGTCACCCTCGGCGAAGATCAGCTTGCCGACCTGACCCGGCTGATCGTCGCCGCCCTCGACCTCACCGTCCGCCGGGATTGACACCGAGGAGGCATCGTGCGCGCTGAACCCACCGGAAGCCCGGACACCATCCTGGTCTGCGTCCGGGGCAACTCCGGCGCGGGCAAGAGCAGCATCGCCCGGGAGCTGCGCCGCCGGCACGGCCGCGGTTGCGCCCTGGTCGAGCAGGACTACCTGCGCCGCATCGTGCTGCGCGAGCGGGACAGGCCCGGCGGGGTGGCACCGGCCCTGATCGAGCAGACGGCGCGATTCGCGCTCGACCACGGCTACCACGTGGTGCTGGAAGGCATCCTCCATGCCAGCCGCTACCGCGCGGTGCTGACCTCGCTGCGCGATGGTCATCGCGGACGGTCGCTCTTCTGTTACCTCGACGTCTCGCTGCCCGAGACCCTGCGCCGGCACCTCACCCGGCCGCAGGCAGGCGAGTTCACCGCCGAGCAGATGAGCGGCTGGTACGCCGACCACGACGTGCTGGGCTGGCCGGACGAGCTCGTCCTCCCAGAGACCACCAGCTTCGCCGAGGCCGTCGAGACCATCGCCGCCGCGGCCGGCCTGCCGCAGGCGGGGCGGGACGACGGTCCGCTCCGGGTCACCCCATGACGCCACCAACCGGGATGCCTGCCCGGAGCTTGACCCAGGGCGGCGCCGCCGGGGGAGGATGGGGTGTGCGGGCACCTCTCTCGACGCCGCCGGCCATCCCGGCGGGACGACTCGCGGCCGGCCCCCAACCGACGCTCGCCGCCCCGGGCGGCCTGCTGCTGCGCCCCTGGGAGACCGGCGACGCGCCGGTCTTCCTCGCCGCCTACCAGGACCCCGCGATCCGGCACTGGCACACCCGGCAACCCGCCTCGGAGGACCAGGTCCGCGACTGGTTCGCGCGCTACCGCGAGGACTGGGCGCAGGAGACGGGCGCGAGCTGGGCGGTGACCCGCGACGGCGGTGAGGTGCTGGGTCGCATCGCGCTGGGCAGCATGAATCTCGATGACGGCGTCGCGGGATGCGGGTACTGGGTGCTGCCGGCCGCCCGGGGGACCGGGGTGGCCCCCCGGGCGCTGACCGCCGTGGCGGGCTGGGCACTGGGCGAGGCGGGTTTCCACCGGCTGCACCTGGACCACTCGACCAGGAACCACGCCTCCTGCCGGGTCGCCGTCAAGGCCGGCTTCCTGCTGGAGGGCACCAAGCGCAGCGACGCCGTGCACGCCGACGGGCGGCACGACATGCACCTGCACGCCCGGATCCGGGGCGACCAGCCGTCCGCCTGATCCGCGAGCGCCGTCCCGCACGCGTCAGTCGCTGGTCAGGATGACCAGTTGCCCGGTGGCCCGGGTCATCGCGACGTACCGGTCCACCGCGCCCGCCACGCCGTCGCCGAAGTGCTCCGGGTCGACCAGCACCACCAGGTCGAACTCGAGCCCCTTGGCCAGCTCCGGGGTCAGCGACCGGACCCGGGGGGTCGCCGGGACGGCCGGCGCGCCGATCACGCAGGCGGTCCCGTCGGCGTGCCCGGCGAGCCAGCCGTCCAGCACCGCGTCGAGGTCGGTGACCGGGCCGTGGACGACGGGCGCGCCGCCGGTACGGATGGAGGTCGGCACGTTGGCGTCCGGGAGCACCGCCCGGATGACCGGTTCCGCCGCCGCCATGACCTCGGCCGGGGTGCGGTAGTTGATGCTCAGCGAGGCCAGCGTGACCGGGCCGAAGCCGACCCGCGCCAACCGGTCCCGCCACGGCTCCGGGAAGCCGCGGCGGGCCTGGGCGCGGTCGCCGACCACGGTGAAGCTGCGCGACGGGCAGCGCGACAGCAGCATCTGCCACTGCGCGTCGGTCAGCTCCTGGGCCTCGTCCACCACGATGTGCGCGAACGGTCCGGCGAGGCGGTCCGGCTCGGTGGTGGGCAGCACGGCCTCGTCGACCAGGGCGTCCTGGAGATCCAGTTGCCGCAGGCTGGACAGCACCCCCTCGCCGTCGTCGTAGGTGTGGGCCGCGATCAACTCGTCCACGACGGTGGCCATCCGCTCGCGTTCGGCGGCGACGACGACCTCGTGGCGCCGGTGGCGGCGCGCCGACTCCGGGTCGCCGAGGCGCTGCCGGGCCGCGTCCAGCAGCGGCAGGTCGGCGTCCGTCCAGGCCCGGGCGTCCGGGCGCTGCAGCGCCCGGACCTCGTCCGGCTCGAGCCAGGGCGCGCACTTTCGCAGGTACGCCGGGACCGACCACAGGTCCGCGACGAGTTCGGCCGGGTCGAGCAGCGGCCAGGCGCGGTGCAGGGCGGCGCGCAGTTCCCGGTTGCGGTGCAGCGCCGCCCGGACGAGGTCCGCCGGCTCCTCGCCGGCGTACCGGTCGAGCAGCATGGTGACCAGTTCCGCCCAGATCTCGTCGCGCGCCTCGTTGTGCGGCACGCCGGTCCCGGCGGCGAAGGCCTCGGCCCAGTCGTCGGCGCTCAGCCGGATCTCGACGTCGTCGGTGGCCACCGTCATGCCCCGGGTGGGCGGCTCCTCGTAGAACCGGACGGCGGCCTCGATCGCCGTCACCAGCCGCGCGGACGACTTCATCCGGGCCACCTCCGGGTCGGCCTCGACCGTCGCGCCGGCCCCCTCCGGCAGCAGGTCCCGCAGCGTGCAGATCTGCACGTCCTCCTCACCGAGACTGGGCAGGACGTCGGAGACGTACGCCAGGTAGGGCTGGTGCGGACCGACGAAGAGCACCCCGCCCCGGCGCGGATCGAGGCGCGGGTCGGAGTAGAGCAGGTAGGCGGTGCGGTGCAGGGCGACGACAGTCTTCCCGGTGCCGGGACCGCCGTCGACGACGAGCGCGCCGTCGGAACCGGCACGGATGATCGCGTCCTGGTCGGCCTGGATGGTGCCGAGCACGTCGCGCATCCGGGCCGAGCGGCTGCCGCCCAGGCTGGCGATGAAGGCGGACTGGTCGTCGAGCGCGGCGTGCCCGTCGAGACCCTCGGCGGTGAACACCTCGTCCCAGTAGTCGCTGACCCGGCCCCGGGTCCAGCGGTAGCGGCGGCGGCTCGCCAGGCCCATCGGATTGGCGTGGGTCGCGCCGAAGAACGGCTCGGCCGCCGGGGAGCGCCAGTCGACCAGCAGCCGGCGGCCGGCGCTGTCGATGAGGCCGCGACGACCGACGTACACCGGATCGGGGTCGTCCGCGCCGACCATCCGCCCGAGGCACAGGTCCACCCCGAAGCGGTTCACGGTCCGCAGGCGGCCCTCCAGCCGGCGGATCTCCTGGTCGCGGTCCAGCGCCCGGCGACCCTTGCCGCCGGGTGACCGGCGTTCCGCGTCGAGCCGGTCGGACAGGTCGGCGCGTACCTGGGCGAGGCTGGCCGCGATGGCCGCGAAGTGCTGCTCGTCGCGGTCGACCAGGGCCGGGTCGGCCTTGGCGGCGAGCCGGCCCCCGAGGTCGAAGATGGTGCTGCTCTCGCGCATGTCGCGACTCCCGTTCCCGCAGGTGATGGCCTCGGCCGGCGATTCTGCGGGATGACCGGGGTCTTGCCGCAAGCCCCCGGGTGCGCTATACCTTGAAAATGGAGGGGGGATCCGCCCTCCATTTTTTGTGCGCGGACACGGAACGCGTCTCGGTCAGCGGGTCTTCTTCGTGGCCCGTTTACGGGGCGGGGTCAGCAGGTCGGCGACCGCCGCGATCGCCGACGGCACCAGGCGGTAGTACGCCCAGACGCCGCGCTTCTCGCGCTCGATCAGGCCGGCCTCGGTGAGGATGCGCAGATGGTGACTCACGGTCGGCTGGGACAGCCCGAGCGGCGCGGTGAGGTCGCTGACGGACGCCTCCCCCTCCGGCGCGGACTGGATCAGACTGAGCAGTCGTAACCGGGCCGGGTCGGCGAACGCCTTCAGCACTCCGGCGAGCCGCTCGGCGTCGACCCGCGCGATCGGCTCACCGGCGAGCGGCGACCGGGCCGGCGCATTGGTTCTGGTGCTTGCCACGTGCCCCATCGTCGCATCCGCGCCCACGCCGGGCGGCCGAACCGGGATCCCCGCCCCGACCGGCGGCTACACTCGCCCCGCGATCGGCGAGGCGAAGGGAGTGCCGGTGGCTGACCTCACCGTCCGGGAGATGACCGCGGGCGACGCCGAGCGGGTGCTCGCCATCTACCAGGCCGGCCTCGACACCGGCCAGGCCAGCTTCGAGACCGTCGCCCCCACCTGGGCGGCGTTCGACGCCGGCCGGGCACCCGCGCACCGGCTCGTCGCGGTCGACGCGGTCGGCCGGGTGGTCGGCTGGGCCGCCGTCTCGCCGACCTCCCCCCGGGCGGTCTACGCGGGCGTGGTGGAGCACTCCGTCTACGTCGACCCGGCGACCCGGGGTGCCGGGGTCGGCCGCCTCCTGCTGGCCGGGCTGATCGCCTCCACCGAGGCGGCCGGGATCTGGACCGTGCAGTCCGGCGTCTTTCCGGAGAACACCGCGAGCCTGGCGCTGCACCGGCGGGCCGGGTTCCGGGTGGTCGGCACCCGCGAACGCGTCGGCCGCCACCACGGCCGGTGGCGCGACGTCGTCCTGGTGGAACGCCGCAGTCCCGTGATCGGCTGATCCGGGCCGCCGGGCCAGGGCCGGCTACCGGCGGGGGCGGGCCACCAGCAGCACCACCAGCCCGGCCGCGCACAGCACGGCGCCGGTCCCGTACGCCAGCCGGTAGCCGAGCCGCGCCGACAGCCCCAGCAGCGGGCCGGCGAGCATCGCGCCGATCGGGAACGTGTTGGTGAACAGGGTCGTCGCCCGTCCGGGCCGCCCGGGCAGCAGCTCCTGCACGTAGGAGATGCCGAGCCCGGAGACCGCCGCGATGAAGAACGCGTTGCCGACCTGCGCCAGGCCCAGCACCCAGACGTGCGGCGCCCAGGCGGCGAGCGTGTAGTACGCCGCGCCGCAGGCCGCGCCGAGCAGCACCAGCGCGCGTAACCGGACCCGGGTGGTGAGCGCGCCGAGCCCCAGCATCAGCGGGATCTCCAGCGCAGCGCAGAGCCCCAGCACGACGCCGGCGTCGGACGGGTCACCGCCCAGCTCCCGGCCGATGAGCAGCGGCAGCGCCTGGACGCCGAGGGTCAGCGGGCACTGCAGCAGGGTGAACGCCGCCACCGTCAGCGCCAGCGTCCACCGGGACACCTCACCCCCGCCGGGCGCGCTGTCGTCCGGGGCGGTCACCGGCGGCGCGGTGACCTCCGCCAGCCGCCCCGTCACCACCAGCGCCGCCACCGCGTACATCAGCGCCGCCGTGCCGTAGACCAGGCGGAAGCCGCCGGTGTGCAGCAGGAACGCCGACAGCGGTGGGCCGGCGACCCAGGCCAGCGAGAAGACCGTCCGCAGCGTGCTGATGCCCATCGCCGCCCGGTCGGACCGGTCCCGCTCCAGCAGTTGGCGGGCGTACGCGAACGACTGCGGGAACAGAGTGGTGGCCAGGGCCGTGGCGGTCGCCGCCAGGGCCAGCAGGATCCAGTAGTCGCGGACGAACGCGGTGACGCCGCAGCCCGCCGCGCCGGCCAGCGCCGCGCCGATGAGCAGCCGGCGGCGGATCGGGCGGCGGTCGGAGAGCCGGCCCACCAGGGTGGCCACGGTGACCCCGGCGAGCGGCGCGACGACGAGGAACACGGTGACCCGCAGCGGATCGGCGTGCACCTCGGTGCTCAGGAACAGCGACAGGAAGGGCATCACCACGGCGCTGGACGTGCCGACGGTCAGGAAGACCAGCCCCAGGGAGAGCAGGCGCGGCCGGCGTGGCGGGGCCTGCGGTCTGATGTCCACGGCCATGCGCCGCACTGTACGCAGACCGCCCCGGGCCCGCCGCCGGTATCTCACCCGGCCACTTCCGACCGGTCGAGGGTCTTGCGGTGGAGGTGGACGACCCGCAGCATCGGGGGACGAAATGACCTTCGCCCACCACCGGCGCGGGACGTGCAGCGGCAGCGGTTCGGGCTGGACGGGCCGCGCCACCCCGACGCACAGGTGTCGTCCGGCGTCCGGCCCGTCCGCAGCGGGACTCGTCACCCGCCGCGGGCCGGGCGGCGACCGGCCGACGCGTACCGAGGAAAGATGAGGCACGATGACGACCAGCGGTGACCTGCCGACCCTGACGCCCCACCAGCTCAACGTGCTGGTCGTGCTGATGGTGGAGGCCCGGGAGCTGACCAACACCGAGCTGAGGGAGCTGGCGGGCGCCGCCCTGACCGGGCCGGACAACGCCAAGCTGGTCACGCTCGGCCTGGTCGAGACCGACCGGTCGCACCGTCCCTTCACGCACCAGCTCACCGACGCCGGCTGGCGGGTGACCCGGCAGCTGCACACCGGCGCCCCGCCCGCGCGGAGCGGGTCGGCCACCCGCTCGCTGCTCACCGTGCTGGCCAACCTGCACCGTGGGCTGGACCGGCTGCGGGTCAGCCACGGCGACTTCTTCTCCCGTACCGCGGAGCCCGCCGTCGCCGAACCGGCGGCCGCGCCCGGGCAGGTGGCGGAGCGGATCCGGGCGGCGTACCGGGAGCTGGCCCCGGCGTCCGGCGCCTGGGTCGGGCTGGCCGACGTCCGCGAGCACCTGGGCGAGCTGGAGCGCGGCGTGGTGGACGCGGCGCTGCGGGCGCTGGTCCACCAGGACGGCGTCCGGATCATCCCGGTGGCGAACACCAAGTCGCTGACCGCGCGGGACCGCGCGGCGGCGGTGCGCATCGGGGACGAGGACAACCACGCCCTGGCGATCGGTCCGGCATGATCCCGGCGGACCGGCGCGCCGCGCTGGAGGCGGTCAGCCTCAACCCGGCGGTCACCCCCGACGACGTCTGGCGGCCCAGCCGTTTCGATGTGCCGCGGCTGCACGAGAAGGTGGTCGCCGAGATCCTGCGCGGGGTGGGCCGGGCGCGCACCGACGACACCACGGTCCCGCTGGGCGTGGCCATGCAGGGCCGGGCCGGCGCCGGCAAGACCCACCTGCTCGGTGCGGTCCGCGACCGCATCCAGCAGGAGGGCGGCTACTTCTTCCTGGTCGACATGGTCAGCGGCAAGACGTTCTGGGAGAGCGTCGCGCTGGCGCTGGTCGAGGGGATGGGACGCGACGCGATCGGCTGGGGGACCCAGCTGCGGACCTTCCTGCGCCGGCTGACCGCCCAGCTCGGCCTGCCGGTGGCGGTCCGCGACGCGGTCGCCGGGACCCAGGAGATCACCCGTGAGCAGCTGGACGCCTTCATCCGGGCGCTGCGCACCCGGGACCGGGAGGTGGGACGCGACTGTCAGGACACCGCCCGGGCGCTGGTGCTGCACGGCGCGATCGACTTCGAGGCGCAGGACGTCGGGTACGCCCACCTGATCTCCGAGCCGGGTGACCCGGCGGCCCGCGCGGCCTGGGGGCTGACCCCGGCGATCCGGACCGCGCAGCAGATCGTGCAGGACGTCTCCCGGCTGATGGCGCTCACCCTCGACCCGACGGTGATCGCGGTCGACCAGCTCGACACGCTCTTCGCCCAGACCAGCACCTCCCTCTTCGACCAGCACGCCGGTCTGGAGGACGCCCCGGCGACGGTGCTCGGGCCGATCGCGGACGGCCTGCTCAAGCTGCGCGACGTCACCCGCCGGACGCTGGTCGTGGTCTCCTGCCTCCCGGACACCTGGGCGTTGCTGACCCGTAGCGCGCCCACCCCGGTCGCGGACCGGTTCCGGCCGGCCACCCTGCCGGACCGGATCCCCGCCCCGGAGATCGGCCAGGAAATCGTGGCGAAGCGGCTCTCCGCCGCCTACGCGGGGGCGCGCTTCGTGCCGCCGTACCCGACCTGGCCGATCGCCGCGGCGGCGTTCGCCGACGCGCCCAGCCTGACCCCGCGGGCCCTGCTGCGTCGGGTGGACCGGCACCTCGCCCGGTGCCGTGACCAGGACGAGGTGGTGGAGCTGGACCGGCTGATCGACGGCGGCGAGGCGACGTCCCCCGCCCCGGCCACCGGTACGTCGGCCGGGGCGGACGCCCTCCGGCGGCTCGACGATCGGTTCGCGGCGCTGGTCGCGGCGGCGGACGTGGCCGCCGCCGGTGATCCACGTACCGAGGACGAGGCGATGCCGCCGCTGCTCGCCGCCGGCCTGGCGGCCTGGATCGCCGAGCAGGCCCCGACCGGGGCGACGTACAAGTACGACCCTCCGCCCGGACGCAAGCCCGCCCTGCACGGGCGGTTGATCGAGGTGCTCGACGAGGCGACCGAGAACGAGGCGCACTGGTGCTTCCGGGGGCTCGCGCACCCCAATCCGATCGCGGTCACCGCCCGGGTGAAGGCCGCCTGCACACTGGCCGGCCTCGACCGTGACCTGCCGCAACGCCGGTTGGTGCTGCTGCGTAACGCCCCGTGGCCGACCGGGCGGCGTACCGGTGAGGTGCTGGCCGCGTTCGACGCGGCCGGCGGGGTCCGCTGTCCGGTGGCGGAGGCGGACCTGCGGGTCTTCGCCGCGCTCGGGCAACTCGCCGAGGAGGCCGCCGCCGCGCTGCCCGAGTGGCTGGTGGCCCGCCGGCCGGCCGGCGGCACCCAGCTGTTCCGCGCGATCCTTGCTGGCGGCCCCGCGCCGGCACCCGGCCCCGCGCCGGCACCCGGCCCCGCGCCGGCACCCGGTCCCACGCCGGTCCCTGGCACCGCCTCGGCTCCGCGCACCGCGCCGGTCCCTGGCACCGCGCCGGCTCCGGCGACCGGGGCGGGCCGGCCGGGTCCGCGTGACCCGGGCGGCGACCGGCCGCCGGCGCGGTCCGGGTCGACCCCGACCCCCGCGCCCGCCGGCCCCGGCACCAGCCCTGGCCCTGGCCTCCGGTCTGGGCCCGGCCCCGCCGCCGGACCGGTGGCCGGCCGTGGGGGCGACGCGATCGACATCGTCGCCAGCTCCGACGGGCGTACGCCGCACCCGATCGCGGCACCGGACGGGCCGGCCCTGCGGTTGGGCCGCACTGTCGAGGGCGATCCGTTCACGGTCGCCCTGGCGTCCCTGCGCCGGCACGCCGTGGTCTTCGCCGGGTCCGGCTCCGGCAAGACCGTGCTGATCCGGCGGCTGGTCGAGGAGTGCGCCCGCCGGGGCGTGTCGGCGATCGTGCTCGACCCGAACAACGACCTGGCCCGGTTGGGTGACCCCTGGCCGGCGGCCCCGGCCGGCTGGGGGCCGGGCGACGACGAGCGGGCCCGCGACTACCTCGACCACACCGAGGTGGTGGTCTGGACGCCCCGGGTCACCGCCGGGCGGCCCCTGAGCTTCCAGCCGCTGCCGGACTTCACCCCGGTCCGGGACTCGCCCGACGAGTTCGACCAGGCGGTCCGCTCCGCGGTGGAGGCGCTCGCCGCCCGCGCCGGGGTGGACCGGCCGACCCGGCCGGCGCAACAGGGCAGGGCGGTGCTGACCGAGGCCCTCCAGGCGTACGCGCGCGCCGGTCTGGTCGGGCTGCCGGGGTTCACCGAGTTCCTGGCCGACCTGCCCGACGGGGTGAGCCGGCTGGCCCGCGCCGACCGGCTGGCCCACGACCTCGCGGAGACCCTCAAGGCGGCGATGGTCACCGACCCGCTCTTCGGCGGCGTGGGCGCGGCGGCCGATCCGGGCCTGCTGCTCACCCCGTCGCCCGGCCGCCGGGCCCGGGTCAGCGTGATCAGCTTCATCGGGCTCGGCTCCGACCAGGAACGGCAGAGCTTCGTCAACCAGTTGCAGATGGCGCTCTTCGCCTGGATCAAGCGGCATCCCGCCGGGGACCGTCCGCTGGGCGGGCTGCTGGTGATGGACGAGGCGCAGACCCTCGCGCCGTCGACCGGGAACACCGCCTGCACGGCGAGCTCGGTCGCACTGGCCGCCCAGGCCCGCAAGTACGGGCTGGGGCTGGTCTTCGCCACCCAGGCGCCCAAGGGCCTGCACAACCGGATCGCCGGCAACGCGACGACCCAGTTCTTCGGGCTGCTCAACGCGCCGGCGCAGATCGACGCCGCCCGCGGGATCGCCGCGGCCCGGGGCGGCCGGCTGCCCGACATCGGGCTGCTGGCCAGCGGCCAGTTCTACGCGGCCGGCGAGGGTTTTCCGTTCGTCAGGGTGAACACGCCGATGTGCCTGACCCACCACCCGTCGACGCCGCTCAGCCCGGAGGAGGTGGTGGCGCGCGCCCGCCGCTGATCCGGTGTCCCGGCCCGGGTGACTTACACCCGGGCCGGGCGGGCCCGGGGCCGGTCAGGGCGTGCCGGGGCGCAGCCAGAACGACGCGGGCAGGAACTGCTCGGTCAGCCCGATCCGCCGCCACAGCGGGTCCGCCAACGCACGAAGCTCCGGGTCACCGGCCACGAAGGCGTTGGGCAGCTCGACCTGCCAGCGCTCCGGTGCGGCCAGCAGGAACGCGGCCAGCAGGTACTGCTCGTTGTAGTGCCGGTGCCGCCACTGCGGCGGGTAGTCCCGGGGCAGCATGATGTCGTGCACCTGCACCAGCACTCCGGGGCGCAGCCGGGGCAGCACCTCGAAGAAGAAGACGGTCACGTCCGAGCCCATGAAGCTGCGGTGCGAGCCGTCGAAGAAGATCACGTCGCCGGCCTCCAACGTGTCGAACAGGCTCAGGTCGGCCCGTTCCAGCGGCGCGCGGACCACCTCGTCGCAGAGCACGTCGACGCTGGCCCGCGGCGCCGGGTCGATCGAGGTGATCGTGGTCCGCAGGCCGTGGTCGCGGACCGCCCGGCGGGCGAACTTGGTCGAGTTGCCGGAGCCGATCTCGACGTAGCGCCGCGGGTCGTGCTCGGTCAGGAAGCCGTAGAGGGCCAGCGCGTCCAGCGGCGGCAGCCAGCCGTTGACCCAGTACGGTGCGCCGGAGTCGAGGTCACCGCGCAGCGGTACGGCGGCGAGCCGGTCGGTGTGCACGAGGAACCGCCGCAGCGTGTCGGCATACGCGTCCCGCCGCCGCTCCAGCAGCGCGGTGAGGCCGGGGTGGTCGGGGCGGCCGTAGCCGAAGCGGGGTTCCGGGTGGACCGGGAAGTCCACGAAGATCGGCCGGCGCAGCCCGAACGCGGAGAGCACCAGCCCGTGCAGCAGGGGGCGGCGCTCCAGCCGGGCCAGCGGGCCGGCCAGGAACGGCAGCGCGGAGAGCACCTCCAGCCCGGAGGCGGTGTGCAGCGCGCTGCGCAGCCGGCGGGTCGCGCCGCGCAACCCGCCGCCGGCCACCCGGGGCGGCGCGGACAACCGGTCGGTGGGCAGGTCGGTGGTGGTCATGACGGGGCTCCTTCGAGACGGTCGGCGGGGTCGGGGCAGGGCGCGACGGTGGGTTCCGCCGGGCGGCGGCCGGTGGTCGCGAGCAGGGCGAGCACGACGGCGGTCGAGCCGATGTCGCCGACGGTCAGCAGCACCCGGCTCAGCGCGACCAGGGTCACCAGGTCGGGGCCGCCGACCAGGGGGGCGACGGTGAGCGCGAGCGCCACCTCGCGCACGCCCAGCCCGGTCGGCAGCACCACGGCGCAGAGGCCGGCGACCACGGAGAGGGCGAAGCCGCCGATGCCCAGCGGCAGCGCCGGTCCCGGCGCCGCGCCGAGCGCGACCGCCAGCACGGTGACGTGCAGGCCGCTGATCAGCCAGCCGAGCACCATCAGCCCGGTGGCGCCCAGCAGCGCGGGGCGGCCGGGCAGCAGCGGCCCGGCGTCCCCGCGGCGCAGCAGCCGCGCCGCGACGCCCAGCAGCCGGGCCAGCAGGCCCGGCGCGAGCACCGGGGCCACGGCGGCCAGGCAGGCCGGCAGCAGCAGCCACCACCACCGGCTCTGCCCGAGCAGCCAGGGCAGCGCCAGCACCCCGACGAGCACCCCGGAGACCGCGGCGAGGCCCTGGCTGGCCAGGAACGCCGCGGCGAGCCGGGCCGGTGGCTGGCGCAGCGGGCGGGCCATCGCGGCGTGCGCCACCGTCGGCCACACCCCGCCCGGCAGGTAGCGGGTCAGCCCGGCCAGGAAGTACACCCGGGTGGCGTCGCGCAGCGACAACCGGGTGCCGAGCCCGGCGAGCAGCACCCGCCAGCCGACGAAGCCGGGGACCCCGCCGACCGCCGCGAGCACCCCGGCGGTCAGGGCCGCGCCCCAGCCGACCGCCCGCAGGCTCTCCGCCATCCCGTGCCGGACCCGCCACACCTGCCAGCCGAGGAAGGCCAGCACGGCGGCGTACCCGACCAGGCGCAGCGCGGCCAGCGCCCGGGCCCGGCTCACCGGGAACCGCCGAGGGAGAGCAGGACGTCCTGCATCCGGTGGTCGGACATGTCCCGGGCGTCGCGCAGCCGGTAGCGGTGCACCGTCCAACCGGGGGAGACGAACGTCCAGTCCAGCCGCCACCAGCGCCGCCCGGCGATGGTCCACGACGTCGGGTACGCCGACCCGCTGGCCCGGCCGGCGTCGGTGAGCCGGTCGGTGAGCCGCCGCAGGTCGCCCATGGCCGGACTGGTGTTCAGGTCCCCGGCGACCAGCAGCGGGTTCGGGTTGCGGTCCAGGTCTCTGGCGAGCGCCCGGTACTGGGTCTCCCGCCGCTGGAAGAACTCGTGCCGGCGGTCGTAGAACAGCTCCCGCAGCGGGCTGCTCAGGTCCAGCGGCACCAGGATGTGCGTGTTGTAGACCGACACCGTGCGGCCCCGTACCCGCAGGTCGGTGCGGAGCGACTTCACCTCCCAGTAGTCGGTGCGCCAGTCGGAGCCGGGCGGCGGGTCGGCCGGCAGCGCGGTCACCCCGACGACCGGGAACCGGGTGACGGTGACCAGTTCGCCGCGCAACACCACCTGGTAGCCGGGGAACTCCCGGCGCAGCCGGGCCAGGTCGGCGTCGCGGCGTACCGGGTCGTCGTCGGGCTTGTACTCCTGCAGCAGGTAGACGTCGGCGTGCCGGGCGGTCAGCAGGGCGTAGAACGCGTCGGGGTCGTCGGTGGCGTTCCACACCGTGGTGTTCCAGGAGACCAGGCGCAGCGCGTCCGGCGGCGCCGGTGGCGGGCTGCGCAGCACCGCCGGGTTCAGCCCGGCCAGGCCCGCGCCGAGCAGCAGGCCGGCCAGCGCGAGCAGCGCCGTCCGGGGCCGCCACCCCCGCCCGGCCAGCGGGGCCGCCACGAGCAGCAGCGCCGGCACGGCGACGAACGCCAGCGGCGGGATCAGCTCCGGGGCCAGCCACAGCCACCACCGGCCGCTGAGCAGCCGGTGCGCCACCACCAGGACCAGCCAGGCCCCGGCCAGGCCGGTCAGCACCGGCCCGGTACGGCCCCGGCGGCGCCGGCCGGACGGTGCCGGCCCGACCGCCACCGGCGCGGTCCGGGCCGCGCCCCGCACGGCGCTCACGCGGCCACCGCCGGCTGCTCCTCGTAGAGGCGGCGGAAGCGGCGCGACAGCAGCCACTGGACCAGCCCGACCGCCACCCCCACCCCGATGGTGAGGCTGACCAGCAGGTGCAGGCCGGCGAAGCGCAGCGTGTAGCCGGGGCCGCGCACCGCCCGGACGTAGCGGTACATCCGGGCGTCGCTGAGCAGCCAGAGCGCCAGCAGCAGCAGCGGTACGGCGGCCCAGGCCGGGCCGGCCAGCAGCGGCAGCGGCGTGCTGGCGGCGGCCAGCCAGGAGGCCAACCCGGTGCCGGACTCGGCGGAGGTGACCACCCCGACCACCCGTCGTCGGTGCAGGAAGAAGGGGATGTGCACCCGGGTCCGGGTGAACACCTTGCCCAACGCGACACGCAGCGTCGCGTCGTCGTCGTGCCGGCCGATCACCCGGGTGGTCATCCGCACCTCGTACCGGTCGGTGAGCCGTTCGCTGACGTCCGCGCCCTCGCTCTGCGTCAGCCGCGGGTTGAACGGCCCCACCTGCGCCCAGACGCGGGTCGGCACGGCCAGGATCGCGGTCGACAGGAAGCCGGTGATGCTCCCCTCGGCGGCCCGGAAGTACCAGTGCCGGTACAGGTTGCGGTAGTCCTTGGTGAAGGTGCCGTCGATCAGCGGGACCGTGTCGTAGTTGCCGCAGACCGCGCCGACGCCCGGTTCGTCGCGCAGGATCGCCACCGCGGTGGCCACCGCGTCCGGGGCCAGCGCCACGTCCGAGTCGACGAACATCAGGATCTCGCCGGTGGCGGCCTCCGCGCCGAGGTTGCGGGCCACCGAGGGCCCGCTGTTGACCGGGGTACGCAGCACCCGTACCCCCGGGAAGGACTCCGCGACGGCCGCCGAGTCGTCGGTGCTGCCGTCGTCGACCACGATCACCTCCACCGGCCGGTGGGTCTGCTCCCGCAGCGCCGCCAGGCAGAGCCGCAGGGTCCGGGCGTAGTTGTAGTTGGGCACGATGACCGAGACGAGGGGGGCGGAGACGGCCACCACCTCACCAACCTTTCGACTCGAGGGGACGGGCGGCGATCCGCGACGACGGCCCGAACGACGGGTCCACCAGGGACCGGAGCAGGCCGACCGCGGCACCGGTGATCAGGGCGACGTTGACCAGCAGGTGGATGCCGAGGGCCCGGGCGAGGAACACCCCGCCGCCGGCCCGGCGCAGCGCCGCCGCCAGCGGCGGGTCGGCGGCGACGAAGACCGCCAGGCAGAGCAGCGGCGCCGCCACCCCGTACGGGCCGAGCAGCGCCGCCGGCAGGGTGAGCACGCCCAGCCCCGCGGCGAGCACGCCGAGGGTGGAGTTCAGCGCCAACCCCCGGCGGCGGTAGCGGTTGCGCAGCGACCAGCGCAGCAGCTGGGCCCGCCGGTACTGCTCACCCAGCAACGGCAGCAGCCGGTCCGCCTCGTCGTGGCGGCCGACGACGGTGTCGGTGAGCCGGATCCGGTAGCGGGTCAGCAGTCGTTCGCTGTACTCGTCGTCCTCGGCGCTGCGCAGGTTCTCGTCGAACGGGCCGAGGTCCCGCAGCACCGCGCGGGGCACGGCGGCGAGCGCGAAGACGGCGGTGTCGACCGGCCCGACCGCCCGGGTCAGCGCGGTGTGCAGGTGCAGCACCCGGTACCGCTCGACGGGCCCGTCGTCGATCAGCGGCACCGGGGCGTAGACACCGTAGACGCAGCCGCAGTCGGGGTCGGCGGCGAGCACCGCCAGGGCGTTGCCGATCGCGTCGGGCGCCAGCGCGACGTCCGAGTCGACGAAGAAGACCACCTCGCCGGTGCTGGCCGCCACCCCCGCGTTACGCGCGGCGGACACGCCGCGGTTGACCGGCTGGACCAGTACCCGGACGCCAGCCGCGGCCGCCAGCTCCGCCGACCCGTCGGTGCTGCCGTCGTCGACGACCAGGACCTCCGCCGGCGGGTGGGTCTGCGCCGCGACCGCGTCCAGGCAGCGCCGCAGCGTCTTCGCGGCGTTGTACACCGGGATCACGACCGAGACGGTCGGTACGCGGCTCATGACTCCTCCCGCAGGGTGATCAGGGCGGTCTGGGTGCGGTGGTCGGAGAGGCCGGGCGGCTCGCCGAGCGCGTACCGGTGCACCCGTACGGTTCGGGAGGTCAGCGTCCAGTCCAGCCGCCAGACCGCCGGCAGCCGGCCGGTCGGCCAGCTCGCCGGGTACACGTCGGATCCGGCGTCGGCGGCGTCGCGCAGCCGGTCCCGCAGCGGCCGCAGGTCGCCCATCGCCGCCGTGGTGTTGAAGTCGCCGGCCACCAGCACCGGGTTCGGATTGGCCGCGAGGTCGGCCCGCAGCCCGGCGAGCTGCGCCCGACGGGCCGCGTCGCGCTCCCGCACGTAGCCCAGGAATCGTTGCGGCGCCAGGTTCACCTGCACCGGCAGGTGCACGTTGTACGTCGACAGCAGCCGGCCGCCCACCCGCAGGTCGGTGCGGAGCACCTTGGCGGCGGTGAAGACCCGCCCGAAGTCGGCGTCCGCCGCCAGGTCGGCGTCCGGGCCGACCGCCGGGTGGCCCACCACCGGGAAGCGGGACAGCGTCAGCAGCTCCCCCCGGGCCACCAGGGTGTAGCCGGGGAACGCCCGACGCAGCCGGTCCGGGTCGGGGGCGGGCCGGGCCCCGGCCAGCCCGGCCGCGTCGTCCCAGTAGAGGTGCTCCTGCAACAGGTAGACGTCGGCCCGTTGGGCGACCAGGAAGCGCAGGAACGCCTCCGGGTCGTCGTGCTGGTCCCAGTAGCCGGTGTTCCAGGCCAGCACGGTCAGTGTCCCCGGCGGCGGGGCCGGACGGGACGCCCACGCGTACCGGTTCAGGCCGGCGTCGGGCAGGCCCAGCGCGAGCGCGGTGGCCGCCGCCGCCAGCACCGCCGTCGCCGGCCGGGCGGGCAGCGGCCGGCGCAGCGCCCGCGCGGCCGGCACGGCCGCCGCCAGCGCCACCGGCACCAGCAGGTACGCGGCCGGCGGCAGCAGGTCCGGCAGCAGCCAGAACCACCAGCGTCCGGTCAACGCCCGGTGCAGTCCGGTGAGCACCGCCCAGCCGAGCGCCGCCGCGCAGAGCAGCCGGGTGGCCGGGCACCACCGGGTGCGGGTCGGGCCGGCCGGCGGCGGGCCGGCGGGCCGGGTGGCGACGCTCATGCCGGCACCCGGTCGGCCGGGCGTGGACCGCCCTCGTAGAGGCGGCGGAAGGCGGGGGAGCAGAGCCACTGCGCCGCCCCGGCGGCCGCGCCACCGGCGATCGCCAGGTTGATCAGCCACTGCACGCCGACGAAGGCGACCAGCAGCCCGGCCCCGCGCCGTCGCGCGACGAACCGGTACATGCCGGCGTCGCAGGCCAGGAAGGCCAGTACCGCCGCCAGGGACGGCACCGCCCCCGCCGGTCCGGTCAGCAGCGGCAGCGGCAGCGCCAGGGTGCCGAGCAGCGCGGTGACGGCGGCCCACATCCGGGCCGCGGTCTCGAAGCCCTGCGCGGCCCGGCGGCGGTGCGCGTACAGCGGCATCCGCAGCCGGCTGCGGTGGAACACCTTGCGCAGCATCGGCCAGAGCCGGTCGTCGTCGCGGTGCCGGCCGTGGATGGCGTCGGTGAGCCGGATCGGGTACCGGACGGCGAGCCGTTCGCCGTACTCGACCTCCTCGGTCTGCCGCAGTCCCTCGTGGAAGGGGCCGATCTCGGCGAAGACCCTGGCCGGCATGGCGCAGATCGCGGTGAACAGGAAGCTGACGTCGCCCAGCGAACTGATCCGCCACCAGTGCGCCTGCAGGCACCGGCACTCCTGGACGAGGCTGTCGCGTACCAGCGGCACCGCGTCGAGGGTGCCGCAGATCGCGCCGGCGGCGGGGTCCGCGGCGAGCAGCCGTACCGCCCGCGCCACGGTGTCCGGGGGCAGCTCCACGTCGGAGTCGACGAAGAGCAGGATCTCGCCGCGGGCCCGGGCGGCGCCGACGTTGCGGGCCAGCGCGGGGCCGCCGTTGCGGGGGGTGGACAGCACCGGCACGCCGAGCGCCCGGGCCACGGCCACCGAGTCGTCGGTGCTCCGGTCGTCCACGAAGATGATCTCGGTGGCGGGATGGGTCTGGGCCTGCAACGCCGGCAGGGTCAGCGGCAGGGAGTCGGCGTGGTTGTAGTTGGGCACGACGACGGACACCGTCGGGGTGTGCACGGTCATTGCTCTCCTTCGACGTGGGCGCTCTGGCGGCGTCAGGACAGGGCGGCGACGAGCGCCGGGAAGCGGGTGGCGGCGTACAGCGCGCCGAGGCAGGCGGCCCAGAGCACGACGGCGGTGACCACCGCCCGGTCGCGCAGCAGCAGCCGGACCGGATCGCCGGCCGCCCGCCGGACCAGGGCCAGTTGCAGGTATCGGGACATCAGGTAGAGAACGAACGGGGTGGAGAGCAGCATCGCGGCCTCCCCGTACGGGTCGAACGGGGCTTCCGTGCCCAGCCAGACCAGTCCGGCGGTGACCGCCAGCACGCCGGTGAGCTGGAGCAGGTGCCCGGCCAGCTCCACCGACCAGCCGTGCAGCGCGGGCCGGTGGGCCACCCCCGCCTCCAGCAGTTCCTGGCGGCGCTTTCCGATGATCAGCAGCAGGCAGCCGGCGAAGACGGTGATCAACAGCCAGGCCGACACGGCCGTGCCGACGGCCAGGTAGCCCTGCACGGCGCGGAGCACGAACCCGGTCGCGACCACCCCGGCCTCGACCAGCGGGACGTGCTTCAGGCCCCGGCTGTACCAGACGTTGAGCGCGAGGTAGAGCAGCACCGGCCAGGCCGGCCCGGTCAGGCCGGCGGCCAGCAGCAGGGCGAGCCCGAGCAGCAGCACGGCGGCGCAGGCGTACGCCAGCGGGACCGGCACCCGACCGGAGGCGACCGGCCGGTGCCGTTTCACCGGGTGGTGGCCGTCCCGGTGCCGGTCGGCCACGTCGTTGCCCACGTACACGGCCGAGGCGGCGAGCACGAAGGCGAGCACGGACCAGCCCAGCCGGAGCAGCCCGGCCGGGTGCCAGGACGCCGGGTCGAGCAGCGGGAGCGGGACGACCAGCAGGCTCTTCACCCAGTGCGTGGGGCGTACCAGCCGGATCAGCTCGACGACCAGACTCGCCCGGCGGGTGGCCGGCGGCGGCACGGCGGCGACGGTGGCGGGGGCGGAGTCGAGGAGGGGCATCGCTCCACCCGCCTAGAAGAAGATCTTCGCGAGGGACAGCGCGCCCTGCCGCCAGGGTTCCCGGCTGGTCCGCCCGGCCCCGGTCGCCGCCCCGCCCCGGTTCGCCCGCCACCAGTCGTAGGTGTCGAGGATCGCGTCGCGGTTGGCGAACCGGGGCTTGAACCCGAGCCGCTCGCGGGCCTTGTCGATGCTGACGTACGAGTCGGCGCGCAACTTGTGCAGCAACCGCCCGTACACCGGGGAGAGGCCGCTGCGCTCCAACGCCCGCAGCGCCGCGAGCGCCGGCCCGGCCGGCAGCCCGACCACCCGCCGGTCGTGCCCGGCGGCGTCGAGCACCGCCTGGAAGTCCTCGCGCAGCGTGCCGAACTCGGCCGCGCCCAGGTTGTAGGTGTCGTCGGCCACGTCGTCGGGGGCGGCCAGCACGGTGAGCACCGCGTCGACCAGGTCCTGCACCGCGAACATCTGCACCCGCACGTCGCCACGGCCGAGGACCGGGAAGTTGCGCCCCTCCTCGGCCCACTCGAAGAGCATGGCGAACAGACCCATCCGGCCGGGGCCGAGGAAGGTCTTGGGGCGCAGCACCGGCACGCAGAGCCCGTCCGCCCGGAACCGTTCCACCAGCAGTTCCGCCTCGACCTTCGCCCGGGTGTACGCGTCGACAGGCTCGCGGGGATGGTCCTCCGGGGTGGGTACCAGCCGGGGCAGGCCGTACACGGCGGTGGAGGAGATGTGCACCACCCGGGGCACCCGCGCCCGGCGGGCGGCGCCGAGCACCGCGTGGGTGCCGTCCACGATGATCGACCGGATCATCTCCGCCGGGTAGCTGGGCAGCGCGGCGGCGCAGTGCACGACGGCGGACGCGTCGGCGAGCACCCGGGCCAGCAGCGCGGCGTCGCGGACGTCGCCCTGGCTGTGGGTCAGTCCCGGCGCGGTGCGCGCGGCGGGCAGCAGGTCGACGCCGTGCACCCGGTGTCCCTCGGCGAGCAGCCGGTCGACCAGGTACGAGCCGAGCATCCCGCAGGCCCCGGTCACCACGATGTGGTCGTTGGTCACCACCGGGACGTCACCCGCTCCCGGACGAAGGCGGCGAGCAGCCGCGGCAGGCCCCGGGACAGCGTCGCGTCCAGGGCGGTGAGGAAGTGCTCCACGTCCTCGGGGGTGGCCACCAGGCTCGGCGCGACCATCAGCGGGTTGTCCGCGTTCGGGCTGTAGTAGGTCATGATCCCGTGCTCGCGGAACAGGTGCGCGATCACCGACAGGGTGATCAGTTTGGTGCGGAACTGCGGGTCGTGGGTGAAGCCCGGCATCAGCTTGCCGGCCAGGTCGAGCAGGCCGGGGCCGCCGCCGAGGAAGACGCCCCAGAGCGCGCCCGCGCCGCTGACCCGACCGATCACGTCGGGGTACGCCTTGGCCAGCCGGTCGAGGCCGGGCTGCAGCACCGCCTCCAGGGCGCGGGCCCGGGCCGGGTAGTCGTCCTCCACCACGACCGCGACGGCCTCCAGGGCGGTGGCGGTCTCCTCGCCGAACCCGTAGTAGGTGGTGCTGTGCAGGATGACGTCGGTGAGCCGGTCGTACGCCCGGCGGAAGATCGGCTCGCGGGCCGTGTAGCCGGCGATCGAGGCCTTGCCGCCGCCGAGTGACTTGGAGTAGGTGAGGATGTCCGGCAGCAGCCCCTCGTGCCGCATGAAGTAGAAGAGGCTGCCGGTCTTGCCCCAGCCGGTGTAGACCTCGTCGAAGATCAGCACGATGTCCCGCTCGCGGCAGAGCCGGTGCAGGGCCAGCAGGTCGTCCTCGCTCCACCGGCGCATGGTGGAGGCGCTGAACGGCTCGACCAGGATGGCGTACACGTCGCAGTCCCCGCCCGGGGTGCGCGCCGTGTCGACGGCCGCCCGGACGGCGGCGAGGTCCCCGTACGGGTACACGACGATGCCGGGCAGGCCGGGGAAGCGGAACGCGTTCTCCGACGAGCCGGTGAGGCTGCCCGCGCCGAGGGTCTTGCCGTGGAAGCTGATGTCGGCGCGCAGCACGGTGTTACGTCGCCCGCCGTGGTACTTGTACGCCATCTTCACCGCCCCCTCGTTCGCCTCGGCCCCCGAGTTGGGGAAGTACGAGACGGACAGGTCGCCGGGGAGCAGCGCGGCGACGTTGTGGCTCAACGCCGCCAGGTACGGGGAGAAGAACGCCTTGTGCACCTCCATCCGGCGGGCCTCGGCGAACCGCCGCCGGGCGGCCAGGATCCGCGGGTGGTTGTGCCCGTGGTTGAGCACGCCGACGCCGCCGGAGAAGTCCAGCACCCGTCGGCCGTCGCGGAGATGGATCCACACCCCCTCGGCGTGGTCCACCAGTTCCCGGCCGAAGCCGAAGGTCGTCATCAGCGAGACCTGGCTGCGACTGACATGGTCGCGGTAGAGCTGGTGCACCTGTCTGGTGCCGAGCTGTTCCGCCTCGTCGATACCGATCAGGTGGGGCATGCGGTGGCCTTTCCTCGAACGACCGGTGGGGGAGCGGCAGCACGGGGGTGGGGCCCACCCCGTCGCCCGGTAATCGGGCGACGACGCTGCGCGATCTCAAGCTAGCGATGCCTGTCGATCTCGTCATGCCGGACGTTCGGGGGACGGTCGGGCCCCACGGTGTCCCCGGATCGGGGGACAGCCGGCGGGCCGGCCGAGGTCGCGGCGGTGCGGATGCGGCCCGGCGGCTCAGCCGGTCTGGAGGCGGTCCTCGCGGACCCGGGCGGCGAGGTCCAGTTTGGTCCGGCTGGGCCGGCCGAGGTCGTGGTACTTGGCCTTCACCCGGTCCAGGTAGGTGCGGGCGGTCTCCGGCTTGATGCCCAGGTGCCGGGCCGTGGCGGTCAGCGTCATGCCCGAGGCGTACGCGAGCAGCACCCCGCGCTCCCGGGGGGACAGCCGGGGCCGGGTCGGCCGCTCGTCACCCAGGCAGGCGAAGGCCAGCTCGGAGGAGAAGACCGGGCGGCCGGCCGCCACCTCACGGACCGCCGCCGCCAGCGCCGCCAGGTCGTGGTCCTTGGTCACGTACCCGCTGCACCCGGCGGCGAAGGTCGCCACCACCTGGTCGGGGCGCGCCCAGACGCTCAACACCAGCACCCGGCGTCCCGCCGCCACCAGCCGCCGGACGTTCTGCGCGGCCTCGCTGCCGTCGCGCAGCACCAGGTCCAGCAGCACCACGTCGGCCGGTTCCGTCGGCTCACGCAGCAACTGCTCCACCGTGGACGCCACCCGCACCAGTCGCAGGTCGGCCACCGGCGACAGCCAGGCGTCCAGCCCTTCCAGCAGCATCCGGTCGTCGTCGACCGCCGCCACCCGGATCACCCGGTCCACGTCAGCTCCACGCACGTGCCGGCGCCCGGCTCGCTGGAGACCCGGGCCCGGCCGCCCACCTCGGCCACCCGGTCGACGATCGAGTGCCGGAAGCCGAACCCGGGCGGCACGGCGGCGGGGTCGAAGCCCCGTCCCCGGTCGACGACGGTCACCCGCAGTGCCCGGCCCTCCCCGGTCACGGTCAGCCAGGCGTGATCCACCCCGGCGTGCTTCACCACGTTGTTCAGCGCCTCGCGGGCGCCCGCGCGCAGCGCCTCGACCACCGGGGGCGGCACGTCCGCCGGCACCGTCGCACCCTGGTAGCGCACCCGCAGCCCCAGCAGGGAGACCTCGCCGACCACCTCGCGCAGCGCCTCGCCGACGGTGCCGAACGCCGGGTCGGGGCCGGCGCCGAGCAGCCCGCGGATCACCTCGGCGTCCTGTGCGCAACGGCGGCGCACCTCCGGCCGGCCCGGATCCGCCAGGCCCCGGGCGATCAGCGTCAGCGTGGTCAGCACCGTGTCGTGCAGCGCCCGGTGGTGGGCCAGCCGGGTGACGTACCGGGCGTGGTCCGCGGCGGCCTCGGCCTCGGTGGCCAGCCGGTGGGCGTTGACCCGGTCGAGGTTGCGCCCGGCCCGGCGCAGGTAGCGCACCGCGAAGCCGGCGACCAGGGCGAAGCAGGCCAACCCGTTGATCGCGTGCACGAGCGCCGGGACCGGGGAGTCCGTCTCCGGGCCGTACCCGACGATCACCGCCGACTGGGTGAGGGCCAGCGTGAGCAGGCAGCCCGCGATCGACCAGGGTCGGGTCAGCGCCGCACCGACCAGCGACCCGCTCGCCTGCGCCACCAGGTTGCCCCAGTTCGGCACGGCCACGCCGGTGGTCAGGTTCGCCGTGACCACCACCAGCACCAGCCCGGCCAGCAGCACGTCGAGGTGGACCAGCGCCGCCGGGAACCAGCCGCGCCGCCGGGCGGCCCGGAACAGCGCCAGGTTCCAGGACGCCACCACCGCCAGCAGGCCGAGGTTGGCCCAGGTGCTCCGGTACGCGCCGTAGGCGCAGGTGACGACGGCGGGCGCCAGGCAGGTGAGCCGGTGCAGCGCGAGCAGGACCAGCATGAACCGGTTCGCCCGGCCCTCCCCCGTGACATCGACTGTGGTCGCAGAGTGACCGGGCAATGACACGTGGATCATTCTGGCAGTCGGATTCGCGGACGGTCATCACCGAGCGGCACGGCTGGAGCCGTTCGGCGCGCCAGATCGACCGGCCGGTGCGGTGAGCAACCGCTTCCGCCACTTGACGCCCGTGTCCGCGCGCCGACGGCCCCGGGAGCGTTCCCGGGCCGTCGCTTGGGTGCCCGGTGCGCCCCCGCCGGGCGGCGGTGGGCAGACTGGCCCGATGTCCGCCGCCACCCCGCCCGCCCCACCTGCCCCGTCCGCCCGTCGTCGCCGGGCACTCGTCGCGGTCCTCGCCGTGCTCGCGGTCCTCGCCGTCGCGGTGCCGGTCGGCGTCGGGTCGCTCCGGGACCGGAGCCCGGGTGGCGCGGGCACCCGGCCGGCCACCACCGGCGGGGCCCCCGCCGGGGACGGTACGCCGAGCTGCGCCGGCCGCCCCGTGACGGCGCCCCGGGAGCTGCGCGGCATGTGGATCACGACGGTGAACAACATCGACTGGCCGAGCCGGCCCGGGCTGCCCGCCGCGACCGTGCAGGCGGAGTTCCGGGGCTGGCTGGACCTGGCCGTCCGGCAGCGGCACAACGCGGTCTTCGTGCACGTACGACCGAGCGGGGACGCGCTCTGGCCGTCCGCGTACGCCCCGTGGTCGCAGTGGCTGACCGGCAGCCGGGACGGCCGGGACCCCGGCTGGGACCCGATGGAGTTCATGGTCGCCGAGGCGCACGCCCGCAACCTGGAGTTCCACGCCTGGTTCAACCCGTACCGGGGCGGGCAGCCGGCCACCGTGGGCGGGCCCGGCCCGAGACTGGACCAGCTCGCGCCCGACCACCCGCTGCGCCGGCACCCCGAGTGGGTGGTGACCTACCCGAGCGCCGACAAGCCCGGCAGCCGGCTCTACTTCAACCCGGGCATCCCCGAGGCGCGCGCCTTCGTCGAGGACGCCATGCTGGAGGCGGTGCGGCGCTACGACGTCGACGGGGTGCACTTCGACGACTTCTTCTACCCCTACCCCGAGCACGGCCAGGACTTCCCGGACGCGGCGGCGTTCGCCCGCTACGGCAAGGGCTTCACCGACCGGGACGCCTGGCGACGCGACAACGTGGACACCCTGGTCCGCGAGATGAGCGAACGGATCAAGGCGATCAAGCCGTGGGTCAAGTTCGGCATCAGCCCGTTCGGGATCTGGCGCAACAAGCGCACCGACCCGGCCGGCTCGGCCACCGCCGGCCTGCAGAGCTACGACGACATCCACGCCGACACCCGCCGCTGGGTACGCGAGCAGTGGCTGGACTACGTGGTGCCGCAGCTCTACTGGCACATCGGGTTCGCCCGGGCCGACTACGCGAAGCTGCTGCCCTGGTGGGCGGAGACCGTACGCGGCACCCGGGTGCAGCTCTACATCGGCCAGGCCGACTACCGGGTCGGCGAGCGCGGGGCGTGGCGCGACCCGGCGCAACTCGACCGCCAGCTCACCCTCAACCGGCGCTACGGGGTGCGCGGCAGCGTGCACTTCAGCGCGACGCAGGTCCGCGCCGACAAGCTCGGCGCGGTCAGCCGCTACCGCACGGCGCACTACGCCGAACCGGCGCTGCTGCCCGAGATGGCCCAGCTGCCGGCGACGCCCCCGGCCGCGCCCGACCTCACCGGCGCACGGCGGGACGGCGCGGGCGGGGTGGCGCTGAGCTGGCGGGGGAGCGGGGCCACCAGCTTCGCGGTCTACCGCCTCGACGGGGAGCGCGCGACGCTGGTCGGCACCACCCGGGACAGCGGCTGGGTGGACCGCGCCGCGCCGGCCGACCGTACCGTCTCGTACTGCGTGGCGGGTCTGGACCGCAGCGCCAACCAGGGCGCGCTGAGCGCCCCGGCGAGCGTCCCCGTCGGCTGACTCAGCCGACGGCGGTGGGCGACGGCGGGGCGCTGCCGCCCTGCGGCGCCTCGGCCGTCATCAGCCGGACGATCTCCGCCCGGTCGGCGGCGGACGGCAGCCCCCAGTCGGGCCGGTAGCCGTACACCTGGTCCAGCGGGGTCGAGGAGGTGCGGCCGCCGAGGATCTCGACGGCGCCGGTGTCGATCAGACCGGGGTGCTCCACGCCGCACGCCTCGGCGACCTTGACCAGGTCGCGCCGCAGGGTACGCACGTAGTTGGCGGCCCGCACCGACTTGCGCGCCGGGTCCAGGCCCCGGGCCAGCCATTGGTTCTGGGTGGCCACGCCGGTGGGACAGGTGTCGGTGTGGCACTTCTGCGCCTGGATGCAGCCGATCGACAGCATCGCCTCCCGGCCGACGTTGACCATGTCGACGCCGAGGGCGAACGCCACCACGGCGTTGTCCGGCAGGCCCAGCTTCCCGGAGCCGACGAAGACCACCTGCTCGTGCAGGCCGCGCTCGGCGAAGACCCGGTAGACCCGGGTGAAGCCCTGTTGGAACGGCAGCGACACCGAGTCGGTGAAGATCAGCGGCGCGGCGCCGGTGCCGCCCTCACCCCCGTCGACGGTGACGAAGTCGACGCCCCGGCCGGTGTCGCGCATCAGCGTGGTCAGCTCCTCCCAGAAGCCCAGGTCGCCGACGGCGGACTTGATCCCGACGGGCAGGCCGGTCTCGGCCGCGAGCAGCTCGACCCAGTCCAGCAGGCTGTCGCAGTCGGAGAACTCGGCGTGCCGCGACGGGCTGACACAGTCGCGCCCCTCGGTGATGCCCCGGGTGGCGGCGATCTCGGCGGAGACCTTCGCCCCCGGCAGCAGGCCGCCGAGGCTCGGCTTCGCGCCCTGACTGAGCTTGATCTCCAACGCCCGGACCGGGGCTCCCGCCACCAGGTCCTTGAGCCGGTCGAGGGAGAACCGGCCGTGCTCGTCGCGGCACCCGAAGTACGCGGTCCCGAGCTGGAAGACCAGCTCACCGCCGTGGCGGTGGTACGGCGACAGCCCGCCCTCACCGGTGTTCTGCAGGCAGCCGGCCAGCGCGGCGCCCCGGTTGAGCGCCTCGACCGCGTTGCCGGAGAGCGAACCGAAGCTCATCCCGGAGATGTTCACCACCGACTGCGGGCGGAACGCGCCCGGCCGGCCCCGGGCCGCGCCGAGCACCTTGGCGCAGGGCAGCGTGACGTCGTGACCGGCGCCGGGGGCCGACGGCGGCACCGCCCGGCCGAACGTGCGGTGCTTGATGATCGGATAACCGGGCGTGTACTCGATGTCGTTGTCGGTGCCGAACCCGAAGTAGTTGTTCTCCTGCTTCGCCGACGCGTACACCCAGCGCCGCTGGTCGCGGGTGAACGGCCGCTCCTCGTCGTTGCCGGCCACGATGTACTGACGCAGTTCGGGGCCGATCGACTCCAGCAGGTAGCGGGCCCGGCCGAGCACCGGGAAGTTGCGCAGCAGCGCGTGGTCGCGCTGGAGCAGGTCGCGCGCGGCGAGCGCGGCGACGGCGGTGACAGCGGCGGGTACGACTCTCCTGGCCCAGCTCATACCGCCACTCTTTCCGGCCGCGCCGGCCGCCAAACAGTCGGCGGCCGTCTCCCGCGAGACCCGAGCGGGGTGGGCGTTCGCTGGCTATGATCGGCGGGCTCCGTGGCGCGCCGGGAAGTCTGGTCGGCACCGCGATCCCCCCTGCGCCCCGGAGGTCCCCGTGCTGCTGCTCTGCTTCGCCGTCGTCCTGCTCGCCGCCGTGCTGGTGTCGGCGCTGGCGAACCGGACCATCCTGTCCACCGCGGCGCTGTTCCTGGTCGCCGGGTTCGCCCTCGGCGAGGGCACCACCGGGGTGCTGCACCTGCGGGCCGACTCGCCGATCGTCGCGCAGCTGGCGGAGCTGGCCCTGTTCGCGGTGCTCTTCACCGACGGGATGCGGGTCGGCTGGGCGGACCTGCGCAGCGCCTGGCGGCTGCCCGGCCGGGCGCTGGGTTGGGGCCTGCCGCTGACCCTGCTGGTCACCGCCGTGCTGGCGCACTACGTCGCCGGGCTGGGCTGGCCGGAGGCGCTGCTGATCGGGGCGATCCTCGCGCCCACCGACCCGGTGTTCGCCGCCGCGCTGGTCGGCAACGACAAGGTGCCGGCCCGGCTGCGGCACCTGCTCAACGTCGAGTCCGGGGTGAACGACGGGCTGGCCCTGCCGTTCGTGGTGGTGCTGCTGGCCGTCGCGGCCGGCTCCGCCGATCTGCACCTGGGGGAGCTGGCCACCGAGCTGGCCGTCGGGCTGGCGATCGGGGTGCTGGTGCCGCTGGCCGCCATCGCGTTGGAGCGGAGCCGGTTCTTCGCCGCCTCGGCCGCGTACGCGCCGCTCAACGGGGTGGCCATCGGGCTGCTGGTGCTGGCGCTGGGCAGGGCCACCCACGGCAACCTGTTCCTGGCCGCGTTCGCCGCCGGCATCACGGTGGCGACGTTCGGGCCCCGGGAGCGTGCCGCGTTCGAACACTTCGGCGAGAACGTCGCCGAGCTGCTGAAGCTGGCCGCGCTGCTGGTGTTCGGCGCGCTGATCTCGCCCGGCTTCCTCGGCGAGATCCCGTGGACCGGCTGGGTGTTCGCGGTGCTGGCGATCGTGGTGGCCCGGCCGGTCGCGCTCTGGCTGTCGTTCCTGCGCTCCGGGCTGGGCCTGCGGGAGCAGGCCGCCGCCATGTGGTTCGGCCCGAAGGGCTTCGCCTCGGTCGTCTACGGGCTGCTGGTGCTGGAGGCCGGCATCGGCGCCGCCGACGAGGTGTTCCACCTGGTCGCGTTGACGATCGTCATCTCGATCCTGGCGCACTCCTCCACCGACGTGCTGGTCGCCCGGGCGTTCGACGAGGCGCACGAGGCCCCGGCCTGGCACGGCGTGCTGCGCCGGACCCGCCGCGCCGCCGCCGTGGTGCGCGGACGCGCGGCGGCCGGCCCCGGCGGGACGGACCGTGTCCGGCCGCGCCGGCCCACCGACACCGGCGACGACGCCACGGCGGACGGTCAGGCGAGCGCGAAGTAGCGCAGCCAGAGGTACGGCACGGCGAGCCCGACGGTGACCAGGGTGACCACCAGCCCGTAGCGGGCTCCACCACGGGCGGCTCCAGCTGCTCGCGGGGCAGCAGGTCCGCGACCGTACGGCCCTCGGCCCCGCGAAGGAACACGTCCGCGGACGGCTCGTCGATCATGCGGGCCAGGGTCGGGTCCTCCCGGCAGTAGCCGGGGATCACCAGTCGCAGCACCTGGGTACCGGGCAGCACGGTGACCGGGCGGCCCCGCTCGTCGACCACGATCAGCCCGGGCAGGTTGTGCCCGGCCAGCAGCCGGGCCGCTTCGAGCACCGAGGTGGCGACGGTGATGGTGGGGAAGGGCACGGCCAGGTCTCGGGCTCGCACGACGACTCCTGCGGGTTCGGTGGACGCGACGGATCAACCGCCGACCAGACTTCCCGGCACACCCACGACCACCCCAGTCGCCGCCGACGCCGATCTCTCCGCTACGGCGGGCGCGGCGTCCGGTCCCGGTCAGGGCAGCAGCGCGTCGAGCTGCGGCAGCCGGCCGAACAGGTCGGGCAGGCCGCGTACGGCGTCGCGCACCGCCGCGTGCGACACCGCCGACTCGGGGCCGGTCGCCGCCTCGGCGCCGGCCAGGCAGCGGACCACGTTCCACCGGGTGTGCCCGAGCCAACCGCCGATCAGGTGGACGAACCAGCTCGGACCCGACGGCGGCAGCACGCCGCCCGCGCCGGCGTACCCGTCGAGGACGGCGCGGAAGACGGCCGGCTCGATGTCGTCGAAGCCGGGCCCCTTCGCGAGGCTCAGCGCGGTCGAGCCCAGCTCAGCGGAGAGGTCGAGCAGCCCGGAGAGTTCCCAGTCGAGCAGCACCGGGCGACCGTCGCGGGCGAGCAGGTTCCAGGGTTGGACGTCCCGGTGGGTCAGCACGACGGGCCCGGGTCGGTCGCAGGTGTCGACGAGATCGGCGATCGCGAGGAACGTCGGCACCTGGGCGGCGAACTCGTCGGCCCACGGCTGGCCGGTCGCCACCGCCCGCGCGGCGAGCGCGGGCCAGTCCCGGGGCGTCGGCTCGTCGACCGGAGCATGGGTCCACTCGACGTCGAGCGTGTGCAGGCGGGCGAGGATCTCCCCGATCTCGCGCGCGTACGCCCGGGACACCGGCGACTCGGGCACCCGTTCGCCCTCGACCCACCGGTGCACGAGCAGCTCCCGGTCGGCCGAGATCGGCTCCGGCATCGGGATCCCGGCGGCGAAGGCCGCCCGCTCGAACCGGAACACCTCCTCGACGTGGTACGTCGCCCGGCGGTCGACGAGGTTCAACTCCTTCACCGCGAACGACCCCTGGTCGGTGTCGAGCCGGTAGGTCCGGTTGGCGAACCCGCCGGACACGCGGGTCAGCGGCCTGGTCGGCGTGCCGAGGCGGGAGAGGTCCACGCCGGACGAGCCTAGTGGACCGGGGCCTCGGCGGCCGGTCCGGCGGGCCGAGGAACGGGGAAGGGCCCCTCGGCGGTGCCGAGGGGCCCACTCCGCTGCCGGCGGGTCAGCCCAACCGGGACTCGATCGCCTCGATGACCCGCGGCCGCAGCTGGGCGGCGCTGACCACCGCGTCCACCGAGCCCACCTCCACGGCCCGCCGGATGTCGTGCACCCGGTCGAACTCGGTGGCCACCTCGCCGAGCTTCTCCGCGCGTACCGAGGAGCGCAGTTCGTCGAGTTCGGCGGTGAGCGCGGCGCGGTCGGCGCCGGTCGCGGCCGCGACCCGCGTCTCCGCCTCCCGCACCCGGGGGTCGGCGGCGGTGCGGGCGTCCACCTCGCCGGCGAACACCACCGCGGCGGCCGGCGCGCCGCCGAGCACGGAGGCGAACGAGCCCTCCAGCGCCAGCACCGTCATCTGCGGGTTGAGCGCCTTGGAGAAGACCACGAACGCGCCGCCGTGGTAGCGCGAGATCACGCAGAACACGATGGGACCGCGGAAGTTCACGATCGCCCGGCCGATCTCGGCGCCGTACTCCAGTTGCAGCTTGCGCATCGACTCGGGCGAGCCGTCGAAGCCGGACAGGTTCGCCAGCACCACCAGCGGGCGGTTGCCGCTGGCCGCGTTGATGGCCCGGGCGGCCTTCTTCGACGAGCGCGGGAAGAGCGTGCCCGCGGTGTAGGTGTCCGGGCCGTCGGTGGGCGGGAAGCCGCGCCGGGGCACCGACCGGGACTCGATGCCGAGCAGGCAGACCGGGATCCCGCCGAGGTGCACGTCCTGCACCACCGCGGTCTCCGCGTCGGCCATGCCCGCCCAGCGCTCCAGCACCGGGTGGTCCTGGTCGGCGAGCGCCCGCATCACGGTGCGGATGTCGAACGGCTTCTTCCGGTCCGGGTTGGCCCGGGCGGAGAAGATCTCGCCCACCGTGCTGAAGTCGCTGCCGGCCAGGGTGTGCGGGAAGGCGGAGATGTCCCGGTCGACCGGGTCGGTGGTGTCCGTGCGCCGGGGCGCGTCCTCCCCGGGCGCGACGTACGTGTGCGCGTAGTGCGCCATCAGCACGTCCCGGGCGGCCGGCAGGTCCGGCGCCCAGTACTGCGCCTGCCCGTTCGGGCCCATCACCCGGTCGTAGCCGCCGATGCCGAAGTTGTCCTCGGCGGAGACTCCGCCGGAGAAGTCCAGCGACTGCTTGCCGGTCAGCACCATCGCCGAGTCCGGCGTCATCACCAGCACACCCTTGGTGTGCATGAGCATCGTCGCCTCGGCGTTCCAGTACGGCTGCGCGCCGACGTTGATGCCCGCCACCACGATGTTGATCTCACCGCCGGCCTGGGTGAACTCCACGATCCGCTTGAGCGCGGCGGCCACCCAGTCCATGTTCTCGGTGCCCGAGGTCATCGAGATCCGGGCCCCGGCGGAGAGCGCGTACCACTCCAGCGGCACCCCCATCCGCTGCGCCAGGTCCAGCGCGGCGATCACCCGCCGGCACTCCGGCTCGGACAGCGCGCCCAGCGACTTCGTCGGGTCACCGAGCAGCACCACCCGGGTGACGCCCTGCGGGTGCCGCGCGGTCGGCGTGCTGACCACGCCGGCCACGATCGCCGCGCTGTTGCGCCCCTTGGGCCGGTCGACCGGCACCAGCGCGTGCGCGGCGTCCAGGTCGTGCTCGACGAAGTCGCCGAGCAGCCCGGTCAGCTCGTACGGGTACACGGTGTTGCGGCTGCTGGCCCGCAGCACCTTCAGCCGGTAGTCGTCCAGCGGCTCGATCTCGTCGACCGGGGGCTCGCCGATGCTCAGCGCCGCCCCGCCGGTGGCGTCGAAGGAGATCCGGACCGCCATCTTGGTCAGCTCGCCGGTCGCCCGGTCGCGCTGCCGGGCGATGAAGAGGATCTCCTCCAGGCCGGCCCCTGCGGTCGTCGGGCGGACCCGCCCGGCGATCAGCTCCATCTCCTCCCGGGTCAGCTCGCTGGGCGGCCAGACGTAGACCACGATCCGGTTGGTGGGGAAGCGGGCCTTGGACGGTCGCCGGGACTGGGCCCGGCGGATCGAGTCGAGGCAGGCCGCGACGGTGTCCTCGGTGGTCGGCAGGGCGACCAGCCGGCCGTCCTGGTCGCGCAGCGCGGTCAGGTCGCGGACCTGCGCGAACGCGACCAGGCGCTGGTCGGCCGGGTTCTCCCGGGCCACGCACTGGAAGAGGTAGACCTCCTCGTCCAACGACGGCAGCCGGGTCAGGTCGAACCGGTGCAGCCGCTCCAGCTGCATCCGCTGCGCGATGTACGGGTGCAGCCCGCGGATCAGCCGCTCCTCGACCATCCCGGCGTCCGACGGGCGGAACGTGAAGTGGTGGTGCATCACCGCGCCGGCGCGGCCCGCGACGGTGGTGGTGAGCCGGCGGACCTGCGGCGGCAGCGGGTGCGCGGCGATCACCTCGGCCAGTGCGGCGGCCATCGCGTCGAAGTCCTCCGGCTGGTTCTCCCAGGCGAGGTAGACGTCGGCGTCGAGCGCCTCCTCGCCGGCGGCCAGCTCGGCGAGCCCGCGCAGCGCGCCACCCAGCGCGTCGAAGGTCACCGCGGTCGAGACCACGCTCGACCCGGCCCGCTCGGCCACCACGAACGCGCAGCCGGCGACCGTCCGGGTGCCGACGGCGGTGAGCGCCCTGTTGCCGTAGTAGCGCCGGGTCAGCACCTCCAGCAGCACCGTGTTGTCCCGGTCGGCGCGGACCAGCCGCTGCCCGAGCAGCCGGACCAGGGGCTCGGTGCTGCGGACCATCTCGGCGACCCGCTCCGCGCGGTCCGGGGTGTCCGGCTGCGCGTCGAGGTGGCGCAGGTGCGCCCGGACCCGGGCGTACACGCGGGCCCGGTTGCGGCGCAGCAACGGCTGGGCGAACCAGGCGAAGACCACGCCCCGGGCCAGGTCGGCGACGACCGGGAAGCGGACCTGCGTCGCGGCGATCAGCCGCTCCAGCGCCAGACCGGCGGGCTCGCGCAGGGTGTCGTCCGGCCCGGGCTCACGCAGCCAGGCGCGCAGCAGCGCGGCGACCACCCCGGCGTCGGCGGACGCCCGCTGCAGGGCCAGGAAGATCCGGAACACGGCGGCCTCGAGCGCGGGGGAGCGCTCCAGGTCGGTGACCCCGTGGTGCCCGAGCGCCTTGGCCAGCCGGGCCTGGAACGAGGCCGGCAGCCCGGCCCGCTCGACGTCGAGGCTCTGCAGGTAGGTGTGCAGGTACTCGCGGGCGCTGTGCAGGTGGCCGTCGCCGCCGTCCTCGCCGGTGGGCCGGTTGCGGCTCAGCTCGGCGAGGTCGGCGAAGACCGTTACCAGGTCGAGTTCCTCGGCCAGCGGCCGGCCGCCCGCCTCGGTCGCCGCCCGCCGCGCGACCAGGTAGTCGTCGAGCACCCGGCGGTCGTCGTGCGGGTCGACGTCGAAGCCGAGCAGCAGGGCGCGCAGATCCTCCAGGCCGCGCCGGCTGCGGCCGGCCGCCGGCACGTCGGCGGGGACCGCGGGCAGGTCCAGCTCGACGGCGGGCGTCGGCTCGGCGGTGGCCTCGGCGCTGCCGTCGGTGACCGGCTCCAGCCGCAACAGCGGCGCGCCGGCCTCCACCTGGCTGCCGACCGCGACCCCGCACTCCTTGAGCCGGGCCCGGAACGGCGCCCGCAGCACCGTCTCCATCTTCATCGCTTCCAGCACCAGCACCGGCGCGCCCGCGTCGACCTCCGCGCCGACCTCCACCGGCGTGGCGACGACCAGCGCGGGCATCGGGGAGCGGAGCACGCCGCCCTCGTCGCGGCTGATCCGGTGGGTCACCCCGTCGACCTCGACCAGGTGCACGGGCCCGTGGGTGCCGGTGAGCAGCCGGTAGCGGGCGCCGTTGACGGCGATCTGTCCGGTGTGCCGGTCGAAGCGGTCCACCTCGACGTCGGCGGTGCGGACGTCGCCACCCGCCTCGATGCCGACCCGGAACCGGTGCGCGCCGACCCGGGCCACCCGCAGCCGGTAGCCGACACCGCGCAGCTTGAGGTCCAGCGGCCGGCCACCGGCGTGCTGCACCTGGGGCCGGCCGCCGGCCGCCGTGGCGAGCAGCCGCTGCCGCTCGGCCTGCTCCTCCTCCTCGTACGCCTCGATCGCGGCGGCCGCCAGCGCGACGGCGGAGTGCCGGTGCGAGACGAGCCGTCCCTCGCCGCGGACCCGGTCGATCCAGCCGGTGTCGGCGCTGGCGTCGATCACCTCGGGCTGGTCGAGCAGGTCGAGCACGAAGCTCTTGTTGGTCGCGCCGCCCTCGATGACCACCGTGGTGTTCGCCATCGCCCGGCGCAGCCGGCCCAGGGCCTCGTCGCGGTCCCGGCCGTACGCGATGATCTTGGCGATCATCGAGTCGAAGTCGGCCGGGATGGTGTCGCCCTCGCTGACCCCGGTGTCCACCCGGATGCCCGGCCCGGCGGGCAGGTCCAGCCGGGCGATCCGCCCCGGCGAGGGGGCGAAGTCGCGGTCCGGGTCCTCGGCGTTGAGCCGGGCCTCGACGGCGTGACCGCGCTCGAGGGGCGGCTCGCCGGTGAGCCGGCCGCCGCCGGCCACGTGCAGCTGCGCCTTGACCAGGTCGAAGCCGGTGGTCGCCTCGGTGATCGGGTGCTCGACCTGCAGCCGGGTGTTGACCTCCAGGAACGCGAAGAGCCGGTCGCCGGGGTGGTAGAGGAACTCGACGGTCGCCGCGCCCCGGTAGCCGACCGCCACCGCCAGCCGCTCCGCCGACGCCTTCAGCTCGGCCGTCTGCTCCCGGTCGAGCACCGGCGACGCCGACTCCTCGATGACCTTCTGGTTGCGCCGCTGCACCGAGCAGTCGCGCACCCCGAGCGCCCACGCGGTGCCCTGGCCGTCGGCGATCACCTGGACCTCGACGTGCCGGGCGCCGGTGACCAGGCGCTCCAGGAACACCACCCCGCTGCCGAACGCCCGCGCCGCCTCCTGGCTGGTGCGCTCGTACGCGTCGGCGAGCTCGGCGGCGTCCCGGACCACCCGGATGCCCCGCCCGCCGCCACCGGCGGTCGCCTTGAGCATCAGCGGGTAGCCGATCCGCTGCGCCGCCGCCAGCGCCGCGTCGAGCGTGTCGACCGGGCCGCGGCTCCACGGCGCGACCGGCACGCCGACCTCCTCGGCGAGCAGCTTCGCGCCGATCTTGTCGCCGAGCTGGCGCATGGCGTCCGCGCTCGGCCCGACGAAGGTGACCCCGATCTTCTCGCACAGCTCCGCGAACGCCGGGTCCTCGGCGACGAAGCCCCAGCCGACCCAGGCGGCGTCGGCCCGGGTCGCCACCAGGGCGCGCTCCAGCCGGGCCAGGTCCAGGTACGGTCGGGCCGAGGCCGGCCCGATCTCGTACGCCACGTCCGCCTCGCGCACGAACGTGGCGGTGCGGTCGACGTCGGTGTGCAGGGCGACGGTCTCGATGCGGGCGCCGGTCTCCGCAGCCAGCTCTCGGACCGCGTGGATGAGCCGCATGGCGGCCTCACCACGGTTGACGATGGCGATACGGCTGAACACCCGATCGACCCCTCCGGTAGACCCATGATCCCGCTCACCGGACGACGGCGTCCGGCAGAGATCACTTTTCCGGCTGTCGGCGGGGAGCGCCATGTCGTAACCGCCGAACCCTGCGGGGCGGCGTTTGTAGGAACCCCACAAGAGTTTTTGGCCCCTGGGTCCGTGGCGGAGGCTGCCCACCCGGTCCGGTCCGGCGCCCCCGTGACACCGGACCGGACGAGGTCGACGAGCGGACGGGCCGGTCAGCCGGGTGCCGGCGGACGGCCCCCGCTCGGAACGGCCGCCCGCTGGGGGTCGAGCGGCCGTGCGTAGAGCAAACCCCGGCGCGCGCTTGCGGGACAGGACGGACGGGCGGACATTGCGGCGGACATTCCGCCGGAGGTACGCTGCCGCGATTCCGCTTTCGAGAGGAATGGATGAGTTCCGATACCTTTGGTGGCCTGCTCCGGCGGCATCGGCTGCGGGCCCGGCTGACCCAGGAAGCGTTGGCCGAGGCGGCGGAGGTCAGCTCTCGATCGGTCCGGGACATCGAGCGGGGCGGCAGCCGTGCGCCGCGACCCCGTACCGTCGAGCGCCTCGCCACCGCCCTCGGGCTGGTCGGCGACGAGCGGGACGCGTTCCTCCGCCACGGTGCCAGGCTGTTCTGGGCCGCCCGCTCCGGCGAGCCGGAGCCGGTGGAGCCGCCCGGGAGCGACCGGCGCGCCGCCGCGCCCGCCCGGGCCGACCGGGCAGCCGCCGCGCCGGCCGGAGTCGACCGGCGGGCCGACCCGCCGGCCGGGGCCGACCCGGGGGCCGACGAGCCGGCCGGACCGTGGCCGGTGCGCCAGCTGCCCACCGACACCGCCGACTTCGTCGGCCGGGAGGCCGAACTGGCGGAGGTACGGGAGGCGGTCGACGGCGGCTGCGCGCTGGTGGCCGTCTCGGGGCCGCCCGGCGTCGGCAAGACGGCGTTCGCCCTGCACGCCGCGCACCTGCTCGCAGACCGCTTCCCGGACGGCCAGCTGTTCGTCCGGGTCGGCGACCGGTCCGCCGCCGACGCCGGCGCCACCGAGCTGCTGGCCCGGTTGCTGCGCACGGTCGGGGTCAGCGGCCAGGCCCTGCCCACCGGGACGGACGAGCGGGCCGCGCTGCTGCGCCACCGGCTCGCCGGCCGACGGGTGCTGCTGGTGCTCGACGACGTGGCCGGCCATGCGGACGTCGAACCGGTCCTGCCGCCGGCCGGCTCGGCGGTGCTGGTGACCAGCCGCCTGCCGCTGACCGGCCTGCCCGGCGTGCGGGCGCTCGACCTGGCTCCACTCACCGACGAGGCCGGGATCGCGCTGCTGTCGCGGGTGGCCGGCACCGACCGGGTACGCGGCGAGGCGCTGGCCGCCCGGGAGCTGATCGCCGTCTGCGGCGGCCTGCCCCTGGCGGTACGGATCGTCGCCGCGCGGCTCGCGGCCCGGCCACACTGGACGGTGGGGGGACTCACCCGGCGGCTGACCGACGACCGGGTGCGGCTGGACGAGTTCCGCTACGGCGACCTGGCGGTCCGCCCGCACCTGCAGCTCGCCCACGAGGGGCTGACGCCGGCGGCCGCCCGGGCCTTCGCGCTGCTCGGCGGGCTGCCGGTGCCGTCCTTCCCGGAGTGGGCGGTGAGCGCGCTGCTGGACGTGGACCTGGCGCGGGGCGCCGTGGTGCTGGACGAGCTGCTGGACGCCCGGCTGGTCGACGCCGTCGGGCTCGACCACGCCGACCAGCCGCGGTTCCGGCTGCACGAGATCACCCGGCTGTACGCCCGCGAGTGCCAGGAGCGGCAGGTCACCGCCGCCGACAGCGCGGCGGCGCTGTCCCGGGTGGCCGAGGGCTGGTTGGCGCTGGCCCGGCACGCCCGGCAGCACCTGCGGTGCGAGACCTTCCAGCTCGACGACCCCGGCCTGCCGGCGGCCCTCGACGCCCCGGCCGTCGCCGAGCTGGCCGCGCGCCGGCCGATCGACTGGTTCGAGGCCGAGCGGCCGGTGCTGACCGCGCTGGTGGTCGCCTGCGCCTCGGCCGGCCTGGCCGCCACGGCCCGCTGCCTGGTCGGCTGCGCCACCGACTTCTACGCGTCCCGGGCCTACTACGAGGACTGGCAGCGGGCCACGCTCGCCGCGCTGGACGCCTGTCGGGACGCCGGTGACCGGGCGGGGGAGGCGGCGTTGACCCGCAGCCTCGGCAGCTGCCTGATCGAGGTGGCCGCGCCGGAGGAGGCGGCCGCCGTCCTCCGCACGGCGCGCGGCCTCGCCCTGGCGGTCGACGACCGGGCCGGCGCCGCCACCGCCCGCAAGGACCTGGGCTTCATCCTCGGGCTCAGCGGGGCCCTCGACGAGGCCGAGGGGGAGCTGCGGGCGGCCGCCGACGAACTGGCCCTGGTGGGCAACCCGGGCACCGCGATCGCCCTGACCAACCTCGCCTTCGTGCAGCAGCAGCGCGGCAACGCGGCCGCGGCGCTGGAGACGAGCGAGGCCGCGCTGCTCGTCGCCCGCACCGGGGACAGCCCGATCACCGAGGCGTTCGCGCTGCGCCGGCTCTCCAGCACCCGGCTGGAGAACGGACGGGTCGCCGAGGCGCAGCAGGCGGCCCGCCGCGCGGTCGAGCTCTTCCAGTGGTCCGGTGACGCCATCGGCGCCGCGCAGAGCATGCGGGCGCTCGGTGAGGCGCTCGCCCGGGACCCGGCGCGGCGGGCCGAGGCCGAGCAGGTGTTCGCCCGCGCGGCGGA
Organism: Micromonospora auratinigra; assembly: GCF_900089595.1. GTDB lineage: Bacteria > Actinomycetota > Actinomycetes > Mycobacteriales > Micromonosporaceae > Micromonospora > Micromonospora auratinigra. The sequence continues at coordinate 2,468,657 of NZ_LT594323.1, read as the reverse complement.
CCTGTTCCGGGAACGTGGGCACCGCTGGGGCCTGGCGCTGACCGAGTTGAGCCTCGGCGAGCTGGAGGCGACCCACGACGGGCCGGCGGCGGTCGAGCGGCTGCGCCGGGCGCTGCACTACTGGACCGAGGAGTCGGTGCCCGCGTTGCGGGCGCGTACACTCGTCGCGCTCGCGGTGGCGTCCGAATCGGACGATCCGGTGGCCGCCGCCGAGTTCCGTGCCGAGGCCGCGCAGGTACGGCGGCAACTGGGGAGCTGACCGGCGCGGACGGCGGCGGGCCGCGGACCGGCGTGGCGGATGCCGACGACCGGCCGGTACCGACCGGAGGAGAGCTGTGCAGAGGCTGCCGCGCCCGGTGTCGTGGATCGTCGCCGCCGTCGGCGCGGCCGTGCTGACCGGGGCGGGCCCGCTGCTCACGCCGGCGCGGGCCGCGGCGGCGCCGGTCGCCGGCCGGCCCGCCACCCCGCTGTGCCAGGTACGCGACCCGCGGCTGACCGAGCTCTCCGGGCTGGCCGTCACCGCGACCGGGTTCGTGGTGGTGAACGACGGCGCGGACGAGGAGTCGCACCGGCGGATCTTCTTCCTCGACCGGGACTGCCGGGTGACGCGCGCGGTGCGGTACCCGTCGCGCCCGCGCGACACCGAGGACCTGGCGCTCGCGCCCGACGGCACCAGCTGGGTCGCCGACATCGGCGACAACGACCGGAGTCGGCAGACCGTCGGCCTGTGGCGGCTCGCGCCCGGCCGGGCCCGGCCCCAGCTGTACCGGCTCAGCTACCCGGACGGCCCGCACGACGCCGAGGCGCTCCTGCTGACCCCCGACGGGCGGCCGTTGCTCGTGACGAAGCAGGGCGGCGCGGCCGGCGTCTACGCCCCCGCCCGGGACCTGGTGCCCGGCGCGACGGTGCCGATGGTGCGGCGGGGCGAGGTGCGGCTGCCCGGCACGGACACGAGCAACCCGTTCGGCTTCCTCGGCCGGGCCGTGGTCACCGGCGGTGCGGTCGCCCCCGACGGGCGGCGGGTGGTGCTGCGCACCTACGCCGACGCGTTCGAGTTCGACGTCCCCGACGGTGACGTGGTCGCCGCGCTGACCGGGGGGACGCCGCGGGTCGTCCCGCTGCCCGACGAGCCGCAGGGCGAGTCCGTCGGCTACACCCCGGACGGCCGGTCCCTGGTCACCGTCTCGGAGCGCACGGACGGGCCGGCCGGCGCCCGGCCGGTGGTGCTGCGCTACCCGTTGCCCGACCCGCCGCCCCCGTCGCCCGCCACCACCGCCCCGTCCCGCCCCACCGGTACGCCCGCGGGCGGCGCCCCGGCGTCCGGCGCGGCCTCCCGGGGGTCGGACGGTCGGCCCCGGGTACCCCTGGTGGTGCTGCTGATCGGGGCCGCTCTGGTGGCGGTGGGCGGGCTGGCCCTGTGGCGGGAGCGCGTGGCGCGCCGCTGAGGCCGTACCGCTGGGCGGGTCGGGCCGGTACGTCGCCGTACCGGCCCGACCCGGCTCGGGGTTACAGGCTGACCACCCGCCCGCCGAGGGTCACCACCAGGCGACCGTCGGCGGCGAAGGACCACCCGAGGGCGCCGCTGTACGAGGCGCACCTCGACCCGTTGGCGCCGGTCCAGAACTGGTTCGAGCCGTCGGCGTCCCCGACGGTCTTGTCGTTCGTGCCGCTGCTGGTGCTGCGGCACGAGACGTTGTTGCGGAACACCGAGGTGCCGGCGTCGAAGGAGAAGTTGCGCTGGGTGTTGTCGACGCCGAGGTTGTTCGAGATCGTCATCGAGCCCGGGTTGCTGTTGTACGTGAACCCGTGCTTGCCGTTCCGGTAGGCGATGTTGTGCCGCACGACGTGGTTGACCGCGATCCCGTCGCCGCCGAGCTTGTAGCCGTTGCGGTCGCCGTTGGCGTTGACCGTGCCGTTGCTCAGGGTGCCGTTGTCGTAGGCCAGCGAGTACTCGATCGTCACCGGGCCGATCGCGCCGGTGTCGGTCTTGGTGTAGAGGTCCCACCCGTCGTCGATGTTGTGGTGCGACACGGCGTAGCGGAAGACGTTGCCGGTGCCGACGGTGAGCTTCGCGGCGAACCCGTCGGCGTCCTCACCGTCGGAGTCGGCGTTGTCGTGCGACTCGGCGCTCAGCACCAGGTTGTTGGCCGGCCACTGGTCGCGTGGCGTGTCCGAGGAGATCCGGCCCAGTTGCAGGCCGGTGTCCCGGTTGTAGCGGGTGACCGTGCGCTCGATGATGTTGTTGCTGCCGCCGACGTAGATCCCGTTGTCGCCGGCCCGCTCCACCACCAGCCCGTAGACCCGCCAGTACGACCCGTTCACGGCGAGCCCCCGGTTCGCCGGGTCCTCGGTCATCGCGGAGAAGTTCAACACCGGCGTCTCACCCGGGTACGCCGACAGGGTCCTGCGGGCGCCGGCGGTGCCGTTGTTGCCCGCCGCGATGGTCACCGTCTGGGCCAGGTTGTAGACCCCGCCGCGCAGGTAGATGGTGCCGCCCGCGCCGACCCGGGTGATCGCCGAGGCGAGCGTGGTCGGGTTCGACTGGGTGCCGGCGGCGCCGGCGCTGCCGCCGGGTGCGGCGTAGATCGCGCCGGTGGTCGGGGGTGGGGTGCTCGGCGGCGGGCTGGTGGGGGAGGGGCTGGTGGTGGGGGACGGGCCGGTGGTGGGCGAGCCGGTCGGCGAGCTGCCGGGGCTGCTCGGGGTGACGCCGCCGGTGCAGGTGACCCCGTTGACCGCGAAGCCGGCCGGCACCGGGTTGCTGCTGTTGTTCCAGCTGCCGTTGAAGCCGAAGGAGGTGGTGGCGTTGGTGGCGAGTGAGCCGTTGTAGTCCACGTTCGACGCCCGGACGGTGCTGCCGCTCTGGCTGAAGGTGGCGCTCCAGCCCTGGCCGACGGTCTGTCCGGCGCCGAACGCCCAGGTGACCGTCCAGGCGCTGAGCGGATCGCCCAGGTTGGTCAGGTTGACGTTGGCGGTGAAGCCGCCGGACCACTGCGCGGTCACCGCGTAGTCGACCCGGCAGCCGGCCGCCGCCTGGGCGGCGTTCGCGGTTACCACGACGCCTGTGGCGGCGAGCGTGGCCGCCGTGACCCCGGAGATCCACCACGCGCTGCGCCGCTGTCGATCGATCATGCTGCTGCTCCTCTGAGTCCATGCCTCAACGAACCCGCAGAGGGGGTGTCGGCGCCGGTGCCCGGCCGGTGCCGCTGCGGGCCTTGCTGCCCGGACGTCCATCGCGGATGGACCTCTCGCGCCGCACCGGCTCGGGCCGTTCCGGCCGGGGCCGGTGGCGAGGTCTAGGTAAGCGCTTTCCCCACGGTACTGACGCCCTTCGATGCGGTCAACCGTCCACCCGCCCGGCTCGACCCCGGCACATGGTGGCCCCCCGTCCGCGTGACGCGCCACCCCTTCCCGAATCGACGGCGACCGTCGCCGGGTCCCACCCGTCAACCCATCCTCCTAGGATGCTCCAGCGGTGGTGACGCCACCCGGTCCAGCGTGGTCCTGGTCATGTTCGTCACTGTCGCGCGCCACCGGCTCCGATGTGGATCGATGCGGCCGGATTCCCCTGTCGGGCGGCGGTCTCCGGCCGCCGGACAGCGGGCGGAGCGATCCGGTGGCGGACCGGCCTGTGCACGCTGCGTCATCGCCCGCCACGCGTGGTGAACACCGGGACCGTCGGCGGGGGAGTGCCCCTTGCGGGCCTCACTACCCTGTCGGTGTTTCGGGCCGTGCCGTCGGCCGACGATCGATAAGGGTCTCAGATGAGCGACAGTTACCCTCCGTACGGAGGTCAGCCGGATCCGCACGCCCCGTGGGGCGGTCAGCCGACCCCGCCGGGAAGTTACCCCGGCTCGCCGACCCCGCCGGGGAGCTACCCCGGTCAGCCGGTCTCGTCGGGCGGCTACCCGCCCCCGCCGGGCCCGCCCGGCGGCTATCCCGGCCAGCCCGCGCCCTTCGGCGCTCCCGTGCCGCCGCCCAGCGGGTCGAAGAAGGGCCTGATCGTCGGGCTGTCCGCCGCGGCCGTGGTGCTGGTGCTCGCCTGTTGCGGCGGGGGCATCGGGCTCTACCTTGCCCGCGACGGCGGCGACGACCCGAAGCCGATCGCGTCCGGGTCCACCACCCCCGGTCCGGCCGGGTCGAGCGCGGCCCCCACCGCCGGCCCGGAGCAGTCGGAGTCGGAGCAGCCGACCGACAACGACGCGCTGACCGCCCGCTACTCCAGTGACATGTCCTCGGTCTGCGAGGGCAGCTCGATCCTGAACGCGGCGCCGTACAGCACCCCGTCGGGCGCCAAGGCGCTGGTGTTCGCCAACGCCCCGGACCGCCCGTCGTTCTGGTCGCAGAAGTCGTTCAGCTCGGCGAAGTCGTACTACACCCGGTCGTCGGACTTCGCGGCGGCGTCGGTGGTGGGCTGCCTGAAGGTGGTGGACGGCAGCGAGGGTGCGCCGAAGAAGTGCGACTACAAGAACAGCGAGGGCAAGCGCGTCACCGTCTCGTACATCTCCTCGCGGTACCAGCTGACGTTCTACGCGGCGAAGACCGGCGAGAAGATCGGCGACGGCGGCACGGTGAACGCGCCGGCCACCCGCTGCCCGAGCTTCATCTCGTACAACAAGATCACCATGAAGTCGTACGCGGCGCCGGACCCCGGCACGATGGAGGCGGCCCTGGACAAGTTCCTGGGCTGAGTCGGGTAGCGCGTCGGTGGACGGGCGGTGCGTGGGGGTTCCCTCACGCCCCGCCCGTCTTGCTATTGCCGAGCGTCGATCGACAAAGTTTAGTATCCAAACTTACTCTGCCGGATGCGCAGGTGAGAGCTGTCCTGTGCCCACCCCATCGTTCCCGGCATCCCTAAGGAGCACCATGGCCGGCATCCGAGAAGTCGCCCGGAGAGCCCGCTGGCGGCTCGGCCTGGTGGCGACCGCCGCCGCCGCCCTCGTCGCCGGCACCGGCCTGGTCGCCGCGACCAGCGCCCAGGCCGCCGCCGGCTGCCGCGTCGGGTACGCGGTGAGCAGCCAGTGGCCCGGCGGCTTCACCGCCGACGTCTCCGTCACCAACCTCGGTGACCCGGTCACCGGCTGGACCCTGGCCTGGAGCTTCCCCTCGGGGCAGCGGGTGACCCAGGCGTGGAACGCCACCGTCACCTCCTCGGGCAACCAGGCCACCGCGAAGGACGCCGGCTGGAACGCCGCGATCGGCACCAACGCGACCGTCTCGTTCGGCTTCAACGGCTCCTGGTCGGGGACGAACACCGCACCCACCGCGTTCACCCTCAACGGCGTCGCCTGCACCGGCGGCGTCGGCGGCAGCACCTCGCCGACGGCCTCACCGACGCCGTCCACCACCCCGCCGACGCCGACCCCGACGTCCTCGCCGAGCACGCCGCCGCCCGCCGGCACCGCGATGGCCGCGGTGGCCGCCATGCAGCCCGGCTGGAACCTCGGCAACTCCTTCGACGCGGTCGGCGCCGACGAGACCGCCTGGGGCAACCCCCGGGTGACCCAGGCGCTGCTGGACAACGTCCGGGCGCAGGGCTTCAACAGCATCCGCATCCCGGTCACCTGGAGCAACCACCAGGGCGCCGCGCCGGGCTACCTCATCGACGCCGCCTGGCTCGCCCGGGTCAGGGAGGTGGTCGGCTGGGCGCTGGCCGACGGCTTCTACGTGGTGCTCAACGTGCACCACGACTCGTGGCAGTGGATCAACACGATGCCCACCGACCACACGAACGTGCTCAACCGCTACAACGCGCTCTGGACCCAGATCGCGGGCGCGTTCAAGGACTCCCCGGCCAGGCTGGTCTTCGAGAGCGTCAACGAGCCGCAGTTCACCGGCAGCTCCGGTGACGCGCAGAACGCCGGCCTGCTCAACGAGTTGAACACCTCGTTCCACCGGATCGTGCGGGCCTCCGGCGGCGCCAACGCCACCCGGCTGCTCGTGCTGCCGACCCTGCACACCTCGGCCGAGCAGGCCCGCGTCGACGAGCTGAGCAGCACCATCGCCGCCCTCAACGACCCGAACCTGGTCGCCACCGTGCACTTCTACGGGTACTGGCCGTTCAGCGTGAACATCGCCGGCGGGACCCGCTTCGACGCCACCGCGCAGCAGGACCTGACCGACCAGTTCGACCGGGTCCACACCGCCTTCGTCGCGCGCAACATCCCGGTCGTCATCGGCGAGTACGGGCTGCTCGGCTTCGACCGGCACACCGGCACCATCGAGCAGGGCGAGAAGCTCAAGTTCTTCGAGTTCCTCGGCTGGTACGCGCGCCAGCGCAAACTCACCACCCAGCTCTGGGACAACGGCCAGCACTTCGACCGGACCACCTTCCAGTGGCAGGACCCGGAGCTGTTCGCCCAGATCAGGTCGAGCTGGACCACCCGCTCCGGCACCGCCTCCAGCGACCAGGTGTACGTGCCGAAGACCGGCGCCGTCACCGCGAAGAGCCTGACGCTGAACCTGAACGGGACCACCTTCCAGGGGCTGCGCCAGGGCAGCACCGATCTGGTGGCCGGCACCGACTACACGGTCTCCGGCAGCACGCTGACGCTCAGCGCCGCCGCCCTGACCCGGCTGGTCGGCTCCCGGGCGTACGGCGTGAACGCCACCCTCCAGGCGCGCTTCTCCGCCGGGGTGCCGTGGCGGATCGACGTCATCACGTACGACCCGCCACTGGTGTCCGACGCGACCGGCACGACGGCCTCGTTCGCGGTACCCACCCAGTTCCGGGGTGACCAGCTCGCCACCATGGAGGCGACGTACGCCGACGGCTCCAACGCCGGACCGCAGAACTGGACCTCGTTCAAGGAGTTCGACGTGACCTTCGCGCCGAACTACGGCAGCAACACGATCAGCCTGAAGCCGGAGTTCTTCGCCGAGGTGAACGACGGCCGGAAGGTGACCCTGACGTTCCACTTCTGGAGCGGCACGAAGGTCACCTACCACGTGACGAAGTCGGGCGGCAGCGTCACCGGCAGCGTGAACTGACGCCGGTGGCGGCGCGGCGGGTGACCCACCCGCCGCGCCGCCGTCCCACGACGGTCGGCGACGCCCGCACCAGCGGCGGACGCGAGGGCTGACCGGCAGCCCCGCCCACCGGCCTCAGCCGACGGCCTTGTCCAACGCGGCCAGGAAGTCGGCCACCAGGTCGGCGGTGTCCTCGATGCCGGTGGAGACCCGGACCAGGCCGTCGCCGATGCCGCTGGCGGCCAGCTGTGCGGCGTCCACGATCCCCGCCCACATCGACCGGGGGTGCACCACCAGCGTGCTGACGCTGCCCAGGCTGGCCGCCCGCTTGGCCAGCGCCGAGCCGGCCAGCAACGCCGCCGCCCCGGCCCGGCCCGCCGCCAGGTCGACGCTGAGCACCCCGCCGAACCCGGTCATCTGCCGGCGGGCCAGCTCGTGCTGCGGATGCGACGGCAGGCCCGGGTAGCGGACCCGGGCCACCGCCGGGTGCCCCTGCAACGCCTCGGCCAGGGCGAGCGCGTTCTCGTTGTGCCGCTGCACCCGCAGCGGCAGCGTCCGCAGGCCGCGCAGCAGCAGCCAGGCGTCCACCGGGCCGAGGGTCGCGCCGGTGACGATCGCGGTCCGCCACACCCGTTCCACCAGCTCGGCGGAGCCGACGACCACGCCCGCCGACACGTCCGAGTGGCCGCCGAGGAACTTCGTGCCGCTGTGCCACACCAGGTCCGCGCCGAGCGCCGTCGGGCGCTGGTTCACCGGGGTGGCGAAGGTGTTGTCCGCCACCACCAGGGCCCCCGCCGCGTGCGCCAGGTCGGCCACCGCCCGCAGGTCGGTCAGCTCCAGCAGCGGGTTGCTCGGCGTCTCCACCAGCACCAGCCGGGTGTGCGGCGTCCAGGCCCGCTCGAACGCGCCGACGTCGGTCTGGTCGACCTGGGTGCAGGACACCCCGAACCGGGCGAGCAGGCCGGTGGCGAGCGAGGTGGTGCCGCCGTACGTGCTGCGCTGGATCACCACGTGGTCGCCGGCCGACAGCAGGGCCAACGCGACGGTGCTGATCGCGCCCATCCCGGAGGCGGTCACCAGCCCGGTCTCCGCCCCCTCCAGCTCGGCGACCACGGCCGCCACCTGCGCGTGGTTCGGATTGCCGTAGCGGGTGTAGAAGGCGCTGCCCCGGGTCTCGGTGGCGATCTCGGTGAACCGCTCGTCGGACTCGGCGCTGAACGTCGCGCTCTGCACGATCGGCGGCGCCACCGCCCCACCGGGAACCAGTGCGTCGTCGCCGTGCACGGCGGTGGTGCTGAAGCCGGTCATCGCTCCTCCTGCCGGGTCGGGTGCCGGTGGGGGCGGGTGGTGGCCCGCCCCCACCGGGTGCTCAGGCGTCCCGGGACACCCGGTCCACCAGCTTGCCGTAGCTGCCCAGCGACCGGAACTCGGGCAGCGTCAGGTCGCTGCCGTGGCGCTGGCGCAGCACGGTGACCAGCCGCAGGGCGCGCAGCGAGTCCCCACCGGCGGCCACGAAGTCGGCGCCCGGGTCGCGCGGCGCGGTGCCCAGCACCTCCTGCCAGGCCGCCGCCACCCGGCCCGCCCACTCGTCGCGCCGGTCGTCGACCGTCGACCGGCCGGCGGCCACCGCCGGCAGCGGGGCGGTCGGGTCGGTGGCCAGCAGCCGGCGGAAGCCGTCCGCGTAGCCGTCCACCCGGGTGCCGGCGACGTGCCGGTGGTCGTACTGGACGGTGAGGGTGTGCCGGCCGGTGTCGGCGTCCAGCGCGGCGTCGACGGCGAGGCTGAAGGCCACGTCCACGGTGATGCCCCGGCTGTCGACGATGCGGCTGCCGCCGTCGGCCGGCGCGGTCGGGAAGTGGGTCCAGTTGAAGAAGTGGTCGAACCGGGGACCCGCCCCGCCGGCGCGGACGATCTCGGCCAGCGGGAAGCGGTGGTGTCCCATCAGCTCCCGCTCGGCCCGCCAGACCTCGCCGGCCAGCTCGGCGAGCGACCGGGTGCCCAGCGCCACGCCCACCGGCAGGGTGTTCAGGAACAACCCGAGGGTGGCGTCGCTGCCCTCGCCCTCCGGCCGGCCGCCGACCACCAGCCCGCTGACCACGTCGTCGCGGCCGGCCAGCTCGCCGATCAGCCGCAGGTGCACGGCGAGCAGCCAGGACTTCACCGGCACCCCGGCGGCCCGGGCCGCCGCGGTGACCGTCCCGGTGCTGCCGTCGGGCAGCGGCACCCGCTGGGTGGTGGTGGTCCGCGGCTCGGGGCCGCCGAGCAGCAGCGGCGCGACGGCACCGGCACCGTCGAGCCAGAACCGGCGGGTGTCCGGGTCGGCCAGGGCCTGCCGCTCGGCCGCCACGTACGCGCGGAACGGCAGGCCCGGCCGGACCGCGGCGGACCCGCCGGCCCGCTCCCGGTCGTAGCCGGCGAGCAGGTCGGTCAGGAACAGGTGCAGGCTCCAGCCGTCGAGGATGCCGTGGAACTCGGCGACGATCAGCGTGAAGCCGGCGGCGTCGGTGCGTACCGCGTGCAGCCGCAGCAGCGGCGGGCGGGCCCAGTCGAAGGGACGGGCCCGTTCCCGGGCGACCAGCTCGTCGACGCGGGCCCGCCGGGTCGGCTCGTCGACCCCGGTCAGGTCGGTGACCGGCAGCTCGACGGGCACGTCGGCGTGCACCAGTTGCAGCGGCTCGGCGTACGCGCCGGGGGCGAACCCGGTCCGCAGCACCGGGTGGGCGGCCACCAGGGCGGCCAGGGCCCGCCGCAGCGCCGCCTCGTCCAGCGGCGCGGCGACCCGGTGCGCGGTGACGTTGTGGTACATCGCCGGGTCGCCGGTCGCCTCGCAGTGGTAGAGCATGCCCAGTTGCAGGGCCGTCATCGGGTACGCGTCGACCAGCCCCGCCGGCAACCGCTCCCGGTCGGCGGCGGCGACCAGCGCGAACGCGTCGTCCCGGCCCGCCGCGACCTGATCCGTCGTGACCCGGTCCGTCGTGACCCGGTCCGCCGTGGCCTGGTCCGCCGTGACCGGCGCGCCGGCCAGGGTCACCTGCCCGTGCGTGACCAGCTCCCGGATCGACTGGTACGTGAAGATGTCGCCGAGCGGGAAGGACACCCCACGCCTGTCCGCCGCCACCTGCATCTGGATGCTGCGGATGGAGTCCCCGCCGAGGGCGAAGAAGCTGTCCGTCACCCCGATCTCGGCCACCCCCAGGATCTCCCGCCACGCCTCGACCAGCAGCTCCTCGGCCCGGTTGGCGGGCGCGACCGTCGCGCCGTCGCGGGGCCGGTCGAGGCGGGGCGCGGGCAGCGCCGCCCGGTCCAGCTTGCCGTTGCGGGTCAGCGGCAGCGCGTCGAGCAGCACCACCGCCGCCGGCACCAGGTGCGCCGGCAGCCGGTCGGCCAGCCACCCGGTCAGCCGCGCGTCGAGCGGCCCGGCGCCCGGCGCGGCCGCCGCCACCGCCGGGCGGGGGTCGTCGGCGTACCCGGGGCGCACCGCGTGCAGGGTGTGCCGGTCGGTGCCGGCGAGCAGGTCGTCCTGCCGGGTCAGCACGGTGAAGCCCTTCGCCTCCAGGAAGGCGACCAGCTCGGCGAGCCGCCCCTCGGTGGCCGTCCCGGGCGCGTCGTGCACCTCCATGGCGACCTGCGCGACCAGCGGCCAGTGCCGGTCGTCCAGCCCGGCCAGCACGTCCGCCTCGGCCCGCTGCACGTCGATCTTCAGCAGGTCGATCCGCGCCGGCGCGAGCTCGTCCACCACCGCCGACAGCGGCCGTACCGGCACCGTCAGCTCCTGCCCGGCGAAGCGCTCCGCGAGCAGCTCGTCGACCCGGTCGAGCAGCACGTCCCGCTCGGCCGCGCCGGCGTCGCGCTCGTTGGTCAGGAACCGCTTGATCACCGCCACCTCGGCGTCCGGGTCGGCGTACGCGGCGTGGCCGGACATCATCGAGTAGCCCGGGTAGTAGGTGAAGGAGACCTCGCCCTCGGCGCGGGACAGCCCGAACGGGTGCACGGTGGCCGGCACGCCGAACCCGGTGACGTTGCGCCGCAGCAGCTCGGCCACCGACGGCACCGGCTCGAACGCGTGGATCGTCGCGTCCGGACAGACACTGTGCACGAAGAGCGAGAACATGCCGATGTTCGCGCCCACGTCGAACACGGTCGCACCGGGACGCAGCTCGATGCCGTCGCGCAGGTACACCTGCTGGACAAAGATCTCGTCGTACAGGTAGCGGGTCTCGTGCGGGTTGACCCCGGCGACCCGCGCGACGTCGACGGCGGCCGACGGCGCGCCCGGGCGCACGTAGGCGACCAGCCGGTCACCGTGCCCGTCGTCGTCGCGGGCCACCACGGCCGCGTCGGCGACCTCCGGGTGCCCGCGCAGCACGGCGGCGACCTCGCCCGGCTCCACCCGGAAGCCGTGGATCTTCACCTGGTCGTCGAGGCGGCCCAGGTAGCGCAGCCGCCCCTCGGCGTCGAAACGGACCCGGTCACCGGTGCGGTACACCCGCGCGGTGCGCCCGGACGGCAGGGTCACCTCGACGAACCGCCGGGCGGTCGCCGCCGGGTCGCCCCGGTAGCCGTCGGCCAGCTGCGGGCCGCTGACGCAGAGCTCGCCGGCCACCCCCGGCGGCACCGGGCGCAGCCGCTCGTCGAGCACCCACACCCCGACGCCGGGCAGCGGCCGGCCGATGCTCGGCGCGTCCCCGGCGCGGATCTCCGCCGCGCTGGTGTCCACCGTGCACTCGGTCGGGCCGTACAGGTTGACCGCCCGGACGCCGGGCAGCGCCGCCACCGTCTCCCACAGGTCCGGCGCGACCGCCTCCCCGCCGAGCAGCAGCAGGCCGGGCAACCGGGTGTCGCCCGCCCCGGCGAGCAGGATGCGCAGCTGCGACGGGGTCAGGTCGAGCACGTCGACGGCGTGCGTGGCCAGCGCGGCGGCCAGCGCCGCCCCGTCCCGGCGGACCTCCTCGGGCACCAGGTACAGGCTGCGGCCGTGGCCGAGCTGCACCAGCTGCTTGACCGAGGCGTCGAAGGTGAGCGGCGCGTTCACCGCCACCCGCAGGTCCGGGCGGGCGTCCGCGTACACGGTCCGCTCCAGCGCGTCGGCCAGGTGCGCGGCCGCGCCGTGTGACACCTGCACCGGCCGGGGCGTGCCGGTGGAGCCGGACGTGAAGATCACGTACGCCGGGTCGGTGGGGTCCGGTCGCCCGGCGGGCGGCGCACCGCCGGCCGCGGCCAGCTCGTCGACGCTCACCGTCGCCGGGCCAACGGCGCCCACCACGGTCTCCGCGCCCACCGCGGCGAGCTGCGCGGCCAGGCGCGGCGCGGGCGCGTCCGGGTCCAGCGGCACGTACACCGCGCCGGCCCGCAGCACGCCGAGGAACGCCACCACGGTCTCCCGGGACCGCGCGGCCAGCACCCCCACCGGCGCGCCGCGCAGCCCCCGGGCGGCCAGCGCCGCGGCCACCCGCGCGGCCCGCGCCCGCAGCTCCGCGACGGTGTACGCGCCGTCGGCGGCGAGCACCGCCGGGGCGTCGGCGGCGGCGTCGGCCAGCCCCGCGTCGAACAGGTCGACGAGGGTGCCCGCCACCGCCCCGGACGGGGTACCGGCGGCGTCGACCAGCCAGCCGGCCTCCCCGTCGCCGAGCACGGCCGGCGCGTCGGCGCCGGTCAGCGCGGCCGGCAGGGTGCGCAGGATCGCCAGCAGCGAGTCCAGCAGCCACTGCCCGCCGACCACCCGCAGCGTCACCTGCCCGCCGTCGAGCAGCGCGGTCACCTGCGGACCGGGCACCGCCGGCGGGTCGGCGACCGCCACGGCGACGCCGCCGAGGCCGGCCACCGTGGCCGGCTCGACGGCGGGCAGCAGCGCGAACCCGGCCACCGCACCGGACTGCTCGTCCACCGGGTCGACCAGGTGGAACGTCTCGTCGGCGGTGACCTCGGCGGCCCGTACCCGGGTCAGCAGCTCGGCCGGGTCGGCGGGCAGCGGCAGGGCCAGCCGCAGCGGCGCGTGCCCGCCCAGCGGCCCCACCACGCCCGCGGTGCCGTCGGCCTGACGGCCGTCGCTCCACCGGGCCAGCACCAGGTCCGCCTCGTCGGCCCCGTCCGGCGCCTCGGCCCGGCGGGCCACCGCGACCGCCCAGGCGGCGAGGAGCACGGTGGACGGCTGCACCCCGGCGACGCGGGCCACCTCGGCCAGCCCGGCGGCGGGCACCGTGGCCTGGACCGGCGCGCTCGGGTCGTCCCCGTGCGGGGTGACCAGCCGCGCCGCCGCGGTGGTCGGAACGGCGGGCCGGGCCTGCTCCCGCTCCTCCCACTGCCACTCGGCCACGTCGAGGAACTGCAACGCCTCCGGATCCTCCGGCAGGGCCTCCCCGGCGTACGCGCGGGCCAGCTCGGCCAGGACCAGGCGCAGGCTGGCCGGGTCGGCGATCAGCGGGGTGGCGGTCAGCTCCAGCGCCTCGTCGGTCAGGTTCACCGACAGTTCGCCCTGCGCGCCCACCACCACCGTGCGGTCGTCGTCCACGTCCTGCATCGGCACCCGCAGGCCCGGGTGGTGCACCAGGGTCAGCCGCAGCGCCTCGTGCCGGGCCACCACCGTGTCGACGGCGGCCTGCAACCGGGCCCGGTCCAGGGGCCGGTCGAGCCGGACCCGCGCCCGGACCAGGTCCTGCTTGGTGGACCAGGCCAGCCGCTGGACCGGCGACAGACGGTATCCGTTCACGACAGCACGCTCCGGTTGACGTAGAGATCGGACATGGCGACCAGGATCTGCCGGTCGCCGCTGAAGGGTTCCCGGCCGTGGGTGGCCAGGAAGTTGTCCACCACCAGCACGTCGCCGCGCTGCCAGGGCACCGAGACGGCGTGCTCCCGGTACAGCTCGCGGATGCCGGTCACCACCTCGTCGGGGATCGGCTCGCCGTCGCCGTAGTAGGCGTTGCGGGGCAGCCCCTCCGGGCCGTACTCGCGTCTCAGCGCGGCGGCGACCTCGGCCGGCATGTTCGAGACGTGGAACAGGTGGGCGTGGTTGAACCACACCGTCTCCCCGGTACGCGGGTGCGTGGCGACCGCCTGCCGGCGGGCCCGGGTCCGCAGCCCGTCGGCCCCCAGCCAGGTGAACTCCGTCGCCGAGGCGGCGCAGTACGCCTCGACCTCCGCCCGGTCGGTGGTCTGGAACGCCTCCTGCCAGGGCAGGTCCAGGTGCGGCCCGTAGTTGCGCACGTAGCTGACCCCGGCGCGGAGGAACCGCTCGCGTACCTCGGCGGGGATGAGCGGGCCGATCACCCGCTCGCTGGCCAGCGGGGTGGCCCCGCCGCTGCCGGTGGCCGGCTGGGCACACCAGAAGTAGAGGTGGCTCGGCCAGTTGTGCGAGTACGACATCTCGTGGTGCAGCGGGATCCACTGCGCCGCGTTGAACTCGGTGGAGGTGAAGACCCGGTCGGCGACCTCGTGCCGGGGCGCGGCCCGCTCCAGGTAGCCCAGCAGGTCCGGGCTCACCGCCCGGGCGGCCCGGCTGAAGTCGTCGGCGGTGCCCACCTCGAAGCCACGGAAGAAGACCGCGCCGTAGCGGTCCAGGTCGGCCAGCAGCTCCGCCTGCCGCCCGGTGAGCCAACCGGCCAGGTCCAGGTCCGGCACCCTCGCCTCGACCAGCAGCACGAAGTCCTCGCCGACCAGCGGCCGGCGGGACACCGGGGAGGTGACCGTGCCGGTCCCGCGCCGACGCGGCGCCGGCCCGCTCACCGGTCCGCCTCCGTCCCCGCCGCGACGGACGAGGTCAGCTCCGGCGCGGCGACCGGATCGGACATCCCGGTGAGGATCCGCCGGGGCGGGGTGAACGGGTCCCGGGCGTGCGCGGCCAGCATGTTCTCCACCAGCAGCACGTCGCCGCGCCGCCAGTCGAAGGAGCGGGTCTCGGCCGCGTACGCCGCCCGCAGCTCGGCCAGCACCTCGTCGGAGATGGGCGTGCCGTCCCCGTACGCGGTCTGGTACGGCAGGTCCTCCTCGGGCAGGGCGGCCCGCAGGCCCGCGCTCACCTCCGGCGGCAGGGAGGTGACGTGGAAGAAGAGCGCGTGGTTGAACCAGGTCCGCTCCCCGGTGACCGGGTGCCGGCGGATCGCCGGGCGGACCTGCCGGGTGCGCAGCTGCCCCTCGCCGACCCACTCGACGTCGATCAGCGCCCGCGCGCAGTACGCCTCGACGTCCGCGCGCCGCTCGGTCTGGAACGCGGTCTGCCAGGACAGGCTGATGCCGGGCAGGTAGTTGCGCCGGTAGAGCACCCCGCGCCGCTCGAACTCCGCGACGGTCTCCGGCCGCAGCCGGGCCAGCACCCGGCGGCTGTCCGCGAGCGGCGTCCGGCCGCCGGCCGCCGGCTCCACCTCGCAGTGGAAGATGATGCGCAGCGGCCAGTTCACCGTGTACGACTGCTCGTTGTGCAGCACGATCGGCTGGTCGGCGGGGTGCTCGGTGGAGGTGTACACCCCCTCGGTGACCTCGCTGCGCGGCGACGACCGCTCGCCGTACGACAGCACGTCGTCGGAGAGCGCCGCCAGCACGGTGCGGAAGTCGGCCGCGCCGGCCACCGCGAAGCCGCGGAACAGCACGGCCCCGGCGCGGCGGGCCAGCTCGTCGACCTCGTCGCGGTGCCCGGCCAGCCAGCCGGCCAGGTCCACGTCGGGCACGTTCGCCCGTACCAGGGCCGGCAGCGGGCCGCCGGGCCAGTCGGGACGTACGTCGACCAGGTTGCGGTCCCGGCCACGGCGGGGGACGGGCCGCGCGATGCGGGTCTGTTCGGTCATTCTTCTCTCCCAGCGGTGTCGACGCAGTCGACGAGACGGCGTCGGGGGTCGGCGGCGACGGTCCGCAGCAGCGCGGTGAGGCGCCGGTGCCACGCGACCACCCCGTCGTGGTGGAACCGGTCGGTGCGGTACGTCCAGAGCGCCGCGAGGCCGTCGCGTCGCTCGTCGAGCCAGAGGGTCAGGTCGAGCCGGGCGGTGTCGGGGGTCAGCTCCACCCCGGTGAACTCGATGCCGGAGCTGCCGCGGTGTCGGGCCGGTGGGGCGTTCTGCACGCCGAAGGCGACCTGGACCAGCGGGTTGCGGTGCGGGTGGCGGGTGGGTCGCAGCCGCTCGACCAGCAGATCGAGCGGCACGTCCTGGTGGGCGGCGGCGAACAGGGTGACCCGGCGGGCCTCGTCGAGCAGGTCGGTGAAGCGCCGCTCGGGTGCCGGCCGCAGCCGCAACGGCAGGGTGTTGACGTAGCAGCCGACGCTGCCCTCGGTGGCGACGCTGGTCCGGCCGGCGAAGGCGACCCCGATCAGCAGGTCGGACCGGCCGGTGGCCGTCCCGAGCAGGGCGGCGAACGCGGCCAGCCCGACCATGTGCAGGCTGGCCCGCCCGGCCCGGGCCAGCTCCCGTACCGCCGCGGCGGTATCCGGGTCCACCGTGGTCCGCAGCGTGCCGCCGGCCGGCCGGCCCGCGCCGAGCCGCGCCGCGACCGGTGCCGGGCCGGTGGACGGTTCGGGTGCGCTCGTTGTCGCCGGAGTGACCACGACCGCGCCCGAAGCCCTGCCGCCGGCGTCGCCGGGCGGGGCGGCGGGCAGGTCGAGCAGGTCGGGTGCGCCGCGCAGCTCGGCCAGCACGTCGGCCACCGCCTGCCGGCCCACCGGCCCGGCCAGCCACGCCCGTTGCGCCAGGGCCGACGTGGCCGGGCCGATCACCGGGTCGGTCCCGCCGACGCCGTCGTACGCCTCGGCCAGGTCCCGCACGAGCACGCCGAACGACCAGTCGTCGCAGACGATGTGGTGCACGACCAGCAGCAGCGCCACCGCCCGGCCGGCGGCGTCCGGCACCAGGTGGGCGCGGAGCAGCGGGCCGGTGGCCAGGTCCATCGGTGCCCGGGTGGCCTCGGCGGCGAGCCGCGCCAACCGCTCGTCGAGGGTCGTGCCGGCCTCCGGCGGCGCGACGACCGGCGTCGGGTCGACGGCGGGCCGGACCTGCTGCACCGGCCCGTCCGGGCCGGTGGGAAAGACGGTGCGCAGGGCCGGGTGCCGGTCGACCACCCGGCGCAGCGCCCGGGTCAGCCGGTCCGGGTCCAGCGGCGCGGCGAACCGGACCGCGAAGGCGAGCAAATAGGAGGTGTCGGCCGGGTCGAGCCGGTGCAGGAACCACAACCGGGCCTGCGCGGCGGAGAGCGGCACCACCTGATCCGGCGTCGGCCCGGCGGCCCGGCCCGACGCGCCGGGCGACGCCACCCCGGGCGACGCCGGCCGGGGCGGTGCCGGGTCGGTGGGGAGGGCGTCGAGGTGGGCGGCGAGGGCGGCGACCGTGGGATGGGTGAACAGGTCGCCGGGCAGCACCCGACGGCCGGTCGCGGCGGCCAGCCGGCTCGCACAGCGGACCGCGAGCAGCGAGTCGCCACCGAGGGCCAGGAAGTCGTCGGCACCGCCGGTGACGGGTACGCCCAGCAGCTCGCGCCAGACCGTCGCCACCGCACCGGCGGTGCCGTCGAGCGGGCCGCCGACGGGTTCGCCCGGGCCGTCGAGGGTGGGTGCCGGCAGGGCCGACCGGTCCACCTTGCCGTTGGGCAGCGTGGGCAGCCGGTCCAGCCACACCACGGTGGCCGGGACCAGCGGCGCGGGAACCACCTCGGCCAGCCGGGCCCGGACGTCGTCGCGGCGCTCGCCCACCAGGTAGCCGACCAGCAGCGGGTCCCCGCTCGGCCCCGGCCGCACGGCGGCGGTCGCGGCCCGTACGCCGGGCAGCGCGGCGAGACGGGCGGCCACCTCGCCCAGCTCGATCCGGTAGCCGCGCAGCTTCACCTGGTCGTCGAGGCGACCCAGGTAGGCCAGCTGGCCGTCGGGTCGCAGCCGCACCCGGTCGCCGGTGCGGTACATCCGCTCGCCGGGCCGGAACGGGTCGGGGCGGAACCGGGCCCGGGTCTCCTCGGGCCGGTCCAGGTAGCCGCGCGCCAGGCCGGCCCCGGCCAGGTACAGCTCGCCCGGCTCCCCGGGCGGGACCGGCTGGCCGTCGGGGTCGAGCACGTACACCCGGGTGTGCGGCAGCGGCCGGCCGATCGGCGGGTCGTCGCTGTCCGGCGGCACCTCCGCCCAGGTGGAGTAGGTGGTGTCCTCCGACGGGCCGTACAGGTTGCACAGCCGGCGTACCTGCGGGCGGGCCCGGACGGCGGCGGCCAGCGCGGCGGTCAGCGGCTCACCGGCCAGGCAGACCGTGCGGACGCCCGGCGGCAGGGCGTCCGCGGCGAGCAGCGCGCCCATCGCCGAGGGCACGGTGTTGACCAGGGTGACCGGCAGCCGCTCGGCGCCGGGGGCGGCGAGCGCCAGCACGTCGTCGACGAGCAGCACCCGACCGCCCCAGCAGAGCGGGCCGAAGATCTCGAAGACCGACAGGTCGAAGCAGACGGAGGTGGCGGCCAGCAGGCCGCCCAGTTCGGCGTCGTCGAAGGTCTGCCGGGTCCAGTGCATCAGCACCGACGCCGAGCGGTGCTCGATGGCCACGCCCTTGGGCCGCCCGGTGGAGCCCGACGTGTAGATGACGTACGCCAGCTCGGCGGGCGTCACCGGCACCGCCGGGTCGGTGCCGTCGGCGTCCGGGGCGAGCCGGTCGACGGCCACGGCGGTGTCCGGGAAACGGTCGGCCAGGCCGGCGGTGGTCAGCACCAGCCGCACGCCCGAGTCGGCGGTCATGAACGCCACCCGGGCCGGCGGGTACGCCGGATCCAGCGGCACGTAGCAGGCGCCGGCCTTGAGCACCGCGAGCAGGGCGACCACCAGGTCGGGGGTACGCGGCAGGCAGACGCCGACCCGATCCTCGCGGGCCACCCCCCGGGCGAGCAGCTCCCGGGCCAGCCGGTTCGCCGCGGTGTCCAGGTCGCGGTAGGAGAGGGTGGCCGTGCCGTGCCGGACCGCCTCCGCGTCCGGGGTCCGGGCGGCCTGCGCGGCCACCATCCGGTGCAGGCAGTCGACCGCCGCCGGCTGACCGCCGGTACGCCGGGCGGCGGCCCGGCGGGTGGGGCCGGCGGCCCGGGTGGGGGTGCTCACCGGCGTACCCCCGCTCCGCGCCGCTGCGCGAGCCGGCGGTCGGCCTCCTCCTGGAGGCGGTCCTTGTCGGCGAGGACGATCGCGCCCGGGTCGTTGTCGGGCAGCTCGTCCTCGACCCGGCGGATCGGCCGGTAGGCGATCCCGACGGCGGCGAGGACGAGGGAACAGAGGCCGGCCACCACCGCGCCGAGCGCCATCCCCCGACCCGGACCGTCGCCGAGCAGCCGGGCCAGCATCCCGTCGCCGGACACCAGCGGGGCGAGCACGTGCTCGGCGAGCGGGCCGGCGCTGAGGAAGCCCGCCGGCACCATCAGCCAGGACAGCATCTGGCTCATCGACAGCACCCGACCCTGCAGTTCCAGCCCCACCTTGGCCTGCACGATCGCCAGCCAGTGGGTGTTCACCAGCGCCGTGGCCAGGCCCATGCCGAACAGGCCGAGCGCCGGGAAGAGCGGGTCGGGGCGCAGCCCGACCGTCGACAGCGACACCCCGAGCAGCACGACGCCGGCCAGGATGCCGGTGGTGCGCCGGGCGGTGCCGCCCCAGACGCCCATCAGGACCGAGCCGACCAGCATCCCGACGCCGCTGGCGGCGAGCACCCGGCCCAGCACCGCCGGATCGCCGAAGGACAGCGTCAGCGGGGTGACCAGCACCTCGACCAGCGAGAAGAAGTAGTTCAGCGACGCGGTCAGCACGACCAGCGCGACCAGCCCGTGCCGGCGGGTGATGAACCGCCAGCCGCCCAGCACCTCCCGCCGGAACGGCTCCTCCCGCTTCACGAAGAGGGTGTCCGGGAAGCGGACCGACAGCGTGACGGTGACCGCGAGGACGAAGGTGACCAGGTCGATCAGGACGATGCCGCGCAGCCCGACGGCGATCACCAGCGCCCCGCCGACCAGCGGCGCCAGCACCGTGCTCGTGGCCGTGCCGAGCGAGACGATGCCGTTGGCCCGCCCGTAGTAGCGCTTCGGCACGAGCTGGGTGACGGCCGCCAGGTACGCGGGTTGCTGGAAGGCGGTCGCCACCGCGGTGACGGTGATGGCGGTGAAGACGTGCCAGAGCTGGAGCTGGCCGAGCCAGAGCAGCAGCGCCAGGCTCACCGTGCCGGTGGCGGCCAGGCAGTCCGCGCCGACCATGAGCAGCCGCCGGTCCCACCGGTCGGCGAGCGCCCCGGCGATCGGCGAGAGCACCACGGCGGGCAGCAGCGCCAGCACGGTGGCGGTGGCGAAGAGCGACACCGACCCGGTCCGCTGGTAGACCCAGAGGCTCATGCCGAAGCCGGTCAGTCCACTGCCGATCAGCGAGACGAGCTGACCGACGGCGATCAGGTAGAACACCGCCAGGCTCGGCGTCGCCCGCCGGCCGGTGCGCGGCCGGGCCGGGCCCGCCGCCGGCCGCTCGCCCGCCGTGCCGGGCGCGGTCTCCTCCCCGGGTACGCGGGCCCGGGTGGCCCGCCCCCCGCCGGGCGGCCCGGCCGTGGGCGGCTTGGCTGTGGGCGGCCCGGCGGGCGTGACCGGCGTCGCCCCGGCGACGGGGTCCGGGGCCGGCCGCGCCGGGTCGCAGTGCGCCAGGACGATCCGGGCCACCTCGCCGGGCTGGTGCTTGGCGAAGTAGTGGCCGGCGCCCTCGATGACCTCCAGCGACACCCGGTCGGCGAAGAACTCCCACTCCAGGTAGCGCTCCTGGTAGAGCTCGGTGGCCCGGTCGCCGCTGCCGACCACGCAGGTGAGCGGCGCGGCCAGCCGGCGGGGCAGGCCGGTGGCGTACACGTCGGTGTAGTAGTCCTCGCCGGCCGCCGCGTCGGCCAGCACCACCCGCATCACGAAGTCCTTCTCGCGCTCGTCGAAGACCTCCGCGAAGAAGCCCATCGCGCGCAGGTTCTCCAGCGTGCGCCGCTTGGACATCCAGCGCTCCATCGGGAACCAGCGGCGCAGCAGGCCGAAGAGCCGGCCGGGCAGCCGGGGGGCGGGGAAGTGCGCGCCGATCACCACACCGGTCAGCGCCACACCGGCCGCCTCCAGCCGCCGGCCCAGCTCCACCGCCTCCGCGCCACCGACGCAGTGCCCGTACACGGCGACCGGGCCGGTGATGCCCTCGACCACCTCGGCCACGCAGCGGTCCACCAGCTCGTCGAAGCCGAGCAGCGGCTCGTCGGGGCGGTTCAGGTCGTGCCCGGGGCGCTCCAGCGCGTACAGCGCCACCCCTGGGGGCAGGGCGTCGGCGAGCGGCTGGAAGGTGATCGCCGAGCCGCCGCCGAACGGTACGCAGAGCAGCGTCAGCCGGGTCGGCGTCGCCGGCCGGGACTCGGTCAGCTCGTGCAGCAGCCGGCCGGCCGCGCCGCCGGTGGCGTCCAGGTGCGCGGTCAGCGCCCGGATCGTCGGGTGGCGGAACAGGTCGAGCACGCTGATCGGCGGCTCGCTGCCGGCCAGCGCCTTGATCGCCTTGAACGAGTCGCCGCCCAGGTCGAAGAAGTCGTCGTCGATGCCGACCCGGTCGTAGCCGAGCACCGCCGCCCACCGCTCGGCCAGCGCCCGGCGCAGCGGCGTGTCCGGCTCACCCGTGCCGGCGGTCGCGCCGCTGCGGCGGGGCGCCGGCAGCGCGGCCCGGTCCACCTTGCGGCTGGCGTTGAGCGGCATCCGGTCCAGCAGCACGAACGCCGACGGCACCATGTAGTCGGGCAGGTAGCCGCGGGCGTGCGCGCGCCAGGGCGCGGGGTCGGCGTCGACGTCGGCGGTGACGTCGCCGTCCGCGTCGGGTTCCGCCCCACCGGACAGCGTCAGGTACGCCACGATCGTCTTCTCGCCGTCGTCCTCGCGGACCAGCACGGCGGCGTCGCGTACGGACGGGTGGCGGCGCAGCACCGACTCGATCTCGCCCAGCTCGATCCGGAAGCCGCGTACCTTCACCTGCGTGTCGCTGCGGCCGACGAACTCGATCCGTCCGTCCGGCAGGTACCGGCCGAGGTCGCCGGTGCGGTACAGCCGGCCGGAGCCGGCCGGGTCCGGCACGAACCGCTCGGCGGTGAGCGCCGGGTCGGCGTGGTAGTCGCGGGCCAGGCCCGCCCCGCCCAGGTACAGCTCGCCGACGACCCCCACCGGGACGGGGGAGCGCCGCGCGTCGAGCAGGTGCACGCGCATGTTGCCGATCGGGCGGCCGATCGTCAGCCGGGTGAGCCCCGGTTCGAGCCGGTCCATGGTGGACCAGACCGCCGCCTCGGTCGGGCCGTACAGGTTCCACAGCGCGCCGACCCGCTCGGCGAGCTGCCGGGCCAGCGGCGCGGAGACCGCCTCACCGCCGCAGACCGCGGTCAGCCCGGGCAGCCCCGCCCAGCCGGACTCGATCAGCAGCCGCCAGGTCGCCGGGGTGCCCTGGGCCAGGGTGACCCGCTCGGTGGCGAGCAGGTCGGCCAGCCGCGCCGCGTCGTAGGCCACGTCGCGCCCCACCAGCAGCATCCGGGCGCCGACGACCAGCGGCAGGAACAGCTCCGGCACCGACATGTCGAAGGCGGCGCTGGCCATCGCCAGCATGGTGCCGTCGGCGTCCAGGCCGGGCCGTTCGCGCATCGCGGCCAGGGTGTTCACGATCGCGCCGTGGCTCACCCGGACGCCCTTGGGCCGGCCCGTCGACCCGGACGTGTAGATCACGTACGCGAGGTGTGCCGGCCCGACCGGCGGCAGGGGTTCGGTGTCCGGCGTGGCGTCCGGGTCGGCGCCGGCGGTCAGCACCTCGCCCGGGTAGCCGGTGAACCGGTCGGCCAGGTCGGCCTCGGTGACCAGCACCGCCGCGCCGCTGTGCGTCAGTACGTACCGTTGCCGCTCGATCGGGTAGTCGGGGTCCACCGGCACGTACCCGCCGCCCGCCTTCAGCACGCCGAGCAGGGTGACCGGCAGCTCCGCCGAGCGGTGCAGGCAGACCGCGACCGGCACGTCGGGGCCGACCCCGGCCCGGCGCAGCCGGTGCGCCAGCCGGTTCGCCCGGGCGTCGAGTTCGGCGTAGCTGAGCGTGGTCGTGCCGAAGGTGACCGCCGGCCGGTCGGGGCGGGTCGCCACCTGGTGTCCGAACAGCTCGACCAGGGTCGGCACCCGGTCGTCGGGCACCCCGGGCCAGCGCAACGGGGCGGCCGTGTCGTGCCAGCCGGCCAGCCGGTCGAGTTCGCCGGCCGTCAGCACGGGCAGCTCCGCCAGTCGCCGCCCCGGGTCGGCGACGGCGGCGGCGAGCAGCGTCTCCAGGTGCCCGGTCATCCGCGCGGCGGTCGCCGGGTCGAACAGGTCGGTGTTGTACTCCAGCCGGAACCGCAGCCCCTCGTCCACCTCGTACGCGTACAGGGCCAGGTCCTGCTGGGCGATGCCCGGCTCGACCGCGAACTGGGTCAGCCGCAGCCCGTCGGCGCGCAGCTCCCGCTCGGGCACGTTCAGCATGTTGAACATCACCTGGAACAGCGGGTTGCGGCTGAGGTCGCGGGGCGCGTCGACCAGGTCCACCAGCTTCTCGAACGGCACCTCCTGGTGGTCGTACGCGCCCAGCGCGGTGTTCCGCACCCGGGCGAGCAGCTCGTCGAAGGTCCAGTCGCCGTCGAGCACGGTGCGCAACGGCAGCATGTTGACGAAGAAGCCGACCATCGGCTCCAGTTCGGCGCGGACCCGACCGGCGACCGGCGTGCCGACGCAGATGTCGCGCTGGCCGGTGTAGCGCCACAGCAGCGCCTTCAGCGCCGCCAGCACCGTCATGGCCAGCGTCGCGCCCCGGGCCCGGCCGAACCGGCGCAGCTCGTCGGCGGTCGACGCGGGCAGCAGGCGGGTGTGCACCCCGCCGGAGAAGGTCTGCACCGGGGGCCGGGGCCGGTCCGTCGGCACCTCCAGCACGCCGGCCACCCCGGCCAGCCGGCTCCGCCACCAGCTCAGGTCCTCGTGGTCCGGGTCGGCCAGCCGGCCGCGCTGCCAGCGTGCGTAGTCGCCGTACTGCACCGTCAGCTCGGGCAGCGGCGACGGGCGACCGGCGCGGTTCGCGTCGTAGAGGGTGGCCAGCTCGCCCGCGACGATGCCGAGCGACCAGCCGTCGGAGACGTTGTGGTGCATGGTCAGCGAGAGCACGTGCCGGTCGGCGGCGACCCGCAGCAGCACGGCCCGGAACAGCGGACCGCCGGCCAGGTCGAAGCCCCGCCGGACGTCGGCGGCGAGCGCGGCGTGCACCCACGCCGGCAGGTCGCGGGCGACGGCGTCCTCCACGATGCTGCGCGGGCCGTCGGCCGCCGGGTCGGCCGGCGGCGCCACGACGGTCAGTTCGACCGGGCCGGCCGGCAGTACCCGCTGCACCGGGTCACCGTCCGGGCCGACCGGGAACACGGTGCGCAGCGACTCGTGCCGCCGGACCAGCTCGGCCAGGGCCGTGCGCAGCGCCGCCTCGTCCAGCGCCCCGTCGAGCAGCAGCGCCGTGCCGACCGTGTACGCGTTCTGTGCGTACGCCTGGTCGAGGAACCACAGTCGGTGCTGGCCGGAGGAGAGCGGCGCCGGACCGGCGTCGGGGCCGGCCCGGGGGATGCTGGGCTCGGGCTCCGCCCCGACGGCCGGCCCGGCACCGACCGCCGGGTCCGCGCCGGTGACGGTCTGCCCGGCGGCGGCGGTCGGTTCGGCGACCGCCGGCGGGGCCGTGACGATCGGCGGCGGGGACACGACGGTCGTCGGCAGCGCGGCGGCGAGGCCGGCGACGGTCGGCTGCGCGAAGACCGTCTCCAGGGCCAGCGCCACGCCGAGCCGGGCCCGCAGCCGCACCACCAGCTGGGTGGCCAGCAGCGAGTGCCCGCCCAGCTCGAAGAAGTTGTCGTGCGCCCCGACCGGCCGGATGCCCAGCAGCTCCGACCAGATCTCGGCCACCCGCTCCTGCGCCGGGCCGGTCGGCGCGACGTACCCGGTGCTCACCGCCGGCCGGTTGCCCGCCTCGGCGAGCGACTCCGCCGACTCCGCCGGTGGCGCGACCGGCTCCGGCCCGGCCGGTGGGGGAACCACCCCGCCGGTACGCGGCGCGGGGTCGATCCAGTACCGGTGGTGCTCGAACGGGTAGCCGGGCAGGGCCAGCCGGCGGTGCGGGCCGTGAAACGCCGCCCAGTCGACCGGTGCCCCGGCCAGCCAGAGCCGGCCCACCGCGTCGAGCAGGGTGACCAGGTCGTCGCCGGCCTGCCGGGGGTGTCGCATCGTCGCGACCACCTGACCGGGCGGCAGGCCGGCCAGCCGGGCCAGCCCACCGAGGGCGTGCCCCGGACCCAGCTCGGCGAGGACCACGTCCTGCTCGGCCAGGAGCGCGGCGGACGCGGCGAAGCGCACCGGCTCGCGCAGGTGCCGCACCCAGTAGTCGGGGTCGGTGACCTGCCCGGGGGTCACCGGCGCGCCGGTGAGGTTGCTCAGGAAGGGTCGGTCCGGCTCGGCGTAGGCGATCCGGTGGGCCTGCGCGGCGAACTCGTCGCGCACCGGGTCGAGCAGGGCCGAGTGGTAGCCCCGGGTGACCCGCAGCGGCCGGCAGTCGACCCCGTCGGCGGTCAGCCGCCGCCGCAGCTCCTCGACCGCTTCCGGTACGCCGGAGACCACGCACAGCTCGGGGGCGTTGACGGCGGCCAGCGCCAGCCCGTCGCCGAGCAGCCCGGTCACCGCGTCCTCGGGCAGCCCGACCGCCAGCATCGCCCCGGGCGGGGTCCGCTCGACCAGCGCGCCGCGTACGGTCACCAGGCGCAGCGCGTCGGCGAGCGGGAACACCCCGGCGAGGCAGGCGGCCACGTACTCGCCGAGGCTGTGCCCCACCATCAGGTCCGGGACCACACCCCGGGCGAGCAGGGACCGGGCCAGCGCGTACCCGGTGACGAAGAGCGCGGGCTGGATCAGCGCCGGCCGGTCGAGCAGCCGCTCGGCCTCGGCGTACCCGTCGGGCGGCGGGCAGAGCACGGTCCGCAGGTCCAGCCCCAGGTCGGCGCGGAGCAGCTCGGCGGCCTCGTCCACCACGGCCCGGTAGGTCGGGTCGGCGCGGTACAGTCCGGCGCCCATCGCCACGTGCTGCGCGCCGTGCCCGGGGAAGGCGAAGACCAGCGGCCGTGGGCCGCCCGGGTGGACGCCACCGAACTGCCGGTGCGGCGCGTCGAGCGCGGCCAGCGCGTCGGCGTGGTCGGCCGCGACGAGGAACCGGCGGTGCGGCATCGACTGGCGGCGACCGAGGTTGGCCGCCACGTCGGCGAGGTCCACCCCGGGGCCCGCGGCCAGCCAGTCGCGCAGCCCGCCGGCCTGCCGGTCCAGCGCCGCGGGGGTACGGGCCGACAGCACCAGCAGCCGCGGTCCGGCGGCCGGGGCGGCGGGCGCGGTGTCCGGGGTGGCCGGGGCCTCCTCCAGCACCACGTGGGCGTTGGTGCCGCCCATGCCGAAGGAGCTGACGCCGGCCCGCAACGGCCCGTCGGCGTGCCACGGGCGGGCGGTGTCGTTGAGGTAGAACGGGCTGGCCGCGAAGTCGATCCCGGGGTGCGGCCGGCGGACGTTGATGGTCGGCGGCAGCGTACGGTGGCGCAGCGCCATGATCGTCTTGATCAGGCCGGCGACCCCGGCGGCCGCGTCGGTGTGCCCGATGTTGGCCTTCACCGAGCCGAGCGCGCAGAAGCCCCGCTCGTCGGTGTCGCGCCGGAACGCCTCGGTCAGCGCGGTCACCTCGATCGGGTCGCCGAGCGTGGTGCCCGTCCCGTGCGCCTCCACGTAGCTCACCGAGCGCGGCTCCACCCCGGCCGCGGCGAGGGCGGCGCCGATCACCCGGACCTGGCCGTCGACGCCCGGCGCGGTGTAGCCGGTACGGCGGGCCCCGTCGTTGTTGACGGCGGAGCCGCGGATCACCGCGTACACGGTGTCGCCGTCGGCGACGGCGTCCTCCAGCCGCTTGAGCGCGACCATGCCCACCCCGCTGGAGGCGATGCTGCCCCGGGCGTCGGCGCTGAACGGGCGGCAGTGCCCGTCGGGGGAGTAGACCCCGCCGTCGTGGTACAGGTAACCGCGCCGCTGCGCCGGGAAGACGCTGACGCCGCCGGCCAGCACCAGGTCGGCGTCGCCGGTGAGCAGGCTCTGCCGGCCGTAGTGCACGGCCACCAGCGACGTCGAGCAGGCGGTCGCCACGGTGACCGCCGGGCCGGTCAGGTCCAGCTTGTACGCCACCCGGCTGAGCAGGAAGTCCTTGTCGTTGCTCAGCGAGAGCTGGTGCTCGCTGAGGCTGCCGGTCAGCTCGGGGTGGCCGCTCAGGTGGTCCAGCAGGTAGCTGCTGCGCCCGGAGCCGGCGAAGAGGCCGATCCGGCCGCGATGGCGGGCCGGGTCGTAGCCGGCGTGCTCCAGGGCGTGCCAGGCGCACTCCAGCAGCATCCGGTGCTGCGGGTCGAGGGTCTCCGCCTCGCGGGGCGTGAAGCCGAAGAAGGCCGCGTCGAACTCGTCGACGCCGGGCAGGAAGGTGCCGGCGCGGACGTACGCCGGGTCGTCGATCCGGGCCGGGTCCGCCCCGTCGGCGAGCAGCTCCTCGACGCTGAACTCGCGGACCGACTCCACCCCGGCGCGGATGTTGTCCCAGTACTCGTCGACGTCGCGCGCGCCGGGGAACCGGCAGGCCAGCCCGACCACGGCGATCAGGCCGGTCGGCCGGCCGGTGCCGCCGGCCGCCGACGAGGTCGGCCGCGGTGCCGTCGTGACGGCGGCACCGGGCGCGGGCCCGCCGGTGGTGGCGGCGGTCAGGAAGGTGGTCAGCGACTCGACGGTGGGGTGGCGGAACAGGTCGGTGACGGTGACCACGTCGCCGAGCCGGGCGCGCAGCCGCTCCAGCACCGCCAGCAGCCGCATCGAGTGGCCGCCGAGGTCGAAGAAGCTGTCCCGGACCCCGACCCGGTCGACCCCGAGCACCTCCCGCCACACCTGGGTGACCAGCCGCTCGATCCCGACCCGGCCGGCGTCCCAGCGCACCGGCCGGTCGGCGGCCGGCGCGGCCGTCGGCTCCGGGACGGTCACCGGCTCCGGTGCGGCCGCCGGCTCCGGTGTGGAGCGCGGGCGCGGCACGTCCGCGGGGCCGGGGGCGGGCAGCGCCGCGCCGTCCACCTTGCCGTTCCCGGTCAGCGGCAGCGCGTCGAGGAAGACGAACGCGGCCGGCACCATCCAGGGCGGCAGCTCGTCGGCCAGGGCCGCGCGCAGCGCCGCGCCGTCCCGGTCGGCCGCCGCCACCCCGCCCAGGTACGCCACCAGCCGGGGGTCGTCCGGGTCGTCGCGGCGCAACCGCACCGCCACGTCGCCCTCGGGCCGCAGGCGGCGCAGGGCCGCCTCGATCTCGCCGCACTCCACCCGGTAGCCGCGCAGCTTGACCTGGCCGTCGGTGCGGCCCAGGTACTCCAGGTCCCCGTCCGGGCGCAGCCGCACCAGGTCGCCGGTGCGGTAGAGGCGGGCCCCCGGCACGGGCGAGAACCGGTCCGGCACGAACCGCTCGGCGGTCAGCCCCGGCCGGCCCAGGTACCCGCGCGCCACGCCGGCCCCGCCGACGTGCAGCTCGCCGACCACGCCCGCCGGGACCGGGTTGCCCCACCCGTCGAGCACGTACAGGGTGGTGTTGGCGATCGGCCGGCCGATCGGCACCGAGCCGTCCTGCGGGCTGGCCGGGGTGACCTCGTACGCGGCGCAGCCGACCACGGTCTCGGTCGGCCCGTACTCGTTGACCAGGGCGGTCTGCGGGGCGTGCGCCCGCCACGGGGCGACCTGGTCGGCGCGCAGGTTCTCCCCGCCGATCACGAAACAGCGGGTACGCCCGGCCAGCCCGGCGTCGCCGAGCTGGTGGCGGACCAGGTCGAGCTGTCCCGGCGTGATCTTGACCAGCCCGAACGGGGTGTCCCGGGCCCCCAGCGCCTCGCCCAGCGCCGCCGGCCCGAGGTGCTCGCCGATCATCCGCACCGTCGCCCCGGCGGCCAACGGGACCAGCAGGCTGGTCACGGTCAGGTCGAAGCCGACCGACGAGTGCAGCGGCACCACGTCCCCGGGTCGCAGCCGGTACGCCTGCGCCGCCCAGCGCACGTAGTTGACCGCGCCCCGGTGGGTCACCATGACGCCCTTCGGGCGGCCGGTCGACCCGGAGGTGTGGATGACGTACGCGAGGTCGTCGGCGCGCGGCTCGGGGTTCCGCCGGGCCCGTCGCCGGGGCCCGCCGCCGGTGCTCCGGGCCGGCTCGGCGACGACCGGCGCGGCCGGGTCGGGCACCAGCAGCGCCCGCTGCGCCGGCACCAGGTGCGCCAGCTCGGCGCAGGTCAGCACGACCGGGGCGGCCGTGTCGTCCAGCAGGTACCGCAGTCGGGCCGGCGGGTTCGCCGGGTCCATCGGCACGTACGCCGCACCTGTCTTGAGCACGGCGAGGACCGCCACCGCGAAACCGGCCGCGCGCGGCAGCAGCACGCCCACCAGGCTGCCCACCCCGGCACCGCGTCCCCGCAACGTCGCGGCCAGCGCCTCGGCCCGGTCCGCCAGCTCCCGGTAGGTCAGCGCGACACCGTCGTCGTCGGTGACCGCGACGGCGTCCGGGGTCCGGCGCGCCTGCCGCGCGATCAGCAGGTGGACCAGGTCGTCCGGCTCGGCGGGGGTGGCGGTGCGGTTCTGCTCCACCACCAGTCGCCGGTGCTCGTCAGGGGTCAGCATCGGGGCCGCGCCGACCGGGGCGCCGGGCGCGGCCACCAGTGCCCGCAGCAGCGTCTCGAAGTGCCCGGCGAACCGGCCCATCGTGTCGGCGTCGAACAGTTCGGTGCGGTACTCCAGCACGGTCCGCGCGCCGTCGGCGTCCTCGCGTACCGCGACGGTGAGGTCGAACTTGGCGGTGTCGAGGGGGACGTCGACCGGCACCACGTCGAGGCCGTCCAGGCGCGGCGGCGCCGGGTCCCGGCCGTGCACGAACATCACCTGGAACAGCGGGCTGAAGCCGGGCTGCCGGGCCGGGCGCAGCGACTCGACCAGCTCGCCGAACGGCAGCTCGGCGTTGGCCAGGCCGCCCAGTACGGCGGCGCGGACCCGGCCGAGCAGCGTCTCGAAGGTCGGGTCGTCGTCCAGCCGGGTCCGCACGGCCACCGTGTTCAGCATCAGCCCGACGATCCGCTGGGTCTCGGGCCGCTGCCGGTTGGCCACCGGGGTGCCGACCACGATGTCGCGCTGACCGGTCCAGCGGGCCAGCAGCACCTGCACGGCGGCGAGCAGCACCATGTACGGCGAGACGCCGACCCGGTGGCAGAGCGCCGGCAGCGCGTCCGTCGGCAGGTCCAGCGGGACCGTCAGCGTCGATCCGGCGGCGGACGGCACCGCCGGGCGCGGGCCCCGGGTGGGCAGCTCCAGCACCGCGGGCGCGTCGGCGAGCTGCCGGTGCCAGTACGCCCGCTGGCCGGCCGCGGCCGGGCCGGCGAGCCAGTCGCGCTGCCACGCCGCGTGGTCGCGGTGGTCGGCGACGGGCGGGTCGAGGTCGGCCGGCCGGCCGGCGCGGTGTGCGGCGTACAGGTGGGCCCACTCGTCGTGCAGGATGCCGAGCGACCACTCGTCGACGGCGACGTGGTGGAAGGTCAGCAGCAGCAGGTGCTCCCGCAGCGCGCAGCGCAGCAGGGTGGCGCGCAGCACCGGGCCGTGGGCCAGGTCCAACGGGGTGCGCGCCTCGGCGTGCCGCCGGGCCCGCACCTCCTGGTCCCGCTGCCAGCCGGGCAGGCCGCTCAGGTCGTGGACCCGCAGCAGCCCGGCGCGGGCCGGGTGGACCACCTGCACGGGCGCGTCGTCCCCGGCCGCCGGGGCGAGCGTGGTGCGCAGGGCGGCGTGCCGGGCCACCAGGTCGTCCAGCGCCGCCGCCAGCGCCGCGGTGTCCAGCTCGCCGTGCAGCCGGTACGCCAGGGGCACCAGGTAGCTCACCGCCGCCTGCGGGTCGAGGCGGCTCAGGTACCACATCTGGCGCTGCTCGTACGAGGCCGCGACCGGCGGTGCGGCGGGCACGTCGTCGTCGGGGGCGACCCGACGCGCCACGGGTGTGCCCGGCCGGGACCTCAGGACGTCGGTCATCGGGGTACGCCTCCTCGCGCCGGCGGCGCAGCGGTGCGGGCGCACGCCGGCCGGTCGGTCAGTTGCTCGTGGTCCGTCCACCGGTCCCGTCGACGACGGCCGGTTCGGTGTGGGGTCGGGTCGGGTCGGCCTGGTGCAGCCGGGCCGCGCGGACGACCGGGCCGCGGTGGCATGCCGGCCGGCGGGGGCAACCCGCAGGTCGGAAGCTACCGAGGCCGGCGTGACTGAGCAGTCGTTCAGGCGACACAGGTGCGTCGATCGATGGGGAGCCGGTCCACATCATGGCACCGGTGATCTTCGGGCCGGATCCACGGATCGTGTACGGCACCGATGCGTTCGGTCAGCAGACCCGCACGTTCGTCTATTTGTCGACGCGGACCACAACCCCGCGTCGCCCGCTCGGCGTCGGGACCCACCGGCCGGACCGGCGGCGTGCCGGATGCGGCGGGTCGGGTCGCCGGAGAGGATGTCCGGATGACCGACCCCCGTTCCCCGCTGCCCGGCCGCGTCGTCGTCACCGGAGCCACCGGCAAGCTCGGCCGGGCCGTGGTCGCGCACCTGCGCGCCGTCGGCGTCGACGTGCTGGCCGTGGACCGCGCCGCCGGCCGCGACCCCCGCGACGTCGAGGGCGAGTTCCTCCTCGCCGACCTGACCGACTACGGGCAGGTGCTGGCGGCGCTCACCGGCACCGTCGACGAGCACGCCGGCCGGATCGACGCGGTCGTGCACCTGGCGGCGGTCCCCGCGCCCGGGTTGCAGCCGAACGCGACCACCTTCACCAACAACTCCGCCGCGACGTACCACGTCTTCGCCGCCGCCCGGGCGGCCGGGATCAAGCGGGTGGTGTGGGCGTCCAGCGAGACGGTGCTCGGCCTGCCGTTCGACACCCCGCCGCCGTACGCGCCGGTGGACGAGGAGTACCCGCCCCGGCCCGAGACGACGTACGCGCTCAACAAGGCGCTGGAGGAGGAGATGGCCCGGCACTTCTGCCGCTGGGACCCGGAGCTGGTCATGGTGGGCCTGCGCTTCTCCAACGTGATGGACGTCGAGGACTACGCGCGGTTCCCCTCCTTCGACGCCGACGCGCACCTGCGCCGGTGGAACCTGTGGGGCTACATCGACGCCCGGGACGGCGCGCAGGCGGTCGAGCGGGCCCTGTCGTACGACCGGCCGGGCGCCGAGGTGTTCATCATCGCCAACGCCGACACTGTGATGAGCCGCCCCAGCGCGGAGCTGATGGCCGAGGTCTACCCGGACGTCGAGGTGCGCGGAGAGCTCCGCGGGCACGAGACGCTGCTCGGCATCGGCAAGGCGCGCCGGCTGCTGGGCTACGCGCCGCGCCACTCCTGGCGCGACCACGTCGACCCCACCGCCGGCTGACCCCTCAGCCGCTCTGCCGGACGGTGACCGTCACGGTCCCGGTCTCCTCGGCGTACGGGTCGAGGACCAGGCTCCAGGTGCCGCCGCGCGGCAGCGGCTCGGTCTCGATCCGCCCGGTGCCGCCGATGACACAGCCCTCGGCGAACCGGTCGCCGTCCGGCCCGGTCAGCGCGAGCACGCCGCACCGGTCGGGCAGGCTGGCGGCGGTCACCTCGACGGTCACCCGCCGGCCGGCGTCGGCCGGGAAGCGCAGCCGGCTGGCCGCCCCCGGCCGGGTCACCGAGAGGGTGACCGACCGGCCGTCCGCGACGGTGTCGAGCAGTTGGTCGGGGGCGTCGCGGAGCCGGACGTCGGCCCAGCCGGTGTCGGCGGCGTACCCGTCGACCAGCAGCACGTACCGGCCGGTGGCGGGCAGGACCACGGTGTCGACGTGGCCCCGGCCGCCGATCACACAGCCGGTGGCCAGCGGCTGTCCGGCCGGGTCGAGCACTTTCAGCACGCCGCAGCGGTCGGTCAGGGTGCTGGCGTCGACCTGGACGAAGACCTGCTGCCCGGCCCGCCCGTCGAAGGCGAGCCGGCTCACCGCGCCCGGCCGGGCCAGCGTCGCCCGCACCGTCGGCCCCTCGGCGGCCAGCCGCAGTTCCTCGTCGGTCACCTCGACCACCCGCAGCGTCACCCGCCCCACCTCCTCGGCGTACGGGTCGAGCACCAGCCGGTGCTCCCCGGCGGCCGCGAGCCGGGTGGTGTCGATGAAGCCGGTGCCGCCGATGACGCAGCCGGTGGCGAGTTCGCGGCCCTGCGGGTCGAGCAGCTTCAGCACCCCGCAGCGGTCGGGCAGGGTGGCCGCGGTGACCTCGACGAAGACCTGCCGGCCGACGCCGCCGGGCACCGCCAGCTCGGCGGTGCCCCCGGGACGGGTCACCGCCAGCGTGACGGCACCGGGCGCGGCGGTGTCCCGCTGGGCCCGGGCCGCGTCGGTGGCGAACGCGACCTGCCCGGTGAGACCGACGTCGAGCACGCAGTCGGTGAGGATCGCCGGGTCGGTGACCCCGGCGCGCCGGCAGAGCAGCTCGGCGGTGGCCCGGCCCGGCAGGTCCCCGACGGTGAGCGCCCGGTCCGGGAAGCGGCGGTCGGTGAAGGTCGAGGTGTCCTGGCCGGGCCCGTAGTCGAAGAGCGAGCGCCGTTGTTCGACCCGCCAGCCGTCGGCGAAGCCGGGGTAGAGCGCGTCGAAGGCGGGCGGCTGGGCGAGCCGGTCGCCGGCGGCGGTGACCAGGTCGTCGGCCCGGTCGCCGTCGTGGTCGCCGAGCAGGCCGGTCAGCTTCCCGGCGCGGCCCGCCGGCACCCCGACGCTCACGCTGAGCCCCCACACCCCGATCGGGGCGGCGTCGAGCCGGCTGCCGTCCGGCCAGCCCACGGTGACCACGCCGTCGTCGCCGGTGTCCACGGTGCCGCCGCGCGGCAGCCGCACCGCACCGGGGGCGCGGGTGGCCGGCCCGCCGTTGACCCGTACCTGGGGGCCGTCGGGGGAGGCGTAGACGGCCACCCGGTCGCCGGCCACCCGGGCGGCCACCGCGGAGTTGACGGCCACCGTCCGGCTCGCCGGGAACATCGTCTGGCGGGTCTGCACCTCGAAGTCGTCGGCGGTGGATCGGGAGAGCACGAACTCGCCGGCCGCCTGGAAGTCGTAGCGCAGGCCGTCGTAGGTGACCAGGTGCGGGTCGCCGTTGCTGGTGGCGCACCGGTAGCCCGCACCGACCGCGGACACCGAGCAGCCGCCGCGGGGACGCTTCGGCGCCGGCGGGTCGCAGTCGCGCCCGTTCTGCGGCAGCTTCCCCCCGCTGTACGAGGTGCGCTCGGAGAGGCCGGCGCCCCGGCGGTACGCGTTCTCCACCTGCACGGCGTGCACCTCGGCCGGGTCGACGCCGCTGGCGAACCTCCCGCCCTGGGTGCAGAACTGGCCCCGGTCGGTGTCGTTCGCCGCGTCGAGGGCGTGGCTCATCTCGTGGATCAGGGTCGCGCACTGGTCCTCGGTGAACTCCGGGCCGCCGTCCTCGGGCAGCTTGCGACCGTCGTTCTCCGGCCACCAGTTGATCTGCACGTCGCTGCCCGGAACGGAGGTGGTGGTGCTGCTCTCCTTGCCGAAGATCGGTCGCCGTACCTTGATCGTCTTGCCCGAGGCCTGCAACTGGTCGAGGATGCCGGCGTTGCCGGAGCCGCGGAACTGCCCGACACAGCCGTCGTAGATCGGCTTCAGACCCGACTCGACCTCGACCACCGCGTACGCCGCCTGCGGGGCGAGCAGCACCAGCGCCGCCGCCAGCACCGCCGCCCGGCCGATGGTCCGCCGCACGCCGCTCACCCCCGCACCTCGAACCGGACCTCGCCGGCGCCGGTGGCGGTCGTACACGGATCGGCCGGCAGGTCCGACGCCGGTGGCCGCAGGTAGCGCAGCGTCACCCGGTACGCGCCCGGGCGGTCGACCGGCCACCAGGTGAGCGTGGCCCCGCCCCGCCCGTCCGGCGCGGCGGTGGTCAACGCCGACCCGGCCGGACCCTGCGGATCAGCGGGCAGGGTGAACTCGACCGACCCCTTCGGCGGCACGGTGACCAGGTTCTCGGCCAGGTACCCGCCGAAGTCCCGGTAGAAGTGGGCGGTGCCGATCGTCGGGGGCACCGCCGCGCCGTCGCGGGTCAGCGACGACACGCTCAGCCCGCCCGCCGCCACCCGGCTCAGCCGGCAGCCGGCGGCGTGCGGGTTGGTCAGCCGGATCCGCAGTTCGACCCGCTCCCCGGGCCGGTAGGACGGCTGCGAGGCGGTGACGGTGAGGCCGAGCGTCGCCGGGTCCCCACCGGGGGCGGGGGCCGGCCGCGACCGGCGGCACCCGGTCGCGCCGGCCAGCAGCAGCAGGGCCAGCGCGCCGGCCAGCGTCGCCCGCACGGGTGTCACCATGGCCGACCGCCTCCTCGGGTGGGACGTCGACGCCAGCGTCCGCCGGCGACGGCGGGAACGCTGTCGCCGGCGGACGCCTGCGCTGTCCGGTTGCCGACGCCGGTGGCGGCGCCGCCGTCACCGGCCGGGGCTCACGCGCTGGTGCGCGGGTGCCGCCAGTCGCCGGCCGGCTGGCCGGGGGCCAGGTAGATCTTCGGCAGGATCACGCCGTTGACCGAGACCCGCAGCGTCGGCTTGGTGCCGCGCTTGAAGACCACCGTGCGGGTGTACGTGCCGTCGGTGTTGACCGGCGGCGGCTGCTGGTCGCGCACGTGCGCGAACACACCCCCCTCGCTGCTGATCGCCCAGATGACCGTGTCGTCGAAGCCGGGGCCGAGCAGCTCCTTGAAGTCGTCCTGCGGGGTGATCGTCACCTTCACCGCGGTCAACGACGGCTCGGCGATCTTCAGGGTCTCCCGCCGGATGACGGTGGCCTTGCGGCTCACGCTGATCGCGGCCAGCGTGGACCGGTCCAGCCGGTGGCTGAACGGGTTGCCGTCGTCGTCCACGCCGTTGACGAAGAGCGTCCAGTTGTAGACGCCCTCGACGTGCACCTTGGCGAAGGTGTTGGTGTAGATGCCGTCACCGTCGACGTCGTGCAGCAGGTCGGTGCCGTCGACGAAGAGGCCGCCCGGGTCGGGGTTGCAGCGCGGCAGCCCGTCCCAGTCGTACTTCTCCAGGACCGCGTCGATCAGCGCGCCCCGGCCGCGCGGGCGGTCCTTGCCGTCGCCCTTGCGCCGCTGCTGGCGGGCGACGTCGTCCGGGTCGAGCCCGGCCAGCAACGAGCCGATCCCCTCGGCCGGCGCGTCCAGCACCGCCCGGACGGTGGCCCCGCGCACCGGCGCGAAGTCCTTGCGGATCTCCACCGCCAACTGCATCTCGTCGCCGGTCAGGTAGTCCTTGCGGTCCAGCGCCAGCGCCGACTTCACGTGCAGGTCCTCGAAGGCGAAGACGTCCTCCAGGGCGATCGGCTTGACCGCCGCGCCGTGGAAGCGCCGCACCCGCCAGGTCGCGGTGCCGCCGTTGAACGCGCCGGCGTCGGGTACGCCCAGGTAGAAGTGCCCCTCGAAGTCCGCCGGGACGATCTTCTCGACCACGAACGTGGTGCCGTCCCAGCGGGCGATCTCCACGGTGTCGATCACGTCGGCCGGGGTGGGCGGGTCGAGGGTCTTGAGGATGGCCACGCCGAACTTCTGGGCGTTGCTGGTGTCGAAGAAGACCTCGGTGAGCGGGGCCGGCGGCACCGGGTCGCCGACCACCCGGGTGAACCGGGTGAGCAGCTTGTTGGCCTCCTGCGACAGGGAGAACATGGTGGCGAACTGGTCGATCAGCGTACCGACGGTGAAGGCGGCCGCGAAGTGCCCGGCGGCGGCCAGGTTGTTCAGCACGGTGAAGTTCGGCGCCGAACCCAGGCCGATGGTGAACAGGTTCAGGTCGGTGGTCGGGCCGGTGATCTGGTCGATGGCCGGGTCCAGCTTGGCCGCCGCCCAGGTCTTCGGGTTGCCCGGGTCCGCGCCGGGCCCGATCTTGATGGTCCCGGCGTTCTCGTCGCCGTCGGTGAGCAGCACCACCGTGTAGCGCACGTTGGTCGGGAAGCCCGCCGCCTCCAGCTTCTGCAGGCCGAAGAAGAGGCCGTCGCCGATCGGGGTGCAGCCGCCCGGGTTGCCGAAGACCGGGCCGCTGAGGTCTGCGGCGGCGACCGCGGCGGGGGTGCCCAGCGGCACCACGTCGGTGATGAACGGCGGCCCGGCCGGCCCGGAGCTGCGGAACGAGCAGACGTTGTCCTCGAACACGGTGATGCCGATCCGGTCGTCGGCGTTGACCCCGTCGCGGAACTCGCCGAAGAAGTTGACGAAGATGCGGGCGGCCGTCTTCGCGTTGTCCCACCGGTGCTCGGCGCCCATGCTGCCGGAGCGGTCGAGGATCAACTGGACCCGCTGCGGGCGGGGGGTGATCGACGCGGCGCCGGTGCCGTGGCCGGTGAGGAAGGCCGGGCCGCCGATGCCCGGGTAGACCACGTCGACGGTGAACGTCACCGGGGTCGGCGCGTACACGCCGGGCAGCGGCACCGGGTTGAGGAACGCGTCGGTGAGCTGGTACGTCTGGCTGGTGCCGACCGGCGACGGCAGGCCCTGGATGGCGATCGTGCCCTGGTGGCCGAACTGGTACGTCGGCACCGGGGCCGGCAGCACCAGACCGTTGGCCGGGTTGGTGTTGCGCACCACCGTCGGGGTCAGCGCCGGGCCGGCCGCGCCCTGCGCGGTCACCGTCAGCAGCTGCTTCTCCAGCAGCGTCGCCGGCAGCCCGTTGTACGCGGCCACCGGGTCGCAGACCAGCCGGATCACGTTCGAGTTGAACGCGTTGTCGACCGCGTACCCCCAGGTGACGGCGGCGGTCGCGGAGACCCGTACCTCGTAGTGCTCGTCCAGGACGCCGGCCTCCGACGGGTCCTGGATGTTGCAGGTGAGCTGCGTGACGCCGCCGGAGCTGCTGCGGGTGGCGCTGACGTCGCGCCCGGCGATGCTGGCGCTGTCCACGGTCCCGGCGGTGGCCAGCGCGTCCAGGTCGACCGAGCCGCCGGGCGCGGTGACCCGGACCAGGGTGACGGTCAGCCCGGCCGGCGCCGGGTCCGGGTAGGAGACGGTGAACGAGCGCGGGACGTTGTTGAAGTCGAGTTGGGAGTTGACCACGAACGCCCTGGAGTTCGAGATGGTGTAGCTCGACGCGGCAGGGCTGTTCGGTGAGATGGCGGGCATGCTGCCTCTTTCCGGTGCGTCAGATGGCGGTGACGATTCGCTTGGCGTACAGGTCGAAGTTGCCGGCGCCGGGCCGGTCGCTGCGCCACAGCACCCAGATCCCCTGGCCGGGCACGAGGACCGGGTGCGGGTTCTGGTCGTTGGACGGGCTGGAGATCACCTGCTGCGCCGAACCCCACACCCCGGTGGCGGGGTCCCGACGGCGCAGGAACACCTCGTTGCCGGCGCCGGTGACCGGCCGGGTGGCCAGCAGGAAACAGGTGCCGTTGGCGTCCCGGGCGGCGGCCGGCTGGGTGTCCGCGTCGCTGCCCGGCACGGTCACGACGGCCCCGGTCTGCCAGCTGCCGCTCTGCGCGCTGACCACCTTGACCTGGGTGTCCTTGTAGAAGACCATCGCCTCGGTCGCGCTGACCCCGACCACGAACGGGTCGGTCCCGGCCAGCGGGGCCGGGATGACGTGGTCCACGGCCGAGGCGGCCGGCGCGGTGGGGGTGAGCCGGCCCAGCGTCATCGTGTTGCCGGCGGTGGTCACGTACCCGAACCAGACGACACCCCCGGCGGCGGTGGCGTGCAGGCCCCCGGCGACGCCCGCGGCGGCCGGGGCCGGCAGCGCCACCGGGGTGGCGTCCAGGAAGGTGCTGTCGGTGTGCCGGTAACGGCGGAAGAACCAGGTGTTGGTGGCCGCCTGCCGGACGAAGAAGGTGACGATGTCCGCGGACAGCACGCCGAACGGGGTCTCGTCGGCGGTGCCGGCGGTCGCCGACAGCGCCTGCTCGGGGGCGGCGGCCAGCCCGGCGAGGGTGGCCCGCTTGAACACCACGTCGGTGCTGGCGCTGCTGAGCAGCCCGTTCTGGTACGCCACCAGGAACTCGCCGTTGGGCAGCGGCACCGCGGTCGGCTCGACGTGGGTGGTGCCGCTGGTCACCGCGACGGCCGGGGCGAAGCCCGCGTCCGGGGCGGCCAGGTCGATCCGGGTGGCGAAGATCTGGTTGACGCTGCCGACCCGGGGCGAGATCCAGAACGCGGCCAGCCCGTTCTGCGAGTCCAGCACGAACGCCCGCCGGATGGTGTCCGAGCCCGGACCGGGTGACACCGACAGGTCGGCGGTGGTGGGCAGCTGCCCGGCCAGCAGCGCGTTGATCGCCTCCCGCAGGCTGATCGGCGGGCGGCCCTGCCCGGCCCGGTAGTCGTACGGGTCGACGCCGAGCAGGTCGGTGACCAGGTTCGCCGGGGGCAGCAGCAGCCGCCGCTGCCGGCGGTCGATGATCTGCCCGTCGGCCACCACGTCCTGCCCGGTGAAGCGTTGCAGCACCGCCAGGGTGGCGTACGAGTGCCCCGGCAGGTGCGGGCCGGGTGTCGTCTCCGGGTACGCCCGGACCACCCACTCGCGGCGGGTCCGCGCGCAGGTCTCCACCCCGAGCCCGGTGTGGATCAGCCCCGGGTCCTCGTCGGGGGTGAGCAGCCGTTCCCAGACGTCCAGCTCCACCAGCACCCGGTGGTCGGTGACCGGGGTGTCCAGCTTGGTCACCACCGGCACCCCGAGCCGGGTGGCCAGCGCCGCCGCGCCCGGCTGGCTCTCGTGCAGCGGCTGCTGGTCGAACTTCACGTCCGAGCGCAGGAACACGTCCAGGCCGTCCACGATGAACCGGCCGACCTGCCGCAGCGCGGCCTCGGCGTTGGGCAGGCTGCCACCCGGGCCCTGTACGCCGGCCCGGATGGTGAAGCTGTTCGCGGGCCCGGTGCCGATCCGGAACCCGTCGTTGCCCTCCGGCACGCCGTCCCCGACGTACCACTTGAGGAAGGCGCGCAACTCGAACTTGCGGATGTCGTCCTGGGTGTTCCAGTCGGCGTCCACGATGGGGACACCCTGCTGGAGCCGGACGTTGACGTGTGCGAGCAGCGGATCGAAGGTGCTCGCCGTGATGACGGCCATCTGGTCGCCTCCTTCGCGGATCGTCAGAACACCAGCCAGATGGTCCGCTCGAGCGTGCTCGCGGGGTCCTTGGCGATGGCGGGATGGGTGCGGTAGTTCAGCAGCACCTGGGTGCCGTCGAGCCGGGCCACCAGCCCGAACTCGCGCAGTGTGCTGGTGGCGTGGTTGCCGTCCGGCCAGGCCGGCACCCCCGGCCCGAGCAGTGCCTTGAGCTGGAGGGTGCCGGTGGGCGTGGCCGAGATGGTGCCGGTGGCGGGGTCGATGTAGTCCAGTTGCAGCTGCGCTCGGGGCACCAGGTGCGGGTGCGGGTCGACCAGCGCCGCCTGGGTGGGGGAGGGCTGCGGCGGGCCGCTCGCGTCCCAGGCGGGCAGCCCGGCGCCGACGGCGAGGCCGAGCACCGACTCCGCGGTGGTGGGGGTGCCCCGGACGAACCCGGCCAGCAGCCGCCGGAAGTCCGTCACGATCGTGTTGCGCACCCAGCCGCGGTCCCACCGCTGTTCTCCGTCGGCGTCGTGCAGGACGTCCCGGAACTGGCCGTACAGGCCCGCCGCCGGGCGTTCGATGCGGTCGTCGGAAGTCATCTCAGGTCCCCTGTCACTGCAGCGGTGGGTGGTGGGTGCGCCAGCGCAGGCTGGTCAGGTCGGTCGGGTCCGCGGTGGTCCCCCGGGCCTCCGGATCGGTCGGCGGGGGAGTGGACAGCTGGGCGCTGCCGAGCACGCCCCAGCCGGGCAGCAGCACCGAGACCGGCCCCTCACCGACGCTCAGGTGGTCGATGTCGGGATGCTTGTCCAGGTACGTGTCGAGCAGGTCCGCCCCGGCCGGGTAGACGTACTCGACCTCGGCGCGGGGGGCCAGCCAGACCACGGCCCGCAGGTTGATCGGCAGGAAGCGGCGCAGCACCGCGCGCAGCCGTTCGGCCATGCTCTCGTCGAGCAGCCCGGATACGGCCTGGGTGAGGTAGAGCCCGACGGTGCCCCGGGTGTAGATCTCGTCCTCGCGCAGCGGCTGCGCCGTGCTCGCCCCGTCCGGCCGGTGCGGGGTGTACGCGACCAGGTCGTCCCAGGCGCGCCGGCGGCGCAGCCGGTCGACGTCGCCGAGCACCACGGTCGTCGAGCCCGCGTACCGGTGCAGGGTGCCGGTGTGCTGTCCGGCCGCGCCGCCCACCGTGTCGTACCCGACGGAGCGGTCGGTGCGGTGCAGCAGCCAGCGGGCGCCGCCGACGTCGACCGGGGCCGGCCAGGTGTCCGCGGGCGCCCCGGCGGTGATCCGGGCCGCGCTGCCGCCCACCGGCACCGACCACAGGTCCGCGCCGCCACCGCGGTCGGAGCGGAAGAACACCAACGGCGGCAGGCCCGGACGGACGGCCAGCCCCGGCTCGCGGTCGCCGGCGGTGTCCGGCGCGGGCGGCGGGGTCAGCGCGGCCTCGGCGCCCCACGCCCCGCCGGCCGGGCGGCTGCGCTGCCGCAGCGACCAGCCGGCCGCCCCGACCGCGCCCTGCCGGGACCACACCGCCCAGACCCGGCCGTCCGGGTCCCGCCCGAGGGTAGGTTCCCGGCTGGCCAGCGGGCCGGCGGTGAGCGCCTCGTCGGCGCCCCACGCGGTGCCGTCGAAGCGCGCGGTACGCACCTGCCAGGCGGTGCCGTCGTGCCGGGCGTACGCCAGGCGCACCGTGCCGGCCGCGTCGTCGGGGCAGGCGGCCAGGTCGGCGAGGCGCCCGGCCGGCACGATCGGCAGCGGCTGCGGCTCGCGCCAGTCGATCCGGTCGCCCCAGTCACCGGCGGCGCGGCAGTTGTCCGGGCCGAAGCCGAGCGCGGCGGCGGCCGTGGAGGTGGCCAGGTCCACCTCCAGCCGGGCGTCCCCGCCGGTGAGCACCGAGGTCAGTCGCAGCGCGCCGCCGGGCGCCGCCGACGCGGTGAGCAGCCCGGCGAGCCGGCTGTTGAGCACGGCGACCACGTCCCCGATCGAGGGGGCGGCCGGGTCGGCGAAGTCGGTGGCCGCGAACTGGGCCGCCCGGGCCCGGCCCGCGGCGTCGCGGACCAGCAGGAACGAGCCGTGCGGGAGCGGGAACGGGGTGCCGGCCCGGCCGGTCAGCACGGCCGGCGCCGGGTCGGCGGTGGCGCCGACGCTGAACAGGATCCGGGCGTCCGGGGTGCCGGGCCGGTCGACCCAGGCCAGCAGGATCCGCGCCGGCAGCCCGGGCCCGGCCGGCGGCAGCGCGGCGGCGGCCGGCTCGCCACCGGGGAAGAGCGGCGTCGAGCTGCCCCACTGCCCGTCCCGGTACGGCTTGACCTGGATCTGGCCGACCGGCTCGGCCGGCACGAACGGCGCGGGGGTCGGCCCGTCGGCAGGACGTCCGGGGTCCCCGACGACCGGCGGCCGGGGGAAGGCGTCGCCGGCCACCGCCCGGCGGGCGGCCCGGTTGTCGACCGGGCCGAGCGGGTCGGCGACGGCGTGGAACAACCGGAACGCCGCCGCCCCGGCCGGCACCACCGACAGCCGGCCGCGGGGCGCACCGTCCAGGGTGACCAGGCTCGACTCGGGGGCCTCGACCCGTAGCGTGCCCCCGTGCGCGTCCAGGCGCAGCCGCCCGCCCGGCACGGCGGTGGCGGTCAGGTGGACGAACTGCCGGTTCAGGGCGGCGGCGACCTCGGCGGTGGTGGCCGCGCCGAGGTTCACCGCGTCGCCCCGGGCGAAGCGTGCGGTGACCGGTCCCGC
Organism: Micromonospora auratinigra; assembly: GCF_900089595.1. GTDB lineage: Bacteria > Actinomycetota > Actinomycetes > Mycobacteriales > Micromonosporaceae > Micromonospora > Micromonospora auratinigra. Next base: position 2,425,826 of record NZ_LT594323.1, on the reverse strand, counting down.
CCCGTCGGTGCTGACCGTCAGTTCCATGCCGGCGCGCAGCGGGAACGGTCCGCTGGTCGTGCCGGTCACCGTCGCCGACCCGGCGCCGGTGTTCGGCGGCGCGAAACCCAGCAGGTCGGCGGCGTCGCCGGCGGCGACCCAGCCGGCGCCGGTCTCGCGCAGCGCGAAGACGTTCTGCTGCGGGGCGTGGTGGGCGCGGGTGATGTGCTGCGCGTACTCGGCGACCTGGATCTGCCAGCCGGTGTACCGGGTGACGATGGAGCGCAGGTTCGGCACGGTGCCCACGCCGCGGTAGAGGTGCGGGGCGGCGCGCACCTCGTTGCGTTGGGAGTAGACCGGCAGCGTCCGGTCGGTGCGCCAGTCCAGGAACGCCGCCAGCAGGGGCAGGTAGTCCGGGGCCACCCGGTCGACGTCGTGCAGTTGACGCAGCGCCTCGGCGGTGCTGCGCATCAGGCCCAGCGGCGCGGTCGCCGCGGTGAGGAAACGGCGCAGCTGTCCGGCCCCGCGCAACTGCGGCGGCAGCACCCGAAGCGCCTCCTGCACGCCCGGGTCGAGGGCGTGCACCTCGTCCGGGCGCAACGGGCGGTCCTCCCGCTGGTGCACCGCCGGCAGCAGCCGGTAGAGGCGCTCGCCCAGGCCGTGCTCGTCGGTGGCGAGGGCGCTGGCCCGGGCCCCCTCCCCGGCGTGGAAGTCGGTGCCGTCGTAGCTGAAGACCGTGTAGTAGTAGCGGGTCAGTGGGGTCAGCCCGGTGTCGACGAGCCGGTCGACCACCGGCGCGGTCTCGTCGTGCACCACCACGCCGTCGTCCGGGCCGAGCGGGAACGTCCGTTCCCGCCGGACCACCCGCACGCCGAGCAGGAAGCCGCCGCCGAACGCCGACACCGGCGGGTTGGCCCAGGTCAGCTCGATCTCCCGGCCGAGCAGCCGGGGCACCGCCCGGACCCGGGTGGGACTGCGGTCGAGGGTGGTCGGGCTCATCGCGCCACCCCACCGGTGACGACCAGCCGGATCGTCTCGGCGTACCCGGCCCGGGCCAGCTCGAACGGCTCCAGCTCGATCACCCCGTCGGCGTCCACGCCGCCGTCGGGGGAGCGGCTGAACTGGGTGACGGTCAGCGACGCCACCTGGGGCAGGCTCTGCAGGGCGTCGTAGAGGCGGCTCAGGTATATCGGCTCGCCGAAGTCGACCCGGTCGAAGGCGATCAGGTCCGCCGCCGCGCCGGTCACCGCGGCCCGGACGTCCTCCTGCAGGAAGTACGGCTCGGCGCGCACGGTGGCCGCGAAGTAGACGTCGACCGGCTCGGGGCCGAGCACCCGCAGCACCGTGCCGGCCATCCGGGACTGCTCGAAGGCCGACAGCAGGTCCCGCCGCAGCAGCTCCGAGGGCTGCTCGACCCGGCCGCTGGGCGCCACGTACAGCAGCACGTCGTTCCAGTTCAACGCGACCGCCCGGGCCTTGCCCACGCCCGGCGTACGCAACGCCAGCTCGACGTGGTCGTCGGCGGTGACCGCCCGGTCCTGGGCCCGGTACAGCCGGGGCGCCAGGTCGCGGGCGCCGGTGATGCTCTCCGCGGCCGCGCCGCCGGTGCCGCCGGCCGGCGCGACGATCCGGCGCAGCGCGCTCACCGGGGAGGTGAACGTGGTGCCCGGCGGCACGTTGCCCTGCGGCCCGCCACCGACCCGGTACGTCGCCAGCAGCTCCACCGGGTCCAGCGCGCCGCCCCGGGGCGGGACCGCGCCGTTGACGCCGTCGCCGAAGAGCAGCGTCACCCGGCCGTCGGCGGCCCGCTGGGTGGCGAAGCAGCGTTGGGCGGGACCGGCGGTGGCCAGGGACCGCACCTCCTGCCACCGGGTGGGGCCACCGGGGCCGGCCACGGTGACGGTGACCGAGCCGCCGATGACCGGGCCCTCGCCGAGCGTGTAGAGCTGGTTGGGCGCGCCGTCCGAGACGCCCAGCAGCTCGTCGGTGACGGTGCGCCCCTCGACCGCGGTGACCGGGAGGAACCAGCGCAGGTTCTCCTCCACCACCGGGCCGAGGCCGGCGCCGGTGATGGTGGTGTCGCGGACCGCCTCGAACTGCTGCCGCTCGCCGGTGGGGGTCTGCGCGAGGAAGGCGGTGCCGGCCGGGACGGTCACCGGCAGCGGCTGCGCCGCGTCCACCGCGACGGCGAGCTCGACCGTGGCCGGCGGGGCGGAGCGCAGCTCGTAGCCGAGCAGCCGCAGCAGCTGCACCAGTGACTCCGGCTCGTCGCTGGTCTCCGGGAAGAGCTGCGCCGCGATCCGGGACTGGTAGTAGAGCGTGACGTCGGCCGCGTACGCGAACAACTCGATGAGCAGGACGCCCAGGTCGTTCTCCGAGTGGTCGGTCCACTCCGGCAGCGTCTGCCGGGCGATGGCCAGCATCGACTCCCGCAGCGCCTCGTACCCGAGGTTGGTGTAGTCGATGGGCAGTCCGCGTACCTCGCTCATGACGACCTCGGCAGCTTCAGTGCCACCCGCTGCGCCACCTCGGTCGAGTCGATGGCGTAGTCGAAGGTGACGGTGAGTTCGGACTCGTCGTGCGTCAGCCGGACCGGGCCGGTCAGCCGCGCCTGGGGCAGGTGGTTGCGCAGCGCCTGCTCGATCTCGTGCCGGATCAGGGTGCGCAGGGTGTGGTCGTTGGGCTGCTGGAGCCGGTGCTGCACGCCGCCGCCGTAGCCGCGCCGCAGCAGCCGCTCGCCGAGCCGGGTGGAGAGCAGGTGGCGCAGGTCGTCGGCGACCTTCTGCGGCCCCTCGCTGCGCGCGACGCCGCCGGCGGAGACGCGGAACGGCATCGCCATGCCCCGCAGCGTGGTCACCGGATCCTCCCGTTCAGGCTGGTCGGCGCGGCCGGGGTGGACGCGGGCACGGTCAGCGCGGCGATCGCGGCCTTGAGCGTGGCGCCACTGGCCGGCAGCGTCGGGTCCCAGGCGGCGAAGGCGGTACGCAGGCCCGCGTCGAAGGCCCGCAGCTGCTCCACCTCGGTGCGCAGCGCGGCGAGGAAGGCCCAGAAGGTCGGGTCCTGCGCGGCGGCGCTGATCGTCTCCGCGTCCTGGGTGAGGATCCGCCACACCCCGTCGCCGAGGGCGTCGAAGTTCGGCTTCACCTGGGGGTTGTCGACGTTGCCGCCCTGCGGCGGGTCCATCGTGTCGAGCTGCGCGCGCATCGCCTCGCGCAGTTCGGTGGCGCAGGTGGTCTTGTCCGGCCCGAGAGTCATCGCCCACCCCTCACGCGATCACTTTGGTCTGGGTGGTGATGGTGATCGGGACGGGCGCGCCCAGGTTGCCGATGCCCTGGTCGCCGAGGCGCAGCAGCGGCAGGCTGGCCCCGGCGCCGAGCATGATGACCGGCCCGTCGACGGTCGCGCCGGCCGGCCCCAGCTCGACCTTGGCCGCCCCGGCCTCGGCCTTGGCCGACGCCGCCTCCAGGGTCACCTTCGCCACCCCCGCGCCGTGCTTCACCGTCACCGCGCTGGAACCCAGCTCGATCTCGTGGTGGTTGACGCCGTCGGTGACCGTGATCCCGTTGGCGTCCAGGGTGATCGAGTGGCTGTTCTTCCCGTCGGTGAGCACCACCCCGTCCGCGTCGAAGGTGAGCCGGTGGGCGTTGACGCCGTCGGTGAGCACGACCGACTCGCTGCCCTCGGTGTCGTCGAAGATCAGCAGGTGGCCGGCGGCGGTCCGGAAGGCCCGCACGGTCGGCGGATTCTTCGCCGCCTCCGGGGCCCAGCTGCCGGGAACGTGCTGCACCCCCGTCCAGAGCGGACTGTTGCTGTCACCGCCCTCGAACTCCACCCACACGTTCATGTCCTTCGGAGGTACGAAGAACATCCCGTACGGCAGCGCGGCCCGCGCCGGCACCTGCTCCTCGGCGGGGAAGACGGTGGGCACACTGACCTGCACGATGCCGAGCTTGTCGGCGTCCCGGTTGTCCTTGACGACGCCGCTGTACTTGCCGAAGTACTGGTCAGCCACGGTCCCCCCTCACCGGACGGCCTTGAAGTCGGTCTTGTAGCCGCTGCTGTCGATCGTGTGGGTGACGCCGGTGACGTACCAGTCGCCGGCGAAGCGCTCGTGCACCCCGGTGATCGAGACGTTGCACTTGGCCCGCATCCAGATCGAGCCGAGGGTGGTGCCGGTGGCGGACATGCCGAGACGCCGGGACTCCAGCGCGCCGGTCTCGTCGTCGAGCTTCTGCTGGCTCGCCGCGACCGCCCCGGTCCTCGGGCGGGGCTTCGCCAGCTCCTGCTGGAGCTTCTCCCGGGCCTGCACGCCGACCTCGTACAGCGCGTCGATCCGGTCGAGGTCGACCCGGCTGGCCCGGCTGCCCAGGTCGGCGGCGAGCGGCCAGATGAACACCTCCACCGGCGGCTGCGGCGGGGTGTTGACCGCCCGGCCGCCGTCGTCGATGTCGTTGACCTCCTTGACCCGGTCGATGTAGCTGGCGTCGAAGGCCGGGCTGAAGGACATCAGGTTGCTGCCCGGCCCCTGCCGGTAGCGCAGCACCAGCTTGTCGGCCCGGTTGAGGTGCAGGATGCGCCGGTCCGGGATGAAGTAGAGGACCTCCCGCTCGTTCTCGTCGAGTTCGACGAAGCACTTCGCGGTGTACTTCTTCGCCAGGTCCTGCAGGAACGCCAGGTCGGTCTTGGCGTCCTGGTTCTCCCGGGTGACCCGGGGGTCGGGGCTCAGCCCGGCCACCACGTCGGCGAACCGGTACGGCTGGGCGATCTTGCGGACGATGGCGTTGACCGTGGTGCTGGTCCAGTTCTTCTTCTTCTCGACCAGGCCCATCTCGATCGACTTGTCCTCGCCCTTGATCTTCACCTGGGGCACGCCGTTCTCCGGGTAGGTCAACTCGACCTTGGTGATCAGCGCGCGCAGCAGCAGGGCGTGCTGGCCCGGCTCGGCGTACCCGAGGTCGATCTCGGCCACGCAGCCCTCCATCAGCGCGTCCGCGTAGATCATCCGCGGGTCGTTGACCGTGATCGTGGTGCTGTCGGCGAGCCGGTCGTCCTCGATGACCTGCACCGACGTCACCCACGGCGTGATGTCCTGCCCCTCGATCACCACCGAGAGGTACGGCACCCGGGCCGGCAGTCCCGGCGCGGTCACTAGAAGCTCCTCGCCCGGTTGGCCCGGGTGGCCTGGCCCGGGTCGGGCAGCCGCAGCTGCTCGCCCGGCGTCAGGTCCAGCGGGTAGCGCACCGGGTTCACGTCGAGCACCCGCCACCAGAGCTGCTCGTCGCCGAGGCGGCGGCGGGCGATCAGGTCGATCTGCTCACCCTGGCGGACCCGGTGCGTCTCGGTGCCGGCCGTGCCGGTGGTGTGCAGCCGCAGGCCCAGCACGTGCCGGCGGCTGCCGTCGGGCGCGACCACCTCCAGCACCGGCAGGCCGGCGAAACGGGAACTCGGCGGGATCGGCATCAGATCGCTCCTCCGGCGGCGGGATCGGGGTTGTACGGCGTCAGCTCGGCCAGGGTCACCTGCACCTCGGCCCGGATCGGGTCGAGGTCGGGGTTGTAGAGCTGTTCGGTGATGCTGACCTCGGTGACCACGCAGTCGACGACCCGCTCGCCGAAGCCGAACCGGCAGGTGGGCGGGGCCGCGAAGACGGTCTCCGCGCCGGCGTACAGGCCGGTGAAGCCGTCCGGGGCGCCGTTGGCGTCCTGCCAGCGTTCGGTGCGCGGGTGCACGAACGCGCGGTACTTGTTGAGTTCCGGGCCGATCCCGCCGCGCTCGTCGCGGGCCACGTCGATCTCGTCGTCCGCGGGCCCCTTGAACAGGCCGTCGACCACCACCGTGAACGACAGGGTCCGCTCACCGCCGGCGCTGTACTGCCGGACCGGCATGAGCATGCCGGGCGCGTTGAGCGTGGCGTAGCTGACCGAGCGCTTGTCGGTGACCTTGTCCGGGTTGTACTGGAACTGGACCAGGATCTCCGGGTCGAGGCCGACGCTGACGAGGAAGCCGCGGACCGGGTTGCGCAGTTGCAGGTTGCTCATCTGTGCCTCCTCACGCCGTCGCCGGACGCGCGCCGGCCTGGAAGTCCTGGGTGGACCGCAGCGCGCCGAGGCGGGCCTGGAGCTGTGCCACGATGTCGTCGGTGAGCAGCTGGGCGGAGTCGGCCTCCAGCCGGTCGGCGGTGATGCTGATGTTGATGCCGCCCGCGTTGACGGTCTGGTCGACGCTGGTCGCGCCGCCGACGGGAGCCGCCGCGAGCGCACCACCGGGGGCGAGCGCGCCCAGCCCGGCACCGGCCCCGACGGCGGCCGGTGGGGGTGGCGGCGGTGCCGCGGCGGCCAGGGTGGCCTGGTTCACCATGGCGTTCACGTCGATGGAGCCGAAGAGCGAGTCGCCGATGCCGCCTATCGCGTCGCCGATCCCGCCGAAGAGGTCGCCGACCCCGCCGGCCAGGTCACCGAGCACGCCGCCGATGTCGCCGAGCACGTCCCAGAGGCCGCCGGCGAGGTCGGTGACGGTGCTCAGGACGCTGCCCAGGCCGTCGAAGAGCTTGCTCAGCGTGGCGAGCGGCCCGGCGGCGTAGACCAGGGCGGCGGCGACCGCCCAGACGAAGCCGGCGATCAGCACCAGCCCGATCGCCATCGTGACCATGTCGCCGGCGGTCATGTTCGCCAACGTCGAGGCCAGCGCGGTGAGCTTCTCGATCAGGGTCGCCAGCCCCGGCAGCGCGTCGACCGCCTGCTGGGTGAGCGTGTTGATCGCCATCGACAGCAGCCAGACGAAGCCGGCGATCACGACGAACCCGATCGCGATCTGGATCATCTCGCCGGGGGAGAACTTCGCGATCGCGGTCATCAGCGCGGTGATCGCGGTGAAGAACTTCGCCAGCGGGTCGATCGCCGTGATCGCCTGGTCGGTGAGGGTGGCCAGCGCCTTGCCGAGCAGCCAGACGAAGCCGGCGATCAGCAGGAAGCCCACCGCGATGGTGACCATCTCGCCCGGCTTGAACCGGGCCAGCGCGGTCATCAGGTTGCCGATCGAGGTGAAGAACCGGTCCAGTTGCGGGACGATCTTCTCCAGGTCGGAGGTGACCTGCTGGAACGCCCGGCCGAGCAGCCACACGAAGCCGGCGATGGCGAGGAACCCGACGGCGATGGTGGCCAGCTCGCCGACCTTGAACTTCGACAGGGTCGTCATGAGTTTGGCGATGGAGTCGAAGAAGGTGTTGAGGTGCGGGATCACCTTCTCCAGGTCGGTGGTGAACTGTTGGAAGGCCTTGCCGAGCAGGGCGACGAAGCCGGCGATGGCGGCGAATCCGGCGGCGATGGTGATCATTTCGCCGACGTCGAACTTCGACAGCGTGGTCATGAGTTTGGCGATGGAGTCGAAGAAGGTGTTGAGGTGCGGGATCACCTTCTCCAGGTCGGTGGTGAACTGCTGGAAGGCTTTGCCGAGCAGGGCGACGAAGCCGGCGATGGCGGCGAATCCGGCGGCGATGGTGATCATTTCGCCGACGTCGAACTTCGACAGCGTCGTCATCAGCTTGGCGATCGCCTCGAAGAACGAGTTGAGCTGCGGGACCACCTTCTCCAGGTCCGTGGTGAACTGCTGGAACGCCTTGCCCAGCGCGGCCACGAAGAGCGCGATGGCCGCGAAACCCCCCGCGATCATCCCCAGCTCGCCGAGGCTGAACTTGGCCAGCGCGTTGATCAGCGGGATCAGCCCGAGCGACAGCAGCACCACCGCGGCGGCCGCCTTCAGCGCGCCCGCGCCGAAGGTGGCCAGCGCCGCGCTGACCCCGAACAGGAACGCCACGATGACCGCCAGGCCCAGCGCCAGCAGACCGATCAGCCCCAGCAGCTTCAACAGGTCGATGTTCGCCAGCGGGTCCGCGCCGGTCACGACGATCTGGATGGTCCCGGTCAGCCCGATGCCCTGGTTGAGCTTGTCCAGGATCGCCTGGAGCAGTCCGATGATCACCGAACCGATCCCGCTGACCTCGGTGGCGAAGCTCGCCACCAGACTCTCGATCCGGGCCAGTCCCTCGATGATCTGGTGCAGGTGCAGGTGGGAGCGGCCGTCCAACCAGCGCATGTAGGCGATGTGGTCGAGCAGTTCGAGGAACTTGTTGTAGCTCAGGTAGGCCACCGCCCACCGGGTGGCCTCGATGTGGTCGAGCAGCGCCTCGTTCATGATCTGGACCTTGAGCCGCCGGTCGGCGACGCCGTTGAACACGTCGACCACGTCGATGCTCAACATCCGCAGCCCGTCCTGGAGCGCCAGCAGGGCCGTCTCGATCCGGTCCAACGGCGGACGGACCACGTCGACCAGGCCGCTGCGCACGTACGCGCCGATCAGGCGGGCACTGTTGTCGCTCAGCGACAGCGAGATGGGCAGCACCCCGTCCACCGCGGTTCACCGTCCTTTCCTGGTATCCGTCGCACCGTCAGTGCCGCGACTGCGCCTTCGCCCGGTCCATCTCGGCCTTCTGCTCGGCGAGCACGTCGGCCAGCAGCCGCACGTACGCCCGCCGCTCGTCGATCTCCAGTCCCATCGCCTCCGACCAGCTCCAGTGCAGGTGGTAGCCGAGCGCGAAGACCTCCTGCCGGAGCCGGTCGGCGTCGGTCAGCTCGGGGTAAAAAAACTGGTCAGGTCCAACGAGGTGCGCATCGGCCGGCCGCAGGTGCCGCAGTCGAACTCGCGGCTGAGGTCGACGCCGGGCATCTCGTCGCGGAACGCCCGCTCGATGCGGCCCCGGTCGCTCATCGTCAGGTCGGACAGGATCTTCGTGCCGAGCGCCTCGCGGCGGTTGTCGGGCATCTCCTCCCCGTCGCCGCTGACGCTGACCAGGCAGCGGGCCAGCAGCGCGTTGGTGCCCTTGGCCGCGTTGTCCCGGGCGATCAGCGACACCCGTTCCTCGTCGGCGCCGACCGGCAGGCGGAAGCGCAGCACGTCGTACCAGGCGTCCTTGGCCCGGTCCTCGAAGCCGTCCTCCAGCTCCACCACGATCTCCGGGATGCCCAGCCCCTCGCTGTGGCGCACCGGGAAGGTCTCCAGGTCCTCCAGCACGACCGTGGTCTCCCGACACGACGGGCAGGTGTAGTGCGCCTCCAGCTCGGTGCCGAAGGTGAGCTTGCGCAGCTCCAGCAGCAGGAAGTTGCGGTCCGGTGAGGTCAGCGCGCCGATCACCGACCGGTTCACCTGGCTGATCTCACCGATGCCGCGCACGCAGCCGTTGAGCAGCTCGGTGACCATCTTGCCGCCGTTGGCGCGCAGCTTGCGGTCGGAGAGCAGCGCCTCCTCGTGCCCGGTCATCTTGCGCAGCAGGGCGGTACGGTGCAGCCGCCCGTCCAGGTCGAGGTGGCCGACGGGCAGTCGCACCTCGTGCTCGCGGGGCCGGCGGGGCCGGACCTCGATCTCGGTCATCGTCACGAGACACGCTCCAGGCCCTCGTGCTCCAGCTCCAGGGTCTGCTTGAACAGCCCGGAGCTGCCCGCCTCCAGATCGGACAGCTTGGAGGACTTCACCCAGGCGCCGTAGAAGGCGAACCGGAGCACCTCCTGGCCGTTCTCCAGCTTGATCACCGCGCCGTTGCGCCGCACCGACGAGGTGTTGGTGTTCCCGTTGAGTTGGAACATCTCGGCGAACCAGTCCTTGAAGAAGCCGTCGAACCGGCTGCCGTCCATGTTGCGCTCGATGACCAGCGTGTCGAACTTGATGATGCCGCTGGAGATCTTGTGCACCGTGGGGGAGCCGCCGTCGGGCTGCTCGATCGTCTCGGTCATGCCCTCGTTCAACCCGGTGACCTTGGTGACGGGGCACTGGGTGCCCTCGATCTCCACCAGGAAGCCGTGCGTACGGTACGACTCCTGGAACGTCAGCTCTGCCATCTGTCTCGCCTTTCCCGTGTGCCGCTGATCAGCCGTCGGTCGCGGTCGCGCCGCTGTCCTGCTGGCCGACGACGATGAGGATCGCCTCGGCCGGTTTGGCCGGATAGAAATAGACCTCGAGGGTGAAGACCCCGTTCGCCACGTCCGCCGGCGCGTTGTTCTCCGCGTCGCACTTGACGGTGAAGACCTGCTCGGCCGGATCGGAGCCGAACGCGCCCTGCCGCCACAGCCCCAGCAGGAACGGGGTGACCACGTTGAACCGGACCATCCGGCGCAGCGCCTCGTCGTGCGGCTCCTGGGCCACCCAGGTGAGGCCGTCGCGCAGTGAGGACTTGACGAAGTTGAACAGCCGGCGCACGTTGACGAAGAGCCAGCGGGTGTCGGTGGAGAGGGTCCGGGACGCGTCGACGACGATGCCCGCGCCGGGCAGCGCCCGGATGCCGTTGACCCCGCCGTTGCGGACCAGGTCGGTGTGGTCGGCGTCGGTCATGTCGTACTCCACGCCGAGGGCGTCGGAGAGGCGCGCCTCGTCGCCGGCGGGCGCCTTCCACACGCCCCGGGCGTCGGCGATGCGCGCGTACGTGCCGAGCACCTGCCCGACCGGCGGGATCCACACCAGCGGCTGCGCCGCCGCGGTGGCCACGTCGGGGTTGACCACCTGGATCCACGGCCCGTACAGCGCGCCGAACACCTTCCGGCCGCGCAGGCCCGCCGCGTACGCCTTGGCGCCCTCGCGGTCGAAGCCGTACGGCACGGTGCCGATGAACATCGCGTCGCCGCGCCGCTCGCAGTAGCCGATCGCCCCGGCGGCCACCCCGATCGAGGTGGACTCCGGGCAGGCCAGCAGCTGGATCGCCACCTCGTTGAACGCCTCCAGGCCGGTGCGCTGGGCCGGGTCGCCCAGGTAGGCGGTGTCCGCCGGGTCGGCCCCGTCGTCGCCCCCGGTGAGCGGGTAAACGCCCGGCGCGGGGGCGTCCAGGCCCACCCCGGAGGCGCTGTCCAGGTCGGTGACGACCAGGTACGCCGAGCCGCCCCGCGGGTCGTTGACCACCGCCTCCACGTACGAGTCGTGGCTGTCCACCATGCTGACCGGGCCGAAGCGTTCCACCTCGGCGCCGTCGCGGCGTACCACCAGGTCGAACTCGACGGTGGAGACCCGCACCGCGGCGGCCGGCAGCGCCGGGAACGCCGGGCTCGACCCCCACCCGATCAGCCGGTACGTCTCCGACGCGGCGGTGAGCTGCCGGAACGTCTGCGAGCCGGCGACCGGGGTGGCGCTGGCCAGCCCCAGCGCGGTACGTGCGTCACCGCCACTGCCCGGCGCGGCCAGCGCGATCGTGGAGCCCGCCCCGTCCCGGTTGGACAGCAGCGCCAGCCGGTTGTTGTGGGTGACCTCGGCGCTGAACGCGACGGCCTGCCGGTTGATCGCCGCGGCGACCTCGGCCACGGTGACCGCCGCCGGGTTGGCGAAGTCGGAGTTGTGGAAGACGATCGTCTCCCCCGGGCCGCCGTCGGTGGTGACCAGCACGCCCGCGCCGTCGGCGACCGTGGCGGCCACCGCGGCGGTGCCGATCGCGTGCCCGCGGACCGCGAAGCGTACGGCCGAGCCGATCCGGAAGCCGCTCGCCGACGACAGCGCCGCCACCGTCCGGCCGGCCGCGAGGGAGCCGTCGCTGTTGGCGTTGCCGCCGGTGAAGCCGAGCGCGGCCGGCGCGGTCACCGCGAGCCGGGACCAGACCCGGGGGTCGGTGGCCACCACGGCGACCGCGACGGTGCCGTCCGGGGTGACCGCGGCCCGGACCGCCGTGGTCTGCCGGTTGATCGCGGCGGCCACCTCCTGTGCCGACGCCGCCCCGATGGTGGCGAAGTCGGCGGCGTGGAAGGTGACGGTGCCGACCTGGTCGACGCCCCGGGTGGTGACGGTGAACTGGGCGGTGGCCCCGTCGGTGAGCGCGAACGGCTCGGCGGTGCCGCCGACCACCTGGGCGGGCACCGAGGCGACGCCGAGCGGGTGCGGCTCGACGGCCACGCTCAGCGCGTCGCCCCAGGCGCCCGGCTCGGCGACGCCCCGCGCGCCGGCCCGCAGCCGCAACGTCGGCACCGGGGTGCCGGCCTGGTCGTTCACCACCACGGTGGACGACTGGGCGCCCGCACCGACGACCCGCACCGCGTACGCGTCCGAGCCGCCGTTGTCGAAGAAGCCCCGGACCGCGTACGCGCCGAACGCGTCGGCGGTGTAGCCGCCGAAGGTGGACACGAAGTCGCCGAAGCCACGGACCCGGACCGCCCGGTCGGGCGCGCCGCGCGCGCTGCGGACGAGGAACCCGGCGGTCGAGGTGGGCGCGGAGACGATCGCGGGGGACGACTTGCCGTCGACCTCCACGACGGTCACGCCGAGGTTGATGGTCATCAGCTACTCCTAGGCTTCGGCGGCGGTGCCGCCGCCGGGCTGCTGGCCGACGATGAGGTGCACGGTCTCGGCCGGGCGGACCGGGTAGAAATAGACCTCCACCCGGAACAACCCGAGGTCCACGTCGGCGGGCGGGTTGTTCTCCGCGTCGCACTTGACGGTGAAGACCTGCTCGGCCGGGTCGGAGCCGAAGGCGCCCTGCTGCCACAGGCCCAGCAGGAACGGGGTGATCACGTTGAACCGGACCATCCGGCGCAGCGCCTCGGTGTGCGGCTCCTGCCGCACGAAGCGCAGCCCGTCGCGCAGCGACGACTTGACGAAGTTGAACAGCAGCCGGACGTTCACGTACTGCCAGCGGGTGTCGGTGGAGAGTGTCCGGGAGCCGGCCACCACCGGCGTCCGCCCGCCGGGCGACAGCAGCCCGTTGGTCCGTCCGTTGCGGACCAGGTCGTCGTGCTCCCCGGCGCTGAACGCGGCGGCCAGCGACAACGCGCCGCGTACGGCGGCGGCGTCCCCGGCCGGGGCCTTGTGGATGCCGCGCTCCTGCTCGGTGCGGGCGTAGACGCCCATCACGTGCCCCTCGGGCGGGACGAACCGCACCGGCGCAGGCCCCACCCCGGCGGGATCGGCGACCTGGATCCACGGCGCGTACAACGCCCCGTAGACCTTCGCCCCCTGGAACTGGGCCGCGTACTCCTTGACCGCCTGGGTGTAGTGCGCGACGGTCTCGGTGTAGTCGGCGGTGGAGCGGGGAACCGTGCCGGCCGGGTGACCCCGGTCCGGGGCCGAGCCGACGTACACGCAGTCGCCGCGCGCCGCGGCGTAGTCCAGCGCGCCCCGGACCACGAGCGCCTCGCCCACCGCCGGGAGCAGGTGCGCGTCGGGCACCGCCAGCAGTTGGACGGCCGCGGTGTCCAGCGCGTGCAGCCCGGTGTGCGCGGCGGCGTCGCCGACCAGGTCGCCGGCCGCGGCGGCGGTCTCGCTGCCACCGGTGAGCGCGACGCCACTGACCACGGCGGGCAGGTCGACGCCGGGCGCGGCGCTGCTCAGGTCCGCGACCGTGACGTAGCGGGAGCCGGTGACCGGGTGGTTGAGCCGGTCGAGCACGTAGTCGGCGGAGCCGGACTGCATGGAGAGGTTCGACCAGGTCTCGACGACCGGGAACGCGCCGGTGGCGGGATCCTGCTGCCGGACGACGAGGCGGAACTCGGCGCTGCTGACGGCCACCCCGGCGGCCACGGCCTCGCCGGTGGCGGCGCCGAGGGTGACCGTACGGGTGGCCCGGTCGACGGCCGTGACGACCCGCAACAGCGTGGTGGTGGAGGCGACCCGCAGCACCGTGCCGACCTCGACGCCGGCCAGCGAGGCGAGCTGCAGAGTGGTGGCGGCGGCGGTCGCGGCGGCCCCGACGGTGGTGACGGCCCGGGGATCGTCGCGGACGTCGAGCCGCAGCGCGTGTGCCCACACGCCCGGGTCGGCCACCCCCCGGTAGCCGGCGCTGACCCGCAGGCTGGCCGCCGCTGCGCCCTGCCGGTCGTTGAGGGTGGCCCGGGCGGCCTGGCTGCCGGCGCCGGCGACCCGCACGACGTACGCCTCGCGACCGCCGTTGAGGAAGAACCCGGTGACCGCGTGCGGCAGGTACCCGTCGGCGTGGTGGCCGCCGAAACGGGCGGTGAACTGGTCCAGGCTGCTGACCCGGACGGCCTGGTCGGGCACGCCCCGGCGGGTACGCCCGACGAACGCGCCGACGGAGGTGGGCGCGGCCGCCAACGCGGGGCTGGCCCGCCCGTCGACCTCGGTGACGTTCACCCCTACCTGAAGTGCCATCGCTACGAGTTCCTTTCTGGCGACATCCGGACCGTCCCTTGCGCGACGAGGCGGCGGAGCAGGCCGTCGGCGGCGGTGCCGGAGGCGACGACGAGGCGTCCGCGGGCCGGCAACACCTGCCGGCCGGTGGGCAGCTGAAGTTCGACGGGGGCCGAGGTGAGGTTCTCCAGGACCGTGGTGCCGGCCGCCGGCCGGCAGACCAGCCGCGCCGGACCGGTGCGGTACGGGTCGCTGAGCGCGGCGTCGCCGGTGAAGCCGAGGACGGCGGCGGCGTCCGGCACGTCCGTCGCCGGTGGGGTCACCGCGAGCCGGGACCCGACGCCCCGGGTGGGGGAGGTGAGGCGGACGTGCCCGTCGCCGGTGGCCCGGGCGACCGCGCGGCGCAGTTGCCGGTTGATCCGCGCCGCGACCTCCTCGGCGCTCCACTGCCCGTCCTGGTCGTCGAAGGTGACCTTGCGCCGCGACCGGCTGTCCACCTGCACGCTCATCGCGGCGCCCGACGGCAGCGGGTACGGGCCGGCGCCGCCGGTGAGCACGGCCGAGCCGGGTCCGTGGCCGGAGACCGCGACCGGGCCGCCCGTGCCGAGCCCGAGGGCGGCGGCCGCGGTCGAGGCGGTCGGGTCGACCTCCAGCACGGTGCTCTCGCCGGTGCCCTCGGTGGCGAGCACCAGCGCGCCGTCGGGGTCCACGTCGGCGCTCACCCCGTCGACGCCGTCGAACGCCGCGGCGAGCTGCTCGCCGGTCGCGTGCAGCTCACCGTCCCCGGCGGTGGCGTCCGGCACGGTGTCCGGGCCGAACGTCAGGGTCTGCCACGGTCCGTCGTCGACCCGCAGCACGAGGGTGGCTCCCTCGCGGAGCCGGTAGCTGGTCATATCCGGAGCACGATTCCTTCCTGGTCCTCGGGCCCGGGCGTCGGCGGTGGCGCGGACCCGCTCGGGTCCCAGGGGGTGTCCAGCGGGCCGGAGCGCAGCTGCGCCTGGCGCACCCACGGCGCCTCGGTCCGGGCCCCCTGCTCGACGCGGGTGCCGACGTGCAGGTAGACGGGGGCGGGCACCGCGCGGGTGCGGATGTCCAGGGGTGGTGGCAGCAGCGTCTGCACCGGCAGGACGGTGCCGTTGACGCGCAGCCCGGTGTCGACGCCGACCCGGCGCAGGATCTCGGTGCGCAGCGCCAGCGAGTGGGCCCGGTGCCGGGCGGCGGGCAGCAGCTGGTACTCGGCGAGGACGGGTCGCGGGGGCGGGCGCAGGCTGCACACGGTCAGCCCGCCCCGGACCCGGAACGAGTCGCGCTGCGGGATGTTCCAGCCCCGCTCGGGCTCCTCGCGCTGGTCGGTCAGGGTGAGCAGCACCACCGGGTCGGGCAGCCCGTCGACGGCGGTGACGTCGGTGAACGGGGGCTCCTCGACGACCACCGGGGCGACGACGCTCAGGCGTGCCCCGGGGCCGGTGGCCGTGGCCAGGGCGGGGGTGACGGTCAGGGTCGTCGTGCCGGCCACCTCGTCGTGCGTCGCGGCGGTCACCGCGTACCGCGCCGACGTGCCGTCGACGGTGATCCGGTTGCCCGGGTACAGCGCGTGGTGGAGACCGACGACGAGGGTGGTCGCGCCGGCCGCGGCGGGCTGCACCGGCAGCGCGGTCACCCCGGGCAGCGGCAGCCCGTCGAGCAGTTGCACCAGCGCCGTCTCGACGTCGAGCAGCGCGTCGTCGCGTACCGCCAGCAGCTCGTCGAGGTGGATCTCGAAGGGCACGCCGGTCAGGACCCGGAGGGTGAAGCCGGTGACCCGGCCGCGCCGGTCGCCGGCGATGCCGAACCGGTGCTGCTCCCAGGTGCGCCGCCGGTTGACCGGGATCAGCCAGCGGTGCTCCTCGCCGGGCGCGTCGGCCGCGTCGGAGTAGGAGAGCTCCAGCAGGAAGGGCGCGGCCGCCGTGCCGTCGGCGGCGCGCGAGGCGTACGTCCAGAGCCGCAGCTCGTCGTAGCCGCTCAGGTCCAGCGGGGCCGGTGGGGTGAGCTGCGCGGTGACGCCGGTGGCCCCGGCGTGTGCGGCGAGCCGCAGCGAGCCGGTGCCCTGCACCCGGAACGCGGTGACGGTGCTGTCGAGCAGGGCCGGGTTCGCCGAGGTCCAGGGCTGCTCGAAGCCGTGCACCAGGTCACTGGCCATGTCGTTCCTCCCTCACCCTCGTCCGGTCCCGCTCACCGCTGTTCCTCGTCGTCCGCCCGGATGGCCGCGGCCAGCTCGGCCGGGGTCGCCCAGGCGACCTCGACGAGCTGCGGGCGCAGCCGGTAGCTCACCGCCGTGCCCGCTCCGGTGACCGCCAGCACCCGGATGCCCGGGTACTGGTCCAGCAGGTGCGTGGCGACCCCGGGCAGCCCGCCGGCGGGAGCCGGCACCACCACCACGTCCGCCGCCAGCGCGCCGGCGGCCTGCAACAGCTCCCAGGGGCCGGCGGCGACACCGACCACCTCCAGGTCCGCCTGTTCCTCGACGGCCCGCAGAACCGCGTCCCGCACCGTCGTCGCCACGCCGCCGAGAAGTATGCGAATTGCTGGCACCATCGGCCTCCTCCGTGCGGCACCTATCACGGTACGAATGACGGCGGCGGTCGAGAATGGAGATTGGTGCTCAATTGAGGACCAGGGCGTCGACTGGTCCTTTGGTACCAGGGACGGTGGTACCCATTGATTTCCTCGGTCGGCGGATCGCATTGCCTGTCCGCTGGCCGACACCAATTCGAACGATCAGCGAAAGGTGATCGACCGTTCGGTCGAAAAGGGTGGACGATCGGATTCCGGATCGGGCCGCAAATGGGTCCTCCGGTAGCGCCGGCGCGTTTCCCGGCGCCGGGAGTCAGCGGGCCGGCGTCACCAGCCGGGAGCCTGCGCCCGGCGGCGGACCCCGCGCACCAGTGCCGCCGCCTCGCCCCGGCGGCTCACCTCCAGCTTCTCCAGGAGGTTGTGCACGTGGTTCTTGACGGTGCGGATCTCGATGTTGAGCTTGCGGGCGATCTCCTTGTTGGACATGCCCTCGTCGATGAGGCCGAGGATCTCCCGTTCCCGGGTGGTCAGCCGGCTCTCCCCGGCGGGCCCGCCCGGGGCGCGCCCGCGCTGCCCCATCCGGCGCATCAGCGCCGCCGCGACCGGGGGAGGGCAGGTCACCTCGCCGCGTCCGGCGGCGGCGACCACCCGTAGCAGGCCCTCGCTCGACTCGTCGCGCAGCAGGTAGCCGGTCACGCCCGCCTCGGCGCACGCCACCACCTCGTCGTCGCCGCCGGAGACGCCCAGCGCGATCACCCGCGTGTCGGCGCAGGCGGCGACCAGCCGACGGCAGACGGCGAGGCTGTCCCGCGTCGCCAGGCTCACCAGGACGACCCGGAAGCCGTGCTCGGCGACCGCGCGCAGGGCCGCTTCGGCGTCGGCCGCCCCGGCCGCCCGTTCGACGAACGGTTGCGCGCCCAGAATGTCGAGCACGTGGTCGCGGAAGAGCCGTATGTCGTCGACAACGAGGACACGCAACGGTGTCCCCTCGTATTCAATCATCACCCTGATGCTCCCCGGCCCGGACCCGGCATGGCCGCCACCCTGGTCAACAGGAAATAGCCCGGCGGCGGGGCGCACAAGTGCTGTGACACCTTGTCGACATGGCCGCGCCGGGCGGGCCGCGGGCCGCGGCTTTATGATCCGCCGACTTTGTCGCGGTGGCGGGCAATGCGGCAATTCCGGTGACGGAATGGGAACCGTCCATTCCAGAATTGCGGTGCATGTCGTGCGGCAAGCATTTCCCGCGGCCGGCCGGCCGGGTCGGGCGTTGCGGGCGGGCCGACCGGTCCGGTAGGTTCCGGGTACGCCGACGAGCCGGAGGGAGGTCAGAACAATGTCCGATGTTCTGCGCCCCGTCCGCGTACCGGCGTCCACGCGGAGCTGATCCGGGGCGTACGCCTTCCCGGAGGATCACCGCCATGACCGATCCGGTCATCCGTCCGCTCGTCGCGGGCGAGGAAACTCTGTTCGACTCCATGCCCGACCCGCTGCCGCAGCTGCGCCAGATGGGCTACGCCGACGGCGTCGCCGGCGGCGGCTACCGCCCCGAGCACACCTGGGTGGCCCTGCGCGGCGGCCGGGTCGTCGCCCGGGCGGCCTGGCTGCTCCCGCCCGGTGCCGTCGGCTCTCCCTGGCTGGACTGGTTCGACCTGACCGCCGAACCGGAACTCGGGGCCGCGCTGCTGCGCGCCGCGCACGAGGCGCTCGGTGGCCCGCTGTCCTACCAGGCCACCCTGCCCGCGTACTGGCGACGCCGGCCGGAGGTGCTGGCCGTGGTGGCACCGCCGATGGCGGCGGCCCGGCTCGCCGGGCTGGTGGAGCGTGGCGAGCGGCTGCGCTGCACCTGGGCCGGTACCCCGTTGCCGGCCACCGCCGGCCGGTACACCTTCCGTCCGGCCGCCGACGCGGCCGAGGTCGAGGCCCTGGTCGCCCGGATCGGCGACCCGGAGGTGCTGACCGGCAAGGAGATCGCCCGCGCGGTCGGTGGCGTGGACCTGGCCACCGCGCCGCTGGCCTGGCTGGGCGGCCTGGGCGACAACTGGCGGGTCGCGCTGGACGCCGGGGAGCCGGTCGGGCTGGCCGGTACGGCCGGCGACGCCTGCTACCCGTTGCTGGCCTGGCTCGGCCTGCGGGACGAGGCAGCCCGTGCCGAACTGCTCGTCGACGCGGTCCGGGTGCTCGCCGAGGGCGGCGCGCGCGAGGTGGTGGCCGACGTGGACGGTCACCGGGTGGCCGCGCTGGCGGAGCTGGAACGCACCGGGTTCCGGCGGCTGCGCAGCCGGCTGCTGTTCGAGCCCGCGGGTGCCGCGCCCGCCGACCGGGCCGACGCGCCCCGATCGGCGGTCACCACGGGCTAGCTCGCCGTCCGGCCCGATGTGGCCACGCCCGGCCTGCCGCCCCGCCCTCCTCCCTCGGGGCGGGACGGCCGGCCGGGCCGAACGCGGGCAGAGCTGGGCTGCGCGCGGGTGGTCCGTGGCAGTGGGAACCCTCGAGGGGTGACGCACGGATGAGCCTGGTGTCCGCGTTCGTACCGATCTGGATCCTCACCGCGGTCGGCTGGGCGGCCTGTCGCCGGGGCCTGCTGGGCGAGGCGGCGGCGTCGGCGCTCGGCCGCTTCGTGTTCCACCTCGCGATGCCGGCCGCCCTGTTCCTGGCGTTGTCCCGGATGCCGCTGTCCGGGTTCGCCGGCCGCCCGCTGCTCGCCTTCGGGGTGAGTACGGCCGCGGTCGTCGGGGCCGGGTGGGTCGCCGCGGGCCGGTTGTTCGGTCGCGCGCCCGGCGAGCGGCCGATCCGGGGCATGGCCGCCGGGTACGTGAACTCGGCGAACCTCGGCATCCCGATCGCCACGCAGGTGCTGGGCGACGTGTCTTTCCTGGCGGAGGTGGTGCTGGTGCAGGTGCTGGTGGTGACGCCGGTGATCCTGGTCGCCCTGGACCGGCACCGTGACCCGGAGGGACGGGTCCGGGTCCGCCGGATCGCCTCGCTGCCGGTCCGCAACCCGGTGATCCTGGCGTCGCTGCTCGGTGTCGCCTGCTCGGCCGCCGGCCTGCGTCCGCCGTCGGCGGCCGGCGCGTCGCTCACCCTGCTGTCGGGGGCCGCGGTGCCGGCCGCCCTGGTCGCGCTCGGCGCCTCGCTGCACCGCACGGCGCCGACGCGGACCGAGCCGGCCGAGCCGACCGAGCTCGCCGTGATCGCCGCGCTGAAACTCGTCGCGCAGCCGGTCGTCGCGTACGCGGCCGGGCTGGCGCTGGACCTGTCCGCGTCGCAGTTGCTCGCCGTGGTGGTGTGCGCGGGCCTGCCGACGGCGCAGAACACGTTCATCTTCGGCCAGGAGTACGGCGTCGGCGAGGCGGTGGCGAACCGGGCGGTGGTGCTGACCACGACGCTGTCGCTGGGCACCCTGGCCGCGGCGGCGGCACTGCTCGGGTAGGTAGGGCGGGCCACGCGGTCAGGTCACGGTGGTCACTGATGGGCGCGTGGCACGGTCGACGGCGATGACGGCGGCGATGGTGATCGGGACGAGGGTGAGGTGGCAGAGGGCCAGTGTCGCCTTGCTCGCGGTGTCGAAGTCTGTGGGCAGGGTCATGAGGGCGATCGTGCCGATCGCCAGCAGCGGGCCGACGACCAGGGCGACCCGGACGACCCAGGCGGCACGCGGCGCGAGCAGAGCGACGGCGGTGAGGCCGACGAGCAGCGGTACGGCGCTGAAACCGGCGACGGTGACCGCGTCGACCTCGGCCGGTCCACCGGAGGTGGTGAACCGGAACGTGCCGCCGACCGCTCGCCCGACGCCGTAGAGGATGAGATTGACCGCCACGGCGGTGGCGCCGGCGAGGGCGACGGTCGCCGCCGGAGAGTGCCTAGACATCGGCGGGCTCCGTCCCACCCCGGCGGACCAGGAACGCCTCGATGCGGGCGAATGCGCCGGCCCACACCTCGCCGACGAAGAAGTCACGGATCTCGGGAACCGGGAAACCGCTCTGGACCACGGTCATCAGAGTGCCGCCATCGTTCTCCTCGAACGTGACCTCGATGCGGGTCGTCATGGTCATGCCGTCCGGACCGGTGCCGGTGGAATTGGTGACGAGCCGGTGCGGGCGGTCGATCACGAGGAAGGTCTGCGTTTCTCGAAACAGCATGTCCGGACTGGGCCCCCACACCGCTGTCTGCTGCCCGCCGACCCGCAGATCGACCTGGATCTCGACGATGCCGGGCTGCTCGTCGAGGATGGTGAACCAGATCTTCTGCTTCTCGGCGTCCGTGTACGCGTCGAAGACCTCCTCCGGGCTGGCGGGTAGTTGCCGCGTCATCCGCATGTCGAGCGTCATGAATCCTGTCCCTTCGAGCCGGGCTGGAGGGTGAGGTAGGCGTCGAGGCCGTCGAGGCGGCGGCCCCAGAGCCGCTGGTGGAAGCTGATCCAGGCCATCGCCTCATCCAGTGGCGCGACGCCCAGACGGCACTGACGGGTCCGGCCGACCTTCTCCGTGACGACGAGTCCGGCATCTTCGAGCACCCGTACGTGCTTCTTCATGCCGGTCAGGCTCATCCCGGTGGGTTCGGCAAGTTCGCCGATGGTGGCCGGGCCGTCGCCGAGCCGGATCAGAATGCCTCGGCGGGTCGGATCGGCGAGCGAGGCGAACACCCGGTCCAGGACGTGTTGGTGAACCACACGGTTCACCTTAGGGCACTGAACCTCCGAGTTCAACGTGCTTCGCTGTCGCGACTACCCGGGGAACTGCCTCCACTGCCCCTCGGAGACGACCTCGACGGTGCCGTCGGTGACCGTGATGGCCGTCTGGTCGTCGATCGCGTACGCCGGTCCGGCGATCTCGGCCGCCCACTTCTCGGCGCCGGCCATGGTGTTGTCCGGCTCGAGGCCCAGGTGCGGGAAGATCGAGAAGTCGACGAGGCCCAGGGTGCGGTCGTCGGGCGCGTCCTGCCACGCGACGAAGTCCGCGCCGATGCGGGGGGTCAGTGCCATGCTGCCGCCGCTCAGCCCCACCCAGACGGTGTCGGGCAGCGACGGCAGCAGGTCCGCCAGCCCGGACCGCCGCATCCAGTGGCTGAGGTACGTCGCGTCGCCGCCGTGGGCGAGCAGGACGTCGGCCTCCCGGACCCAGGGCTCCCACCGCTCCCGCCCGATGCTGGGCAGCGCCGTCAACTCCAGCACCCCCAGCGACTTCCAGCCCAGGTCGGTCATCGGCAGCGGCGTCTGACCACTGACGAAACGCCAGGCCGAGGCCGGCCCACCCATGGGATAGCACGCGGTGGGGATGCACAGGGCACTGGACTCGGAGATCGGCTTGCCCAGCAGGTCCACCAGTGCGGCACGGATGCTCGGGTTCTGGACGCCGGCGGAGGTGAGCAGCAGCTTCACGCGGGTCTCCCGTACGTAGCGGTCATGACGCTCTCCGGGGGTCGGGGAGCGTGGGTGCACGGGAGTGCAGACCGGACACCGGCACGAAACTCATCGCCACCTCGCCCGGAGGCCGCACCCCGCTCAGGCCGGAGCCGGGGCGCGGACCGTGCGCAGCAGGAAGCCCGGCAGCGCCAGGTCCTCCCCGCCCACCTCGGCCGTCACGTCGATCCCCGTCACGTCGGTGTCCACCCAGTCCGGCGCGGCGAACGCCGCCCGTAGCAACTCCTCGGTCAGGCTCCAGCCCTCGCCGGCCGCCCGGGACACCGCGAGCACGAAGACGCTGGCGCCCGGCGCGGCGAGACCCGGCAGCAGCCGCAGGTACGCCTCCGCCCGACCACCGCCGGCCCGGTGCAGGATGTGCAGCAGGCCGGAGTCGAAGACCGAGTCGAAGGGCGCGTCCGGCAATGACAGCCGGGTCGCGTCCCCGACCTCGAAGCGCACCGACACGCCGGCGCGGGTCGCCCGGGCGCGGGCCGTGTCGATCGCCACCGACGAGATGTCGACGGCGGTCACCTGGTACCCCCGGCGGCCCAGCGCGATCGCGAGGTCCCCCGGGCCGCAGCCGATGTCGAGCACCTTCGGGCCCCGGACCCGGTCGTCCAGCACCGCGGCGAGTGCCGGCTGTGGACGGCCGATGTCCCAGGGCGGGCCGCCCGAGCCGGCACTGTCGAGGTAGATCCGGTCGTAGTCGTCGTCGCCGTGCCGATCGGCGTCACGTGCGGTCATCGCACCTCCCGGGCCGCAGCCGGTCTCCACGCTACCGCCTCGCGGACCGGGTGCGGGCACCGCGACGCGGCACGTCCGGCACCGTCTGACCGGGCGCGATTGTCCGCCCGGCCTTCGGGTCAGCGCCACTGCAGCGTGCCGCCGTCGACGATCTCGGTGCGCGTGGGGTCGTCGAGCCGGCGGGCGGTGTCGGCGAGCATCGCGGCCGTACCGGCCCAGCCGGTCGGGTGGCAGCCGTCCTCGGCCGTCCAGGACAGGACGCCGCCGTGGCGCGCTCCGTCGCGCAGGTCGACCACGAGCAGGTCGCCGGCCAGGTCCCGGCAGATCGGCACGGTGGCGGTGCAGAAACCGCGCAGGCGCTCCCCGGCCGTGGTGGCGTGGGTGCCGTCCGGGCCGCAGCAGTCCGGGTTGGCGAACGGCGCGAGGTCGGCGAAGCGGCGGCGCGCGTCCACGGTGGACAGCGGCAGGTAATGGGTGGGGATCGGGGAGCCGGCGCGGTAGTCGGCGTCCGCGATGCCGTCCGTCAGCCGCCACCAGGCCAGCAGGTCGGCCGGTAGGGGGCGGCCCACCACAGCTTCGGTGCGGCGGACCTCGGCGGCACCGGCCGGCGGACGGATCGCCTGCGCCGTCACCGGGGCGTGCCGGGCCAGCCAGCCGCTGATCCGGGCCCAGGATTCCTCGACCGGTGTGTCCACGCCGGCACGATACCGGTCACTGCCGGTCCGGGGCGGGTGCCGGCGGCGTCGATCCTGGGCCCGGGTACTCAGCCCCG
Source organism: Micromonospora auratinigra (assembly GCF_900089595.1). Taxonomy (GTDB): domain Bacteria; phylum Actinomycetota; class Actinomycetes; order Mycobacteriales; family Micromonosporaceae; genus Micromonospora; species Micromonospora auratinigra. The sequence goes on along the minus strand of NZ_LT594323.1, from coordinate 2,402,271 downwards.
CTGCGCGCATCGGCTCAGGTGCCTACGGCCGGGCCCGCCGAGGATCGTCGGTATGGCCGAGACGTTGCCGCGACCCGCTCACCCGTCCACCCGTACCGCGCCCGACCTCGGCGCCGGCGAGCGCTGGCGGCGGGCCCGCCTCCGGCTGGTCACCCGGCTGGTCGGGGCGCCGCTGCGGGTGGCGCTGCGCCGGCCGGCGGGCTGGCGCTGGCTGGCCCGTCACTACCACCCGGCGCTGGACCGGTTCGCGGCGGCGAACGCCCGCACCGTGTGCGCGCTCGCCGCGCTGGACGTCCCCGCGTACCGGGACCACCTCGGCGCGACCGTGCAGCGGGGCCGGCGGCGGTTGGCCGACTTCCCGGAGACCGACAAGGACAGCTACGTCGTCGCCCACTCCACCGCCCGGCGGTGCTGGTCGGGGCGGCTGCCGACGCACGGCGTGGTGGTCGACGAGTCGGCCGGCTCCTCGGGCCGGCCGTTCAACTGGCCGCGCGGCAGCCGGGAGCTGCGTGCCGTGCACCACGACGTCGCCGGCTACACCAGCCTGGTCTTCCCGATGCGCCGGCCGTTCGTGATCAACGCGTACTCGATGGGCGCGTGGGCGACCGGGACGACGACCGGGGCCGCGATGGCCCGGATCGCGGTGGTGAAGAACACCGGGCCGGACCTCGGCAAGATCGTGGACACCCTGCGCGAGTTCGGCCCCGACTTCGACTACCTGGTGACGGCGTACCCGCCGTTCCTCAAGCACCTGCGCGACCGGCTCGACGCCGACGGCTTCCCCTGGGCGCGCTACCGCATCTCGGCGAGCTGCGGGGGAGAGGGGATGACCGAGGCGCTGCGCGGCTACCTGGAGGAGCGGTTCCTGCGGGTGCGCTCGGCGTACGGGGCGTCCGACCTGACCATCGGCATCGGCGCGGAGAACCGGTTCACCGTCTGGTTGCGCCGCCGGCTGCGGACCGACGCGTCGCTGCGGGCCGCGCTGCTCGGCCCGGACGAGCAGCGGCTGCCGATGGTGTTCCAGTACAACCCGCTGGCCACCTGGCTGGAGACCAACCAGCGGCGGGAGCTGCTCTGCACCGTCACCAGCACCGACGTGCTCCAGCCCCGGCTGCGCTACAACGTCGGCGACGAGGCGCTGCTGGTCGGCTACCACCGGCTGCTCGACCTGCTGCGCGCCGACCCCGACCGGTGGGCGGACTGCCGGGCGGCGCTGGAACAGGAACGGATGACCCTGCCGGTGCTGCTGCTCTTCGGCCGGCGCGACTCGACCGTGTCCTACCTCGGCGCGAACCTCTACCCGCAGGACGTCGAGTACGGGCTCTACACCGGCAACCCGTACGCCGCCCAGATCGCCCGGTTCTGCCTGACCCTGGTCGAGGACGCCGCGCTGGAGACCCGGCCGGTGATCCACCTCGAACTGCGCCGCCCGCTGTCCGGACCGGACCGCGCCGCCCTGGTGGCCGCCTGCCGGGACGGGGTGCGGCGGCACCTCGCGGCGGTCTCCCGCGACTTCGCGCAGTCGCTGACCGAGGACCCGACCGCCGGTGACCTGCGCGTCGAGGCGCACGAGCCGGGCACCGGCCCGTTCGCCGGCCCGCAGAAGATCAAGAACGTCTACCTGGTGGGTGAGTGATGCGTACCCGTGACTTCTCCCGCGCCCCCGCGGCGGCCCGCGCCGACGCCATGTTCATCGGGGCGACCCGCTACCGCAGCCCGCTGGCGGTCCTGCGGCTGCTGCCGCGCTGGCGGCGGATGCTGCGCGACCTGCGGCGGATGCCCGGCTACCGCTGGCACACCGTGTACTGGCAGTACCCGTTCACCCTCGGCACCATCGCCTTCTTCGCCGACCGCGACGCGATGCTGCGCTTCGCCCGCTCCCGGCACCACCGGCGGCTGATGACCTGGGTGACCGACGGCGACCGGCAGGCCACCGCCGGCTGGATCCGGCTCTTCGCCGCCGAGCCCGACGGCTACACCAACGGCCGGTGGCGCGCCGAGTCCCGCGAGATGGCGCACATCCCGACCTTCACCCCGCTGGGCGGGGAGACGACCGGACCGGCGGTGCGGTGGTGAGCGCCGGACGCCGCTTCGAGCGGGTCGTCGACCGGCGCGGCCTGCGGGACTTCCTCGACCTCACCGACCGGGTGTACGCGGGCGAGCCGCGCTTCGTGCCGCCCCCGCGCCAGCAGGTACGGCGCTGGTGGCGCGACGGCGTGCCGATGTACGTGCTGCGCGACGGCGGCGGCACCGTGGTCGGCCGGACCACGCTGCACACGTCTGCCGCCCTCGACGCCAGACTCGGCCGCCGCTGCCAGCTCTTCGGGCTGACCGAGTTCACCGGCCCGGCCGCCGAGCCGCTGTTCGCGGCGCTCACCGCGCACGCCGCCGCCGACCGGGAGCTGCTCTTCGGGCCGGTGGCGCTGCTGCCCAACCAGGCCGGCGGCGTGATCACCTCCGGCCACGCCGACCGGGGCTTCGTGGACAGCGCCTGGAACCCGCCCCGGTACGTCACCGCATACGAGTCGGCGGGTTTCCGCCGCCGCTTCGAGTCCGACACCTGGATCTGCCCGGTCACCGGCCCCGGGGACGGCCCGGCGACCCGGATCGACACCGACGGGGCCGAGCTGCGCGTGCACCGGGGCGACCTGAAGCGCCTCGACGCGCAGCTCGACCTGCTGCGAGAGCTGCTCAACGCCTCCTTCGCCCAGCTCGGCTACTACACCGAGATCTCCGCGGCGCAGCTGCGCCGGCAGACCGACGGGCTGGCGTACCTGCTGGACGAGTCGCTGCTGCTGTACCTGACCCGGGCCGGCCGGCCGGTCGGGTTCGTGCTCTGCCTGCCCGACATCAGCGAGTTCCTGGTCCGGGTCCGCGGTGACCTGCACCCGGTCAACCAGCTCCGGCTGCTGGCCACCCGCCGGCGCTACCGGCGGGAGGCGGTGCTGGTCGTCAAGGGGGTGCTGCCGGCGTACCAGGGGCGCGGCTACCAGCGGATCCTCTCCGCCGAGCTGCGCCGCAACCTGCACGCCGGCGGCTACACCACGCTGCGCAGCACCTACGTCGGGCGGGACAACCCGGCGTCGGCGGCCCAGTACCGGGCACTCGGTGGCCGGCCGCTGCACGGCTACACGTTCTACGAGAAGGCGCTCTAGATGGACCTCACCGCGTTCCGCGCGCTGGAACCGCTCTGCTGGCGGGCCCCGAGCGCGCACAACACCCAACCCTGGCGGCTCGACTACCGCGCCGACGCCATCCGGGTCGGCTGGGACCCGGCCGACACCCTGCCGGCGGCCGACCCCACCGGACGGGACCTGCGGCTGTCGCTGGGCGCGTTCGTCGAGACCTGCCTGGTCGTGTCGGCCGACGTCGGGCTGCCGGTGGAGTTCGTCGCGGACCACTACCCGGGTGAGCGCCGGGTCGGCTGGCTGCGCCCCGCCCGGCACGGCTACCACAGCCCGTTCACCACCGAGCAGGTGCTCCTCCGGCGTACCCACCGGGGTCGGTTCTCCGCCGGGCTGCCGGCGGAGGCCATCGTCGCGGTCGACGCCGTCGCCCGCGCGGCCGGCGGCACCGCGCGGACGCTGCCGCCCGCCGGCGGGCTGCGGCGGCTGCTGGCCACGGCGGACCGGCACCAGTACGCGGACCCGGCGGTCGTCGGCGAGCTGCGGTCCTGGCTGCGGCTCAGCCGGGGTCACTCCCGCTATCGCGCCGACGGGCTCACCGACAGGTGCCTGGGCCTGTCCCGGGGCGAGGCGGCCGGGCTGCGCGCCGCGCTGGCGGCCTACCCGGTGCTGCGCCGGGCCGGGCTGCCCCGGCTGCTGGCGTCGGCGGCCGGCGACCCGCTTGCCCTCGGCGGCGACGTGATCGTGCTGATCGGCCCGGCGGAGGCGGACGACGCGACGCAGGTCGAGCTGGGCCGCGCGCTGATGCGCATCTGGTTGACGCTGCACGCGGCCGGGCTGGCCGCGCACCCGCTCAGCCAGCTGATCGACGCGCCCGCCACCCGCGCGGCGCTGGGCACCCTGCTGGACGTGGCGCCGCACCGGCTGCTGCACGTGGCCCGGGTCGGCCGGCCGGCGGGTCCGGCGGTGCGCTCCGCCCGCCGGCTCGACCGGTGACCGCGCGCCGACCGGTGGGCGGACGCCGACGACGTCCGCCCACCCCCGTTCAGGCCGGCAGCGCGGCGGCGGGCGTGGTGGCCCGCCGCCGGGTGGCGAGCAGGTACGCCGCCCCGAAGGCGGTGACGGCGAGCAGGACGTGCGGGTAGGAGCTGACGAAGAAGATCACGGCCCGGGCCGAGTGGAAGCTGAGCGCCCCCTCGTCCGGGGAGGTCTCGAACGGGTTCGCCGGCACCAGCCACTGCGGGAACCACTTCCACGCCTCGGCCCGTGGGGCCGTGCCGGCGTCGAACTGCGCGAACGTCGCAGCCGTCACCGCGACCGCGCTGACCAGCACGGTGGCGAGCAGGCCGTGGACCAACCGGTGCCGGCCGGCCCGGGAGAGCCAGCCGCCGACGGCGATGAAGCCGACCAGCCAGACCACCCAGCTCGTCACCATGCCGTAGGGCTGCCGGCCGAAGGCGTAGCCCATGGTGGGTACGGCGACGCTGCCGGTGACGTGGTCGAGCAGGAAGCCGACACCCACCCACGCGGCCACCACCGCGACCAGGCACAGACCGAGCGATCGGGGGCGGACCGCCGGGCCGGACCGGCGGCCGACCAGCCATCCGGCCGCCGCCGCCATCAGCACGGGGGCGAGGGCGACGGTGCCCACCACCAGGCGGGCGGCCAGGCCGGCGTCGTCGATCACCGGCCGATCGCCCTCGGCCTGGGCGCTGTACACCCCGTACCAGCTGTGCTGCAGCAGGCTGAGGCCGAGCAGGTACGCCGAGAGCGCGGCGACCACCACCGCGGCCCGACGGACCCCGAACCGGCCGTACCGGCCCTCGCCGGGGCTGACCGCCAGACTGCCGGCGAAGGTGACCATCCGCCACTGGCGCAGCAGGGGACCGATGCTCCCGTCCCCGGCGAGGACCGCCACCTCGGCGGACCACTCCCGCTCCAGCTCGGCCCGGCGATCGGCCGGCCAGCGCAGGGCCGCGCGGCGCAGCAACCACCGGGTGGTGGCCGCCGCCGGCCTCACCACGCCGGCCTCGCCCGGGTCGACGCCGCGGTGGACCGGGTGACCGTGGTGCCGGCGCGCAGCTCGGCCAGGACGGCGGTCGCCGAGGTCACGCCCTCGGCGGTCAGTTGGTAGTAGCGCCGGGCCGGGCGGCCCGCCTCGACCGGATCGAGGTCCTCCCACCGGGCGGTTGCCCAGCCGGCGTGCTGGAGTCTGGTCAGGACCGGGTAGAGCGTGCCGCTGGCCAGCCCGGTCTGCTGCATGAGTCTCAGGCCGTAGTGCTCGCCGTCCGGCTCGGCGAGCAGCGCGGCGAGAACCCTGGCCACGGGTACGGTGATCTTAACCCCCATGGCCGTAACTCTACATAGGGGAGAGCCGGAACTCTACCTAGGTCGAGGGTCGGCGTCGACGCCAGCGCACCGGCAGCCGCTTCACCCCGCGCTGGAAGTTCGACCGCAGATACGTGGGCCGGCCGGCGTACCCCAGCTCGGTGGTCCGGGACAGCAGCGCCGCGAGCAGCGCCCGCAGCTGGCAGCGGGCCAGCTGCGCGCCCAGACAGAAGTGCGGGCCGTGCCCGAAGCCCAGGTGCGGGTTCGGGTGGCGGCCGAGATCCAGCCGGTCCGGATCGACGAAGACCCGCTCGTCGCGGTTGGCCGAGGCGAACGAGACCACCACCTTCTCCCCGGCCCGCACCGGCACCCCGCCGACCGTGGTGTCCGCCGTGGCGGTCCGCCGGAACACCATCACCGGCGTCCACCAGCGCAGCAGCTCGTCGACCGCGGTGTCGAACAGGCCCGGGTCACGGCGCAGCCGGGCCAGTTCCGCCGGGTGCTCCAGAAGGGCGATCAGGGCGCCGGGCAGGGCGTTGCGGACCGTCTCGTTGCCGGCCACGGCGAACAGCCAGAACATGTTCTCGAACTCGGTCACCGACAGCCGCTCGTCGCCCCGCTCGGCCAGCAGCACGGACATCACGTCCGCGCCCGGCTCGCGGCGCTTCGCCGCGGCCAGCAGGTGGGCGTACGCGTACAGGTCCGCCATCCCGGCCCGGGTGCGCGGGTCGGGCAGCCGGCCGTCGGCGGCCGGTGTCGGCCGGTGCCGCAGCGCCTCGCGCGCCATGGCCGTGCCGGCCCGCGGGTCGAACGCCGCCGACGTCGCGTGCTCCGGGTCCTGGAAGCCGATCACCCGGTTCGACCAGTCGTAGAGCAGCCAGCGGTCGGCCTCCGGCACGCCGAGCACGTCGGCGAGAGTGAGCAACGGCAGGTCGGCGGCGAGATCCCGGACGAAGTCGAAGCTGCCCTCGTCCGCATCGCCCAGCACCCGCTCGACCAGCGCCACCGCGTTCGCCCGGATCGACTCCTCCAGCGTCGCCACCGCCCGGGGGGTGAACGCCCGGGCGACCGGGCGGCGCAACCGGCCGTGCTCCGGCGGATCCCGGTTGAGCATCATCTGCCGCACATACCCGAGATCCTCGGCGGTGGCCGGGTCCCGGATCTGGGTGCCGCCCCGCCACGACGAGAAGAGCCCGGGCCGGCGCAGCACGTCGGTCACCTCGGCGTGCCGGAGCACCAGCCAGAAACCCGGCCCGGCCGGCAGCCCGAGCAACGGCGGCTCCGCCACCCGCACCACCGCGGCCTGCGCCCGCAGCGCGGCGAGCAGCTCGTACGGGACGCCGTCGACGTAGCTGCGCGGATCGACCAGCGGCGTCGGGTCGACGCTCACCGGCCGAGGAACTCCTCGACCACCGTGACCAACCGGACCGGCGTCTCGTACATGGCGTAGTGCCCGGCGTTGGCGAGCACCTCCAGCCGGGCCTCGGGGTAGTGCCGCAGCCAGGTCTCGCGCATCGTGTCGGCGCCCAGCGCCGGATCGTGCTCGCCGACCACGGCGAGCGCCGGCACCGTGTTGCCCTTCACCTCGTCGGTGAAGTCCGTGCGTGCCCATGCGGTCAGGTACGCCCCGAACGCCTCCCGGGTCGAGTGGGCCAGCGAGAACCGCACCATCTCGTCCAGCCAGTGCCCGGAGAGGCGGTTGCCAGTGGTCAGGTCGATGATGGCCCGCCGGTTGCCCGGCTCGGCCGCCGCGCCGTCGAAGAGCGCCCAGCTCTGCAGGTCGAAGGGGACCCCGCCGGCCGGCACCGGACTGATGCCGACCAGCCGCCGCACCCGCTGCGGGGCGTCGGCGAGCACCCGCTGCGCGGCGCTGCCGCCCATCGAGTGCCCGACCACCGAGAAGGTGTCCCAGTCGAGGGAGTCGGCCAGCTCGAGCGCGTCCCGGGAGATCTCGGCGATGCTGTACTCGCCGGTCTCGTCCTGCCGCGCGCCGTAGCCCCGGTAGTCCAGGAAGGCCCAGCTGAACCGTTCGGTGTCGATCAGCTCCGGCAGCGCGCCCCAGCCCTGGGCCGAGCCGAACCAGCCGTGCAGGGCCAGCACCCGGTGCGGGCCGTGACCGACGCTGATGTGGTGGATCGTCATGACGGCGACTCCTCCCGCTGCCACGGCGGCGCACTGCCCCGTCGGGTGGTGTGACAGCGACCGTAGTCCGCCCGCGTACCGAACGGAAGGGTCCGGGCGGCCGGAACCGCCGTCGTGCCGCCCCGCGCCGCGCCGGTCACCGGTGGGGCCGCTCAGAACAGCGTCGACGGCCCCACCGGCTCCGGCTCGGGCAGCGGGGCGAGCTGCGGCAGCCGGGCCCGGACCGCGTCGTGGAACCGGCGGGCCAGCTCCGGCGCGTCGGCGTTGTCGGGGGTGTGCACGAAGAAGGTCGGCGAGCGGCCCTCGCGCAGCCAGTCGGTCACCACGTCGAGCCACCTCTGCCAGCCCTCGACGGTCCGCGCCGGGTCGTCGCGGCCCAGGTAGCGGACGATCGGACGGTCGGTCAGGGCGCGGGTGCGCAGCGGCGTGCGCGGCTTGCGGGTCCACGCCTCCCGCTCGGCGTCGCTGGTCGGCGGGGTGCGGAAGAACGCGGTGGTGTCGAAGGGAATCCACTCCGCCCCGACCGCGGCCAGGGCCTCCTCCAGCGTCCGCGCCTCGCGGGGGTCGGTGAAGAACGCCGGATGGCGGACCTCCACGGCGTACCGGTGGGCGGTGGGCAGCCCGCGCAGGAAGCGGGCCAGCGCGGGTACGTCGGTGGGGCCGAACGAGCCCGGCACCTGGACCCAGAGCGCGTGCGCCCGGGGGCCCAGCGGCTCGATCGCGTGCAGGAACGCCCGTAGCTCCTCATCCGCCCCGGTCAGCCGCCGGTCGTGGGTGACCGCCCGGGGCAGCTTCGGTACGAACCGGAACTCCGGCCCGGTCTGCCGCGCCCACGACTGCACCGTGTCCCGGACGGGCGTGGCGTAGAAGGTGGTGTTCCCCTCGACCGCCGTGCACCAGCCGGCGTAGGCGCGCAGCCGCTCGTGGGTCGGCAGCGGGTGCGGCAGGAAGCGCCCCTGCCAGGACCGGTGCGTCCACATCGCGCACCCCACGTGCAGACGCATGCCACCCTCCCCGGTCCACCGGCCCGGGCCGTCCCGCGCCGTGGCCACGGTAGCCGGCCCCGGCCGGGGCACTGCACGCCCACCGGGCGTGCCCGCCGATGGTATGAATGCACGGTGGCGGCGCAGAACATGGACCTGATGACTGATCTCCGTGCGCTGGTCGAGGAGGCCCTGCCGGCGCAGCTGCCCGGCGCGCGGGTCGCGCCGGACGAGGACGAGATCCTCGTGCCGCTGCCCGACGGCCGGGCCCGGGTCTCGCTGGCGCCGCTGCTGCGTCGCTGCCGCGACGAGCCGCGTCAGATCTGGCCGCACCTGCTGGCCGACTGGCTCGCCGACCTGCGCGGCCAGTTGCCGCCGAGCGTCGCCGCCGACGAGGCCGGCCCGATCCCGCTCGACCGGCTCCGGCTGCGGCTGACCCCGGGCGCCGACGCGGAGTCCAGCGGCTTCCTCGCGCTGCCGTTCGGCGACCACTTCACCGCGGCCGTCGTGGTCGACCGGCCCGGCCGGCTCGACCTGCTCACCCTCACCCAGGCCGAACAGCTGGGGCGCGAGCCCGACGAGCTGGTCCGCCTCGCCGTGCGGCAGACCGTGCAGCACGAGTTGGCGACCCTCGACGTACGCGACCACGAGCTGCCCGCCGGCGGATCGGTCCGGCTGCTCGCCGCCGACGGCAACCCCTACGTGACGACCGCGCTGATGTCGGTGCCGCGGTTCCTGCCGGAGGCCGGCGAGTACGGCGCGCTGGTCGCCGCGCCCCGCTACAGCGCGGTGCTGCTGCACCAGGTCGGTGCCGACCTGCGGGACACCGCCGTGGCGTTCGACCGGGTGACCCGGTCGATGTTCGACGCCGCCGACGACCGCTGCACCGACCGGATCTTCTGGTGGCACGACCGCGTCTTCCACCCGGTCCGGGTCCTGCCCGGGACCGACGGCGGCCCGGCCGAGCTGCGGGTGCCGCCGGCGTTGGCGCCGCTGGCCGACCGGCTGGGCCTCTGAACCCGTCGCCGGTACCGGGCGACGGGAGCCGGCCCGAGGTCGTCGACGCGGGCTGGTCCGGCCGGCGACCTGGACCCCGCCGCGTCCGGTCAGGGCGCCGGGACCCCGCCGCGTCCGGCCAGGGCACCTCGGCCCTGCCCGGCTACGCCGCCTCGACGCGGTCCAGCTTGCGCGCGGCCAGCCCCTCGTCCCGCTGCCCGGTCAGGAACTCCAGCGCCGCCCCGCGTCCGCCCCCGTCCCACGCCTGTCGTAGCCGGTCGTAGAACTCGGCGTGGGCGGTCAGCGGTGCGGCGGCCTTCGCCGACGCCGTCCGGGCCCGCTCGCGCCACAGCTCGGCGAGCTGCGTCGCCGGATCCGTCGGCGACCCGGCGTCGGTGACCACCCGCCACCCGGGCAGCTCGTGCCAGAACGTGTAGCGCTTCGGCGGCCGCTGGGCGAAGTCCCGCTCGGCGACCTCGGCGAGCCGGTCCGGTGGCCAATCGTCGATCTTCGGCAGGCCGGTGTCGAGGACGAACCCCCGGACGTCGGCGGCCGCGGTGTCGGACAGCAGGTCCACGGTGGCCGGCCCGGACGCCGCCTCGTCCATCCGGACACCGTGGGTCAGCACCAGCTCGGGGAAGGGCAGCACGAGCGGCTGCACGCCGGCCAGCGCCCAGCCGGCCGGCCGCGACGGGGAGCCCGTGTAGCCGATCCAGGCCAGCGCCCACTGCACCGGCTCGCGGACCAGCAGCGTGCCGAGACCGGTGCCGCGCAGCGCCCACTCGCCCGGTAGCTCGTCGCGCAGGCCGGACAGGATCTGCCGCCACCGCCGCGCCTTCTCCGCAGAGGACATGGGCACCTCTCGCCGTGTCGGAACCGGGACGGGCCAGTCTATTCGCGCGGTCGTTGGGTCGGCCGCAGCTCCTCCGGCGGGTTCGGCAGGCCGAGCGCCTCGGTGACCTTCCGCGACCAGGAGGGCTCGATGCCGGTCTTCAGGCCGGTCTTGAGGTCGTAGGCGTGCGCGACCTCCCAGTCGAGCTGGTCGGTGACCCGGTTGGTGGCCTGCCGTTCGAGGATGACGTCCGGCCGGAAGCCGTCCTGCGGCGCGGCCGACACCTCCACCCCCTGCGCGTCGAAGTTGACCTCGCTGCGCAGCCGGAAACCGGTCGACGGGTCGAGCATGCCGGACGCCCCGGTGGTGACCGCGTTGGCGAGATGGCTGTGCGCCTCCGTGCCCAGCACCATCGATTCCATGACCCGGTCCGCGCCCGCCTCGCCGTAGCGGTCCACCAGGTCCTCGCGCATGCGCTGGTAGCCCGGCTGCTGGAAGATGGCGTCCCGGTTGGTGTCGACGTGGTCCCACGCGTCGTCGGCCATCTGCTGCAGCCGGTCGGCCACCGCGTTGCGCGCCCGGGTGATCTCCGCCAGCGTCCGCGGGTCGTTCAGGTCCAGGTCGGGATCGTTCTGCGGGCGCGGCGGGCCGCCGGCCTCCGACTCCGGCCCGCCGGTACGCCCGGCGGGGGAGCCTGCGCCGCCCGGCCGGCCCGCCGCGCCGGCCTCGGCGACGGACTGGTGGATCCCGTTGACGCTGGTCGGCGCCCCGTGCTGGCCGCCCCGCTGGCGGGGTACGCCGCCCTCACCCGCCTCGCCGCCCTCACCGTGATGCCCCTCGCCGGGGTGCCCACCGGTGGGGTGCCCGCCGTCGCCCCCGCCGCCGTGCGGTCCTCTCGGTCTCGCCACGATCGCTCCGGTCAGCCGTTGATGAGCTTGGAGAGGTTGGTCAGGCTGGTGACGAGCCCGGTGGTGTACATCAGGATCCGGCCCGCCCACTTCAGCACGGCCGCGGTGATCTGCGCGGCGATCACCGGGATGGTGACCACGAAGATGGCCTCGACCGCCCAGACGATCACCCGCGCGACCAGGTCGGCGATCAGGTCCCGGACCAGGTCCCGGGTGAAGGTGACCAGGTTGCCGGCGGCCTGGGTGGCGGCGGCCATCGCGGCCGACGCCCCGCCCAGGCCGGCCAGCGCCACCACGTTGTTCTTCATCAGCGACTGGTACGCCTCGGCCGCGTGCCCCTTCCAGTCCGGCGTGTCGCCGGCCAGGTGCGCCTGCAGGTCGGTCGCCATCCGTTGCAGGTGACCGGCCATGTTGTCCCAGGTCGCGGCGTGCGAGGCCACCACGTCGGGCATGCCGGCCAGCCAGTCGAGCATCTCGCGCAGCGGCTCGAAGTATTCCATCGCCCAGCCGAGGCCGTTGGCCAGCAGCGCGCTGAACGGGTCGAGCACGGTGGCGGTGACGTCGAGCGCCAGCGACGCCCCGGCGAGCGCGTCGTCGACCCAGCCCTCGCTGCGGATCGCGTCGACCAGCCCTTCGACGCCGTCGGCGAGCGAGGAGCCGGTCCACACCTCGCGGGTGGAGTGGACGTCGGCGACGAGCGAGGCGTCGGTCACGCGTCCCCCTGCCAGCCGCTGCCGTCGTACCGGCCCGGTTCGGGGGAGTCGGGCTGCTCGGCGGGGGCGAGCCCACGGTGCACCCGCTCGGCCAGCGCCCGGGCCGCCGGGGACTGCGTACCCACCGTCTCGGCGACGATCTGCTGGGACCGCTCGGCCAGTTGGGCGCGGGCCTGCCGGACGGTCGCCATCACGGCCTGCGCCACCTCGTCGGGCGTCCGCTGCTGGATCTGCCGGCTCAGCCGCAGGTCACGCAGCGCGCCGGTCGAGTCCACGGTGACCTCGGCCAGGCCGTCGCGGTCGCGCTCGGTCACCCGCAGCTCCTGCAGGCGTTCGCCCATCACCTTCGTGTCGGCGGCGAGCTTGTCGATCTGGCCCTTCCAGGCCCGCAGCCGGTCGGTGTCCCCGTCCGGCTCCAGGATCCGGCTGTCGCCCAGCGGCCCGCTCTCCATGCGCCTCCCCCGACTGACTGCGGCGCCGGTCGGTTCTGGTGCGACGACCGACCACCCGGCACCGGAGCGCGGTCCAGTGTAGAACACGGCGTCGCGGCGTTCGGGCCGTCGGGCCGACGGGTCCCGGCCGGTGTGACGGCCCGGCCGGGACGCGGCGCGGTCAGCTCACTGGGTGGGTTCCAGCCAGAGGTTGGTGATGTCGAAGAACTCGATCTGCGGCACGTGCACCGCGTTGCGGACCCGCTTGCCGTAGTACCGGGACGTCATGGCCGCGAACGACAGGATCGGCACGACGGGCAGGTCCTGCATGATGCGTACGTCGATCTCGTGCCACAGCTCCTCGGCCCGCCGCTCGTCGGGCTCCTCGAGCGCCCGCTCGATCAGCGCGTCGACCTCCGGGTTGTGGTAGCCGCCGTAGTTCGTGGTGCCCGGCACGTCGTTGCTCTGGAAGAGCGGCTGCACGATCACCCGGCCGTTGTTGCCGAACCAGTCGGGGGTGAACCCGGGCTCGGCGATGTCCCAGTCGCCGCGGCGGCCCGCCTCCGGGTCGGACAGCGCGGAGCCGTAGTACTCGGCCTGGCTGAAGAAGCGCCAGTCCAGGGTGATGCCGATCTCCGCGAGGTTCGCCGCGACCACGTCCATCACCTTGCGGTGGATGCCGATCTGGCGGACCGCGGCGATCAGGGTGAGGCCGTCGCCGTACCCGGCCTCGACCAGCAGTTGCCGGGCGCGCTCGCGGTCGCCGCGGCTGCCCGGGGTGGCGTACGGGTCGAAGTCCTCGCGGTGTCCGACGCTGCCCCGGGGGATGACCGAGCCGAGCGGCTCGTTCGGCGCGTCCAGAGCGTCGAGGATCTCACCGATGGCGACCTTGTCCACGGCGTACGCGATGGCCTGGCGCACCTTCAGGTTCGAGGTGGCCCGGTTCTGGTTGGGGCTGCGCAGGTTGAACACCAGGTACGGGTTGAGCGCGAAGCCGGGGTAGGTGCGCGGCGCGGCGTCCTGGCCGGGCTTGGGACGGTCCCACGACACGGCCGTGTACGACCAGGCGAGGTCCACCTCGCCGGCGTCCATCCGGCGCTCCATCTCGGGCACCGGCACGTCCGAGGCGACGGTGATGTGGATGCCGTCGACGTACTGGTTGCGGATCGGGTCGCTCTCCTTGCGCCAGACCGGGTTGCGCTCCATCCGGATCTCCATGCCCCGGTCGGCGTAGTGGGTCAGCCGGTACGGCGCGCAGGAGCGGGTGTTGCGGCGGAACTCCATGCTGTCCGGCAGGTAGGCGTCGTACTCCACCGGCGCGGGCGAGGTGAAGCCGGTGGCCAGCACGTTGAGGAAGTCGTTGGCCGGCCGGACGAGGTGGAACTGGAGGGTGTGGTCGTCGACGACGCGCAGGCCGGCGATGTCGTGCCCGTTCTGGAAGTCGGCCAGCGCCCGCGCCGTGACCTCGGCGTCGGTGAACGCCTCGCGGTACGCCGCGCAGTATTCCCGGAACCCGACGATGGTGCTGGTGAAGTAGGGCAGCGCGCCGGCCCCGGCGACCGGGTTCGGCAGCCGCTTGAACGCGCGCACCACGTCGTGCGCGGTCACCTCGCGTGGCGGGGTGGAGTCCCAGAGCACGCCGGGGCGCAGCCGGACCGTCACGGTGCGGCGGTCGGCGCTGATCCCGCCGTTGTCGACGGTGGGCGTCTCGGCGGCGAGGTCCGGTACCGGGGTGAACGACAGCTCCGGCGCGGAGAGGTCGTCCGTGGCGGGGTACGCGAACAGCTGGCGGGACAGCGCCCGCAGGATCTGCGCCGAGGTGGCGTAGTAGGCGCTGGCGGTGTCGATGTGGTCGACCCCGCCCGGTCCGACGAGGCGCAGGACGCCCCCGTAGCGCGGGTCGTCCCGGTCGGGGGAGAGCCCGGTTTCCGTGGCGGCGAGAGGCTGGGCGGTATCGGTCATGACTGTCGACCTCCATCTGCCGGGACGGCGGCGTCGGGGAGCGGGCCGTCCCCGAGTCTAGGCGTCCATCGATGTATTGGCTATACGATAGTAAATCGACGGTGCGATTCGGGAGTCTCCCGGCCGCCCGTGTCGGGTGCGGTAGCCAGCGCGCAGCAGGCGTTCCGGCTGCCTGTCGACCCGACGGCATTCCTCGGCGACTATCGAAACGCGTAGCGGACTCGGTGGTCGCCGTCCGGCTCGACGACGGAGGATTCCCGTGACCCAGGAGACCAGCGCGACAAACGAGTCGATCGCCGCGGTGCTGGCGCGCCAGCGCACCGAGGCGGAGGCGAGCCGGGCGGCGGCGGCGGTCGGCGCGGCGGGCAGCCGCTTCCCGGAGGTGCCCCGGGGGCCGCTGGAGGACGAGCAGACCTGGCGTCAGGTCCGTGACCTGTTCACCATCGACCCCACGCTGACCCACCTCAACGTGGGCACCATCGGGTCCGCGCCGAAGCGGGTGCTGGACCTGCTCAAGGTGGCCGACTACGACTTCGCCCGCCGGCCCCGCGACCCGTACCCGCCGACCACGATGAACGAGCCGAGGGCGGTGCTGGCGGCCGCCTACGGCTGCGACCCCGACGAGATCGCGATCGTCCAGGGCGCCACCGACGGCAACTCCCGGATCCTCAACGGGCTCGACCTCGGCGAGGGTGACGAGGTCATCACCACCACCCACGAGTGCTACACCATGCAGGCGCCACTGAACCTGCTGCACAACCGGCGCGGCGTGGTGGTCCGCAAGCTCACCCCGAAGCTCGGCCCGGACCAGTCCGCCGAGGAGATCGTGGAGATGTTCGAGGCGGCGATCACGCCGCGTACCCGGGTCATCCAGTGGGCCGCGGTGACCTTCACGGTCGGCACCACCATGCCCACCCGGGCGCTCGCCGAGCTGGCCCAGCGGCACGGCCTGATCAGCGTGGTGGACGGCGCCCACCTGCCGGGGCAGTTCGCGCTGAACCTGCACGAGCTGGGGGTGGACTTCCTCAGCGGCTCCGGCTCGAAGTACCAGTGCGGGCCGATGGGCACCGGCATCCTCTACGCCCGCAACAAGGTGCTGCCGGAGCACAACCCGTTGCCGCTGCCGACGTTCTGGCCCGTCATCTCGCTCTGGTACCCGATCGAGGGCGAGTTGCCGCCCCGCACCACCACCCGGGAGCCGACGTACGACATCGGCACCTTCGTGCAGAAGACCGGCTCGGCCGACCTGTCCCGGGGCCCCGCGCTCCAGGCGGCCTGCGAGATCTTCCAGACCATCGGCCAGGAGAACATCCAGCGGTACGTGCACGGGCTGAGCCGCCACCTCAAGCACCGGGTCGCCGAGCACTGGGGTGAGTCGGCGCTGTTCAGCCCGCTGCACGACGAGCGGCTGCACTGCGGCATGGTGGCCTTCCAGCCGTTCCGCAACCCGGAGCACGCACTGGACATGAACCGGTTCGTGGAGTTCGAGCAGCGGATGGAGGACGAGTACGGGGTGAACCTGCGGTTCACGTTCTTCCCCGTCCAGGGCTCGGACACCGAGCGCTTCGCCATCCGGCTGGCCCCGCACCTCTACAACAACCGGGAGGAGATCGACCACGCGGTCGACTCGATGATCAAGCTGACCGAGGCGATGTCCTGACCGGACCGGGCCGCCCGGCCGACACCGGCCGGGCGGCCCGCCCACTCAGGTGCGTACGCAGCGGAACACCGCCCAGCGCGGACCGTCGCCGGGTCCGCACGGCCCGGCCGAGTGGTCCATGCCGGCCAGGCCCTCGCTGAACTCGTCGAGCCGCAGTCCGCACAGCCGCAACTCGCGCAGGTAGGTCTCCAGGGTGCGGTGCACCGGCGGCGGGCCCGGCAGCGCGTCGGTCGCCGGCCGCTCGCCCTCCCGGAAGTAGTCGGCGGTGCGCAGCCAGCCGCGCCCGTGGGCGCTGCCGACCACCGCGGTGGCCATCGGGTGCGGCACCGAGAAGACCAGCCGACCGCCGGGCACCAGGTCGTGCTGCACGGCGGCCAGCAGTCGCGGCAGGTTGCGGACCTGGTGCAGCGCGTACCGGGAGAGCACCACGTCCACCCGGGGTGAGTCGTCGCGCCCGGACCAGCGGTTGAGGTCACGGACCTGGACGTGCCCCACGCCCGGGTCGAGCAGGCGCCGCACGGCGTCGGCCCGCTCCTCGTCCGGCGCGACGCCGGCGTAGCTGTGCGCCCCGCTGCGCAGGACGTGCGCCGTCAGAGCCGGATCGCCGCAGCCGACGTCCAGCACCGCCCGGCCCCGCAGGTCACCGAGGAACGCGACGAGCAGGGCCCGCTCCCCGGTGGGATCGGCGGCGTCGGGGAGTGGCCGGTCGGACTCGGTGATGGATGAGGACACGTCAACCTCCTCGGAACCGCCGGCCGGGGCCCGGCCGGACCGGGTGGCGACGTCAGGCCTGGCGTCGCCGGTTGTAGAGCACCCCCGTGATCCCGCCGAAGACCAGGATGAGCACCGCGCAGGTGATGGCGTACGCGGTCAGGTCGCCGGCGGTCAACGTGCCGTCCATGGCGTGTCGCACCGCGGTCACCGCGCGGGTGATCGGGTTGACCCCGACCGCGGCCTGGAGCCAGCCGGGCATGGTGTCCGGGCCGACGAAGATGTTGCTGAGGAACAGCAGCGGGAAGACCGCCAGGCCGCTGACGTTCATCACAATCTCGGGCTTCGCCGCGGCCAGGCCGAGCGCCGTCCAGACCCACGCCAGGCTGAACGCGAAGATCACCACCAGCAGGATGCCGACGAGGACACCGCCGACACCGTTGGCCGGGCGGAAGCCCAGCGCCAGCCCCACCAGGACGGTCACGGTGGCCGCGACGGCGTACCGCACCAGGTCGCCGAGGAGGGAGCCGACCAGCACCGACGGCTGCCAGATCGACATCGACCGGAAGCGGTCGAAGACGCCCTTGGTGATGTCCACGTTGAGCGCCACGCCGGTGTTCATGCTGATCATCACCACCGAGAGCACCACGATGCCGGGCAGCAGGTGCTGGAGGTACTCCCGGGTGGACCCGGCCAGCGCGCCGCCGAACAGGTAGGTGAAGACCAGCGTGGTCATCACCGGGAAGCCCACCGCGTCGAAGAGCTGCTGGGGGTTGCGTCGCACCCGCACCAGCGCCCGCCAGGCGAAGGCGAGGGAAGCTGCCAGCGGGCCGGGGCGGGCCGGCCGGTCCCGGGAGAGCAGGGCCGTGCCGACCGGCCCGTCGCCGGTCGACGGTGCCGTCTCCACCGTTCGGGTCGGGTTCATGCGACCTCCTCCTTGGTGGTGCCCTCGGCCTCCGCACGGTGGCCGGTGAGGGCCAGGAACACCTCGTCCAGGCTGGGTTGGCCGAGGGAGAAGTCGGCGACCGGGATGCCGGCGGCGGCCAGTTCGGCCAGCGCCCGCGAGGCGCGGTCCGGGTCGGTCACCGACACCGTCAGGGTCGCCGGGTCGCCGCCCGGATGGGTGGCGGCGGCGAGCACCGAACTGATCAGCCGGTCGGCCTCGGCCCGCTGCTCGACGTCGCGCAGCCGGACCTGGAACGTCGCGGCGCCCACCGAGGACTTCAGCTCCTCCGGCGTGCCCTGGGCGATCACCCGGCCCTGGTCGATGACCGCCATCCGGTTGGCCAGGACGTCCGCCTCGTGCAGGTACTGGGTGGTCAGCAGCACGGTGGTGCCGGCCTCGACCAGGGCGCGGACCACCTGCCAGACCTGGTTGCGGCTGGCCGGGTCCAGCCCGGTGGTCGGCTCGTCGAGGAAGAGCAGGTCGGGGGTCACGATCACGCTGGCCGCGATGTCCAGGCGGCGACGCATGCCCCCCGAGTAGGTCTTGACCGACCGGGCCGCCGCCTCGGTGAGGTCGAACGCGGCCAGCAGCTCGTCGGCGCGGGACCGGGCGCGCGGCCACGGATGCCCGAGCAGCCGGCCGAGCAGGACCAGGTTCTCCCGGCCGGTGAGGTCCTCGTCGATCGAGGCGTACTGACCGGTGAGGCCGATGCGTGCGCGCACCGCCTCCGCCTGCCGGACCACGTCGAGCCCGAAGACCTGTGCCGTCCCGGAGTCGGGCCGGGTCAGGGTGGACAGGATCCGGATGGTGGTGGTCTTGCCGGCGCCGTTGGGCCCGAGGAACCCGAAGACGGTGCCGGTCTCGACGGCCAGGTCGACGCCGTCGACGGCACGGGTGCTGCCGAACGTCTTGGTGAGTTGACTCGTCTCGATGGCCAGCTCGGCGCTCGAACCCACGGTCGTCCTTCCGGTCGGTGCGCAGGACGGCCCCGTCGGGCGCGCGCCCGACGGGGAGCGGGGAAGCTCCGGTGGGCGCCGCCGTGACGCGGCTGTTGACGAAAGGATAGTAACAGGGATCATCGCACAGCGATGTGTCCGCCACGCTGCGCCAGGGCCGCCGCGCGCGCCCGGCTCGCATCGATCGGTATTTCGCTATATCTTGTTCAAGTGGAATCTCGGTGGGTCGTCGGTACCCGACCGGTGGACAGGGGAGGAGCCGGCCCGATGTCCCTCGTGGAGCAGGCCCACCACCCGGGGCCGGCGGGCCCGCACCGGGTCGCCGAGCCGGCGTACGGCGGCACCCTTCGCCTGCTCACCACCGAGCGGATCGAGGCGCTCGATCCGGCCACCGCCAACGGCACCGCCA
Source organism: Micromonospora auratinigra (assembly GCF_900089595.1). GTDB lineage: Bacteria > Actinomycetota > Actinomycetes > Mycobacteriales > Micromonosporaceae > Micromonospora > Micromonospora auratinigra. Next base: position 2,383,169 of record NZ_LT594323.1, on the reverse strand, counting down.
CCCGCCAACTGCTCTGGGCCACCAGCCGGCAGCTCTTCGCCTACCCGGCGACGACCGACCCGCCGTACGCCGACCGCCGCGCCCGGCCCGTGCCCGACCTCGCCGCCGAACTGCCCACCCGGGCCGGCGGCACGGTGACCGCCGACGGCCGGCAGTGGACCGTCCGACTCCGCGCCGACGTCCACTGGGACACCGACCCGCCCCGCCCGGTGACCGCCGCCGACGTGGTCCGCGCCCTGAAGCGCCTCGCCGGCCCCGCCGCGCGGTCCGCCGCGCTCGCCCCGCTCGCCGACGTGCTCCTCGGCCTGGCCGACTACCACGCCGCCGCCCGACGCGCGTTCGCGCGTACCCGACCCACCGCGGCCGGGTACGCGGAGTTCGCCGCCCGGCACGACCTTCCCGGGGCGCGGGCCGTCGACGCGCACACCCTGCACCTGCGGCTGCGCCGGCCGGTCGACGACCTCGTCCGGCTGCTCGCCGGCACCGGCCTCGCACCGGTCCCCGCCGAGTACGACGCCTGGCTGCCCGGCGCCGCCGTACCCCGCTCCACCGGCCCGTTCCGGCCGGTGGGGCGGACCGACGGCGGTGTGGTGCGCCTGGTCCACAACCCGGCCTGGGATCCGCAGACCGACCCGCTGCGCGCCCGGTTCGTCGATCGGATCGAGGCGCGCGGTGACGCCACCGCCGACGAGGTCCGGGCCGCCGGCCGGGGCCCGGAACCGGTCGACCTGAGCTGGGCGGGCGGCGCGGCGGCGGCGCTGCCGGTGCCGCCCGTGGGCTGGGCTCTCGACGCCTACCTGGTGTTCAACCTGCGCGGGCCGGCCCGACCCGCCGGACCCCGCCACCGGGCCGTACGCCGGGCCGTGGCGCTCGCCGTGGACCGGTTGGCCGTGGCCGAGGCGCTCGCCGTGCCGGGCGTGCCGTCCCGCCTCCAGCACGGACTGCTGCCACCCGGGACACCCGGCCACCGGCCGTACGATCCCTGGCCCACCCCGTACCACCGGGGCGACCCGGAGGCGGCCCGGGCGGCGCTGGCCGAGCTGGGCCCCGACGCCCGGCCCGCGCTGCACCTGCTGGTGCCGGACGAGCCCCGCCGGCGGGAGGCCGCCGAGATCCTCGCCGCCAACCTCGCGGCGGTCGGCATCGCGGCGCGGCTCACCGCGCACCGCGACGGCGACCTGCACGACCTGCTCCTCGACCCGACGCACGGCCGCGCCGGGCGGTGGGACGTGGCGCTCTGCGGCTGGACGCCGGACCGGTGCGCCGACCCCGACCGGGAGCTGCGCTCGCTGATCGCCGACGACGTGGCGGGTGGGCGCAACTACGGCGGTTACCGCTCCACCAGGGTCGCCCGGCTGCTGGCCGCGGTCCGGGCCGAACCGGATCCCGCCCGGGCCGCCGAACTCCGGCACCGGGTCGACGTCGCCGTGCTGCGCGACCTGCCGGTGGTGCCGCTGGTCGCGGCGGCCGTCGTCCCGCTCTCCGGGCGCTCGCCCCGGGTCCGCAACCTGCGCCTCCTGCCGCACCTGCACCGGGTCGACCTCACCCGGGTCTGGCTCGACCCCGACACCACCGGTTGACCCCGACCGCGCTCGATCCGGGATGTAGTGGCCTCCGGCCGCCCGGCACGCCACTACATCCCGGATCGAGCACAATCTTGGGCGCGGCGCGGCGCGGCGCGGCAAGGTCCGGAACGGCGGGGCGTGGGGCGGGGTCAGCCGGGGCCGGCGGTGGTGGTGTGGGGGACGGGGCGACCGCCATCCGGTCCACGCTCGGGCAGGACCCGGGGACGGGCGACGAAGTGCGTCGCCGTCTCGTGGTTGTCGCACTGGGCGTGGAAGCCGACGGCCGCCTCGAACCGCAGCACCGTGCGGCGCGGGGCGGGCGGCCCGACGTCGCCGCGGTGCAGGGCGGCGAGGACGGCCGGCACGTCGTGGCCGAAGGCCACCGGCGCGCTGACGTACCCCGGTCCGTCCCCGGTGGACCGCACCGTCCAGCCGGCCGGCGGCGGCTCGCCGGGCAGCACGTAGCGGGGGCGGCTGAGCCGGTCGAACTCGTACAGCTCGGCGGCGAACGCCCGCCAGGCGGGCGGGAAGCGCGGCACCACCGTGGCCGACCACCAGTCCCCGACGGCCCGCTCCAGCGCCGGCGTGGCGTACAGCCGGCGCAGCCCGGCGGAGACGGCCGCCGACTCCGCGACCGTGGGGACGTCCCGCAGGAACGCCCGCACCTCCGCATCGTCGACCGCCTCCCACCACGCGGCCAGGGAACGGATCAGCTCCGACTGGCGGACCCCGGCCAGCAGCCGGGCCGGCGCCCAGACGTGGCGCAGGAACTGGTGCTCGCCGAGCAGCCGGGCGAAGTAGATGAACCGCTGCATGGCCAGGTGGGCGCCGAGGTCGGCCCCGTCGGTGGCCAGCACGTACTCGAAGTCGTCCCGCTCGCCCCGCACGGTGAGCAGGCCGTACCGCTCGCGCTGCGCGGCGTACGTGGTGTTGGGCAGCAGCAGCATGGGATAGACGGCGATCCGGCTGACCCGGGTGGCGAGCCGGTCGTACCCGGCCAGGAAGCTCTGCACGGTCTCGCCGGGCGCACCCCAGATCAGCTCGGCGTAACAGTCCAGGCCCTCCTGGACCAGCCAGTCCGCCAGGTTCTCCCACTCGTTGACCCGCATGTTGCGCCGCCGCATGCCGGTCAGCGCCGCGTCGGAGAGGCTCTGCAGGGCCAGCGTGAACGAACTCTGGAGGTCGTGCCGGCGCAGCTCCCGCACGATCCGGTGGAACCGGTCGGACTTGTTCTTGGCCCAGGAGGTCTCCACCGCCCGCGGGTAGCCGCGCCGCTCCCGGGTGCGGATCAGGTCCTCGACGAACTCCTCGTCGGCGGCGAGCAGGCCGAAGTTGGCGTCGCAGAGCACCACCGTGGGCACCTGGTGGAAGCCGAAGCAGTCCAGTTCGGCGGCGAGCCGCTCCCGGGAGAAGGACCGGACCCGCTGCCCGACCGCGCCACCCCAGTAACAGAACGCGCACTTGTACGGGCAGCCCCGGTTGGTCTCCATCAGCGCCACGTCGTAGCGGAACCGCCCGGCGCCGTCGGTCATCGGTAGCGCGCCGGTCAGGAACGGCGAGGGGATGACGTCGAGGTCGGTGAGGCGCTCCCGGTCCGGGGTGCTGATCGCCGCCCCGTCCGGCCCGCGGTAGGTCAGCCCGGCCACCCGGGACAGGCCCTCCGGGTACGCCTGCTCCAGCAGCACCCGGACCAGCTCCCGGAAGGTCACCTCGCCCTCGCCGTCGACCACCACGTCCACGGCCGGATGCTCGCGCAGCACCCGGTGACCCTGGTGGGCGACGTGGTTGCCGCCGAAGACCACGCACCCGTCCGGGCGCAACTGCTTGTACGTCTCGGCCAGCGCCCCGAAGCTGCGGTAGTTCCAGCCGAGCACCGAGCAGGCCAGCACGTCCGGGGGCGGCCCGGCGAAGAGGGTGGCGGCCATCCGGATCAGCGGCACGCCGCCCCGGAAGTTGTGGATCCGCACGTCCACCTCGCCGCGCAGGTCCGGGTCGCCGGCCAGCGTGGCCCGCAGGTACCCGGCGGCGAGCGGCATCGACTCCAGGGGCGTGTCCCAGGCTCCCTGCTGCACCAGGCCGACGGTCAGCACGACGCCTCCCCGATCGGCCGGGCCCCCTCGGCAGCCACCGGCCCGCCCCCGTCGAGCGGATCCGGGCCGGTGGCTGTCGGGTCGGGCCGCAGCAGCGACCACCGGTCGGTGTCCAGCGCCGAGACCCGTACCGGCAGGCGCCGGCGGAACGCCGCCGCGACGGTCCTGGCCAGCTCCGCCAGCCACGGCCGGACGGTGGCCCAGCCGCCCCCGTCGAGCAGCACCGGCGGGCCGTCGACGGCGGCGAGATCACCGGAGAGGTACGCGTCGACGCCCCGGGCGGCGGCGGCCGCCGCGAACCGGCCACCCGCGCCGGCGCACACCGCCACGGTCCGCACCGGACGCCCGGTGTCGCCGGCCAGCCGGACGACCCCGCCCAGCCGGCCGGCCAGCTCGCCGGCCGACAGCGCCCGGGGCAGCTCGCCGACCCGCCCGTACCCGTGCCCGTCGGGCAACTCCGCAAGCTCGAAGAGGTAGCAGGCGGGCTCCTCGTACGGGTGCGCTGCGCGGACCGCCGCCACGACCTCCGGGCGGCGGCTGCGCGGCAACGTCATCTCGACCCGCGCCTCGGCGGCGAGGCTGACCTCGCCCACCGCCCCGGCGGTCGGCCGTGCGCCCGGCGCGGGGACGAAGGTGCCGGTGCCGGTGGTCCACCAGGCGCACCGGTGGTAGTCGCCGATCACCCCGGCCCCGGCGGCCGCCGCCGCGTCGACCACCCGCTGCACCTCGGCCACCGGCACGAACGCCACCAGCACGTCCCGGCGGCGGGGCACCGGCAGCAGCGGCTCGGTCGGGCCGAGCCCGACCAGGGTGGCGAGCGCGTCGGACACCCCGGGCCGGGCCACCGCCGCGTTGCTGTGCGCGGTGTACAGCGCCAGACCGGCCGCCTCGGCCCGGGCGATCGTCGCCGGCGTCGGCGGGCGGTGGGTGACGAGCAGGTCGGCGCCGTCGGCCCGGGCCTGGCGTACCGTCGCGGCAACCGCGTCGACGGCCAGCAGCACCCGCCCGACGGGGCTCGCCGCCCGTCCCACCAGCAGGCCGACCCGGTCGGCCGGGTCGGCGAGGTCGACGGGGTGCCGCTGTTCCAGCAGCGCGACCACCTCGCCCACCGTGGCGTTCACCGCAGCGCTCTCGCCAGGTCCCCGGCGGGGTCGTCGAAGACCAGCACGGTGCTCAGCACCCCGCGGCCCCGGGCGATGACGGCCCGGACGTCCTCCGGCGAGCGGGCGTGCGCCACCCGGATCCGCGCCGACGGCGACGAGTAGTCGGCCAGCACCACCACGGTCTTCGGCACCGGCGCCCGGCGGACCGCCTCGACGGCCGACGCCAGGTCGCTGAGGGTCATCTCGACCAGCACGCAGGACAGCCCACCGGCCAGGTAGCGGGAGAGTTCGGCGAGCAGTTGCCGCTGGCTCTGTCCGTGCCGTCCGGGCAGCCCGGACAGGTACGCCAGCCCGGAGCCGAACGGCTGCGGGCGCAGCCGGGCGGTGACCTCCCCGGCGGCGGCCACCGCGACCGGCACGCCCGGCACCAGGTCCAGGGTGCGGTGGGTCAGCCCCACCCCGTCCAGCACGTCCAGGGTGTCCGGGTTGCCCTCGATGAGCAGCGCCACCTCGTCCACCCCGGCCCGTTGCAGCGCGGTCAGCGCCGTGTCGAAGCCCCGGATGGTCCGGTCGTAGTCGGTGATGTCGTAGGGCACCACGTGCCGGCTCACCCCGGTCGGCAGTCGCAGGCCTGCCGCCGGCAGGGTGGTGTCGAAGGTCCAGTCGGTGCCGACCACCGCCCGCGCCCGGTCCAGCGCGGTGCGCAGCGCCGCGGTCGTGCCGTACGGCCGGGGGCCGACCCCCAGCGCGGCGACCCGCTGCGGCGGCAGGTCCGCCTCGGGGCGCTCGGCCTGCCGTCGGCGGATCGCCGCGGCCCGGTCGGCGACGAACCCGCGCGGGGTGAGGAAGTGCACCTCCTCCGGCGGCGCGGTGCTGGACCAGTGGCTGTCGGTGGCCCGGGCCAGCGCGGCGGCGGGCCCGGTCGCCGGACCGACCAGCACCACCGGCCGCCCCAGGCGCAGCGCGTCGGCGGCGAGCCGGTGGTCGGTGGCGAGCCGGTCGGCGCGCAGCACGACGAACCCGGCGGACACCGGCGACACCGGGTACGGCCGGCCGTGCACGGGCACCGTGATCCGGTCCCGGATCCGCACCCCGGCCCGGAACACGGTGATGCCGGTCAGGTCCGGTGCGGTGTCGGCCGGTGGCCGGGCCTCGGTGGCCAGGCTCCGGCTCGGCGGTGGCTCGGTCATGGCCGGCTCAGGACGCCAGCTCGACCAACCGGGACACCACGGCGGCCGGCGGCGGCATGCCCGCCATCTCGTCCCGGACCTCGGCGGCGGCGGCGCGCAGCTTCTCGTCGTCCAGCGCCCGCCGCAGCAGCTCGGCGTCGACCTCCTCGGCCGTCGCGGTGACGCCGACCCCACGCTCGCGGACCGCGTCGGCCTGGATGTAGCTGGGCGCGCCGGAGGGGACCACCAGCTGTGCCACCCCGGCGTCCAGCGCGGCCAGGATGGAGCCGGCCCCGCCGTGGTGGACGATGAGGCCGCAGGTGCCGAGCAGCGCCCGCAGCGGCAGCCACTCCCGGACCACCCGGACGTTGTCCGGCGCGTCGTCGGCGGCGGCGTCGATGCCGCTGAGCAGGACGACGAACTCGGCGTCCACGCCCGCGGCGGCCGCGTACAGCCGGGACAGCAGTTGCGCCATGTTCGGCGCCATGATGTTGGTGCCGATGGTGACCGCGACCCGGGGCCGGTCGGTGGGCACGGTCAGGTCGACCGGCAGCACCCCACCGCCGTTGTACGGCACGTACCGCATCGGCCAGGCGTCCGGCCGGCCGACCACCATGCTCGGCGGGGCGACGTCGAGCAGCGCCCGTCGGGGCGGCAGGCCGGTCAGCCCGTACGCCTCGAAGGTCTCCGGGATGAGCTGGTCGAGCCGTTCGTAGAAGTCGCCGGTGCGCAGCAGGCTCGCGCCGTGCTCCACCGCCGGCACCCCGAGGGTGGCCGCGGCCAGCGGCCCGCCGCCCTGCAACTGGGAGTGCACCACGAGGTCGGGGCGCCAGCGGCCGGCCACCTCGATCATCCGGTCCACGTACTGCCGGGTGGCCTCGATCAGCAGCACCATGCCGTCGTCGATGCGGGTCGCCCGCCTGGCCACGATGTCCGGCCGGGTGGCGTTGATCTGGGCCAGCGACGGGCAGCGTCCCTCCGGGTCGAAGTCGATGACGTCCAGCCCGGACGAGGCGACCGAGAGCGCCGGGCCGGTGGTGGCGACCGCGACGTCGTGCCCGGCGGCGCGCAGCGCCCAGGCCAGCGGGACCATCGGGTAGAGGTGGCTGGCCAGCGGGGTGGACAGGAACAGCACACGCACGGCGGTCTCCTCAGCGGGTCAGCGTGACGGGCAGGTACTGGAAGCCGCGCAGGTTGTGCCCGGGACGCCGGCGGGCGGTGCCGGCCGGCGCGACCGTCGTGCCGGTGGCGGCCAGGACGCGCAGCACCTCGCCGAGGACGAGGCGGCCCAGGTGCGCGCCGAGGCAGTAGTGCACGCCGCCGCCGAAGGAGAGCGAGGGGCCCTCGTCCCGGGTGAGGTCGAGCCGGTCGGGATCGGTGTAGTGGCCGGGGTCCCGGTTGGCCGCCCCCTGCACGCCGATGACGATCTGCCCGGGGACCAGGTCGACCCCGGCGATGGCGCACGGTTCCAGGGCGGTACGCGGGTTGAGGTTCAGCGGCGGGTCCCAGCGGGCCAGCTCCTCCACCGCGCGGGGCAGCAGCGCCGGCGGCAGGTCGGGCAGCGCGGCGAGCTGGTCCGGGTTGGTCAGCAGCGCGTACATGGCGTTGCTGAGCAGGTTGACCAGGGTGTCGCTGCCGGCGTTGAGCAGGTTCGCCGAGGCGGCCACCACTTCGATCCGTTCCAGCGAGCCGGCGTCCAGGGCCCCGGCGAGGCGGCTCACCACGTCCTCACCCGGTTCGCGGCGCCGGTCGTCGACCAGGTCGCCGAAGTAGTCGGCCATGTCGATCACCGCCTCGGCGGCGGCCGGCAGGTCGGTGCTGGCGGTCATCGGGTCGAAGACCTTCATCGACTCGGGCGACAGCCGGGCCAGCTCGGGCCGGTCGGGCTCGGGCACGCCGAGCATGTCGCCGACCACGCCGGTGCCCAGCGGCGAGGCGAACTCCTTGACCCAGTCCACCTCGGACCCGCCGGTCAGCTCGCCGAGGAGGCGCTCGATCCGGGCGACGATGCGGGCCCGCAGCTCCTCGACGTGCCGGGGGGTGAACGCGGCGGCGACCGGCCGGCGCATCCGGGTGTGCAGCGGAGGGTTGGCGAAGACCATGGTCCGCTTCCACAGCGCCATCACCGGCTCGACCAGCTGCGGCGGCAGGTCGGTGAGGTGCTGCACCGACTCGTCGCCCCGGCCCATGGCGCGGTGGCGCAGCGCGAGGTCCACGTCGTCGTAGCGGGTGAGCACCACCATGCCGGTGGTCGTGGTGAAGACCGGCGCGTGTTCGTGCAGCCAGTGGTACTGCGCGAAGGGTTCGTCGTCGGGAGGGCTGTCGAGGAAGCTGAGGAAGACCTGCTCGGCTTCGGCGTTCCCGGTGGTCGCTTCGGGACGGATGCTCACGGCGCAACTCCTGCCTGTCGAGAACCGTTGGAGGAGCGTAACTATCGAAAAATATAGTGTCAACGCTGCCGGGACGTCGCCGGCCGCCGCGTGTAGCGCCGGTCGGCGGCGCGGTAGTCGGCCAGGCTGCCGCCCACGTCGCACCACCAGCCGGCCACCTCGGTGCAGCGCAACCGGCCCCGGCCGGCGTACCGGCGGTTGAGGTCCCAGATCTCGGTCTCGCCGCGCGCCGACGGGCGCAGCGCGCGGATCTCGTCGAACACGTCGGAGCGGTAGAGGTAGACCCCGAGCTCCATCAGCCCGGGCCGGTGCCGGTCCGGATCCTTGTCGCCCAGCTCCGTCACCCGGCCGTCGGTGACGCCCAGCGGGGTGAAACCGGCGGTGTCCGGCACCCGGGTGGCGACCAACCGGGCGCCGTCGGGCTGGTCGAGGAAGTCGGCGACCACCCCGGACAGGTCCGCCTCCAGCAGCAGGTCGCCGCAGATCACCACGATCGGCCGGTCACCGACGTGCGGCTCCACCTGGGCGATCGCCGAGGGCATGCCGACCCCCGTCGCCGGCTGCCAGACGTACGCGAGGCTGCGCAGGCCGAGCTCGCGACCGTCGCGCAGCGCGGCCAGGAAGTCGCCGGCGTGCCGGTCGTCGATCACCGCCAGCACGTCGTGGACGCCCGCGGCGGTCAACTGGTCGATCACCCGGGCCGCCAGCGGCCGACCCCCGACCGGCAGCAACTGCTTGCTGGTCCGGTCGGTCAGCGGGGCGAGCCGGGTGCCCCGGCCACCGGCCAGGAGCACGCCGACGGGGGCCGTCGGCGTACGCGCTGCGGGAGTGGACATACCGTTCCCCTTCCATGGCCGGGCCGGCACCCTCCTGAGTCGACACTTGAAGAACAACTAGCACACGACGGCGCTGCGTGACTAGAGTGGTGCTGTCCGTCGCGGCCGGGCCGCGACCGTGCCGCCCCTCGCCGGTGCGGCACCGCACGACTGTCGCGCCCGGCGGCCGCGTCCACTTCGGCGAGCAGGGGAGACCATGAGCATGCCGGTGCCCGACCGGGCGAGCGTCCTCGACCAGCAGCGACAGACCTGGGACTCGGTCAGCGAGGGGTGGCAGGTCTGGCGGGAGACCTTCGAGCGCGGCGGCGCGGCGGTGACCCGTGCCCTGCTCGACCTCTCCGCGCCGCGGCCGGGGGAGCGGGTGCTCGACGTGGGCAGCGGCTGTGGCGAGCCCGCGCTCTCCGCCGCGCACGCCGTCGGGGCGGACGGTCGGGTGCTCGGCATCGACATCTCCCCGGCGATGACCGAGATCGCCCGTCGCCGGGCCGCCGACCTGCCGCAGGCCCGCTTCGAGGTCGGCGACCTCGTCGACCTCGACCTGCCGGAGCACTCGTTCGACGTGGTGCTCAGCCGCTGGGCGCTGATGTTCCTGCCGGAGCGGGCCGCCGCGCTGCGCGCCCTGCACGCCGTGCTGGTTCCCGGCGGGCGGCTCGCCGCCGCGGTGTGGGGGCCGGCGGGGGAGGCCCCGGTGGTGGGGCTGCCGTTCCGCGCCATCATGCCCCGCGTCCAGGGTCCGACGCCCCCGCCCCCGCCGCCGCCCGACGCGCCCGGCCCGTACGCGATGGCCGACCCGGAACGCTGCCACGCGGAGCTGACCGCGGCCGGTTTCGTCGACGTACGGGTCGAACGGGTCCGCGCCCCGTTCTGGGTCGAGTCGCCCGAGGTGTTCACCGCGTACACGAGGGCGCTGCTGCCCGAACAGGTCACGGCGATGCTGCGGGAGTGGCTCGGCTCGGCCGACGACCCGGGGCTCTGGGCCGACGTGGCCGCACTGGCCGAGGAGTACCGCGCGGCCGACGGCACCGTCCAGCTCCCCTCGACCGTGCTGCTCCTGAGTGGAGTGGCCGGCAAGTAGCACCACCGGACCGGCCGGCGCGACCCGCGCCGGCGTCATCCCTGTGGCGGCTCCGGCGGCCGCCCGCCCTCCAGGAGGTCACCATGAACTCGCAGGCCGTCCGTGCCCAGCAGATCACCGAGTGGACGCTGTGCGCCGGGGCGTGGCGGGAGTACCGCGCCAACTTCGTCGAGCCGAGCCGCCCGATCACCGAGACCATGCTGCGCCTGGCCGACCTGCGTCCCGGCGAGCGGGTGCTCGACCTGGCCTGCGGCGTCGGCAACCCGGCGCTCGACGCCGCCGCCCGGGTCGGGGCGGACGGTCACGTGCTCGGGCTCGACCTGGTCGAGGCGATGGTCGACGGCGCCCGGGCGGTGGCGGCCGAGGCCGGGGTCCGCAACGTCGAGTTCCGCACCATCCCCGACGAGCGCACCCTCGGCGTCCCGGACGCCACCTTCGACGCGGCCACCTGCCGGGCCGGCCTGCAGTACATGCCGGACCGGGCGGGCGCGATGGAGGCGGTGCTGCGGGCGCTGCGCCCCGGCGGCCGGTTCGTCGCGATGACCCTCGGCTCGGCCGAACGCTGCATGCCTTTCCAGCTCACCAACGGCATCGTCAGCCGGCACGTGCCGCTGCCGGCGAAGGCCCCCGACGACGACTCCGGCCCGGTCGGCCTCTCCTCGCTCAAGGAGCTGGTCCACCTCTTCGGCGAGGCGGGCTTCGTCGACCTGCGCACCGAGGTCTTCGAGGCGCCGATCTTCGAGGCGGCCGACCCGGCCTCGGCCTGGGAGTTCTTCGCCCGTACCGCCGGGCCGTTCATCCCGCTGCTGGAGTCGCTGCCCGAGCCGACCCGCCAGGCCATCCACGAGGACGCGGTGCGCACCTTCGGCGCCGCCTTCCCGGACGGCCCGGTCCGGCCGACCGGGGAGGTCCTGGTGGTCTGCGGCCGGCGGCCGGACTGACCGCCGACCTTCCCCCTGAGCCATCCATCAGTTTAATATCGGATAGCGATTCGAGCTCGCCCATGCCTCCGCGGTAGCGGCGACCGCCACCGGAGCGGCGCCGGAAGTTCCCCTCCGACGACCCGGGAGAAGCCGTGCTCACAGCAATACGCAACCGTCGAGTCTTCGTCCGGCTGGGGGCCGTCACGGCCGCCATGGCCGTGGTCTTCGCGCTGTCCGAGCAGCCCGGGGTCCAGGCCGCCCCGGTGGACCTGCTCACCTCCAGCGTGGTCGGCACCGACGGGCACACCTACACCGCCACCAACCATCTGGTCCGCGACGACCGGGTCGGCCGGCACCGCGCGCCCCGCGAGTTCCTGCTCGCCTGGGCCGGCGACGAGACCCCCTCCGGCGCGGCGGCGGCCCCCGCCGGCGCGCACCACGCGGCCGTCGGCACCACCGGCGACCCCGACTTCCTGGCCGTCATCGACGTCACCAAGGGCTCGCCCGACTACGGCAAGGTGGTCAACACCGTCACCATGTCGCCGGTGACCGGCAATGAGCCGCACCACCTCCAGTACGTCTGGCACAAGGGTGAACGGCTCTACGCGCACGGCATCTTCAGCGACATCACCTACGTGCTGGACGCCTCCCGTCTGCCGCAGATCAGCCTGGTCGGCATCAACCTGTCCACCGACACCCCGTGCGGGTCGCTGCCCGACGCCTCCTGGGTGCTCAAGGACGGCACCGCGTACGTCACCTACATGGGCGGCCCGGACGTGCCGGGACCCTGCCGCTACCCCAACGGCGAGGTCCGCAACGGCAACGGGTTCGGCGGCACGCCGGGCGAGGTGGTCCGGATCGGGCCGGACGGGCGCACCCTGGCCGAGGTCCCGGTGGACCGGCCGGAGGGGGACAGCACCGGCACCTGCGCCAGCCTCCCCCAGGTGCAGCCGGCCACCTGCGCCAACCCGCACGGCATCCAGGTGCGCGAGGACCTCGACCTGATGGTGGTCAGCGACTTCGCCGAGGCCCGCAACTATCTCGACCCGACCAGCCAGGTGATCGACCCGTACCTGCTGCGCGACACCATCCGGATCTTCGACATCAAGAAGCGGAACGCGCCCCGGCTGCTCTCCGTCTCGCACCTGCCGGAGGGCCCCCGGGTGGACCAGATCCCGGCCTTCTCCGAGCCCCGGATGGTGATGGAGAACGCGGTCACCAACCAGCGCCGGCACAAGGGCGTGTTCGCCTCCACCATGGCCGGTGGTGCGATCTTCTACACCCCCGACGTCACCGTGCCGAACCCGCAGTGGCGGGAGATCTTCGACGACACCACCGCGTACCGGGCGTTCGACACCACCGGCCTGCTCACCGGGTCCAACTCCGGCGGCAGCTGGCTCCAGGTCAGCCTCGACGACCGGTTCCTGTTCCACGCGGTGATGGGCTCCGACCCGCGCCAGCCGCGTGACGTCAACAGCGGCATGCTCTACGTCCTGGACATCCAGAAGCTGCTGGCGGCCGGCCGGGACGTCCGCTGCAAGATCGATACGGTCGGCGAGGTGAGCGCCGGTGGCGTAGAGCCGGACTGCCCGGCGCTGATGGGCGTCGTGCCGCTGCGCGACGCGGTGTCGCCGCTGCTCGGCGTCGGCCCGCACTGGGGGGCCATCGACCACTTCGGCCCGACCCCGGGCCGGGGCGGGAAGCTGCGCGAGCAGGAGCGGATCGAGCGGGTCGCCACCTCGAACTACTTCGTGGCCCAGTCCGGCATCGACGGTGACCACCGGGTCTGCCTGATCGACATCGCCCCCGACGGGCGACCGACGCTGGACAGCACCTTCCGCGACGAGTACGCCGGCCAGCCCTGCGTCAGCTTCAACCGGGCCCGCTGGCCGCACGGCGCCACGGGCAACGCCCGACCCCACGGGGTCCTGTTCGCCGTCGCCGATGCCGACCTCCACTGACCGGGCGGGCGGGCGGCCGGGCCGGTTCACGGCCGGGCTGCTCGTCCTCGCCGCGGTCCTCACCACGCTCACCGCGGCGGCCGCCCCGGTGACCGCCGCGCCGGTCGGGGTGCCGGTGCTGGCCCGGGTCGACCTGGGTGAGCCGGGCTCGGTGCTGGTCGTGCCGGGCCGTCCGGGACGCAACCTGGTCCGCGTGCCGGACGTCGGGTGGCGCGTCGGCGGCACGGCCGACCGGCTGCTGCCGGCCACCGCCCGGCCCGGCACGGACGGGGCGTGGGCCACCCTCGACCTGGCCCCGGGGCAGCGGGAGATCTGGGTGGGCCGGGCCGGGCGGAGCGTGGCGGTCGCCGTGCCCGTCGGTACCGGACCCCGGGCCGCCGACGAGCTGACCGGGCCGGACGGCCCGGAGTGCGCCACCGCCGTACTGGGGCGGCTCGCCGCCGGCCGGCGGGAGCCGGTGACCTCCTGCCCGGCGCAGCGCCTGGCCGTCCCGGACCGGGCCGCCCTGGTCGCCGCCATCCGGTTCGTCGCCGGGCGGGGCGTCGACACGATCACCCTGGTCGGCGACGACTCGCCCCGCTCCCGGGAGGCGACCGCGGCGGTGACGGCCGAGGCCGGCCGGCACGGCCTGACCGTGTCGGCCACCGGCGGGGGACCGCTGGTCGTCGTCGCCGGCTGGGAGCTGGCCCGGCGTACGCTCGCCGACGTCGCCGCCGGACGACGGGCCGCGCCCGCCGGGGCGTACCTCGCCCCGTGGCTGCTGCACGCCCCGTTGCTCGACCAGCCGGTCGGACAGGTGCTGGCGCTGGCCTTCGGCCCGATCGAGCCCGGCCCGCAGCGCTATCTCGGCGCCCTCGCGGCACTCGCCCCCGACGTGCCGCCCAGCGCCGGCGGCTACGACGCCTACCTGACGGCGACCGGTGGACACCTCACCGGCCCGGTACGCCTCTACGCGGCGGCCCGGATCACCGTGCCGGGTGACGTCGGCGGCCATGCCGGACACCACGGCACCGCGTGGCTGCCCGGCGGCACGGTCACCCCGGTGACCAACGCGCTCGACGCGGGCTGACCCGACCCGTCCCGCCGCCGCGCCCCGGCCCGCACCCGGCGGCGGCGGGACGGGCCCCGGGCGGAGCGCCGTGGTCGGGCCCGCGCCGACCCGGTGCTGCCCCTACCATCGTCGCCATGGCTACTCGGCTCGTACAGATAAACATGAAGGCCCGGGACGAGGTCGCGTTGGGCGGCTTCTGGGCACAGGCGCTCGGCTGGGAGATGTCCAGCGAGGAGCCCGGCGTGACGAACCTCGAACCCGAGGGCTCCACCTACCCCGACCCGGCCGTGCTGTACATCGACCTCGTGGTCTCCACGGAACCCAAGACCGCGAAGAACCGGGTGCACCTCGACCTCGCCAGCACCTCGGCGGCCCACCAGGCGGAGCTGGTCGCGCGGCTGACCGAGCTGGGCGCGACACCCGTCGACGTGGGCCAGCGGGACGTGCCCTTCACGGTGCTGGCCGACCCGGAGGGCAACGAGTTCTGCGTGCTGGAGCCCCGCGCGCGCTACCGGGACACCGGGCCGATCGCGGCGGTGGTGGTCGACTGCGCGGATCCGCGGGAGATGGCCCGCTTCTGGGGCGAGGCCACCGACTGGACGGTGTACGAGGTGACCGACCACAGCGCCAGCCTGCGCTCCGCCAAGGGTGTCGGCCCGTACCTGGAGTTCGTCCGCACCCCCGACGCGAAGACCGGGTGGAACCGGGTCCACCTGGACGTCCGCCCGTACCCGGGCGACGACCCGCGGGCCGAGGCGGCCCGGCTGCGTACGCTCGGCGCCACCGCCGTCGAGCTGGACCGCGAGGTGCCGTGGACGGTGCTGGCCGACCCGGAGGGCAACGAGTTCTGCCTGCTCGCCCCGGCCTGACCGCGCGTCGCCGCCCCCGTACCCCTTCCCGGTACGGGGGCGGCGACGCCGGGGTCAGGGCCGGCCGCCCCGGATGTCGTCGTCGGCCACCGCGAAGAGCACGCCGTGCGGTCGCGCGTCGCCGTACGCGCCGTGCGGCCACACCGGACGGTCGAAGTTGACGCACTCGGTGCCGGTGTTCTCGTCCCGGAACGAGGGGTCGAGGGTGAGCCGGCCGGAGTCGGCCACGTCGATCATGCAGACCCGGTGGTCGCCGTCGCCGCCGAGGCGGGCCAGGAAGTAGTTGGCGGTGGCGATCCGCTGGACCTGGCCGGTCTCCCGGTAGACGCCGTGCCGGCCGCTCTGGGCGAAGGTGTCCATCGCGCCCCAGTGCGGTCCACCGTTGGTGACGTCCCGGATGGGCAGCACGTCGACCAGCGCGGGGCAGTCCGCCTCCGCGCCGCCCTGGGTGATCTCCGGCGTGCTGTCGATCCGGCACCGCGCGTCGTTGCCCGCCGCCACCAGCTTGGCGACGTCGAGCACGTAGACCATGCCGCTGGTGAGCTGTCGGTCGCCGCCGAGCTGCACCCCCATCACGGTGTGGAAGAGGAACCGGTCGTCCGGGCTGAGTTGCAACCAGCTGCCGCCGTCCCCGGCGCCGGTGAGCAGGCCGCTGGTGTCGAAGCGACGGTAGGCCGTGGTGTCGTCGAAGATCTCCCGCCAGGCGGGCTGCCGGGCGGTGATGTCCGGGGTGTAGAACACCGCGCCGCCCCACATGGTGGAGGCGAACGCGCCCCGGTGCCGGCGCTGGTGGGTCACCGCCGTCTCCATGAAGAGCTTCTCCTCCTCGAAGACGGGCAGCTGCTCCTGGCGGGGACCGCTGGGCATGTGGGTCACCGAGACCAGGCGCGGATCGTTCCGGTCGGAGATGTCGAAGATTCGCACGGTGTCCCGGATCAGGTACGGGTCGAACTCCCCGTCGGGCTTGTCGAGGTAGTTGCGGATCTCCGCGAAGTCGGTGACCACCATCCGGTGCAGGTCCTCGCGGACCGCGATGCCGTGCGGGTTGGCGCAGGTCGGCTTCGGCAGGGCCGGGCGGTTCGGGCACCAGGCGGTGCTCTCCCCGGCCGCCACCATCGCGGGCGCCTCGCTCAGCGTCCGGCCGTCGGGGCCGATCCGGACGATCTCACCGGGGGACCCGGCGTACCCGTTGCCGACCCGGACCTCGCCGTTGGTGTAGCGGCAGGGCCCGGTCAGGTCCGGCCCGCCCATGTACGTGCCGTAGGCGGTGCCGTCGCTGAGCACCGCGTACGCGTCGGGGACCGAGCCGCACGGGGTGTCGCCGGCGGTGTTGACGCCGGAGAGCCGCACCTCGGGCAGCCGGGCCACGTCGAAGACGTACGTGGTGTCGGAGAGGATGCCGCCCGCGTACACCTTGTCGCCCTTGTGCCAGGCGTACTGGAGGTGGTGCGGCTCGTTGGCGCGCAGCGGGTCCAGGGTGGCGGTGTTGACCACCCGCCCGTAGCTCGGCGAGCCCTTGGTGGCGTCGACGACGGCGAGGAAGTCCGGGCCCTGGCCCTCCGGACCGGTGGCGGTGGCGTGGTGTCCGGTGGCGGCGGCGCCGGTCGGCGCGCCGTCCGGCCCGGAGTCGCCCGCCCAGACCAGCAGCCACTCCCGGCGGACCGGACCCCGTCGGGCCTCGCCGGTCAGGTGGTTGGTGACCGTGTACGTGCGGCCGTCGTTCGCCCGCACGCTCGACGTGGTGACCGTGACGGGCCCGGACGCGGGTGCGCCGAGACCTCCGGTCGCCCCGGTCAGCGCGTCGGTGGTGAGCAGGAGCAGCACACTGAGGACGCCGGCGGCCACGCGGCGGCGAGACGGATGAGGAGTTGGAGACACGGGTCCTCCCACGGTGGGGGCGGGGTGGCGTCATCGGGTCGCGGGTGCCGGGACCGGTTGGCGGTCTGGTGCATCGATCGCTGCCAGCGCGACCAAGCTATAGGTTCTTATATCGCTGTGTCGCGAGTCAAGTAGCGATCCTTGACCTGTGGTGCGGTATCCGGTCAGGCTGTCCGCATACCACTTCCGATTCGGATAGTTTCCGGAGGAGCGCGCATGGAGACCGAACCGGTGCCGTCCGTCGTCCGCGACTACCTGCTGCTCGGGCTGCGCCTCGGCCGGCTGGTGGCGGGCTTCGTGGACTGCTGGATCGGCGACCCGGCGCTGGCGCGCCAGGTCGCCGACGAGCCGCCGCCCACCCCGACCGAGCTGGTCCGGCAGGCCCGCGCGGTGGCCGCGGCGCTGCCGGACAGCGGGCTCGCCCCGGACCGCCGGCGGTTCCTGGCCGCCCAGCTGACCGCGCTGGAGTGCGCGGGGCGGCGGCTGGCCGGGGAGGAGCTGCCCTTCCTGGCCGAGATCGAGGCGTACTTCCAGGTCCGGATCGCCCCGCACGACCCGGACCGGTACGCCGCCGCGCACGCCGAGCTCGACGCCGAGCTGCCCGGTTCGGGGCCGCTGCGGGACCGCCTGGTGGCGGCGCACGGCCGGGACCGGGTGCCCGTCGACCGGCTCGGCGTCGCGGTCCGGGCGGTCGCCGAGGCGCTGCGCGCCCAGCTGGGCCCGCGCTACCCGCTGCCCGAGGGTGAGCGGGTCGACTTCGAGGTGGTCACCGGCAAGCCGTGGAACGCCTTCAACACCTACCTCGGCGGGCTGCGCTCGCGGGTGGCGCTGAACGCCGACGTCGGGCACCGGATCACCTCGCTGCCCTTCGTCGCCACCCACGAGGCGTACCCCGGCCACCACGCCGAGCACTGCCTCAAGGAGGCCGGGCTGGTCCGCGGCCGGGGCTGGGCGGAGCAGTCGATCGCGCTGGTGAACACGCCACAGTGTCTGGTCACCGAGGGGATGGCCGAGCAGGCGATCCACGTCGCGCTGGGCGAGCACTGGGGCGCCTGGACGGCCGAGGTGCTCGCCGAGGTCGGTCTCCGCCTCGACGGGGAGCGCGCGCAGCGGGTCGAGACCGCGTTCGGCCGGCTGCTCGCCGCCCGGCAGGACGCCGCGATCATGCTGCACGACCAGGGCCGGCCGGTCGACGAGGTGGCCGCCTTCCTGGCCCGCTGGATGCTGGTCAGCGACGAGCGGGCCGGCCAGATGATCACCTTCCTGACCGACCCGCTCTGGCGGGCGTACACCACCACCTACATCGAGGGCTCCCGGCTGGTGCGCGACTGGCTGGGCGCGGGCGGGGCGGGCGAGCCGGTGGCCGACCGCTACCACCGGCTGCTGGTCGAGCCGATGCTCCCGGCCGACCTGGCGGCCGACGTCCCGGGCTCGGTCGCGGCTCAGTCCAGCCGGCCGACGCCGGCGTAGGCCATCACCGCGGCGCGCGCCGACGCCGGCTCGTCCCCGGGATCCGGCCGCCAGCGGGGCAGGAACACCACGCCGGGGTCGAGCAGGGTGAAGCCGGCCAGGAACGCGGCCACCTCGGCGCGGGTCCGCATGTACGCGGTGGTCTGGCCCGCCTCGGTGAGGTCCACCATGGACCGTACCGGCTGGGGCGCGCCGTCGTCGGTGCCGTGCGACAGCACCAGGAAGCTGCCCGGGGCGACCGCCTCCCGGTAGGTCGCCACCAGCGCGCCCGGCCGGTCGGCGTCGGAGACGTAGTGCAGGACGCCCAGCATGAGCAGTGCCACCGGCTCGGCGAGGTCGAGCACGGCGCGCACCTCCGGGTGCCCGAGCACCTCGTCGGGGCGGCGCAGGTCCCCGTGCACCATCGTGACGCCCGGCGTGCCGGCCAGCAGCGCCCGCCCGTGCGCCACCGCCTCCTCCTCGATGTCGACGTACGCCACCCGGGCGTCGGGGGTCACCGCGCGGGCGATCTCGTGCACCGTGCCGGCGCGGGGGATGGCCGAGCCGATGTCGAGGAACTGCCGGACCCCCGCCCGGGCGCAGTGCCGCACGGCGCGCGCCAGGAAGGCCCGGTTGAGCCGGGCCACCTCGGGCGCCTCCGGCACGCTGGCCATCATCCGCTCGGCGAACTCCCGGTCCACCTCGTCGTTGAGGTCACCGCCCAGGTAGTAGTCGTACACGCCGGCCACCCGGGCCCGGCGCGGGCCGGCCGGGGACGGATCGGTCGTACGGTCCATCGTGCTCCTCCTGGCTGTCGGGGACGCCTCGACCAATCACTATATGGGGCTGAAGTGAAACAACTCCATGGTTGGTCGACCGGGCAGCTCACGGTGCGGTTGCTTGACCCGCCCCCGCCGCCTCACTACCTTTCGTGCGGGTAGGTCGACGCCGGCACCGAGCTGAGGAGAACGACGATGACCGATCCCGCGTTCGTGCACGAGATGGACCTCCCCACCACCCCCGAGCGGCTCTGGCGGGCGCTCACCGACGGCCGGGTCACCCGGCGCTACTGGTTCGACCGGCGGATCGAGTCCAGCTGGTCGCCGGGTGCGCCGGTCCGCTTCCACGACGGGGACGCCGACACGGTCACCGACACCGGCGTGGTGCTGACGTACGACCCGCCTCGCGAGCTCTCCTACACGTTCCGCCACGAGCTGGCCGAGGGGGCGGCGGACCAGCCGTTCACCCGGGTCACCTTCACCCTGACGCCCCGCCCCGGGGACCGGGTGCGGCTGCGGCTGGTGCACGACCGGCTCTCCGGCCCGGAGGAGGTCGAGGGGTGGCGCAAGGGGTGGACCCCGATCCTCGACAACCTGCGCGAGTTCGTCGCCGGCGACGCCCGGGCGACCACCACGGGTTGACGCGCGTCGCTCCGGTCACCCGACCGGATCGCCCCGATTGTGATAGGTATAGTGCGCCGGCCCTGGGGCCCGTCCGGTAATCCGGCCCCGCTCCGCGGCCCGCGTGTCCGTTCTGATCCGTGCCGACTGGAGGCAGGTCCGTGACGCATCCCAACCAGGACATCATCCAACGCTTCTTCGAGGCGTACATGAAACGCGACATGGCCGCCCTGGCCGCGGTGACCACCGACGACGTGGCCTGGCACTTCCCGGGCCGCAACCCGATGTCCGGGGTGAAGCGGGGGCGTGACGAGGTGGTCGCCTTCTTCGACCGGATGGGCGGCATGGGCTTCCGCCCCGACAAGCTGATCACCGGCGCGAACGACGACTACGTGGTGGAGACCCAGTGGGTCCACGGTGACCAGGACGGTGAGGAGGTCGTCATGGGCTGGACCGTGCTCTGGTCCTTCGAGGACGGCAAGCTCAGCAGCGGCCGGCACTTCTCCGCCGACCAGTACCTCGCCGACGAGTTCTTCGCGCGCAAGCTGGCCACCCAGCAGTCCTGACCGGGGTTCGTCGGGAGGGCGGGCCGTCAGCGGCTTGACGGCCCGCCCCGACCCCCGTTAACTGGAAAATGACATAGTGACCGCGAGGGTGTCCAGGGGAGGAGCGGACGATGTCCGTCGCAGTGGAGCCGACTCGTGACATCCCGGTGCCCGCCCGGCACCTGTGCGGCCTGGCCTGGTCCGGCCAGCTCCTCTGGTTCTCCGAGGCCGAGCAGGGCCGGATCCTCGCCGTCGACCCGCACTCGGGCACCGTGGTGCGGGAGATCGCCTGCCCCGACGTCCGCACCGACCTGACCACCCGGGACGGTCAGCTGCTCCAGGTGGTGGGCGGCGAGCGGGCGGTGCGATCCCTCGATCCGGAGACCGGCACGGTGGTCGCGGAGACGCCCGGCCCCCGGCCGGGGCACACCCTCTGCGGCCTGGAGGCCAGCCGGCACGGGCTCTGGTTCGGCTACGAGGACCTGCGGCTGATCGACCGGCGGGCCGAGGACGGCCGGCTGCTGGACAGCATCCCGGTCACCGGCGCGGTCGCCGGTATCACCGTCACCGACCACCACCTCGTCTACGCCGACCACCCCGCCGGCACCCTCACCGTGGTCGACCCGGACACCCACCGCGAGGTGGCCCGGTACGCGGTCACCGGCAACCCGACCGGCCTGACCTGGGACGGGTCCCGCGTCTGGTACTGCGACTACACCACCTCGCGACTGCGCGCGGTCAGCCTGCCGGCGCTGCGCGCCTGAGCCCGGCCGGCGCCGCACCCGACCCGCCGGGCCTGGGTCAGGTGCGGCGCCGGCCGCGTCCGGGCCGGCGGAACAGCACCGCCACGGCGAAGCCGGTGAGTACCGTGCCGACCAGTAGCACGCCGACGGTCAGCGGCCCGGAGCCCAGATGGTCGTGGTCCGACGTGGTCTCCGGCGGGGCCGCCACGGCGACCTCGCCGCCACCGGGGCCGACCCGGTAGCCGGTCTGGCCCGACAGCGCCCGCCCGTCGCCGAGCACCACGTGGTAGCCGAGCCGGTAGCTGCCCGTACCGGTGGCCGGCAGCGGCACGGTCACCCGGCTGCCGTCGACCCGTACCGGCCCGGTGGGCAGCCGCCCGGCCGCGCCGACGACGGAGACGTGCGCCTCGCGCGGGTCCACCCGGCCGCTGAAGGAGAGCCGGACCGCCGCCGGGGCGGTGGCCAGCCGGGCGCCGTCGGCCGGGTCCACCGACTCCAGCCGGGCCGGCCGGCGGGCCACGGTGGCGCCCAGGACGAGCACCGCGACGGCGAGCAGGGCGACCGAGACGGCCGCGACCCGCCGCCAGGCGGCGGCCGGGGCCGGGGCGTCGGCCGGGAGCCCGCCCCGCTCAGGCGACCCGGGCGACATGGCGACAGCTGCAGCTCATCCGGGACAGCTCCAGCCCGTTCGGGCGCAGGTGCAGGTAGACCGCGACGACCATCGGCAGGAACACCGCCGCGTTGTAGAACAGGTGCAGCTCCACCCGGGGGAAGGCGAGCTGGAGGATGCTGGTGGGCACCGCCCGGCCGAGCAGGTACGCCCCGCTCAGCGCCTGCACCAGCAGCAGCAGGTGTTCCAGGTGGTGCCAGATCTGGATCGCCAGGGCGGCGTTCCACCAGCGCCGGGACCGGCCCACGAAGCCGCGTCGCAGCAGCCAGAGCCCGACCAGCATGACCAGCGCGTAGCCGTAGTGCAGCCACTCCGACTGCACCAGCCACGGGAACGGCATACCGAGGATGCCGCGCGCCTGGGGGCGGGGCCAGCCCAGCACCCAGATCTGCACGGCCTGCACGATGTGCTCGGCCCAGTGCGCCACCACCACGAGCATGAAGACGTTCAGCGCGGCCCGGTGCCGGGCGCCGTTGAGCCAGCCGGTGGTCGTGGCCGGCGAGGAGACCGCCATGATTCCTCCCTGGGGTCGGGGAACGGGGATGGTCAACCGGACGCGGCGGCCCGGCGGACCGGGGCGCGCACGACCGGACGTGGATCGTCGGGTGCGGACAGCCGGCCGAACCGGCCGCCGAAGAAGACCAGGGCGCCGGGCGTGCCGGCCCGCTCGGCGGCGAGCAGCCGCCCGACGACGATGACGTGGTCGCCGCCGTCGTACGCGCGCCAGAGCCGGCACTCCAGCCAGGCCAGCGCCCCGGCCAGCAGCGGCGCGCCGGTGGCCGGCCCGGGCCGCCAGTCCACCCCGGTGAACTGCGCCGCCCCGGTGGGGCGGCCCGGGTCGGCGAAGTAGCGGGCCAGGTGCTCCTGGTCGGCGTCGAGCACGCTGACCGCGAAGCGGGGCCGGACGCGCAGTCGGGCGTACGTGGTGGTGTCCCGGCCGACGCACACCAGCGCCAGCGGCGGGTCCAGCGAGACCGAGGCGAACGAGTTGGCGGTCATCCCGTGCGGCGCCGACCCGCCCACCGTGACGACGGTGACCCCGGTGGCGAAGGTGCCGAAGAGCGATCGCAGCGCGCCCGGGTCGACCACCGGGCCGGTGTCCGGCCGGGTCCGGTGCTCAGCCATGGCGGGCCGCCGTCGGCGCGTCCCGGTACGGGGCCAGCGCCCGGACCAGCGCCGGCGGCACCCGGGTCGGTACGCTGCGCCCGTCCACCGTGCGCATGCAGGCGATCCGCTGCCGCCCCCGGGCGACCAGCGCCTCGTCCGGACCCGCGCCGCGCAGGTAGTCGAAGCCCATCTCCACCTGGGTCTGGGTCAGCTCGACCAGCCCCATCCGGATGGTCAGCTCGTCGAAGGCGGCCAGCTCGGCGAAGAACTCGCAGTCGACGCGCAGGGTGAACAGCCTCAGGTCCTCGCGCAGCTCCGCCAGCACCTCCGGGGCCCGCTCGCGCAGGAACATCTCCCGGCACCGGCCCTGCCAGCGCAGGTAGTTGACGTAGTAGACGTTGCCGACCAGGTTGGTCTCCTCGAAGCCGACCACGTGCCGGTAGCTCCACGCCTCGGCCACCTCAGGCCCCCCTTCCGGCCAGCACCGCCACCACCAGCGGCTCGTCGCGGTCCCGCACCGCGACCACCACCGTGGCCACCCGCAGCTCCCCGCAGGCCAGCACCACCCAGCCGGGGGCCGCGACCGGCGGCCCCAGCGCCAGCGGCGCGGTCGGTGGCCGCCCCGCCTTCTGCAGGCACTCCAGGGCACACCACACCCGGGTGTACGCGGCGGACCGGTCACCGGTGTCGGCGGCGATCAACTCGGCGAGCGGCAGGTGCGGGCCGAGCAGGTCCCGCCAGGCCTCCGCCGGCCGCGCCACCACCGCCTCCAGGTCGGCGGCGACCGGGTGCCCGCCCGCGACGGCCAGGCTCACCCCCGGCTGGTGCGAGGCGGAGACCGCCGGCCCGCCGGCGACCTCCGGCCGGCCGTCCGGGCGGTGCGTGAGGTGGACCGGGCGACCCAGCGCCCGCCACAGGGCCGTCGCGGTGACCGCCCGCCGACCGGCCAGGTCCAGCCGGGCGCCGTGCGGCTCGACCACCACCGGCACGTCGACGCCGAGCACCTCCGGCAGCCGGCGGGTCAGGTACGGCCCGAGCAACGCCGGTGTCCACGGCGTCGCCGGGTCGCGCCGGTCGACCGCCCGCAGCCGCAGGCCCCGCCAGCGCTCCACGACCGCCCCGGAGGTGGTCCGCACCGCCACGTCGTAGACGTACGTGTCGCCGGAGTGCGCGCGTTCCACCGCGGTGAACCGGACCTCCTCGGTGGCGGCGAGCTTCGGGCCGGCCGGCTCGATCCGGTCGACCCCGACCGGCAGCAGGGTGGCGTCCGGCACGCACACCTGGATGCCGTGCAGGAACGCGTCCCGCGCGCCCGGGTCGCCCAGCACCAGGGCCGGAGGCAGGACGGCGTGGAACCAGGTCACGTCGTCGGTGGTCGCCACGTCCGCCTCGGCGTGCCGGGCCGCCACCTGCCGGTAACGCAGCAGCCGCCGGAACCGGCCCTGCTGGAAGAGCACGTCGTCGTAGAGGTCGCGGGCCGGGTCCAGGGCCACCGGTGGCGGGTCGCCGGCGACCGGCTCCGGGTCGTCGGTGCCGCCGTCGACCGGCCCGAAGGAGAGCGTGGCCCGGAAGTGGTCGGCCGCGAACCCGGTCTCCGCGCTGCGCACCGCCACGTCGACCCGGCCCTCGGCGGTGACCAGGGCGGCGATCCGGATGGTGGTGGACCCGTCCGGGGGCACCACGATCGGCCGGGAGAACTCGGCGTCGTGCACCACCGGCACCCCGGAGGTGCCGGTGAGCGCGGTGGCCGCCTGCGCCATCGCCTCCAGCCCGAACACCGCGGGGAAGAGCGGGCTGCCGTCGAGCCGGTGGTCGGCGAGGTAGCGGTCCGCGGTGGGGGAGAGGTCCGCCTCGGTGACCAGCTCGACCCCGTCGTAGTGCACCAACGGCCGTTCCAGGAACCGCAGCAGCGGCAGCTCCCGGCGGTCGTGGTCGAGCGTGTCGAGGCCACCGGTGCGCCCGGTCAGCACCACCGTGGCCGGCAGGTCCGGTCGGGCCAGCACCTCGTGCAGCAGCCGTACCCCCTCGTCCGGGGTGACCGGGGTGATGCCGGCGCGGGCCAGCGACTCGACCACGGCGAGCCGCTCGCCCATGCCGACCCCGGACCAGACCGACCACTCCAGACAGACCGCCCGGCAGCCGGGATGTTCCCGGCCCACCCGGGCGGTCGCCTCCGCCAGCCAGTCGTTGGCCAGCGCGTAGTGCCCCTCGCCGGGCAGGCCGGCCCGGCCGATGATGCTGCCGAAGGTGACCAGCAGCCGCAGCCGGGCCGGGTCGACGGCGTCGAGCACCGCCCGCAGCCCGGCCACCTTCGGGGCCAGGGTGCGGTGCAGGTCGGCCGGGGTCAGGGCGGTCAGCGCCGCCGGCTCGTTGCGGCCGGCCCCGTGCAGCACCGCCGTCACCGGCCCGAGCACCCGGCCCACCTCGGCCACCGCCGTCCGGACCGCCGCCGGGTCGGTGACGTCGGCCCGGACGTAGTGCACGGTCACGCCGGCGGTCCGCAGCCGGGCGAGGTTCGCGGCCAGTTCCGCGTCCCCGGCGGGGTCGGCCCGGCCCAGCACCGCCACCCGGACGCCGGTCCGCGCCGCCAGCGCCGCCGCGCACTCGGCGGTGATGCCCTTGCCGCCGCCGCTGACCAGCAGCACGTCCCCGGCGTCCAACGGCGGCCCGGCGGGCTGCCCGACCGGGGCCAACCGCCGCAGCAGCGGGACCCGACGCACCCCGTCGGCGTCGTACCGGGCCTCGGTGAAGCCGTCCGTGCCGGCCACCTCGGCCACCACCCGGGCCACCGCGTCGTCGTCGGCCGGCAGGTCGACCACCGTGGTGAGCAGCCCCGGGTGCTCCAGCCGGGCGGTGCGGGCCAGCGCGGCGACGCCCCGGCCGTGCTGCACGACGACCAGCCGGCTGCCGTCGGGCGCGGCGACGGCGGCCTGCACCGCCGCCAGAGCCGGCCCGAGGTCCGCCGCGCCGGTACCCTCCGGGGGCAGGCAGAGCAGCACCCCGGAACCCAGCTCGGCGGCGGCCAGCGCGTCGCGCAACGCCACCGCGAAGGGATGCCCGGGGTCCGCGTACAGCTGCCAGTCGCCCGGCCGCCGGGGTGCCGTGCGGGGCGGCACCGGCCGGGCCACCGGCGCGACGCCGAACGGCCGGACCCAGGGCGCGACCCCCATCACCTCGGCCGGCCCGCCCCGTTCCGGCCCGGTGGCGGCCAGCGAGCGCAGGGTCTCGGCCAGCTGCCCGACGGTGGCGGTGGCGAAGGTGGTCGGCGCGGCCACCGCGTCCAGTCCCAGCTCCCGCGCGGCCTGGTTGACCAACTGCCCGATGGCGATGGAGCTCAGGTGCAGCCCGTCGAGCAGGCGGGTGTCGGCGGTGACGCTCTCCAGCGGCAGCTCCGCCCGCTGCGCCACCAGCCGGCGCAGCACGTCCACCGCCTCCCCGCCGGCCGCGCCGTCCGTCGCGGGCGGCGCGGTGACCGGGGTACGCCGGGTGGCCGGGACCGTCAGCTCCGGCACCGTCTCGCAGGGGTTGGTGAAGAAGCTGGGCTCGGCGGCCGGGTCGAAGGGGCGGCGCAGCCGACCGGCGAAGAGCCGGTCGTGGCGCACCGGCGCGCCCAGCGCCCAGGCCGCCCCGACCGCGGCCAGCAGCCCGGCGAGCGAGGACCCGTCGGTGTCCACCGCGATCGCGGGCACGCCGCTGAGGTCGTGCGCCATCCGGCTGAGCACCCGGCCCGGTCCCACCTCGACGAAGAGGTCGACGCCGGTGTCCAGGGCGGCGTGCACGGCGTCGGCGAAGCGGACCGGCCCGGTCACCTGCCGGCGCAGCAGGTCGTGCAGGTCGACCGTGGTCGGCAGCGGGGCGCCGGTCACCGTGGAGGCGACCGTCCGGCGGGGCGCGGCGAGCGGCACCTCGGCCAGCCAGCCGGCGAACTCCCGCTCCGCCGGTCGCATCAGCGGCGAGTGGAACGCGTGCGACACCGGCAGCTCGGCCCATTCCAGGCCCCGCGCGTCGGCCGCGGCGCAGACCCGGCGTACCGCGTCGCGGGGGCCGGAGACGACGGTCTGCCGGGGGCCGTTGTAGCCGGCCACCACGACCGGCTCGGCGCCGATCAGCGCGCCGACGGCGTCGGCGTCGGCGGCGATGCCGGCCATCGCGCCGGGTTCCGGGCAGCGGGCCATCGCCGCGCCCCGGGCGGCGGCCACCCGCAGCAGCGTCGGGGCGTCGGTGGCCCCGGCCCAGTGCAGCGCGGTCAGCTCGCCCAGGCTGTGCCCGACGGCGACGGTCGCGGTCACGCCCAGCTCGTCGAGCACCCGCAGCGCCGCCAGCGAGCCGGTGACGATGCGCGGCTGGGCCACCTCGGTCGGTACGCCGTCGGTCTCCTGCGGCAGCGCCGCCGCCCGGTACACCTCGTCGGCCACCGCGAAGCGGCGGCGCACCGCCCCGCCCCGGGTGCTGCGTCCGGAGCCCTGGCCGGGGAAGAGGAAACCGATCCGGGCCGGCCCGGTGACGTGGTGCAGGACCACCCCGTCGGCCAGCGACCGGACCTGACCGGCGGCCAGGGCCTCCGCCACCGTGCCGAGCCGGTGCGCCGTCTGCTCCGGCGACGCGCCCACCACCGCGACCCGGTACGCCCGCTCCGCCAGCCGCTCGCGCAGCACCGCCGCCAGATCCGCCAGCTCGCCGTACGACAGCCGGGTGACCAGGGCGCGCAACTCGGTCACCCGCTCGCGCAGCTCGTCCGGGTGGTCCGCGTCGAGCAACAGCAGCTCCGCGTCCTGGGCGGTGCGGCCCAGCACGGTGATCCGCTCGGTCTCCGCCCGGGGCGCCGGGGCGGGTTCGCCCTCCAGCACCAGGTGGGTGTTGATCCCGCCGAAGCCCATCGCGGTCACCCCGGCGCGCGGCGTCGCCCCGTCCGGCCACGCCTCGGCGGCCGGCACCATCCGCAGCGGCGCCCCGTCGAACCCGGGGTGCGGGGAGACGCACCCGGCGGTGGGCGGCACCACCCGGTGCCGCACCGCGAGGGTCGCCTTGATCAGACCGGCCACCCCGGCGGCGGCCTTGGTGTGCCCGATCAGCGCCTTGACCGAGCTGATCGCGGCCGGCCGGGCCGCCGGATCGGCGTCGCGACGGGCGGCGCCCAGGGCGCGCAGCTCGGTGGCGTCGCCGACCGCGGTGCCGGTGCCGTGCCCCTCGAAGACCGGCACCGTGTCGATGCCGAAACCGGCCCGCCGGTACGCCCGGTCCAGCGCCAGCCGGTAGCCGGTCACCTCGGGCCGGGTCATCCCGCCCCGGCCGTCGGAGGAGACGCCCCAGCCGGCGATGGTGGCGTAGATCCGCTTCCCGGCGGCCACCGCGTC
Source organism: Micromonospora auratinigra (assembly GCF_900089595.1). Lineage (GTDB taxonomy): Bacteria > Actinomycetota > Actinomycetes > Mycobacteriales > Micromonosporaceae > Micromonospora > Micromonospora auratinigra. The sequence continues at coordinate 2,354,991 of NZ_LT594323.1, read as the reverse complement.
GCGGCGGCGCATCAGCACCACCATGCCGCAGCCCTCGCCCGGCCAGAACCCGTTGGACTCCCGGTCGTACACCCGCATCTCGTGCCGCGCCAGCGCGCCGGCCTTGGCGAAGCCGACGATCTCGAACGGGTCGATCGACAGGTCGACGCCGCCGGCCACCGCCACGTCGACGTCCCCGTCGACCAGGCTGCGGCAGGCGGTCACCACCGACAGCAGCGACGACGCGCAGGCGCCGTCCACCGTGTACCCGCCGCCGCCCAGGTCGAAGTGGTTGCAGATCCGCCCGGCGATGGTGTTCGCCAGTGACCCGGCCAGGGTGTCCTCGTCGACCGGTGGGAACGGCGCCTTGTACGTCTCCTCCAGCCCGTCCAGGAACTCGCCGAGCCGCTCGGTGGACCAGCCCTGCTCGCGCAGCGCCGCGCCGACCACCCGGCGCACGTACGGCCAGCGCAGCCGCAGCACGTTCGCGCGGCTGAACTCACCGGTCAGCGTGTTGCCGACCACCACCGCCGTGCGCTCGCGCGGCAGCCCCGCCCCGTCCGGGAAACCCGCGTCGGCCAGCGCCTGCGCGGCCACGTCCAGGGCCAGCCAGTGGGTCAGGTCGGTGGCCCGGTAGGTGCTGCCGGCGATCCGGTACGCCAGCCGGTCGAAGGCGTACCCCTCGATGACCGCCGCGGTGCGGGCGTACGCCCGGTCCGGCGCGGCGGGGTCCGGGTCCCAGTAGTCCTCGGGGCGCAACCGGCCGGCGGGCAGCCGCCGGAACGCCCGCCGGCCCGCGACGGCGTTCTCCCACAGCTCGGTCGGTGACTTCGCGTCGGGGAACCGGCAGCTCATCCCGACGATGGCAAGGTTGTCCATGCGCCCTCCTCGACGTGTGGTGCGCGCGTGCTCAGGCGCGGGCCGCCGCCCCCTGCGGCACCCGGTCGGTCGACGCCGGCGTGGGCACCTCCGCGACCAGCGGGGCGGTCCGGGTGGCGGCCGACACGGCCCGCTCCTGGCGGTCGCGGCGCGACAGGTGCAGCGACCACAGGAACGCGCCCCGGACCAGGCAGACGATGGCGGTGGCGAAGAAGAGCCCGTACACCACCGACGCGCCGGTCAGGACCCCGTACACCACCGCGACACCGGCCCCGAAGGCGACCTGCGAGGCGGGCCGGGACGGGGTGGTGCCGGGGTCGGTGACCATGTAGTTGGTGAACAGCACGAACGCGACGCCGGTCATGGTGCCCAGCGCGGCCGGGATCGAGGTGTCCAGGACCAGGCCGCGGAGGACCGCCTGGGCGACGAAGACCAGCAGCCAGCTGCCGATCAGCCACATCCGCCCGGTGAGCTTGCCGTTGAGCAGGGTGCCCAGGCTGACGATGACCACCACCAGCACCCAGTCCGTCCAGCCGCTCAGGTACTCGGTGAACTGGTACGGCGGGGCGATGGAGACCCAGGGGAAGAGCAGCAGCACCACGCTGATGCCGAAGTTCGACGGGTTCATGAAGTGCCGCAGCCGTCCGTTGACCGGCGCGCGCAGCAGCCACTTGCCGCTGATCGCCACGATCACGCCGAACAGCGTCACCAGGATCCGGTCGTTGACGTAGAGCAGCATGTTCACCGCCAGCGCGGTGATGTGCGCCGGGTAGAGGAACTCCACGACGCCGCGTACGCCCCGCCCGGTGAAGCGCGGGGCCCGCTCCTCGGCCCGCGCGCCGACGACCTCCAGCACCAGCTCGGTGAGGTAGGCGGTCAGCACGGCGGCCACCGGCCAGAGCGGGGCCTGCTCGAAGCCGAGGACGGTGTAGCCGAGCACGTTCAGCGCGGTGATCGAGATGGCGAAGTTGCGCAGTGCGATGACCCGGGGGTCGCGGGCGGGCTTGCCGGTCATGAGGTCGCCTCCCTGGCCTGGGTGCCGAGGGTCAGCGTGTGCCGACCCGGGGCGAGCTGGAGCTCCTGCTGGTGCGGGGTGCCGGTGCGGTCCCGCCAGTCGACGCGGACCCGGACCGGACCGGTGACCCGGCCCAGCCCGGCCACCGCCTCGAAGCTGCGTCGCCCGGAGTGCCCGCCGCCGCCGTCGACGCGGGCGAGCACCGTCCGGCCGTCCGGGGTGGTGACCGTGACCGACGCGCCGACGACGGGGGAGCCGGGCCGGCCGGTCCCGCCGGCGCTGCCCTCGTGCATCAGGCGCAGGCTCAGCTGCGCGCCGGTGCCGGGGCTGTCGTTGTGGTAGAAGACCGGTGCGTCCCACTGCCGGGCGACCACCAGGTCCAGTCGGCCGTCACCGTCGGCGTCGCCGACCGCGATGCCGCGGGTCGGCACCGGCACGGCCATCCCCAGCTCCGGGCTGAGATCGACGTAGCGGCCGTCGGGGCCCCGGACGTGGAAGCGCAGGTGCTGGCCACCGGCGATGTCGTCGCCGGCCTCCACGTGCGGCCACCAGGCCGGGTGCTCCAGCAGGGTGTCGTTGGCGGTGGCCAGCTCCTGCAACTGGGCCCACCGGTTGACCGTGCCCTTGACGAAGCCGCTGGTCTGCACGATGTCCGGCACGCCCCGGTTGGTGAAGTCGGCGATCTTGACGTCCCAGCTCCACCCGCTCCACGCCAGGTTCAGCGCGGAGCTGCGGTCGTGCCACGGCGCGGACCCGGCGTTCAGCTGGCGGCGCAGGTCGGCGGCGTCGCGGGCGGTGTTGACGAAGGCGAAGTTGCTCTCCTGGATGCCGAAGGAGGTGGTGATGTTGCCGACGTACAGGTCGTACAGGCCGTCCTGGTCGAGGTCGCCGAAGTCGACGCCCATCCCCTTGAACGAGTCGTGCCCGAGCCGCTTGGACTTCGGCACGAACGCCCGGCTCTCCTCGCCCTCCACCAGGGCCAGCCGGACGTGCCCGGGGGTGGACCGGTTGTGCAGCAGCCGGTCCGGGCCGAAGTCGTTGGCCACGTACAGCTCGGGCAACTGGTCGCCGTCGACGTCCTGGGCGCTGGCGGCGAGCGCCCAGCCGGCGGAGACGCCCCGGCTGAACACGCCGGGCACGTCGGCGAAGGCGGGGGTCCCGTCCGGCCCGGCGCCGGTGAAGCGCAGCAGGTGGTCCAGGCCCCCGTTGGTGGCCCAGGACATCGACCGGTTCATGCTGACGCCGCCGCTGACGGTGTCGTCCAGCACCGGCCCGTCGGGGAAGTAGTTGCCGACGAAGATGTCCAGGTGCCCGTCGCCGTCGAAGTCGGCCGTGGTCACCGTGTTGGTGTTCCACTCGACCCCGGCGTACCCGCCGGCGGCGTCGGTACGGGCCGGCACCACCTCCACCGGCCGGTACGCCGTGGCGCTGGGCCGCGCCTGGTCGGGACGGGCCAGGAAGAGCACCGGGGAGCGGCCCCACCAGTACACCAGCAGGTCGATCCGGCCGTCCTCGTCGAAGTCGCCGGGGACGCAGCCCATCGGGGCGATGTGCCCGTTCATCGGCAGCGGGGCGGGATCCAGCGCGAACGGGGCGTACCGGTCGGCGCCGGCGCCGGGCGTCGGGGTGACCACCACCCGGTCGATGCGCGGATCGGTGAGGCACAGGTCGTTGGCCAGCCCGTCGCCGTCGAGGTCGTTCATCGCCACCCCGGCCCCGACGGAGCTGATCCAGGCCGCGATGCGCCGGTAGTCCCGGTTGACGTGCCGGATGGTCTGTTGCGGGTAGCCGCCGGGCAGCCCGACGGAGAACGGCGTGAAACGGTACGCCTCGGCCATCGCCCGCCGCTGCGCGCCCGACGCCTGTGGCGTGTGCGCGACCACGAACATGCCGACGATGAGCACGAGGGCGACCAGCCCGGCCGCCTGCCGTCGCGCCCAGTGTCCGATCCGGGTCACCGGTCAGCACCTCCCCAGGAGTGTGAACTCGTCGGCGATGCGCCGACGCCAGACCGCGTACGCGGGCAGACCGTCGGCGTCGGGCGGGAGGTCCCGCAGCGCGTCGTCGGTCATCGTGGCGGCCTGCTCGGGTGTGGCCGCGCAGAGCGCCGCGGTGGCCCGCGCGGTGTGTGCGGTGGCCAGCCCGGCGCGGAGCCGGGCCTTGGCGGCGAACGCCGACCCCTGCGCCAGCGCGGCCCGGTGCGGCCCGGCGAGCCGGGCCAGCGTGGCCAGTTCGTCGTCGGCGACCCCGCCGGCGTAGGTGGCCGCCAGACCCACCCCGCTGAACAGGTCGCCGTGCCGCTGCGGCGCGAAGCCGTGCACCGTCCGCGCCACGTAGGCCACGTCGGCCCCGCCGACGAACCAGAGCGCGCGGCCGATGCCCTGGTCGACCGCGTGCCCGGCGTAGCCGCGCAGCTCGGAGGGCCAACTCGGGGCCGGGTCGCGGTGCTGCCGGCGCACGTACCGGTCGGTGCGGAAGTAGGCCTGGTGGAAGCCGTACCCGTCCAGGGCGAGCCAACGCAGCAGCGGGTCGGTGGGCAGCACCCGTCGCCAGCGCAGGCGGGGCAGCCGGGCGAGCGCCCAACCGGCCCCGACGTGCGCCATGTACAGGTGCCGCTGCCCGCCGCCGGCCAGGAACTCGCCGGTGCGGTCGCCGAGACCGAGTCCGGCCATCAGCGCGTACGCCATCGCCGCGCCCTCGTAGGCGAAGCCCCGCAGCGGCGCGTCCACCGTCTCCAGCAGCCGTTCGGCGGCCGGCGGCGAGGCGGAGCCGGCCGCGTGCCCGAAACCCGTGACGAAGCTGCGACCGGCGGATTCCAGCGCGATCCGCGCGGTGTCGTCGGTGACCCGGAATCCGCGCCGGCGCAGCTCGGTCTGTTTCGGAGAGGGGGTCAGCAGGCGGCGTCGCAGCGCCAACCACGGAGCGGACATGAATCCTCCCGACAGTTAGGAGAGGGCCGCGAAATTGATGACCGGCAATTGCTCACGGCCGGTGCGGCCCGTTGTCCGGCGTCTCGGCCCGGGCACTGGACCATGATTGCGGACGGTGGAGATGCTGTCTTCTCGCACCTTGCTCTCTGTCGCCCGGACGGCATTCACGGCCCGGCCGTCCGGTCCGCCCGGCTCGCCGTCGCCGCGCGCGGCGATCGCCCGCGCTTCCGGCTGACCAGCGACTCCGGTGCGAAGGGTCGCCGGCGGAGACCGCAGCTCGACAGTGATCGAAGATGCGCTATATGAAAATCAAGATTTTTTCAAGGAGGCGGCCGGAGACTACGGGACGGTTTTCGTCGGCGAGACGCCGGACCTGGGGGAGCAACAATGTCTTCTGCCGTGGAACGACCGTGCGGGTATCGCCATCACCTGGCGGTGATCCGGTCCATCGAACGAATGCGTGGTGATCTGAGCGGTGCCCTGCCACTGGCCGAACTGGCGCGTACCGCGCTGTTCAGCCCCTTCCATTTCCATCGGGTCTTCCGCACCGTCACCGGTGAGACACCGGCGCGTTTCGTCGCGGCGCTGCGGATGGCCCAGGCCCGGCGGCTGCTGCTGCACTCCCGGCTCACCGTCGGGGCGATCAGCGGCCGGGTCGGGTACACCAGCGTGGGCAGCTTCACCACCCAGTTCACCCGCCTCGTGGGGGTGCCACCGGAGCAGTTCCGCCGCCAGGTGCGCACGCTGCTCGGCTGGCTGATCCAGCCGGCGCCCCGGCCCCGCGCCGTCGACGACGACGCCGGGACGGCGCTGACCCCGGTGGTGCGGGCCGGGCTGTCGGATCCGGCCGGCACCGTCCTGGTGGGAGTGGCGCCGGCCGACGTCGAGGCCGAGCCGTCGCGCTGGACGGCGGTGGTCGGGGTCGGCCCCGTACGCCTGCCGGCGGGGCTGCCGCCCGGCCGGTACCGGGCCCGGATGCTGCTGCTGAAGAGCCGGTGGACCGCCTCGGCGGCCCTGGTCGACCAGGTTCCGGAGAGCTACCTGGTCGGACAGGCGGAGTTCTCGGTGCCGGATCCGCCGTCTGAGCCGCACCGGGTGCCGGTACGGCTGCGCCCGCCGCAGCCCACCGACCCGCCGGTGCTCTCGGTCGAGCCGGTACGACTGGTCGCCGGCCTGGTCGGCACCCCGACCCCGAGCCGGCGGGCGCACGTGCCGGTCTCGGCGTGAGGCCGGCGCCGAAGATCGAACTGCACGTGCACCTGGAGGGCACCGTCCGGCCCCGCACCCTGCTGGCGATCGCCCGCCGCAACGGCGCACCCCTGCCGGCCCGGACCGAGGCCGAACTGGCGCGGCACTACCGGTTCGTCGACTTCGCCCACTTCATCGAGGTCTGGATCGCCACCACCAACTGCCTGCGCGGGTACCGGGACTTCCGGCAGGTGGTGGTGGACTACGCGGCCGAGGCCGCCCGGCACGGCGCGGTCTACCTGGAGGGCATCTTCTCCCCGGCCGAGCGGGTGCGCCGCGGCGTGCGCTGGGCGGACATCTTCGGCGGCTACGCCGACGGGGCGGTGGAGGCGTACGAGCGGCACGGGGTGGTGGTCCGCCTCACCCCTGACATCGACCGCGAACTCGACCCGGCGCTGGCGCAGGAGTGCGCCCGGCAGGCGGTCCGGTACCGGGACCGAGGGGTGGTCGGCTTCGGCATCGGGGGCCGGGAGGCCGCGGCCGGCCTGGCCCGGTACGCCCGCGCGATCGCCGTCGCCCGCGACGGTGGGCTGGGCTTCGTTCCGCACGCCGGGGAGGTGACCGGGGTGGCCTCGGTACGCGAGGCGCTGCGGTACGACCCGGTGCGCCTGCGGCACGGCGTACGGGCCGCCGACGATCCCGGGGTGGCGGCGGAGCTGGTCGACCGGGGTGTGGTGCTGGACGTCTGCCCGACCTCCAACCTGCGTACCCGGGTGGTGCGGACCCTCGACTCGCACCCGCTGCCGGTGCTGCGCGCGGCCGGCGTGGCGTGCAGCATCGGCACCGACGACCCGGCGATGTTCGGTACCGACCTCTCCCGTGAGTACGCCCTCGCCGCCCGGCTGGGGGTGGGCGCCGCCGACGCGTACGCCGCCGGTCTGGCCGGCGCGCTCTGCGACGAGCCGACCCGCGCACACCTGGCCCGCGTCGGCCGGTCGGCCTTCGCCGCCCTGTCCTGAGCCGTCCCGCCCGCCCTACCTGCCCGCGCGGCTGCCTGGCCGGCGACCCGGCACGCGGGTTCGGATCGGGGATCGCGAGGCAGACCGGGCCGCATCAGTCGAGAGCGTCATGCCTCTGAGGCATATTCATGCCCCTCAGGCATGACGCTCTCAAGGAGTCGTGTCCCCTGGGGCCTGTGGCGGGAGTGGGAAACGGCGACGGCCCCGGGAGGCTGTTGTCCGCCGGGGCCGTCGGCCTTGTTCGGGTGTGCTGGTCACGCGGCGTCGTCGGCGGTGCCGCCGAGGTCGGCGGGGACCGCGTCGGGCACGTCGGCGGGTCGGTCGGAGCCGCGGAAGACGAGTTTGGACTTGTCGATGTCCTCGGGGTCGCCTTCGCAGTCGACCACGACGATCTGTCCGGGGGTCAGTTCGTTGAACAGGATCCGTTCGGACAGGTTGTCCTCGATGTCGCGTTGGATGGTGCGCCGCAGGGGTCGTGCGCCGAGGACGGGGTCGAAGCCCTTCTTCGCCAGGTACTTCTTGGCGTTGTCGGTCAACTCCAGGCCCATGTCCTTGTTACGCAGCTGCGTCTCGATCCGGGCGATCATGATGTCGACGATCTGGAGGATCTCGTTCTGGCGCAGCTGGTGGAACACGATGGTGTCATCGATGCGGTTGAGGAACTCGGGCCGGAAGTGCTGCTTGAGTTCGTCGTTGACCTTCTGCTTCATCCGGTCGTAGTTCGACTCGGAGTCCTCGGAGGCCTGGAACCCGAGGGACACGGCCTTGGCGACGTCGCGGGTGCCGAGGTTGGTGGTCAGGATGATGACCGTGTTCTTGAAGTCCACGATCCGGCCCTGACCGTCGGTGAGGCGGCCGTCCTCCAGGATCTGCAGCAGCGTGTTGAACACGTCCGGGTGGGCCTTCTCGATCTCGTCGAACAACACCACGCTGAACGGCCGGCGACGGACCTTCTCGGTCAGCTGCCCGCCCTCGTCGTAGCCGACGTAGCCGGGAGGGGCACCCACCAGCCGCGACACCGTGTACCGGTCGTGGAACTCGGACATGTCCAGCTGGATCAGCGCGTCCTCGGAACCGAAGAGGAACTCGGCGAGGGCCTTGGACAGCTCGGTCTTACCCACACCCGACGGGCCGGCGAAGATGAACGACCCCGACGGACGCTTCGGGTCCTTCAGGCCCGCCCGGGTCCGACGGATCGCCTTCGAGACCGCCTTGACCGCGTCCTCCTGGCCGATGACGCGCTTGTGCAGCTCGTCCTCCATGCGCAGCAGCCGCGACGTCTCCTCCTCGGTCAACTTGTAGACCGGAATACCGGTCCAGTTGCCGAGCACCTCGGCGATCTGCTCGTCGTCGACCTCGGACACGACGTCCAGGTCACCGGCCTTCCACTCCTTCTCCCGCTGCGCCTTCTGACCCAGCAGCTGCTTCTCCTTGTCACGCAGCTGCGCGGCCCGCTCGAAGTCCTGCGCGTCGATCGCGGACTCCTTGTCACGACGCACCTGCGCGATGCGCTCGTCGAAGTCACGCAGGTCCGGCGGCGCGGTCATCCGACGGATCCGCATCCGCGCACCGGCCTCGTCGATCAGGTCGATCGCCTTGTCCGGCAGGAACCGATCCGAGATGTACCGATCGGCCAGCGTCGCCGCCGCGACAAGAGCCGCGTCGGTGATGCTCACCCGGTGGTGCGCCTCGTAACGGTCGCGCAGACCCTTCAAAATCTCGATGGTGTGCGCCAGCGACGGCTCACCCACCTGGATCGGCTGGAAACGACGCTCCAACGCCGCGTCCTTCTCCAGGTGCTTGCGGTACTCATCCAGCGTGGTCGCGCCGATGGTCTGCAACTCACCCCGCGCCAGCATCGGCTTCAAAATGCTCGCCGCGTCGATCGCGCCCTCGGCCGCACCCGCACCCACCAGAGTGTGGATCTCGTCGATGAACAGGATGATGTCACCGCGGGTACGGATCTCCTTGAGCACCTTCTTCAAGCGCTCCTCGAAGTCACCCCGATACCGCGAACCCGCGACCAGCGCACCCAGGTCAAGGGTGTAGAGCTGCTTGTCCTTGAGCGTCTCGGGCACCTCACCCTTGATGATCTTCTGAGACAGCCCCTCCACCACGGCGGTCTTGCCGACGCCCGGCTCGCCGATCAACACCGGGTTGTTCTTCGTCCGGCGCGACAGCACCTGCATGACCCGCTCGATTTCCTTCTCGCGCCCGATGACCGGGTCGAGCTTGCCCTCCCGGGCCGCCTGGGTCAGGTTACGGCCGAACTGGTCCAGCACCAGGCTGGTCGACGGCGCGGCCTCACCCGGCGCGGCACCCGCCGCGGCCGGCTCCTTGCCCTGGTAGCCCGACAGCAACTGGATCACCTGCTGACGCACCCGGTTCAGGTCCGCGCCCAGCTTCACCAGCACCTGCGCGGCAACGCCCTCACCCTCACGGATCAACCCGAGCAGGATGTGCTCCGTACCGATGTAGTTGTGCCCGAGCTGCAACGCCTCACGCAGCGACAGCTCCAACACCTTCTTCGCCCGCGGCGTGAACGGAATGTGCCCGCTCGGCGCCTGCTGGCCCTGACCGATGATCTCCTCGACCTGCTGACGCACACCCTCCAGCGAGATACCCAGACTCTCCAGAGCCTTCGCCGCGACACCCTCACCCTCATGGATCAGGCCCAGCAGGATGTGCTCCGTACCGATGTAGTTGTGGTTGAGCATCCGGGCCTCTTCCTGGGCCAGGACGACAACCCGTCGCGCTCGGTCGGTGAACCGCTCGAACATGGGGACCACCCGCTACCAGTCGACGCGATGACTATATCTTTCGATAGTAACTGATCCGCCCGCCGCTGTGGCGTCCCGCCGACGGGTGGCCGGAGGTGGCCGGGTGGCCCGTCGGGGCCGCGCGACGAATTTCGTGTCATCGATGTCTACCGACCATCGAACCGCTGAGTAGTGGCATTATTACGATCGGTACTGGCTCGGAAAGTCGGCGGGAATGGGCGGTCCCTGGTGGCGGGTTCGGTGTTGCGTCTGCAGATCCTCGGTCCGCTCCAGGTGAGCCGCGACAACACCCCGATCGACCTGGGGCCGACCAAGCAGAAGGCGGTCTTCGCGGCGCTCGCGCTCCAGCCCGGGCACGGCGTCGCCGTCGGCGAGTTGCAGGAGGCGGTCTGGGGTGAGCGCACCCCGGCCCGGGCCCGGCAGTTGGTGCACACGTACATCGCCCGGCTCCGTCAGCTCCTCGAACCGGAGATGCCGCCCCGGGCCCGGACCAACGTCATCGCCTCCACCCCGACCGGGTACGCGCTGCGGGTCGACCCGCACGCGGTCGACCTCGCGGTCTTCCACGACCTGGTCGGGCGGGCCCGCCAGCGGATGGCCGAGGGGCAGCCGCAACGGGCGTTGCGACTGTTCCGGCACGCGCTGCACCTCTGGCGCGATCCGGCGCTGACCGAGCTGACCGCGCTGCTGCGGCAGTCGGTCGAGGTGGAGGCGCTGCGGTTGAGCTGGTCCGACGCCGCGCGGGACTATGTCCTGCTGGGCCTGCGCACGGGGCGACCGGTCGAGGTCCGCGACCTGGCCGGCCGGCTCGCCGCCCGGGAGCCCCTCGACGAGCAGGTGCAGGCCCACTACCTGTCGGTGCTGGAGCGCACCGGCCAGCGCTCGCTGGCGCTGAGCCGCTTCGCCACCGTCCGCGACCTGTTGCGCCGGGAGCTCGGGGTGGAGCCCGGGCCGGCGCTGCAGGCGGTGCACCGGCGGCTGGTCGAGTCCCGCTGGGTTCCGCCACGCCAGCTCGGCCCGGCCGCCGATGCGCCGGCCGGGGCGACGGGCACCCCACCGTGGCCCGGTGACCTGCTGCACCGGGACGAGGACGTCCGGACGGTGGCGTCGCTGGTGCGGGCGCACCGGCTGGTCACCGTCGTCGGTCCGCCGGGCTGTGGCAAGTCCGCGCTGGTCCGCGCGGTGGCGGCGCGGCTCGCCGACCGGTTCGTCGACGGTGCGGTCACCGTGGACGTCACCGGGGTGGCGGACCGGGCCCAGCTGCGGGCCCGGATGATCGACCTGCTCGGCGGGCCGGCGGCGGACCGGTCGGCCTTCGAGGTCCGGCGGATGCTGGTGGTGCTCGACAACGCCGAGCACCTGATCGACGCGTGTGCCCTGCTGACCGACACCCTGCTGCGTGGCGAGAACCGGATGGCGGTGCTGGTGGCCTCCCGGGAGCCGCTCAACCTGCCGTACGAGGTGGTCCGGCGGCTGTGGCCGCTCGCCCTGCCCGACGGCGCGCCGGACGCCGGCCCGGCCCCGACGCCGGCCGTCGCCCTGTTCGCCCGGTACGCGGCCCGCGCCCGACCCGGCTTCCGGCTGGACGCGGACAACGTCGCGCTGGTCGAGCGGATCTGCCGCCGCGCCGACGGGCTGCCCCTCGTCCTGGGATACGCGGCGGCGTACCTGGGCGAGGAGTCCCTCGACGGGGTGCTCAGCCGCTTCGAGGAGCCGCTCGCGCAGTTCCGGCCGCCGGGGAAGGAGGAGTTGCCCTCCCTGCGGGCCGTGCTGGACCGCAGCGTGCACACCCTCACTCCCGCCGAGCGCTGGCTGTTCGCCCGGATCGCCGCGCTGCCGCCGGTGTTCGACCTCGCCGCGGCGACCCGGCTGGCCGGCCCGGATGTCGGCGACGCCGCCGAGGTCGCCCGGGTGCTGGCCCGGCTCCAGGAGAAGTCGCTGCTGCTGCCGGAGCGGGGCACGCCCGGCCGGCACCGCTGCCTCACGGTGCTGCGCCGGCTCGCCATGGAGCTGCTGGCCGCCGAGACGCTCGGCGCCGAACTCGGCTGAGCCCGCGCCACCTTCACCCGGCCGCCGTCCCGGCAGGTGGTCGGGCCGTCCCATCGCCTGCCCACCGTCGATCTCCCGCGCCCCAGGGTGGGCCGGGGGTGGCGGTGACCGCGCGTGAGATATCGGTGACCGACGATTGACACTCCACTATCAAAACATATAGCTTTCTGACGCGGGTCCGGTTCTCGGACCCCCCGGCCGGGACAGGTTGCTCCCGGTGACCGGTCACGCCCTACGGAGGTGTCAGGGTGAGTGGAGTACGGGAGACCTACGAGTCGTTGAACCTGGAGCCGAAGCCGATCAGGCCGCACATCCTCGCGGCCGCGACGGTGGTCTTCGGTGAGGACTACTACTCGGGTCGACGCGAGACGATCAACCTGTCGGGCTTCGTGCAGCTGAACAAGTGGCCGATGCCCGGCTTCGAGCACCGGGTGGACGAGAAGGGCTACGCCCAGTTCGACACCGAGCTGATCAGCGCTCCGGAGGTCGGCATCAAGGGCTTCAGCTACGAGCTGGACGACCGCATCCAGGTGCTGTCGAACCCCTTCCTGCCCAACAGCGGCCACGTGAAGCAGATCGTGCCGGGCAAGAACTTCCCGGCCGAGTTCTACATCCGCCGCTTCGGCATCCTCGAGTCGAGCACGCTGCGGCTGGCTCACCGCAACGTCATCGACATCTACGGCGTGGTGGACAACGTCCCGCCGTTCAAGAAGCCGCTCACCGGCCCGTACCTGGGCAAGCCGCGCGGTGACGGTCCGTTCGAGGTCGCCCAGGCCCCGAACGTGGTCAAGGGGACCACGCTGCCCGAGGCGTGGTACCCGGCGAACGACGAGAACCAGCCGGTGGGCATCACGCCCAACCTGTTCTTCGCGCCGAGCGCCGGGCCCTGCATGTCGATGCTGGTCGACCCGTCCATGATCATGCAGACCTCGATGGAGGGGCAGATCGAGGTCGAGGTCGGCGGGCGCACGGTCCAGGTCGACCTCTTCGGTGACTACCGGAAGGCCGGCGGGGCCGAGGTGCTGCTGTTCGGCCCGGACAAGCACGACGAGGGCCCCGGTGTCCTCGCCCAGCTCGCCCGGGTGGCCGTCGTCGGGCACTGCGCCGAGCTGGGTGGCCGGGTCATGCTGCGGGCCAGCTGGCCGCGGGTCTCCGGTGGCACGCTCGGCGAGGGGCACGAGGACAGCCTGAGCCGGGTCGCGTTCCCCAGCGAGCTGCACATCGACGCGGAGTTCGAGCTGGTCACGCCGCACCAGACGCTGTACGCGACGAACGCCGTGCACATCAACGGCAAGCTGCGCGACATGGAGGCGACCGGCACCGAGCTGAAGCTCGACGGTGGCGACACCGCGCTGGTCACCACCGCCGACGAGCCCAAGGCCCGCCTCACCGGGGTCAACCTGGTGATGCGCGACGCCTACGTCGGTGAGCACGCGGCCGTCAACATCTGAACCTCTTGACGGCCTCCCGGCTCACGGGTTGACTAGAAAATCCGATAGCGCCGGTGTCCGGACGGCATCCCTCCCGGGGCGGGTCCCCTCGGCCCCGGGAGGGATGCACCGCGACAGAGGAGGACACTGTGGACCAGCGCCTGCTCCTCATGCACCAGACGATGCTCGCCGACGGCCCCCGGTTGCGCGCCTACGACCGCGCGCTGGAACAGGCGATCGACCCGGGGGACGTGGTGGTCGACATCGGCGCCGGCACCCTCGTGCTCTCCCTGCTCGCCCTGCGGCACGGCGCCGAGCACGTGTACGCGGTCGAGGCCGACCCCCGGATGGCCGAGGTGGCCGCCCGGATCATCGCCGCCAACGACCTCAAGGACCGGCTGACCCTGGTCGTGGCCGACGCGCGCACCCTGCGCCTGCCGCGCCGCGCCGACGTCCTGGTCTCCGAGATGATGGGCAACCTCGGGCCGGAGGAGGAGATGACCGAGGTGCTCGGCGTGGTCGCCCGTCGGGTGCTGCGCCCCGGCGGTCGGGTGGTGCCCCGGCGGCTGGTCACCCGGTTGGCGGCGATCGAGTTCGACGCCGAGGGCTGGGGACTGTGGGGCCCCGACTTCCTCGGTCACCGCCTCGACGTCGTGCAGGAACTGGTCGAGCCCCAGGCCCACCTGCACTTCTTCCAGCGCACACCGCGACTGCTCAGCGAGCCCGAGCCGGTCGCCGACTCCCTGCTGGGCCGGGCCGGCTCCGCGCGATCCAGGCCCAGCCAGCGGCTGCGGATCGTCCGACCCGGCACCCTGCACGCGGTCATGGGCTACTTCACCGCGGAGATGGCCGACGGCGTCGAGCTGTCCAACTTCCCCTCGTACCCGGGCTGCAACTGGGCGGTGTGGATCTGGCCGCTGCGGCACACCCGGGTGGCCGAGGGCGACGAGCTGCGGGTCGACCTGCGCCGGCCCCGGCACGGCACCGGGGTGCGCCTGGCCACGGACTGGCGGCTGGACTGCGGCATCGTCCGCGCGGGGAGGTCGTGATGCCGTTCGCGGCCGGCACGGTCCGGGACATCCCGGTGCGCGCCTTCAAGCTCTGCGGGCTCACCTGGTTCGGTGAGTTCCTCTGGTTCTCCGAGGCGGTGTCCAACCAGATCATGGCGCTGGACCCGCACACCGGGCAGGTCGAGCACCGGATCCCCTGTCCCGAGGTCTGCACCGACCTGACCACCCTGGACGGCTACCTGCTCCAGGTCTGCGGCTCGCAGCGCTGCCTGCGTGGGCTCAACCCGGCCACCGGCGAGGAGGTCACCGAGCTGCCCAACCCACGCCCCGGCAACGTGCTGCGCGGGCTGGAGGCCACCCGGCACGGGCTCTGGCTCGGCTACGAGGACCTGCGGCTGGTCGAGCTGCGCGACCCGCGCGGGATGGGCCTGATCGACACCTTCCCGATCCGGTACGCCCCGGCCGGCCTGACCGTCTCGGACAGCTTCCTGGTCTACGCCGACTACGCCAACGCCACGATCAACGTGTACGACCTGGACGAACGCCGTGACGTGGCCGCGTACTCGGTGGCCGGCAACCCGACCGGGGTCACCTGGGACGGCAGCCGGATCTGGTACTGCGACCACGGCACGTTGCAGCTGCGCGCCATCGAGGTGCCCGGCATCGTGAGGGGGTGAGCGGCCGTGGTCGGCAGGCCCGCGCTGGCCGCCCGGGCGGTCTGGACGGTGACGCTCAGCCTCGCGCTCCTGCTGCCCGCCCTGCTGGGCGGCGCGGCGCTGGCGGTGCTGCGCGGCCGGGAGGCGGGGCGCCGGCACGTCTACCGGCGCTGCACGGTGCTGCTGACCCGGCTGGGCTCGACCTTCGTCAAGGCGGGGCAGGTGCTCGGCACCCGACGCGACCTGCTGCCGCCGGCGTTCTGCGACGAGCTGGCGGTGCTGCAGGACGCGGTGGCGCCGCTGGACCGGACCGGCACCCGGCGCGCGCTGCGCGAGGCGTACGGCGTCGAGGCGCCGGACCTGTTCGCGCAGCTGGACCCGGTGCCGGTGGCCAGCGGCAGCGTGGCCTGCGTCTACCGGGGCCGGCTGCGCACCGGCGAGGAGGTGGCGGTGAAGCTGCGCCGCCCGGGGGTCGAGCGGCTGATGACCCTCGACCTCACGCTGATGCGGGCCGGCGCCGCGCTGATGGCCCGGCTGCCGGTCTTCCGGGACGTACCGGTCACCGAGGTGATGGCGCACATGTCGGAGGCGGTGCTCGGACAGCTCGACTTCACCCGCGAGGCGGCCAACCTGTCCCGGCTGCGGGTCAACCTGGCCGCCGTGCCCCGGGTCTGGGTGCCCAAGGTGTACGACGCGGCCTGCCGTCCGCGCTGCATCGTGATGGAGTACATCCCCGACCTGGACACCGGGACCGCCCGCGGCTGCCCGCCCGCCCTGCAACGGCGGTTCGCCTCGTCCGGGCTCACCGCGATCTACCACATGCTCTTCGTCGACGGCTTCGTGCACTGCGACATGCACCCGGGCAACCTCTACTTCACCCGGCGCGGGCAGGTGGTGGTCCTCGACGCCGGGTTCAGCGTCCAGCTCACCGAGGAGCTGCGCCGGCTCTTCGCCGAGTTCTTCATGAACATGTCGATCGGCCGGGGGTCGTACTGCGCCGAGATCGTGGTGCGCAGCGGCACCGGGCTGCGGGCGGACGCCGACGTGCCGGGTTTCCTGACCCGGATGGCCGACCTGGTCGAGCGCAGCCACGGGTTGCCGGCCCGGGAGTTCAGCCTGATCGCCTTCGCCGGCGAGATGTTCGACCTGCAACGTCGCTACGGTGTGCACGCGGCACCGGAGCTGATCTTCCCGCTGCTGTCACTGCTCGTCATCGAGGGCACCGTGCGGGAACTCGACCCGGCGATGGACTTCCAGGAGGTCGCCAAGCCGGTGCTGATGAAGGGGCTGTTCGGCCAGCGCAAGATGGGATAACCGGTCGGTGACGAAGCGTGACTTTCGGTCGATGCGGACGGTCACGCTATCCGATACAGTAGTGAGGTGGAGACCTCCTCGGCCGGCGGCAAGCGCGCCTACCACCAGTACTGCGGTCTCGCCAGCGCGCTCGACGTGCTCGGCGAGCGGTGGACCCTGCTGATCGTCCGGGAGCTGCTGATGGGTCCCCGGCGCTACGGCGAGCTGCTCGCCGACCTGCCGGGCGTCGGCACCAACCTGCTCGCCGAGCGGCTGCGCTTCCTCACCGAGAAGGGCGTGGTCCGGCAGACCGACCTGCGCGGCACCGGTTCCCGGTTGGCGTACGAGCTGACCGAGGTGGGCCAGCAGCTGCGCCCGATGGTGCTCGGGCTGGCGCACTGGGGGATGGAGTTCGTCGGCGACCTCTCCGCGGAGGACACCGTACGGCCGCACTGGGGGTTCCTCGCCGTCGAGGCGATGATCCGCCCGGACCAGGCGTCCGACCTCGACGAGGACTACCAGTTCCGGGTCGACGACGAGGCGTTCCACCTCCAGGTCCGCGACGGGGTGGCCCGCCCGGTGCGGGGCGAGGCGGAGCACCCGACGATGATCGCGACCACCGACGCGGCGACGTTCGTGCAGATCGGCTCCGGTCGGCTGACGCCGCTGCTGGCGATGATCCAGGGCCGGCTCAAGCTGGAGGGCGACACCGAGGCGGTGCTGCGCTGCTGCGAGCTGCTCGGCCTGGAGACGGGCGCGATGACCGCCGGCGTCCGCCCGAGGGCGACCCCGCGCGGCTGAGCCGCCGCGCCTGCCCGCGAGCCCTGCCCCGCCCGCGCGTCCCGCCACGCGTGCCTGCCGCGCCCCGCCCGCGCCCCGCCCGCGCGTCGGCCGCGCGCCGGCCGCGCGTCTGCCGGGCGTCGGCCGCGCCCATGGGCTCTGCCCATGCGTCGGACCGTGCGGCGTCCGTGGTGGTGGATTGTGCAGTGCCTTCTCCCGGGCTGCTCCGTTGCCTCGCCGGCAGCATCGCGTCGACCAGGGATGATGGCCCGAGACGAGAATCCGGCATCGATCACGGTCTCGTTATCAGCTTGAGGAAAAGGTAGTATCGGCGTCGATGGTGCCGGCCAGCCGGCGTCCGGGTCGTCCGGCCCCGGCCGGGCCGGCCGCGCGGGTCGCGGCCACCGTGACGTCGGCTGCGAACATCCTCCGGGGGCGACGATGGCGGAGCGCGAGTCGGACACGGTGCGCCGGCTGGCCGCCGTCGCCGCGCGCTACCTGGCCGACCGGCCGTGGCTGCCGGACCCCGGCGCCCCGGTGCCCGACCTCGCCGACCCGCCCGCCCCGGCCTGCGAGGACCTCGGCGTGCGGATCGCCGCCGCGTACGACCGGGCCACCGGGCCACCGGACCGGGCCACCCTCGCCGGCTACCGCCGGTTCGCGGCGGAGAACCTCGCGCAGTACCACGCGGCGGTCCGCGCCGGCATCCGCGTCGTGCCGTGGCAGGGGCCGGGCCAGCCGTACGCGGACTCGGCGGACCTGCGCGAGCGGGTCGGACGCACCGGCACCCTGGCGGTCTACCTCACCCGCGACGGTCACGGTCCCGGGCCGGCCACCGACCCGCACCCGCTGCGCGAGCCCAGCCCGGTCACCGTCAACGGGGTGGTGTTCCGCCACAACGACGTCTTCCGCGCCGTGCACGACCTGTTCGGGCACGTGCTGCTCGGCGCCGGCTTCGGCCCGCGCGGCGAGTTCCGCGCCACCTGGTGCCACCTGCGGATGTACCCGCCCGAGGTGCACCCGGTGCTGTTCACCGAGCAGATCGGGCAGATCTGCTGGTTCTTCTACGGCCCGCACCTGCTGCGTCCCGACGGCCGGCCCCGCCGCCCGGACGACCCCGGCTACCTTCCGGCGCGACACCGGCCCTACCCCGAGCAGAAGGTCACCCGGCTCGACCAGCGCCTGTTCGAAGAGTTCCGCACCCTGTTCGACGGACGGGAGACATCATGACCGGCACCACCTGGCAGGGCGACGTCGATCGGCGGACGCTCCCGACGACCGTCCGCGACGACTTCCCCTTCTTCGGCAGCCCCGAGGGGACCGGGCTGGCCTACCTCGACAACGCCGCCACCACCCAGAAGCCGGCCGCCGTCCTGGCCGCCGTGACCGACTACTACACCACCGCCAACAGCAACGTCGGCCGTGGCTACTACCGGCTCAGCCAGACCTCGACCGAGCGGTTCGAGGCCGCCCGGGAGACGGTGCGCCGGGCGATCGACGCCGAGCACCCCGACGAGGTGCTCTTCACCTCCGGCACCACGCACGCGGTGAACCTGCTCGCCGCCACCCTGGGCCGGCGTCTCGTCGGCCCCGGCGACCGGATGCTGGTCACCGGGATGGAACACAACTCCAACCTGCTGCCCTGGCGGCGGCTGGCCGAGCAGACCGGCGCCGAGCTGGTCGCCGTACCGGTCGACGCCGACGGCCGGGTCTCCGCCGACGTCTTCGCCGCCGCGCTCGGCCCCCGGGTGCGGCTGGCCGCGATCGCGCACGTGTCCAACGTGCTCGGCACCGTCAACCCGGTCCGCGAGATGATCGCGCAGGCGCACCGGCACGGCGTGCCGGTGGTGGTCGACGGCGCGCAGGCGGTGCCGCACCGGCAGGTCGACGTCCGGGCGCTCGACGCCGACTTCTACTGCTTCTCCGGGCACAAGGTCTACGGCCCGATGGGCGTCGGCGTGCTGTACGGCCGTCGCGACCTGCTGGCCGAGCTGCCGCCGTACCAGGTCGGTGGGGGCACCGTGAAGGGCGTGTCGCTGACCGAGCCGGTCCGCTACCTGACCGGCCCGCCCCGCTTCGAGGCGGGCACCCCGGACGTCGCCGGCGCGGTCGGGCTCGCCGCCGCGCTGAGCTACCTCGACGGGCTCGGCTGGGCCGGCATCCGGGAGCACGACCGCACCCTGGTCCGGCACGCGGTACGCGTGCTCGGCGCGCTCGACGGGGTCCGGGTCGTCGGTGACCCGGCCCGCGACCCGGCCGGCATCGTGTCGTTCGTGGTCGAGGGCATCCACCCGTACGACGTGGGCGGCCAGCTCGACCGGCACCGGATCGCGGCCCGCTGCGGGGTGCACTGCGCCAGCGTCTTCCTCGACGACCTGGGGCTGCTCGGCACGGTCCGGCTCTCCTTCGGGGTCTACAACACCCTCGACGACGTCGACCGGGTCGCCGAGGCCGTCGCCGGGGTCCGCCCCGGCTTCTGGACCACCGAGCACCCCACCACCCGGTTCCTGTGACCGCCATGCGCTTCGACACCCGCCTCGTCCACGAGGGACAGACCCCCACCCCGGGCACCGGTGACCTGGTGCCGCCACTGCACCTCGCGGTCACCTACGAGCGCTCCGTGCAGGAGCCGCTGCGCTACTTCTACGGTCGGGGCGAGAACCCGACCCGGGAGAACCTGGAACGCTGCCTCGCCGCGCTGGAGGACGTCCGGTTCGCCACCGCGTACACCTCGGGTCAGGCCGCCGCGGAGGCCGCGCTGTCGCTGCTGCGCCCCGGGCAGCGGGTCGTCGCGAGCGACGACGTCTACGGCGGCACGCACGCCCTGTTCGACCTGGTCCGCGCCCGTGGGGTGACCGTCGACCAGGTCGACCTGGCCGACCCGGCGCGGCGCGACCGGGCGCTCGGCGACGACGGGCCGCCCCCGACGCTGGTCTGGCTGGAGACGCCGAGCAACCCGCTGCTGAAGATCACCGACATCGCCGAGGTGGCCCGCCTCGCGCACCGCCGGGGCGCGCGGGTGCTGGTGGACAACACGCTCGCCAGCCCGGCGCTGCAACAGCCGCTGCGCCTCGGCGCCGACCTCACCCTCTACAGCACCACCAAGTTCCTCGCCGGCCACCTCGACGTGCTCGGCGGGGCGCTGGTGCACGACGACCCCGAGCTGCACGAGCGGCTGGTGGCGCACCGCACCACCGTCGGCAGCGCGCCCGGGGGCCCGGACTGCTTCCTCGTCCAGCGCGGGCTGAAGACCCTCGCCCTGCGGGTCGCCCGGCAGGTCGACAACGCGCGGCGGGTGGTGGCCGCGCTGACCGCCGAGCCGACCGTCGGCACGGTGCACTACCCGGGCCTGGCGGCCCACCCCGGCCACCAGGTGGCGGCGCGGCAGATGACCGGGCCCGGCGCGCTGGTCAGCTTCAGCTACCGCGGCGACCCGGTGAAGCTGATGGAACGGGTACGGCTGTTCGCCGCGGCGGTCAGCCTCGGCGGGGTCCGGTCGCTGATCGAGTGCCCCGCGCTGATGACGCACCGGCCGGTGCCCCGCGACACGCGCCTGCGGCTCGGCATCGGCGACGACCTCGTACGGCTGTCGATGGGGATCGAGGACCCGGCGGACCTGGTCGAGGACCTGGTCCGCGCGCTACGGGCGGGACCGGCGTGACCGGCCCGCAGAGAGGAGCGGTACCGATGCCAGAGACCACCGGCCCGGCCAGGATCCGGCTCGACGGGGGAGTGGCCACCGAGTTGCACCGCGCCGGCATCCCGCTGACACCCCCGTGGTGGATGACCCGGGCGCTGCTCTCCGACGCGCGGCGGCGCGTCCTCAAGGGCGTGCACGAGCGCTTCCTCACCGCCGGCGCCGACGTGGTCACCGCCAACACCTTCCGCTGCAACCTGCGGACGCTGCGGGCGGCCGGGCTGGAGGACGCCGGGCTGGGCTGGATGGTGCACGCCGCCGTCGGGGTGGCGCTCGCCGCCCGCAACGCCGCCGGCAGCCCGCGTACCCGGGTGGTCGCCTCGATGGCGCCGGTGGCCGACGCGTACCGGCCGGACCTGGTGCCGGACGACGAGACGCTGCACGTCGAGCACCGCTGGCTGGCCACCGAGCTGTCCCGGGCCGGCGTGGACACGGTGCTGGTCGAGACGATGAACACCGCCCGGGAGGCACGCGTCGCGCTGGCCGAGGTGCTCGGCACCGGCGCGACCGCCTGGGTGAGCTTCGTCTGCGGCGACGACGCCCGGCTGCTCTCCGGGGAGCCACTGGCCGAGGCGGCCCGCGCCGTCGAGGCGGACGGCGCGGCGGCGGTGCTGGTCAACTGCACCGACCCGGCCCGCACCGAGGAGTGCCTGCGCACGCTGCGGGCGAGCGTGTCCGGGCCGATCGGGGCGTACCCGAACCTGGAGGACCGGGGCGCGGACGTCCCGGCCGGTACGACGTCGTGGGAGCCGAAGGCCTTCGGTGACCTGCTGGCGCGCTGGTGCGACGAGTACGACCTGACCCTGGTCGGTGGCTGCTGCGGCACCACCCCGGAGCACCTGGCCGCGATGTCCGACCGGCTGGGCGCGTGAGCACGGCGACCGACCCGGCGCCGGCCACCGCCGGGGAGATCGACCCTTCGTTCCTGGCCCTGCCGCTGGCGGCGGTCACCGACGCCGCGCTGGACCGGGCGCGGCGGCTCGGCGCGACGCACGCCGCGGTGCGGGTCGCCCGCAACCGGGCCCGCCGCCTGCTGCTGCACGACGGCCGCCTGCGCGGCAGCCAGGACGGCACCGAGCTGGGGCTGAGCGTCGGAGTGCTGCACGACGGGGTCCGGGGCTTCGCGGCGGTGCCCGAGGTCACCCCCGAGGGGGCGGTCGACGCGGTCGAGCGGGCGGTACGGCTGGCCCGGGTGTGCCGGGCGGCGGGTGCCGAGCCGGTGGAGCTCGCCCCGGAACCGGTGTACCCGGACCGGCGGTGGTCCTCGCCGTGCCGGGTCGACCCGTTCGCGGTGCCCGAGGCGGACGCGGTCGCGCTGCTGGCGCAGTGGAGCCGGGCACTGCTGGCCGCGCCGGTGGTCCGGCACGCGCTGGCCAAGGTCAGCGCCGTGCGGGAGAACACCTGGTACGCCGACCTCGCCGGCACCGCCGTCGCGCAGCAGCGGGTCCGGGTGCATCCGCAGGTGCTGGCGGTCGGCGTCGACGACGCCGGCACGGCCACCCTGCGTACCCTCGGGCCGCCGACCGCCCGGGGCTGGGAGTACCTGCACGGCGAGGGCTGGGACTGGGCGGGCGAGCTGGCCGAGCTGCCCGGCCAGCTGGCCGGCAAGCTGCGCGCCCGCCCGGTCCGGCCCGGCCGCTACGACCTGGTGACCGCGCCGTCGCACCTGTGGCTCACCATCCACGAGTCGGTCGGGCACGCCACCGAGGCGGACCGGGCCCTCGGCCACGAGGTCTCCTACGCCGGCGGCACCTTCGCCACCCCGGCCGACGTCGGCGCGCTGCGCTACGGCTCCGACCTGATGACGGTGACCGCCGACCGGACCGATCCGCACGGGCTGGCCACCGTCGGCTGGGACGACGAGGGGGTGGCGGCCGGGTCGTGGACGCTGGTCCGCGACGGCGTGCTGACCGGCCTGCAGACCGACCGGCACACCGCGGTACGCCTCGGCGCGCCGCGCTCCACCGGCTGCGCGTACGCCGAGTCGGCGGGTCACGTGCCGATCTCCCGGTTGCCGAACGTGTCGCTGCGACCGGCGGCGGACGGCCCGGCCACCGACGCGCTGATCGCGGGGGTCGAGGACGGCATCTACCTGGTCGGCTCGGACAGCTGGTCCATCGACACCCAGCGGCGGCGGTTCCAGTTCACCGCGCAGCGGGCGTACCGGATCCGGCACGGTCGGCTCGGCGAGCAGCTCGCCGGGGTCGCGTACCAGGCCGACACCACCGACTTCTGGGGCTCGCTGGTCGCGGTGGGCGGCCCCGACACCTACCACTGCTTCGGGGCCGACCTCTGCGGCAAGGGGCAGCCGGTGCAGGCGGCGGCGGCCAGTCACGGGTCGCCGACGGCGGTGTTCCGGGGCGTCCGGGTGGTCGACACCGGCGGGGAGGAGCCCCGATGAACGGCGCGGAGCTGGCCGAACGGGCGCTGGCCCACGCCGGCCCCGACGAGCTGCTGGTGCTGGTCGACGAGACCAGCACGGCCCACCTGCGCTGGGCGGACAACGCGTTGACCACGTCGGGCACGACCCGGCACCGCCGGCTGACCGTGGTGGCCCTCGCCGCCGGCACGGCCGGCACGGCGGCGGCGGTGCTCGGCCAGGGCGGCGCCCCGGACGACCGCGAGGTGGCCGCTCTGGTGGCCCGGGCCCGGGCCACGGCCCGCTCGGGCCCGCCGGCCCCGGACGCCGCGCCGCTGCTCACCCCCGCCGCGGACCCGGCACCGTCCTGGGGGGAGTCGGCCGCCGACGTGCCGGTGGACCGGCTGCGCGGCGTCGCGTCCGGGCTGGGCGACGCCTTCGCCCGGGCCCGCGCGACCGGCCACGCCCTGCACGGGTACGCCGAGCAGCAGGCCGCCACCACCTGGCTGGCCGGCACCACCGGCCTGCGGCTGCGCCACGTCCAGCCGACCTCGGTGCTGGACCTGACCGCCCGGGACGCGGCCGGCACCGCCTCGACCTGGGCGGGCGTCGGCGGCACCGACCTGACCGGGACGGACCTGCCCGGGCTCGCGGCCGGGCTGGCCGACCGGCTCGACGCCGTGCCCCGTCGGCGCGCCCTGGCCCCCGGCCGGTACGAGGTGCTGCTGCCGCCGGCCTGTGTCGCCGACCTGATGCTGCACCTCTACCTCAACGCCGGGGCGGCCGACGCCGCCGACGGCCGGACCGTGTTCAGCGCCCCGGACGGTGGCACCCGGATCGGCGACCGGCTCACCGAGGCGCCGTTGACCCTGCGCAGTGACCCGGCCGCACCGGGGCTGGCCTGCGCGCCGTTCGTGACGGCCCGGGCCTCCGGCTCGGCGGCGAGCGTGTTCGACAACGGCCTGCCGCTGGCCGCCACCCGGTGGCTGGTGGACGGGGAGCTGCGCGCGCTGGTGCAGACCCGGCACTCGGCCGGGCTGACCGGCCAGCCGCTCACCCCGCAGATCGACAACCTGACCCTGACCGGGCCGCCGGGTGGGCGGTCGCTGGCCGAGATGATCGCCGGCACCGGGCGCGGGCTGCTGCTCACCTGCCTGTGGTACCTGCGCGACGTCGACCCGCGCACCCTGCTGCTGACCGGCCTCACCCGCGACGGGGTCTACCTGGTGGAGGACGGCGAGGTGGTGGCGGCGCTGCCCAACTTCCGGTTCAACGAGAGCCCGGTCGCCCTGCTCGACCGGGTGGTGGAGATCGGGGCGACCGAGCGGACCCTGCCCCGCGAGTGGGGGGACTACTTCACCCGGATGGCGATGCCGACGCTGCGGGTGGCCGACTTCGGCGTGTCGGAGGTGAGCCCGGCGGTCTGAGCCGGCGGCCTCAGCGCACCACGACCAGGTTGGCCATGTCGACCACCGGCCGGTAGCCCAGCGCCGCGTAGATCCGGTTCGAGGTCGGGTTCGCCTGGTCGGTGTAGAGGCAGACCCGGTGGCCCTCGGCGCGGAACCGCGCGGAGAGCGCGGCGACCGCGTTGCTGGCCCAGCCCCGCCCCCGTCGCTCCGGCGGGGTGTACACCGGGCCCACCCGGACCACCCCGAAGGCCGGCGGGTTCGCGGCGGTCAGGTGCACCGGCTGCCCGTCCTCGTCGACCCAGAACCACACCCGTCCATCCCGGACCCTGCGGTGCAGGTCGGCCCGGTCGGGCAGCTCGTGCGCGGTGGCGCCGCGCGGCCGGCCGGCCTGCTCGCCGGCGTCGCCCGCGAACGCCGCGAACCAGTCGACGACCAGGTCCAGGTCGTCCCCTGTCGCGGCCACCAGCCGGCCGGGAGCGGGCGCGGGCGGCACCAGCTCGTCCAGCTCGTGCAGGCGGGTGTGCTGGGCGACGTCGACCCGGCCGCCGCCGAGCCGGGCCAGCTCGGCCGCGCAGAGCCGGGCGGCGGGCAGCGCGCCGTTGACCGCACGGACCTCCTCGCCGCGCCCGTGCAGCGCTCGGGCCAGCGCCACGGCGGCCTCGTCCGGCATCGGCAGCAGGAACGGCGGGTACGGGGCGAACGGGGCGGACCGCATCGCCGCGCCCACCACCGCGCCGGCGGCGTCGCGGACCACCAGCCACCAGACGCGCTCCGGCGGCGCGATCCCGTCGGCCTGCTGCCGCGCCATCCGCTCCGCCACGGTCGCCACCACCGTGCCGACCACCGGGTCGGCGGCCAGGTGTTCGCCGGCGGTGGCCAGGAACTCGGCCGGATCGGTGCAGAACCACAGCTCGGTGCCGGCGGCCGTCGGTGCGCTCATGCCGGCAAGCTACCCGCCCCCGCCGACCGGCCGCAGCACGATTTCCGGCCCGCTCAGTCCAGCGCGCGCACCGCCGCGACGGCCGCGGTGGCCACGCCCAGCAGGCCGCGTCGAGAGAACCGCGTGCCCCCGATCGTCCACCCCGGACGTCGCACGCGGGTCACCGTCGCGGCCTGCTCAGGGGACGGAGATCACCACCTTCCCGAACGGGCCGGCCGACTCGTAGTACCGGTACGCCGCCCGCGCCTGCTCGAACGGGAAGACCCGGTCGACCACCGGCCGGAGCCGGTGCGCGGTGATCACCTCGGCCATCCGGAGGAACTGGGCCCGGCTGCCGACCGCCGGCGCCCGAACCGTGGCGGCGGCACCGAACAGCAGCCGCGGATCCACCGGCGGCCACTCCCCGGTGACCGAGCCGACCAGCGCGACGTGCCCGTCCAGCGCCAGCGCCCGCAGCGACTGGTCCAGCGTGCCGGCGGTGTCGACCACCCGGTCGACACCGCGACCGTCGGTGAGGTCGCGGGCGGCGGCGGCCCAGTCCGGTACGTCGCGGTAGTTGACCACCTCGTCGGCGCCCAGGGCGCGCAGCCGGGGCTCCTTGGCCCGGTGCCCGGTGGTCGCGATGACCCGGGCGCCGAGCAGCTTGCCGAACTGCACCGTGAACAGCGACACCCCGCCGGAGCCGGTGGTCAGCACGGTCTGGCCCGGCCGCAGGCCCCGGCCGTCGCCGGTGAGCGCGTTCCAGGCGGTGACGGCGGCGCAGGGCAGCGTCGCGGCCTCGACGTGGGAGAGGTGCCCGGGGACCGGCACGAGCGCCTCCTCGGGCAGCACGGCCACCTCGGTCAGCAGCCCGTCGAGCGAGCCGCCCAACTGCCCCAGGTACGCCGGTTCGAGCGGCCCGTCCCGCCAGGCCGGGAAGAGGGTGGCGGTGACCCGGTCGCCGGGGCGTACCCGCCGCACGCCCGGTCCGACGGCCAGCACCTCACCGGCGCCGTCCGAGACCGGGGTCAGGTCCGGCTTCACCGGCAGGACGTACCGGCCGCGCAGGATCAGCAGCTCCCGGAAGCTGAGCGAGACCGCCCGTACGGCCACCGCCACCTCGCCGGGACCCGGCGGCCGGGCGACGTCACTGCGCAACGTGAGCCCGTCGATTCCGGCGCCGCCGGTGGCGCGCCAGCCGCGTACCGTCGCGGGCAGGGTCGTCGTCATGGTCGTCCTCTCGCCGGTGGTGTCCGGCGACGACTCTGCGCCGCCGGGTCCGGCCCGACAATTCCCCGCAGGGAATCGCGGCCGGTCGCCCGCACCGGCTACACAGGAGGGGTGATCGGTGAACCGACCGGCGGCGGGTTCGCCGGCGCGCTGCGGCAGTGGCGGCTCCGGCGCCGGGTCAGCCAGCTCGAGCTGGCGGTCCGCGCGGGCACCACGCAGCGGCACGTGAGCTTCCTGGAGAGTGGACGGTCGACCCCCGGCCGGTCGATGGTCGTCCGGCTGGCCGAGTCGCTGGAGGTGCCGGTGCGGGAGCGCAACGAGCTGCTGCTCGCGGCCGGCTTCGCCCCCGCCTACCCGCAGAGCCCGCTGGACGACCCGCAGCTGGCGCCGATCCGCGGCGCCCTCGACCGGATCCTGCGCGGGCACCTGCCGTACCCCGCGGTCGTCGTCGACCGGCACGGCGACCTGGTCGCCGCCAACGCCGGCTTCCACGCCCTCACCCGGGGCGTCGACCCGGCGCTGCTCGCCCCGCCGGTGAACGTGCCCCGCCTGCTGCTGCACCCGCGCGGCCTCGCGCCCCGGATCCGCAATCTCGACGAGTGGGCCTGGCACGTCATCGACCGGGTACGGGCCGAGAGCGTCCGGAACCCGGACGACGACCTGCGGCGGCTCGCGGCGGAGCTGGTCGGTCTGGTGCCGCCGCGCCCGGCGCACCCCGGCCCCGACCACCTCGGCTTCGCCGTGCCGCTACGGCTGCGCGTCGGCGACCGGGACGACCGGGAACTACGGCTGGTCACCACCCTCACCCACTTCGGCACGGCGGTGGACGTCACCGTGGCGGAGCTGAGGCTCGAGGCGTTCCTGCCCGCCGACGAGGCCACCGCCGCCCGGTTGACCGAACTCGTCGGCTGAGCCGGCCCGGGTGCGCCGACCGCGTACGCTGCCGCCGTGAGCGCACCCTCCCGCATCCTGGTCTACGGGGTGTACGGCGCCGGCAAGTCCACCCTGGCCGCCCGGCTGGCCGAGCGGCTCGGGCTGCCCTGGTACCCGGTCGACGACCTGCTGTGGGAGCCCGGCTGGGTGGAGGTGCCGGTGGCCCGGCAGCGGGAGCGGATCGAGGCGCTCTGCGCACGGGACCGGTGGATCGTCGACGGGGCGTACCACGGCTGGCGGGACGTGCCGCTGTCGCGCGCCGACCTGGTGGTCGGCCTCGACTACCCACGGTGGCGTTCCTTCTGGTGGCTGCTGCGCCGGACGGTGCGCCGGCTGGTCACCGGTGAGGTGATCTGCAACGGCAACCGAGAGTCGCTGGGCAGCGTGTTGTCCCGTGACTCGATCCTGGTCTGGCACGTGGCCGCGTTCGGCCGGGCGCGCCGACGGATGCGCGCCTGGCGGGCCGACCCGTCCGGTCCGCCGGTGCTGCTGTTCGGCTCGCCGGCCGAGCTGGACCGTTGGCTGGCCGGTCTGCCCGGGCGGTAGCGCCGGCGACCAGTAGAATTGATGGCCGTCGCTGGCGGGGGTGCCGCCGGGCCGCCCGGCCGGCCGGACGGGGGAGCGCGGGCTGTCCGTTCCGCGCGGCCCGCCGGCCGATCGGCACAGATCGAGACTCGCCGGTAGCGCCGGGTCCCACGGCCGGGTCGACACGAAGTAGTCTCCCCGCGGAGAGGAACACGATGATCAGTCGTCGAAAGTTGATCGCCACCGGCCTGGGTGTCACGGCCGGCCTGGCGACCGCGGGCTGCAAGGAGACGTCCTCGGCCGGCGCCACCTGGTCGCAGCCCGGCGCGAGCACGCCGAGCGAGACCACCCCGGCCGCCGCCGTGCGGGTGAGCGTCACGCCGGCCGCCGACGCGGCGAAGGTGTCGCCGGTGGAGCCGGTGGTGGTGACCGCCGAGGGCGGCACGCTCAAGGACGTCCGGGTGGCGGCGGGCGGCAAGACCGTGGCCGGCAAGCTGGGCGACGACGGCACCTGGCGGTCGACCGGCAAGCTGGCCTACGGCAAGAGCTACACCGTCACCGTGTCGGTGGCCGACGCCGTCGGCACGGTCACCGAGCAGACCAGCCGGTTCAGCACCGTCAAGCCGTCCGGGGTCGCCTCGGTCACCTTCCAGGCCAACGCGCTGACCGCGCTGCGCGACGGCGGCACGTACGGGGTCGGCCTGCCGGTGATGGTGAACTTCAGCCGTCCGGTGAAGAACCGCGACGAGGCCGAGAAGTCGATGGTGGTGCAGACGACGCCCGCCGTCGAGGGCCGGTGGCGCTGGATCGACGGGCAGAACGCCCACTGGCGGCCGGCGAAGTACTGGACGCCCGGCACCAAGATCTCGGTGCAGGTCGACCTGTTCGGCAAGAACCTCGGCAAGGGCGTCTACGGCGGGGCCGCGGCCAGCACGAACTTCACCATCGGCCCGTCCCGCATCGCCGTCGCCGACTCCCGCACCCACCGGATGAAGGTCTACATCGACGGCGCGATGGTGCGCGACATCCCGATCAGCATGGGCAAGGGCGGCACCACCACCGGGGCCGACGGCCAGGAGGTCAGCTACTGGACCCGCTCCGGTCCGCACGTGGTGATGACCCGGGAGCCCTCGCACCGGATGACCTCGGCCAGCTACGGGGTCACCGACGAGAAGGACCCCAACTTCTACGACGAGGTGATCAAGCTCTGCCTGCGGATCTCCTACTCGGGTGAGTTCGTGCACCTGGCCGACTGGAACATCCCCGCGCACGGCAGGGTGAACACCTCGCACGGCTGCATCAACGTCGGTCCGGCGCACGCCCGCTGGTTCTACGACACCTTCCGCCTCGGCGACGTGGTCGACGTGCGCAACACCCCGCGCACCATGTCGCTGACCGACGGGATCGGCGACTGGACCATCCCCTGGGACAAGTGGTGAGCCAGGCCGTCCCGGCCTGAGCCGCACCGGCGTCCACCGGCCACGGTGGACGCCGGTCGCCGTCGCGGGCCCACTTGCGGGTCCCCGCCCGGTGCCTAGACTTCACCAGTGATGGTGGTGGACGAGCCGCACGGGGTGGGCGGGGTCCTGCTGCGCGTCCTCGGGCCCTGCACGGCCGAGACCGACCGGGGCGAACCGGTGCCGCTCGGCCCGCCCAAGCAGCGGGCGCTGCTGGCGGCGCTGGCGTTGCGGGCCGGCCGGGGCGCGACCGTCACCGAACTCGTGGACACCCTCTGGCCCGAC
Organism: Micromonospora auratinigra; assembly: GCF_900089595.1. Classification (GTDB taxonomy): domain Bacteria; phylum Actinomycetota; class Actinomycetes; order Mycobacteriales; family Micromonosporaceae; genus Micromonospora; species Micromonospora auratinigra. The sequence continues at coordinate 2,325,169 of NZ_LT594323.1, read as the reverse complement.
GACCCGCCCCGCTCGGCGGTCAAGAACCTCCAGCTCTACATCCACCAGCTCCGCAAGCTGCTCGGTACCGCCCTCGGCTACGCCGACGGCACGTACCGGCTGGCGCGCACGGCGTACCGGCTGGACGCCGCCGAGTTCGACGCCCTGGTGAGCGACGGCCGGCGCGCGGTCGCCGCCGGTGACCTGCCGGCGGGCCGGGCGGCCTACCGGCGGGCGCTGGCCGGGTGGCGGGGGCCGGCGCTGGCCGACCTGGTCGAGCGCGGGCTGCTGCGCGCCGAGGCCACCGGGCTGGAGCAGGCCCGTCTCGCCGCGCTCGACGAGTCGGTGGCGGTGGAGGCGCGCCTGGGCGGCCCGGTCGCCGTGCTGCCGCAGGTACGCCGGCTGGTCGTCGACCACCCGTTGCACGAGCCGTTCCGGGAACACCAGGTCCGCGGGCTGCTCGCCGCCGGCCGGCACGCCGAGGCGTCGGCCGCGTACCGGGAGGCGCGGCAGCTGCTCGCCGCCGAGCTGGGGGTGGCGCCCGGACCGGCGCTGCGGGCGCTCGCCGCGACCCTGCGCCGGGACGCCCCGGCGGAACCGGGCCCCGCCCAGCTCCCGGCCGACCTGCCGGACTTCACCGGCCGGGCGGCGGAGGTCGACCGGATCGTCGACCACCTCAGCGGGCCGGCCGGCGCGCTGCGGATCTGCGCCCTCTCCGGCACCGCCGGGGTGGGCAAGAGCACCCTCGCCGTGCACGCCGCCCACCTGCTGCGCACCGACTACCCGGACGGGCAGTTGCACGTGACGCTGCACGGCCAGGGCAGCCGGCCGGTCGACCCGGCGGACGTGCTGGCCCAGTTCCTGCGTGCCCTCGGTCGCCCCACCGCCCACCTCCCCGACGACCTGGAGGAGCGGGTCCGGCTCTACCGCAGCGCGCTGGCCGACCGTCGGGTGCTCGTGCTGCTCGACGACGCGGCGGGGGAGGAGCAGGTCCGGCCGCTGCTGCCCGGCGGCGCCCGGTGCGCGGCCCTGGTCACCAGCCGCACCCCGCTGGCCGGACTGGTCGGTGCCCGGCAGCTGCCGGTGGACGTGCTCGACCCCGGCCCGGCCGTCGCGCTGCTGCTGGCCGCCGCCGGTCGTCGCCCGGCCGACGTGGACGTGCCGGCCGCCGAGGAGATCGTCCGGCTCTGCGGTCGGCTGCCGCTGGCCGTCCGGGTGGCCGGCGCCCGGCTGGTCAACCGGCCGCACTGGACGCTGACCGCGTTCGCCGACCGGCTCGCCGACAACCGTCGCCGCCTCGACGAGCTGCGCGTCGGTGACCTGGACGTGCGCGCCAGCTTCCAGCTCAGCTACGACGGCCTGGACCGGCCCACCCGCCGGGCCTTCCACCTGATCGCGCTGCTCGACCAGCCGACGGTGACCGGCTGGCTGGCCGCGGCCCTGCTGGGCACCGGGCCCACCGGCGCCGAGCGGCTGCTGGAGGCCCTGGTCGACGCCCAGCTCCTGCAGGCCACCGCCGGCGACCGTTACCGGCTGCACGACCTGCTCCGGGTGTACGCCGCCGAGCTGGCCGGCGCCGAACCGGCCGAGGCACGCCGGGCGGCCGTCGACGCGGCGCTGGCCGGCTGGGTCCGGGCGGCCGAGGCGTCCGCCGCCGCGATGACCGGCCCGGACGCCGACGGGGCCCGGCGCTGGTTCGCCGCCGAACAGGCCGACCTGGTGGCCGCCGTGCGCCAGGCGCACCGCACCGGCCGCTGGCCGGCCACCTGGCGGCTGGCCCAGGCACTGACCCGGTTCCTCGAGGAGCGGTCCCAGTGGGACGCCTGGCGGCACACCCACGAGCTGGCCCGGGACGCCGCCCGGCGGGCCGGGGACACCGCCGTCGAGGCCACCCTCACCCAGCGCCTCGGTGACCTCTACCGGGACCGGGGACGCTTCGCCGAGGCCGCCGACCACTTCCGGCGGGCGCTGGAGCTGGCCGAGCGGACCGGCAGCGACCTGCGCCGGGCCGAGGCGCTGCGCGGGCTCGGCGACGCCGGCTGGGGTCGGGGCGAGGCACGCACCGCTGTCGCGCACTACCGGCGGGCCCTGCCGCTGTTCGAGACCGGCGGCGACCGGCGGGGCGTCGCGCACACCCTGCGGGGCCTCTCGGTGGCCTACCGGGGACTCGGTCGGCTGGACGGCGCCACCGCGGCCGCCCGGCGCTGCCTGAGCGCCTTCCGAGAGCTGGGGGACCGCGACGGTGAGGCGTACGCCCGCCGCACCCTGGGCAGCATCCTGCTGGACCAGGGCCGCTACGACGAGGCGGCGGAGTGCTTCCTGCGCTGCCGGGCGGACTTCGCCGCGCTCGGTGACCGGCTGGGCGAGGCCGCCGCGCTGCTCGGTCTCGGCATGACCCAGGTGGACCAGGGCCGCTTCGCCGAGGCGGTGCCCACGTACGAGTCGTGCCGGGCGGCGTTCGCCGACGTCAGCGACGCGTTGGGGGAGGCGTACGCCCGGCGGGGGCGGGGGGACGCGCTCACCGGGCTGGGCCGCCACGACGAGGCGGAGCGGGAGCTGCGCGCCGCGCTGGCGCTGTTCCGCGCCGAGGGGGACGTGCGCTGGCAGGGGTACGCGCTGCTCAGCCTGGGCCGGCTGGACGTGGTGCGGGGCCGCTCCGACGCCGCCCGCGAGGCGCTGCACGCCGCGCTGGCGATCTTCGAGCGGATGGCCGCGGCGCTCTGGATCGACCGGACCCGGCGGTTGCTGGCAGCCCTGCCGGTCGTCGCCGGCGGCTGAGCGGCGTCCGCCCTGCTCCCCGGCTCGTATACCGCCGCTATACCGGCCGGTCCGACGCTGGGCGGGCCCGGCACAGACCGGGGGTCGGTAACGGGACCGCGGACGTGGTCCGGACGGGCGGTGCCGCTGCCCGGACCACGTCCGCACCGATCCGTGAGGAGACACCAGTGGAACAGGACGAGAGCAGCCAGCGTGGTCGGGGACTGTCCCGGCGCTCGCTCATCCGGCTGACCGGGGGCGCGGCGGCGGCGGTCGGCGTGGGCGCGTACCTGGGCGCCGGGGAGCCGGCCTCGGCCGCGCCCTTCTACCGGGCGCACGGGCCGGTGCTGACCGACGGCTACCAGACCTGGCTGACCGCCATCGGCAACCAGTCGGCCAACCTGGCCAAGGTGGTCACCGGCTGGGGCCTGCAGGGCGGTTGGGCGGCCAACCCGGACTACGTCTGGACCGCCTGCGGCGCCAGCGACTACCTGATCGTGCGGACCGTCACCGGTGACACCAACACGGTGATCGACGCGAACAACGCGGTCAACGAGATCCGCAGCTCGCGGTTCTTCGAGTACAAGCGGATCCGGTCCGGCGCCGGCAAGTGCATCATCGAGCTGGGCAACGAGCCCAACATCGGGGTGAGCGACATCTGGGGCTACGGCTGGTGCCTCAGCGCGACCATCGACCGGATCCGCACGGAGTTCCCCGGCGCGTTGATCTGCGGCACCGCCCTGTCGCCGAACAAGGGCGTGCGTCCGGACGACTGGTACGCCAACCCGAACTACGTCAACGCGGTGGCCAAGTGCGACTTCGTCGGCGTGCACTTCTACAGCAACCCGAGCAGCGGCAGCTTCACCGGGCAGGGCAGCTACAACGAGCTGACCTACGCCGAGACGTTGCAGCGGGCCGCCACCAAGTGGCCCGGCAAGCCGGTCATCGCGACCGAGTACTCGATCCGGACCACCGCGATCTCGCAGTACGACAAGGGCTACAAGTACGCCAACCTGATCCACTTCGACAACTCGGTGGCGGGCAACCTGTGGGGGGCCACCTACTACCACGTGCAGACCAACCCGGGCGGCGTGGACGTCAACGAGAACGTCGGTTCCGAGGGGGCGCGCGGCTACCGCCAGCGGCTCAGCGAGGGCGGTCTCTGACCTGGGGGCGCGGCGGGCCCGGTCGGACCGCCGGCCGCCGCCCGCCGCGGCGGGGAACGACCGGGCGTCCGCCGCGCCCGGTCGTGTCCCGTCGGTCCGGGACATCCCGTGGAATCGACCCGCCCCCGGTGCTACCTGGAGTATCGTCGCGGTATGACCGCGCAGGTGAGGAAGCTGTCCATCTCCGTGCCGCCGGATGTGGCGGCGCGGCTGGAGCAGGAACCCAACGCCTCGGCGTACGTCACCCAGGCCGTCCGGGACCGGATGCGCCTGGACGCGCTGGACGCCGAGCTGGCCCACGCCGGCATCCCGATCACCGGGCAGGGCGTGGCCGAGGCGCGGGCCCGGCGGGCCGCCGTGGAGGCCGAGTGGTCGGCCGAGCGGCGTCAGGCGCTCCGGGACCGGGTCCGCCAGCACCTGCGCGACGACGCCGGTGGCGCGGCGCGACAGCCGGTCGCGTGAGCGCCGAGGAGGACGAACGGCCGGTCCGGCTGCTCCTGGACCGCTCGGCCCTGCTGGCCTACGTCGCCGGCTCGGTGCACGTGGGGGAGCCGCTGCACGAGGTGATCGAGGACCGCAACCGGTTCGCCGTCACCGCCGTCACCGTCGCCGAGACGCTGGCCGTGATCGCCGACCCCAAGGACCGGGCCGCGGTGCACCGCCTGCTCGGCCTCGACGCGTGCGTCGTGCTCCCCACCGAGGGGCGCGCCTGGCAGGAGCTGAGCTACTGGCGCGGCTTCACCGGACGGGTCGACCTCGCCACCACGGTCGTGGCCTGCCTCGACCACGACGCCGCGATCCTCACCGGCGAGGACCGGTACGGTCGCGACGACCTGCCGGTCATCCGGATGCCGGACTGACCGTCCGTGCCCGGACCGACGCAGTGAGACGGCACGGTGGGCGGGGCCGGCCGGCGTGGCCCCGGCCCGCGCCGCCGGGGCGTACGGTGACGCCGTTCGAGATCTTCTTCGACCTGGTCTTCGTCTTCGCGCTCACCCGGATCATGGTGCTGATCGGGCGTCCGCCCACCCCGGTCGCCATGGCGCAGGGGCTGCTCCTGCTGGTGCTGCTCTGGTTCGCCTGGTCGTCGTACACCTGGTTGGGCAACCAGACGCGGGCCGACGTCGGGCTGGCCCGGGTCGGGTTCCTGGTCGCCATGGCGGCGCTCTTCGTCGCCGCGCTGGCGATGCCGCGGGCCTGGTCGTCGGGGCCGGGCGCGCACGGGCCGCTGCTCGTCGCGAGCGCCTACGTGCTGCTGCGCGCGGTGCACCTGCTGCTCTACCACTGGGCGGCGGGCGGCGCGCCGGGGCTGCGGTCCCGGATCCGGTTCTTCGCGGTGGTCAGCGCGGCGGGCTGGGTGCCGCTGCTGCTCGGCGCGCTGGCGAGCGGGGCGACCCACGCCCTGCTCTGGGTGCTCGCGTTCGTGATCGAGATCGGCGGGCAACGCCTGGCGTACGGGTGGCGGGGCGCGTGGCCGCTGCGCAGCCCGGCCCACTTCACCGAACGGCACGGGCTGGTGCTGATCATCGCGCTCGGGGAGTCGCTGGTCGCCGCCGGCGTCGGCATCGGGTCCTCGGTGACCGCGCCGCCGGTGCTCGCGGTGGCGCTGATCGGGTTCGTGGCGACCGTCTGCCTGTGGTGGCTCTACTTCGACCGCGCCGCCCCGGCCGCCGCCCGCGCGCTGGCCGCCGCCGCGGGGGACCGGCGGGACCGGATCGCCGCCGACGCCTACAGTCAGACCCACCTGCTGCTGATCACCGGGGTCATCTACCTGGCGTTCGGCGTCGAGCAGGTGCTGGAGCTCGTCGCGGCGGCCCACCGGGGCGAGCACCCCGACACCGACCGGTTGACCTGGACGGGCGCGGTGGCCCTGTACGGCGGCGCGGCGCTCTACCTGGCCGGCCGGCTGGTGTTCCGCCGGCTCTCCGGGCAGCCGGTCGGGACGGCGCCCCCGACCGTCGCCGCGCTGGCACTGTTCCTGCTGCCGGTCGGTCGGCTGCTGCCGCCGGCCGTCGCGCTCGCGGTCCTCGCCGGCCTCCTGCTCACCGCCGTGCTCGTCGAGCGCCCGGTCCGGGCGTCCCTCCCCGCCTGACGCCCCGGGCTCACGCCGATCCGGTCCCTGGTCGGACGGGAGTCCCGGATCGGCGCACGCGCCGGCGACGGCCGGGTCGGGGGAGCGGTCGGACGAGCCGCCGGGCTGCGTACGCTGGTCGGCGACCGCCCCGACCCTGGAGAGCCAGCGATGAGCAGCCCGACCGTCCGCACCGCGCGACCCGGCGACGTCGCCGCCCTCGTCGACCTGGTGGAGTCGGCGTACCGGGGGGAGCGCAGCCGGGTCGGCTGGACGCACGAGGCGGACCTGCTCGACGGCCAGCGCACCGACCCGGACATGGTGGCCGCCGCGGTGACCAACCCGGCCGGGACGGTACTGGTCGTCGCGGAGGGGCCGACCATCGTCGCCTGCTGCCAGTTGGAGCGCCGCGACGACCACGCCTACTTCGGCATGTTCGCGGTCTCGCCGACCCGGCAGGGCGGCGGGCTGGGGCGGGAGCTGCTGGCGAGCGCCGAGCGGTACGCCCGCGAGGAGTGGGGCGCCGGCGAGCTGCGGATGACCGTCATCACCCAGCGCGACGACCTGATCGCCTGGTACGAGCGGCGCGGCTACACCCGCACCGGCGAGCTGACCCCGTTCCCGTACGGCGACGAGCGCTTCGGGCTGCCCCGCCGCGCCGACCTGGCCTTCGAGACGCTGACCAGGAAGCTCGGCTGACCTGCGGGGCGACCTCCGGAACGCGGGCGACCGGTCCCCCCGGCCGGGGTCCGCGACGCGGGTCTCGTGTCGCGGCACTGGGTGACCGGCGGTTGCCAGAGCGGCGGTGAAGGCGAAACCCGCGCGGCGGGCCGAGCGGGCTCCCTATCGTGGCGGGCATGGGGCACCAGGCGACCGCGGGTCCGGACCGCTACCGGCGGCTGCGCACGGTCAACATCCTCGTCGGGGCGCTGCTGGCCGTCGAGGGCGTCTGGATGTGGGCGGCCAGCAACGACCTGTCCCTGCCGGTCACCGGGTCGTACCTGACGGCGGACCCGGTGACGGTACGCGGGGCGACGCTGCCCGAGGTCGCCTTCCGGATCGCGATCGGGCCGGCGGTGGCCGTCTTCCTGCTGCTGGCCGCGCTCGACCACCTGGTGACCGCCGCGCCGGGTGTGCACCGGTGGTACGAGCGCAACCTCGAGCGGCGGGCCAACTACGCCCGCTGGATCGAGTACTCGGTCAGCGCCTCGATCATGATCGTCCTGATCGGCCTGCTGGTGGGGATCCGGGATCTCGCGGCGGTCATCGGGATCTTCGCCGCGAACACCGCGATGATCCTTTTCGGTCTGCTGATGGAACGGCAGCAGACGCCGGGCCGGGCCGACTGGAGTGCCTTCTGGTTCGGCTCGCTGGTCGGTCTCGCGCCCTGGCTGGCGATCGCCGTCTACGTCGCCCAGCCGCCGGAGATCCCCGGCTTCGTCTGGGCGATCATCATCGTCCAGTTCCTGCTCTTCGCGAGCTTCGCGGTCAACATGGCGCTCCAGTACGCCCGGCGCGGCCGCTGGCGGGACTACCGCTACGGCGAGGTCACCTACATCCTGCTCAGTCTGCTGGCCAAGTCGGCGCTGGCCTGGCTGATCTACGCCAACGTGCTGCGGACCTGACCGGCGGCGCCCGCCCGCCGACGACGGGCCGACAGCACGAACCCGGTGGCCGCCATCGTCACCCCGACGAGCGCGGCGACACCGGGCAGGCTCGCCGGAACGCCCAGGTAGACGGTGATGCCGAGAATGCGGGACAGCCCCCACGGCAGCAACGCCAGCTGGTCGTTCCACACCGTGAGCGCCCGCTCGGCACCGACCGCGGCCACCAGCCCGGCGAGCCCGGCCAGCGGCACCCCGACGGCGGTGAGCAGGTGCCCGACGGCGCGACGGCGGGTCGCGCCGTACCGGTCGCGCAGCACCACGGCGGTCGCCACGAACAGCCAGCAGAACGCCGCCACCGCCAGCACGAGGTAGGCCGCCCGGCGACCCGGCGCGGTCCAGAACAGGAACCAGTAGCGGCCCGGCCCGCGCCCGGCCAGCGCCGCCAGCAGCAGGGCGCTGCGCAGCAGCGCCACCCCACCCAGCACCGCCCACAGGTGGAACGGCTCCCGCCGGCCCACCACCAGGCGCAGCACCAGCGCGTACAGACCCCAGCCGGCCAGCGTGAGCAGCAGGTGCGCGGGCGCGGCGAACCAGGTGAGTGCCAGTCGGCTCGACACCAGCACCAGCACCGGCACGAGCCGGACCAGCACCCGGTCGGTCCGGGTGGCCGGCGGCGGCAGCGCCGCCACCCGCCACGGGCACAGCGCGCCGACCAGCAGTGCCCGCGCCCCCGCGCCGCCGGGCCCGCGCCCGCGTAGGCCGAGCAGCGCCACCGCCCCGACCAGGAGCAGCAGCGCCCGGGCCAGCCAGGCCATCGCCGGGTCGCGGTCGGCCCGCCGGGCGCCGAGGTCGGCGGCCGTGAAGCGGTACGCCGGCAGGTCCAGGTCGCCGCCGTAGCGCTGCCGGTGCCGGTCGCGGGCCTGGCGGTACCGGACGGCGGCCGACCGCCAGTCGGCGTACGCGACGTCGGAGCCCGTGTCCAGCCACTGCACGTGCCGCAGCACCATGGCCCGGTAGGCGGCCAGCGTCTCGAAGAGGTCCACCTGGTAGTCGAGGGCGTCGACGAAGCGCTGCCGCAGCGCGGCGTCGCGCCACCGGGCGGCATCGGTGCCGGCGATCAGGGCCCGCATCCGCCGGGCCAGCGCGACGGCCTCGCCGCCCTCGGCGACGGCGGCGTCGATCCGCTCGCCGGTGATGGCGTAGATGCTGTCCAGCGCGGCCGAGTCCCCGGTCGGGATGTCCCACTCGAAGATCCACATCATCGGCGGCGGCGCCAGCCCCAGCGCTCGCGCCGAGGTGTCCGCGTACGGGCCGATGTAGAGGCCGGTGGTGACCGCCGCGCGGGACAGCGCCATGGCCTGCCCGATCGCCGCCACGGTGGCCGGGTCGGCGGAGAGCGTGCGGTACGCCCAGTCCGCCGTGACCTGTGCCGGATCGGTCTCCGGGTCCCAGGCCAGCCGGGCGACCGCGTACGTGTTCAGGTCGTAGAGCTGCCAGAAGCCGGTGCGCAGGTAGAGCGACATCGGTCCGGCGTGCAGTGGCCCCCCGTCCTGCGTCCAGTTCCACACGCCCTCGACGTGCGGGTTCGCGGCGAGGAAGGTGCGCAGCGCGGTCCGGTGCAGCGGGCCGAGGTCGTTGGGCAGCGCGCCGAACCCCTCGAACTCGCGCCGGGCCTGGAACTCGACGATGCGCCGCTGCCCGCCGTGCAGCAGCGTGGTGTTCAGCGGCAGGTGGCTGTAGAAGTCGCCGAGGGTGTACTTGGTGGAGACGATCAGGTGGGGGTCGGTGAACCCGCCCAGCACCTCGGCGTACGAGTCGGGGTCGGTGTGCAGGTTGCCGACCGTGCCGACGCCGACGGTCCAGCTCCGGAAGATGATCTCCTTGCCGGCCGTCGCCGCCGTGTCGAGCAGCGCCCGCAGCATCGCCCGCACGCCCGCGGCGGTGGTCACCGCCAGCTTCGACGTGTAGTCCCAGCCGTCGCCCGCGTAGACCGCCCCGCCCTCGCCGACCCGCACCATCAGCCCGGCGACGAACGGCATGCTGCCGAACAGTTCGGCCAGCCCGGCCCGGTAGACCGACCACAGTCGAGGGTCGGCCGCGTCGAGCCCACCCACCGTCGCCCTCAGGTAGGCCTCCAGCGGCGGGGAGACCGCGAGCATGTCGGTGAGCAGGAAGACCTTCAGGCCCATCTCGTGGGCGTACCGGAAGACCGGACCGAACGCCGCCACCATCGCCCGGGCCCGCGCCACGTGCGGATCGCCGCGCGGGTAGACCGCGTGGCCGTCGCCGACCCCGGCGAACGTCACGTACTCCAGGAAGCCGGGCACCACGACGCCGTTGTAGCCCTGCGCCACCGAGTGGTCGACGAACTGCCGCCACTGCGCGTCGATGCGGGCCACCGCCGCCGGGTCCACCCAGGGCGCCCGGGGCAGCAGCGCCGGGGAGACCACGTCGGTGTTCAGGCTGTAGTCGTCGCCGGCGGCGAAGACCGCCGGGTCCGGCTCGCGCCCCACCGAGCCCGCATCGGTCAGTCGTAACCCCAGCCGGGGCGTGACCAGCCGGCCCACCTCCGCCGCCGGCAGCACCTCGGCGCCGGAGCGGATCCGGTCGGCCAACCGGTAGAGCGCCGCCGCGAGGCCCGCCACGTCGCCCGCCTCCACCGTCAGTTCCGCGCCCCGGACGCCGATGCGGTACGACTCCGGCGGACCGCCGACACCGTGCCGCTCCGCCCGCAGTGTCCTGGCCGTCGACAGGGTGCCGGTCGGACGTGGCTGCGGTGCCGTCCGCCCCGCCGGCACGGGGGTGACGGTGGGCCGGGCTCGACCCCGGGTCGCGAGCGCGTCGGCCACGGCCGCGGCGGCCTTGACCGCGCGAGGCTCGGTCGGCACCACCAGCGAGACCAGCGGCGGCACCGGCGCCGGTGCCCGCAGCGGTGCGGCGACGGCTGTCTCGTCCGGCACGTCGGCGGGGGAGTGGCTCAGCCCGAGCGCGCCGTCGATGGCCCAGGCCACCCCCGCCCCGAGCAGCAGCACGGTGACGACGGCGGCCACCAGCGGGTACGGACGCCGAACCTGAGTCACGCTCGCATCGTAGTGTCGCGGTGGGCGCGGAGGTGCTCCCTGCCGGTGGCGGTAGGTCGCCCCGCCGGTCGTCGGTGAGTCGGTGGCCCTGCCGACGGTTCTACTCGGACTTCCTGGCGGCCGTGGGCCGGCAGCCGCACGACGGGCGGGGGCGTGTCGTCGGGGTGGTGGCGCGCTGGTCCCGGCCGAGCTACCCGAAGCTGAGGTCGGCGGAGCGGGCCCGCTTCAGCTCGGCGAAGGCGCGGCAGCCGGCGAGCAGGCGGGCGCCCTCGAAGACCCGCAGGGCCTCCTCGCCACGGGGGATCGAGGTGAGCACGGGCCCGAAGAAGGCCACGTCGTCGACCACGACCGTCGGGGTGCCGAGGTCCTCGCCGACGAGGTGCCGGGCCCGGTCGGTGCCGGCCCGCAACTGCGCGTCGACGTCGCTGCGGTGCGCGACGTCGGCGAGGTCGGCGGGCAGGCCGGCCTCGGCCAGGGCGGCCGGGACCACGGTGGCGAAGTCCTTGTCGCCCTGGTCGTGGATGCGGTGCCCGAGCGCCGGATAGAGCCGGGCGAGCGCCTCGCCGCCGTGGCGCTCCCTGGCGGCCACGCACACCCGTGCCGGCCCCCAGGCCCGGTCGTTGAAGGCGCGGTACCAGGGTTCCAGCTCGCGGTGTTCGTTGAGGACCGCGAGGCTCATCACGTCGAACCGCAGGTCGATCGGGCGCAGCCGGGCCACCTCCAGGAGCCAGCGGGAGGTGATCCAGGCGAACGGGCAGGAGGGGTCCACATAGGCGGTGACCACCGGGACGGACGACGACTCACGATTACCTTCCACGGAAGAGAAGTTATCTTCCGTGGAAGGTAAGCTGCAAGCGTGACCGAGGACCGCATCGCCGACATCGCCGCCCAGTGGCGCCGGGAACGTCCCGACCTCGACCCCGACCCGCTGCTGATCATCGGCCGGATCCAGCGGCTGGCCGTACTGCTCGACGAGGCCCTGCGACCGCCGTTCGCCGCCGCGGAGCTTGGCAACGGTGAGTTCGACGTGCTCGCGGCGCTGCGCCGCGCGGGTGATCCGTACGTGCTCACGGCCGGCGAGTTGAGCCGGCGGATGCTCGTCACCACCGGGGCGGTGACCAAGCGGGTGGACCGCCTCGTGGCCCGGGGCCTCGTGTCGCGCTCCGTCTCCGACCACGACGCCCGGGGCCGGGTGGTGGGGCTGACCCCCGACGGCGTGGCGTTGACCGACCGCCTCATCGCGCAGCACCTGGCCAACGAGGCGGCCCTCCTCCGCGAGCTGACCGACGACGACCGTGCGGCGCTCGAACGCCTGCTGGTGACGTTGACGCGGGTGGTCACCGCCCCCTGAACGCCGCGCCCGGACGCTCAGGCCGGTACGCGCAGCCGGCCGGTGACCCGGTCCAGCGCCTCCCGGTACGCCGGCCGGCCGCACATCGCCACCGCCAGCCGGTAGTGCGACCGCGCCTCGGCGGGCCGGCTCTGCCGCTCGGCGACCCGGCCCAGCAGGAACCGGGCGTAGTCGTCGACCGGCCGGTCGACGACCAGCGCCTCCAGCGTCGCCCGGGCTCGGCCGAGCTGGGCCGAGCCGAAGTACGCCCGGGCCGCCAGCAGCCGCAGCGCGGGGTCGTCGCCGTGCCGGTCGAGCAGCGGGCCGAGCACCCGCAGCGCGTTGAGCGGGTCGTTGCCGTCGAGCAGCGCCTCGGCGTGCCGGAGGCTGGTCGGCTCGTCGTCGCCGGCGTACACCGCGACGGTCTCCGGCCGGTCCGCGTCGCGTCCCCGGCGGAGCAGGTCGAGCAGGACCTCGGGCGGCTGCGCGCCACCGACGGCGCGGCCGGCCACCACGAAGGTCGGCACCGCGCGGACCCCGATCGCGAGTCCCTCGGCCAGCTCGGCGCGGACCTGCGCGGCGGCGGTGCCGTCGGCCAGCGCCGCCGCCGCGCAGGTCACCCCGGCCTCGGTGGCCAGCCCGGCCAGCACCGCGTGGTCGCCGAGGTTGGCGCCCTCCCCGAAGTGCGCCCGCAGCAGCCGCTCCATCAGCACCCCCTGTGCCGGCGCGCCGCCCTGCCGGCGGGCCAGCGCGAGCAGCCGGTGCGCGTCGAAGGTGTTCACCCGCCACGCCGGCCCCCACCGGAAGCCGGGTCCGGCGCCGGCGGCCACCTCCGCGACGTACCCGGCCTGGCTGGTGGCGTCGTGGTGCACCCCGTACGCGGCGAGGGCCGCGGCGTCCAGCGGCGCTCCGCCTGCCGGCGCGGCCGGGTTGAGCTGGTACGGCCGCCACGCCACGGTCGCCTCGGGCCCGCCGTCGGCCCGGAACGCGGCCAGCGCCCGCTCGAGGCGGCGCTTGCCGAGGTAGCACCAGGGGCAGGTGACGTCGGCCCAGACGTCGATCAGCACGGCAGACCTCCTACAGTTATGCGACAGGTGTCGTTTACGCGACTGTAGTCGAACTGTAGGCTCCGGTCATGCCCGATTTCGCCGAGGCCGGGGCCGCCCGGGTCGATCCCCGGGTCCGCCGCACCCGTGAGGCGCTGCGCGCCACCGTCCGTCGGATGGCGCACGACGGCGACCTGGCGTCGGTCACGGTCAGCGAGGTGGCCCGCCGCTCCGGCATCAACCGGGCCACCGTCTACCTGCACTACCGCGACCGGGAGGCGCTGCTGCTCGACGCGATGGAGGAGGCGGTCGGCGAGATCCTCGAGGCGGCGCTGCGCTGCTCGCGGGAGCTGGCCGCCACCGGGCCCGACGCCGACGCGCCCCCCGGCCACCTGGTCCGGCTCTTCGCGCACCTGGCCGACAACCGGCCGCTCTACCGGGGCCTGCTCGGCCCGCACGGCAGTCCGGCCTGCCTCGACCGGCTGCGCGAGCTGCTGGCCGAGGGCTGGCGGCAGCAGCTGGCCCGGGACGGGGCCACCGTGGACGGTCTCCCCACCGGCCTGCACGCCGCGTTCCTGGCCGGCGCGCTGCACGGGGTGATCGTGGAGTGGATCGCCGCCGCCGACCCGACCCCGCCGGCCGACGTCGCGCGGGGCGTCTGGGTGCTGCTGCGCCGCCCCGCCACCGCCGTCGCCGGGCGGGCGGACCGGCCCACTGCCCACCGGTAGCACCGGCGTCCCTGCCGGCCCCACGCCTCCGGACGCCACAGGCCGCCCACCGGCGGCTCCACGCCGTGGCCGAGCGCGCCGCCGGGCGACGGTACGACGCCCCGGACGGCCGCGAAAACAGGCCGCCCGGGACGGTACGGGTCAGGCGCGGCCAGCCGCCGCGCGGACCGCGTCCAGCAGCTCCGCCTGGCGCAGCAGCGACCGGCCGTGCGTGGCGGAGTCGTCACCCGAGCGGACGGACCGCACGAACGCGGCGACGATGTTCGGGAACTGCTGGTCGGCCGGCAGGGTCCGCTGCTGCACGTGGTCCTGCCGTTCCAGCCGCAGCACCGGCTGCCAGCTGTCCGGCGGGGTGAAGGTGCGGTGCAGCTCCAGCCGGCCGGCGCTGCCCCAGAGGGCGTACATCGCCCGGTAGCCGTGCGCCATGCCGAAGCCGAGCTGCGCGGTCACCCCGCCCGGGGTCCGCAGCAGGGCGCTGCCGGCCACGTCGATGCCGAGCTCCTCGTCGTGGTGCAGCACCGCACCGACCACCGTCAGGTCGTCGCCGAGGAACAGCCGGGCCGCCCGGATCGGGTAGACGCCGACGTCGTTGAGCGCGCCGCCGCCCAGCTCGGGAATGGTGCGGATGTCGCCGGCCGGCAGCGGCGGGATGCCGAACTCGGCGGTGAAGGCCCGCACCTCGCCGATCTCGCCGTCGGCCACCGCCTTGGCGACCGCGGCGTGCTGGCCGTGGTGCACGAACATGAAGCTCTCCTGCACCAGCAGGCCGCGCTCAGTGGCCAGCCGCACGATGCGCTCGGCCTCGTCGCGGGTGAGCACCGCCGGCTTCTCCAGCAGCACGTGCTTGCCCGCCGCCAGGGCCGCGAGGGCCCACTCGCCGTGCATCCCGGCGGGCAGCGGCACGTACACCGCCTCGACGTCGTCGCGCTCCAGCAGTTTTTGGTAGCCGACCACCGGGTCACCGCCGAAGCGGGCGGTGAACTGCTCGGCCCGCTCCCGGCCCCGGCTGGCGATCGCCACCACCGCCACGTCGGGCGACGCGGTCATCGCCGGCAGCATCTTGCGCCAGGCGATGTTGGCGCAGCCCAGCACGCCGACCCGCAGCGGTCGCTGCGTACCCTCGGTCATCGCCGACCCCCGCCCGCCGTCACGTGCCCGTCCACCATGGCCAGCATCGGCGCAGGGTAACGCGCACCGGCCACCGGCCCGGCGAGCAGCGCCGCCAACTCGTCGGCCTCGGCCGCGCTGAGCGGCTGGGTCACCGCCGCCGCCAGGTCCCGGACGTGCCGGGCGCTGCCGGCGCCGGGGAGCGCCACCAGATACGGGGCCCGGCTCAGCAGCCACGCCACCGCCAGCCGGGCGGGGCTCACCCCGGCCCGCCGGGCGGCGGAGAGCAGCGGCCGGACCAGCCGACGGTTGACCGGCAGGGTGTCCGGCTGGAACCGGGGGTCGCGCCGCCGCCAGTCCCGGGGCGGCAGCGCCTCGACATCGACGTCCGCGCCGGCCAGCAGCCCCAACGCCAGCGGCCGGTACGCCACGAAGCCCACCCCCAGCTCCCCGCAGGTCGCCAGGATCTCGCCCTCCACGTGCCGTTCCAGCAGCGAGTACTCGGTCTGCACGGTGGCGATCGGGTGCACCGCGTGGGCCCGGCGCAGGGTGTCGGGGCGTACCTCGCAGAGCCCGACGTGCCGGACCTTGCCGGCGGCGACCAGTTCGGCGAGCGCGCCCACCGACTCCTCGACCGGCACCGCCGGGTCGAGCCGGGCCAGCTGGTAGAGGTCGATGTGGTCGACGCCGAGTCGCTTCAGCGAGGCGTCGCACGCGGCCCGCAGGTGCTCGGGGCTGCCGTCCAGTCCGGGCGGCCCGGCGTCCCGGTGCAGCACCCCGGTCTTCGTGGCGATCACCGCCTCGTCGCGGCGGGCGCCGAGCAGCGCGCCGAGGGTCTCCTCCGCCGCGCCCTGGCCGTAGTAGTCCGCCGTGTCGAAGAAGGTGACACCGGCGTCGAGGGCGGCCCGGACGGCGTCGGCGAGTTCCGCCGTCCCGTCGGTGAACCCCATGCCGCCGATGCCGACCGCCGAGCTGGTCAAGCCGTCGCCTAGCGAGCGGTACCGCATCCTGCCTCCTGCGCGTCGTGTGCCGGCCCAGGGTCGCGGCGGCCGTTCGAGCCCGGGTCGAGCACCGCCCGGACCGCCGGGCGGCTGGACCGCGACTCGACCCGGCTGCGACCGGCGGCGGTCAGATTCGTCCTCCCCGGCCCACGGAAGGGACGCCAGCTGTGTCCACATCGACCGAATCGGCGGTCAGCCCCGCGCCCGGACTCGACACCGTGGCGGAGCTGCTCGGCGGCCCCCGCCTCGACCACCTGCTGCACCGGGCGGCCACCGCCGCGCCGGAGCGGGTGGCGCTGCGTACCGGCGAGCAGAGCGTCAGCTACGCGGAACTGGACCGCCGGGCCACCGCGCACGCGGCGCTGCTGCGCCGGCTGCTCGGCCCGGCCACCGACACCGAACCCCGGGTGGTCGCGCTCAGCGCCGTGCTGGACCCGGTCTTCCCGGCCGCCTACTACGGCATCTCCCGGGCCGGCCTGGTCAGCGCCGTGGTGAACCCCTTCCTGCGCGAGGAAGGGCTGGCGCACGTGCTGCGTACCTGCCGGGCGGTCGCCGCGGTGGTCACGCCGGCGGTCTACCGCCGGCTGGCGCGGGTGCGCGCCGGCCTGCCGCAGCTGCGGGTGGTGCTGCTCACCGAGGCCGACCCGGAGCTGCCCGGGGTGCCGGTGCTGCCCGAGCTGCTGGCCGCCGACGCCGACACCACCGACGGCCCGGACACCGCGCCCGGCGATCCGGACGCGCTGGCCAGCGTGCTCTTCACCAGCGGCACCACCGGGGCGCCGAAGGCGGTCGGGCTCACCCACCGCAACCTCACCGTCAACGCGGCGCAGACCGCCTGGGCGCAGTCGGTGGACGCCGACGCGGTGCTGCTCAACCACCTGCCGACGTTCCACCTGATGCACCTGAACATCGCGGTCGCCGCGGCGGCCACCCAGGTGCTCAGCACCACCGAGGACGTGGTGGACGCGGTCCGCGAGGCCGCCGCCGTCGGCGCCACCCACTTCTACGACCTGCCGGTACGGCTGATCCGGCTGGCCGGCGACCCCCGGCTCGCCGAGCTGTCCCTGCCCGCGGCGCGCGGCGTGCTCTCCGGCGGCTCGGCGCTGCCGCCCGACATCGGGGCGGCCCTGTCCCGGCACTTCGGCGTCCCGGTCGGGCAGGGGTACGGGCTGGCCGAGGCGTCCCCGTCCACCCACTTCGACCGCTTCGACCGGCCCCGCCCCGGCTCCTGCGGGCAGCCGGTGCCCGGCACCGAGTGCCGGGTCGTCGGCCTCGACGACCGGGCGGTCCTGCCGGCGGGGGAGAAGGGCGAGATCCAGATCCGGGGCCCCCAGCTCATGCCCGGCTACCTCTACCAGGGCGAGACCATCGAGATCGACGCGGACGGCTGGTTCTCCACCGGCGACGTCGGGTACGTCGACGCCGACGGCTACCTCTGGCTGGTCGACCGGCTCAAGGACGTCTTCAAGCACGACAACTTCCTGGTGTCGCCGACCGAGATCGAGCGGGTGCTCGCCCGGCACCCCGGCGTCGCCGAGGGGGTCGTGGTGGACCGGCCCGACGCCGAGCACGGCGCGGTGGCCTGCGCCATCGTGGTCCGCCGCGACCCGGCGCTCACCGAGGACGAGCTGACCGGGTACGTCGCCGACCGGGTGCCCTACTACCAGCGGCTGCACGCGGTCACCTTCGTCGAGGCGGTGCCCCGCTCGCAGAACGGCAAGATCCAGCGGCGGGACCTGCGGGAGTTCCTGCTCCGCCGTGCACCATCCGACCACGCCGCCGCCGACTCCCGGACGGCCCAGAGCGCAGCCCGCGCAGACAGGAGACCCGCTGCCATGATCCTGATCAACCACCTGAAGGTGACCGGCGACACCGAGGAGTTCGAGAAGGCGCTCAAGGACATCACCGACTTCATGAAGACGAAGCCGGGCTTCCAGTCGCACCACCTCTACAAGTCGCTGAAGAACAACCAGTACATCGAGATGGCGGTCTGGGACGACAACGGCGGGCACCAGGCCGCGCTGGCCGACCCGGCCTTCCGGGAGAAGGTCGGCAAGCTGCTCCAGCACGCCAGCGCCGACCCGGACATGTACCGGCTGGTCGAGGAGGACGTCCGGGTGGCCACGGCCTGACACCGGCCACCGGAGGAACGCCGGGGGCGGACGAGTCGAGGGACCGTCCGCCCCCGCCGCGTGTCACCGGCCGTCCCGGCACGCGGGCCCGGCAGGCTGGTGGACGGCGTCGACGAGAAAGGCGGGACGGATGGCACGGCGACCAGGGCGGCGACTGCTGGCCGGGGTGTGTCTGCTGGCGGTGGCGCTGGCCGGCTGCGACCGGGGCGGCGACGCGACACCCACCAGCGGCACGGTCACCGACAAGAAGCTCGACCCGCCGCGCTGCGGGGCGTGGAACAAGCAGCACCAGTGCACCCACCGGATCCCGACCCGCTACGAGATCTGTTTCGAGGACGGGAAGAAGCACACCTGCCGGACCGTGCCGCAGCACGACTGGGAGCGCTACAAGGTCGGCGACCACTACCCGGCGAGCTGAGCCCACGACGACAGCGCCGCCCGCCACGGTCCCCGTGGCGGGCGGCGTCCGTCGCACCGGGTCACTCCGGCAGCAGCGCCACCGCCCGGGCCCAGCCCGCGCCCGCCCGGGCCAGCTTCACCGGGAAACAGGAGAGCGTGAACCCGTACGGGCGGGGCAGCGCGTCCAGGTTGGCCAGCCGCTCGATCTGGCAGTACTCCCGCTCCCGACCGGCGAAGTGCGCCGGCCAGAGCACGCCCCGGTCCCCGGTCTCCTGGAACCGGCGCAGGATGTCGGTGAACGGCGCGTCCAGGCTGAACGCGTCGGTGCCGATCACCCGGATGCCGAAGTCCAGCAGGAAGTGCACCGCCGAGGCGTCCAGGCCGACGAAGTCGGTGAAGTAGGCGGGGGTGCCGAGCCGGCCCGCGGCGCCGGTGCGCAGCAGCGCGATGTCGTGCTCCGCCGGCTGGTAGCCGATCCGGGCCAGCTCCTTCGCCAGGTACGCCGCGTCCACCGCGCCGACCCCGGCGTCGCTCACGTCCAGCACGAAGGCCGGCGCGTGGAACCACTCCAGCGGCAGCTCGTCGATGGTGCGCGGACCCGCCGCCCGGTACGCGGCCCGGGAACCGTAGTGCGCCGGCGCGTCGACGTGGGTGCCGGTGTGCGCGGCCAGCGAGAACAGGTCGTTGTTGAGGAACTCGCCGTCCGGCAGCAGGTCCACCGAGAAGTCGATGCCGAAGTGCTCGCGCATCTCCGAGGCCATGTGGCGGGCCCCCTCGGCTGGCGAGAGCGGGGTGTGGGTCACCTCGTCCGGCTCCCAGAACGTCGCGTCCACCGGGGACGACAGGTCGATCATGCGCATGGTTGCCTCCCGGCGGGATCGTGGGTGAGCAGGTCCTCCGCGATCCGCAGCGACCGGTCGCCGAAGGCGATCCGGCCCAGCACGGCGCGGTACAACGGCGTCCGGGACGCGACCCCGGCCAGCCGGGGGCGGACCGCGCCGGCGACCCGGCCGGCGGCCAGCATCGCCCCGCTCTGCACCCGCTGGATCCGGCCGATCGCGGCGATCTCCCGGCGCCGCCGGGCGGTGAACCGCTCCAGCAGCGCCCGGTCGGCGTGGCCGGCCCGCACCGCCGCCACCAGCACCGGGTGCGCCGCGACGGCGTCCTGCAACGCCAGGTTGATGCCCTGCGCGCCGATCGGGCTGTGCGTGTGCGCGGCGTCGCCGACCAGCAGCAGCCCGTCCCGGGTCCACTCGGGGGCGCGGGCGGAGAAGACGTCCAGCAGGGTCAGGTCGCGCAGGCTGCGCAGGTGCGCGTCGACCAGGTCGGCGTACGGCGGGGCGGCGGCCCGGATCCGGGCCCGTACCGCGTCGATCCCGCCGGCGGTGACCTCCCGCCAGCCGCCGTGCGGCAGCGTCCAGCCGAGCTGCAACTGCTCCGGCACCGACCGGTAGGTCAGCACCGGGTTGCCGTCGGCGCGGAAGATCTGCACCCGGTACGGCGCGTCGGCCGGGGCGGGCAGCTTGCACCAGACCACGTCCTGGTCGAACACGTCGTGCCGGCCGGGGTCGATGCCGGCGAGCCGGCGCACCTTCGAGTAGCGCCCGTCGGCGCCCACCACGCAGCGGGCGGTGACGACCCGCTCCCCGCCCGGGCCGGCGCAGCGCACCCCGGCGACCCGACCGTCGGTGTCCAGCAGGGCGGTCACCTTGTGCCCGGGCAGCCAGCGGAACCCGTCGTACCCCTCGCAGGCGGCGAGCAGCACCGCCAGCACGTGCGGCTGCGGGATGCTCAGCAGGCAGTTGAACGGGCCCGGCAGGCGCCGGTAGTCGCCGTCGATCAGGACCCGGCCGCGCTGCACGAGCTGGAACCCGTCGTGCTCGACCGCGCCCCGCTCGCGGGCCCCGGCCAGCACCCCCAGCCGGTCCAGCACCGCCTGGCCGCCCGGTTGCAGGATCTCGCCCCGGAACTGGCGGTCCAGCCCGGTGGCCTTCTCCACCACCGCCACCCGGACGCCGGAGCGCAGCAGCAGCAGCGCGAGGGTCAGCCCGGCCGGGCCGGCGCCCACCACACAGATGTCGACCTCGACGTCCTCCACCGGTGGTCCTCCCGCTCAGGACAGCAGGCCGAAGCCGCCGTCGACGGTGATGACCTGGCCCTGGATCCACGCCGCCTCGTCGGTGCAGAGCAGCGCCACCACGTCGGCCACGTCACCGGGTCGGGTCAGCCGGCCGGCGGGGGAGCGGGCCGCCAGCCGGGCCGCCAGCTCGGCGTCCGGGGCCGGGCCGCCCTTGTCGAGTTTGTGCGCGGAGACGGCGTTCACCGTGACCCCCCGCCCGGCCAGCTCGACGGCGAGGTACCGGACGGCGCTCTCCAGCGCCGCCTTGGCCACGCCGAGGCTGACGTAGCGGGGGATGGGCCGCAGCGCGCCGGCGCTGGACACGGCCACGATCCGGCCGGCGCCCCGCGCCGCGAGCTGGTCGCCGAGGACCGCCGCGGCGCCGAGCAGCGGGGCCAGCGCGGTGGTCAGGTCGGTACGCAGCCCGGCCGGGTCCGCGCCGACCGCCGGCATCGGGTGCCAGGAGGCGGCGTTGTGCACGAAGATGTCCACCCCGCCGCGCCACTGCTCGGCCTCCGCGCGCAGCGTGTCGAGCACCGCCGGCCGGCGGATGTCGCCGCGGACGGCGCGGACCGCCCCGGGCAGTCCGGCGAGGCTCTCGGTGGCCCGGTCGGCGTCGGCCGGCGACCCGGCGAAGTTCAGCACGACGTCGCAGCCGCCGGAGCAGAGCTTGCGGGCGATCGCCAGGCCCAGGCCGCGGGTGCCGCCGGTGACCACGGCGACCCGCCCGGCCAGTCCCAGCCGGCCGTCCGACTTCTCCATGGTGTCCCTCCCCTCGCACCCGGCGCCCGGGTCCGCTCGTCGTCCGGCCAGCCTCGCCGGGCCCCTTCGAGGGGCGTTCAAGGGACGGTGTCGTCCAGCGGGTACGGCCACTCGAACGGGTGCCAGCGCAGCGCCGCCGGGCCGGTGCCGGCGAGCGCCGCGACGAACGGGCCCGGCACCGGCAGGTCCTGCCCGTCGAAGCAGCGGCCGTCGGGCAGCACCGCCCGGAAGCAGCCCGGCCCGTCCGGCAGCACCGGGAACGAGGAGTCGGCCAGGATGCCGAGGCCGGCGGCCTTGGCCACCGCCTGCCGGCGGACCCAGTGGCGCAGGAAGGCCGCCCACCGGCCGGCCGGGTCGGCGATGGCGGCCACCGTCTGCCGCTCGACGGCGTCGAGCAGCTCCACCGGGGGCGGCCCGTCCCGTCGGGTCGGCCGGGGCGCTTCCAGGTCGACGCCGGTGTCGGCGCCCTCGCAGACCAGCAGCACGAGCCCGTCCCCGCTGGCCGACCAGCGGGCCACCGGACCGGTGGCCCGCTCGCCGACCGGCGTCAGGTAGGCGTGCAGCCGGCGCTCGGCGGCCGGGTCCGTGCCGTGCGCGGCCAGCAGGTGCCGCAACGCCACCCGGCCGACGGCGAACCGGCGGGCCGCCGGGGTGCCGGAGAGCTCCCGCCAGAGCCGGTGCTCCCGGGGCGAGAGCACGGCGAGGGCGGCCGGGGTCAGGGGACACTCGTCGAGCCGGACCCACCAGGCGTCACCCCGCAGCGGTCGGCCCCGCGTCACGCGGCCAGGTCCTCGAGGGCGGCCACCAGCCGGGCCGGGCTGGGCCGGTCGTGCAACTCCTTGCGCAGCATCTCCGCGCCGGTGGCGTACCCCGGATCGTCCAGCAGGTCGCCGAGCGCGGCGGCGACCGCTCCCGCGGTGGCCAGGTGGGCCGGCAGGTGCCGGCCCGCGCCGGCGGCGGCCACCCGCTCGCCGGTGGTGGCCTGCTCGCTGGCACAGCTGATCACCAGCTGCGGTACGCCGGTGTGCAGGCTGGTCATGGTGCTGCCCGCGCCGCCGTGGTGCACCACCGCCGCACAGCCGGGCAGCACCAGGTGCAGCGGGGTGCGCTCCAGCACCCGGACCGAGGGCGGCAGCTCGCCGAGCGCGGCGGCGTCCCGGCCGGTGGCGGCGACCAGCACCTCCACCGGCAGACCGGCCAACGCCCGGACGATCGTCGGGAGCAGGTTGGAGGCCGGGCCGACCATCGTGCTCAGCGCCGTCGACCAGGCCACGCAGACCCGCGGCCGGCGCGCCGGCCGCAGCATCCACTCCCGGGCCGCGCCCGGCCCGTTGTACGGCAGGTACCGCACCGCCAGCCGCAGCGCCGCGTCGGTGGGCGGGGCGAGGCTCGCCGGGCACGGGTCCACCACCCGCCGCACCAGCCCGACCGGATCCGCCGGCAGCCCGTGCCGGGCGAAGGTGCCGCTGTGGTCCACCGGCAGCGGGCGCACGTACCGCGTCTCGCGGGTGCCCACCGGGCCCCAGAACGACAGCGCCGACGGCACCTGCCGCACCTGCCCGACGAGCAGGCCCTCCAGGCTCACCGGGTCGTGCAGCACCAGGTCGGGTCGCCAGTCCCGGGCGAACCGCAGCGCCCGGTCGAAGCTGCGCCGCTGCGCCCGGGCCAGCTCCGGTTCCTGGTCGCGCCGCCAGGCCGCCGGGTCGAACTCGGCCAGGTCGGCCATCGGCACGCCGGTCACCGGGTGCGGCGGCAGCCAGGGGTACGGCCACAACCCGGCCCGCGCCTCCGCCACGAACCCGAGCCGGTTGCGCAGCACCGCGCTCATCCCGCCGAGCACCGGCACCGGGACCAGACCGGCCCGGCTCACCGGCTCCGCCTGCGACGGCGCGCAGAGCACCCGGACCTGGTGCCCGGCGGCCTGCAACGCCCACCCTGTCGGCACCATCGCCATCCAGTGGGTGGGCCACTCCGAGACGGTGAACAGCGCCCGCACGGTTCCTCCTGATAGCCCGGCGTCGTGGACCGGTGCGACGGTGCCAGAGCGGGCTGGAGGGCCGGTCGAACCGGCATATGTCCGGACCGCTCCGCCCGCCCTCGATCCCCGCTCGTCCGCCGGCCGTTAGCCAGGGACCCACAGCTGACGAGCCGGGAGAGCGGATGGCCACGATGGAGGATCAGGTCGAGGTGCTGGTGGTGGGAGCCGGGCCGGTGGGCCTGTGCGCCGCGTACAACCTGACCCGACACGGGGTACGGGTACGGGTGGTGGACCGGGCCCCCGGCCCGGCCACCACCAGCCGGGCGCTGGCCACCCACGCCCGCAGCCTCGAGACGTACGACCAGATGGGCGTCCTGGACGCGATGCTGGCGGCGGGCCGCAAGGTGGAGCACTTCTCGGTGCACCAGGGCGGGCGCTGCCTGGTCCGGTTCGACACCGACTACTCGCGGCTGCCGACCCGCTTCCCGTTCACCCTGATGATCGACCAGGCGATCACCGAGCGGGTGCTCCGCGACGCGCTCGCCGGACTGGGCGTGCCGGTGCAGTGGGGCGTGACGCTGGAGTCGTTCACCCAGGACGACGCGGGCGTGCGGACCACCCTGCGGTACGCCGACGGCCGGACCGGGACCGTGCCGAGCGGCTGGCTGCTCGGCTGCGACGGCGGCCGCAGCACGGTCCGCAAGCAGCTCGGCCTGCCGCTGATCGGCGACTCCACCGAGACCTGGCTGATCGCCGACGCGATCGTCGACACCGACCTGCCCGGGGACAGCATCCACCTGCTGCACGCCGGCGCCGGCAGCGTGATGCTGGTGCCGTTCCCCGAGGAGGGCAAGTTCCGGCTGCTCGACACCGTCGACACCGACCACGCGGACGCCGCCGACGAGGTGGCCCGCCGGTTCGCCGGCAAGATCTCCCGGGTGCTCGGCCGGCCGGTCGAGGTGCGCACCCCGAGCTGGGTGTCGGTCTTCACCATCCAGCAGCGGATGGTGCCGTCGATGCGGGTCGACCGGGTGCTGGTCGCCGGGGACGCCGCCCACGTGCACAGCCCCGCCTCCGGGCAGGGCCTGAACACCGGCGTGCAGGACGCGTACAACCTGGCCTGGAAGCTGGCCATGGTGGTGCGCGGCACGGCCGGCGCGGGCCTGCTGGACAGCTACGGCGCGGAGCGGGTGCCGATCGGCGCGGCGCTGCTCGGCTCGACCCGCAAGGCCACCGTGTTGGTGGCGCTGCGCAACCGGGCGATGGCGGTGGCGCTGCCCGTCGGCACCGGCCTGCTCAACGGGCTGCGGCCGCTGAAGCGCTTCGTCGAACGCCGGATCATGGGCGCGATGTCGGCGCTCGCGCTGACCTACCGGGACACCCCGCTCAACCGGCCCACCGGACGGCGGGTCGGCCGGGTGCCGCTGGGTGGCCGGGTCAGCGTGGTGGACGCCACCGGCGCCGCCGCGCCCGGCTGGGCGGCGCTCCTGGCCGAGCTGCGCGAACCCCGGTGGCGGCTGCTGGTCGTACCCGACCGACCGGTCGACCCGGCCCCGGGCGCGGTCGCCCGCGCGCACCCGGACCTGGCGGTGCGCACCGTCACCGACGAGCCCGGCACACCGGTGGCCGGCGGCCCCACCCCGCTGGCCGACCCGGGGGGCCGGCTGCGCGCCGACCTCGGCCTGCGCCCCGGCGACTGGTACCTGGTGCGACCCGACGGCTACCTCGCCTCCGCCGGCACCGGCCTGGTCCCGGCCGAGGTCGACCGGCTCCTCGACTCCCTGCTCTGCCGGACGACGGGCGCCCGCCCGCAGCCCGACCACACCGCCCTGGAGAACGCATGACGTCCACCCTGAACGGCACCCGCTCGCGCGGACACGCCATCGCCCGCTCGCTGCTCACCGACACCAGCCCCGGCACCACCGACGCCGACTTCACCCGCTGGTACGCCGGCCGCCAGGCCGAGCTGCGGCAGAAGGTCGACCGGGTGCGGCTGGACAGCATGCGGGGCTGGCACCTGGCCCCGGACACCGGCAACCTGGAGCACGTCAGCGGGCGCTTCTTCAGCGTCCGAGGGCTGCACGTGCGCAGTGACTTCGGTCCGGTGCCGGAGTGGTACCAGCCGATCCTGGACCAGCCGGAGATCGGCATCCTCGGCATCCTGGTGCGCACCATCGACGGGGTGCCGCACTGCCTGATGCAGGCCAAGGTGGAGCCCGGCAACTGCAACGGCGTGCAGCTCTCGCCGACCGTGCAGGCGACCCGGAGCAACTACACCAAGGTGCACGGCGGCAACGCGGTGCCCTACCTGGAGTACTTCCGCGACGTCCCGCCGGAGCGGGTGATCGCCGACGGCCTCCAGTCCGAGCAGGGCTCCTGGTTCTACCGCAAGCGCAACCGCAACATGATCGTCGAGGCGCCGGCGGAGGTGGCGGCCACCGAGAACTTCCGCTGGCTCACCCTGGGCCACGTCCGTCGGCTGCTGGCCACCGACAATCTGATCAACATGGACTCGCGCAGTGTGCTGGCCTGCCTGCCGGTCGACGGCGACGCGGCGGCCGAGGAGGCCGGGCCGGGCGGGGACGACTGGACCGCCGCCGTACGGGCCTCGCTGCGCCCGGACGCGCCCCGGCTGCACTCCGACGTGGCGACGCTGAGCTGGCTCACCGACCGC
Source organism: Micromonospora auratinigra (assembly GCF_900089595.1). Classification (GTDB taxonomy): domain Bacteria; phylum Actinomycetota; class Actinomycetes; order Mycobacteriales; family Micromonosporaceae; genus Micromonospora; species Micromonospora auratinigra. Next base: position 2,299,233 of record NZ_LT594323.1, on the reverse strand, counting down.
CGGGCCTGGCACCAGGTGGTCACCGCGCCGGTGCCGCTGCGCGACCTGCCCGGCTGGCAGCGCACCCGGCACGAGATCGCCGAACGTGAGGGACGCTGGTTCAGCGTGGTCGGCGTCGACATCGAGGCGTCCGGCCGGGAGGTGGCCGCCTGGAGCCAGCCGCTGCTCGCGCAGCAGGGCGTCGGGGTGACCGCCTTCCTGGTCCGCCCGATCCGGGGCGTGCTGCACGTCCTGGTCGCCGCCCGGGCCGAGCCCGGCTACCTGGACGTGGCCGAGCTGGGCCCGACCGTGCAGTGCGTGCCGGAGAACTACGCCCACCTGCCGGCCGCCGGCCAGCCGCCCTTCCTCGACCTGGTCCGCGCGGCCCGGCCCGAGCAGGTCCGGCTGGACGTGGAGCTGTCCGAGGAGGGCGGGCGCTTCTGGCACACCCGCAACCGCTACCAGGTGATCGAGGTCGGCGACGAGGTGCCCGACGACCCCGGCCCCGGCTTCCGCTGGCTGACCCTGCACCAGCTGGGCGCGCTGGTGCGGCACAGCCACTACGTCAACGTGCAGGCCCGTACCCTGCTCGGCTGGCTGCGCTCGCCGGCCTGACCCCGGTACGCGACGAAGGGGCCACCCCGACCGGGGCGGCCCCTTCGGCCGTCGTGGTTCACGCCTGTTCGGCGTACTCCTTGGCGTGGCGCAGCGTGGTGCCGCTGTTGGTGCCGAGCGCCTTGCGGATGAACGCCTTCGCGTCCGCCACCGTGGCGTCCGGCCCGAGGATCGTCGGCACCGCCTCCGGCTTGATCCGTACGGTGTGCCACGAGGTGGCCAGCACCCCGTCCGGGCCCTCGGTGAGCACCCACTCGCCGGTGTGCAGGCTCATCAGCGCCGGCAGCACGATCTGCTTGTAGACGATCCGGTGCTCCGGGAAGCAGACCCGCACCGACCGGGTGGTGTGCACCGAGCCGTCCTTGGTGCTGGTGTCCATCGCCATCAGCTGGATGTTCGGCGTCTCCTCGGTCAGGTCGAGGCGGGCCACGTGCGGCAGCCGCTCGGGCCACAGGTCGGCGCGGTAGAGGAACTCGTAGACCCGGCCGACCGGGCCGGCGACCTGCTCGGAGTCGGAGAAGGTGAAGGTCAGCTCCGGATCCTCACCCTCCACGATGGCCTTCAGCCCGGCCAGCTCGTGCCGGCTGTTGCGGTCCACCGCCTCGGTGATCCAGCGGACGTGCTCCGGGTCGTCGTCGACCGCCCGGAAGTCGTGCAGCAGGGTGATCTCGGTCTTGTCGGCCGACACCGGGTCGAGCACCCAGGTCCCGCCCATCGCCGCCACCGGCGGCGCGGAGACCTCCTGGCGGAACTCGATGCGCAGCCGCTCCGGATCGAGTCGGCGGCGCGAGGTCCAGGTCTTCACGCTGTCGTTGGCGGTGGCCCAGAGCTGGATCCGCTCCGCCCGGTCGTCGCCGTCGAGCCGCTCGGCGTGCACGGTCGGGGCGAAGTTGCGGGGCCAGCCGGTGACGTCGGCGAGCAGGTCGTAGACGGCCCGGGCGGGCGCCGCCACGGTGATGGTGTGTTCCGCGGTGTACGTGCGGTCATCAGGCACGCGGTCCTCCGGGGGGATCAGTAGTTGCCGAGCCCGCCACAGACGTTGATCGCCTGGGCGGTGATCGGGGCGGCGGCGTCGGTGGTCAGGTAGTGGACCAGGCCGGCCACCTCCTCGGGGGTGGAGTAGCGGCCGAGCGGGATCTTGGCCTGGAACTTGTCCAGCACCTCGTCGACCGTGGTGTCCCAGGCGGCGGCGTAGCCGGCGCGGACCCGCTCGGCCATCGGGGTCTCCACGTAGCCGGGACAGACCGCGTTGACGGTCACCCCGGTCCGCGCCAGCTCCAGCCCGAGGGCCTTGGTGAAGCCGACCACCCCGTGCTTCGAGGCGGAGTACGGCGCGCCCAGCACCACGCCCTGCTTGCCGCCGGTGGAGGCGATGTTGACCACCCGCCCGCGCCCCTCGGCGAGCATCCCGCCGGCGGTCAGCGCCTCGCGGGTCATCCGGAACACCGCGTTCAGGTTGGTCTCGATCACGTCCAGCCAGAGCTCGTCGGTGATCTGCGCGGTCACCCCGCCGCCGCTGCGCCCGGCGTTGTTGACCAGCACCCGCAGCGGCCCGTAGCGGTCGACCGCCGCGGCGACCAGGTCCCGCACGTCCTGCGGCTCGCGGACGTCGGCCTTCGTGCCGGCCACCTCCAGGCCCTCGGCGGCCAGCTCCTTCACCGTCAGCGCCACCGCGTCGGCGTCGCGCGCACAGATGAACACCTGGAAGCCGGCCTCGGCCAGCCGGCGGGTGACCGCCAGGCCGATCCCGCTGGTGCCGCCCGTGACGAGGGCCGCACCGAGTCCCTCCGTTGTCATGTGTCTCCCTCCGATGGCCGTCAGCACCCGTACCGCGCGCCGGCTGCTGTCGACGGCCCGCGCGGGACAGCGCCCACGCTGGCAACCGGTGGTCGAGGGGGACTCAAGGGCGTGTCGACCGGCGGGTCGGCTCGAAGCCGCTTCGACGGTCGGACCACCGTCGGCTGCCAGCATCGGCCGCATCCGACCCCGCACGCCTGGGAGGCGCCATGCCGTCGACGATCGACCTGCCCACCGACCTGTACCACCAGGTGCAGGGCTTCTACGCGTACCAGATGCAGCTGCTGGACCGGGGCGCGGCGCAGGAGTGGGCGCAGACCTTCACCCCCGACGGGGTCTTCGCCGCCAACGCCCACCCGGAGCCCACCCGGGGCCGCGACGCGATCGCCGCGGCGGCCCGCAAGGCCAGCGACGACCTCGCCGCCCGGGGCATCCGCCGCCGGCACTGGCTCGGCATGGTCCAGGTCACCCCGACCGCCGAGGGCGCCCGGGCCACCAGCTACGCGCTGATCATCGAGACCCCGCGCGGCGGTCAGGCCACCGTGCGGATGAGCACCACCTGCGAGGACGACCTGGTGCGCGGCGAGGACGGCTGGCAGGTCCGGCACCGCCAGGTCCGCCGCGACGACCTGGACTGAGCCGTTCCCGCGGGCGGGCGGGGGCCGGCGCAGATCGTGACCGGTCGCCGACCCCGCGCCCGCAGCCGGCCCGCGGCCCGCGCCGTCGTCAGCCGACCAGCAGGCCGGCGACGACGGCGGCGTGGGCCGCGTACTGCGTCACCATGAAGATCCGGTACGGCCGGCGGCGGCGCTGCCGGGACCCGCGCGAGTGGCCACCGAGCACGCAGGCGGCCAGCACCACCGCGCCGGCCAGCACCACCGCGGCGGGCCACCGCAGGGGCGGCGCGACGGCCAGCGCGACCACCAGGAACCCCCCGCCCACGCCGAGCGCGTTGCCCGCGACCATCCGCCGGGCCCACTGCTCGCCGCGCCGCACCGCGACCGTACGCCGCCCGGCGGCCCGGTCACCGTCGATGTCGGACAGGTCCTTGGCCTGCGCCCCGACCAGCGCCATCCAGGCCGACATGGCCGCCGCCAGCACCAGCAGCGCGGTGCCGGGCCGCCCGTCGGCGGCGACCGCCCCGGCCGCGTACGTGATCAGACCGGCGACGAGGGTGACCAGGCCGGCGGCGGCGGACCACCGCTTGAGCGCCAGCGGCGGCACCGAGTACGCGTATCCGAGGGCCAGCACCAGCGCGGTCAGCGCGATCATCCACCAGCCCAGGGCCAGCGACCCGAGCAGCGCCAGCAGCGCCGACCCGTCGGCGATCTGGGCGGCCTCGGTCACCTTCAGCCGCCCGCTGGCGATCGGGCGCGCCGACCGGTTGACCCGGTCCTCGGCGACGTCGGTCACCCCGTTGAGCAGGTAGACGTAGAGGATGGCGGCGGCCCAGACCAGGCCGCCCAGGGCGAGCCGGCCGGTCGGGACCCGCAGGCCGGTGGAGGAGAGAGCCGCGCCGCAGAGGAACCGGCCCAGGAAGATGACCTGGACCGCGATCCGCGCCTCGCGGATGCAGAGCATCAGAGTGGCCGGCAGTTGGGTCAGCCGGACGGCTCGAACGCCGGGCGTCGTGGTGTGTGTGGTCGCCATGATCGGGACCCTAGGGCGACCGGACGGACGCGCAGTAGCGTCGCTCTGCCATTCCCGCTACCACTTTGGAGGTACGCCGCCCGGTCACGGCCGGCGGTGCCGGGCCACGGCGGCCTTGTTCACCGCGTCGATGCGGGAGACCGCGCCCAGCTTCATGAAGATGTTGCGCAGGTGCCGCTTGACGGTGCCCTCGGTGATGTAGAGCTGGCTGGCGATCTGGGCGTTGCTCATCGCCCGGGCGACCAGGTTGATGATCTCCTGCTCCCGGCTCGACAGCAGGCTGTGGTTGGGGGAGTTGAGCTGGTCCAGGCTGCTGCGTGAGATCGACAGCACCACCCGCTTGCCGGACTGGTGGGCGCTGCGCATGGCGGCCAGGAAGTCCTGCCGGCGGATCGACTTCAGCAGGTAGCCGGAGATGCCCAGGCCGAGCAGGTTCTGCACCACCACCGGGTCGTCGTGCATGCTCAGGATGAGGATCCGGGTCTGCGGCACCTCGGCGCGCAGCCGGCGTACCGTCTCGGCCACGTCCTCGCCGGGGATCTCCACGTCGAGCACGATCAGGTCCGGCTCCAGGCGCGGCGCGACCGCGAGCGCCTCGGCGCCGCTGCCCGCCTCGCCGACGACGACGATGTCCTCCTCGCACTCCATCATCTCGCGCAGCCCGTCGCGGAGCAGCGCGTGGTCGTCGACGAGCAGGACCCGGATCGGCCGCTCGCTCTCCAGCTCCGGCATCCTCACTCCGTCCCGAGTGGTACGGAGATCTCGACGGACGTGCCGGCGCGCGGGTCGCTGGTGAGCGACATCGTGCCGCCGATCAGGCTGACCCGCTCGCGCATCGAGCTGATCCCGGCGTGACTGCGGTTGACCGGGTCGAAGGTGAACCCCTGCCCGTTGTCCTCGACGGAGGCGGTGACCAGGTGCGGGGCGATCTCGACGCGGGCCAGGATGGTGTCCGCCTCGGCGTGCTGGAGCGCGTTGCGCAGCGCCTCGCGGATCACCAGGGCGAGCTGGTCGAGGATCTCCGGGGGGATCCACCGTTCGTCGCCGCTGACCACCAGGCTCACCGCCGAGCAGTTCTCGTGCATCGAGTCGATGTACTCCCGCAGCATGTTCTGCAGGCCCTGGGCGTGCGCGTTGGCCCGCATGTCCGCGGTGACGCTGCGGACGTTCTCCATCGCCGAGCGCAGGATGTCCTCCGCCTGGCCGAGCAGGCTGGTCGCCTTCTCCAGGTCCCGGTTGCGCAGCACCTCGTGCAGTTGCAGGTAGTGGGTGGCCACGCTGACCAGGGACCCCACCCGGTCGTGCAGCTCCAGCGCCACCCGGCGCCGCTCGCTGAGGTGCGCCTCCTGGATCTCGTTGAGCAGCAGCCCGGCGTACCCGCAGGCCGCCTCCTTCATCCGGGCCATGATGCTGTGGTGCAGCGCCCGGGCGGCGATCAGCACCTCCGGGACCGTCGGCTCCGACTCCTCCACCGCGTCCATGACGACCTCGTAGAGGATGGCGGCGGCGCGCAGCGACTCCTTCGGGTGGATGTTCGCCGCGGCCCGCCCGCGCCCCACACCCTGGCTCAGCGCGAGCGTGTCGACGTTGATGGTGACCGCCGAGTCACGCAGGCTGTCGTAGACGTCGTGCAGGATGCGGCGGGCCTGCTCCAGGCACTGCGCCCGGCTGTCGGCGTGCGTCACCAGACCGCTGCCGATCCGTCGCAGCCTCTCCTCGTAGCGCTTCAGCGTCTCATTCTGCTGTTTCCGCAGCGAGTCCACGGCGCGGCTTTTGTGGCCTTCCCGTGCTGCAGTCAACGCAGTCCCCCCCTGCGACCATGTGCTGTGGTTGCGGCTCAGATACTGCACTAGCGGGTGTCGGTACGGCAAGTTTCCCGATCGATCCCCCTCAACTGTCTAAGTCATTTCTTAGAAGGATCTTGGTAACGCCCACCTTGGGCCGAATGCCTGATTTGCCGATTAGTCCGGCCATTGATTGTAGAATCAATTTCCGGCCGGCTATTGGCTCGTTTGGTAAAGGAACAGTAAACCGAAGGAACGGAGGCGGCGGAGTTCTTGACACTCCGCGCCGGAACAGACTAGAGGGGTGCGGCGCCGGCCGTGCTCGCATCCGTCCCGCCCTCCGTGGAGCGCCCGCCGGCCCGGCACGTACCGCCTCGGCCCTGTGGTGGTCGGGCCGGACGGTGGCCCGGCGGTGACCCCGGGGAGGGTGGCTCCGTCCCGGGGATCCTGCCGCGGTGCGGCGGGTCGGCGGGGTGGTGCCACGGGCGGGGCGCGGCGTGCGTGCGAGGGCCCCGGGCCCGGTGTACGGCGTCGCGGCGGCAGGGCCACCCCTGGGCGGCCGCGGGGCGTGCGGTGGCGGCGCGCGAGCGATCGGGTGGGGGGTGGTGGCGGGTCGGTCGGTGCCCGGCAGGTGCGGTGCCGTGCCGGCCGGAACGCCGGCGCGCCGCCACGTCGAGGCGGGCGACGTGGCGGCGCGCCGGTGCGGCGCCGACGGGATGCCACCCGCCCTGCCGCGCGGGCCGGTCGAGGTGCGCGCGGCCCCGGCATCGACGATGATCCGATGTGGACGCCACGGGTGCGGTGACCCTCGGGCCCCCGACTGCGGCTCCCGCGATCTTGCAGTTGGTGCCCTCGCCATGCCCGACATGAGGCATTCGCCGGGGCGGCAAGTGCAAGATCGCTCATGGGGGGCGGCCCGCCGGGCGGGGTGCGCCTCGGCGGTTGTGGTGGCGGGCCGGTGGTGGCCCCGTGCTACGAAGGGGCCGGCCGGTCGGCGGTGCCGGTGCGGGGCGGCCCGGGGGCGGTGCGGCCGGTGGTCCGGCATGCCGGGCGGGCGGCGGAGCGGCCGGTGGGCGGGCCGGACGGAGCGGCGGGAGGGGTGAGCCGGGGATGGTCCGGACGGTGCTGGAGTGGCTCGGTGACCGGGCGGGCGTGCCGGCCGCGCTCGGCGGGCAGCTGCGGGCCGGCCGTCGCGCGGGTCCGGTCGGGTGCGACCGGACGCCGCGTCGAGGGCGTCGGGTGGCTCAGCGGGCCGGCACCGGCATGCGCCGGGCGGCCTGGGCCCGCAGCGCGGCGAGCGCGGCGTTCTGCGTCACCGGGCTCATCGGGCGGCGCGGCGCGGGTACCCCGCCGGTGGGCGCCAGCACCTCGCGCTGCATCCGCTGCAGCTCGGGGGAGGGGTCGAGGCCGAGTTCCTCGTTGAGGATGTCCCGCAGGTTCTGGTACGCCTGGAGCGCCTCGCCGCGTCGCCCGGCCCGGTGCAGGGCCTGGATCAGCTCGCCGTGCATCCACTCGTTGAGCGGGTACGCGGCCACCAGCAGCCGCAGCTCGGGGATCAGCTCCCGGTGCCGGCCCAGCGCGATGTCGGCCTCGATCCGCAGTTCCAGGGCGCGTACCCGGCTCTCCTCCAGGTGCGCGACGTGGCCCTCCAGGAGCCGGCCCACGGGCACGTTCGCCAGGGCCGGGCCCCGCCACATGGCCAGCGCGTCGCGCAGCAGGTCGGCGGCGACGTCGGCCCGCCCCTGCGCCAGCAGCTCCCGGCCGCGCTCGACCTGACGCTCGAAGCGGTCGGCGTCCAGCTCGGCGTCGCCGACGCGCAGCAGGTAGCCCGGCGGGCGGGTCTCCAGGCGCTCCTCCGGGCGGGCCGCGATGCCCTCGCGTTCGAATTTCTTTCGCAACTGGTAGATGTAGGTCTGGGTGGTGGTCACCGCGCTGCGGGGCGGTTCCGTGCCCCACAGTTCCTCGGTCAGCGAGCCGATGCTGACGATCTGGTTGGCGCGGCAGAGGAGCAGCGCGAGCACCCATTGCACCTTCGGCGCGGTCGGCGTGCAGATGTTTCCTTCGTGCTTCACTTCCAATGCGCCGAGAATGTTGAATTCCACTGCCGCTTCTCCTCTGTCGGGGTTGGGCCCGGGCGGGTCGAGGGGCGGAAAGAATTGTGTGTCTCCGGCCGCCTCGATTGGGCCGACATCAAATTATGAGCAGCCGTCGTCCGTCACAAGACCACCGGAGAGGTAAAAGCGGGATGTTTCCAAAGAGGTAGTTTGACGCATCGATGCTAGTCAGAGGGGGTGTCCGGAGGTGCCGGGGGAGTGGCGGGCACGCCGCGGCGCCGACGGGCCACCGGGGCCCGCCGGCGCCGACGGGGTCGTGCCGTGGGATGTCACCGGGACGGAATTCCCGTCCGGGATCACGGGGAGAAGGCGTCGATCAACCCTGATCGAGGACCGTGTCCACGATCGACGTGTCGTGTTTCCCGGCCCGGAACAGTGGATCGTCCAGGACGGTGCGCAGGAATTCCGACGTGGTGTGCACGCCGGGACCGCCGATGCGGAACTCGCCCAGCGCCCGGCGCATCCGGGTCACCGCCTGCTCCCGGTCCGGGGCCCAGACGATCAGCTTCGCGATCAACGGGTCGTACGCGGGGGAGATCCGCAGGTCGCGCCGGGCGTGGGTGTCCACCCGGACGAACGGCCCGCCCGGCAGATCGAATTCGGTCAGAACTCCGGGCGTCGGCACGAACCCCCGGGCCGGGTCCTCCGCGTTGATCCGACACTCGATCGCCGCCCCGCGTACCGTGACGTCGGACTGGGTGAAGCCCAGCCGCCGTCCGGCGGCGACCAGAAGCTGCTCACGGACCAGGTCGATCCCGGTCACCATCTCGGTGACCGGATGCTCCACCTGGATCCGGCAGTTGGCCTCCATGAAGTAGAAGTCGCCGTCCTGGTCGACCAGGAACTCGAAGGTGCCGGCACCGACGTAGCCCGCCCCGAGCGCCCCGTGCACGGCCGCCCGTCCCATCCGGGCCAGCAGGTCGTCGGAGAGCCCCGGGGCCGGCGCCTCCTCGATCAGCTTCTGGTTGCGTCGCTGCACCGAGCAGTCCCGCTCGCCCAGGTGCACCGCGTTGCCGTGGGTGTCGCAGAGCACCTGGATCTCGACGTGCCGGGCGCCCTCCAGGAAGCGTTCCACGTACACCCGCTCGTCGCCGAAGAGCAGCCGGGCGGTGGCCTGCACGTCGTGGTACGCGGCGACGAACGAGGCCCGGTCGCGGACCACCGCGGTGCCCCGGCCACCCCCGCCCGCCACCGCCTTGATGATGACCGGGTAGCCGACCTCGTCGGCGAGCCGGGCCGCGGCCGCCGCCTCGGTCAGCGGCTCCAGCGACCCCGGCAGCAGCGGCAGGCCCAGTTCGGCGGCGAGGCAGCGGGCCGCCGCCTTGTCGCCCAGCCGGGCCATCACCGGCGCGGGCGGGCCGACGAAGGTCAGCCCGTGCGCGGCGCAGACCTCGGCGAAGTCCGGGTTCTCGGAGAGGAAGCCGTAGCCGGGGTGGATGGCGTCCGCCCCGGTCCGGGCCGCCGCCTCGATGATCGCCGGGATGTTGAGATAGCTGCGCCGGGCCGGGCCCGGCCCGATCCGCACCGCCTCGTCGGCGATCCGGACCACGGCCGCGTCCTCGTCCTCGGTGGAGTAGACGGCCACCACCCGGATGCCCAGCTCCTGGCAGGTGCGGGCCACCCGCAGCGCGATCTCGCCGCGGTTGGCGATCAGGACGGTCTCGAACATGTCAGTCGCCGCTTCCGGCGCCGACCACCACGAAGAGCGGCTCGCCGTACTCCACCGGGTCGCCGTCGGCGTGCAGCACCGCCTCGATCCGGCCGTGCACGGTGGACTCCACCGGGACCATCAGCTTCATCGCCTCCACGATGGCCAACTGCTGGCCCACCGTGATCACGTCACCGACCTCGACGAACGGCTTCGCCCCCGGCTCCGCCGAGCGGTAGAAGACCCCGACGGTGGGGGAGAGCACCTGAAGGCCGGTGTCCCGCGCGGCCGGCAGCTCCTCGCCCGCCACCCCACCCGCGCCGACCGCCGGGGCGGGGGCCGTCTCCCACTCCAGCGCCACCTCCACCTGCCCGGCGCTGAGCCGCAACACCCTGGGGGTACGCGGCGCGGCGGCCAGCAGCCGCCGGGCGTTCTCGGTCATCGCGTCCAGCAGCGCCGCGTACCCCGACGCGCCGTCGGAGTCCGTTCCGGTGACGCGCAGCGTACGCGCGCCGTTGCTCACCTCGGGGGCCGCGGTCATCGCTGCTCTCCCTTCCCCGCCGCGAGCGGCGCGATCAGCGGGGCCGGCGCGTCGACGGCGGTGGCCGCCAGCGTCTCCGGCGTCCCGAAACGACGGAACCGGGCCCTGCGCTCGGCGACGAGTTGCCGGGGGGAGAGCCCGCTGAGTTCGTGCAGCGCCCGGGTGAGGGCGCGGCGCAGCTGTTCGGCGGCGGCCGGCGGATCGGCCCCGGCCCCGCCCGCGGGCTCCGGCACCACCGCGTCCACCACGCCCAGCCGGAGCAGTTCCCGGGCCTCCAGGCGCAGCGCGCGGGCGGCGGTCGGCGCCCGGGTGGCGTCCTTCCACAGGATCGCGGCGCAGCCCTCCGGGCTGATCACCGAGTAGACCGCGTTGGCGCACAGGTAGACCCGGTCGGCGACGGCCAGTGCGAGCGCGCCGCCGCTGCCGCCCTCGCCGGTCACCACCGACACCACCGGCACCGGCAGGCCGCTCATCAGCCGGATGCTCTCGGCCACGGCGATCGCCTGGCCCTGCTCCTCGGCCTCCAGCCCCGGGTACGCCCCGGGGGTGTCGACCAGGGTGACCACCGGTAGGCCCAGCTTGGCGGCGAGCCGCATCAGCCGCTGCGCCTTGCGGTAGCCGGCCGGCGAGGCCATCCCGTGGTTGACCGCCAGCATCTCGGCCGGGGTGTGGCCCTTGCGGTGCCCGACCAGCAGCACCGGCCGACCGTCCAGCCGGCCCACCCCGCCGACGATCGCCGGGCAGTCCGCGCCGGCCCGGTCGCCGCGCAGCTCGACGAAGCCGTGCAGCAGCCGGGCCGCGTACTCCAGCGTGGTGGGCCGCTCCAGGGCCCGGGCCTCCCGGACCGCCTGCCACGCGTCGCGCTGCGGCAGCTGCTCCGGGTCACGCAGCAGCACGTCGGCGTCGACCGGGGCGGGCGCCGGCGCGTCGACGGTGGCGAGCAGATCGGCCAGCGTCGCCCGCAGCTCCCGGCGGGGCCGGATCAGGTCGATCAGGCCCCGCTCCAGCAGGAACTCGGCGGTCTGGAAACCCGCCGGCAGCGGGCGGCGGATGGTCTGCTCGATCACCCGGGGGCCGGCGAAGCCCAGCCGGGCGCCGGGCTCCGCCATGATCACGTCGGTGAGGGTCGCGAACGACGCGGCGGTCCCACCGAACGTCGGGTCGGTGACCAGCGAGACGGTCAGCACCCCGGCCTCGTCCAGCGCGGCCAGCGCCTGCGCGGTCTTGGCCATCTGCATCAGCGACAGCGCGCCCTCCTGCATCCGTGCCCCGCCGGAGGCGGCCACGATCAGCAGCGGGGTGCGGTCGGCCAGCGCGGTCTCCGCGGCCAGCGTGATCAGCTCGCCGACCGCGCAACCCAGGCTGCCGCCGAGGAACCGGAAGTCCATCACCGCCACGACCAGCGGTCGGCCGTGCACGGTGCCCCGGGCGCAGCGCACCGCCTCGTCCACGCCGGTCGCCCGGCGGGCCCGCTCGACCCGCTGCGGGTACGGCACGGTGTCCACGAAGCCCAGCGGGTCGGCGGTGACCGCCGGCAGGTCCAGCGGTGCGACCGAGCCCGGGTCGAGCAACTGGCGCAGCCGCTCGTCCGCGCCGATCGGCTCGTGCCGGTCGCACTCGGGACAGACGTGCAGGTTGCGGCGCAGCCGTTTGCCGTACACCAGGTGCCGGCAGCCCCCGCAGAGCACCCAGTCCGCGGTGGCCGCCGGCGCCGGGCTGGCGACGTCGGTCATGCCGCCGCGACCTCGTCGCCGGTGAGACTGCGGTTCACCAGGTCCAGCAGCAGCCGCGGGGTACGCGCCTCGGTGACCTCCTCCTCCGCCAGCCGGATGCCGTAGCGCCGCTCGATCCGGCTGCCGGTCTCCAGCATCGCCAGCGAGTCGTAGCCGAGGTCGGCGAACTCCACGTCGGCGATGTCGCCACCGAGGTCGATGTTCTCGTCCACGCCCGCGCACTCCGTCATGGTGGTCCGCAGGTCGTCGAGGGTCATCGGGGCCATGGTCGTCTCCTTCTGGGTCGAATCAGGACGTGGTCGTACGCGGCGCGCGGACCACCACGGCGGCGTTGAAGCCGCCGTGACCGCGGGCCAGCACCAGCGCGGTGCGCAGGTCGGTGGTGCGGGTCTCGCGGACGAGGTCGAGCCGGTGCTCCGGGTCGGGATCGGTCAGGTGCACCGCGGCCGGGATCACCCCCTCGCGCAGCGCGAGCAGGGCGGCGGCCAGGTCGAGCGAGGCGCCGCCGGAGTAGAGCCGGCCGGTCATCGTCTTCGGCACCGCCACCGGCACGCCGTACGGGCCGAACACCTCGGTGATCGCCTCGGCCTCCACCCGGTCCGCGTCGGGCAGCCCGGCCGCGTCGGCGAAGACCACGTCCACCTCGGTCGGGGCCAGCCCGGCGTCGGCGAGGGCCTGGCGCACCGCGCGGGCCAGCCCGGGCGGGCGGCCGGAGCCGGGCCGCGGGTCGAAGGTGGCGGCGTAGCCGGCGATCTCGCCGTACACCCGGGCGCCGCGCGCGGCGGCGGCGTCGGCCTCCTCCACCACCAGCATCGCGCCGCCCTCACCGGGCACGAACCCGCAGGCGTCGGTGTCGAACGGCAGGTACGCCCGGTCCGGCTCGGTCCGGGTGCTCAGCCGGCCGCTGGCCACCTGGGCCACCCAGCCCCACGGGCAGAGCGACGCGTCCACCCCGCCGACCAGCACCGCCGGCAGGCCGGCGCGGACGTGCCGGCGGGCCTGCCCCACCGCGTCCAGGCCGCCGGCCTGGTCGGTGACGAGCACCCCGCTGGGCCCGCGGACGCCCTGCCGGATCGAGATCTGCCCGGTGTTGACCGCGTAGAACCAGGCGAACGACTGGTACGCGCTGACGTACTGGCTGCCCTTGCTCCACAGCTCCTGGAGTTCCTTCTGGCCGAACTCGAAGCCGCCGGAGGCGCTCGCGGTGACCACGCTCATCTGGTACTCCGGCACGTCGGCCGGGTCGAGCGCGGCGTCGGCGAGGGCCCAGTCGGTGGCGGCCAGGGCGAGCTGGGTCATCCGGTCGGTCTGCGCCAGCAGCCGGCTGGGCAGGTGCTCGGCGGCCACGAAGTCGGTGATCTCCCCGGCCAGCCGCGCCGGGTACGACGTCGGGTCGAACCGGGTCAGCCGCCGGATGCCGCTGGTCCCGGCCTTGGTCGCCGTCCACCAGTCGTCGACGCCGAGCCCGTTCGGGGCGGCCACGCCGAGCCCGGTCACCACCGCGGTCGCGGTCATCGTTCTCCTCCGTCCGGGCGGGTCAGCACCATCGCGCTCTGGAACCCGCCGAAGCCGCTGCCGACGCTGAGCACCGTGTCGAGCCGCTTCTCCCGCGCCTGCAACGGCACGTAGTCCAGGTCGCACTCCGGGTCCGGCTCGTGCAGGTTGGCCGTCGGCGGCACCACGCCGTCGCGGATGGCCAGCGCGCAGGCGGCCACCTCGATCGAGCCGATCGCGCCCAGCGAGTGACCGATCATCGACTTGATCGAGCTCATCGGCGTCCGGTACGCGTGGTCGCGCAGGCTCAGCTTCACCGCCGCCGTCTCGTGCCGGTCGTTCTGCTTCGTGCCGGAGCCGTGCGCGTTGACGTAGTCCACGTCGTCCGGGTTCACCCGCGCCTGGCGCAGCGCGTGGTCGATCGCGGCGGACATCTCCCGCCCGTCCGGGCGCAACCCGGTCATGTGGAAGGCGTTGCAGCGCGACGCGAACCCGGACACCTCCGCGTAGACCGGCGCGCCCCGCCGGCGGGCGTGCTCCAGCTCCTCCAGCACGAACACGGCGGCGCCCTCGCCGAGCACGAACCCGTTGCGGCTGCGGTCGAACGGCCGCGACGCGTGCTCCGGGTCGTCGTTGCGCGGGGTGGTCGCCTTGATCGCGTCGAAGCACGCCACGGTGATCGGGGAGATCGGGGCGTCGGTGGCGCCGGCCACCATCACGTCGGTCGACCCCTCCCGGATCAGCTGCACCGCGTGGCCGAGGGTGTCCAGCCCGGAGGTGCAGCCGGTGGAGACCACCGCCGTCGGGCCCTCGGCACCCACCTCCCAGGCCACCTCGGTCGCCAGCGACCCGGGGACCAGGTAGTTGTAGAGGTGCGGCACGCCGTACGTGTGGTCGACCAGCCAGCGCCGGCCCTCGTCGCTGACCACCGCGTACTCGCGCTCCAGGCTCATCGTGCAGCCGACCGCGCTGCCGATGGTCACGCCCAGCCGGGTCGGGTCCAGCTCCTCCAGCTCCAGCCCGGCGTCGCCGACGGCCTCCCGGGTGCAGACCACCGCGAACTGCGCGGCGCGGTCCATCCGCCGGATCTCCTGCAACCCGAGGCCGTGCGCGGCCGGGTCGAAGTCGCACTCGGCGGCCAGCTGCGAGCGGAACGGCGACGGGTCGAAGAAGGAGATCCGCCGGGTCGCCGTCCGGCCCGCGGTGAGCAGGCTCCAGAACTCCTTGGTGCCGGTGCCGCCCGGCGCCACCACCCCGATGCCGGTGATGGCCACCCGCCGGGTCACGACGCGTCCTTGCGGACCGGGGCCGGACCGGCCGGGGCGCCCAGGTCCCAGCCGCCGTCGACGGTGAGCACCTGGCCGGTCAGCCAGGAGCTGCCCGTCTCGGCCAGCCGGGTGATCCACGGGGTGACGTCGTCGACCTGGCCGTACCGGCCCAGCGGGAACGCCTTGATCTTCTGGGCCCGGATGGCGGCGAGCTGCTCCTCCGGCACGCCCAGCGCGGCGGCGGTGAGCGCCTCGGTCTCCACCGTCCCCGGCGCGACCGCGTTGACCCGGATGCCCCGCGGGGCCAGCTCCTTGGCCCAGGAGCGGGTCATGCTGTCCACCGCCGCCTTGCTGGCGGCGTAGGCGAACTGGCCGGGGGAGGGCAGGTGGCCGGTGACGCTGGAGATCAGCACCAGGGCCGCGCCCGGGGAGCGCAGCAGCGGCAGCAGCTCGGCGGTGAGCACGGCCGCGCCCACCACGTTGATGTCCAGGATCTCCCGGACCGCGGCGGCGTCGAGCCGGTCCAGCGGGGTGGGGCGGAACACTCCGGCGTTGTGCACCAGCACGTCGAGCGTGTCGGTGCGCTCCCGGACCGCCGCCGCCACGGCGGCCGGCCCGCCGTCGGCGCGGATGTCCGCGACGACGGGCACCAGCGCCGGGTGGTCGACGGCGGCCTTCTCCAGCGGCTCGGCGCGGCGGCCGACCAGGTAGACCCCGGCGGCACCCTGCTCGGCGAAGGCCAGGGCGGCGGCCCGGCCGATGCCGGTGCCGCCGCCGGTGACGACGACGTGTTGGCCGGTGAACGGTTGATGCGGCACGGTGGGTCCTCGCTCTCGATGGATCTGCTCGGCGGGCGGGGTGGTGGTCATGCGGTGACGAGTTCGCCGGTCCGGGCCAGCCGTTCCAGCGGCCCGACCAGGTCGGCCGGGGCGGGTTGGCCGGCCATCTCGTCCCGGACGGCGTGCGCCGCCTCCCGGTGGGCCGGGTCGTGCAGCAGGGCGTGCAGGGCCCGGTGGATCTCGTCGGGCGCGGCGTGCCGGGCCGGCAGGGTCAGCACCGCGCCGGTGCCGGCGAGCCGCCCGCTGACCAGCTCCATGTCGTTGCTGACCGCCAGCGACAACTGCGGCACCCCGGCGGCGGCCGCGGGCATCAGGCTGTTGGCGCTGCCGTGGTGGACCACCACGTCGCTGGTGGCCAGCAGCATGTGCACCGGGAAGTTGCGCAGCACCCGCACCTGCGGGGGCAGCTCACCCAGCGCGTCGACCTGCCGGTCGCCGGCGGTGAGCACCACGTCCGCGCCGGCCGCCACCGCGGCGTCGACGGCGTCGCGCAGCGCCGGCATCCGGGTGCCCCACATCGCGGTCGCGGCGTTGCCCCAGATCACGCAGACCCGGGGCCGCGCCGGCCGGTCCAGCACCCAGGGCGGCATCGCGCCCGGACCGTTGTACGGCAGGTAGCGCACCGACAGCCGGGTGGCGCCCGGCATCGGCAGCGCCACCGACCGGGGCGACGGGTCGACCACGTACCGGATCCGGTCCCGCCCCCAGGAGCCGAGACCGTGCCGGGCGAACGAGCCGGCCGGGTCGCCGGGGCTCATGTCCTCCCCGTCGACGATCTCGACGGTGCCGAACAGGCCGGGTGGGTGGAAGACCGCGGGCACCCCGGTGACCTCGGCGGCGAGCGCGCCCTCCTCGCTCATCAGGTCCCACAGCACCAGGTCCGGACGCCAGGCGCGGGCCAGCGCGACGGCGGCGTCACCGCTGCGGCGCATCGTCTCCAGCGTCTCGTCCCAGACCCGGGACCAGGCGGCGTCGAGGTCGAAGGCGTCCGGGTCGTCGACCGGCTCGCCGGTGAGCGGGTGCGGCGGCAGCTGCGCGCCGGCGGCGCGCGCCTCGCCGTAGCGGGTGAGCCGCTCCAGCAGCATCACGTCGGGCCCGTGCAGCACCGGCACCGGGACCAGGCCGGCCTCGGTGACCGCGCCGGCCTGCTCCGGTACGCAGGCGACCCGGACCTCGTGCCCGGCGGCCTGCAGGGCCCAGGCCAGCGGCACGGTGCAGTAGTAGTTGCCGCGCCAGTTCGAGACGGTCAGCAGGATCCGCACGGCGGCCTCAGCGCTCCCGCGCGACGAACTCGCGGATCGAGGCCACCATGTAGTCGATCATCTCGGTGGTCAGCGCCGGGTAGACGCCGATCCAGAAGGTGTGCTCGGTGACGATGTCGCTGTTGGTCAGCTCGCCGACCACCCGGTACTCCCGGTCGGAGTAGGCCGGGTGGCGGGTCAGGTTCCCGGCGAAGAGCAGCCGGGTGCCGATCTTGCGGGACTCCAGGAACTGCACCAGCTTCGCCCGGGTGAACCCGGCGTCGGGCTTGACGGTCAGCAGGAATCCGAACCAGCTCGGCTCGCTGTCCGGGGTGGGCTCCGGCAGGATCAGCCCCGGCAGCCCGTCCAGCCCCTCGCGCAGCCGGGTCCAGTTGCGCTGCCGGGCCGCGCCGAACTCGTCGAGGCGGCGCAGCTGGCTGAGCCCCAGCGCGGCCTGCAGGTCGGTGGTCTTCAGGTTGTACCCGACGTGCGAGAAGATGTACTTGTGGTCGTAGCCGAACGGCAGGTCACCGAACTGGAAGCCGAAGCGGCGCAGGCAGCGGTCGTTCTCGCCCGGCTCGCACCAGCAGTCCCGGCCCCAGTTGCGCAGCGACTCGATGATCCGGGCCAGCGCCAGGCTGTTGGTCAGCACGCAGCCGCCCTCACCCATGGTGAGGTGGTGCGCCGGGTAGAAGCTCACCGTGGACAGGTCGCCGAAGGTGCCGGTCGGCCGGCCCCGGTAGGTGGAGCCGACCGCGTCGCAGTTGTCCTCGATCAGGAAGAGGCCGTGCTCGGCGGCGAGCTCGGCCACCTCCTGGACCGGGAACGGGTTGCCCATCGCGTGGGCGATCATGATGGCCCGGGTACGCGGACCGATCGCCGCCGCGATCCGCTCGGCCGTGGTGTTGTACGTCGGCAGCTCGATGTCCACGAAGACCGGGACGAGCTGGTTCTGCAGGATCGGGTTGACGGTGGTGGGGAAACCGGCGGCGACCGTGATCACCTCGTCACCGGGACGCAGCCGCCGGTCCTCCAGCCGGGGTGAGGTCAGGGCGGTCAGCGCCAGCAGGTTCGCCGACGAGCCGGAGTTGGTCAGGTGCGCCTTGCGGAGCTTGAACGTGCGGGCGAACTCCCGCTCGAACCGGACCGAGCTGGTGCCCGCCGCGATCTGCATCTCCAGTGCGGCCTCGACCAGTGCCACCCGGTCGCTCTCGTCGAGCACCGCGCCCGAGGGCAGCAGCGGGGTGACACCCGGGACGAAGGCGGAGGGCCGGCTCGCTTCCTGGTGGTACTTGCGTACCTGTTCCAGCAGCAGCGCCTTGGCTTCGTTCATGTCATCGCCTTTCAGCGGACGTCGCCGCTCGGTCGGACCCTGCCCGGCTGCGGATCGTGGATCCGGCAAGCTCTCCGGCCGGCGGTCAGATGATCAGGTTGCCGCCGGCGACCGGCAGGAAGACGCCGGTCAGGTAGGACAGCTCGTCGCTCGCGAGCACCGCCACCGCGGCCGCGATCTCCTCCGGCTCGGCCACCCGGCCCAGCGGGATCTGCGAGATGTACGCCTTGACCTTCTCGGTCACCGACGGGTCGCTCGACGCCCGCTCCAGGGCGGCGCTGCGGATCGCCCCGCAGACCACGGTGTTGAACCGGACGTTGCTCGGGCCCAGCTCCAGCGCCAGGTACTTCATCGCGGTCTCCACCGGGACCTTGGGCAGCGCGTGCCCCAGTCCGCTGTGGACGATCTTGCGGGGGAAGGTGTCGGAGATGTAGATGACCTGCCCGGTGCCGCGCTCGGTCATCGAGGGCAGCGCCGCCCAGACCGGCACCATCGAGGCCAGGAACTGCGCCTGCATGCTCTCGGCGAGCTGGCGCACGGAGTGCGCGGTGGCCGGGCCGCGCAGCACGTCGGAGAAGCCGGTGGCGTTGAGGACCAGCACGTCGACCGGGCCGAGGCGGCGGTCGACCTCGGCCAGCATCCGGGTCACCTGCTCCTCGTCGGCGGCGTCCGCCTGCACCGCGACCGCCCGGCCGCCGGACTCCTCGATGGACCGGACGACCTCGTCGGCGCCGGCCGCGGAGCTGAAGTAGTTGACCGCCACGGCCGCGCCGCGCCGGGCGAGTTCCCGGGCGATCACCGCGCCGACGCCGCGTCCGGCGCCGGTGACCAGGACGACCTTGCCGTCAAGTGGGGAGTCTGTCATGGCGGGCACCGTATTTTCGGGGGCTAGAGGGCTACTTGAGGGGCCTTGGGAGCGGCTCAGCGCTGACTGCGCAACTTCTCGTACAGCGCCTGACAGTCCGCCCAGGTGGGCAGCAGGCCCCGATCGGCGGCCTCGGCCAGCGTCGGCGCCTTGGCGTTCTTCTCCGAGATCACCGGCTCCTCGGTGAGCCCCCACGGCAGCGCCAGCTCCGGGTCGAGCGGGTTGACGTGCAGGTCCACCTCGGGCATGTACGGCGTCGAGCAGTGGTAGTTCACGCAGGTGTCGTCGGTGAGCGCGAGGAAGGCGTGCCCCAGCCCCTCGGCCATGTAGACCGCGGCGGCCGACTGGGCGTCGAGCCAGTTCACCTCGTAGCGGCCGAAGGTGGGGGAGCCGACCCGGATGTCCACGACGATGTCCAGGATCGCGCCGCGTACGCAGGAGACGAGCTTGGCCTGGCCGGGCGGGACCATCGTGCTGTGGATGCCGCGGATCGTGCCGCGCCGGGACACCGAGCAGTTGGTCTGCTCGATGTTGAGCGGGTGACCCACCGCGTCGGCCAGCAGGTCCCGCTTGAACGGTTCGTAGAAGCGACCACGCAGGTCGGAGTGCTGCTGCGGGACGACCCGGAAGACCCCGGGAAGACCCAGCTCAGTGATCTTCATGCCGGGGACGCTATGGCCCGCCCTTCGAGCATCGCTGGAACGCCGGAGGCGGCGGCGGAGTCGACCGCGGGTCGAGTGGTTCTCGACGTGCGGGACGGACGCTGCCCCGGCACCGGCACCCGTACGTCCAGCCGATGGAGGCTTCGCTCAGATGAGGATCCTGGTCACCGGTGGAGCCGGCTTCATCGGCTCCCACTACGTCCGCAGCCTGCTCGACGGCCGCTACGCCGGCTACGAGCAGGCCGGCGTGACGGTCGTCGACAAGCTCACCTACGCCGGCAACCCGGCGAACCTGCCCCAGGACGACCCCCGGCTCACCTTCGTCCGGGCCGACATCTGCGACCTGGAGGAGCTGGTCGAGACGATGCGCGGGCACGACGCGGTGGTGCACTTCGCCGCCGAGTCGCACGTGGACCGCTCGTTGCACGGCGCGGCGGACTTCGTCCGGACCAACGTGGGCGGCACCCAGTGCGTGCTGGAGGCGGCGCTGCGCACGGGCGTCGGTCAGGTGGTGCACGTCTCCACCGACGAGGTGTACGGGTCGATCGACTCCGGCGTCTGGACCGAGGAGTCGCCGCTGCTGCCCAACTCGCCGTACGCCGCCTCGAAGGCCGGCGGCGACCTGATCGCCCGCGCCTACTGGCGCACCCACGGCCTGGACGTGCGGATCACCCGCTGCTCCAACAACTACGGCCCCTACCAGTACGTCGAGAAGCTGATCCCGCTCTTCGTCACCAACCTGCTCGGCGGGAAGCCGGTGCCGCTCTACGGCGACGGCCTGAACGTGCGGGAGTGGCTGCACGTCGACGACCACTGCCGGGCCATCCAGCTGGTGCTCACCCACGGCGCGGCCGGGGAGATCTACAACATCGGCGGCGGTGCGGGCATCACCAACCGGGAGATGACCGAGCGGCTGCTGGAGCTCTGCGGCGCGGACTGGTCGATGGTCCGCCAGGTCGAGGACCGCAAGGGCCACGACCTGCGGTACGCCGTCGACGACACCAAGATCAGGACCCAGCTCGGGTACGCCCCGCAGCACCCCTTCGCCGACGGGCTGGCCGGGACCGTCGACTGGTACCGGGACCACCCGGACTGGTGGAAGCCGCTCGTGTCCGCCTGAGCCCGTACCCGCTGGAGGTTGCCATGTCCCCGCGCACGGGTCCGGTCGTCGTCCTCGGCGGCGCCGGCTACGTCGGCCGGCACGTCTGCGCCGCCTTCGCCGCCCTCGGCCGCGAGGTGCTGGTGGTCGGCCGGCGGCCGGCCACCGGCCTGGACCACCCGCAGCTCACCCTGGACCTGAGCGCGGCGCCCGTCGGCGAGCTGGTCCGGCTGCTCGACACCCACCACCCGACGGTGGTGGTCAACGCGGTCGGCGGGGTGTGGGAGGTGGACGACGCGCAGATGACCGCGTCGAACACCACCGCGACCCACCGGCTGCTGGAGGCGCTGTCCGGGGCGGCGACCCGCCCCCGGCTGGTGCAGCTCGGCTCGGTGCTGGAGTACGGCTCGGTGCCGGCCGGCGAGCGGGTCGGCGAGCGCACCCCGACCCGGCCGGAGAGCACGTACGGCCGGACCAAGCTCGCCGCCACCACCGCGGTGCTGGGCGCCTGCGCCGAGGGACGGGTGCGCGGCCTGGTGCTCCGGCTGGCCAACGCGGCCGGCCCGGGCGCGCCCACGGTGAGCCTGCTCGGCCGGGTCGCCGACCGGCTGGTCCGGGTCCGGGCCGGCGTCGCCGACCCGGTGGTGGAGCTGGGGCCGTTGCGCGCCTGCCGGGACTACATCGACGTGCGCGACATCGCCGACGCGGTGGTCGCCGCCGCCGCGGTGCCGGCCAGCGGCCGGACGGTGGCCATCGGGCGGGGCGAGGCGGTGCCGGTCCGCGACCTGGTCGATCTCCTGGTCGAGGTCAGCGGCGTCGCGGTGCGCATCGTCGAGTCGGACCGGGCCTCGTCGAGGCGCACCGGGGCGGACTGGTTGGCGGTCGACCCGGCCGGCGCCCGCGAGGTGCTCGGTTGGGGGCCCCGGCGGTCGCTGCGGGAGGCGGTCGCCGCGCTCTGGGCGGAGGCCGTCGGGTACGGCGTCCGCGACGCCCTCCCGACCGGGCGTTGAACCGCGTTCGAGGCGGCCCGCGCAGGGTGGACCTCGGCAGCGCCGGCCACGGCGGCGGCACCGACGCACGGCGGGAGGCCGGGATGCGTGTCCTCTTCACCACCTCGAACTGGGGTGGTCACTACTTCTCCATGGTTCCACTGGGTTGGGCGCTCCAGGCCGCCGGGCACGAGGTCCGGGTGGCCTGCGTGCCCGCGCAGGTGCCCACCATCAACCGCACCGGCCTGGTGCCGGTGCCGGTGCTGGACAGCCCGGACACCGCGTACTGGGCCCGGCTGGCCGGCTACCAGGAGGCGCTGGATGCGCCCGAGGGTCAGCGCTGGCTGCCGCTGCACCCGGTCACCGGCAAGCGGGTGCACAGCCTCGACGAGTTCGACGTGGCGGAGGCGGCCGGCCGGTTCTACGCCGAGTGCGCCGAGTCGCTGGCCCGCAGCTACGACGCGGCGGTCGAATTCGGCCGGCGCTGGCAGCCCGACCTGGTCTGCTACGACCTGATGAGCACCGAGGGGGCGCTGGTCGGCCGGTTGCAGGGGGTGCCGGCGGTCTACTGCCCGCCCGGCCTCTTCGGCGCCGTCGAGACCGAGACCGGCATCGACATGGGCCTGGACGACCCGACCGGGTCGTTCGCCCGGCACGGCGCCGCGCCGTGGAGCCGCGACCAGATCGAGTACGTGGTCGACCCGTCGCCGGAGTCGGCGCTGCCCCCGCACGGTGCGGCCCGCCGGCTGCCGGTGCGGTACGTGCCGTACAACGGGCCGGGCGGAGTGCCGGAGTGGGCGCTGACCAAGCCGGCCGGCACCCGGATCGCGATCTGCTGGGGCTACTCGGCCACCGCCATGTACGGCGTCGACGCGCCCGCCCTGCCGGCGGCGGTCGCCGCGGCCGTCGCCACCGGCGCGGAGGTGGTCCTCACCGCCAGCCCCGAACAGGTCGAGGCGCTCGGCGAACTGCCGCCGTCGGTGCGGGTGCTGCGCGACTTCCCGCTGCACCTGCTGCTGGCGGTCAGCGACGCGGTGATCCACCACGGCGGGGCGAGCCACCTGATGACCGGCGCGGCGGCGGGCATCCCGCAGCTCGCCCTGTCGATGGCGACCGAGCAGATCACCTTCGGCGAGCGGATCGCCCGGACCGGAGCGGTCATCTCGCTGCCCGGCCGGGCCGCCTCGGCCACCGAGATCGAGCTGGCCGTCAAGGCGCTCACCGGGGACCCGGCGTACGCGGCGGCCGCCCGCTCGGTCCGGGCGGAGCTGGACGCCCACCCCACCCCGGCGGAGCTGGTCCGTACGCTGGCCGAGCTGGCCGGCCGCTGACCGCGCGGCACCGGCCGGGCCGCACCCGCGGGCCCGGCCGGTGGCCCTCGAACGGTGTTAGGCTTGCCGACGGCGGTAGTCGTCCTGCGGAAGACGGTGGATTCGGGTGGAACGGGAGACGGTCGTCCGCGCCGCGATCGAGCTGCTCGACGAGGTGGGGCTCGACGGCCTCTCGCTGCGCCGCCTCGCCACCCGGCTCGGCATCCAGGCGCCCACGCTCTACTGGTACTTCAAGAGCAAGCAGGAACTGCTCGACCAGATGGCCATCGCGGTCATGGAGCCGCCGGAGACCCGCGAGGCCCCCGACCCCGGCGCGCCCTGGGACGAGTGGCTGAGCTGGATGGCGCGGGGGATGCGCGCCGCCGTGCTCGCCCACCGCGACGGCGCGCTGCTGGCCGCCCGGGCCCGCCCCACCGAACAGCAGTGGGACGCCCTGGAGTTCATCGTCTCCGCGCTGGTCGCCAGCGGGTTCTCCGCCGACGACGCGATGCGCGGGATCGGCGCGCTGACCAACTACGTGCTCGGCACGGCGCTGGAGGAGCAGCAGGCCGGCGCGGACGAGGCCGCCGTCGCCGGCCGGATCGACCCGGCCCGCTGGCCCACCCTGGCCGCCGCCGTCACCCGCGACACCGACCACGAGCAGCGCTTCGAGCACGGGCTGCGGATGCTGCTGGCCGGCATGCGGGCCACCCGCACCAGCGAGGCCCCGGCTCGATCCTGACTTGACCGGCCGTCCAGCGTCGGGGGCCAGCATCGCCGGTAAAGCCCCTACGACGGGAAGGCACACCGGCATGCGCCTGTTGTTCACCACCTACGCCGAGCGGGCGCACCTGCTGCCCATGGTGCCGCTCGCCTGGTCCTGCCTCACCGCCGGTCACGAGGTCCGCGTGGCCACCACCCCGGCGCTGATCGAGACCGTGGAGCGGACCGGCCTGCCGGCCGTCTCCGTCGGGCACGACATCGACGTCGAGACCCGGTTGGCCCGCGGCGACCTCGCGCCGCGCAACGCCCGCGCCGACGACCCGGCCGACGCCGTCCAGGCCCGGGTGCTGGAGAACATGGCCCAGCTGATGTTCGACCACTGCACCGCGATGTCCGGCGACCTGGTCGCGTACGGCCGGCAGTGGAAGCCCGACCTGGTGGTCTTCGACCCGGTCACCTACGCCGGCTCGGTCGCCGCCGAGGTGCTCGGGGTGCCCTCCGTCGGTCACCTCTACGGCATGGCCCGCCTGCTGCGCCTGGAACTGCGCGGCCTCACCAGCGCCGAGCCGCTCCCCGGCTACCTGGAGCTGTTCCACCGCTTCGGGGTCGAGGCGCGGATCGACCCGACCGCCTGGGTCGACCCCCGCCCGGAGAGCCTGCGCTGGTCCGAGGAGGACGCCGTGCTCCCGGCCGCCTCCATCAAGCAGCGGATCCCGATGCGCTACATCCCGTACAACGGGCCGGGCGCGGTGCCGGGCTGGCTGCGCACGCCCTCGGAGAAGCCGCGGGTCTGCATCACCTGGGGCACCACCCAGCAGCGCAAGATGGGCGTCAGCGTCATCGACTTCTTCCGCGAGGTGGTGCACGCCGTGGCCGAGCTCGACGTCGAGGTGCTGGTCACCGTCGGCGCCGCCACCCCTGAGTACGTGGCCCGGCTGGGCACCCTGCCGGCCAACGTCCGGCCGGTCGGCTGGGTGCCGCTGAACATGCTCCTCGCCGGCTGCGACGCGATCGTGCACACCGGGGGCACCGGCACCATGATGACCGCCGCCGCGTGCGGGGTGCCGCAGCTCGGCATCACCCGGATCCTGGAGGGCGTCTACAACACCGACCAGCTGGTGAGCACCGGCGCCGGCATCAAGCTCTCCGAGGAGGGCTGTGACTTCGGCGCGGTCCGCGACGCCGTCTCGGCGCTGGTGCACGAGCCGGCGTACCGGGCCGCGGCGACCCGGCTGAAGGCCGAGATGGAGGCCCAGCCCACCCCGAACGACGTGGTCGGCAGCCTGGCCGACCTGGTCGCCAAGGGCTGAGCCCGCCCGACACCGACCACGGCCCGCCTCCCCGGTCGCACCCCGGGAGGCGGGCCGTGGCGTGCCCGGAACCGGCTCGGTCACCGGCCCGGTCACCCCGCGCCGGCCCGCATGCCCCGATCCCGCCCGGTCGCCGACTCGCCCGCCTTCGGGTACCCCCTCCCGGCGCCTTTGCTCTGCTTCAGCCCACGCAACACTTCCGGGCCATTTGTGTTGCGTCCGCTGAAGCAGAGCAAAGGCGCTCCATACCCCTCCGCCGGCAGGCGGCGCTGTCGTCCTCTCGACGGCACGAAGCGCCGGCGGTGGGGGCCGCCGGCGCTTCGTCTCGGGTGTCGCTGGGCTGTGGGGGGATCAGCCCTGCGGCACCACGCTCTCCACCATGTGCAGGTACGGCCCGACCGGGCGGACGTCCCGCACCTCCAGGCCGGCCTGCTTGACCAGCTCGACGAGGCCGTCGCGGGTGTGCTTGCGGCCGCCCACGTTGAGCAGCAGCAGCAGGTCCATCGCGGTGGTGAAGCGCATCTCCGGGCTGCCGTCGACCAGGTTCTCGATCACCACCACCCGGCTGCCCGGGCGGGCCGCCTTGACCACGTTGCGCAGGGTGGTGACGGTGCTGTCGTCGTCCCACTCCAGGATGTTCTTCAGGATGTAGACGTCGGCCTCGACCGGGATCTCGGCCCGGCAGTCGCCGGGCACCAGCCGGGCCCGGTCGGCGAGCGCGCCGCCCTCGCGCAGCCGCGGGTCGGCGGCGGCGACCACGTTCGGCAGGTCCAGCAGCACCCCGGACAGCTCCGGGTTGCTCTCCAGCAGGGTGGCGAGCACGAGGCCCTGGCCGCCGGCGATGTCGGCGACGGTACGGGCGCCGGACACGTCGAGCACCCGGGCCACCACGTCGGCCGAGAGCTGGCTCGACTGGGTCATCGCCCGGTTGAAGACGTCCGCCGACTCGGGCGCGTTCTTGTGCAGCCAGCTGAAGAACTCGTCGCCCCAGACCTCCTCGTTGACGCCCCGGCCGGTGCGTACGGCGGTGTCCAGGTGTCCCCAGACCTGCCAGGTCCACGGCTCGGTGGCCCAGAGGATCATGTGACGCAGGGAGCGCGGGTGGTCCTCGCGCAGCAGCCGGGACAGCTCGGTGTGGGCGAAGGTGCCCGGCTCGGGCTCGGCGAAGACGCCGTGCACCACCAGGGACCGCATCAGCCGGGTGAGCGCGTCCCGGTCCGCGTCGACCGCGCCGGCCAGGGTGGGGATGTCGGTCTGCTCGTCGAAGGCGTCCGGCAGCCGCAGCCGCGCCGCCGCGCGGACGGCCGCCGCGTAGCCGGCGCTCAGCGCCAGCCCGCGCAGCCGCATGACGGCGTCCGGCAGGGAGTTGGTGCTGGTCATCGCAGACCGCCTTTCCGTCGATCGGGATCGTCCGCCGTCCGCCGTCGGTGTCGGGGCGGCACGGCGCGAACCGTAGGCAGCGGCGGTCGATTCCGCTTCGAGCCGTGACGGACCGCCCCCGCTTCGAAGCGGCATCGAACCGACCTCCAGCCCCGGCTGGCAGCCTCCGGGCAGGTCGGGCCCGGCGCGCCCGCCGGCACTGACGAAGACGCCGTAGGGAATGGAGAGCGCAATGTCGGTGGAGTACGACTACGACGTCGCCGTCATCGGCGGCGGCCCGGCCGGTTCGACCATGGCTTCGTACCTGGCCAAGGCCGGGCTGTCGGTGGCGGTGTTCGAGGGCGCGGTCTTCCCCCGCGAGCACGTCGGCGAGTCCCTCGTCACGGCCACCAACCCGGTGATGAAGGAGATCGGCGTGCTGCCGAAGGTGGAGGCCGCCGGCTTCCCCCGCAAGTACGGCGCCGCCTGGACCTCGGCCGACAACCGCCCGATCAGCCCGCTCGACTTCGACGTCAGCTCGCACGGCTGGGGCACCGCGGAGATCCGCTACTCCGAGCGGCCCCGGGCCAACGACGACCGGGAGTACGCGTTCCACGTCGACCGGGGCGCGTTCGACCTGATCCTGCTCAAGCACGCCGAGGAGTTGGGCGCCAAGGTGTTCAGCGGGGTCCGGGTCAACGGGGTCGACTTCACCGACCCCGACCGGCCGCTGGTGCGGGCCAAGGTGGGCGGGCAGCGGGTCGAGGTGCCGGTGCGGATGGTGGTCGACGCCAGCGGCCGGCAGACCCTGCTCGGCAACCAGCTCAAGGTCAAGGTGCCCGACCCGGTCTTCAACCAGTACGCGATCCACACCTGGTTCGACGACCTGGACCGGCAGGCCCTGGCCCGCGACCCGGAGCACGCCGACTACATCCACGTGCACTTCCTGCCGCAGGAGGACACCTGGGTCTGGCAGATCCCGATCACCGACACCATCACCTCGATCGGCGTGGTCACCCAGAAGGCCCGGTTCAAGGCGGCCAAGGACGACCTGGACACGTTCTTCTGGGACACCGTGGCCAGCCGCCCCGACCTGGAGAAGGCGCTGCGCGAGTGCCGGCAGCTGCGACCGCTGAAGACCGAGGGCGACTACAGCTACGCGATGCGCCAGATCGCCGGCGACGGCATGGTGCTGATCGGCGACGCCGCGCGCTTCGTGGACCCGATCTTCTCCAGCGGCGTCAGCGTGGCGATGAACAGCGCCCGGCTGGCCGCCAAGGACATCATCGCCGCCAAGGAGGCGGGCGACTTCCGGGTCCACCGGTTCGACAACTACGTCAACACGCTGCGCAAGGGCGTCAACATCTGGTACGACTTCATCTCCATCTACTACCGGCTGAACATCCTCTTCACCGCCTTCATCGACGACCCGAAGTACCGGATGGACGTGATCCGGATGCTCCAGGGCGACGTCTACGACGGCCCGGAGCCGCCGGCGCTGCAGGAGATGCGCGACTTCGTCAAGGCGGTGGAGGAGGACCCCACCCACCTGTGGCACGACCGGCTGGGCAACCTCAGGGCGTCCGCGGCCGGCGCGGCGCTGTTCTGAGCGGGTCGGGGGAGCCGCCCGTGAGCGCCGTGTCCGACCGCCGGCCCGACGCCGGCGGTCCCCGCCGCCACCTGATCGCCTGGTACGCCGTGCTGGTCGTCGGCCCACTGCTCCTCGCCCTGCTGCTGCTCAGCCGGGGTGGGCACGCCGACGACCGGTCGGCGGTCGAGGTGCCGACCCACGCTCCCGACGTGGTGTCGCACCTGCTGCTGTCCCTGCCGGTCGTCTTCGCCGCCTGTTGGGCGGCCGGCTGGGCGTTCCGCCGGCTGGGGCAGCCGGCGGTGATCGGCGAGATCGTCGCCGGGGTGCTGCTCGGCCCGTCGCTGCTCGGCTGGCTCTGGCCGGCCGCGTACCACGCGCTCTTCCCGCCCGTCCTGCTCCCGGCGATCAACGTGCTGGCCCAGGTCGGCCTGGTGCTCTTCATGTTCCTGGTCGGCTACGAGCTCAACCTGGCGCTGGTCCGCCGGCGCGGGCAGGTGGCGGTGCTGGTCAGCAACGTCAGCATCGCGGTGCCGTTCCTCGCCGGGGTGGCGCTCGCCTTCGGGCTGCGGTCGCTGATGGGGCCGGCGGTGAACTTCCTGGGCTTCGCGCTCTTCCTCGCGGTCTCGATGAGCGTCACCGCGTTCCCGGTGCTGGCCCGCATCCTGCACGACCGGGGGATGAGCCGGCAGCCGGTCGCCTCGCTCGCGCTGGCCTGCGCCGCGGTGGACGACATCACCGCGTGGTGCCTGCTGGCGCTGAGTACGGCCGTCGCGGCCGGCACCTCCGGCTGGGACGCGCTCTGGACGGCGGTCCTGACGGTGGCGTTCGTGGCGCTGATGCTGGCGCTGGTCCGGCCGCTGCTGGCCCGGCTGGTCGCGCCGCCGGACGGGCGACGCCCGCTGCTGCCGCCGAGCGCGGTGCTGCCGTTCCTGCTCGGTGGGCTGATGGTGTCCGCGCTGATCACCGACAGGATCGGCATCCACCCGGTGTTCGGCGCGTTCCTGTTCGGCGTGGTCACCCCGCGCGGCGTACGCGGCGTGGTGCGGGCCACCAGGCAGGTGCACGGGCTCACCCTGACCCTGCTGCTGCCGCTGTTCTTCGTGGTCACCGGCCTGCGTACGCGCTTCGGCCTGCTCGGCTCCGACGTCGGGCTGTGGGGGCGCTGCGCGCTCATCGTGGTGGTGGCGGTGGCCGCGAAGTGGGCCGCCAGCACGCTGGTCGCCCGGCTGTCCGGGGTGGACCGGTGGGAGTCGTGGTCGCTCGGCGTGCTGCTGAACTGCCGCGGCCTCACCGAGCTGGTGGTGCTGAACATCGGCCTGGAGCTGGGCATCATCGACCAGACCCTGTTCACCATGCTGGTGATCATGGCGCTGGTGTCGACGGTGCTGACCTCGCCGGCGCTCTCCCTGATCGACCGGATCCGCCGCCGGCACGCCGTACCCGCCGAGCCGGCCCCGGTCGCCGGCTGAACCCG
This sequence comes from Micromonospora auratinigra, assembly GCF_900089595.1. Taxonomy (GTDB): domain Bacteria; phylum Actinomycetota; class Actinomycetes; order Mycobacteriales; family Micromonosporaceae; genus Micromonospora; species Micromonospora auratinigra. Next base: position 2,269,815 of record NZ_LT594323.1, on the reverse strand, counting down.
CCATCCTCGCCGCGCCGCCGTCCGGCGGCCGGACCGACCTAAGGAGCGCCATGTCGTCCAACGAGAGCCCGGAGACCCTGAGCCGGCTCGTCGAGTACACCCGTACCGTGCTGCTCGGCGGGGACGCCGACGGCCTCACCCCGGAGACCCCGCTGCTGGAGTGGGGCGTCCTCGACTCCCTCAAGACCGCCCGGCTGGTCGGCTGGATCCGCGACGAGTTCGGCGTCCGGGTCCCGCCGACGAAGATGAACGGCGCCAACTTCCGCGACCTGAACAGCATCGCCGCCCTGGTCGAGTCGCTGCGCGACCCGGCCGGCGTCTGACCACCGTCGACGTCCACGGCCGGGCCCGCCCCACGTCCCGGGCGGGCCCGGCCGGTTCGGCGCGACGGCGCCGGGCACGGGCGCGCTCATCCCGCTGCGCTCGCCGCCTCCTCGATCCGGCTGATGTGACGCACCGGCGAGGCGAGCAGCCAGAGCACGGCGAGGGCGCCGCCGAGGCCGGCGACGACCAGGGTCGGCCGCAGTCCGATCGCGGTGCCCAACCAGCCGCCGACCAGCGCCCCGATCGGCCTGATGCCGTAGTTGACGGCGCTGTACGCACCCGCCCGGCGTCCCCGCGCGTCGTCCGGGGTCACCGCGGTGAGCAGGGCGTTGACGGGGATGTCCATCAGCATCACGCCGACGCTGGAGACCAGTTCGATGGCGGCGAGCGCGGTGACCCTCGTCCACGTCGGGCCGGACACGAAGGCGGCCAGCGCCAGGGGCGCGGGGAAGAGCACCGCGCCGATCATCGCGGTGCGGCCCAGTCCGATGGCGCGGGAGATCCGGGGTGCCAGTCCCGCTCCGGCCAGCCCGCCGACCGCGCCGACGCCGAGCGCGACACCGATCGCGCCGGCCGACAGGTCGAGCTCGCGGCTGGCGTACAGCACGAGCAGCGCGTTGGTCATGAGGGTGAAGAAGTTGACCGTGCCGGTGCAGCCGAGCGCGGCGCGCATCACCGGATGGCGCAGCACCAGGACGAACCCGTCGCGGACCAGTCCGAGCGTCGAGGACCGCGGCGGCGCGGGCCGGGCCTCGGTCACCGGGATCCGGCCGATCAACAGCGCGGAGCCGAGGAACGAGACCACGTCGACGAGGATGGCGACCGGGGCGGTGAGGGCCTGGACCAGCCCGCCGCCGAGGGCCGGCCCGACCACGAACGAGGCGGCCCGGCTCACGCTCAGCCTGCTGTTGGCCGCCACGTAGGCCGACGGCGGGACCAGCGCGACGAAGAACGCCTGGCGGGCCATGCCGAACAGCACCGCGCCGGCCCCGGTGAGCAGGGCCACCAGGTAGAGCTGGGTGAGGGTGACCGCACCCGTCAGCCAGGCCACCGGGATGCTGAGCAGCACCGCCGCGCGGACCAGGTCCGCCACGACCAGCAGTCGGCGCTTGCGGGTCCGCTGGTCCACCCAGGCGCCGACGAACATGCCCAGCAGGTTCGGCAGCCAGATCAGCGCGGTGAGGATGCTGACCTGGGCGGGCGTCGCGGCGAGGACGGTGACCGCGATCAGCGGCAGGGCCAGCTCGCTGATCCGGTCGCCGAACTGCGAGATGGTGTCGCTGCCCCAGAAGGTGCGGAACCGGCGGTCGACGACCGGGGCCGCCGGGGGCGCGGTGCTGGTGGCGGTCATGACGCCGCCTCGTCGTCGCCGGGCTCGGGCAGCAGGTACCGCAACATCCGGACGACCTGCGCGCCGTCCGGCAGCGGGTCGGCCTTGCGCTGCACGTACGGGGCGAGCAGCGCCTCGATCGCCTCCTCGAGCCGGCGCAGCTCCTCGGCGGTGACGACGAAGCGGGTGTCGGAGAGCGCGGCCAGGGCCTGCCACTGCGGGTCCAGCCTCGGCTCGTCCCGCAGCGACCACTGCAGGGGCGCCTCCGCGGACCGGGCGAACATCGCGGCGCGCAGCTGCCGCGCCGCGTCCTGACCCTCGGCGTCCTCCGGGGTGGTGAAGCGGAAGCCCCGGCCCGCTGCCTGCCACCACCGCTCCCGCTTGCCGGTCGCGCCCTCCCAGTCGGTGACGAGACCGAAGGAGGCGAGGTGCCGCAGGTGCCAGCTCACCACCGACGGGGTGGCCCCGACGTGCGGTGCGAGCCGGGTGGCCGTCGCCGGACCGTGCCGCTGCAACCGGTCGAGCAGGGCCAGCCGTACCGGATGAGCCAGCGCCCGCAGCGCCTGCGGAGAGGTCAGCTCGACATCTCCGTACGGATTAGTGAGAGACATGTTTCGAAAGTAGTCTCTCACGTTCGGTCGGGCAACCCCGGTCAGCCGGTGAGGGTGGCCAGCAGGGCGGCGCGGTCGGTCTTGCCGTTGGCGGTACGCGGCAGCTCGGCCACCGTCGAGACGCTGTCGATGATCATGTAGCGGGCCAGCCGGGCCGCGCAGTGCCCCTTCAGGGCGAGCAGGCCGGGGGCGCCCTGCGGACCGGGCACCACCACCGCGTGCAGCCGGGCGTCCAGGCCCGAGCCGACCACCAGCACCGCCACCGCGGCGACGTCCGGGTGGGCGGCCAGGGCGGCCTCGATCTCACCCAGCTCGACCCGGTGGCCGCGCACCTTCACCATGGCGTCGCGCCGGCCCACGTACTCCAGGTTGCCGTCGTCGTCCCAGCGACCGATGTCCCCGGTCCGGTACGGCCCGTCCTGGGCCGGCCGACCCCAGTAGCCGAGCATCACCGTCGGCCCGGTCACCACGATCTCGCCCTCCTCGGCGTCCGGCGGGTCCAGCGCCAGCGACGCGTCCGAGGCGGCCCGGCCGATCGGCAACGGGCGCTCCCGGTCCAGGTCGGCGGCGGTCACCTCGTAGGAGGTGCAGACGTTCGTCTCCGTCGGGCCGTACCAGTTGAACATCCGCACCTCCGGCCAGGCGGCCCGCAGCCGGCGCACGTCGCGCACCGGGAACGGCTCGCCTGCGAAGACGCAGACCCGCAGCGCGGCCGGGGGCTCCCGGTCCAGCAGCCCGGCCTGGCGCATCATCAGCAGCAGCGCCGACGGCACCGAGTACCAGACCGTCACGCCCCGGGTGTCGTCGAGCAGCTCCACCAGCCGCTCCGGCACGTACGCCAGCGCGGTCGGCACCAGGTCCACGGCGGCGCCGGCGAGGAACGCCCCGTACAGGTCGAAGACCGACAGGTCGAAGTTGAACGGGGCGTGGTTGGCCAGCCGGTCGTCACCGTGCAGCTTGGTCTCGGCCGCCGCCCACCGGACGAAGGCGAGCGCGTTGCGGTGACTGATGCACACCCCCTTCGGCTCACCGGTCGAGCCCGAGGTGTAGAGGATGTACGCCAACTCGTCCGGGGCCGACCGGTACCAGGGCGCCGCCGCCGGGTCACCGTCCAGCTCGGACAGCACCGCCCCCGGATGCCGGTCCGCCCAGTCGTTCGTCGCCGGGTCGCGCTCGGCCACCCCGTCGGTGACGATCAGCGCCGGCCGGCAGCTCGCGGCGATCCGCAGCAGCCGGGCCGGCGGGTTGGTCGGGGCGACCGGCACGTACACCGCCCCGGCCCGCAACGTCCCCTGCATGAGCGCGACCAGCTCGGCGCTCTTCTCCGCCCAGAGCAGCACCCGGTCACCGGGGCGGATGCCGAGGCCGCGCAGCGCCGCCGCGAAGGCGTCGGCGCGCCGGTCCAGCTCGGTGTAGCTCAGCGTACGGTCGCCGTCGTGCACCGCGGGCGCCTGCGGCCGGCGGGCGGCGGCGGTGCGGACCAGCGCGTGCAGCTCGTCCGGGCCGGCGGCCGGGCGGGCGCTCACAGCCCCAGCTCCGCGGCGACCAGCCAGCGCTGGATGTCCGACGTGCCGGAGAAGATGGTGCCGCCGATCGCGTCCCGCAGCGCCGCTTCCACCCCCGTCCCACGCAGGTAGCCGGCACCGCCGAAGAGTTGGACCGCGTCGATCGCGCCGGCCAGCGCGGCCTCCGACACGGCCAGCTTGGACAGCGCCGACCAGAGCGTCGACGGATCGCCCTGGTCCATCTCCCAGCAGGCCCGGTAGAGCAGCAGCCGGCCGCTCTCCAGGCGCAGCTTCATCTCCACGATCCGGTTGCTCACCGACTGGAACTCGGCCAGCGCCCGGCCGAACTGCCGCCGCTGCCGCACGTGCGCCAGCACCCGGTCGACCAGTTCCTCCTGCACGCCGAGGAAGAGCGCGAAGAGGCAGGTCCGCTCCCAGCCCATCGAGTGCTGGAAGATCACCCCGCCCTGGCCGGGCTCGCCGATGACCTGGCCGGCGGGAACGAAGCAGTCGGTGAAGGTGACCCCGCCGGCCGGGCAGGAGGCCATCCCGAGCTTGTCGAACGGCGCGTCGGGGTGCACGCCGGGAGCGGTCCGGTCCACCACGAACGCGGTGGTGCCGAAGTGTCCGGCGGCCGGGTCGGTGGTCGCGTACGTGACGTAGACGTCGGCGACCGGGCCGTTGCTGATGAACGTCTTCACCCCGTTGAGCAGCCAGCCGCCGTCGACCGGGGTGGCCGTCACCGCCAGCCGGGACACGTCCGACCCGGCCTCGGCCTCGGTCATCGCGTTGCCGGCGATCAGCTCACCGGAGCAGAGCCCGGGCAGCCACCGGGCGCGCAGCTCGGCCGAGCCGAAGTCGGCGATCGGCATCGCGCAGGCGAACAGGTGCGCGGCGGTGGCGAAGACCAGCCCGGTGTCCGGGCAGCCCCGACCGACGGCCTCCAGCAGCCGCGCGGTGTCCAGCGCGCCCAGCCCGCCGCCCCCGTACGCCCGGGGCACGCAGGCGCCGGTCAGCCCCAGCTCGGCCAGTCGGGTCCAGTCCTTGCGGTCGTAGAAGCCGTCCGGGGCGGTCGGGAACGCCGCCCGGACCGCGGCGAGGGTCTCCGCGTACCGCGTCTGCTGCTCGGTGCTCCATCCAAAGTCCACGCCGTCCTCCTGGTCCTGGTCCGCCGTCGCCACTGTGTGCCGGCCGCCTCGAGAGCCTGTCGAGCCCGGTCCGAGGTTCGAGCCGCCCCCGAGCCGCCCGCCGCACCATCACCGGCGGACGGCGTACCGGCCGGTCCACGAGGAGGGGGAGCGGATGGCGGGCACCGTGGTCTTCGACCTGTACGGGGTGATCGGCTGCCACCAGAGCGCGGCGGCCCGGCACCGGATCGAGGAGTTGGCCGGAGTGGCGGGGGAGGCGTTCTGGTCCGCGTACTGGGCCGAGCGTCCGCCGTACGACGCGGGGCTGGTCGACGCCGGGGCGTACTGGGCCGGCATCGCCGGGCGGGTCGGTGGCCTGCGCGCGCCGGTGCCGGACCTGGTCGCCGCCGACCTGGCCAGCTGGAGCCGGTTCGATCCGGAGATGATCGCCCTGCTCCGCACCCTGGCCGCCGGCGGCTGGCGGCTGGGCCTGCTCTCCAACGCCCCCGCCGAGCTGGCCGCCGCCGTGGAGGCCGGGCAGGACTGGCTGGACGTCTTCGCGGTACGGGTCTTCTCCGCCCGCCTCGGCGTCGCCAAGCCCGATCCCCGGATCTACCGGCACTGCCTGGCCGCCCTGGGCGCGCCCGCGACCGGGGCGTACTTCGTCGACGACCGGGCGGAGAACGTGACCGCCGCCGAGGCGCTCGGCATGCGCGGGGTGCTCTTCACCGGCCCCGACGACGTGCGGGTCGCCCTCGGCTACTCCACCGTCCAGTCCCAGTACTTCGCGTCGGCGGGTATCCACGGGAACGGCAGCTCCGGCCAGCGGCTCCGCGACCAGGCGTCGACGTCCACCGCCAGCACCGCGGCGACGAACTCCGGTGGCGGCCGGTAGCCGTGCCCGGTGACGTAGTGGCCGATCAGCACCGGGGCGGCGTAGGCGACGCCCGGAGCGCCGGGCACCCGTAGCTCACCGTTGCCCTCGGGGGGCCGCTGCCCCGGCGGGCAGAGGTCGCACTCGTGGTACCCGAGGCAGAGGTTCACCCGCTGCACCGCCCCGATGACGGCGAGCCGGCGGGTGAGTGCCGCCGGGACCGGACCCACCGGGTACGGCCGCCCCGCCGCCAGCCACCCGACGGCCAGCCGGGCGTACGCCGGGCGGAAGCTGACGTCGCCGAACGGCGGCTCCCGGTCGGTGAAGTGCTCCTCCGGCAGGTAGTCGTACGCGGCGAGGTCCGGGTAGTGCACCGGCCGATCATGCCCGACCGACGGTCGTCAGTGCCGGGCGGCCAGCTCCTCCAGCGTGGCGACCACGGCGGCCGGGCTCGGCTGCGCGGCGATCTCGTCGTACACCCGGCGGGCGGCGTCGCGCGGGCCGTCGTCGTGCAGCAGCCGCTTCACCCCGGTGGCGACCTCGTCGACGCCGGCGGCCAGCGCGGGCAGCGCGGTCACCGCGCCGGAGCCGGCCAGCCGCCGGCTCACCGCGATCTGCTCGTCGTTGAGCGGCAGGGCCAGCTGCGGCACCCCGGCGGCGGCCGCCGTCATCAGGCAGTTGACGCTGCCGTGGTGCACGATCGCGGTGCTGGTCTCCAGCAGCAGGTGCAGTGGGAACCGGTCCAGCACGCGGACCCCGTCGGGCAGCCCGCCCAGGGCCGCCACCTGCTCGCGCCCGGTGGTCAGCACCACCTCCGCGCCGGCCTCCAGCGCCGTCCGCACCGCCGTGTGCAGCACCGGCACCTGCCCGGCGCTGCCCACCGCGGACCCGCCCCAGAGCACCGCCACGCGGGGCCGCGGCCCCGGCCGCAACGCCCAGTCGGGCAGCTCGCCCGGACCGTTGTACGGCACGTAGCGCAGCGGCAGCCGCACGGTGTCGCCGAACGGGGGCAGCGCCGACTCCGGCGTGGTGTCCAGCGCGTACCGGATCCGCCCGTTGTGCCACGGCGCGAGGCCGAGGCGGGGGAAGGAGCCGGACGGGTCGCCGTCGCCGAGGTCCACCCCGGGCTCGGTCTCCCGGGTGCCGAAGAGGCCCGGCGGGTGGTAGACGGCCGTCGCCCCGACCAGCTCGGCGGCGGCCGCCCCCTCCGGCGTCATCAGGTCGTGGCAGACCAGGTCGGGCCGCCACTGCCGGGCGTACGCCACCGCGCCGTCGTAGCTGGCGGCGATCTCCTCGCCGCAGCGCGCCCAGTAGCGCGGGCCCTCGGTGTCGAAGTCGAAGTCGTCGAGGCGGGCCACCGGCTCGCCGGTGAACGGGTGCAGCGGCAGCCCGGGCAGCCGGCGGTCACCGGTGACCGCCTCGCCGTACGCCATCATCCGGGTCATCGTCATCATGTCCGGGCTGCGCAGCACCGGCACCGGGGTCAGCCCGGCCCGGGTCACCCCGTCGGCCTGCGCCGGCGGGCAGGCGACCCGGACCTCGTGCCCGGCCGCCTGCAACGCCCAGCCCAGCGGCACCATGCAGAACCAGTGCCCGGGCCAGTTCGAGGCGGTGAAGAGGACTCGCATGGCCGCCAGCCTGGCCGGCCCTCTTCGAGCCGCCCTCGAACCCCGCTCGGAGCGGCGTGCCGGTCAGGACCGGTCGAGGAAGGGCGCCAGCAGACCAGGGACGGCCCGGTCGACCAGCTCGGTGGCGACCGACTCGTCGACGTCGAGCACGTGGTACGCCTGCTCCCCGGCCGCGGTGGCGGCGGTCAGCGTGACCAGCCCGGACCGGCGCTGGAACCAGGACTGCCGGAGCACCCAGCCGACCACGCCGTCACAGTCCAACGCGGTACGCCGGCGGACCAGCGAACCCTGCCGGGTCACCAGGAAACCGTCCACCAGCCGGTGCCCGAGCGAGCGGTACCGGTCCGCGCCGAGCAGCGCGGCCACCGGCAGCGCGAGCATCGCCAGCGTGCCGGCCCGCTGCGGCACCCCCACCGCCTGCCCGGCCAGCAGCCCGAGCACCACCACGACCACCGGTACGACGGCGCGGGTGAACCGGCGGCGGCGGGCCGCCGGCCCGTGCGCGACCAGCTCGGCCCGCATCGGCGTCGGGTCGCCCAGCACCTGCTCGGCCACCCGGTACGCGGCGTCGCGCGGGGCGGGCGGCAGCAGCAGCGTGCCGCCCCGCTCCGCGCCCCGGCCGGCGCGCAGCCCGGTGGCCACGGCCAGGCACCGCGCGCCGCGTACCGCGCGCAGCAGCAGCGGCTCGCTGATCTCGACGCCGCGCAGTCGGCGCTGCTCGATCGTGGTGGCTCGGTGCGCCAGCAGGCCCCGGGTGACGTGCAGGGTGCCGCCGGGATGGCGGCTCAGCCGGAAGTTGCCGAAGGCCAGCGCGTACCCGACGGTGGAGGCGACGGCGAGCAGCACGGCGGCCACCAGCACCACCTGCGCCACCGCCAGCCCGACCGGCAGGGCGTCGAGGTGGTCGAGGACGGCGCGTACCGGCCCGTTCCGCTCCGCCAGCCGGCCCTGCGCCACGAACTGCCAGAAGACACCGGTCACCACACCCACCGCGCCCAGCCCGGAGAGGGTGAACGGGCCGTAGCGGGCCCAGCCGGGGCGTACCGCCGCGAGGGTGCGCTCCCCGGTCGGGGCCGGCGCGGCCGGCGCGACCTCCACCGGCGCGGTCTCCTCCGCCGCCGGATCGGCGGGCGGGGCGGCGCGGCGGTGCAGCAGCTCGTCGCGCAGCCGGGTGGCGGCGTCGCGCTCCAGAGCGTTCAGCTGCAGGCCCCGGTCGTCGCGGCGACCGGTGTGGCCGGTGCCGATGGTCAACCGGGCCAGGCCGAGCACCCGCTGCAACGGGTTGGCCGAGATGTCCACCGCCCGGACCCGGCCCAGCGGCACCGAGAGCACGCTGCGTCTCAGCAGGCCGGAGCGGACCTGCACCTGCTCGCCGTCGACCCGGTAGCTGGTGGTGGCCCAGCGCAGCAGTCCGAACAGGACCGCGATACCCGCGCCCAGCAGCCCCCACAGCTCGCCCCGGCCGGTCCGGCTGCCGGCCAGCATCACGCCGAGCAGCACCGGCGCGATCCGCAGCAGCTCCTGCACCGGGTGGACCAGCAGCATCCGTGGGCTGAGCCGGCGCCACTCGACGGCGACCGGCGGCGCCTCGGTGACCGGCGAGGTCATGTGGCGTCCTCGGGGGCGGTGGCCGTGGTGCGGGTCAGCTCGTCCACCAGTTGCCGGGCGACCGCATGGTCGAGCCCGCCGATGGTCAGCGGGCCGGCCGCCGAGGCGGTGGTGACGATGACCGTGGCCAGCCCGAAGAGCTGCTGGAGCGGGCCGCGTCGGCTGTCCACGGTCTGGATCCGGGAGATCGGCGCGATCCGCCGCTCCTGGCTGAACCAGCCGCTCTGGGTGTAGACCGCCTCGTCGGTGGTCTCCCACCGGTGCACCCGGTAGCGCCAGCGGGGCATCACCAGCAGGTGGGCCACCGCGAGCAGGCCGGTGCCGGCGAGCACCGCCGCCTGGACCGGGACGGTGTCGCCGCCGTACGCCCGGACGAGCGCCACCACCTGCACTGCCCCGAGGAGCAGCCAGCCGATCAGCGCGCGGACCGTCCAGTAGCGGACGGCGGCGGGGCTGACCAGGTGGCGCGGAGGCCGCAGCCGGACGGCGGTCGTCGATTCCACGGCGCTCACTCTAACAGTGTTCGTGAAGCTGGCGGAAGGTCCGGTCGACAGCCGCTCGACCGGTTCTCCAGCGCAGGTCGGGACGCTGCGGCAGTTCCCGCGCGCTCGAATCCCGAAGGAGGTCGCCCATGGCCGCGCCCGCGGTGCAGGCAACACCGGTGACCCGCAACCGGCTGCCCACCCTCACCGGCATGCGCTTCATCGCCGCGCTCATGGTCTTCGCCGACCACGCGGCCATGGAGATGATGTTCGACAGCAAGACCCTCGGCGGGGTCGTCTTCCTGCTGCTCAGCCCGATCGGTCCGATGGGGGTGTGCTTCTTCTTCGTGCTCAGCGGCTTCGTCCTCACCTGGTCGGCCGGCCCGCACGACAGCACCGCCGCCTTCTGGCGCCGCCGGGTCTTCAAGATCGTGCCGAACCACCTGCTCGCCTGGTTCACCGGCCTGGTGCTGCTGCTCGTGGTCGGCGAACACCTCAACCTGCTGCGCACGCTGCCCAGCCTCTTCCTGATCCACCCGTGGTTCCCCAACGAGGACGCTCTCGGTGGCACCAACGCCTCCGAGTGGTCGCTCGCCTGCGAGGCCACCTTCTACCTGGCCTTCCCGCTGCTGATCGGGCTGATCGCGAAGATCCGCGCGGAGCGCCTCTGGCGCTGGGCCTGGCTGGTCACCGCCGCGATCATCGCGATGCCGTACGTGGCCAAGTTGCTGCCGGCGAAGCCGGTGATGGACTGGAGCACCGTCTCCATCTACCGCTTCTGGTTCGTCTACGAGTTCCCGCCGGTGCGGATGCTGGAGTTCGTACTGGGCATCCTGCTGGCCCGGATCCTGCTCACCGGCCGGTGGCGCGGACCCCGGCTGCGCTGGGGCCTGGCGCTGCTGGTGCCGGCCTACGTCGTCTCGCTGCTGCGCCCGCTCGCACTGGCCAAGGTGCTGCCCGACCTGTTCGGCGTCACCGCCACCTTCATCATTCCGGTGCTGCTGGTCATCGGCGCGACCGCGACCCTCGACCTGGCCGGCCGCCGCTCCTGGGCCAACAGCCGGCTGATGGTCTGGCTCGGTGAGGTCAGCTTCGCGTTCTATTTGGTGCACTGGCTGGTCGTGCACTACGGCCACCGCGCCTTCGGCAAGGGCAGCACCTTCAGCGCCCCGACCGTGGTGCTGCTGGTGACCGCCATGCTCGCCGTGTCGCTGGCCCTGACCTGGGTGCTCTACGTGCTGGTCGAGCGGCCGATCTACCGACGCTGGAGCCGGGCCCGCCGCCCCGGCGGCCTGCACGGCGGCCCGCCCACCCCGGACGCGCCGGTCAGCCCCGCGCCGGCCACCACCGCGACGGAAGGGGTGCCGGCATGACCTCGACCGTGCCGGACGAGGAGGTGACCAGCGGCAACCGGCTGCACACCCTCACCGGGCTGCGCTTCCTGGCCGCCCTGCTGGTCTTCGCCAACCACGTCAACCTGGAGCGGATGCACGACAGCGACCAGGCGAACAACATCTTCCTCTGGCTGTTCAGCAGCGTCGGGGAGTTGGGCGTCGGGCTGTTCTTCATCCTCAGCGGCTTCGTGCTCACCTGGTCGGCCCGTCCGGCCGACACCCGGGCCCGGTTCTGGCGTCGCCGGTTCGTCCGGATCTACCCGTCGCACTTCGTCGGCTGGGCGCTCGGCCTGGTGCTCATGCTGGTCGCCGGCGAGGCGGTGAACGCCTGGAACGTGGTGCCCAGCGCGCTGCTGGTGCACGCCTGGATCCCCCGGCTCGACGCGCTGCACGGCACCAACGGGCCGAGCTGGTCGCTCGCCTGCGAGCTGCTCTTCTACCTGGCCTTCCCCTGGCTGCTGCCGCTGGTGCGCCGGATCCGCCCGCAGCGGCTGTGGCGCTGGGCGATCGGCCTGATGGCGGGGATCGTCGCGGTGCCCTTCGTCGGGCAGTTCCTGCCGGAGCACCCGCACGTGCGGGACCTGCCGGTCTCGCTCTGGCAGCTCTGGTTCACCGCGTTCCTGCCGCCGGTACGCCTGCTCGACTTCGTCCTCGGCATCGTGCTGGCCCGGATCGTGCTCAGTGGCCGGTGGGTACGGGTCCGGCTCGCCCCGGCGCTCGGCATCCTCTTCGTCGCGGTGCTGGTCTCGCTCTTCCTGCCGCTGCCGTTCAACCTGATGGCGCCCTTCGTGCTGCCCCTGGTGCTGGTCCTCGGCGCCGGGGCCACCGTGGACGTCACCGGCCGGCGGTCCCTGTTCAACACCCGGGCGCTGGTCTGGCTCGGCGACATCTCGTACGCCTTCTACATCCTGCACAGCCTGGTGATCCACTACGGGCACCTGGCGCTGGGCGGGGGACGCTGGTCCGCGCCGGTGACCTTCGGCGTGCAGGCCGGCATGCTGGCGGTCACCATCGGGCTCAGCGCGCTGCTCTACCACGGCGTGGAGCGGCCGCTGATGCGCCGGTTCAGCAGCCCGCCCGGCGACCGCCCGGCCACCCCGCCGGACGCCCCGCCGACCGGGGTGGACGCCGCGGTGGCCGCCGCCGAACCGGTCCGCTAGTCGCGGTCCACGGGCCGGTGCTCCGCCAGGCGGAGCACCGGCCCGTCGGCGTACGCGGTCTCGGCCCCGTGCCGGTCCTGGTCCGGCGAACACGAAGGCGCGCCCGGTCCGGGGAGGGAGCATCCCCGGACCGGGCGCGCCGGTTCCGTCAGGCCGCCAGCTTCTCCAGGTCGCCGACGAGCGCCGCCGGGCTGGGCAGCGCGGCCAGCTCCGCCCCGAGCTCGGCGGCGGCGCGGCGCAGGGCCCCGTCGTCGAGCACCCGGCCGACCGCCGCCCGGATCTCCTCGGCCGGCGTGACGTGGCCGGGGGTCAGCAGCACCGCGCCGGTGGGCAGCATCCGCCGGGCCACCGCGATCTGCTCGTCGGCCAGCGCCAGCGAGAGCTGGGGCAGCCCGGCCGCCGCGGCGGTCATCAGTCCGTTGACGCTGCCGTGGTGCACCACCGCGTCGGCGGTGTCCAGCAGGTGGCGCAGCGGGAAGTCGGGCAGCACCCGGACCCGCTCCGGCAGCTCGCCGAGCAGCTCCGCCTGGGCGGTGGTGGTCACCAGCACCACCTCCGCGCCGGCGTCCACCCCGGCCAGCACCGCCTCGCGCAGCGCGTCCACCCGGGGCCCCCACAGCCCCACGGCCGACGAGCCCCACATCACCGCGAGCCGGGGCCGCTCGCCCCGCTCGCGCGCCCAGTCCGGGGTCACCCCGGGGCCGTTGTACGGCACGTACCGCACCGGCAGCCGCACCCCGCCGGCCACGTGCGGCGGGCGGGCGGCGGCCGGGGACGGGTCGATGGCGTACGTGGCGTGCTCCGGCTGCCATGGCGCGACGCCGTGCCGGGCGAACGCGCCGGTCGGGTCGGGCGGCCCCATGTCCAGCGCCGGGTCCTCCTCCACCGCGCCGATCAGGCCGGGGGAGTGGTAGACCGCCGGCACGTCCAGCAGCCGGGCGGCGAGTGTCCCCTCGGTGCCCATCAGCCCGTAGACGACCAGCTCGGGCCGCCAGGCGCGGGCCAGCTCGACGGTGGCGTCGAAGCGGCGGGCGAGCGGGCCGGAGATCTCCTCCCACAGCCGCAGCGCCAGCGCCGGCACGTCCACCTCGGACAGGTCGGTGACCGGCTCGTCCGTCCACGGGTGCAGCGGCAGCGGCAGGCCGGGCAGCGCCCGCCGGCCGGCCGCGCTGAGCATCAGGTGCCCGGTGCGCGACATCCGCATCAGGTCCGGGCTCTCCAGCACCGGCACCGGCACCAGGCCGGCCCGGGCCACCGTGGCCGCCTGTCCCGGCGTGCAGGCGACCCGGACGTCGTGCCCGGCCGCCTGCAACGCCCAACCCAGCGGCACCGCGCAGAACCAGTCGCCCGCCCACGGGGAGACGGTGAACAGGACCCGCATCAGCGGCCGCCGGCGACGCTGACCGTCTCGCCGGTGACGTTGCCGTTGGCGTCCGAGCAGAGGTAGACGATCGTGTTCGCCACGTCCTCCGGCGCGCTGAGCCGCCCGGTGGGGGTCAGCTTCGTCTCCCGCTCGCGGACCGCCTCGGGCAGCCCGGTGAGTGCCCGCCGCGTCAGCGTGAGGCCGGGGGCGACCACGTTCACCAGCACCCCGTCCGGTCCGGCGTCCCAGGCCAGGCTGCGCGCGAAGCCGTGCAGGCCGGCCTTGGTCGCGCCGTAGAACTCCTGGCCCTTGCCGCCGTCCACGGCGATGTGCGACGAGACCAGCACCACCCGGCCCCAGCCGCGCTCGCGCATGCCGGGCACGACGAGCTGCACGGTACGGATCGTCGGGGCCAGGTTGTCGGAGATCACCGGCTGCCAGACGTCCGGGTCGACCTGCTCGAAGCGGGTGTCGGGGGAGCGGCGCACCCCCCAGCGGATCGCGTTGGCGACCAGCACGTCCACCCCGCCCCAGCGCTCGGTGACCGTGGCGACGGCCGCCTCGACCGACGCCGGCTCGTCCAGCGCGTACCGGACGGCCAGCGCCCGGTCGTCGGCCGCGCCCAGCTCGGCGGCGAGCTTCTCGGCGGCCTCGGCGTCGTTGCGGTACGTCACCGCGACCCGGGCGCCCTCGGCCGCGAAGACCCGGGCCACGACCTGCCCGATGCCGCCGGTGGCCCCGGTCACCAGTACGTTCCTGTCCGCCAGCCCGAGCTGCACGGCCTCACCTCCGCCGTCGTCGGCGCGGTCGTGCCCGCACCGTGTCGTGCGAGGCTGGCGCGGCCGGATCGAGGATGGCTGGAAGGCTGCCCGGGTCGGGTTGTCGAGCCGCCGTCGACCGGGCGTCGAGGCGGCGCGGCGAGCATCGGCGGCATGTCGAAGCAGACGGAGCAGGCCCCGGACCTGTCGATCTACACCAGCCTGGCGGAGATGATCGCCAACTTCCCCAAGGCGCAGTACGCCCGGGCGCTCGCCCTGCTCCGCATCCCCGACCTGACCGTGGCCGGGCCCCGGCCGCTGGCCGAGCTGGTCGGCGAGACCGGCGCGCACCCGGAGTCGCTGCGCCGCTTCCTGCGGGCCTGCGTGATGCTCGACCTGACGGTGGAGACCGCGCCCGAGGTGTTCGGCATGACGAGGATGGGCGCGCTGCTGCACTCGGCCAGCCCGTTCGCCGCGATCGCCCGGGGCACCGCCGGCCTTCAGCACTACGTCCCGTACGGCTACATCGTGGACACCGTGCTGACCGGCCGGCCGGCCACCAAGGCGGCGCTGGGCATGACCTTCTACGAGTACCTGGACGCCAACCCCGACGAGCTGCGCCAGTTCGGCGCGCTCACCTCGATCACCTCCGGCGACTGCGGGGAGGCGGTGGCCGCGGCGGTCGACCTGTCCGCGTACCCGACGATCGTGGACGTCGGCGGCAACTCCGGCACGCTGCTCGGTCAGCTCCTCACCGCCGCGCCCGGCAACCGGGGCGTGCTGTTCGACCGGCCGGCGATCGTGCCGGCCGCCCGGGAGCAGCTGGCCGGGGCGGGGCTGGCCGACCGGGTGGAGGTGGTCGGCGGCGACTTCTTCGACCGGGTGCCCGACGGTGGCGACCTCTACACCCTCAAGAACATCCTGTGGGACTGGGACGACGCCGACGCGGCACGGATCCTCGCCACGGTGGCGGCGGCCATGCCGTCCGGCGCCACCCTGATGATCATCGACCAGTTCCTGCCGGAGATGCCGCTGGGCGACGGCGCCGAGCTGGACCCCCGGACCCGGGAGCTGCACCGGGTCAGCTTCTCGATCCTGCTCCAGCGCGGCGGCCGGGTACGCACCGAGGCCGAGTACCGCGACCTGGTCACCGCCGCCGGCCTGACGGTGACCGAGGTGCTCCCGGCGCCCGGCGCGAAGCGCCGCTGGGACCTGCTGCTGGCCCGCCGCCCGTGACCCCCGACCGCCGACCCCGACAGGAGCGAGCACCGTGCGCGTGACCGACATCTACCTCACCGGCCTGGGCGTCCACCTGCCCGAGGTCGTCGAGATGACGACCGCCGTCGAGCAGGGCTGGTTCGACGCGACGCAGGCCGAGCAGACCGGGTTGACCGGGGCGGCGGTGGCCGGCGAGGTCTCCGGCCCGGAGATGGCGCTGGACGCCACCCGGCAGGCGTTGACCCGCGCCGGCCAGGACCCGGCCGGGGTCGACCTGCTGCTTTACGTCGACGTCTACCACTCCGGTCCGGACGGCTGGCTGCCCCAGTCGTACCTGCAGAAGCACCTGCTCGGCGGCGACCTCACCGCGGTCGGCGTCCGGCAGGGCTGCAACGGCATCTTCGGCGCGCTGGAGCTGGCGGCGAGCCACCTGATGGCCGATCCGGGGCGCGGCCCGGCGCTCGTGGTGGCCGCCGACAACCTCTCCTCGCCGCTGCTGAACCGCTGGCAGGCGCTGCCCGGCGTGGTGATGGGCGACGCCGCCTCGGCGGTGGTGCTCAGCCGCGAGGAGGGCTTCGCCCGGCTGCGCTCGATCTGCTCGACCACCATCACCGAGCTGGAGGGGCTGCACCGGGGCGACGAGCCGCTCTACCCGGCGAGCACCCCGGCGGGTCGCCCGCTCAACTTCATCACCCGGTTCGTCCAGTTCAACCAGGCCGGCGGGATGGGCCCGGACGGCGCGCTGCTCTTCGTCAAGACGATGGACGAGGTGGTGGGCCGGGCGCTGGACGAGGCGGGCATCGACGCCGGCCGGATCGCCCGGGTGGCGTTCAACAACGGCGCCCGCGCCTCGGTGGAGGACCGGGTGGTCCCGCTGGGCTTCACCATGGAGCAGTCGACCTGGGAGTACGGCCGCCGGCTGGGCCACCTCGGCGCGAGCGACCAGCTGGTGTCGATGGACCACCTGCTCGACACCGGCGAGCTGGGTCCGGGTGACCACCTGCTGCTGCTCGGCCTGGGGCCGGGGGTGAGCATCGCCGCCGCGGTGGTGGAGATCCTCGCCGTGCCGCCGTGGCTGGCGTGAGCGCGATCCGGCGTACGCGACGCCGCACGACCGGACCCGGTCGTGCGGCGTTCTCCGTTGATCCTCTAACGGTGTAAGACGATTCTCGTTGACACCCTAACGCCGTTAGAGGATCCTGGAACGGAGCGCCTAACACTGTTAGAGATCCGCAGATCCTCCGGACCAGGAGAAGGACCCGATGAGTCATCCCGCCCCGGCCGGCCCCGACCAGGCCACGCTCCCGCTCACCCCACGCGGCACCCGGCTCACCCTGCTCGCCCTGATGCTCGCGGTGCTCTTCGCCTCCACCGACCTGATGGTCGTCAACATCGCGATGTACTCGATCATCAAGGAGTTCGACCCCGGCCACGGCGTCGACGACAGCCGGTGGATCCTCACCGTCTACACCCTGGCGCTGGCCGTGAGCCAGCCGCTCTACGGCAAGCTGGCCGACCTGATCGGCGGCAAGCGGATCATGGTGTTCGCGATGAGCCTCTTCCTCACCGGCTCGCTGGCCTGCGGGCTGTCGCAGGGCATGGGGCAGCTCATCGTCTTCCGGGGCGTACAGGGCCTCGGCGCGGGCGGCCTGCTCAGCGTCGCCACCGTGCTCGCCGCCCAGATCGCCGCCCCGCGCAACCGCGCCAAGTACGCCGGATACGCCGGCGGCCTGGCCCTGGTCGGCTTCGTCATCGGCCCGGTCGTCGGCGGCTTCTTCACCGACGCGCACCACCTGCTCGGCGTCACCGTCGACTGGCGCTGGGCGTTCTTCCTCAACATCCCGGTCGGCGTCGCGGTGGTCGCCGTGCTGCTGGTCGCGCTGCCCAACATGGCCACCCGCCCCGGCATCCGGATCGACTGGCTGGGCGCGCTGCTGATGGTCGGCGGCATCGGCGCGCTGCTGCTGGTGCTGGAGCTCGGCGGCGACACCTACCACTGGCTCTCCGGCGCCATCGCCGTCCTGGTCGCCGTCGGAGCCGTGCTGCTGACCGCGTTCTTCCTCCAGGAGCGGCGCGCCGACGAGCCGATCCTGCCGCCCCGGCTCTACCGCGACCAGGCGTTCCGGGTCGCCGTGCCGCTGTCGGTCATCGCCGGCTTCGCCATGATGGGCGTCTCCTACTACGTGGCGCTCTACCTGCGGCTGGTCCGCGAACTCGACGCGATGGACACCTGCCTGCACATGATCCCGCTGCTCGTCGGGATGCTCGTCGGCCTGCTCTTCACCGGCATCCTGATCGCCGACCACGGCCGCTACAAGATCTTCCCGATCGTCGGCGCGGCGGTCGCCGCCACGGGCGCGGGGCTCTGCGCCACCGTCGGCCCGGACACCTCGTCCTGGCTGATCAGCCTCTACCTGCTCCTGTTCGGCCTCGGCATCGGCCAGCTCACCCAGGTGCCGCTGGCCACCGTGCAGAACTCGGTGCCGGAGGACGACCTGGGCACCGCGACCACCGCCGTGGTCTTCGTCCGGATGGTCGGCCAGTCGCTCGGCCCGGCGATCTTCGGCGCCATCCTCAACGTGGTCTACGCGGCCAGCCTGCCGTCCTGGATCCCCGCCGACACCGGCGCGTCGGCCGGGGCGGTGGCCGACTCGACGGTCACCAGGAGCCTGCCGCCGGAGGTGCAGCACGCCATGGGGCACGCCTTCGTCCGCGGCCTGCACGGCGTCTTCCTGGTCGGGGCGGCGGCCCTCGTGATCGCCTTCCTGGTCGCGTTCCGCTACCGGGAGCAGCCGATCCGGGACCGGGCGGGCGTCCCGGCCGGCGAGCCGGCCACCGCCGACGGGGTCGCCTGAGCCGGACGCGGGCGTCCCGTCCGGCTCCAGGGGAGTTCGAACCGCCGTCGACCGGCGGTGTCCAGAGTCGGACGGGACGCGCCCGCACGAGGCGCGGACGGGAGGACGGGATGCGCGCGCTCTTCACCGCGTCGAACTGGCCCGGGCACTGGTTCTGCATGGTCCCGCTGGGCTGGGCGTTGCAGGCCGCCGGGCACGAGGTGCGGGTCGCCTGCCCGCCCGAGCAGGCCGACCGGGTCAGCGCCGCCGGCCTGGTGCCGGTGCCGGCGCTGACCAGCCCGGACATGATGCTGATGGCACGGCTGGGCAACTATGTCGACGCGGTCCTGGGCCGCCGTACGCTGCCCGGGATGCCGCTGCACCCGATCACCGGCGAGCCGGTGGCCCGCCTCGACGAGTTCGACCTGGCCACCGAGGGGCCCCGGATCGGCGAGCGGATCGCCGACGGGCTGCGGCGCAGCTTCGACGCGGCGGTCGAGGTGGCCCGCGCCTGGCGACCCGACCTGATCCTCAACGACATGACCGCCGAGGAGGGTCAGCTCGCCGCCGAGGTGCTCGGCGTGCCGGCGGTGCACTGCACCCCCGGCCTGTACGGCACCGTCGAGCCGCCCGACGGCCCCGACCTGGGCCCGGCCGACCCGACCGGCGCGTTCCCCCGCTACGGCCTGGGCGAGTGGGACCGCGGCCGGATCCGGCACGTCCTCGACCCCACCCCGGCGTCGGTGCCGCTGCCGTTCGGCGACGCCGCCCGGCTGCCGGTGCGCTACCTGCCGTACAACGGCCCGGGGGAGCTGCCCGAATGGGCCGTCGGGCGCGGTGACCGGCCCCGGGTCACGGTGATCTGGGGCAGCTCGGTCGCCCCCGCCCCGGCCCTGCACACCGCGGTGCGCACCGCCACGGAGAGCGGTGCCGAGGTGGTGCTCACCGTCACCCCGGAACACGCCGAGGCGCTCGGCGAGCTGCCCGACGGGGTCCGGGTGCTGCACCAGTTCCCGCTGCACCTGCTGCTCGCCACCAGCGACGCGATCATCCACCACGGCAGCGGCAACTCGCTGATGACCGCCGCCGCGGCCGGGGTGCCGCAGGTCGCGCTGGCCAACAACGACGACCAGATCCCGGTCAGCCGGCGGCTGGCCGCCACCGGCGCGGTGCTCGCCCTGCCGGCGCTGGAGGCGAGCGCGGACGACGTGGCGGGCGCGGTCAAGACGGTCCTGCACGACGACGCCCCGCGCGCGGCCGCCCGGCGGCTGCGCGCCGAGATCGAGTCCCAGCCCGCCCCGGCCGACCTGGTCCCGGCCCTGGAACAGCTCGCCACCGGCGGCCGCTGACCGGGGTACGACGTGGCGCGGCACCGTCCGGAGGCGGTGCCGCGCCACTTTTCGCGCCCCGGCGGGGGCGCGGCGGTCAGGACCGGCCGACGGGGGCGCCGGCGTGGATCCGACGGGCGACGGCGAGCTTGCCCGCGCGCAGGTCGCGCAGCCGCTCGGGCGGGTAGCCGCCGGCGGCGGGGCGCTCCGGCACCCGCAGCTCGTCGAGGATCGTCCAGCGGGAGCCCGCGTCCACCAGGGAACGGTGCTTCGTGGCGTAGTAGTCCGGGCTGATGCTCAGCGCCACTCCCGACGCGCCACCGGCGGCGGCCACCAGGTGCGGGTGGAACCGGGTGGACAGCCAGCACTGTCCCGGGCGCACCGGCAGGCCGTCGCGCAGGATCTCCGGCAGGTCGTAGCGGCGGGTCACCGGCAGCACCCGCTGCGCCGCGGCGAGCATGTCGCGGTCCTGGTCGGGCGCGCACTCGACGAGCCCGACCCCCGCCACGCCCCAGTCGCGCAGCACCCGGCCCACGAACTCCAGCAGCCGCTCGCCGTCCACCGCCGCGAGCTGCGACTGCAAGGACACCATCACCTCGGGTACGTCCGCCCCGCCGGCCGTCGGCGGGGTGCGCAGGTACGCGTCGTCGCCGGAGACGGTGAGCCCCGGCGCGCCGATCAGCTCCGCCGAGCGCTGGTCGCGTACGTCGATCACGTCGAACCGGCGGGCCAGGTCGCGGACCAGGTCCTCGGCCCCGGCCGGCGGCGGCCAGAGCCCCTGCCCGCTCATCGCGGCGAGCCCGCCGGAGTGCCCGACCGCCGCGGTGATCCCGGCGAGCAGGCCCACGAACGGCGGCCAGATGTCGTTGATGAACCCGCCACCGACCAGGTGCACCACGTCGGCGGTGCGCAGCAGCTCGATGCCGGGCGCCAGGTCGGCCGCGGTGGCCGGGGCGGCCACCATGCCCCGTACCGTCTCGGTGGTCGCCTGTGGACCGGCGGTCCAGTTGCGCAGGCAGAGCTGCCACAGGGTGTCGGTGAGCCGCAGCCGGGGATGCGCGCCGGTCAGCGTCGACCGGGCCCGCACCGGGTTCAGGCAGTCGACCACGACGTCGACCTCGGGAGCCGTCTCGGCCAGGTGCCGCAGCCAGCCCAGGATGATCAGCTCGTCACCGTAGTTCGGCACGCCGGCCGGGGACACGAGGTAGTGCAGGGTCATGCCGGACATGCTCCGGCCCCGGTCCGGCCGGCCGCAACTGCCGCCACGCCGGCCCCCAACGGCGCTCCAGGCCGGCTCGACCGGCCCGCCAGCGCCAACGCGCCTTGAGGGCTTCTCGACCGTCGGAGTTGACGATCCAGGCACTGGGCGCACGGCGCGCTTCGACCCGATAGGGAGATCGAGCTATGAGGGCTCTGGTGTTGGCCGGCGGTACGGGTACCCGGTTGCGTCCCTTCACGTATTCCCTGCCCAAGCAGTTGGTGCCGGTGGCGAACAAGCCGGTGCTCGTGCACTGCCTGGAGAACATCCGCCAGATGGGCGTGGAGGAGGTCGGGATCATCGTCGGCGACCGGGCCGACCAGATCCGCGAGGCGATCGGCGACGGCGCGGCCTACGGGCTGCGGGTCACGTACATCACGCAGGCGGCGCCGCTCGGGCTGGCGCACTGCGTGAAGATCGCCGCCCCGTTCCTCGGCGACGAGGACTTCGTCATGTACCTCGGGGACAACATCCTGGTCGGCTGCCTCGCCGAGACCGCCGAGCGGTTCCGGGCCAGCGGGTCGCCGGCCCGGATCCTGGTCACCAAGGTCGCCGACCCCCGCCAGTACGGCGTGGCCGAGCTGGACGAGACCGGCCGGGTGACCGCGCTGGTGGAGAAGCCGACGCAGCCGCGCAGCGACCTGGCGATGATCGGCGTCTACTTCTTCACCCCGGCGATCCACGACGCGGTGAACCGGATCGTCCCCAGCCGCCGCGGCGAGCTGGAGATCACCGACGCGATCGCCGACCTGCTCGGGCACGGCGGGCAGGTGGACGCCGAGGAGTACACCGGCTACTGGAAGGACACCGGCACGGTGGCCGACCTGCTGGACTGCAACCGGCTGCTGCTCGACGGCACCGCCGGCGCGGTCGGCGGCACGGTGGACGCGGAGACGGTGGTGCAGGGCCCGGTGGTGATCGAGGAGGGCGCCACCGTGACCCGGTCCCGGCTGGTCGGCCCGCTGACCGTGGCGGCCGGCAGCGTGGTGGAGGACAGCTACCTCGGCCCGTACACGTCGGTCGGGCGCAGCTGCCACATCTCCGGGGCGGGGATCGAGGACTCGATCATCCTGGAGGGCGCCCGGGTGCGGGAGGTGACCGGCATCAAGGGCTCACTGATCGGGCGCTGGGCGCTGATCGGCTCGACGGCCCGCCCCGCGCCGCAGCACCGCATCCTCGTCGGCGACCACGCCGACCTGGAGGTGGCGGTCGCATGACGGGCACCCCGGGCGCCACGCTGATCCGGTCCGATCCGGCGACCGTCGACCTCGCCGCCCGTTTCACGGCCTCGGCCGCGGCCGGCGACAGCACCGTGACGCCGAACGACCAGGTCGAGGCGTGGCTGGCCGGGCGGCAGCAGGCCGGCGACGTCCGGGTCACCCGGATCCCCTTCGCCGACCTGGTCGGCTGGCGGTTCCGGCCGGACGGTGACCTGGTGCACGACAGCGGCAAGTTCTTCTCGGTGACCGGGGTGCGGATCAGCAGCGGCCGGGACCGGACCGTCGCCTGGTCCCAGCCGATCATCAACCAGCCCGAGATCGGGCTGCTCGGCATGGTGGCCAGGGAGTTCGGCGGGGTGCTGCACTTCCTGGTGCAGGCCAAGATGGAGCCGGGCAACATCAACACCGTGCAGCTCGCGCCGACCGTGCAGGCGACCCGGAGCAACTACACCGGGGTGCACCGCGGGCGCGGTATCACCCACCTGGAGTACTTCACCGGGCCGCGAGCCGGCCGGATCCTGGTCGACGCGCTCCAGTCCGAGCAGGGCGCCTGGTTCCTCAACAAGCGCAACCGCAACATCGTCGTCGAGGTCGACGAGGACGTCCCCGACCACGAGGACTTCCGCTGGCTGACCCTGGGCCAGATCCAGGGGCTGCTGCGCCGCGACGACATGGTCAACATGAACATCCGGTCGATCCTGGCCACCGTGCCGTTCGCCGTACCCGAGGACCCGACCGGGCCGACGCCGGCCGGGCCGTGGCGGGAGTCGCTGCTGCGGTCGGTCGCCGGCACCGAGGGCGCGCTGCACACCACCCGCACCGTGCTGAGTCGGCTGACCGCCGCGAAGGCCCGCTTCGAGCTGGACCGGCACGTGATCGGGCTGGACGAGGTGGCCGGCTGGCACCGTACCGCCGACGAGATCGCCCACGACGAGGGGCGCTTCTTCACCGTGATCGCCACCGACACCACCGCGGCCAGCCGGGAGGTCCGGCGCTGGACCCAGCCGCTCGTCGCCCCCCGGGCCCGGGGCATCTCCGCCTTCCTGGTCAAGCCGATCGACGGCGTGGCGCACCTGCTGGTCCGGGCCCGGTACGAGGCCGGCCTGATCGACGTCGCCGAGTTCGGCCCGACGGTGCAGTGCACGCCGGACAACTACCCGCACGGTTCCCGGCCCCGCTACCTGGACGAGGTGCTGGCCGCGCCACCGGAGCGGGTGCTCTACGACACGGTCCAGTCGGAGGAGGGCAGCCGGTTCTACCGGGCGCAGAGCCGCTACCTGGTGGTCGCCGCGCCGGACGACTTCCCGGTCGAGGTGCCGGAGGACTTCACCTGGGTCACCCTGCACCAGGCCACCGAGCTGCTCCAGAACAGCTACTACTTCGCCATCCAGGCCCGTACGCTGCTCGCCGGTCTCCAGTCCACCTGGTAGCCGACCAGACACGCGAGCGGGGCCCCGGCACGCCGGGGCCCCGCTCCATGGTGCCTGCCGGTCAACGGTCCAGCAGCGTGCGCATCTGTTTGACCGCCGCGGCCGCCTCCGGCTCGGTGCAGGTGCCCGGCGCGGCCCCGAACGCCCGTCCCTTCCGGTCCTCCGGCCGGCGCGGCAGCAGCCAGGCGTGGAAGTGCGGCGCGGCATCCATGTTGGACGTGACGTGGATCCGTTCCGCCCCGGTCACCTGGGTGATCAGCGGGAAGAGCCGGGCCAGCAGGGCCGTCCACGAGGTCGACTCGTCGGGGGTCATCTGCGAGAAGTCCAGGAAGTGCCGGCGCGACTCCACCAGCAGGCTGCCGCGCGGCGCGAACGTGGCCGGGGCGTGCGCCACCCGCCACAGCTCGTCGTCGACCAGGTAGCCGCCCGGCGGCTCGATCCAGCCCGCCCACGCCGGCACCGCCCCGCCCACCCGCTTGCGGCAGATCAGGCAGCTCGGCAGGTCCCGCCGGCCGCCGCCGTCGAGCAGCCCGCGCAGCGGCTCGGCGACGTTCCACAGCGCCGCGTCCAGCCCCAGGTGCCGGATGAACCAGTGTTCCAGCTCGCCGACCAGCCGGTCCGGGTCGGCCAGCACCGGGGGACGGACCGCACCCCAGCGGTCCTGTGCGGCGGCCGGGTCCAGCCCGGTCGCCGTGCCGATCTGCGGCCAGGTCGCGCCGCGCGCCCGGGCGTACGCCACGGCCAGCCCGTGCAGGTCGTCCGCCGCGTCCCGCACCGGGCCGGTCAGCTCGCGCAGCCACACCTCCACGGGTACGTCGTGCCCGTGCCGGCCCACCAGCGCGTACAGCCGGTCGGCCAGCTCCGCCGCCCGCCGGGACACGGCGATCCGGGCCAGGTCGCGGGCGCTGAAACCCGCCTCGTCCAGCTCCTCCTCCATCGCGGATCAGCCCCTCCTCCTGATCGTGGCCGAGGCCTCGGCCGGTCGCGTACCTGATGAGAGCCCCCGGCGGTCCACGGGGTCTGGAGCCCGGTTCGAGCCGGGCTCCACCACCGGCTGGCACGGTGGCCGGCGGTGCGATCGGTCGTCGGGCCGGGGCGGGAGGAAGCGCGATGCGGGTGCTGTTCACCACGTCGAACTGGGCGGGTCACTGGTACTGCATGGTGCCGCTGGGCTGGGCGTTGCAGGCTGCCGGGCACGAGGTCCGGGTCACCTGCGCCCCGGCGCAGGCCACGGCGGTCGGCCGGGCCGGGCTGACCCCGGTGCCGGTCACCGCCGACGCCGACATGATGGTGGTCGGCCGGATGACCCACTTCGTGGCCGCCGTGCTGGGCACCCGCACCCTGCCCGGGCTGCCCCGGCACCCGCTGACCGGGGCCGCCCTGACCGACCTCGCGGAGTTCGACTTCGCCGCCGACCCGGGCTTCTGGGACCGGCACGCCGACGGGCTGCGGCGCGGCTTCGACGCGGTGGCCGGCTTCGCCGCGCAGTGGCGGCCGGACCTGGTCTGCCACGACGTGATGGCGCCCGAGGGAGCGGTGGTCGCGGCCCGGCTCGGGGTGCCGTCGGTCTTCGTGGCGCCCGGCCTGTTCGGCACCGTCGAGGTCGAGCCGGGGCTGGACCTGCGGGCCGCCGACGAGGCGTACCGGGTGATGGCCCCGGACGTGGACTGGAGCCGCGCCGCCATCACCCACGTGGTCGACCCGTCGCCGTCGTCGGCGCTGCCGCCGGTCGGCGACGCCCGCCGCCTCCCGGTGCGCTACGTGCCGTACAACGGCCCGGGCGCGCTGCCCGAGTGGGCGCTGCACCGGCCCGACCGGGGGCGGATCTGCGTGATCTGGGGCCACTCGGCCACCGGGATCTTCGGGCCCGACGTGCCGGCCCTGCGGCACGCCGTCGAGGCCGCCGCCGACACCGGGGCCGAGGTGGTGCTCACCGCCAGCGCCGAGCAGGTGGACGCGCTCGGCACGCTGCCGGCCGGGGTACGCCCACTGCGCGGCTTCCCGCTGCACCTGCTCCTGCCCGGCTGCGACGCGGTGCTGCACCACGGAAGCGACAACGTCATGATGAACGCGGCGGTGGCCGGCGTACCCCAGGTGGCCCTGCCGCTCGACCACGACCAGCTCGCCTACGGACGGCGGATCGTGCCCACCGGCGCGGCGGTGTCCGTGCCGGGCCTGGCCGCCACCGCCGACGAGGTGCGCGCCGCCCTGCACGCGGTGCGGACCGACCCCCGGTACGCCGCGGCGGCCCGCGAGCTGCGGGCCGAGCAACTGCGCCGGCCCACCCCGACCGAGGTGGCCGCCGAGCTGACCGCCCTGGCCGGCCACTCCGACGCGCGGGACCTGGTCGCCGGCACGGCCGGCTGACCAGTCCGGGACGACCTGTGGCGCGGGCTGCTGCGCCGACCGCTGCCCGACAGGTCGGGCCCGCCCGTCCCGTCGCCGTTCACCCCTGCGGCGGATGACGGCACCGCAACCCACCGCGCGCTCACGTTCGGCAACCCCTGCGGCGGTTGGCATCCCTCTTCTCGGTGCCTTTGCTCTGCTTAACCCCACGCAACACGTGACGGAGCGTGGCTGTTGCGTGGAGTGAAGCAGAGCAAAGGCGGCGGAGCGCAGTACCGAGGGGAGCGGGACCTGCCATCGCGACGCAGGTCAGGGGAGCGCGCCTGCCGCCGTTCCGCCACGACCCGGGGGACTCACCCGTGGTCGGTGACAGTGAGTGATGAGATGGCCGGGACCCGGGGTCTCGTCGCGCTGAGTGACCGGTCTCCGCCCGGCCCCGAAAACCGGGGCCACACCCGCCGGGACGCGGTACAGGTGGGTCCGGCACCAGGACGGGGCGTCGCGGGGGCGTCACGGTCGGGATGAACCGGCGGCCGGATCCGGTGACGGCCGGGTGACGCGGGCTGCGGCAGGGTCGCAGCACGACGTCAGCCCGCCCCGGCCGCCGAGGAGAGCCCGTGATCAGGACGATGTTTCGGCTCCGCGCCCATCCCGGCCGGGAAGCGGACGTGGTGGACGCGTGGCGGGACGTCGCCGGACGGATCGCCGAGCTGCCCGGCGCGCTGCGGCAGGCCCTGCTCCACGACGCGCTGGACCCGCACGCCCTCGTCCTGGTCACCGAGTGGTCCGACGAGGCGGCGTGGCGGGCGTACCAGGCCGGTCCCGTCGCGGGGCAGCTCGCGCAGGCGCTGGGTCCGCTCTGCCCGGAGCCGGGCGACCGGCGGGTGATGCGCGACGTCCCTCCCGGTTCGACGGTCTACGTGGACGTGGAGCTGACCGTGCCGCAGTCGCGGTGGGAGGAGTTCCGGCGCGGGTACGCCGAGGTCCTCGACCGGGTCGCCCGGGTGCCCGGCTACCTGCGCGAGGAGCTGCTGCGCGAACCCGGCTCCGACACCCACCACATCTTCGCCGAATGGCGCAGCGCGGCGCAGTTCCACCAGTGGATCGGCAACCCGGCGCACGCGGAGGAGGAGGCCGGCCCGATCGCGCCGTTCCTGCTCGACATCCGCCGTCGCCTGTTCCACGCCGTGGCCGATCCGGCGACCAGCCGAGAACCGAGGACGGGCAGGGAGGCCGACGTGCACAGGACAACGGACGTACTGGTCGTCGGGGCGGGGCCCACCGGGCTGACCGTCGCCGTCGAGCTGGCCCGGCGGGGCATCGACTGCCGGGTCGTCGAGAAACTGGCCGCGCCGCCGGGACACGCCGACAAGGCGATCGGCGTGCACTGCCGCACCATGGAGCTCTGGGAGGAGCAGGGCATCGTCCGGGAGGCGATGGACGTCGGCATCTGGCTGACCGGCAACATGGTCTTCGTCAACGGCGTGCAGACGCACCGGATGAGCTGGGAACTGCCCGGCCTGCCGTACGCCCACCTCGGGCTGCCCCAGTACGAGACCGAGCGGCTGCTCACCGAGCGGTTGGCGACCCTGGGCGTGCGGCCCCGGCGCGGCACCGAGCTGATCTCGTTCACCCAGGACGACGACGGGGTGACCGCCACCCTGACCACCGCCGACGGCGGCACCGAGACCGTTCGCGCCACGTACCTGGTCGGCTGCGACGGCGCGCACAGCCGGGTCCGCGAGCTGCTGGGGCTCACCTTCACCGGTGGACTGGGCCGCTTCCCGCAACTGTTCATGCTCGGCGACGTGGACGTCGACTGGGACATGCCCGACGGCCACCTGCTGCGGTTCCTGCACGAGACCGACGGCCGGATGGACGGCATGCTGGTCTGCGTACCGCTGCGCGGCGCGCACCGGTACCGGATCGCGACCCTCGCGCCACCCCGGTTCTTCGCCCAGACCGGCGGGCAGGACGCGCCGCCCGGGTTCAGCGAGGAGCTGGCCGAGCCGACGCTGGCCGACGTCCAGGCCGCCCTCGACCGGCTGGCCCCGCCCGGCACCCGGGCCTCGAACCTGCGCTGGTCCTCGGTGTTCCGGATCAGCCACGGCATCGTCGACCGGTACCGCGACGGCCGGGTCTTCGTGGCCGGCGACGCCGCCCACCTGCACCCGCCCGCCGGTGGCCAGGGCATGAACACCGGCATCCAGGACGCCTGGAACCTGGCCTGGAAGCTGGCCCTGGCCGTGCGCGGCATCGCCGCGCCCGGCCTGCTCGACAGCTACGAGACCGAGCGGCGGCCGGAGGGCGAGGAGATCGTCGGCCGGGCGGTCCGGATGGCCTTCACCGACGAGCTGGACCGCGCGGACCTGGAACGGCAGTTCCTCCAGGAGATGTCCATGCTGCTCAGCTACGCCGGCAGCCCGCTGGTGGGGGAGTCCGTGACCGACCCGGAGGCGCTGCGCGGTGGGCCCGCCGCCGGCGACCGCGCCCCCGACGTCGAGGGCCTGCGCCGGCCCGGCGTCGGGCACCCGCTGCGGCTGCGCGAGCTGACCCGCGGCACCCGGCACACCCTGCTGGTCTACGCCGACTCCAGCGCCGACGAGGAGACGCTGCACGCCGCGGCCGAGCTCTGCGCCGAGGTACGCCGGCAGGCGAGCGGTGAGCTGGACGCGTACCTGGTGCTCAGTCCGGACGCCCGCGCGCCGCGACTGCTCGCACCGCCGGTGGTGGTGGACGCCGACGGCGGCTACCGGGCCGGCTACGCGGTCGCCGGCACCGCGCTGCACCTGATCCGCCCGGACGGGCACATCGGGTTCCGCAGCTGCCCGCTCGACGCCGACGGCCTGCGCAAGCACCTGCACCTGATCTTCGGCGGTGTCCGGTGAGCCGGGTCCGCACCGTGCTGGCGATGCGGGCCCGGGAGGGCTGCGCGGAACGGTTCGAGGCGGAGTGGCGCAGCGCCGCCGAGGAGATCCGCACCCTCGACGGCTGCCTGCACCAGGACCTGGTGCGCGACGCCGACGACCCGCGCAGCTACCTGATCATCAGTGACTGGGCGGACCGCGAGACGCTGGACGCCTTCGGCCGCAGCGAGCACCGTGACCGGCTCCTGCGCATCATCCGTGAACTGCGCGAATCCGCCGAACGGCACACCTACCAGGTGCTGCACAGCGTCGGCGGCGACCCGGGGGAGGACCGATGAGCACCGACGCCGTGCCGGGCGCGGAGATCTACACCGGACAGTTCGCCGCCGACCCGTACCCGACCTTCGCCCGGCTGCGCACCGACCGGCCGGTCTGCCCGGTCAGCGGCCGGTTCGACCAGTACCTGATCACCCGCTTCGACGACGCCCGGGTGGCGCTGACCGACCCGCGCCTCTCCAAGGACCTGTACGGCCCGGAGGCGCACTACCTGCGGTTCTTCGGTCCCAACTCGGCCGGGCTGAACCGGAACATGCTCAACTCGGACCCGCCGGAACACACCCGGCTGCGCCGGATCGTGTCCCAGGCGTTCGCCCCGCGCCGGATCGAGGCGCTGCGCCCCCGGGTGGCCCGGATCGTGGACGACCTGATCGACAAGGTGCTCCCGCACGGCCGGGCCGAACTGATGCACGACTTCGCGATCCCGCTGCCGATGACGGTGATCTGTGAACTGCTCGGCATCCCGGCCGCCGACCACGGTCGGGTGCTCGACTGGACCCAGGTGATCCGGACCTCCGGTTCCGGCGAGCGCCCCCCGGAGCAGGAGCGGGCGGCGGTGCAGGACGCCCAGGCCCGCCTGTACCACTACCTGACCGACCTGGTCCGGGCCAAGCGCGCGCGCCCCGCCGACGACATGATCGGCGCGCTGATCGACGCCTGCGACCAGGACGGGACGCTCTCCGGGGCGGAGGTGGTGGCGACCACGTTCCTGCTGCTCTTCGCCGGTCACCAGACCACCGCCGACTTCCTCGGCAACGCCGTGCTCGCCCTGCTGACCCATCCCGAGCAGCTGGAACTGCTGCGCAGCACACCCCGGCTGCTGCCCTCGGCCATCGAGGAGCTGCTCCGTTTCGACGGGCCGCTGCCGGTGGCCAGCCCCCGGATCGCCACCGAGGACGTCGAGTACCAGGGGGTGACGATCCCCTGCGGCGCGGCCGTCGGGGTGGTGATCAACGCGGCGAACCACGACCCGGCGCACTTCACCGACCCGGACCGCCTCGACGTGCGCCGGGTCCGTGGCCCGCACCTCGGTTTCGGCCACGGCGTGCACTACTGCCTCGGTGTCTCGCTGGCCCGGATGGAGGCGCAACTCGGCCTCGGGGCGCTGCTGCGCCGGCTGTCCGGGCTGCGGCTCGCCGTGCCGCTGGCGGAGGTACGCCGGCTGCCGGCCGCCTCGCCGTTCCGGGGCCTGCTGGAACTCCCGGTCACCTTCACCGCCTGACGGCGGCCGACCCGCGTCCCGTTCCACCGTCCGTTCCCATCAAGGAGCAGCCATGGTCTTCCGCAACGTGATCGTCTGTCGCATGGTCCCCGGCAGCGAGGACACCGTCGGCGACGTCTTCGGTTACTACGACCGCACCACCCGACCGCAGGACCTCGGCGTCATCGGCCGGATCCTGCTCTCCCACCACGACCTGTACCTGCACGTCATCGAGCGCGAGCAGGACCCGAGGATCTCCGGGCAGACCCGCGGCCTGCCCGCGTTCCAGAAGATCGCCGAGGCGATCGGACCGTACGTGACGCCGTACCCGAGGTACTGGAAGAACCCGTCCGACTCGGTGGCGAAGGAGTTCTACCACTGGGCCCCCGACGACGGCGCGGAGCCGGCGGAGACCACGCTGACGATCATCGTGCAGCGGATCAAGCCCGGCGCCGAGGCGGACGTGGCCCGGATCTTCGGCGAGTCCGACGCCGGCCCGCTCCCCGCCGAGCTGGGCGTCACCGGACGCTGGCTCTACTCCATCGACGACGTCTTCGTGCACCTGCTGGAGCAGGACGCGACGGTCGCCGAGCGCGTGCGGCAGCACCACCAGCAGAAGCCGGCCTTCGGCAAGCTGATGGCGGAACTCGCCCCGTTCGTCGAGCCCTACCGGCCGGAGCGCTGGCAGGGCCCGCAGGACTCGGTGGCCAAGCCCTTCTACCGCTGGCGCGCCGAGGACTGACCGCTCGCAAGGTGGGCCCAAACGGACTGCTCCGCACCGGTGATCGGTACGGAGCAGTCCGCTGTCATGCTGGATGGTGAGAGCCCTGAAACTGCTTCTAGTGCCTCAACACGTCACGGGGCTTCCGTCCAGGCCCCGAGTGCGCCTCCCGTCGAGGATTGCCGGGTGGTGTAGACGCGATTGTCGACGCTGCGCACGACAAGGCTGATCGTGTTGCTCCCACTCAACCCCGGTGTCGGATCGCTGGCGAAGCCGGCCCCCGGCGGGTTCGTCCCCATGACGCTCCACGTACCGAAGGATCCTCCGACGGTGGACTGCCCGACGCCCCAGATCGTGTTGTCCGTGCCGCGGGCGTAGAGGACGGTGGTGCCGTTGGCGCCCTTCATCGGTGCCGGGTCACCGGAGTAGGTGATCTGGCCGCTGCCGACCATCGACCAGTTGCCGAAACTTCCGCCGGTGGTGTCCTGAATGGTGCTGTAGATCTTGCCATCGCCACCCCGTACGTAGATCGTCAGGAGGTTGTTGGCGCCGAGCAGTGCGGTGGGCTCGCCGGCGAACCGGCTGATCGGCCCACGGTTACCCATGACCGCCCAGGTTCCGAAGACGGAACCTTGCGCTACCTGACCCACGCCGTAGACGAGGTTGTCCGTGCGCCGGGCATAGATCACGATCGTCCCGTTGGCGCCGAGCATGGCGTACGGCTTCGAGGCGATACCGCCATCCTTGCCGATTCTGGTCCAGGCCCCGAAGGCGGCGCCCGCCGCGGCCTGGTTCGTGCCCCACACCCAGCCGTCCGCACCACGGGCGTAGATCGCCAGGGTGCCGGCAGGGGTCAGCAGAGCACTGGTGTCGCTCGCGAACCCTGCCGCCGGTGCCCCGGTACCAATCGCCTTCCAGTCGGTGAATGCTGCGCCGACCGATGGCTGGCCCACGCCGTACATCTGGTTGTCGACGCCCCGGGCATAGATGACCAGGGTGCCGTTGGCTGCCTTGGCGACCGAAGGGCTACCGATGAAACCGCTACGGTTACCGATCCGCACCCACGCACCGAAGTTGCCACCGACAGTCGTCTGCTCACTGCCCCAGATCCAGCCGTCGGCCCCGCGGCGGTAAGTGACCAGCGCCCCCGACGCCGCCTTCAGGACCACCGGGTCCCCGCTCGCGCTCGTGTCGGCGTCGATGGGCCAGACCTGACTCCAGGTCTGCACGTAGGCGAGACTACCGGCGAACCAACCCCCGTAGCTGCTGGCACCGGTCTTGTGGGCCCCCATCCGGAATCCGCCGCCGGCACTCCACGCGGTGGTGTGCGAGGCCCGGCCGGCGTTCACGCCGCTGACATACAGAGTCATGGTCCCGGTCGACTGCTTGTAGCTCAGCATGACGTGGCTCCAGACGCCCGCACGTGCGGTGCCTGGAGCGCTGACCGCCGTGTCCCAGATCGGCGTGGCCGTGTCGGTGCGGGGCATGGCGAACCGCCAGGATTTGTCGGCCGGATCGGCCCAGAGCTTGAACCCGGCGGTGTTGGTGCCGTCCTGGGAGAGGACAGTGCCGCCGAGGGTGGTGGGCTTGATCCAGGCCGCCACGGTGAAGTCGGCATTGGTGGTGACCGCGCGCGAAGCCGTGTTCAAACTGCCGTTGGTGCCCTTGAAGACCACATCCGGGTCGAACATGTCACCGGCGTTCCAGACCACCCCGGCGCTGCCGTTGGTGTTGCTGACCGGCAGGTTGGTGGGCCCGTCCACGGAGTCCCGAGCAGTCGTGACCGTGCCGTCGGCGGCGTCGCGAAGCTGCCAGGCGTGTTGAGAGGTAACGATGGTCTGGGACACAGGCTGATCGGTGATCGTGCCCGCACCGTTCTCCAGCCCGGTGACGTAGTAGGCCTTGGTGATACCACCGGCACTGACGGTCCACAGGTCCGGGGTGCCGTCGCTGTTGACGTCCGCAGCGCGCAGCGTGGAGCCGGCCGGCGGATCCCAGGTGCCGAGGCCGAACTGGGTGTAGGTGAGCGCCCCGTTCTCCAGGTCCGCGATCGAGAGGCCGGCCCACAGGTAGAGCGCCTTCGTGGCGTGGTTCCAGAGGAACATCGCGGTGCCTCTGCCGATCGGGGACGTGTCGTTCTCGATCTGGGCGGTAACGATGGTCCAGTTGTTCCAGTCGTTGCCGTCAGTCGGCGTCTTCGCGGTCAGTGGGAAGATCCTGCCGGCGCCGTAGACACCGGGACCGGTGGCCGGGTAGTACGCGAGGTAATACCCGGTGGTCGCGTCGCCGGTCGTGCCAATGAGATCGGGATAGTCCGATCCGCGGTCGTAGGTACGACCAGCGTTGGCAAGTTGCAGCGGGGCGTAGGGGTGCTCATCGTCAATGAGTTGGCTGGGGTCCACGGTCCACTGGGTCCCACCGTCAACGGGGTGGATGACGGACCCGTCGCCGTTCCCGCGCAACATCACTGCGGATCCGGGGTTGATCCCGCCTGGGTAGTACAGCAGGTAGTCCTGCAGTCCGTACCCGGCGAAGCGCCCGGTGATGACCTGCGCACCGTTGAACTCGCTCGGCAGATTGGCCGTGGTGTTGCCATTGCCGTGCGCACCGATGTTCGTGGCCGCGACGGCCGTGTCCGCCGTGCCGCCGGGAGCGAGCCAGAGACCGGCGGGCAGGTCGTTGGTGCCGCCGACCGCCACCAGGTCCGCCGCCCCGTCACCATCCAGGTCGTTGTCCGCCGCCGTGGACGCGGGATTCGAGTTGAAGGTGATCGCCGCGGTCTCACCGATGTTCCCGCCGGCGGATACGGCCGTGACGGTCAGGGTGTTCGTGAAGCGGGTCGGGGTGATCGTGATGGTGGCCTTACCGGCGCTGTCGGCGGTCACATCGACCGGCGCACCCGCGTTCAACTGGTAGAGGTAGCCGTTCGGCATGGTCTTGTCACTGGGAGTGACGTCAATGCTGAAGCTCTCTCCGATTTTCGTCATGTCGTTCGGGACGTCCGGAACAGTCGGCTTACCGGGTCGGGTGGGGTCGAAGTCGAACTTGCAGGTACTGGACCAGTCGCTGCTCTTGTAGAAGTCGGTGACCCGAACCTTCCAGGAGAACTTCCCGACCGCTCCGCCGGCTGCCGTGCGTAACGTGTCGGCGGCAACGACGTAGACGGCGGTACTCCCGGAGGCATAGGTCACCTTGCTGGGGTCCGAGGTCATGATCGCCGTTTCGACGCTGTTGACGATCTTCGACAACTGGAAGGTGACGCCCAGGACGCCGCCGTTGCGGTCGGAGACCGGGGCGTAGAGGTAGACCGAGGAGTCGCCGACAACGGTGGGAGTGCTGGCCCCGCAGGACGTGGTAGGTGATGTCGTCATGCCGGTGGGCACGTTGGGGGTGTGGTTGTAGAGGATTTCCAGCGTCGGGCTGGTCTCGAGGAATTCCTTCCACGATTCGGCGTCGGTCGCCTCGTTGGCCGCGACCATCCACAACGTCCGGGTCGACTTCTGGTTCGCCACATCGCTTCTGATCTGGCCGGTGATGTCGAACGGCACCGCAGCCGCGTCACAGCCCGAGTAGCCGAAGGCGAAGCTCTTGGACGCGGCGAGGGGCCCCTTGCTCACGCCTTCCCAGTAGTTCCAGGATGCGTTGGTGTCCTTCAGGACGGTGGCCGGTGCGTAGACGTTGACCGGCTTGTCGGTGCAGTTCCAGGACCTGGTGTTCTTGATTTTGAAGATCGCCGAGCTGATCTCCGCATCGGCCAGCGTGCCGTAGGGGATCGCGAAGTTGATCAGTGTGTTCGAGCGTTGTTCACCCGAGTTCCCGACCTGCATGCGCCCGATGAGGTCGGGAGTCTTCTTCCAGTAGTTCGTGGACTGGTGCTGGTAGGAGATGGTCGCCCAGCCGCCCATCGACGGACCGGCGGAACTCCAGGTGAAGGTGGGGTCGATGTAGACCGGGAACGTGGTTCTCGGATCGGTGAGAAGCGCCTGGTCGGGCCTGAGGTGAAGCTTTCCGGAGGTCAGCCGGACGCCGATGCCGGCGACGCGGGCGCTGGCGCCGGACCTGGTGGGGCTGGAGCCGGTCGCGGAGCGAGCTGTCGGGCCCAGGTCCGGGCCCGTGGCGGAGTCCCACATCGTCGGGGCGGCGGCGGTCAGCACGGTGTGGCCGGAGCGGTCCCGCCCCGCAATGTTGCCGGCGGCATCGGCGCTGAGGGTGAAACCGCTGGCGCGGGTGTCCAGGGCCAGTTCCTTCAGTCGTGGATCCCGCGCGGCGGCCGGGGTGTGCACGACCAGGGCATGGGCGAAGGACCCCTCGGTGCCGACGGTGACGGTCAGATCGACACCGGGCAGCACGTCGCGGTAGGTGGCCGTGCGGCCGGTCAGCGTGGGGACGGGCAGGGGAAAGGGAGCGCCGATGCTCAGCGCGCGGTCCCCGGATGCCAGCGTTGCCAGTGGACCGGTTCCGCCACCGGAGAGGCGAACTTTGTTGCTGGTCAGAGTGGTGGCGATGGTGCCGTCCGCCTGCCGGACGAGGGTGGCGTCCAACGTCCTCCAGGCGCCGCCGACCAGGGTTCGTGTCGGAGCAGCGGACTGGGTCAACCGGACCCGGCCGTCGGGTAGGGCGGTGACCACCGAGTAGGGGCTGCCGGCGGCGGTGGCCTCGACGGGCCTGCCGGTGCGCCGAGCGTCGCCGAGAGCTTTGTCGACACCGATGGCGGTGGGCTTCACGCCTGTCGAAGCGGGTGTCGCGGAGTTCGACGTGGCGTGAGCCGAGGCGCCCGGCCAGATGGTGGCGGCAAGCAACGTGGTGGCCACGACCGTCGGTGTGGCCCAGCGGGTCCTGCGTGGACGTGGGTTTTCGGGCATGGAGCGGTTGTCTCCCCCGCGTCAGGGGCGCGCCTGGTGCGCGCCCGATGGCGGGCACAGTGAACCAGCCTGCCGGGCGACCGGGGAACGGCGGCGGGCACTGTCGGTCAACTCTTTAGGGCTCTGTGTACACATTTGCGTCTGCGATAGTGATCTATCGTTATAATCCTGTGACCTTCGGAGCCGTTCCACGTGGCACATTGATCACCGCCACGGGGGTGGTTGTTCGGACACCCTGCGTGGCTTTTCGCTGATCTTCGTAGGGGTTGAGGTTCGGATGGCTTCACACGGGGGAACGCTTCTGCCCACCCGCCGTCGCCGGTACGGCGCTTTGGTGACTGCGGCAGCCCTTGTCGCAAGCATCCTGACGGCTGGTCCGGCCGAGGCCAGGCCCGAGGGTGCCGGACACGCGGCTACGGCGGCCCCGTCTCCCGGGCGCTCGGTGACGGGTGTCAAGTCGCTGCCGACGACATTCGTCAAGCCGCGGGACGCGGCCAAGGACAACTACCGTCCGACCCGCACCGCGTGGCCGAAGGCGACGTCCGGCCAGGTCGAGCTTGCGGGGACACCGTCCCGTGCCGCGACCAAGGCCAGGGTCGGCGGTACGCCGGTCTGGGTCCAGCCGGTCGCTCAGCGCGGCAGGGCCTACACCGGTCCCCGACGCCTCGACGTCCACGTGGCAAACCGGGCCACCGCCCAGGCCGCCGGCGTCGACGGCGTCGTCTTCAGCGTGGCCCCGGCCAGTGCCTCCACCGGGCGCGGATCGGTGCGGGTCGGCCTCGACTACGCCGGCTTCGCCGAGGCGTACGGCGGCAACTACGGTTCGCGACTCAAGTTGGTCCAGCTGCCGGCCTGTGCGCTCACCACGCCCACGGTCGCCGAGTGCCGCACCGCGCGACCGCTGCGATCCTCGAACGAAGCCGCCAGCCGTACCGTGACGGCCGAGGTCGCGCTCAGCGTCGACGCCTCCACCGCCCGCACGGCCCGAACCGCGATGGTTTTGGCAGCCGTGGCGGGCGCTGGTGAGGAAGGTGGCGCCGGAGGCACCTATGCCGCCACCGACCTCAAGCCCTCCGGTTCCTGGAGCGCCGGCGGCAGCACCGGCTCGTTCAGCTACTCCTACCCGGTGACGGTGCCACCGGGTAGGTCGACCCTGGCCCCTCAGCTGGCGTTCTCCTACGACTCGAGCGCGGTCGACGGTCAGACGGTGGCCACCAGCGCCCAAGCGTCGTGGGTGGGGGACGGTTGGTCGACCCCGCGCAGCTACGTGGAGCAGACCTTCGTCTCCTGCAAGGACGACCCGGAGGGCGCCGCCTCGCCGAAGGCGACCTACGACCGCTGCTATGCCGGCCCGATCCTGACCATCTCGCTCAACGGCTCCTCCACGGCGCTGGTCTGGGACAAGACGAAGCAGATCTGGAAGCTTCAGAACGACAACGGTTCGGTCGTCACCCGCGTCACCAACTCCAACAACGGCTCCGGCACCTACAACACCGACTACTGGCAGGTCACCGAGCCGGACGGCACGGTCTATCAGTTCGGCCGCAACCGGCTGCCAGGCTGGACGACCAACGCGACCGAGACCAAGTCGGTCGATCACACCCCCGTCTTCTCGGCGCACTCCGGGGATCCCTGCTACGACCCGTCGGGATTCGACGCCTCGGTCTGCACCATGGCGTACCGGTGGAACCTCGACTACGTCACCGACGTCCACGGCAACGCCATGGCCTACTACTACAAGCAGGCCAGCAACTTCTACGGTCAGAACGAGGGCGCGAAGGACGTCGCCTACGTCCGGGACAGCTGGCTCAGCCAGATCGACTACGGCTTCACCGCCGGAAACGCCTACGGCACCGTGCCGAACCGGGTGCTGTTCAACACCGACGACCGATGCCTCAGCGGCACCTGCCAGCCGCTCAACGACACCACCAAGGCCAACTGGCCCGACGTCCCCTACGACCTGGTCTGCAACTCCGGCACCGACTGCCGGTCATGGAGCCCGTCGTTCTTCTCCACGGTCCGGCTCACCTCGGTGCAGACGCAGCAGTACGACATCGCCGCCGGCAAGCACCTGCCGGTCGACACCTACGCGCTGACCCAGACCATTCCGCCGTCCGGCGACAGCACCGCGCCGACCCTGTGGTTGTCGGCGATCGCCCGGACCGGCCACGACCTCGGCTCCGGCGGCTCGACCACCCCGATCACCCTGCCGACGGTTTCCTTCGCCGCGATCCGGCTCCCGAACCGGGTGGACACCGCCGGTGGCCTGCCGTCGTTCTACCGCAACCGCATCGAGACGGTGACCACCGAGACCGGCTCGCAGATCACGGCCAGCTACGAGCTCCCGTTGCCCTGCACCGCCCCGGTCAGTCTCGACCCCGCCACCAACACGCGCTCCTGCTATCCGATCTTCTGGACCCCAGAGGGCTACACGAACCAGATCAAGGACTGGTTCCACAAGTACGCCGTCACCAGGGTCACGTCGAGCGACCCGACAGGTGGGGCTCCGGCCACCTCGGTCAACTACAAGTACGTCGGTGGCGCGGCCTGGCACTACGACGACAATGAGGTGGTCAAGGCCAAGTACCGGACCTACGGTCAGTTCCGCGGCTACGGCAAGGTCGAGACCCGCAACGGTGACGGAGCCATCGACCGTCAGACGCTCGGTGTCACCAGCTACTACCGTGGCATGTCCCGGAACAACAACACGACCGTTGTCAACGTCACCGACTCGGCCGGCGGCCTCCACGAGGACATCGACCAACTCGCCGGCCGGGAACTCGAGACCACGTCCCACCGTGGCGACGGTGGACCCGTCGAGACGTCGACGGTTTCCTCGTACTGGGTGTCAGCGGCCAGCGCGACCCGGACGCGCAGCGGTCTGCCGGACCTCACCGCCAACAAGATGGCCGTGGTCCAGACCTGGACCCGGCAGGCCGTGACCACCGGTGGCACCACCACCTGGCGCTACAGCGCCACCGACAAGACGTACGACACCTCGGTCACTTCCCCTACCTTCGGCCTGCTCAAGTTCACCTACAAGCACACCGTCCCGGCGACTGCCGCGTACGACCAGTGCACGTCGACCTCCTATGCCGCCCCGAACACGACCAAGAACCTGGTCGGCCTGATCAACGAGATCGAGACGGTGTCGGTGGCCTGCGGCGGCTACACCCCGGGCACCCCTGCCTCGGTTCCGGGCAGCACCAACACCCTCACCGCGCCGGCCGCCGTCAACAGGCCCGCGCAGGTTGTCAGCGCCGTCCACACGCACTACGACGACCCGACCTTCGACACTGCCTTTCCTCAGGCAGCCGCCCCCACCAAGGGCCAGGTGACCATGGTCCGCACCGCGCGTGACCACGTGTCCGGGGCCTACGACTGGCAGACCACGGACCGGGCCGCGTTCGACGCGTACGGCCGCGCCGTCGCGACCTACGACGCGAACGGCAACCTCAGCACCACCACCTACACGGACAACGCCGTGGGGCTGAACGTCGCCGTCAAGACGACCGACGCGGAAGGGCAGTCGACGACATCGACCGTCACCCCGATGCGTCACCTGACCACCCTCATCAGCGACCCCAACGGCGTGGTCACCACCCGGCAGTACGACGCCCTCGGTCGGGTGAGTGCGGTCTGGGGCGCCTCCCGTCCGACCAGCGCCCTGCCGAACTACCGGTACACGTACCAGGTCAGGAACGCCGGTCTGACGTCGACTCTGACCGAGATCCTGAGCAACAACAATGTCTTCATCCCCTCCGTCGTGCTCTACGACGGTCAGCTCCGCGCCCGCCAGACGCAGGTCGCGAGCCCGGCCGGGGGCCGGCTGGTGA
Source organism: Micromonospora auratinigra (assembly GCF_900089595.1). Taxonomy (GTDB): domain Bacteria; phylum Actinomycetota; class Actinomycetes; order Mycobacteriales; family Micromonosporaceae; genus Micromonospora; species Micromonospora auratinigra. Next base: position 2,230,194 of record NZ_LT594323.1, on the reverse strand, counting down.
GCGACTCCTTCTACGACACCCGTGGCTGGGTGCGCGCCACCTACAACGGGTGGTGGGACTCGGCGAACGCGCCCAGCGACACCGCGATCGTCTCCGCGACCGACCTCGGCAAGAAGGTTCTCGACCAGACCTTCAACACCTACGACGGCGCGGGCCGACCGATCCTTGTCCAGAGCGCCCGGGACAACCTCGTCGTCTCATCGGCCCGCACCGTCTACAACGGGGACCGCACCACAGTGATCCCCCCGGCCGGCGGCACCACCACGACCACCGTCGTCGACCCGATGGGACGGGCGTCCCAGCTGCTCCAGTACACCAGCGCGCCCACGCTGACCAGCCCTTCGGACGCCTTCACCGGAACCTTCTACCTCACCGGTGGCACCACGGTGGCGACCGGCTACGGCTACGACGGACACGCGCGGCAGTCGACGCTCACCGATGCCGGGAACAACAACTGGGTCAGTCAGTACGACCTGCTCGGGCGGGTGGTGCAGAAGACCGACCCGGACGCCGGCACGAGCACCATAAAGTACGACGGCAACGGCAACGTCACCGAAGCCACCGATGCGCGGGGCAAGACCGTCTCGTACACCTACGACAAGCTCAACCGAAAGACCGCGAGCTACGCCGCGACCCTCGGCGCGCAGTCTTCGTCCAACCAGCTCGGCAGTTGGGTCTACGACAACGACAACGCCGCCGTGGCGAACATGACCAACCCGGTCGGCAAGCTGACCACCGCGACCACCTATCGTGGCGGAGCGCAGTACGTCACCCAGTACAGCGGTTTCAACGTATTCGGCGCATCCCTCGGCGAATCCATCACCATCCCCGCGGTAGAGGGCCTACTCGGCGGGACCTACAGCTTCACCCACAAGTACGCTGCCGTCACCGGTCGGCACAACAGTGACACCTATCTGGCCAGCGGCGGTCTTCCCGCCGAGACGGTGACCTACGCCTACACCGGTGCGCTGGAGATGCCGAACACCGTCTCCAGCCTGCTCGGCACGTACGCGAACGCCACCTTCTACGACGCCTGGGGCCGCGTCACCGGCGGTGGGATCAACACGAGCAGCAGTCAGGCGAACATCGTCAACGGCTATGACGACCACGACGGCCGGCTCCTGCAACAGAAGATCACCAGGAAGACGACCACCACCACCGACGTCGGACAGCGGAACTACGAGTACGACCTGTTCGGCAACATCACCAAGCGGACCGAAACCCGGTACGCGCCGACCAGCGCCGTCGAAACCCAGTGCTACGGGTACGACGCGCTGCGCCGGCTCACCTCCGCCTGGACCGCCACCGACAACTGCGCCGTCACACCCACTCCGAGCAACCGGACCATGGTGGGCAGTGGCATCGGATCGACCAGTGCCTACTGGACCGAGTGGTCATTCGACAACCTCGGCAACCGCACCGGCCAGACGCAGCGCTCCCTCAGCGGGGGCACCGACACCAACACGACCTACGCCTACAACGGCAACGGCGCCGGACAGCCGCACACCCTCACCGGCACCACCACGACCGGCGGCCTCACGGGTTCGACGTCCTACCGGTACGACCAGTCCGGCAACATGACCTCCCGGGTCGCCGGACAGGGCACGCAGACCCTTGCCTGGGACGACACCGGCGAACTGACGGCGGTGACGGGCGGCACCGACGGCAACAGCTCCTTCGTGTACGACGCGGACGGCAACCTGCTGATCCAGAAGGACCCGGGGAGCAGCACGCTGTACCTGCCGACCCAGCAGCTCACCCTCAACACCAGCACCCAGACGGTGACCGGCGTCCGCTACTACCCGCTGCCCAACGGGGCCACCGCGATTCGGACCGGATCCGGAAGTAGCTACAGCTACATGCTCCCCGACCATCAGGGCACGCCGAGCCTGTACCTGAACAACACCGCCCAGGTGCCCACCTGGCGGCAGTACACGCCGTACGGTGGCCCCCGCGGCGCGACCGTCACCGCTCCCGACAACCGCGGATTCCTCAACCAGCCGCTCAACACGAACACCGGTCTCACCCAGGTCGGGGCCCGCAACTACGACCCGACCACCGGCCGGTTCGTCTCGCTCGACCCGTTGCAGGACCTGGCCGAGCCCCAGCAGTGGAACGGCTACGCGTACGCCAACAACTCCCCGGTCACGTCCAGCGATCCCTCCGGCCTCATCCCGGAGGACTGCCTGGACCACGACTGCTACGGCTACAGCCCAGGAAGGGGTTGTCCTGGGGGCTGCGGCACGCCCGAGAACGAAGACTGGGGTAAAGCTAACGGCAGTACTGGCACCGTCGCGGAGAAGAGGCACGACCCACGCATCCTCGGCCACATTATTCGTGTTCCTGAAAGTGTGCCTCTCGAAGAGTTCACTCGGCTTTGGAACGAGCAGCGTGGGGAATTCTTCTACCGCTCGGGGGGTGGCAGCACCGAATGGATGGACATTAACGAGCGGGCCCTTGCCATCTCCATCTGCAGCCAAATGGGCCGCCCAGGTGGATGTCGGCAGTGGATCGAGCAGCTAATCAACCCGAATATCGACTGGTTGGCAGCGAACCTTCCCTCGACCGAAGATGTAATTCCCGGACTGGGTGGATCGGGTTCAGCCCGTTCTCGAAACAATGGCACGGGGGCATCCGCCCCGCTTCCAAAGCTGGGGGGAAAGGCCGACGGACGGATAAACGTGCAGGACGGCCGGAACATTCCGGACGTTGTGAACGACCCTCGTTCCGTCGCTGGGAAGACCCCTCAGGAGATCGCCGATTGGTTCAATGAGGCAGGCTATAAGGCAACTGTGGAGGCCGGCACGAGGAAGGGAACCTCAGGGAAGGCAGTGCATGTCCGTATCGAAGGCCATCCCGAAGTATCGAACATCCAGGTGCACCCGGGTGGGGGACGGCATACGCCAGCGGGCTCACCATATTGGAAGATCTCGACAACTACGTCGGGGAAGATCTGGGTAGTCCCCGACAACTTCTCGGCCGACGCGAACATGAAGGGGGTCATCGTTCGATATGACCTGTAACGTCATCAAGGTTGATCGAGTATGCTCGGTTGGCGAGGCCGCCGCACTCGAGCGGCTCGGGGTGGGGTTGATCGGTGTCGCACTTGATGCCGATCCGCGCTTCGAGGATGGTCGGGTTGTTGACGTGGACACGGCCAGGGATATTGGTGCGTCCCTACGCAGCGCCCGACTGGTCGCAGAGTTGGACGTGCGCGAGTATCCAGCCGATGCCCTGAGGAGGGCGACGGCGGTTGCGGCAGATTTCGTTCAGCCGATCGCGGGCGCGGTCCCGCCTCGCTCGATGCAGGAAGCCTTAGCTGCGTCCGGCCGGAAGGTGGTGTACAGCGGTATCGAGATCGCCCACGACGAGGACCCCTCTTGGGTGCTCAGCCGATATAACGACTCTCCCGATCGTCATTCCGCCATCTTTCAAGTCGATGTGCTGCCCGAATTCCCCGACTCGTGGGAGTTCTTGCGGGATAAGTCACCAGAGTTTGAGTCCGAGTTTCAAATCGAAGACCTGAACCTGCTTGCGGCCGAGCATAACCTCGTTGTCAGCTTAAACTTCACGCCACAGAACCTGGCGGAAATCATTGGGGCCTTGCCGGGAATCCTGGGAATTGGGCTGACGCTGGCCGAGGCGGCAACCCGCCAAGATTTGCACTTTATTCGGTACGAAGCAGCGCTTGACGTTCTGCGGTCCTTTCGGAAACTCCAATTTGGCCTCTAGTTGGTTGCAGTATTGCTGCGGCCAGTCTTGTTTGGTTGGCTAAACGCCTTCCGGCGGCCCTCGTAGGGTTGTTCGGCCGGTAAGGGTCACTTCAAGCATCGAGTGGAGGCTGCCGTGTGCTATGTTGCGGGCTTTCCAGCGCCCGGAGTCAAGCCATTCGCGGACCTGACCATTGAGGTCCTCAACCACCTCATGCTTGCCGTCACGTGAGTACCGGGCCGAAGATGGCGAAGGTCCGAGCTACACGGTGCCGACTGTAGGTGGATCAACCGAGCTCCTCGGTGCCGTCAGAGGTGCCCTGGAAGATATGGGCAGACAGGGAGCCCAAGACACGTTGGGGAGCTGCAGGACGCGAGCCAGCGACCGCGTCGCAGTCGACGGCCTGACGCCCCGCATCCGCTAACCACAGCGGCGCCGGCCTCGGCCCGCGCCGGTGGATCCATGATGCGTCGCGGTAGCGCACCTGGGTAATTTGTAGACTTCGGCGCTGAGGGGCCGACGAGGTGGCAGCAATTCGACGAGTCTGGTACTGGCCGTCCCATCTGGAACTTGTCGCCGGCGCGGATGCAGTGCACAGCCGGCCTGGACGTGCCGCCGTCGGCAGCGCCCATTGCGGCGCCGGTCATCGATACAGAGATGCTGGGCGCCTGCAGCGACCTAGAAGCTGGCCTATAAGTGCTCTCGTACGCTCAGCCCAGCCGGGACTTCTGCACCTTGCCGAGCGCGTTGCGGGGCAGCGCGTCCAGGAAGTGCACCCGCCGTGGTCGCTTGTGCACCGCCAACTGCCGCGCCACGAAGTCGATCAGCTCCGCCTCGGCGGCGGAGTCCGCCACCACGTACGCGGTCACCCGTTGCCCCAGCTCGGCGTCCGATACGCCGACGACGGCGGCCTCGCGGACCGCCGGGTGGGCCAGCAGCGCCTCCTCCACCTCGCCGGCCCCGATCCGGTACCCGCCGCTCTTGATCAGGTCGGTGGCGGCCCGCCCGACGATCCGGTGCCGCCCGTCGAGGTCGATGGTGGCCACGTCGCCGGTGCGGAACCAGCCGTCGGGCAGCCGCACGGCGGCGTCGGCGTCCGGCCGGCCGAGGTACCCGTCGCCCAGGGTCGGCCCGCTGACCAGCAGCTCACCCATCGCCCGGCCGTCCGACGGCAGCGCCGCGCCGTGCTCGTCGACCAGGCGGGTCCGGATCCCCGGCAGCGGCCAGCCGACGGTGCCGGCCACCCGGGGCCGGTCGGCGCGGGCGCTCACCGTGATCAGGGTCTCGGTCATGCCGTACCGCTCGACGACCCGGTGCCCGGTCAGCGCGGCCAGCCCGTCGAAGACCGCCGGGGACAGCGGCGCGCTGCCGGAGACCAGCAGCCGGGCCCCGCGCAGCGCCCGGGCGGCGGCGGGGCGGGCGTGCACCCGCGACCAGACGGTCGGCACCCCGAACAGCAGCGAGCCGCCGGCCGCCGCGTACCGCTCGGGGTGCGGGCGTCCGACGTGGTCCAGCCGGCCGCCGAGGCGCAGCGGCCCCAGCACCCCCAACACCAGCCCGTGTACGTGGAACAGCGGCAGTCCGTGCACCAGCAGGTCGTCCGGGGTCCACGCCCAGGCGTCGGCCAGCCCGTCCAGGCAGGCCGCGATGGCCCGCCGGGACAGCAGCACGCCCTTCGGCAGCCCGGTCGTCCCGCTGGTGTAGAGGATCAGCGCCGTCCGGTCGTCGGCCGGTTCCCGGTGCCGGGTGGCCGACCGGTCCCGCGCCGACACCGGCACCCGGGGCAGGTCGCCCGCGTCCACCTCGACGCCCGCCGCGTGCAGCACCGCGGCGGCGGCGGAGTCGCGCAGGATGTGCGCCCGCTCCATCGGACCGGCGTCCGGCGGCACCGGCACCACGGTCACGCCGGCCAGCAACGCCCCGACGACCGCCACCACCGTCTCCAGCGACGCGGTGGCCTGCACCGCGACCCGGTCCAGCCCGTGGATCCGGTCGGCGACCGCCGACGCGCTCGCCCACAGGTCGGTGCCGGAGATCGCCCGGCCGGCGACCCGGAGCGCGTCCGGGCGCTCGTCCGGCGCGTGCGACAGCGCGGTCAGCAGGGCCACCTGAAGCCTCCCGGAAGCGGGTGCACCCGGCGGCGTGCCGGCCCGGTGCGGAGCCCGACGGGCCCGGACCCGACCGTAACGGCCCCGGCACGGCGGGCACCACCCCTACCCACTCCTGTCGGCCACCGAGCCCACCGTCGGCCGGGAACGGGCCCGCGCGCCGCGACGATGCGCCATCGTGGGGGCGAGGGCCGGCGGAGCGGGGGTGACGGGTGCCGACCAAGGAGATCATTCAACTGATCGGCGCGTTGCTCGACCTGGCCGGCGTGCTGGTCATCGCCGTGGGGATCGCCGGCGCCACCGTGGTGTTCCTGCTGCGCTGGTGGCGTACCCGGCAGCTGGTGGAGCACTACCGGACCTACCGGCAGGGCGTCGGGCGGGCCATCCTGCTGGGGCTGGAGTTCCTGGTCGGCGGGGACATCATCCGTACGGTGGCGGTCTCGCCCACCTTCACCAGCGTCGGCGTGCTGGCGTTGATCGTGCTGGTCCGGACCTTCCTCAGCTTCTCGCTGGAGGTGGAGCTGGACGGCCGCTGGCCCTGGCAGGGCAAGCCACCGGTGAGCGGGCCGAGCGTCGGCGCGCGGTAATTCGGCGGTGCCCGTCGTACCGCGCCGGCACAATGCCGGGCGTGACACCGCTGCGCATCATCAAGGGGGACGCGACCAGTCCACAGGCCAGCGGCCCCAAGGTGATCGGACACGTCTGCAACGACCTGGGCGGCTGGGGCAAGGGCTTCGTGCTGGCGATCTCCCGCCGCTGGCCGGAGCCGGAACGCGACTACCGCGACTGGCACCGGCACCGCGCCGGCAACGACTTCGGGCTCGGGGCGACCCGGTTGGTCCGGGTCGCCCCGGACATCTGGGTGGCGAACATGGTCGGCCAGCGCGGGACGCGCCGCGGCAGCGCCGGGCCACCCATCCGGTACGACGCCCTGGAGCGCTGCCTCGGCTCGTTGGCCGCGCAGGTCGAGGCGCTGGGTGGCGCGTCGGTGCACCTGCCCCGGATCGGCTGCGGGCTGGCCGGCGGTCGGTGGGCGCGGGTCGAGCCGCTGATCGTCGCGCAGCTGTGCGCCCGGGACCTGCCGGTCACCGTCTACGACCACGACTGAGGCGGTGCGGGTCGGTCAGGCCCGGTAGGCCAGCTCCACCATCATCCCGGCCTCGGCGTGGTACGCGTTGTGGCAGTGCGTCATCCACCGGCCCGGGTTGTCGGCGTCCAGGTCGACGGCGACGGTGCGGCCGGGCGTGACCACCACGGTGTCCTTGCGCGCCCCGCCGCCGGCTACGGCGAAGGTGTGTCCGTGCACGTGCATCGGATGGAACATCGTGGTGGTGTTGACGAACTCCAGCCGGACCCGTTCGCCGTGCGCGACGACCAGCGGCTCGGCGTGGTCGTGGGGCACGCCGTTGATCGTCCAGCGGTACGGCATCATGCCGCCACCCAGCGTGAGCCGGTGCACCCGGTCCGGCGGGCGACCGGTCAGGGCCACCGCGTCGGCGGTGCGCAGCGTGGCGGGCAGCAGCACCGTCCGGTCCAGCTCGGCAGGTCGTACGCCGGCCGGCGGCGGGGCGCCGGCGGCGGTGCGGACGACGGCCCGCCCCTGTCCGGTCTTGCCCTCCGCCTCGGCGACCAGCGGGAAGACGCCGTCGGCGAGGGTGACCAGCAGATCGGCGCGTTCGCCCATGCCGAGCAGCAGCGCGTCGGTGCCGGCCGGCACGACCGGGAAGCCGTCGGTGTGCGTGACGGTCAGCCGGTGCCCGCCGAGCGCGACCCGGTACGCGGTGTCCGAGGCGGCGTTGACCAGCCGGATCCGCACCCGCTGCCCGGGCCGGCCGGTGAGCGTCACCGGCGCGTCCGGCACCCGCCCGTTCACCAGGTGGTACGGGTACGACACGTCGCCCGCCCCGCCGAGCAGCGGCGAGCGGAACATCTCCATCCCGCCCATGGTCATCCCGGACATGCCGTCCATCCGGCCGCCCATCGAGCGCAGCCCGGCGAGCACCTCGTCCGGGGTGCGGCCGGTCCCGTCGAGCCAGTCGTCGAGCACCACGATCCACTCCAGGTCGTGGTCGCCCGGCTCGTGCGGGTCGTCCACCACCAGCACCCCGTACAGCGCTCGGTCGAGCTGCACCCCCGAGTGGGGGTGGTAGAAGTACGTGCCCGGGTCAGGGACGGTGAACTCGTAGCGGTGCGTGTCGCCGGGGCGCACGGGTGCCTGGGTCAGCCCCGGCACTCCGTCCATGTCGTTGCGCAGCGCGATCCCGTGCCAGTGCACGCTGGTCGACACGGGCAGGTCGTTGGTGACGGCCACCTGGAGCAGGTCGCCGGCCCGGGCGCGCAGCAGCGGGCCGGGACCGGTGTCGGCGTACCCCCAGGTGGTGACGACGGGGCCGCCGAGGTCGTGGGTGACGGGACGGGGGTGCAGCCCCGCGGTCACGGTGGCCGCGCCGGGACGGCGGCGGGTCGCCTCGACCCGCCCGATCACGGGGCCGTCGGGGGCGATCAGCCGCGCGCCGGACGCGCCACGCCACCAGGCCGCCGTCCCGGCCGCGCCGGCCAGTGCGGCGGTGCCGGCGAGCCCGGCCAGCAACCGTCGCCGGCCGATCCCGTGCCATTGACCGTCCATCGCGGCTTCCTTCCGCTCGTCCGCTCTCGACGATGCACCGGTACATACCGCCCCAACACGGAAAGATGGCCCGGTGGGGCGGGACGAAGGTCACGTCCCCAGGTACCCCCGGGGGGTATATGGTGGCAGTGGAGGTGAGGTCCCATGGCACCGGAACACTGGCACGACGAGGCACCCGCCGTCCCCGGCGGCACACCGCACGGCGGCATGGCGCACGCCGCGCACGGGGGAGACAGGGGCACACCGCACGGCGGCCGTCCGGGCGGGCACGACAAGCACGCCGGGCACGACCCGGAGCAGTTCCGCCGCACGTTCTGGCTGAGCCTGGTGCTGACCGTACCGATCGTGGCGACCAGCCACATGGTGATGGACTGGTTCGGCTACCGGCTCGACCTCCCCGGGGTGACCTGGGTCGGTCCGGTGCTCGGCTCGGTCGTCTTCTGGTACGGCGGCTGGCCCTTCCTCGTCGGCGGCGTCCGCGAGATCCGGGACCGGGCCCCCGGGATGATGCTGCTGATCTCGATGGCGATCACCGTCGCGTACGCCGCCTCCGTGGCGACCAGCCTCGGCCTCTTCGACCTCGACTTCTGGTGGGAGCTGGCCGCGCTGGTGACCATCATGCTGCTCGGGCACTGGCAGGAGATGAAGGCGATCGGGCAGGCCCAGGGGGCGCTCGCCGCCCTGGCCGCGCTGCTGCCCGACGACGCCGAACGCCTCGACGACGCCGGGCGGCCGCACCCCGTGCCGGTCGGCGAGCTGCGGGTCGGCGACCTGGTGCTGGTCCGCTCCGGCGGGCGGGTGCCGGCCGACGGCCAGATCGTCGACGGCACCGCCGAACTGGACGAGTCCATGATCACGGGGGAGTCCCGGCCGGTGCCCCGCGCGGCCGGGGACCGGGTGGTCGCCGGCACCGTCGCCACCGACTCCGCCCTGCGGGTCCGCGTCGAGGCCGTCGGCGAGGACACCGCGCTCGCCGGTATCGGCCGGCTGGTCGCCCAGGCGCAGTCCTCCGGCGGTCGCGCCCAGGCCCTGGCGGACCGTTTCGCCGCCCTGCTGTTCTACGTCGCCGCCCTGGCCGGGCTGGCCACCTTCGTCGCCTGGCTCGTCCTCGGCACCGCCGATGAGGCCGTGGTACGCACCGTGACGGTGCTGGTGATCGCCTGCCCGCACGCCCTCGGGCTGGCCATCCCGCTGGTCGTGGCACTCTCCACGGCGCTCTCCGCGCGGGCCGGCATCCTGGTCAAGGACCGGCTGGCCCTGGAGCGGATGCGCACCGTCGACGCGGTGCTGTTCGACAAGACCGGCACCCTGACCAAGGGGCGGCACACCCTGACCGGGGTGGCCGCCACCGGCGACCTGGACGAGGACGGGGTGCTGCGCCTCGGCGGCGCGGTCGAGGCCGACAGCGAGCATCCACTCGCCCGGGCCCTGGTCACCGCCGCGCGGGACCGTGGTCTCGCGGCGGAGGCGCGCGACTTCCGGTCGCTCACCGGGCGGGGGGTACGGGCCACCGTCGACGGTACGGACTGGGCGGTCGGCGGCCCCGCCCTGCTGCGCGAGCTGGGCGTGGACGTTCCCGAGCCGCTGCGCCGGGCGGCCGACGGCTGGGCGCGGCGCGGCGCGGCGGTGCTGCACCTGGTGCGCCTGCCCGACCCGGGCGCCCCGGCGGTCCTCGGCGCGTTCGCGCTGGAGGACGAGGTGCGCCCGGAGGCCCGGGCGGCCATCGCCGAACTGCGCGAGCAGGGGGTGCGCAAGATCGTCATGATCACCGGGGACGCCCGCCCGGTCGCCGAGGCGGTCGCCGCCGACCTGGGCTTCCGCCCCGGGGTGGACGAGGTCTTCGCCGAGGTGCTCCCCGCCGACAAGGACAAGGCGGTCAGCGAGCTCCAGTCCCGGGGGCTGACCGTGGCGATGGTCGGCGACGGGGTGAACGACGCCCCGGCGCTGGCCCGCGCGGACGTGGGCGTCGCCATCGGCGCCGGCACCGACGTGGCGATCGAGTCGGCCGGCGTGGTGCTGGCCTCCTCGGACCCGCGCGGGGTCACCGGCGTGATCCGGCTGTCCCGGGCGTCGTACCGGAAGATGCGGCAGAACCTGGCCTGGGCCGCCGGCTACAACGTGGTGGCCATCCCGCTCGCCGCCGGGGTGCTGGCCTGGGCGGGGATCACGCTCAGTCCGGCGGTCGGCGCGGTGCTGATGTCGGCGTCGACCATCGTGGTCGCGCTCAACGCGCAACTGCTGCGCCGGGTCCGCCTCGCCCCGACCGGGCAGTGAGGCCGCACCTGCGGCAGGTTCGGCCTCTCGTGCCTCGGAGGTGCAAGGGGTCGCGCCCCTTTCCGGCCGCAACCGCGTACGGCTAGGGTGGCCGGGTGACGGAGTTCCGGATCGGCGAGGCCGCCGAACTGCTCGGCGTCAGCGCGGACACCGTCCGGCGCTGGATCGACGCCGGGCGGCTGCCGGCCACCCGCGACGCGCACGGTCACCGGGTGCTCGCCGGCACCGACCTGGCCGCCTTCGTCCGCGCCCCGGGCCACCCCGAGCTGTCGTCGGCCCGCAACCGGCTGCGCGGCATCGTCACCGCAGTCGTCAAGGACACCGTGATGGCCCAGGTCGACATCCAGGCCGGCCCGTTCCGGATCGTCTCGCTGATGAGCCGGGAGGCCGTCGACGAACTCGACCTGCGGGTCGGCTCGGTGGCCGTCGCCGTGATCAAGTCGACCACCGTGGTGGTCGAGCGCGCCCCCACCCCCAAGGGAAGGACCAGCTCGTGACCGTACGGTGGATCCGCGCCGCCCTCGCCGCGACGGCCGCGCTGGCCCTGGCCCTGACCGGCTGCGGCGGTGGCGACGGGCCGGTCAGGACCGACGGCGGCCGGATCACGGTCTTCGCCGCCGCCTCGCTCACCGAGTCCTTCACGAAGCTGGGCCGGGACTTCCGGGCCGCCCACCCGGGCAGCGCCGTCACCTTCAACTTCGCCGGCAGCTCCGCGCTCGCCACCCAACTCGTCCAGGGCGCCCCGGCCGACGTCTTCGCCGCCGCCTCCCCGGCCACCATGAAGACCGTCACCGACGCGGGCGAGGCCGCCGGCACCCCGGCCACCCTGGCCCGCAACCAGCTCGTCATCGCCGTGCCCAAGGGCAATCCCGGACGGGTCACCGGCCCGGCCGACCTCGCGCGACTGAAGGTGGCGCTCTGCGCCGCGCAGGTGCCCTGCGGGGCGGCCGCGAGGACGGCCCTCGACGCGGCCGGTGTCCGGCTCACCCCGGCCACCCTCGAACAGGACGTCAAGGGGGCGCTGGCGAAGCTGAGACTCGGCGAGGTGGACGCGGCGCTGGTCTACCGCACCGACGTACGGGCCGCCGCCGGTGACCTCGACGCCGTCGAGTTCCCCGAGTCCGCGCGGGCGGTCAACGACTACCCGATCGTGGTGCTGAAGCGGGCCGGGGACCCGGCCACCGCCCGGGCCTTCGTCGACTTCGTCCGCGGCGAGGCGGGCCGGTCCGTGCTGACCGCCGCCGGTTTCCAGCCGCCCCCGGCCTGATGCGCGGTCCCCGGCAGCGGGTGCCACTCGCCCTGCTCGTCCCCGCCGGCCTCGGGCTGCTCTTCCTCGTCCTGCCGTTGGTCGGGCTCCTGCTCCGGGCCCCCTGGACCGACCTGCCGCGCCGGCTCGCCGCGCCGGGCGTGCTCACCGCGCTGCGGCTGTCGCTGGAGACCGCCACCCTCGCCACGCTGCTCAGCGTCGTGCTCGGCGTACCCCTGGCCTGGCTGCTGGCCCGGGTCGAGTTCGCCGGCCGGCGGCTGGTCCGGGCCCTGGTCACGGTGCCGCTGGTGCTGCCCCCGGTGGTCGGTGGGGTGGCCCTGCTGCTGGTCTTCGGCCGGCGCGGGCTGCTCGGGTCCTGGCTGGACGCCACCTTCGGGGTGAGCCTGCCGTTCAGCACCGCCGGCGTGGTGCTCGCCGAGGCGTTCGTCGCCATGCCGTTCCTGGTGCTCGCCGTGGAGGGCGCGCTGCGCGGGGCCGACCGCCGGTACGAGGAGGCGGCGGCCACCCTCGGCGCGGGCCGGTGGACCACCTTCACCCACGTCACCCTGCCGCTGGTCGCGCCCGGGGTGGCCGCCGGCGCGGTGCTCTGCTGGGCCCGCGCGCTCGGTGAGTTCGGCGCGACCATCACCTTCGCCGGCAACTATCCCGGCCGGACGCAGACCATGCCGCTCGCCGTCTACCTGGCCCTGGAGACCGACGTGCAGGCGGCCGTCGTGCTCAGCCTCGTCCTGCTCACCGTCTCCGTCGCCATCCTCGCCGGACTGCGCGACCGCTGGGTGGGTGGCGTGTGACCGCCCTGCTCGACGCGCACCTGGTCGCCGGCCGGGGCGGCTTCCGGCTCGACGTGCGGCTGCGGGTCGCCGCCGGGGAGGTGGTCGCGCTGCTCGGCCCGAACGGCGCCGGCAAGACCACCGCGCTGCGTACCCTCGCCGGGTTGCACCCGCTCGACGCCGGCCACCTCACCCTCGACGGCGTCGACCTGGACCGGCCGGCGCGACGGGTGTGGACGCCGCCGGAGCGCCGGCCGGTCGGCGTGGTCTTCCAGGACTACCTGCTCTTCCCGCACCTCAGCGCGCTGGACAACGTCGCCTTCGGGCCGCGCCGCCGGGGCGCCGACCGACGGGCCGCCCGGGCCCGCGCCCAGCACTGGCTGGACCGGGTGGGGCTGGGCGAGCGGGCCCGGGACAAGCCCCGTCGGCTCTCCGGCGGGCAGGCCCAGCGGGTCGCGCTGGCCCGCGCCCTCGCCGTCGGGCCCACCCTGCTGCTGCTCGACGAGCCGCTCGCCGCGCTCGACGCGCGGACCAGACTGGACACCCGGGCCGCGCTGCAACGACACCTGGGTGAGCACACCGGCGCCACCCTGCTGGTCACCCACGACCCGCTGGACGCCCTGGTGCTGGCCGACCGGCTGGTCATCGTCGAGGACGGCCGGGTGGTCCAGGAGGGCGACGCCGCCACCGTCACCGCCCGACCCCGCACCGACTACGTGGCCCGGCTGGTCGGCCTCAACCTGCACCGGGGGCACGCCGACGGGCACACCGTCACGGTCGGCGGACTCGCCCTCACCGCCGCCGACGCCGTGCGCGGCGACGCCTTCGTCGCCTTCCCGCCGGCCGCCGTCGCGCTGCACCCGGACCGCCCCGACGGCAGCCCGCGCAACGTCTGGCCGGCCACCGTCACCGGCGTCCAGCGGCACGGCGACAACCTGCGCGTCCAGCTCGACGGGCCGGTCGCGGTCGCCGCCGACGTCACCCCGGCCGCCGCCGCCCACCTCGGGCTGCGACCGGGGCAGCGGGTCTGGGCGGCGGTGAAGGCGGCGGAGACCCGCGCGTACCCCGCGTGACGTACGCCTCTGGACGGTCCACCTTCGGCGGAGGAGGTTTGATCCCGGCCCTGTCGGTCAGTGAACAGGCAAGCCAGGACGAGAGGGGAACCCGGTGCCCGACACGACACACATCCGGTCCAGCCACCAGGTGGCCCTGCCCGAGGACGTCACCGACCCGCTGCTGTGGCGGGCGGCGTACGACGTCGCCGCCGCGCACCGGCCGGACGCGGCGGGTCGCTGCGCCAGCCTGCTCTGCGCCGGCCGGCCCGCGCCCTGCGAGCCGCTGACCCAGGCCCGCCGGGCGATGCGGCTGGCCCAGGGCGCGGTCTCCCGCCGTCCGGCGGGACGCCCGGTGCCGGCCCGCTCGGCCCGCGACCGCCGCCACGCGGCCTGACCGTTCCGCCCGCGCCGCCGGCCGCTCGGCGTCACTGCCCGGGGCCGGCGGCGTGGTGAGCGGCTGCGGTGCCCGACGGCGTGCTGGTGTGGTGGGCGGGGGCGGCGCCACCGTCAGTGGCCGGCGGTGGGGCCGAAGGCGGCGAGGAAGCGGTCCCGGAAGGCGTCCATCCGCCACACCGGGGCCTGCGGGCCGGGCCGCAGCCCGTCCTGCCAGCCCCAGCCGGCCACCCGCTGGAGCACCGTCGGATCCTTCGCGACGATGGTGATCGGCACGTCCCGGCTCGCGCCCTCGCCGGTCACCGTGGCGGTCGGCTGGTGGTCGCCGAGGAAGACGAGCACCAGGTCGTCCCCGCCGTAGGTGAGCACGTAGGAGACCAGGGTGTCCAGGCTGTACCGGATGGCGTGCGCGTAGTCGGCGCGGATCTGGTGGGTGTCGCGCTGCACCACGTCCCGGCTGCCGCCGGTCCGGGTGGACGCCTCGGCGAAGACGGAGCCGTCGCCGACGGCGTCCCACGGCACCGGCTCCGGGATCGCCGACCAGGGGGAGTGGCTGGAGACCAGCGGGATCTCGGCCATCAGCGGGGCGTGCGGCCGGGCCCGTTCGAGTCGCTGGAACGTCGCCAGCGTGTACTGGTCGGGCATCGGCGCGTAGCTGAACTTGGGACCGCGGTAGTCGAGCCGCGCGGCGTCGTAGTAGCGGTCGTAGCCGAAGAACTTCCCCTCCGGCCAGGGCTGGGTGGCGGCGGGCAGCACTCCGACCGTCTGCCAGCCGGCCCGGTGGAACGCCCCGTTGAGGGTGAGCCGGTCCCCGGCCAGCAGGTCGCGGTGGCGCTGGTCGTTGTCGATCCACAGCCCGGAGAGCAGGGTGCCGTGGGCCAGCCAGCTTCCGCCGCCGAAGGTGGGGGAGGTGAGGAAGCCGCTGCGGGCGTCGAACCCGGCGGCCCGCAGCCGTCCGTAGCCGTCGTCGAGCACCCGGTTCACGCCCGGGGACAGCTCCGGGTCCTCCACCGCGTCGCGGCCGTAGCTCTCCACGAACGCGACCAGCACGTCCTTGCCGCGCAACCCGGTCAGCAGCCGGTCACCGGGGGTGTCCCGGTACGCGTCGGTCGCGGCCTGGCCGGCGAACACCGCCCGGTCCCGTACCCCGGCCCGCACCTGCCCGGCGTGCGCCGCGAGCAGGGTGGCCGCCTCCCGGCCGGCGACCGGTCCGCCGCCGACGCGGACCCCGAACAGGGCGCAGCCCAGCCAGAGCACGGCCAGCGCCGCCACCACCCGGGTCGAGACCCGCCGGTGCCGGGTGACCAGCCGGGCCAGCCGCCGCACCGCCAGGGTGACCAGGATGAGCAGGCCGGCGGCGAGCAGCACCGCCCCGACCGCCGCCGCGACCGCGCCGGTCCGGCCGATCGAGTCGCGGAGGTAGCCGAACCCGTCGTCGAACAGCCCCCAGTCGAGCAGCACGTCGAACGGCCGGTCGCGGGCCGCGAAGAAGCCCGCGTCGAGCAGCCGCAGCACGGTGACCAGGCCCAGCAGCAGCCCGGCCGGCACGGCCAGCGGGCGGCCCACCCGGGGCGGCAGGACGAGCAGCAGGGCCACCCCGACCAGCCCCTCCACCGGGATGCGCAGGACGGTAGCGGGCGTGAGCGCGCTCAACCGGTCGGGCAGCACGAGCGCGGCGAGCACCAGCAGCGTCGCGAGCCCGGTGAGCGTCGCGGTGGTGATCCGCCGCGCGGTGGTCGGGGTCCCGGTCGCCGCGGCCGGCGTCTGCGGTGCGGGCGGGACGGGGGTGGCGGGCTCACCGGCCGCACCGTTGCGGGCCGGCCGGCGGAGGCGGCGGAGCAGTGACACGGGAACATCCTTCTGCGGGGAGGGCGGACGACGTCAGACGGGCTGGTGGGCGGGGACCCGGGCGACCGGGGGCACCGGGCGCGCCGCCGGTCCGGCCGGGTGGGCGGCCCGGGCGGTGGGTTCGAGGACGAGCCGGGTGGCGGGTCCGTCGAGGCCCGCCGGCCGGACCCCGACGATCACCGTGGCCGCGGCGGGCCGGTCGGCCGGCGTCGCGGCGGGGCGGTGCCGCCAGAGCCAGTGCACGTCCCGGCCGAACGACTCGACCAGCAACGCGAGTGCGGCGGCGGCGGGCACCAGCTGGGGCCCCGGCAGCAGCCGGCTCGCCGCCACGGTGAGCAGGATCCCCTGCGCCGCGGCGACCACCTTGCGCCAGTAGCGGGGCGGCAGCGGGCGGCGCATCCACGGCAGGACCCAGCTGGCCGCGACGAAGGCGTACCGCATCGCGCCGATGGCGAGCACCCAGCCGCCCACCGACGGGGCCAGGTGGGCGCTGAGCACCAGGATGAGGAACGCGTCCACCTCCATGTCGAAGCGGGCGCCCAGCGCGCTGGCCGTCCCGGTGCGCCGCGCCACCCGCCCGTCGACCCAGTCCAGCGCGAGCGCCACCACGGTCAGCGGCACCAGCACTGCCACCGGCGCGGGGCCGGTCCCGGCGTCGACCACCAGGGCCAGCACGCCGCCGACCAGCAGCGCCCGGGTCAGGGTCACCAGGTCGGCGGGGCCCGGCCGGGCCGCGTCGGCGGCCCGCAGGCCGCGTCCCAGCAGGGCGCCGAGCACCGAGGCGTACGTCAGGCCGGCGAGCCAGCCCGGCACGCCGAGGCCCACCGTGCCGGCGAGTGCGGCGAGCACCAGGAACTGAGTGACCGGCGCGGCCAATCGGCCATTTCGAACCGTGGACACCCTGCCTCCGTGTCTATGATCGACAACCCTGCCATCTGACACGGGAAAACTGCCCGTTCGGTTCGGTCCGAAGCGTCGGGAGAGGAGAAACCGTGATCGGCGACGCCCGCGCGTTCTGGCTCCGCGCCCCCGGCGAGGGGGAGCTGCGCCCGGTCGAGCTGGCCCCGCCCGGCCCGGACGAGGTGCTGGTCCGCACCCTGTTCTCCGGGGTGAGCCGGGGCACCGAGACCCTCGTCTTCACCGGGAAGGTCCCGGCCGACCAGTACGCCGCGATGCGCGCCCCGTTCCAGGAGGGCGACTTCCCGGCCCCGGTGAAGTACGGCTACCTCAACGTCGGCGTCGTCGCGCGGGGACCCGAGGGGCTGCGCGGCCGGACCGTCTTCTGCCTCTACCCGCACCAGAGCGCGTACGTGGTGCCGGCCGACGCCGTGCTGGTCGTACCGGAGGACGTGCCGGCGTCCCGGGCGGTGCTGGCCGGCACGGTGGAGACCGCGGTGAACGCGCTCTGGGACGCCGCCCCGCTGGTCGGCGACCGGGTGAGCGTCATCGGCGCCGGCATGGTGGGCTGCTGCGTGGCCGCCCTGCTGGCCCGCTTCCCGGGGGTCCGGGTGGAGCTGGTCGACGCGGACCCGGCGAAGGCGGCGGTGGCCGCCGCGCTCGGCGTCGACTTCGCCCGGCCCGCCGACGCGACCGGCGGCCGGGACCTGGTGGTGCACGCCAGCGCCACCGCCGAGGGGCTGCAACGCGGCCTCGACCTGCTCCGCCCGGAGGGCACCGTGCTGGAGCTGAGCTGGTACGGCGACCGGCCGGTCACGCTCGCCCTGGGCGGGGCGTTCCACTCCCGCCGGCTGCGGATCCGCAGCA
This sequence comes from Micromonospora auratinigra, assembly GCF_900089595.1. Taxonomy (GTDB): domain Bacteria; phylum Actinomycetota; class Actinomycetes; order Mycobacteriales; family Micromonosporaceae; genus Micromonospora; species Micromonospora auratinigra. The sequence goes on along the minus strand of NZ_LT594323.1, from coordinate 2,212,378 downwards.
GCCAGGTCGGCACCGTGTCGCCCCGGCGGGCCGACCGCAGCTACCGCGACCGGCTGGCGCTGGCGCTGGAGCTGCTCGCCGACCCGGTCTTCGACGCGCTGCTCAGCGGCCCGTCCCGCTTCGACGAGCTGCCCGACGTGCTCGCCCGGCTCGCCGCGGGCGAACTGCCCGCGCTCTGCCACCTCATCACCTACCCCGAGGAGTGACCGTGTTCAGCGTGACCGTCCGGGACCACATCATGATCGCCCACAGCTTCCGGGGAGAGGTGTTCGGCCCGGCCCAGCGGCTGCACGGCGCGACCTTCGTCGTCGACGCCACCTTCCGCCGGCCGGAGCTGGACGCGGACGGGATCGTGGTCGACATCGGCCTGGCCACCGAGCAGCTCAAGGCCGTCCTCGGCGAGCTGAACTACCGCAACCTGGACGACGAGCCGGCCTTCGCCGGCACCAACACCACCACCGAGGTGCTGTGCCGGACCATCGCCGACCGGCTCGCCGAGGCGGTGCACGGGGGCCGGCTGGGGGACGGGGCACGCGGCCTCGCCGGGATCGCCGTCACCCTGCACGAGTCGCACGTCGCCTGGGCGAGCTACGAGCGGGCCCTGTAACCGCCGATGAGCGTGGTGCACGTGGTGCTGCCCGGCGACATCGACGACCCGGCCACCCCCAGCGGCGGCAACGCGTACGACCGGCAGGTGTGCCGGGGGCTGGCCGGCCGCGGCTGGACCGTGCGCGAGCACCCGGTGCCGGGCGCCTGGCCGCACCCCGGGGCGCCCGAGCGGGCCGCCCTCGCCGCCGTGCTCGCCGGTCTGCCCGACGGCGCGCCCGTGCTGCTCGACGGCCTGGTCGCCTCGACCGTGCCGGAGCTGCTCACCCCGCACGCCCGGCGGCTGCGCCTGGTGCCGCTGGTGCACCTGCCGCGCGAGGACCACGCGGAGGCCCGGGCCCTGGCGGTGGCGGCCGGCGTGGTCGCCACCAGCGAGTGGACCCGGCGGCGGCTGCACGACCGGTACGCGCTGCCCGCCGACCGGGTCACCGTCGCCGCGCCCGGCGTCACCCCGGCGCCGCTGACGTCCGGCTCGCCGGCCGGCACCAGGCTGCTCTGCGTCGCGGCGGTCACCCCGCTCAAGGGCCACGACGTGCTCGCCGCCGCGCTGGCCGGGATCGCCGACCTCGACTGGAGCTGCGCGTGCGTCGGCGCGCTCAGCCGCGACCCGGACTTCGTCGCCGGGCTGCGCGGGCGGCTCGCCGCCGACGGCCTGACCGACCGGGTCCACCTGTCCGGCCCCCGCGTCGGGGCGGAGCTGGACGTCGCGTACGCCGCCGCCGATCTGCTCATCGTGCCGTCCCGGCGGGAGACGTACGGCATGGTGGTGACGGAGGCCCTGGCCCGGGGCCTGCCGGTGCTGTGCAGCGACACCGGTGGCCTGCCCGACACCCTCGGGTACGCCCCGGACGGCACCCGGCCCGGCCTGCTCGTGCCGGCGGACGACCCGGCGGCGCTGGCCGGCGCGCTGCGCCGCTGGCTGACCCGGCCGGAGCTGCGCGCCGGGCTGCGTCACGCGGCCCGGCAGCGCCGGGACACCCTCACCGACTGGACGGTCACCGTGGACCGGCTGGCGGCAGCCCTGAAGGAGGCCACCGCGTCATGACGACCCAGCTGCCCCCCGACTTCGCCGACTGGCTGCGTCTGCGCGAACCTGCCGACGCGGCGGCCCGCAGCGCCGAACTGGTCGACGCGGTGCGCCGCCGGCTCCCCGCCGACCGGCCGGTGGTCGTGCACGACCTGGGCAGCGGCACCGGGTCGATGGCCCGCTGGCTGGCCCCGCTGCTGCCCGGGCCGCAGCGCTGGGTGCTGCACGAGCAGGACGCCGAGCTGGGCCGGCTGGCCACCGCCGTACCGGTGCGCGCCGCCGACGGCAGCCCGGTCGCGCTGGAGACGCGCGCCTCGGACATCACCCGGCTGACCCCCGCCGACCTCGCCGAGGCGCACCTGGTGACCGCCTCCGCGCTGCTGGACATGCTCACCGCCGAGGAGCTGGAGCGGACCCTGGCCGCCTGCGCCGGCCGGCCGACGCTCATCGCGATCTCGGTGGTCGGCCGGACCGGCTTCGAGCCGCGGGATCCGCTCGACGCCGAGTTCCAGGCCGCGTTCAACGCCCACCAGCGGCGCACCGTCGACGGGCGGACCCTGCTCGGCCCGGACGCGGTGGACACGGCCGTCGCGGCGTGGCGCCGCGGGGGCGTCCCGGTGACGGTCCGCGACAGCCCGTGGCGGCTGGGACCGGAGCAGGCCCCGCTGATCGCCGAGTGGCTGACCGGGTGGCTGGCGGCGGCCGTCGAGGAGCGCCCCGAGCTGGCCGGCCCGGCCGAGGCGTACCGGCAGCGGCGGCTGGCCGAGGCCGCCGCCGGCCGGTTGCGGGTGGTGCTGGAGCACACCGACCTGCTGGCCGGGTGAACCGCGCGGCCCTGCGGCACGTGCCTCTCAGTGGACCGAGGGAGGACCGCTTGCCGCACGCCACCGTCGCCGGGCCCACCGCCACCGCGTTCGTCACCCCGGTGGCGGTCGGCCGGCTCGTCGCCCCATCCGCGCCGGTCGCCCTCGTCGCGCCCGCCGCCCGGACCGGGCCGGTCGACCTGGTCGCGCCCGCCGCGCCGCCCGCGCCGGCCGGCCCGGTCGTACCCGCCGTCCGGACCGCGCCCGTCGCGCCCGCCGCCCCGGTCGTACCCGCCACCCGGACCGCGCAGGTCACACCGGTCACACCCGCCGCGCCCTGCGCGCCGCGCGGGGGCGCGTCGACCGGCGCCGGCCGGCGCGCGGGCCTGCTGCGCACGGTCGGTGGGCTCGGGGTCCTCGCCGTGCTCGTCTGGTGGGTGGGCACCGGGCCGTTCCTGGCCGGGCTCCGGCTGATCGACGCCCCGGCCCTCGCCGCCGCGCTCGTCCTCGGGGCGGTCACCACCGTCTGCTGCGCCTGGCGCTGGTCGCTGGTCGCCGAAGGGCTGGGCGTACGGCTCCCGCTGCCCACCGCCGTCGCGCACTGCTACCGGGCGGTGTTCCTCAACTCCACCCTGCCCGGCGGGGTGCTCGGGGACGTGCACCGGGCGGTGCGCCACGGCCGCGACGCCGGGGACGTCGCCCGGGGCGTCCGGGCCGTGGTCTGGGAGCGGGCGGCCGGGCAACTGGTCCAGCTGGTCCTCGCCGTGGTGCTGCTGGCGGCCCTGCCCTCCCCGGTGCGGCCCTACCTGCCGCTGCTCGCCGGGGTACCGGCCGCCGGCGTGGTGGGGCTGGCCCTGGCGGCCCGCGCGGTGCCGCGCTCCGGCGCGTCCCGGTGGGCCCGGGCGGTCCGGACCGCCGGGGCGGACGTCCGGGCCGGGCTGCTCGCCCGCCGGACCTGGCTGGGGGTCACGGCGGCCTCGGCGGTGGTGGTCGCTGGGCACCTGGGCACCTTCCTGATCGCGGCGCGGACGGCCGGCGCGGACGCGCCGCTGTCCCGGCTGCTGCCGTTGACGCTGCTGGCCCTGCTGGCGATGGGCCTGCCGACGAACGTGGGCGGTTTTGGCCCCCGGGAGGGGGTGGCCGCGTGGGCGTTCGCCGCCGCCGGCCTCACCGCCGCCCAGGGCGTCGCCACGGCCACCGTGTACGGGGCACTGGCCCTGGCCGCCAGCCTGCCGGGCGCGGTGGTGCTGGTGGCCGGCCGGTGGCCTCGCCGGCTGACCGGCAGACGGCGGTGATCCCGCCTACGGTGAAGGTGCGAGGGGTGTGCGTTGCCGGCGTGTCCGGCAGCCGGGACGGAGGATGACGATGGACGACACGGTGCCCACGGCGACGATCCGGACCGAGGTGACGGTCCCGCTGCGCTTCCCCGACGGCTACGTCACCACCGCCCGCGTGCACTCCTTCCACGGTCTGGTGGACGGCCGGGAGCACCTCGCCCTCGGGCTCGGTGACCGGGCCGACCCGGGACGCCCCGACGCCGACCTGCCGCCGCCGCTGGTCCGCCCGCACAGCGAGTGCCTGACCGGGGACGTCTTCGGCAGCCAGCGCTGCGACTGCGGCCCCCAGCTCCGCGAGGCCGTGGAGCGGATCGCCGAGGCCGGTGGCTACCTGCTCTACCTGCGGCAGGAGGGCCGGGGCATCGGCCTGTACGCCAAGCTCGACGCGTACGCCCTGCAGGACGGGGGACTGGACACCTACGAGGCGAACGTGGCGCTGGGGCGCGGCGCGGACGAGCGGGACTACACGGTGGCCGCGCAGATGCTCGCCGCGCTGGGGGTGAGCCGGGTGGCGCTGCTCAGCAACAATCCGGACAAGGCCGCCCAGTTGGCGCAGCTGGGCGTCACGGTGGTCGACCGGGTGCTCACCGGCGTACACCTGTCCCCGGCCAACGCCGACTACCTGGCGGCCAAGGTCACCCACGCCGACCACGCCCTCGACCTGCCCTTCGTGCCGTGACCGCGCGGCCGTACGTGCTGCTCAGTTGCGCGATGTCGATCGACGGCTACATCGACGACGCGACCACCGCGCGGCTGCTGCTCTCCAACGACGTCGACCTGGACCGGGTCGACGAGGTCCGGGCCGGCTGCGACGCGATCCTGGTCGGGGCCGCCACGGTGCGCCGCGACGACCCGCGCCTGCTGGTCCGCTCCGACCTGCGCCGGGCCGAGCGGGTGACCCGGGGCCTGCCGCCCTCGCCGGTGAAGGTCACCGTCACCGGCAGCGGCGACCTCGACCCGGCCGGCCGCTTCTTCACCCTCGGCGACGGGCTGAAGCTGGTCTACTGCCCGAGCGGGGTGGTGGAGAAGGCCCACGAGCAGGTGGGCCGGGTGGCGACCGTGGTCGACGGGGGAGACCCGGTCACCCCGGCGGCGGTGCTCGACGACCTGGCCGCCCGGGGCGTACGCCGGCTGATGGTGGAGGGCGGCGGCAGCGTGCACTGCCAGTTCCTCACCGCGGGCCTGGTCGACGAGCTGCACCTGGTGGTCGCGCCGTTCTTCGTCGGGGACGGCCGGGCGCCGCGCTTCGTCGGGGACGGTCGCTTCCCCTGGCACGCCGGCCGCCGGGCCCGGGTCGTCGAGGTACGCCAGATCGACGACGTGGTGCTCACCCGCTACGCCCTCTCCGACCGCTGCCCGAGCGGCTGACGGTCCTGCCCGGCCGCGTCGGCGACGCAGCCGGGCAGCACCGCCGACCGACGCCCGTCAGGACGCCGGGGTGGGCAGGCCGAGCGCCTCGTCGACCCGGTTCAGCACCGCCACGTCGTCCGTGCCGATGCCGCGCAGCAGGTCGATCGCGGTCGCCCGGATCTGCCCGACGATCATGACGACCGGCAACGGCGGCCGGGACTCCAGCAGCTCGGCGGCGACCCGTACCGCCGCCATGGCGGCCTCGTCGGCCCGGTCGGCGTGCCGGTCGGCGTCCTGCCCGGTGAGATCCCGGGCCAGGGCCGCCCCGGCCTCGCGGACCGCCTCGGTCAGCGAACCGAGGGCGGTGCCGAGTTCGGGTGGGGTGGCGGTGTGCAGCCGGGTCAGGGTGACCCCGTTGCGGGCCAGCACCCGGATGTTGCGTACCGCGTAGTCGAGCTGCCGGGTGGTGGCCTCGACCTGCTCCAGCTGGCCCAGGTGGCGGCGGCGGCGCACGCGCAGCCGGACGGTCTCGGCGCACGCCTGCACCGCGGCCCGCAGCCGCTCCACGCAGCCGTCCACCTGCCGGGCGCGCTCCAGCGCCGCCTGGGCCGCGTCGGCGTCGCAGCTGCCCAGGGCGTCATGGATCCGGTCGAGCAGCGCGGCCAGGTCGGCGTACGTCTGCCGGGCCTCGGCGAGCAGCGGCGCGAGCGGGTCGCGGGCGACCACCAGTTGGCTGGCGGCCAGCGCGACCGCCCCGCCGATCAGCGCGTCGACGAACCGGAACGGGGTGAAGTCGCCCTTCGGCGCGGCGACCACCACCAGGTAGAGGGCGGAGACCGTGGTCTGGGTGATCAGCGTGCTGCTGGCCCCGGCCGCCACCGTGACGCCGAGGGTGAGCAGCAGCACCACCACCATGGTGCCGGTGCCCGGGCCGAGCGCGTGGATCATCAGTTCGGCGGTGAGCACTCCGCCGGCCACCCCGAGGATCAGCTCGACGGTCTGCCGGACCCGCTGTCCCCGGGACTCGCTGAGCACGATCAGCGCCGCGCTCGGCGCGAAGAACGGATCGGGGTGACCGATCAGCCGCGCGGCGATCAACCAGGCCACGGTCGCGGCCAGCACCGCCTCCACCACCGGCACCCACGCCTGTCGAAGCCGCCCCAGGGCGGCTCCCCACCACTCGCGCATGAACCACGGTCCTCCCCGTCGGGACCGGCGCACCACGGACCCTCCGTTCCGGCCGGTGCGGCTCCTACCCGCGAGGCGGATCTCCCTAACCGGAGCGTCGGCCGGGCCGGCGGTGTCGGCCCCCACAGTCGACCCGCGCCCGGCCGGGTCGACCCCACCGGCCGGTGCGGTCCGTCGTCGATCCGGTCGGTGCCTCCCGGGTACGCCGGCCCGCGCGGGACGGGGCGCGCTCCACCGTGCGCCCGGGGCCGCCCGGCCGTTCGTGCGGACCCTCGTCCGCCGAACCCGGCGCGTCGTCCCCCGTCCGGTCGGCCGGCGGCGGAAGCCGGACGGCAGCGGCTGCGGTCCGGGTGCCCGCGGTCGTCCGTACGGTGTGGTCCGCCGATTCACGTCTTGACCGGAATGGATGTCTCGGATAGAGGGCGAATTCCCTCGCGGATGCGTCGCGGTATCCGGGAAAGCGAATTCTCCGGTCCTCTTGTCGGCCCCGACGCGCGACCGCATTCGCCGTTCGTCCACCGGTGCGGGCCGCGTCGCCGCCGCGCTGACAAAAACCCGCAAGCGGCATGCTTTACTCCTAAATGTACGGATCGCTGCATCTGTTCGGTGACCGGATCGTATCTGTGGGTTGCGGAGGGGATGCCGGGACAGTGCCGTGACCCGGCCGGGCCAGCGAATTCAGCGCGCGTCGAGTCGATATTTTCGAGCTTTGCCCGGGCCCCGGTATAGTGCCGGGCAATCCCCATCGGAATGTGTCGGAAGCGTTTGATCTGCGTGATGACATCTGGGCCGGAAAATGCCCCGGCGGGCCCGTGTTTCGTCGGGCGGCGACCGCAGTTGGCGCGGGTCGCGAGAGCCCACGCGGCCGCGATGGGTGACGGCCGGCAACTGGTCTGCGAGGTGGTGGGGGAGCCGGGCATCGGCAAGACCCGGTTCGTCCACGAGGCCCTGCGACACTGCGTTCCCACCGTTCCCCGGTCCGTCGGCACCTGCGCGCCGGACGAACGAGGCGTGCCCTTCCACGTGTTCCGGCACGCCCTGTCGGCGGGGCGGTCCCCCCGGCCCGGGCTGAGCGCCGGCCGGCCGGCCCGGGACCTCTGGGCCGAGCCGGATCCGAGCACGCCACCGCCGGCGCCGGCGCGGTCCCCGGACGCCCGGCGCTTCCGGCTCTACCAGTCGGCGCGCCGGCTCATCGGCCTGGCCGCCCGGGACGGGCTGGTGCTGGTCCTGGACGACCTGCACTGGGCCGATCCCTCCTCCATCGGCCTGATCGCCCACCTGCTGCGCTACCCGGTGCCCGCCCCGTTGCTGCTGGTGCTGGTCTACCGGCCGCGACAGATGGCCACCCCGATGCCGTTCGGGCCGCCCGGCGACCGCACCGGCACCGAGCCACCGGCCCGCGACCGGATCGAGCTCGGCCCGCTCAGCCTCGCCGACACCACCCTCCTGCACCCCTTTCTCGACCCGGCGGAGGTGCCCGCACGCTACGAGCTGACCGGCGGAAACCCCGGCTACCTGGCGGCCCTGCCCGGCGGCGCCGGCCCGGACCGGGGCGCCCCGGACCCCGACCCGCACGCGGGTCCGGTCGCCGCCCCGGCCCTGGCCGCGCTGCGCCGGGAGTGGGTGGACCTGCCGCCGGTCGAGTTGGCCTGCCTGCGGGCCGGGGCGGTCTTCGACGCCCCGTTCGACGCCGATCTGCTCGCCACGGTCGCCCAGGTGCCGGCCGCGCTGGCGGCCGAGTCCGGCTGGCGGCTGGCGCGCCGGGATCTGATCCGTCACGTGCCGGGCGGCGGGCGGTTCGCGTTCCGGCATCCGGTGCTGCGGATGGCGGTGGCCCAGGACAGCGACCCGGCCTGGCGGGCGGAGGCCTACGGGCGCGCGCTGACCGCGCTGGTCGAGCGCGGGGCGCCCCCGGCCGACCAGGCCCGGTACGCGGAGCGGCTGCTGGACCTGCCGCACGGTGGCTGGGTCGAACGCTGCGTCGACGTGCTCTCCCGGGCCGCCCAGGAGATCTACCGGGAGGCGCCCGAGTCGGCCATCCGCTGGCTGCGACTGGCCCTGCGGGCGCTGCGGCCCACCGCGGCCTCCGCCCAGCGGCGGCGCGACGTCTCGCTGGCGCTCGCCCGGATCACCGGCGAGGCCGGCAACCTGGCCGAGAGCAGGGCGCTGCTCCAGGAGATCGTGCCGCTCTTCCCCGCCGACCGGGAGGGGCGACGGGCCCGCGCGGTGGCCCTCTGGGCGCGGATGGAACGCCTGCTCGGCAACTACGCCGAGGCGCAGGCGATCAGTGGCCGGGAGCTGGCCGTCCTGCCCGGCGGCACCGGACCGGCCGGCGGCTACCGGCTCGCCACCGAGCTGGGGGCGGCCGGCATCCTGGCCGGGCGGACCGTGGTCCCGCCGGCCGACGTGCTCGCCGACGCGCCGGGCGAGCCACCCGCCGACGGGTCCGTCGAGGACCCGGCACGGTCCGGGGTGGACCGGGCCGGCCTGCTGGCCGTCCGTGGCCTGGCCGCCACCCACGACGGCGCCCTCGACCTGGCCCGGGACCTGGTCGAGGGCGCCGGCCGGATCGTCGACGCGCTGCCGGACCGGGACGTGCGCGACCACCCCGACTGCCTGACCGCGCTCGGGCTGACCGAGCTGCACCTCGAACGGCCGGCGGACGCGGTGCGGCACCTGGACCGCGGGCTGACCCTGGTCCGGGCGGCCCACCGCGACGACGGCCTGTGCCAACTGCTGCTCGGCCGCAGCCGGGTGGCCCACCACACCGGCCGGCTCGCGAGCGCCATCGACCTGGCCACCGAGGCGGGCATCGTCGCCCGACGGATCGGCAGCGGGGACCTGCTGAGCTTCGCCCTGGCGTTCGAGGCCGAGGCGACCGCCTGGCGCGGCGGCCTGCGCGACGACGAGCGGGCGGTGGCCCTGGCCCGCAGCGCGGTCGAACTCACCACCGACCTGGGCACCTGGTGCGGCCGGACCGCCGCCACCGCGCTGGCGACCGCGGCCCTGCTGGCCGGGGACCCGGCGACCTGCTCCGACCTGGTGCGCGGGGCCGGCGGCGGCGACCGGCTGCTCCGGCTCCAGGCCACCCTGCGCCCGATGTGGTTCGAGCTGCTCTGCGCCGCCGCCCTCGCCGCCGGTGACCCGGCGGAGGCGGACCGGCAGGCGCGGCTGGCGCTGGCCGAGGCGGACCGGATCGACCTGCCCGGCCAGCGCGGCTTCGCCGAGTCGGCGTACGGCGAGGTGCTGCTGGCGCGCGGCGAGGTGACCGCGGCGCTGCCGCACCTGGAGGCGGCCGCCGACCTGTTCCGGGCCGGTGGGCTGGTGCTGCGGCGCAGCCTGGCGCTGGTCTCGCTGACCCGGGCCGCCGAGGCCGCGGACCGGGCCGGACCGGCTGCCCGCGCCCGCCGGCAGGCGCTGGAACTGGCCGACTGGTGCGGCACCGAACGCGTGGCGCTGCGACTGGCCCGTCCCATCGACCCACGGGCGGTCACCATCCTGACCGACCGGGAGTGGCACATCGCCCGGCTGACCGCGACCGGAGCCACCAGCCGGCTGATCGGCCGGCAGCTGAACATCAGCCCGCGCACCGTCGAGGCGCACCTGACCCGGATCTACCGCAAGGCCGGTGTCGCCTCCCGGTCGGGTCTGGTCGCCTGGGTAGCCCGGCTCGATGACACGGATCGGTGACGCCGGCCGGCACCCGATGACGCCGTCGCGTGCAACGCCGACGCACCGGACAGCACGAGGCCGCACCGCCACCGGCGGCACCCCTCGACGGCTCACATACTCGACTGCATCCGGCGCGATTCCCGTGACCGGCGGTGGACGGAGGACGAGATGTCGGGCAGAAGATCCGTGCGGAGCCGGCGCGGACCCGCGCCGATGACGTCGTCCGCGGCCACCGCGCTGACCCTGCTGGCGCTGGCCGGCTGCGGCGGGCAGCCGGTCGACGCGGCCGCCCCCGGGCCCGCCGCCTCGGCCGCCTTCGGCGCCGAGCGGGCCGCCCTCGTGCTCACCGCCTTCGACCAGGCCGACTCCGCGGCCTCGGTCTCCGGCGACGTCGAGGCGCTGCGCACCCAGGAGGTGGCGCCCTCCCTGAACCTGAGCATCGCCGCGGTCCGCCGGGCCGCCCACAACCAGCGCCCGCAACCCGCGTTCCAGCACATCAACCCGGTCTTCGCGGTGCCCACGGGCGGGCCGAGCTGCTTCCTCACCACCGCCACCCTGCGGCTGACCGGCTCGGAGCTGGCGCCCACCGACGTGAGTCAGTTCGTGCTCGGCCCCGACGGGCAGTGGAAGCTCAGTCACAACGTCCAGATCTCCCAACCCGCCCTGGTGGCCGCCCGGAGCATCGGCGGCCGACCCGCGACGTCCGGCGGCACCGCGCTCGACGAGACCAGCCGGCGCGCCCTCGCCGCCGAGGTCTTCGCCCGCAGCATCGGCTCGACCACGAGCAACCGGTCACTGGTGGCGTCGAGCCCGCTGCTCGACAACCAGTTCGCCGGAGGCTGGGAGGTCTACGGGCAGCAGTTGGCGGGGGCCGGCGCGGCGGTGAAGCGGACGATGGACCGGGCCGAGTGGTCGGACTGCGCCGTCACGGTGCCGGCCGGCACGCTGACCTTCCTGACCGTGCACGCCACCGACACGCTCAGCCCCGCGCCCGGCGGGCCGGCCACCGTGCGGATGACGCCGCAGAGCCCGGACCTGATCGCCACCGGGCAACGCGCCGCGTTGAGCGGGAAGGCGATCCGGGTCACCCGGGTGCAGACCTTCCTGCTGCTGGTGCCGGCGCAGACCACCGGCACCACGGTGCTCGGGCTCAACGACACCGCGCTGACCGCCGCCGCCGGCTGAGCCGAGCCGTCCGCCGGCCGGCCCCGCGCCGACGGCAGAAACCGGTGCCATCCCTCGGGACCGGCGGGTCCGGACCGCGACGATGGCAGCAGCCAGGATCAGGGCCGGCGCCGCCGCCCGGCCCGTCAGGCTCGGGAGGAACCATGTGGCGTCCGCGTTTCCGTTCGGACTACGTGCCGGTGCGGTTGCCCGACGGTCCGCTCGTCGTGCTCGGCGAGACCCGCAGCCTGCTGGTCGACGACCCGGTCGCGGCCGACCTGGCCGACCTGCTCGACGGCGTCGCCCCGTTGGCCGACGTGCTGGCCCGGCTGGCCGGCCGGCACCCGGTCGCCGCGGTCGCCGCGGCGCTGGCCCGGCTGCGCGACCACGGCCTGCTGGTGTCCGGCCCGGCCGGCACGTCGTCGGCCGAGGCCGCGGGCTGGGACGCCCGGGGCGTACCGCCCGACGCCGCCGGCCGGTGGCTGGCCCGGGGCGCGGTCACCGTGGTGGACCTGGGCGCTCCCCGGGCCACCGAGACCGCGGACGCGCTGCGGTCCCTCGGCCTCGCCGTGACGGTGGTCGGCCCGGAGGACCCGGAACCCGGCCCGCCCGGCGCCCCCGTGCTGGTGCTGCCGTCGTCGATGCTCGACCCCCGCCTGGCCGCGCTCAACGCCCGGCACCTGGCCGCCGGGCGCGCGTGGACGCTGGCCCGGCCGCACGGCAACGTCCTGCTGCTCGGCCCGCACCTGGTGCCCGGCCGGACCGGGTGCTGGGCCTGCCTGCGGCAGCGGTGGCAGGAGAACGAGCAGGTGAACGCCTTCCTCGGCGGTCAGGAGCTGGCCGGCCCGGTGCCGCGGCCCGACCGGGCCGTGCTGCCGGGACTGGCGACCGCGGTCGCCGGGCTGCTCGCCGCCGAACTGGCCGTCCTCGCCGTACGCGGGGAGTCGCCCCGGCTCACCGGCCGGCTGGTCGCCCTCGACACCCGCGACCTGAGCCTGGAGACCCACCACCTGGTACGCCAGCCGCAGTGCCCCGCCTGCGGCGACCCGGACCTGGTCGGCAAGGCCGACCCGCGCATCGAGCTGCCGCCGAGCGGTGCCCAGCCCAGCCGGGCCGGGGACTCCCGCACCCGGGAACCCGCCGAGGTGTACGCGTCGCTGGCCCACCACGTCAGCCGCTACCTGGGCGTGGTGAGCCGGCTGACCCCGCTGGAGGCGACCGACAACGGGGTGACCCACACCTACTCGGCCGGGCACAACTTCGCCCAGCCCCGGCAGCTGGCCGGCCTGCGCCGCAACCTGCGCGGCCAGAGCGGCGGCAAGGGCCGCACCGACCTGCAGGCGCGGATGAGCGCGATCGGGGAGGCGGTGGAGCGCTACTGCGGCGTGTGGCGCGGCGACCGCCCGGTGCACCGGGCGACGTACCGGCAGCTCGGGCCGGAGCGGGCGGTGCACCTGCGCGACCTGCTGCTCTTCTCCGACCGCCAGTACGCCGAGCGGGACCGGCTCAACGCCGACCTCGGCCACCTGCACCGGGTGCCCCGACCGCTCGCCGACGACGTGGAGCTGGACTGGACCACGGGCTGGTCGCTGACCCGGGGTACGGCCCGCGAGCTGCCCGCCGCGCACTGCTGGTACGGGCACCCGGAACTGACCACGCTGGCGGTGTGCTCGGCCGACTCGAACGGCTGCGCGGCCGGCGGCACCGTCGCCGAGGCGATCCTGCAGGGCTTCTGCGAACTCGTGGAGCGCGACAGCGTGGCCCTCTGGTGGTACCACCGCTCCCGGCTGCCCGGGGTGGACCTCGCCTCGTTCGCCGACCCGTGGCTGGCCGCCTGCGTCGACCACCACGCCACTGCCCTCGGCCGCGAGCTGTGGGCCCTCGACCTCACCGCCGACCTGGACGTACCCGCGTTCGCCGCGGTGTCGCGGCGCACCGGCGGCGCGGCGGAGGACGTCCTGGTCGGCTTCGGCGCGCACCTGGACGCCCGGGTCGCGCTGACCCGCGCGCTCACCGAGGTGAACCAGTTCCTGCCCGCCGTGCCCGGCCCCACCTCCGGGCGCAACCGGTACGGCATCGACGACCCGGACAGCGCGCGCTGGTTCGGCACGGTCCGGGTGGCCGAGCAGCCCTGGCTGACCCCGGACCCGACCCGACCGCCGCGCACCCGCGCCGACCACCGCTCGGCGAGCACCGGCGACGTCGGCGACGACGTGCGCGAGTGCGTCCGCCGGGCGGAGCGGGCCGGTCTGGAGGTGATCGTGGTCGACCAGTCCCGACCGGACATCGACCTGGCGGTGGTGAAGGTCGTCGTGCCGGGCCTGCGCCACTTCTGGCGCCGGCTGGGCCCCGGCCGGTTGTGGGAGGTGCCGGCCCGACTCGGCCGGGGTCCGCTGGCCGCCGACGAGGCGTCCGCCAACCCGCTGAACGTCTTCTTCTGACCGCCGGTGCCGGCCCCACGGGACCGGGGAGGGATGTGGCGATGAGCACGATGGTGGATCCGGTCGACCGGAGGTCACCGTGACCGGCAGCGTGGGTGGGCCACCGGTGCAGGAGCTGTACCGGTTGCGCCGCGACGCCGAGCTGCGGCACGGCGAGGACGGTTCGCTGAGCCTGCGGCAGACCCGCTTCCAGCTCGCGCTGGAGCAGCCGGGCATGGGCCGGCGGGCGCTGCTGCTGCGGCTCGCCGCCGGCTGGGTCAGCGACGTCGAGGTCGGCCGGCTGGTGATCGGCCTGGAGGGGGAGAGCCGGGTGCTGCCGGCCCAGTTGCTGCTGCGCCGGCTCGTCGCGCACTCCTGGTTGGACCGCCGCGTCCAGGTCGGCGACCGGCCGCTGCTCGACCTGCTGCCGACCGGGCTCGGCCGGGGCAGCCTGCCGGAGACCCGCCCGCACGACCGGGGCGGGACGTACCGGCTGTCCCGGTTCGTCGCCCTGCGGCCCGAGTTGGACCGGCTGGTCGCCGCGTCGTCGCTGAGCACGCTCACGGTCGGCTGCGTCGACGCCGCGCTCGGGGCGGTGCTGGCCGCCGCCGCGCGGGGCGTCGGGGTCGAGGCGGTGGCGCGGATCCTCGCCGTCGGCCCCGAGGCCGCCGCGCGGGTCCTCGACGAGCTGGTCACGGCGCGGATCCTGGTCACTCGGGCGGAGTTCGAGGCGGAGCACGAGCAGGCGCCGCTGGCGTACTGGTCGCCGGAGGAGCTGCGGCTGCACCAGCGTTCCCGCGCCGGGCGGCACGTCCTGCCGGTGGGGGGCACCTACCGGATGCGGGACCGGTTCCCCCCGCAGCCGCTGCGCCGCCGCTACGACGGGGACCGGGCGGTCGAGCTGCCGCTGCCGGACCTGGCCACCCTCGTCAAGGCCGACCCGCCGTTCGGGCAGGTCGTCGCCGACCGGCGCAGCGTGCGCGAGCACGACGACGCGGACCCGCTGACCCGGGAGCGGCTGGCGGAGTTCCTGTACCGGTCGCAGCACACCATCGTCGCCGGCGAGGCCGGGGGGCAGGAGGTCGGGCACCGCCCGTACCCGGGCGGCGGCGGGGTCTACGAGCTGGAGATCTACCCGCTGGTGGCGCGCTGCGCCGGGCTCGACCGCGGGCTCTACCACTACGACCCGGTCGGGCACCGGCTGGAACCGGTCGCCGGCTGGGGACCGGCCGCCGACCGGTTGCTGGGGTACGCCCGGGCGGCCGGCGCGATGGCCCGCCCGCCGCAGACCGTCCTGGTGGTCACCGCCCGGGTGCAACGGCTGATGTGGAAGTACGAAGGGATGAGCTACGCGATGATTCTCAAGGACGCCGGGGTGCTGACCCATCAGCTGTACCTGGTCGCCACCGCCATGGGCCTCGCCCCCTGCGCCCTCGGCGCCGGGGACTCGCACGCCTTCGCCGAGCTGTCCGGGCTCGACCCGCTGGTCGAGCCGAGCGTGGCCGACTTCCTGCTCGGCACCGCCGCCCCCGGTACGGCGGGGGAGGTGGGACGGCCGTGAAGTTCCGGCGGCAGGCGCTGCGCCAACTGGAAGCGCCCGAACAACTTGACCGCGCGGTCCGGCTGACCACCGTGCCGAGCTGGCTGGCCAGCACCGCGCTGATCATCGTGGTGGTGGCCGCCGGCGTCTGGTCGGTGCGCACCGTGGTGCCCCGGACCGTCGAGGCGGCCGGGGTGCTGATCCACTCCAACGGCATCTCCGCCCTCGACGCGCTCGACAGCGGCCAGGTCACCAAGGTGTGGGCGTCGCCGCACCAGCGGGTCACCAAGGGCACTCCGCTGTACAGCCTGCGCACCGTCGACGGGCGGGTCCGGGTGGAGAACGCCCCGGGTGACGCGTACGTGGTGGCCTGGCTGGTCGCCGAGGGCGAGATCGTCACGCCGGGCAGCCACCTGGCCGACCTGGAACGGCTCGACACCGCCGGGGACGCGTTGCAGGCCGTCGTCTACGCCCCCGCCGTCGCCGCGCCGCTGCTGCAACCGGGGGTCACCGTCGAGGTGGCCGCCGCCGCCGCGCCCCGCAACGTGTTCGGCACCCTGGCCGGCCAGGTGACCGAGGTCGGCGCCTTCCCGGAGACGGAGGCGTCGCTGCGCGCCTTCCTCGGCGCCGGCCAGGACGTCCGGCGGCTGCTCGCGCACGGCAGCGTGGTCCGGGTGACGGTGGCGTTGCAGGTCGACCCGGCCGCCCCCGGCGGGCTGCGGTGGAGCAAGTCCCCGCCGCCGTTCCAGCTCAACTCGGCCAGTGAGGTCACCGCCTGGTTCACCGTGGACCGGGAGCACCCGATCGACTGGTTGCTGCGCCGATGAGCGCGCCCACCGCGACCGCCCCGGCGGAGCTGCCCAGGATCCGGCGACGCCGGGTCCGTACCCCCACCCTGATCCAGATGGAGGCGGTGGAGTGCGGCGCCGCCGCGCTCGGCATCGTGCTCGGCCACCACGGCCGCCACGTGCCGCTGGAGGAGCTGCGCCGGGTCTGCGGCGTCAGCCGCGACGGCTCCACCGCCGCCACCGTGCTCAAGGGCGCCCGCCGCTACGGCATGGAGGCCAAGGGCTTCCAGATGGACCTGACCGGACTGGCCGGCGTGGCGCTGCCGGCGGTGCTGTTCTGGCGCTTCGAGCACTTCGTGGTGCTGGAGGGCCTCGGGCGCAAGGTCTTCATCAACGATCCGGCCACCGGTCCCCGCGCGGTGAGCTGGGAGGAGTTCGACGGTGCGTTCACCGGCGTCGTGCTCACCATGCGCCCCGGCCCGCAGTTCCGGCCCGGCGGCGCCCGCTACCGGATGGTCCGGGCGCTGGCCGAGCGGTGGCGCGGGCCCGGCTCCGCGATCGCGCAGGTGCTCCTGCTCGGCCTGCTGATCGCCGTGGTCGGTCTGACCATCCCGGTGATGGCCCGGGTCTTCGTCGACCGGGTACTGCTCCAGGAGGACCGGGGCGCGTTCGCCGGGCTGGTCGCGGCGGTGGCGGTGGCCACCGTGCTGACCTTCCTGGCCAGCCTGCTCCAGCAACGGTTGACCGTGCGCGCGGAGACCACGCTCGCGCTGGCCAGCGCCGCCCGCTTCTTCCGACATCTGCTGCGCCTGCCACCGACCTTCTTCGACCAGCGCCAGGCCGCCGACCTGAGCCAGCGGGTGCGCGGCAACGACCTGGTCGCCGAGGTGCTCACCCGCCGCGCGGCCACCACCGTGGTGGACACCGCGCTGGTGCTGGCGTACGGGGCCCTGCTGTGCCAGTACGACCTGGTCCTCGGCCTCTGCGCGGTGGTGCTGGCCGGGCTGAACGTCAGCGTGCTGCGTTACGTCGCGTCGACCCGCTCGACCGCCGTCGCCGGTCTCCAGGCCGACCGCAGCAAGCTGGTGACCACCGTGTACACCACCGTCCAGATGATCGAGACGGTGAAGGCCGGCGGCGAGGAGGAGCGCGCGGTGGCCCGGTTCGCGGCCCGCCACGCCACCGTCGCGAGCCGTCAGCAGCGCCTCGGGGTGCCCACCGCCGTGCTCTCCGTGCTGCCCGCGTTCCTCGCCGCCGGGACCACGGCGGTGCTGCTCGGGGTGGGCAGCCGGCGGGTCGTCGCGGAGGCGATGAGCGTCGGTGTGCTGGTCGGCATGCAGGGTCTCGCCGCCGCGATGAACCGGCCGCTGGGCAACCTGACCGCGCTGGGCTCCCGGTTGCAGGACATGAGCGCCGACCTCAACCGGCTGCGCGACGTGGAGCGGTACCCGCTGCCGGCGGATGACGCGCCGACCGCCCGGTCGCTGGCGCCGATGGAGGGGCACCTGCGCATCGAGGAGGTCACCTTCGGCTACAACCCGTTGGGTCGCCCCTTGCTGGAGAACTTCAGCCTCGACCTGCCGCCCGGCGCGCGGGTGGCCCTGGTCGGCCGCTCGGGCAGCGGCAAGTCGACGGTGGGCCGGCTGGTGGCCGGACTGTACCGGCCCTGGTCCGGCCGGATCTCCGTGGACGGCCTGGAACGCGCGGACGCCGACGACGGCCTATGGGCGGCCACCGTCGCCATGGTCGACCAGGACCAGCGGCTCTTCGAGGGCACGGTCCGGGACAACGTCACGATGTGGGACCTGACGGTGCCCGACGAGGACGTGGTGACCGCGCTGAGCGACGCGTGCCTGCACGGTGAGGTGGCGTCCCGCCCGGGCGGGCTGGCCAGCGCGGTGCGCGAGTACGGCCGCAACTTCTCCGGCGGGCAGCGGCAGCGTCTGGAGATCGCCCGGGCGCTGGTGCGCAATCCCCGGGTGCTGGTGCTGGACGAGGCGACCAGCGCGCTGGACGCCGAGACCGAACGGCAGATCGACCTGCACCTGCGCCGGCGGGGGGCGACCTGCCTGATCGTCGCGCACCGGCTCTCCACCGTCCGCGACTGCGACCTGATCGTCGTGCTCGACGGCGGTCGTGAGGTGGAGCGGGGCACCCACGAGCAGCTGGTCGCCCGGGACGGCGCGTACGCGCGCCTCGTCCGGGACCACTGAGCAGGACCGGAGGAGACGGCATGAGCGACCCGGTGGAGGGCGGCCTGATCGCCTTCTGTGGCGACGGCGTACGCCAGGCCTGTCGGCTGGACGGGCCGGTGGCCGGCTGGCTGGTGACCGGCGGCGAGGCCGACCTGTTCGCGGTGCGCCGGGCCGGGATGAGCCCGTCGCGCCGGCACCATGTGGCCCGGCTCCCCGCCGGTGGTCTGGTGCCGACGTCGACCGCGATCGGCGCCTGGCAGCTGATCCTGGTGCCGCTGCCCGGCACCGAGCTGCGCGGGCTCTCCCGCAGCCAGCTGTCCCTGCTGGAGCGGCACGCCCGGCTGGAACGGGTCGCCGAGGAGGGGGTCTCCCGGCGGGCGCGCGCCGCGCAGGAGCTGGTGCAGGCCGTCGATCTGGTGCTGGTCGGGGTGGCCGACGCGCTGCGTCGCGGGCAGTCCCCCCGGGGCGCCTCCACCCTGCGCGGGCGGGAGATCGTCTCGCTGGCCGAGGGGAGCGCGCTGACCTCGACCGGCGGCGCCTGGTGGCTGCGCAGTGCGGGCGGGCAGTTGCGGCGCAACGACGGTGGCCCGGCGGAGATGTCGGGGGAGCGGGAACTGCTCCTGCTGGTCGAGCGGGACTGGGTGGTCGCCGAGTCGGCCTGCGTGGTGGAGAGCCACAGCAGCGCGGACCTGCTGGCCGCCGGCCAGCTCCGCGCCGCGGTCGACCAGCACGTGGCCCGGCTGCTGCGGATGGTGGAGACCCGGATCGAGGAGGCCGACGGGGCGCTGCTGGAGGCGGTGCGCCGCCGCCGGCAGCTCGACGCCGCGATGCTGGCCGCGGCGGCCCGGCGGTCCATCGGGGTGATCGGCGCGGGGGAGACGGTGCCGGTCGCCGACACCGAGCCGGGCTTCGACCGGTACGGGCGGGCCGCGGCGGTGGTGCGGGTGGTCACCGAGGGCACCGGCAGCCCGGTCAATGAGCCCGCGGACCGGGCCCGGGTGCCGCTGGCGGACCGGGCGGCCGTGCAGGCGGTGGCCCGCTCGTCCAGCCTCTTCCTGCGCGAGGTGACCCTGCCGGACCGCTGGTGGCGTCGGGACCTGGGTCCGCTGGTGGGTTGGCGGGCGGCCGACGACGCGGGGCAGGCGGTCGCGGTGCCGCTGCTGTTCCGCCGGGGCCGCTACCACCAGGTCGACCCGGACACCCGGGCGGGCGTCGCCGTCGACGCCGCGACGGCCGCCACCTTCGCCGCCGAGGCCACCCAGGTGCAGGCGCCGCTGCCGCCGGCCGCCCGGATGCGCCACCTGCTGCGGGCCGGGCTGATCGGTGCGGCCCGGGACGTACGGGGTCTGGTGCTCGCCGGCACCGGGGTGGCGCTGCTGGGTCTGGGCGTGCCGCTGGCCACCGGTGAGGTGCTCGGCCAGCTGGCCCGGCAGGGTCAGGTCGACGGCCTGTACGGCTTCCTCGCGCTGATGCTCGCCGCCGCGGTGGTCGCCGGGCTGGTCGGGGTGGTGCAGAACCTGCGCCTGCTGAGGCTGGACGGCCGGTTGCAGTCCGGCGCCCAGCTCGCCGTCTGGGACCGGTTGATGCGCCTGCCGGCGCGCTTCTTCACCGGCCGCAGCAGCGGCGAGATCGCCAACTCGATGCTGGGCATCTCGTTCGTCGGTGAGGCGCTGAGCGCCCTGCTGCCGCAGGTCGTCTCGGCCGGGGCGACCGTGGTGGTGACGCTCGGGATGCTGCTGGTGGTCGAGCCGGTGCTCGGCTGGTGGGCGGCGGGCATCGTGGCCGTCACCGCGCTCGGCTTCGCCGGCTTCGCGCTGCTCATCGTCCGCCGGCAGCGGGTCGCCCTGCACACCGAGCACCGGGCCGCGGCGCTGACCAACCAACTGCTCGGCGGCATCGTGAAGATCAAGCTGGCGGCCGCCGAGGCGCGGGCGCACGCCCGCTGGTCGGAGGTGGCCGCCGCCGCCCGGGCCGCGCTCCAGCGGGTCCGGCAGAGCCAGGCCGGCGTGGTCGCGTTCGCCACCGTGCTGCCGGTCGCCGGCCAGCTGGTCCTCTTCGCGGTGCTGATGGGACCGCTGGCCGGGCGGGTCACGCCCGGCGACTTCTTCGTCCTCAACGTCGGCTTCGCGATGCTGCTGGGCGCGCTGCTGGTGCTGGTGTCCGCCGGGGTGGAGGTGATCGCGGCGGTGCCCCGCCTGGGCAGCCTGCGGGAGATCCTGCGCGCCGAACCGGAGGCCCGACCGGACCGGATCGATCCCGGAGAGCTGAGCGGCGAGATCGCCCTGCACCGGCTCACCTTCGCCTACCAGCCCGACGACCCGCCGGTGCTCGTCGACATCGACCTGCACGTCCGTCCGGGCGAGTTCGTCGCCGTGGTGGGCCCCAGCGGGTGCGGGAAGTCGACCCTGCTGCGGCTGCTGCTCGGCTTCGAGCGCCAGCAGCAGGGCGCGGTGCTCTACGACGGCCAGGACCTCTCCGAGCTGGACGTGCACGCGGTCCGCCGGCAGTGCGGGGTGGTGCTGCAGGACGGCCAGCTCTTCGCCGGGTCCGTGCGGGACAACATCTGCGGCGCCGGCAGCTTCCCACTGGACCAGGTCTGGGACGCGGCCCGGATGGCCGGCCTCGCCGACGACCTGGAGGCACTGCCGATGGGGATGAGCACGATGGTCCCGTTCGGCGGCGGCACCCTCTCCGTCGGGCAGCGCCAGCGGGTGCTGATCGCCCGGGCGCTGGCGCCCCGCCCCCGGATCATCTTCTTCGACGAGGCGACGAGCGCGCTGGACAACCGGACGCAGGAGGTGGTGACCCGCAGCACCGCGGCCCTCGCCGCCACCCGGGTGATCATCGCCCACCGGCTGTCGACGGTCCGCGCGGCGGACACCATCGTGGTCCTCGACGGCGGCCGGATCGTCCAGCGGGGCAGCTACGCGGAGCTGATGGAGCAGCCCGACGGCCTGTTCCACCGGTTGGCGCGGCGGCAACTGCTGGCCGAGCCGCAGGGCGCCGACGTGGTGCCGGAGCCGCAGCCGGAGCCGGACGGCCAGCCGGCGTCGAGCTGACGGCCAGCCGGCGTCGAGCTGACGGGCGGCGGGGTCGAGCTGACGGGCGGCGAAGCCGGCCCGGCGGACCCGCCGGGCCGGCTTCAGCCGTTGTCGATGACGCTGCTGTCCTCCAGGCACAGGTCCGCGTCGAGGTGGTTCTCCAGCAGCTCGGCGACGTGCGCTTCCGCCTGGTTCTCCACCGCGAGCCGGAAGGCCTCGGTGAGGACCCCCACCACGCCCTGGGTCAGCAGCAGTGTCTCGCGGTCCAGATCGGACCAGGACGACCGCGCCCCGGCGCGGGCCAGCTCGGGGGCCAGGGCCAGCATCCGGGCGGTCACCGCGGCCACCAGCTCGTCGGCGACCGGCCGGAGGCTGTCCAGCACCTCGCTGAGGGTCTGCAACGCCGGGACCGTGCCCATCCGTACCCGGTGCAGGTCCAGCGCGGCGCGCAGCGGTCGCGGCCGGACGGTGCGCACGGTGCCGTCGGCGGACCGGCCGATCACGCCGTGCCGGGTCAGCGCGTGGGCCAGCGCGGGCCGGTCGGTGGCGAGCCGTTGCAGCATGGCGGTCAAGCCGTCGGGTACCTCGTCGCCGCCCCGCACGCCCAGCATGGCCTCGATCGAGACCAGGTTGAACCCCTGTCGTTGCAGGGCCAGGATCGCGTCCAGCCGGCGGACGTGGGAGTCGTCGTAGAGCGCGACCCGGCCGCGCCGCACCGGCGGGGGCAGTAGCCGTCGCGCCTGGTGGGCCCGGATGTTGCGCGGCGACATGCCGACCTTGCGGGCGAGTTCCTCGACGGTGTAGCCGCCTGTGCCGCCGGGCGTCGCCGCCACGGTCGTCATCTCGTCGATGGTCACGGTGGCCTCCGGCAGCGCTCGGCGACGGATATGCGGCATCCCGCCCACCGTCGCGGTGATGGGCGGTTCGCCGCTCGCAGCGTATGGGCGGGCGCCGGTCCGGTGACAGAAGGGGAATTACTACTTGTCCACAGTGGTGGCGGTCATTAGAATCCCGCCTTCCTGTCGAAAGCCGTGCTCACCGATTACCCCGCTTTCGCCGCGGCACGCCCCTTTCCCGGCCGCATTCCATGAAATTCCCGCTTCCCGGGCGGAGCGCCTCGGCGGGTGGCTGACGATGAAACGCGAACCGGCGGCCGGAAACGACCGGACCGCCCGCCGCCGTCGCCGTCCGTCGTGGACGGCCGACCTTCCCAAGGGAGCAGAGGCGATGACACCTGTCGATCGAGCGGTCTTCGTGGCCGCGTACAGCCGGCTGGTCGCCGACGTCTGGGCCGAGCCGGCCCGGGAGCAGGCGCTCGACCGGGACCCGCGCGCCTTCCTCGCCGGTTACGGGCTGACGCTGCCCGACGAGGTCGAGGTCCGGGTGGTCCGCGACGTCGCGGACGCCGACCCCGACCTGGAGGTGCAGGTCGAGTCGTGGCAGTCCGCGCCGTCCACGGGCACCTTCCTGCTGTACGTGCCGTCGCTGCTGCCGGTGGCCGAGGCGGAGCTGGCCGAGGACGAGCTGGACAGCGTGGTCGCCGGCCTGGACTCCAGCTGCGCCTGCTGCTGCCCGTGCTGCTGCACCTGACACCGATGTCGGCCGCGCCGTGGTCGGCGCGGCACATTCTGGTGGCAGCGAGAAGAAATCCTTGATTGTCGAATCCCGCACTTCCTAGCGTTCTGGCCACGGCAATTCCCCGCCAGTTCCGCAGTGATCCCCGACGGAAGGAACAGACGATGAGCAACGACGAGCAGGAATACGGCGCGCGCTTCGTGACGAAGTACTCGGAACTGGTCACCGCGGTGTGGCGCAGCGACGAGGAGTTGAACCGGCTGCTGGCCGACCCGACCGGGTACGCCACCGCGGCCGGCCTGCCGGTGGCCCCCGGCGCCGTGGTCGAGGTGGACCGGGCCCAGCCCGCCACCCTCTACACCAAGGAGCAGATCGTCGCGGACTGGTCCGGCACGCCGGGGCGGCACGTGCTGCACGTGCCCGAGGTGCCGCTGGTGGACCTGAACGAGCTGACCGAGGCGGAGCTGGAGACGGTCGCGGGCGGGGTGGCGTCGGTGGCGGACAACAACGTCAACGTCATCGCCGTCCTCATCGTCTGAGTTCCTCACCCCCCGCCGGGAGCCTCGATGACCGACACGACCGAGACCATCGCGTTCCGCTCCGGCACCTACCGGACGGCCACCGTGGAGCAGACCTGGGAACGGGTCGGTGGCATGCTCGACCGGTTCCGGATCACCCGGGTCGCCGACATCACCCGCCTCGACGAGATCGGCCTACCGGTGCACGTCGCCTACCGGCCGGTCGGCGCGACCATGGCGGTGAGCGTCGGCACCGGCGCCACGGCGACGCAGTCCCGGGTCAGCGCGGTCATGGAGAGCATCGAGTCCTGGCACGCCGAGAACCTCCGGCCGGGGACCGTGGTCCGGTCCCCGGCGGAGGCGCTCGACCTGCCGTACGACGTCCGGTGGCTGCACCTGGCGGAACGGTCCCCGCTGACCCCCGCCGTCGAGCTCGACTGGGTGGCCGGCCGGGGCCTGGTGACCGGTGCGCCGTGCCTGGTGCCCCGGGCCACCATCGAACTCGACTTCACCGTCCGGCGCGGCTGGGACCGCGCCCTCTTCACCCCCAGCAGCAACGGGCTGGCCACCGGGAACACCTTCGCCGAGGCGAGCCTGCACGCGCTGCTGGAGGTGGTCGAGCGCGACTGCATCGCGCCGTACTGCACCTCGCCGCTGGACGCGCGCACCTACACCGACCCGGCCACCGCCGGCAACGCGATGACCCGCACCGTGCACGAGGCGCTGCTGCGGGCCGGCTGCTGGGTGGAGGTCTGCGACATCACCAACGCCGTCGGGGTGCCCTGCTACGCCGCCTCGATCTGGTCGCCGGACCTGCCGGTCACCTTCGGCGGGTTCGGCTGCCACGTGGACCCGGAGATCGCCGTCGGCCGGGCGATGTCCGAGGCGGCGCAGTCGCGCCTGGTCATGGTCTCCGGGGCGCGCGACGACATCGACGCCACGGCGTACCACGACGTGGCCGCGCCGCCGGTGCCGCCGCCCACCGTCGACCGGCCACTCGGACCGGTACGCCGCGATCCGCCGCCCACCGGGGACGTCACCCAGGTGCTGCGCGAACTGGCCGGCCGGGTGCAGCGGATCACCGGCGTGGAGCCGTTCGGCGTCGACCTGACCCACGACGACATCGGCATCCCGGTGAGCAAGGTCTTCGCCCCCGGCCTGCGCATGTTCGACGAGCGGGCCCTGAGTACCCGACCGGGAGTGCCCCGTGACTGACGTCGTCTTCATCGGCCCGAGCCTGCCGGCGGACGAGGTCGACCGGCTGCTGCCCGACGCGGTGGTGCTGCCCCCGGTGGCGCACGGCGACCTGCTCCGGCTCGACGTCGGCCCCGGCGACCGGGTGCTGATCGTCGACGGCTTCTTCCTCCAGCATCCGCCGGTGCGGCACCGTGAGATCCTCGACCTGCTCGACCGGGGTGTGACCGTGGCCGGCGCGGCCAGCATGGGCGCGCTGCGCGCCGCCGAGCTGTGGCCGTTCGGGATGCGCGGGGTGGGCGAGGTCTTCCGGCTCTACCGCGACGGGGTGGTCACCGGCGACGACGAGGTGGCGGTCGTGCACGGGCCCGCCGAGTACGGCCACCGCATCCTGAGCGAGCCGCTGGTGAACGTCCGGGTGGCGCTGCGGCGGGCCGTCGACGCCGGGGTGCTCGACGCCGGTGAGGCGGACCTGCTGCTGGCGCTCTGCCGGGAGCTGCCGTTCCGGCGACGGTCGTACCACGCGCTGGAGCGCACCGCGCCGCCGGAGGCGGCCGGAGTGGTGGACCGGTTCCTGACCTGGCACCGCCGCGACCCCTGGGACGCCAAGAGCGCCGACGCACGCCTGCTGCTCGCCATGGCGGCCGACGACGCGCCCGAGCTGTGCCCGGCGCACGCCGGCGACCAGCCCATCGACAACCTGCACACCCGGTTCCTCGACAGCTGGCGGGCCCGGTTCGCCGGGTCGGCGGCCGGCGGGCACTGGGTCAGCGAGCGGGACGTCGCGACCGTGCTGATGCTGCTGCACCCGCAATCGCCGGTATGGCACCGCCGCGGCGTCCTGGCCGGGCTGGCCGAGGTCGACCTGCACGACCCGGCGGTCGAGCAGCGCGCCGTCGAGGCGGCCCACCGGCGCGGGCTGAGCACCCCACCGCCCGGCGGCTGGGAGTGGCTGACCGGGGCCGAACACGGGCTCGACGGGACCGAGGCGGTGCTGCGGGTGCTGGTGCGGGCCTTCGGCACCACCCCGTACCGCAGCCTGGCGCTCTGGATGGTCGCGGCGCCGCTGCGCACCCCGGCGCTCTGCGACGCGGCCCGGCAGGTCGCGGCGACCGCCGCGTCGCTGAACGAGACCCTCGTGCCGCGCACCACCGGGCACCGCCGCCCGGGCGGCCGGCTGCACTTCCGGACCGAGGTGGTCGACGCGTGCTTCGCCCGGCTGTGGGGCTGCCCCGCCGAGGGGCTGGAGGCGGCGGCGTGGGACCGCGGCTTCGTCGACCTGGCGGCGTTCCGCTACGCCGCCGAACCGCTGGTGGCGTACGTCAAGGCGTTCGGCGCCCCGCGGCTGCCGGCGGTGGCGGCACAGGAGGACACCCCGGCCGGGGCACCGGCCCGGGTCGGCTGAGGAGGCGGCGATGAGCGGCACGGTGAAGGCGGCACTGATCTACCCTCCGCTGACCGATCCCACCTCGGGATACCACTCGCTGAACTATCTCGACTCGTACGCCCGGGCCCAGGGGCACCGGCCGGCGGAGATCATCGACGCGAACATCGAGGCGTTCCACCACTCGCACACCCCGGCGGCGTACGAGTGGCTGTGCCGGGAGCTGTCCCGGCTCTCCACCGACGACCTCAGCGGCCCGGACGCGCTGATGGCCCGGGCGAACCGGCTCGGCCTGCCCGAGCCCGACCCGGAGCGGCTGCGCCGGTCGATCGGGGTGCTCCAGGATCCGACCCTCTTCTACGACTACCGGCACTACCAGGACGCCGTCGAAGGGGTCATCTCCTGGATGGACGCGCTCGGCGCGGTCGGCTTCCCCGGCCAGTTCCGGGCCGGGTTCCGGCTCCAGCCACCACCGATGATCTCGATCGGCTCGGTGGCCGCGCTGACCGATGAGAAGCTGCTCGGCCGGCTCAACCGCCCCTTCCAGCCGTACTACGAGGACGTGCTGATCCCCCGGCTGGTCGCCGGGGGACATCAGGTGATCGGGATCAGCGTCACCTACCAGTGGCAGCTGCCGTTCGCGCTCTGGATCGCCCGGCTCGTCCGGCGGGCCTGCCCGGATGTCTTCCTGGTCGGCGGCGGCACCGAGATCTCCGACGTCTGGAAGTGCGCCGGCCGACCCGAGTACGTCTTCCAGGTGCTGGCCGACTTCGACGCGATCGTGGTCGGCGAGGGGGAGAGCGCGTACACCGAGGTCCTGGACGCGGTCGCCGCCGGCACCCTGCCGGCCGGGCACCCGAACGTGCGGCTGCACCCGCGCTACGGGCGCCAGCGCCAGTTGCCGCTGCGCTACGAACGCCTCGGGCAGCTGCCGCTGCCGGACTTCTCCGGCCTGCCCTGGGACCTCTACCTCAGCCCGGAGAAGTTCGTCTACTACTCGCCGACCCGGGGCTGCTACTGGAACAAGTGCACCTTCTGCGACTACGGCCTGAACACCGACGGACCCACCAGCCCGTGGCGGCAGGACACCGTGGACCGGATGGTCGCCGACGTCACCGAGCTGTCCACGTTCGCCAAGTTCATCTACTTCTCGGTGGACGTGCTCGCGCCCGCCACCATCCTGCGCTTCGCCGAGCAGGTCGTCGAGCGCGGGCTGGACTTCCGCTGGGGCGCCGAGATCCGGCTGGAGAAGTACTGGTCGGACGAGCGCTGCGAGCTGCTGCGGCGCAGCGGCTGCGTGGCCGTGTCGGTCGGCTTCGAGTCCGGCAACCAGCGCATCCTCGACCTGATCGACAAGGGCACCAGACCCGAGCAGGTACGCCGCACCATGACCGCGATGACGAAGGCCAACATCGGCGTACAGATGATGGGCTTCACCGGTTTTCCCACCGAGACCCGGGAGGAGGCGCTGGACAGCATCACCTTCCTGCGCGACAACCCGGACCTGTGGACGCTGGGCGGGCTCGGTGACTTCATGCTCACCCCCGGGGCCATCGTGGCCAAGCAGCCGGAGCGCTTCGGCATCAGCAACGTGCGCCCGGTGGAGGGCTCGGACATCGTCCGGATGCTGCGCTACGACGAGCCGGTGACCGAGGCGGCCCGCGACGACGTCGCCCGGGCCAAGGCCGACCTGAACCCGGGGCACTTCCACCGGCCCTGGCTGGGCAGCACCGACACCCCGCACACGTTCTTCTACCACGACCGTTACGGCACCGCGGTGCGCGGCGTGCTCGCCGACGACCGGGTCCGGTTGGACTCCGACGACCGCACCGAGTTCCTGGCCAACGGCGCCTTCGTGGAGCGCGACGACGAGCAGCTCTGGGAGGCGTACCGGCGGATCCGGTCGGACGACCCGGACGGCTCCGGCGAGCTGCTGCCCGGCCGGCACCTGTTCCGGCGCTCCGACGGTCAGGTGTTCGCGCTCAACCGCAGCAGCCGGCTCTTCCTGGACCTCTTCACCGCGCCGCTGACCCTCGCCGAGGCGCAGCGCCGGCTCTGGATCGTCGAGCCGGCCGTCGCCGACCGGGTCTGGCGCACCTTCATCGGCCAGCGGCTGATCCGCCGGCACCGGATCCCGGAGCAGACCGCGCCGACCCCCTGAGGACCGCCGCGCCGGTTCCTCGGGAGCGCGCCCGGGGCTGAACCCCGCCCCCCGGAATCGGACACACCCCGCCCCGGACGGACCCCCACCCTGGCCGGACCCGTCACCGACGTGACGGCCGGCCAGGGTCGTCGGCGGCGAATTCCGGCGGTGAGTGGAACACCACGGCTGTCTCCCGGCCCCGGGTAGCTCCCATGGCGTTCCGCCGACCGGCCGCCGGCGTGCGGGTGAGGGCGCGGGGCCGGCGTGGGCCGGAGCGTCCCGGACGGTCTCCGCACCGGGGACGGCCTGCGCCGTCGTCGCCTCTTGTGCCGCCCCCACCGTGGACATTAGTTTGTTTGGCATCCATACGAACCAGCGTCCACCCCGACGTGCGCGCACGTCCGACACTTCCCTTCCCGAAGGGGGACCGATGACCTCGCAGCACCCCGATCCGGGCTCCTCCCGTCGCCGCTTCCTCGGCCTGGTGGGCCTCGGCGCGGCCGCGGCCGCCACCGGCCCGCTGCTGGCCGGCTGCTCCGAGAAGCCGTCCGGC
The DNA here is from genome assembly GCF_900089595.1 of Micromonospora auratinigra. Taxonomy (GTDB): domain Bacteria; phylum Actinomycetota; class Actinomycetes; order Mycobacteriales; family Micromonosporaceae; genus Micromonospora; species Micromonospora auratinigra. Next base: position 2,183,880 of record NZ_LT594323.1, on the reverse strand, counting down.
GCCGGCGCCGCGGAGCAGCTCGACGCCGTCTCCGGCGTCGTGCCCGCACACCGGGACCTGCCCGGCGCCGTGCAGCCGGACATCATCGGCACCCGCCCGGTACCCGACGGGTACACCCGCTACCCCGGCACGCTCGTCGACGCGATCGCCGACAAGCCGGGCACCAGCGGCAAGCAGGTGACCGCGATGACCCCCGCCTGGGGGCCGGCCCCGCCCGGCATCGCACAGAGCGCCTACCTCCAGGCGGTCAACGCCGAGCTGGGCACGCCGGTCAACTTCACCATCCAGGACGGCAACACCTACGCCGACAAGCTCAACGCGATGTTCGGCGCCCGGGACGTGCCGGAGCTGCTCTGCGTACCCGGGTGGGAGGTGGAGAAGATCCCGCGCTTCGCCGAGGCGATCAAGGTGCTCTTCGAGGACCTCACCGACCACCTCAAGGGCGACGCGGTCAACACGTACCCGATGCTGGCCAGCTTCCCGACCGGGGCCTGGCGCAACGCGGTCTGGAACGGGCGGCTCGCGGCGGTGCCCAACCCCACCGACGGGCCGTTCCCGTGGGCGCTGTTCACCCGCAAGGACCTGCTCGACGCGCGTGGCCTGGCCGTGCCGAAGAGCCTCGACGAGCTGCTCACCGCCGCCAAACAGGTCACCGACCCGGCGCGCAAGGTGTGGGCCTTCGACGACGTCTTCGCCATGATCCAGATGTTCCACAAGGTGCCCGGGTCCAAGGGCGGCTGGCGGTTGCGCTCCGACGGGACGCCGGAATTCAAGTACGAGACCCCGGAGTACCGCCGGGCCCTCGAGGTGATGGCGAAGATCTACAAGGACGGTCTGGTCCACCCCGACGTCGTCGCCAGCAAGGGCGCGGACGCCAACCAGCTCTTCGCCAAGAACGGCGCGATCGTCTTCAAGCAGGCCGGCGTCGGCTTCTGGCAGGGTGCCCAGGCCGAGCACCAGAAGACCAACCCGACGTTGAACATCCAGCCGGTGCCGATCTTCTCCGTGACCGGCGGTGACCCGCTGGTCTGGGGCGACGACGAGCCGATCTCCTACACGTTCGTCAAGAAGGGCCTCGGCAAGGAGCGGGTGCGGGAGCTGCTGCGCATCATCAACTGGTGCTCCGCCCCGCTGGGTAGCCAGGAGGCCCAGCTGCGCGACTTCGGCGTCGAGGGAAAGCACCACACGACGTCGCCGAACGGGCCGGTCAAGACCGACCTGGCGTTCAAGGAGATCGCCAACCAGTACTTCTTCATCAGCGGTCGCAACCCCACGGTCGGCCCGTACCCGGACACCCCGAACTACGTCCGGGACGTGCTGACCTACTCCAACCAGATGGTCAGGTTCCTGGAGAAGGACCCCTGGGACGGGGTGAAGCTGGAGATGCCGGCCGCCTACAAGGCCAACCAGGTGCCCACGGAGGACAAGTTCACCGACGTGCTGCGCGGCCGCCGCCCGCTGGGCGACGTGGACGCCATCGTCGCCGAGTGGAAGACCAACGGGGGAGAGGAAGCCCGGCGACTGCTCGCCAAGTCGCTGCCCAAGGCAGGGCGGTGAGCGAGCCGGCCGTCGTGGTCGGGCCCGACCGGGCCCGGCCCGACACCCCACCCGTACCGGCGCCGGCCCCGGGCCGCCGCCGCGTCCCGTTGCGGGCCCGGCTGCGCCGCGACTGGCAGCTGCTGGCCATGGTGGCGCCGGGCTTCCTCATCCTGCTGGTCTTCAGCTACCTGCCGATCCTCGGCAACGTGATCGCCTTCCAGGACTACAACCCCTACCTGGGCGACAACCCGCTGGACGCGTTCCTGCACAGCGACTGGGTCGGCTTCGGCCAGTTCCAGCTTCTCTTCGAGGACCCGGCGTTCTGGGACGCGTTCCGCAACACCCTGGCGATCACCGCGTTCCAGCTGGTCTTCTTCTTCCCGCTGCCGATCCTGCTGGCCATCATGCTGCACAACCTGCTCTCCAGCCGGCTGCGCGGCTTCGTCCAGACGGTGGTCTACCTGCCACACTTCTTCAGCTGGGTGCTGGTGGTCACCTTCTTCGTCGCCATGCTCGGCGGCGCGGGCCTGCTCGCGCAGAGCATGCGCGACGCCGGCCTGCAGCCGTGGAACGTGCTGACGAACCCACACACCTTCATCGTCCTGGTCACCGCCGAGGCGGTGTGGAAGGACGTCGGCTGGGGGACGATCGTCTTCCTCGCCGCGCTGTCCACCATCGACCAGAGCCTCTACGAGGCCGCCGCCGCCGACGGCGCCGGACGGTGGCGCCGGCTGTGGCACATCACCCTGCCCGGCCTGCGCCCGGTGATCGTCCTGTTGCTCATCCTGCGCCTCGGCGACGCGCTCTCGGTCGGCTTCGAGCAGTTCCTGCTCCAGCGCGACGCGGTGGGCCGGCAGGCCGCCGAGGTCCTCGACACCTTCGTCTACTACTTCTCCATCGCCACCGGGAACTACGGGTACGGCGCGGCGGCCGGCCTGTTCAAGGCCGCCATCGGGCTCGTCCTGATCCTGGTCGCGAACCGGGTGGCGCACCTGCTCGGCGAACGAGGGATCTACGCGAAGTCATGACCACGATCATCCGCCGGACGCCTCGGGTGCGGTCCCGCCGCCCGGTGTGGGACGAGACCCCGACCCCCGTCGGCCAGGCACTCACGGCGGTCCTGCTCACCCTGCTGGTGCTCGGGGTGCTCTTCCCGCTCTGGGTGATCCTGGTGACCAGCCTCTCCTCCCGTCAGGCCATCGCCGACGCCGGCGGCCTGGTGGTCGTGCCCCGAGGCCTCGACACGTCCGCCTACGAGACCATCTTCGCCGGCGGGGCGGTCACCCGGGCACTGTGGATCAGCACACTGGTCACGGTGACCGGCACCGCGATCGCGCTGACCGTCACCGTGCTCGCCGCGTACGGGTTGTCCCGGCCGGGTTCGTTGGGCCACCGCTGGCTGCTCGGCTACTTCCTGCTGCCGTTCCTGGTCTACCCGCCGCTGGTGCCGCGCTACCTGGTGGTCACCGGGCTGGGCCTGAAGGACACCATCTGGGCGCTGGTGCTGCCGCCGGCGATCAGCGTGTTCAACCTCGTCGTGGTGCGCGGCTTCTTCCAGGGCATCCCCCAGGAGCTGCTGGACAGCGCCCGGATCGACGGCGCCGGCGACTTCCGTACCCTGGGCCGCATCGTGCTGCCGCTGTCCCGCGCGGTCATCGCGGTCGTCGGTCTCTTCTACGCGGTCAGCTACTGGAACGTCTGGTTCGACGCGCTGCTCTTCATCGATCGCAACGACATGTACCCGATCCAGCGGGTGCTGCAGAGCTACCTGCTGGCCGGGCAGGCCCCGCAGACCTCCGGCGGCACCACCGGGGTGACCATGCCCCCCACCGAGGCGATCAAGATGGCGGTGGTGGTGCTGACGGTCGCGCCGATCGTCGCCGTCTACCCGTTCGTCCAGCGGCACTTCATCAAGGGCGTGCTGATCGGCGCGGTCAAGGGCTGACCGGGCCGGTGCCGGGCCCGGCGTGGCCCGGTCAGCCCGGATCAGAGCACCTGGGACAGGAAGCGCCGCAGCCGGTCGTGCCGGGGGTCCTCGAAGACGGCGGCCGGTTCACCGGCCTCCAGCACGACGCCCCGGTCCATGAAGGCCACCGTGTCGGCGACCTCGCGGGCGAAGCCCATCTCGTGGGTCACCACCACCATGGTCATCCCGGCCGAGGCGAGGTCGGCCATCACCGCGAGCACCCCCTTGACCAGCTCCGGGTCGAGCGCCGAGGTGGCCTCGTCGAAGAGCATCACCTCCGGACGCAGGGCCAGCGCCCGGGCGATCGCCACCCGCTGCTGCTGCCCGCCGGAGAGCTGCGCCGGCCGGGAGTCGGCCCTGCCGGCCAGTCCGACCAGGTCGAGCTGCTCCCGGGCGAGGCGGACCGCCTCCTCCTCGGGCAGCTTCTTCAGCCGCCGCAGGGCGAGGGTGATGTTGCGCAGCACCGTCAGGTGCGGGAAGAGGTTGAACTGCTGGAACACCATGCCGATGCGTTGCCGCAGCGCGTCCGGGTCGTCGGCCAGCACGCTGCGCCCGTCCAGCAGCACGTCGCCCCGGTCCGGCTCGATGAGCCGGTTGATGGTGCGCAGCAGGGTGGACTTGCCGGAGCCGGACGGCCCGATCACGCAGGCCGTCGCGCCCCGGGCGACGTCCAGATCGGCGCCGCGCAGCACCCGGTGGGCGCCGAAGGCCAGGTGCACGTCGCGGACGGCCAGGCTGACCGAACCGGTGGTGGCGGTGCTCATCGCGGGTCCTTCCCGGCCGGCGCGAGGTCGGCGTCCAGGTCCTGATCGGGTACGGCGACCGGCCGGCCCTGCCGCAGCCGGCGGTCGATCCAGTTCACCGCGTGGGTCAGCGGCACGGTCAGCGCCAGGTAGAAGAGCCCGGCCAGCAGCAGCGCGGACTCGTTGCCGGTGGTGGCCGCGTAGTCCTGGCCGATCCGGAACAGCTCGCGCTGGCTGGCCACCAGGCCGAGGAAGTAGACCAGGCTGGAGTCCTTGATCAGGGCGATCAGCTGGTTCACCCAGGCCGGCAGCACCCGGCGTACGCCCTGCGGGACGATGACCAGGCGCATCGCCTCGCCCCAGGAGAAGCCCAGCGCCCGGGCCCCCTCCAGTTGGGCGGCCTCCACGCTCTGGATGCCGGCCCGGAAGATCTCCCCGATGTACGCGGCGGCGATCAGCGACAGCGCCAGCACGCCCAGCGGGTACGGGTTGGGTCCCCACACCTGCATGCCCAGCGGGGCCAGGCCGACCCCGATGAGCAGGATGGTGGCCGCCGCCGGCAGGCCGCGGAACACGTCGGTGTAGACCCGCGCCGGCCAGCGCAGCCAGCGGGTCCGTGAGATGCCGGCGAGCGCCAGCAGCAGGCCCAGCACCGAGCCGAGCAGGGCGGCGGAGACCGCCAGGATCAGCGTGTTCGGCAGCCCGACGGTCAGCATCTCGGGCAGCGCCTCGCGCATCGAGGCGCCGTCGAAGAAGGTCTCCCAGAGGGTGCGCAACGGATCCATGGTCAGCTCCTACCGCCCTGCTCGTCCGTGTTCGTGGGTCAGGAGGCCGCGGACGGCGAGGGGACCGCCACCGTGCCGCTGCCGGGCTTGAAGTCGGCCGGGACCGGCCGGCCCGGGTAGTACTGCGCCTGCAGGCGGCTCCAGGTGCCGTCGGCGATCACCTCGTCGAGGCCCTTGTCCAGCGCGGCACGCAGCTTGTCGTTGCCCTTGGCGAAGGCGTACGCGGTGGGGGCGGGGCTGAGCTGCTTCGCCGCGACCTTGATCTTGCCGTTGCTGTCGGCGGCGGACGTGTCGCCGATCTCTGCCGGGGCGATCCAGGCGTCGGCGGTGCCGGCCTTGAGCTGGTTGACCGCGCCGTTGTAGTCGGGCACCCGCACCGGGTTCAGGTTCTGCTTGGTGGCGTAGTCGTCCTGCACGGTGCCCTGCACGACCACCACCCGCTTGCCGGCGAGCTGGTCGAAGCCGGTGATCGAGGAGCCGGCCGGCACGTCGAGTCCGAAGTAGCCGAAGTCGTAGCCGTTGCCGAAGTCGACGGTCTTGCGGCGCGCCTCGGTGATCGTGATGGACGAGCTGCCCACGTCGAACTTGCGGTTGTTGACCTGCGACAGCAGGGCGGAGAAGTCGGTGCCGACGAACTCGACCTTCAGCCCGGCCTTCGCGGCCACGGCGGTGAGCAGGTCGTTGTCGAAACCGGTGAACTTCCCGTCCTTCAGGTACACGTTCGGCGGGGCGTCGGTGAGCGTGCCGGCGCGCAGCACGCCGGGGCGGAGCAGCCCCAACGGGTTGGCGGCCTGGTCGGTGCCGCCGCCGTCGCCGCAGGCGGTCAGCGCGGTGGCGGCGAGCACGGCGGCGGCGCCGAGGGTGGCGACGCGGGTCAGCACGGAACGGATGCGCATTGGTCTCTCCAGAGTGGACGGACGCGGGGGAGCGCGCCGGAGCGGCCGCGCCGGAGTCGGCGGGGCCTGCGGACGAACGGAGGAAGAGGGAGCGGCGCGTCAGCGCGCGGCGGGGTGGCGACAGCCGTCGCTGCACACCCGCATCAGGTCGACGTGCCGCCGCTTGACCAGCGCGAAGCCGGTCGGGTACGCGACAGCGTCGATCGGCGGGGTGCGGAGTGGAGCAGACACGGTTCTCCCTGGTCGTTGCTGACCTGGGTGCCAGGCCACGCTTGCGCCGGCGGCTGCCGGTCGCCTGGTCCTCACCCGGGGCACCCCACCGCGGAGGAGGGTTGCCGGCCAGCGAGCCGGGGCTTGACGCTGGCGCTCATGACCTGCCGAAGAGGCTAGCAGCAGCGCCGCCCGGGTCGTCCAGCCGTTATGAGCAGCCTCACGTGCGGGCCTTACCGAACGAGGCGGCGCCCGCGACGCCATCTTGCTATGCAACGAGTTGCATAGCAAGATGGCCGGCATGTCGCTGGAGCACGCCATCCTGGTCTCGCTGCTGGAGCAGCCCGCCTCCGGCTACGAGCTGGCCCGCCGCTTCGACCGCTCGATCGGCCGCTTCTGGACCGCCACCCACCAGCAGATCTACCGGGTGCTCAAGCGGATGGAGAGCGACGACTGGGTCACCGCCGAAGAGGTCGGCCAGGACGGGCTGCCCGACAAGAAGGTCTGGTCGGTCACCCCCGGCGGGCGCTCCGCGCTGGTGACCTGGCTGCGCGCCCCCGTGCAGCCGGAGGCGGTCCGGCACGAGCTGGCCGTCAAGATCCGCGGAGCCGCCTTCGACGACCCGGACGGCCGCGCCGCCCTGCTCGCCGAGGTCGAGCGCTACCGCGCCGACCACGAGGCCACCCTCGCAGGCTACCTGGCCGGCGAGCGCCGCGACTTCCCGGACCCCGCCGCGCGGGACGCCCGCGCGTCGCTGCAGCACGTCGTGCTGCGCGGCGGCATCGCGTACGAGCGGATGGTCCTCGACTGGCTCGACGACGTCCTCGCCACCCTGCGCACCCTCGACCCCGACGGAAAGGCCCGGCCGTGACCGACCCGCTGCTGCTGCACCCGCACACCTACGACCCCACCCACCTCGACGAGACCTCCCGGCGGCTGCTGCGCGCCACCGTCGACTGGTTCGAGACCCGCGGCAAGCGGGAGCTGGTCGACAGCCACAACCAGCACCGCTGGTACGCCGACTTCCTCGACTTCGCGGCGAAGGAGGGCCTGTTCGCCACCTTCCTCACCCCGGCCGCCGACGCCGGCGACGACCCGGACAAGCGCTGGGACACCGCCCGCAACGCCGCGCTGTCGGAGATCCTCGGCTTCTACGGCCTCGGCTACTGGTACACCTGGCAGGTCACCGTGCTCGGCCTCGGCCCGGTCTGGCAGAGCGGCAACGCCGCCGCCCGGGCCCGCGCCGCCGAGCTGCTCGACCAGGGGCACGTGATGGCGTTCGCCCTCTCCGAGCGGGCGCACGGCGCGGACATCTACTCCACCGACATGCTGCTCACCCCCGACGGCGAGGGCGGCTTCCGGGCCACCGGCGGCAAGTACTACATCGGCAACGGCAACGTCGCCGGGCTGGTCTCGGTCTTCGGCCGCCGCACCGACGTCGAGGGCCCCGAGGGGTACGTCTTCTTCGCCGCCGACAGCCGGCACCCCGCGTACCGGCTGGTGCGCAACGTGGTCAACGCGCAGATGTACGTCAGCGAGTTCCGGCTGGAGGACTACCCGGTGCGCGCCGAGGACGTGCTGCACACCGGGCAGGCCGCCTTCGACGCCGCGCTGAACACCGTCAACGTCGGCAAGTTCAACCTCTGCACCGCCTCCATCGGCATCTGCGAACACGCCATGTACGAGGCGGTCACCCACGCCCACCAGCGGATCCTGTACGGCCGGCGGGTGACCGACTTCCCGCACGTGCGCCGCGAGCTGACCGACGCGTACGCCCGGCTGGTGGCGATGAAGCTGTTCAGCGACCGGGCGGTCGACTACTTCCGCTCGGCCGGCCCGGACGACCGGCGGTACCTGCTGTTCAACCCGATGACCAAGATGAAGGTCACCACCGAGGGCGAGAAGGTCATCGACCTGCTCTGGGACGTGATCGCCGCCAAGGGCTTCGAGGCCGACACCTACTTCGACAAGGCCGCCAAGGACATCCGCGGCCTGCCGAAGCTGGAGGGGACGGTGCACGTCAACCTGGCGCTGATCCTCAAGTTCATGCCGAACTACCTGTTCCGGCCGGCCGAGCACCCGCCGGTGCCGACCCGCCACGACCCGGCCGACGACGAGTTCCTGTTCCGGCAGGGCCCCGCCCGGGGTCTCGGCGCGATCCGGTTCCACGACTGGCGCGCCCCGTACGACGCGCACTCCCGGGTGCCCAACGTGGCCCGGTTCCGCGAACAGGCCGACGGGCTCTGCGCCCTGCTGGCCGCGCACGCCCCCGACGAGGCCCAGCAGCGGGACCTGGACTTCCTGCTGGTCCTCGGCCAGCTCTTCGCGCTGGTCGTCTACGGCCAGCTGATCCTGGAGCAGGCCGAGCTGACCGGCCTCGACGCCGACCTGCTCGACGAGATCTTCGACCTGCTGGTCCGCGACTTCTCCGGCCACGCCACCGAGCTGCACGGCAAGAGCGCCACCACCGACGCGCAGGCCGCCGGGGCGCTCGCCCACGTCCGCCGCCCCGTCCCCGACCCCGACCGCGCCGCCCGGGTCTGGGCCCGCGTCGTCGCCCTCTCCGACACCTACGAAATGCACCCCTGACCCACCCCACCCCACCCACCCCGCTCACCCCGCCCCGCTAATTCACGGAAAGAGTGGTCACGACGGGCCGGAAAGCCACTCTTTCCGTGAATTAGGGGGCACCGGGCCGGTGGGGCGGGTCGGCGGGGCGGGCGGGGCGGGGCGGGCACCGGGGTGGCGGGGTGGTCAGGGGTGGGGTGGTCAGGGGTGGGGTGGTCAGGGGGTGAGGGCGGCGGTGAGGCGGCGCGCCTCGGTGACCAGTCGGGTGCCGCCGCCCCGGGCCACCACGTCGGCCAGGCCCGGCACGTCCAGCCGTACCCCCGTCGTGGTCGCGGTCTCCGCCGCCAGGGTGAGCAGGTCCGGGGTGCCGCGCGGCGGCGCCGGCACGGCCAGCAGCGGCGGCAGCGCCGCGGCGAGCAGCCGCCAGGTGCTCAGCGGCGCGCCCGCGGCCACCGCGTCCCGCAGCGGGGTGGCCGCCCGGGTCAGGATCACCTGCCCGGTCGCGGCCAGCTCGCCCAGCCGCGCCCCGACCGCCGGCGCGTCCAGGTCGCCAGCGGCAGCGAGCATCAGCAGGGCATCCAGCGCGGCCACCCGATCCACCTCGTGCCGGGCGCAGAGCCCGTACGCCAACGCCAGGTCCAGCGCCGGCCCGCCCGCACCGGTGCACTCCGCCAGCAGCGGCAGCACCGTCGCGCCCTCCCGGGCGTCCTCCTGCGCCGCGCCGGCGATCTCCGGCAGCAGGTGCGCGGCGACCAGCCCCCGGTATCCCGGCAACAGGGCCGGCCAGAGGCCGTCGTCCCCGCCGTGGCTGCCCCGCCCGACCGGGTACGCCCGAACGGTCAGCAGCCCGAGCGGATCCACCACCCCCTCCGGCGGCGTCGCGGTGACCACCGTCCGCTGCTCCGGCAGCCGGTCGTGGTACCAGTCGTAGTCGCCGTGCCGGTCCCGCCGGCCGACCGTCACCACCCGCTGGACCGGTGCGGGCAGCGCGTCCCCGCGCAGCCAGCCGGCCAGCTCGTCACCGGCGGTCGTACCGAGCGCCGCCGCCCGCGCCGCCAGCACCTCGTCGGGGCCGGCGGGCAGCCGCAGCAGCGCCTGGGTCAGGTCCCACCGCCAGACCGGCCGGTCGCCGAGCGCGGCGAGCCGCTCGTAGAGGACCGTCGGGTCGACCGCGCCGGTGCTCGAGGTGGGCGCGGCGAGCAGACCCGGGTCGTCCCGGCCGTCCAGCCGTTGCCCGATCTCGGCGAGCCGGGCGCAGTACAGCTGGGTGACCGCCGGCCGGCGTGGCGTCTCGACCGTCGACCGGCGCCGGAACGGGAGCGGCACCCGCCGTACCGACTCGGCGAGCACCCCGGCCCACTCGTCGCGGCGCACCCCGACCTCCGCGCCGGCCGCGGCCAGCAGCACCCGGTCCAGCTGCACGTGCAGGTTGAACACCGACCACATGTGGTCGAACTCGCCCAGGTGGTGCCGCCGCAGCACCGGCAGCAGGGCGTCCGCCAGCCGCGCCCGGTCCGTGGTCGCCACCCGGACCAGGCCGTCGAGCACCCGCTCGACCAGCGGCGCCGGGCGACGGTGGTCGCCGAGCAGCGCGGCCACCTCCTCGACCAGTTCGTCGGTGTCGGTGACCGGCGGCAGTGCGGCGGCGGCCGGCACCGGCGGTGGCAGGTCGTCGCGGGCCACCGTCACGGTGACCGGGGCGGCCGGCCGGTGGCCGTGCCGCCGGGCCAGGTCCGTCGCCCGGTCCCGCAGCTCGGCGGCGGGGTGCGCGGCGCCCAGCGCGAGGACCGCGCCGATCTCCGCCGCCTGCTCCGGCCGCTGCCGGGCGAGCCGGTCCAGCCAGGACAACTGGGCCTTCACCAGCGCCTTCTCGGGTCGACCGAGCACCGTGCCGGCGCGGTCCAGCAGGGCCGGCAGCTCCACCGCCCCGGGGTGCTCGCGCAGCGTCCGCTGCGCCGTCGCGGCCACCCGGCCCGGCGCGTCGGCGAGCAGCCGCAGGTACGCCGCCGACCGGGGCGCGACCTCCGCCGACGTCGGGGCCAGCAGGTCGTGCAGGGCGAGGAACGGGCGCAGCGCGGCCGGCCGGTCGCCGCGCAGCAGCCGACCGAGCACGCCGTCGAGCAGCACCACCCGGTCCAGCCGTCCCTCCGTCGCCAGCGCGACCAGCGCCCGTGGCAGGGCGTCCCGGTCGTCCCCGACCCCACCCCGGTCCAGCGCGAGCCCGACGCCGTCCACCTCGAACAGCCGGGGCAGCAGCGCCGCCAGGAACGGGTCGGCGCGCAGCCGGTCGAGTACCGGCAGCCGGCACCGGTCCACGGGAGGCCACCACAGGTCGGCCGCCCACCCGGCGACGAAGGTGTCGCCGGTCGGCGGGGCGGCCTTCTCCGCCGTCAGCAGCCCCGCCACGAACCGCCAGCCGTCGAGCGGCTCGGTGCGGGGCAGCCGGTCGGCCAACCGGTACGCCAGCTCCGCCAGCCAGGTCACGCCCCGCTCGCGGGCCGTCTCGACCACCGGGTCGGGTGCGGCGTCGCGCAGGAAGACCGACCGGCGGCCCAGTAGCGCCGCCGCCTTCGCCGGGGTGCTGAGCGTGCCCACCGCCGCCACCGCCAGGGCGGTCGCCTCCGCACCCCACCACCAGTTGTCGCGCCGCCGCCGGACGTGGTCGACCAGCTCGTCGCCGAGCGCGCGGCGGGCCGGCTCGTCCAGCCCGGACAGGAACGACCGGACCGCGGGTACGTCGCCCCGGACCAGGTCGGCGAAGACGGCGCTCACGCCGGCACCTCCGCCGGCGCCGCGACCATCGACACGGCCAGCGCGTGCCGGCACGGGCCACGTTGCCCCCGGTGCCGCGCCCACCACCGGCAGGAACAGGTGTAGGACCCGTCCGGCTGCCGGCGCACCCGGTAGCGCTCCTCGCCGCTGCGCACCGTGGCGTGCTCGCCGTCCCGCTCGACGGCACCCCGCTCGACCAGCGCCCGCGCCCCGAGCAGGCGGGGGTTGTCCCGCTCCGCCCGGCCGGCGTCGTAGGGCATCACCCGGTGGAAGTAGGCCGCCTCCGCCACGTCGTACCCGACCCGGCCGGCGGTGCCGAGCTGGGCCAGCGCGGCGCGTACCCGGGCGTCGGGCAGGCCGGCGGCGTCGGCGAGCGCGGCCACGTCGATCGTCGGGTCCCAGGAGAGCAGGGCGCCGACCAGCTCCGCGTCGTCGAGCACGTCGTCCCCGGCGAGCGCCAGCAGCGCGGCGCCCTCGCCGGAGAAGCCCCGGTAGGGCTCGGGGGAGAGGGTCAGCGAGAGCCGCATCGCGCCGGTGTCCAGCTCCCAGGTGCTCGGCACGGCGGGCGAGCCGGCGCGCACCGCGGGGCCGTAGACCCGCAGGGTGCGCGCGTGCCGGAGCAGACCACGCAGCGCGGCCAGCCGGCCCGCCCCGGCCAGGCAGACCGCGCCGGGCGTCGGCCGCGAGGTGAGCCGCAGCGTACGCCCGGCGGGCACCGCCCAGAGCACGCTGCGGTCACCGGCGGCCGGCAGCCGGCGCAGGAACGCCGCGGCCTCGCCGGCCGGGATCTCGGCGCGCGGCTCGAAGCCGGCGGTGAGCACCTGCACCTCGGCGAAGCCGCGTAGCCACCGACCGGGCAGCGGCACCTTCTTCTCGACCACCGCCCCGTCCATGGTGGAGACCGTCAGGTCGTCCGGGCCGACCGCCACGTGCAGCGGTTCGATCCCGCCGACCCGGGCCAGCGCCTCGCGCAGCGGCGGGTTGACGTCCACGTTGGTCGTGCCGTGCCCGGCGACCTCGCCGTCGAGGCCGGCCGGGAGGACGTCCAGCCGGGCGTAGACGCCGCAGCAGCCCGAGAAGGACTCGAACCGCAGGCCACCCCGGCTGCCGGTCACCACCGGGTCCAGACTGGCCGGGTTGACCGGTTGGTGATAGCGGGTACGGGCCACCTCGGCGACGGCCAGCAGCCCCGCGGCCGCGGCGACGGGCGCGGTGAGGAAGCCGGCGAAGAAGCGCGGATTGGCCGCCGGCCCGCCGCAGGTCTGCAGATCGAGACCGGCGGGGCGCAACGCGGACGGCTGGAGGTATCGGTACGTCTGGACGGCGTTCACGGCGCACACCGTAGGGCGACGGACCGACAAACCCTGTCCGGCCTGCTAGCTTCCTCTGTGTGTTCGCCCGTCCCCTGACCGACGACGCCGAGCTGCGGCCCCTCGAGCCGTGGCACTCCGGCGAGTTCCTCGCCAACCTCGACCGGTGCCGGGAGCACATCTCCCCGTGGGTGGGCGCCTCGTTCGTCGCCACCGACGCCGAGTCGGCCCGCCGCGTCCTGCAGAACTACGCCGACCGCTGGGCGCGCGACGGCGGCGGCATCTGGGGCATCTGGCAGCGCGGCACGCTGGTCGGCGGGGTGCTCTTCGTCTCCTTCGACACCACCAGCGGCGTCTGCGAGGCCGGGTGCTGGCTGGAGCCGGCGGCCGAGGGGCAGGGCCTGGTCACCCGCGCCGCCCGGGTGGTCATCGACTGGGCGGTCCGGGACCGGGGCATCCACCGGGTCGAGTGGGTCACCAAGGCCGGCAACGAGCGCAGCATCGCCGTCGCCCGACGGTTGGGCATGCGCCGCGACGGCGTGTTGCGGGCGGCGGCCCCCGGCCCCGACGGCCGGGCGGACATGGAGGTCTGGTCGGTGCTCGCCCCGGAGTGGACGGCCTGACCGCCGGTCACGTCCGCGGTTTTGTCATACCCGGACGTGAACATGTGTCCATGGCTGCCCCCGCTCTGGCCGACCGGTCCCCCCAGCCGCGAACCCTGCCGCTGCGCGAGATCCGCACCCGGCTCACCCAGCTCGTCGCCCTCGCCGAGCTGACCGACACCGTCACCGTCGTCACCCGCGACGGCGATTCCCGCCCGATCGCGGCGATCGTCCCCGCGGCCGCCGCCCGCACGGCGGCGCAGGCCCGGGCCGACGCCGACCGGATCGCCACGATCAGCGCCGGGTGGGCCCGCCGCCTGGAGGAGCTGCACCGGCAGAGCAGCCGGCGGCACGCCGCCGAGCGGCGGGCGTTCGCCGACGCCCTCGCCGAGGTGTGGGCCGAACTGGACCGTCGCGCCCCGGCCGGCGACCCGACGCTGGCCCGCCTGCGCGCCGCCCACGCCGACCTGCTCGCCGACTGACCGAGTCGCTCGCGCCGGTCCGGTCCGGCGCCTGACCCGGCGGTGCCCACGCCGCCGGCCCGACCGGCGGTCCGGTGGCGACGACCCAGCGGCCGCCGCCACCGGCGTACCGGTCAGTCCCGGCCGCGCTGGGCCCGGTAGCGGCGGATCAGCGCCGCGGTCGACGAGTCGACGTCGCCCAGGTCCGGCGTGCCGCCGGTCAGCTTCGGGGCGAGCTGGTTCGCCATCACCTTGCCCAGCTCCACCCCCCACTGGTCGAACGCGTTGATGTCCCAGACCGCGGCCTCGGTGAAGACGATGTGCTCGTAGAGCGCGATCAGCTGGCCCAGCGTCGACGGGGTGAGCTTCGGCGCGATGATCGAGGTGGTCGGGTGGTTGCCCGGCATCACCCGGTGCGGCACCACCGCGGCGGCCGTCCCCTCCGCCTCCACCTGCTCCTTGGTCCGGCCGAAGGCCAGCGCCGCGGTCTGCGCGAAGAAGTTCGACATGAACAGGTCGTGCATGTCGCCGAGGCCGTGGTTGGGCTGGCTGAACGCGATGAAGTCCGCCGGGACCAGCCGGGTGCCCTGGTGGATCAGCTGGTAGAAGGCGTGCTGGCCGTTGGTGCCGGGCTCGCCCCAGAAGATCTCCCCGGTCGGGTACGTCACCGGGGCGCCCTCGACGGTCACCGACTTGCCGTTGCTCTCCATGGTGAGCTGCTGCAGGTAGGCCGGGAACCGGTGCAGGTACTGGGAGTAGGGCAGCACCGCATGCGTCTGCGCGTCGAGGAAGTCCGTGTACCAGACGTTGAGCAGGCCCAGCAGCGCCGGCACGTTGCGCTCCACCGGCGTGCTGCGGAAGTGCTCGTCGACGGCGTGGTAGCCGGCCAGCAGCTCCCGGAACCGCTCCGGGCCGATCGCCAGCATCACCGACAGGCCGACCGCCGACGGCAGCGAGTAGCGCCCGCCCACCCAGTCCCAGAAGCCGAACATGTTCTCCGGGTCGATGCCGAAGTCACGGACCCGCTGCTCGTTGGTGCTCACCGCGACGAAGTGCCGGGCCACGGCGTCGTCGTCGGCGTCCAGGCCGGCGAGCAGCCAGCGGCGCGCCTGGTCGGCGTTGGCGAGGGTCTCCTGGGTGGAGAAGGTCTTGGAGACCACCACGAACAGGGTGCTCGCCGGGTCCAGGTCGGCGGTCTTGTCGTGGATGTCGGTCGGGTCGATGTTGGACACGAACCGGCAGGTGATGCCGGCGTCCCGGTACGCCTTGAGCGCCTCGTACGCCATCACCGGCCCCAGGTCGGAGCCGCCGATGCCGATGTTGACCACCGTGCTGATCCGCTCCCCGGTGTGCCCGCGCCACGCACCGGAGCGGACCCGCTCGGCGAAGGCCGACATCCGGTCCAGCACGGCGTGCACGTCGGCGACCACGTCCTGCCCGTCCACCTCCAGCGCGGCGTCCCGCGGCAGCCGCAGCGCGGTGTGCAGCACGGCCCGGTCCTCGGTGGAGTTGATGTGCGCGCCGGCGAACATGGCGGCGATCCGGTCGGTCAGCCGCACCCGGCCGGCCAGCGCGGTGAGCAGAGCGATGGTCTCGTCGGTGACCAGGTTCTTGCTGTAGTCCACGTGCAGGTCGGCGACGTCACCGGTGAGTCGCTCGCCCCGCTGCCCGTCGGTGGCGAACAGCTCCCGCAGGTGCGTGCCGCGCATCGCCTCGGCGTGCTTGCGCAGCGCCTGCCATTCGTCCGTGGTGGTGACGTCCACTGCCATCGGGTCGATCTTCTCCTTCACGACGGGGTGTGCCAGCGGGCCGTCGTCGCCCCGCTGCCGGCGACCCCACCAGCCTGCCACCCGGCGCCGGTACGCGCGACGCGACCCGGGAACGCCCCACCCCTCGGGAGCGCCGTTGGGACACCTGTTCGACGGGTGGCCTGGCCTTGACCTCGAGTGCGCTCGAACACCTAGCGTCCGGGGACCGGCCGCCGCCCGGTCAGCGCGGCGTACCCCCCAGGGAGCACCCCGTGCGCTACCGCGTCCTCGGCGGCACCGGCATCCAGGTGAGCGTCCACTGTCTCGGCACGATGATGTTCGGCGCGGTCGGCAACCCCGACCACGACGACTGCGTACGCATCGTGCACGCCGCACTCGACCGGGGCGTCAACGTCGTCGACACCGCCGACATGTACTCCGCCGGCGAGTCGGAGGTGATCGTCGGCAAGGCGCTCAAGGGCCGCCGCGACGACGTGGTCCTCGCCACCAAGGTGCACTTCCCGATGGGGGCGGGCCCGAACCGGGGCGGCAACTCGCGACGCTGGATCGTCCGGGCGGTCGAGGAGAGCCTGCGCCGGCTCGGCACCGACCGGATCGACCTCTACCAGGTGCACCGCCCCGACCACACCACCGACGTCGAGGAGACCCTGGGCGCGCTGACCGACCTGGTCCGGGAAGGCAAGATCGGGGCGTTCGGCTGTTCGACCTTCCCGGCGGAGGAGATCGTCGAGTCGCACCACGTCGCCGAGCGGCGCGCGCTCGGGCGGTTCCGCACCGAGCAGCCGCCGTACTCGATCGTGGCCCGGGGCGTCGAGAGCTCGGTGCTGCCGGTCTGCCAGCGGTACGGGATGGGGGTGCTGGTCTGGTCCCCGCTGGCCTCCGGGTTCCTCTCCGGCCGCTACCGGCAGGGCCGCGCGGTGGACCTGAGCACCGGCCGGCCGGCCCGTACGCCGGCCCGCTTCGACCCGGCGCTGCCCGGCAACGCGGCCAAGTACGCGGCGGTGGAGCGGCTGTCGGCGCTCGCCGACGAGGTGGGCTGCACCCTGCCCGAGCTGGCCGTCGCGTTCGCCGTGGCGCATCCCGCGGTCAGCTCGGCAATCATCGGCCCGCGCACCATGGACCAGCTGGAGAGCCTGCTGACGGGCGCGTCGCTCACCCTGGAGGACGCGGTGCTGGACCGGATCGACGAGATCGTCCCGCCCGGGGTGAACCTCTACCGGCCGGACGGGGTGTGGACGCCGCCCGCCCTCGACGCCGCCCGGCGCCGCCGTCCGGTCGCCGAGCGGGCCGCGGCCTGACCGCCGCCCTCCACAAGGGAATCCGTGCTGCCGGCGGCCCGCCGATATCGGTCGCCCCGGTCCGGGCGGTGCGCCACACTGAACGGCGTGGATCATCGTGACCTGGTCCGGGTCAGCAAGCGGATGTCGCTGGCCCTGCGGCACCGGCCGGACCGCTTCGGGCTGACCCTCGACCGCGCCGGCTGGGTGCCCGTCGACGACCTGCTCGCCGCCCTGCGGATCACCCGCGCCGACCTCGACGCGGTGGTCGCCGGGAACGACAAGCAACGGTTCGCGGTGTCCGCCGGGGCGGACGGGGCCGACCGGATCCGGGCCAGCCAGGGCCACTCCGTCCCGGTCGACCTGGGTCTGGCCCCGGCCGACCCGCCCGAGCTGCTCTTCCACGGCACCAGCGACAGCGTGTTGGCGGCGATCCGTGCCGAGGGGCTGCGGCGGGGGCGCCGCCACCACGTACACCTGTCGCCGGACGTGGCGACGGCCCGCCGGGTCGGCTCCCGGCGCGGTGGCACGGTGGTGGTGCTGACCGTCGCGGCGGCCGCGATGGCGGCGGACGGGTTCGTCTTCCACCGCAGCGACAACGGGGTCTGGCTGACCGACGCGGTGCCACCCGGCTACCTGCGGCCCTGACCTGCCTCAGCGCACCGTGACCGGGTGGCGCACCACCGCGTCGAAGAGGTACCCGAGGTCGTTGCGGTCGGCCCGGTCGGGTTGACCGGCCCCGGTGACGTCGGTGGCCCGGGCGCGCAGCACGCACCGGCCGGGCGTCATCGGCCGCCAGCGGACCGTCCAGCGCTGCCAGGGGCCGCCCCGGTCGGCGGCGACCAGGTCGGCCGGCCGCCAGCCGTCGCCGGTGTCCACCTCGACCCGCGCGATCGGCCCCGCCCCCGACCAGGACCGGCCGCGCAGCAGCACCTGGGTGCCGGCCGGCACCCGGGCGTCCCAGGCCAGCTCGAAGGCGCTCTTCACGCACTGGGCGCCGAGGTCGGCGCCGTCGGCCGGCCGGCCCGGCCCGAACATCCGGTAGAACCGGGTGTTCCACGGCGAGAACAGCGGGGTGGCCGAGACCTCGATCGGGCCGACCCACTTGATCGAGGCGATGCCGATCCAGCCGGGCACCACCACCCGCACCGGGAAGCCGTGGTCGACGCCCAGCGGCTCCCCGTTCATCTCGTACGCGAGCAGCACGTCGTCGAGGGCCTTCGCCACCGGCAGCGGGCGGCGGACCGGACCCAGGTCCACCCCGCCGGTCACGTAGTGCGGGTCGAGCCCCTCGGGCATCACGTCGACCGCGTCGGCGGTGAGCCCGGCCCGGCGCAGCACGGCGCCCAGCCGGACGCCCCGCCAGCGGGCCACCCCGACGCCGCCCAGGTCCCAGGCCACCCCGGGCGGGTGCTCGTCCTGCTGGTCGGCGAAGAAGCGCCGCCCGTTGCCGGCGCACTCCAGCAGCGCGGTGCTCTCCTCGGCGGGCAGCCGGCGCAGCTCGTCGAGGTCGAACTCGACCGGGTCGTCGCGGGTGGGTGCGCCGGCCAGGCCGGTGCCGAACAGGCGCAGTCGCCAGCTGCGGGCGTCGAGCCGGGGCGAGCGGGTGTGGTTGCGGACGAAGAAGCGGTCGTTCGGCACCACGTACCCCTGGCCGGCCATCGCCGCCCAGCGCATCTCCGCGTTGGTCTCCAGCGGGCGCAGCAGGTCGGGCCGGAGCGGCTTCGCGATCGGTGCGCCCGGGTCCACGCCGACCGGGGCCGGGGTCACCGCCACCGGTTCGCGTTCCGCCGCGGCGGCGGTCAGCGCGGCCATCGCGGAACCCAGCTCCAGCAGGTCGTCGCGGGCGACGCCGGGGCAGTGGGCGCGGCCGGCCAGCCACTGCCGGGCCCGGCGGCCGTCGTGGTCGGTCTCCTCGGGCGACGGGGTACGGGACATGGCTGACCTCCGGTTCGGCGACGCTGCCGAACCCCATCCAACCAGTGGGAGGCCCGTCGATCCGACGCAGGTCAGCAGGCTCAGGTCGCGGCGATCAGCGTCACCACCCCGGCCGCCACCAGCACCCCGGCCCAGAGCCGGTCGACGTTGAACCAGGCCCGGCGCAGCACGCCCACGCCGAGCACCTCGTACACCACGACGGCGACCGCCAGCGCGACGGCGAGCATCGCCACGGTGTGCACCCCGGCGGCGGCCAGGCCGGTCAGCGCCCCGGCCGGCGCGGCGGCGAGGTGCCCGGCGTGCGGGCCGGCGGTCACCGCCGGCTCGGCCAGCAGCACCGGCAGCAGCATCAGCCCCGCCCCGTGTGCCGACGACATCAGGAACGACCAGCCGGTGAGCTGAGCGGGGGAGAGCCGCATGCCGGCCCAGCGGAAGTGCCGCTCGGAGAGCAGCCGCCAGAGGCCGAAACCGACCAGCAACGCCCCGCCGACGACCGCGACGGCGGTGCTCGCCGCCACCGAGCGGGTGGCGCTGACCAGCGCGGCGATCACCGCGACCGAGGCCAGGTGGCCGGCGGCGATCGGCGGCAGGGCCCGCAGCAGCGCCGCGCGGCGGCGCTCCTGCAGGCCCCGGGCGACCGCGAAGAGCCAGCCCATCGCCGGGTTCAGGCCGTGGAACGCGCCGAGGCCGGCCAGCGTCAACCAGGTCGCGCCGGTCACGGGAAGCAGTACGAGTCGGAGGAGGCGTCCCCGCCCTCCAGCCGGGTCTGGTGTACGCGTCGCCCCCGGAAGTCCGCCCCGCGCGGGAAGAACCGGGGGTCCGGGGTGAGCCCGCCGCGCTCGGGGTCGACGTCCAGCTTCGCCACCCAGGCGCCCACCCCGTCGGGGTAGAACTGGTCGTCCCAGGAGCCGTAGAGGGAGTTGCTGACGTAGACCCGGTGGCCGTCGCGGCTGATCTCCACCATCTGCGGGCCGCCGGAGAGCGGCTCGTCGGGGAAGGCGGGGTGCGGGGTCCGGCCCACGATGCCGCCGAGGCGTACCGCACCGACCTGGACCGGGTGGAACGGGTCGCTGACGTCGTACTGGAGCAGCTCACCGGTGCCCCAGCAGGAGACGTAGAGGAACCGGTCGTCCACCGACAGGTCGATGTCGGTGACCAGGGGCGGCACCGCGCCGAAGGGCTTGAGCAGGTCGGGCAGCGCGTCCGGGGCGGCCGGCTCGGCCGGGATGTCGATCACCTTGGTCACCGCCCAGGCGTCGCCGTCGCGGTGCCACACCCAGATCGACGCGGAGAGGTCCTCGACGCTGATCACCACGCCGACGAACCCGTACGACTTCGTCGGGTCGTGCGCCGGACGCAGTTCGAGCGGCATCTGGTACTGGTCGCCGAGGTCGACGCGCTGCACGTGCCGGCGCTTCGCCAGGTCCCAGAAGTGGATGGCGTGCCCGTAGCGGCGGCCGAGCAGCAGCTCACCGACGATCCCGTCCTCGATCATCGCCGGGGTGCCCCACTCGCTGGTGACCAGCACGTCCTGGGTGTAGTGCCACCAGAAGTCGTACGCCAGGAACTGCGGGCCCCGGTCGGCCTCCCAGGCTCCGCGTACCTCGAACGAGGTGTGGTCGAGCACGGCGATGCCGCCCGGCCCCTCCTGGCCGTCGGCGCCGCCGAGGGCGGAGACGTAGATGCCGTCCGGTCCGCAGTGCACGGTGTGCGGGCGGGAGTAGCCGGCCCGCTTGCCCAGCTCGTCGGCCTCGATCACCTTCACCAGCGTCGGCCGGCGCGGGTCGGGCTTCGTGTCCAGCACGTGGATCCGGGACGACCGCAGGCCCGGCACGATCAGGTAGCGCCGTTCGACGTGCGGGTGCGGCGCGGTCGGGCAGAGCGCGCTGCTGCACGCGTTCCAGCCGAAGTGGTGCAGCTCGTCGCCGGTGGAGGGCAGCTCGGTCCAGCCCACCACCTGCCCGTACGTGTCGGAGTCGGGGTCGGTGTCGAGCACCGCGATGGCGTCCGGTTGCTGCCCGGCGCGGTCGAACGCGGCGACGTACGCCAGCTTCTCGGCCGGCGCGCCGGCCGCCTCGCGGGGGGACGGGTAGAAGCTCGGGTCGGGGGTCCAGCGGGTCATCAGCTCTCCGGTGTGCTCAGGGGGCGGGTACGCCGAGACGGTCGAGCAGCCGTCGGCGCAGCGCGCCGAAGGCGGGGTCGTCGGGGCCGGGGGACGGACCGAGGTCGACGGGCACCTGGTCGGCGATGATCCCGCCGTCCAGGAGCAGGACCCGGTCGGCGAGCAGCAGCGCCTCCTCCACGTCGTGGGTGACCAGCAGCGCGGCGAAGCCGTGCTCGGCGCGCAGCCGGCGCAGCAGTCCCTGCATGCGCAGCCGGGTCAGCGCGTCCAGCGCGCCGAACGGCTCGTCGAGCAGCAGCAGGTCGGGTTCGCGGACCAGGGCCCGGGCCACCGCGACCCGCTGCGCCTGCCCGCCGGAGAGTTCGGCCGGCCAGGCCCGGCCCCGGTCGGCGAGCCCGACCTCGGCCAGCGCCCGCCCGACCCGGCCGGCGACGTCCGGGCCGGTGAGCCCGAGCGCGACGTTGTCGGCCACCCGTTTCCAGGGCAGCAGCCGGTGTTCCTGGAACACCACCGCGGTCGTGCCGTGCCGGGTCCACTCGCCGCCGGCCTCCTCGTCGAGGCCGGCCAGGACGCGCAGCAGGGTGCTCTTGCCGGAGCCGCTGCCGCCGAGCAGGGCCACGGTCTCGCCGGCGGCGACGGTGAGGTCGACGCCGGCCAGCACGACGCTGGCCCCGAACGCCCGGGTCACGGCGCGGGCGGTGAGCACCGGTCGGGCGGTGCTCAGGTCGCCCGCAGTCCGCGTCGCCATGTCAACATCCTCCTCTCCAGCCAGCGCAGGGCAAGGTCGGAGAGCAGACCGAGCAGGGCGTAGATCAGCAGCCCCAGCACGACCACGTCGGTCTGGCTGAACTCGCGCGCCTCCATCATCAGGAACCCGACGCCGGTCTGGGCGTTGACCTGCTCGCCGACGACGAGGCTCAGCCAGGCCGCCCCGATGGCCAGCCGCAGGCCGAGGAACAGGGCGGGCAGCGCGCCGGGCAGCACCACGTGCCGCAACCGGGCCGCCGGGCCCAGGCCGCAGGACCGGGCGGCCTCCACCAGGCGCTCGTCGATGTCCCGGATGCCGGCGTACGTGTTGAAGTAGAGCGGGAAGAACGCGCCGAGCGCGACCAGGGTGACCTTCAGCGACTCACCGATCCCGACCCAGATGATCAACAGCGGCACCAGGCCGAGGTGCGGCAGCATCCGGCCCATCTGCACCGGCGGGTCGACGACGTCGTCCCCGACGCGGGCCAGCCCCGCCACCGCGCCCAGCAGCAGCGCCAGCACGCCGCCGATGAGCAGCCCGAGCCCGGCCCGGGTCAGCGAGTCGAGCAGGTGCACGGCGAGGGTGCCGTCCCGGGTCAGCCGCCACCCGGTGCCGAGCACCGCGCTGGGCGCGGGCAGTTTCTCCGCCGGCAGCAGCCCGGCCCGCGCGGCGGCCTCCCAGCCGAGCACGAGCACGACCGGGCTGACCGCTCGTCGCCAGCGCCGCGCCGGTCGCTCCGCTCGGGTGTGCGGCACCGGGGCGGCGGTGGCGGGGGGCGCGCCGGTCAGCGTCGGGACGCTCACTGGAACTCCGTGGCGAACCGGTCGTCGACGCGTCCGGCGATGTCGACCGGGCCGGGCACCAGTTTCAGGGCGACGAAGCTGTCCGCGATGGCCTGTAGTTCCGCGCCGATCGCGGGGGTCACCGGGGCGAGCGGCTTGGCGCTGCGGGCCAGCGCGCGGGTGGTCACGTCGAGCGGGATCTTCAGTTCGGGGGCGAGGACGCGGGCCCGCTCCGAGGGGTGGGCGATGCCCCAGTCGGTGGTCTGCCGGTAGGTCCGCAGGAAGGCCCGGACGTCGTCGGTGCGGTCGCGCACGGCGGCCGGTGAGGCCAGTACGTACTCGCGGTTGCCGGTCAGGCCGGTGGCGTCGGCGAGCACCCGGACGCCGGGCTGCTCGGCGAGCGCGAAGTACGGGTCCCAGATGATCCAGGCGTCCACCTGACCGTTGTCGAAGGCGGGCCGTCCCTCGGCCGGCTTGAGGTACTTCACGTTGATGTCGGCGAGCGTCATCTTGTTCGCGGCGAGCAGCTTCACCAGCAGCCAGTGCACGTTGGAGCCCTTGTTCAGGGCCACCGTGCGACCGCGCAGGTCGGCGAAGCTGCGGTAGGGACTGTCGGCCTTGACCAGCACCGCCTCGCCCTGCGGCACGGGCTGCGAGGTGCCGATGACGGCGAACGGGATCTTCCCGGCGGCGGCGAACACCGGCGGGGCCTCGCCGACCTGACCGATGTCGATCGAGCCGGCCTTGAGCGCCTCGGTCAGCGCGGGCCCGCTCTCGAACAGCGACCACTGCACGTCCGGGGCGGCGTCGCGGGCCTTGACCAGGCTCAGTCCGCCGAAGCGCTGGTAGCCGATCCGCAGTGGACGCTCGCTGTCACCGCCGGCGGCGTCGGCGTCGCCGCCGCACGCGGCCACCCCGGCGACCGCCACCAACGCCACGGCGGTGAGCAGCGCGGTCACCAGGCGGCGGGGACGGCGGAGGGCGGGTCTGGACGGGGTACGCATGGCGGGCTCCTCGGCAGGGCGACAGCGGGCTGGGTCGACGATCGCGGGCAACCTACCAACCCGATAGGTTTTATGGGTAGGCTGTGCGGGTGGTCGTCCCACCCCTCAGGAGACGGCCCCTGGACCGCCCGCCGGAGGCTCCCCGATGACGCTCACCTTCCACTGGTTCCTGCCGACCTACGGCGACAGCCGGGACATCGTGGGCGGCGGCCACGGCGTGCCCGTCGGCACCGCCGGCGGGGCCCGGCCGGCCAGCATCGCCTACCTCGGGCAGATCGCCCGCAGCGCCGAACAGCTCGGCTTCGTCGGGGCGCTCACCCCCACCGGCGCCTGGTGCGAGGACGCCTGGCTCAGCACCGCGATGCTCACCGAGGTCACCGAGCGGCTCAAGTTCCTGGTCGCCTTCCGGCCCGGACTGCTCTCACCCACCCTCGCCGCGCAGATGGCGGCCACCTTCCAGCGCCTCTCCGGTGGCCGGCTGCTGCTCAACGTCGTCACCGGCGGCGAGTCGGCCGAGCAGCGCGCGTACGGCGACTTCCTCGACAAGGACGGCCGGTACGCGCGTACCGACGAGTTCCTGCAGGTGGTCCGGGCGCTGTGGCGGGGCGAGACGGTCAGCCACCGCGGGGAGCACCTGCGGGTCGAGGACGCCCGGCTGAGCCGGCTGCCCGACCCGGTGCCGCCGGTCTACTTCGGCGGGTCGTCGGCCGCCGCCGGGCCGGTCGCGGTACGGCACAGCGACGTCTACCTCACCTGGGGCGAGCCGCCGGCACAGGTGGCCGGCAAGCTCGACTGGATCCGTGGGCTGGCCGCGGCCGCCGGCCGCCAGCTGCGCTTCGGCATCCGGCTGCACGTGATCGCCCGGGACACCGCCGACGAGGCGTGGGCGCAGGCGCGCCGGCTGCTCGACGGCATCGCCGAGGCCGACGTCCGGGCCGTGCAGGAAGGGCTGCGGCGCAGCGAGTCCGAGGGGCAGCGCCGGATGCTGGAGCTGCACGGCGGCTCCCGGGACGGCCTGGAGGTCTCGCCCAACCTCTGGGCCGGCGTGGGGCTGGTCCGGGGTGGCGCGGGCACCGCCCTGGT
This sequence comes from Micromonospora auratinigra, assembly GCF_900089595.1. Taxonomy (GTDB): domain Bacteria; phylum Actinomycetota; class Actinomycetes; order Mycobacteriales; family Micromonosporaceae; genus Micromonospora; species Micromonospora auratinigra. The sequence continues at coordinate 2,159,305 of NZ_LT594323.1, read as the reverse complement.
GGGCAGCCACACCGAGGTCGCCGACCGGATCGCCGAATATCACGCCCTCGGCATCGACGAGTTCGTCCTCAGCGGGCATCCCCACCTGGAGGAGGCGTACTGGTTCGGCGAGGGGGTGCTGCCCGTCCTGCGCCGCCGCGGGCTCTGGCGGCACCCGGCCGGCGAGCCGGCGGAGGTCGCTCCGGCGGCCGTGCCGTTCGCCGCCGTGCCGGCACCGTCGAGCCGGTGACCGGTCGTCCCGGGTCGGCGACGTGTCCGGCCCGGTTCGGGGCCGGTCGTCGCCCGCCCGGGCCGGCGGTCACGTGGCACCGGCCGGGACGCAGGCCGGTGCCGGCCGGGCGGTGTCCGCCGGCCGGGGCCGGCCGGGCGGTGTCCACCGACCGGGGCCGGTCAGGCGGGACGCGTGTCGGCGAGGAAGTCGGCCAGCACCCGGGTGTGCGTGGAGAAGGCCAGCTCGACCGGCTCGGTGAGGACCAGCCACTCGGTGGCCTCCTCGGTGGGCGCGGAGGGCGGCAGGTCACCCAGCGCCCGCTCGGGCAGCACGCCGAAGACCATCATGGTGCCGCCGGCCGGCGCGCCGTGCACCGCGAACAACCGGGCCTCGGCGGCCTCGGCCCGCAGGCCGGTTTCCTCGCGCAGCTCCCGCACCAGCGCTTCGGACCACTCCTCGCCGTACTCGACGAACCCGCCCGGCAACGCCAGCTCGCCCCGGGCCGGTTCGATGTCGCGGCGCACGACCACCACGCCGAGCCCGTCCGGCGTCCGGACCGGCAGCACCGCGACCGCGACCGGCGTCGGGTTGCGCCACACCGTCTCGCCGCAGGCCGCGCAGACCCGTGGCCAGCCGGCTCCCGCCGGGTAGGCCGAGCCGCAGTACGAGCAGTGCGAGTACGGTGCGCCGGTCACGCCGTTGCACGTTACCCGTCCGCCTGGCCCGGTGCCGGGTCGGTCGACGCCCGGCGGTGCGGCGGCCGGATCAGTCGTCGTCCTCGGCGGGGCGCCGACGCCGGCCCTGCGGGGTGAACCAGAACGACTCGCCGAACGGCCGGCCGCCCTCGCGGGCCAGCAGCAGCACCGGCCCGTCCTCCTCCGGCTCCTCCTCCCGGGGCCAGAAGTCGAGGAACAGCGGCGGCCGGTCCGGACCGGCGACGTAGAGCCAGGTGCGGGGGAAGCGGGGATTGGTGCTGCCCGGCGGCACCGAGGGCGGACCGAAGCGGGCCAGCGCGTCGGCCGCCGTGCGGTCCTCGGCCACCCAGCCGGGCAGGTCCCGCAGCATCTCGTCGTACTCGCCGTCGGTCAGCCGGCGCCGCACCTCGAGCCAGCCGACCCGGTGGGCGAAGCCGGCGTAGATCGAGGCGACGGCGTCGTAGGCGCGGTGGCCGGCGGGCAGGAACCGGCGGACCGCGCCGAGCACCCCGGTCGGCGGGAACCAGCCCAGGTCGTGCCGGGCGTCGTACTCCGCCCGCCAGACGTCCTCGATCCCCTCGGCGACGGCGAGGGTACGACAGAGCATGATCAACGTCATCTCGTCGCCGTACATGCCGGGGCGGCGCAGCGCGCGGTTGACCTCGGTGCGCAGGTGGGCGCGGATCTCGTCGCCCGAGGGCAGTTGCCGCGCCGTCACGCCGCCTCCTCGCCCAGGGCGTCCCGAGCCGCCATCAGGGCGAAACCGAGCAGGTTCGGGCCCTGCCAGGTGGCCGGGTCGGCGGCGCGCGGGTCGTCGGCGGCCAGCCCGATGCCCCAGATCCGGTCGACCGGGCTGGCCTCCACCAGCACCCGGTCCCCGGTGCCCAGCAGGAAGGCGCGCAGCGCGTCGTGCTGGGCGAACTTGGCCACGCTGCCGGCCACCACGATCTCGTACCGGCGGGCGGTCCAGGTCGCCTCGTCGAAGCCGCGCACCTGCCGGCCGAGGGCCTTGGCCCGCTGCGGGTGCCCGGCCTCGAGGATGCGTGCGGCGGTGCCGGTGTCGCCGAAGAGGGTGGCCTTGTGCCACATCATCCAGTGCTCGGCGGTGGCGTACGTGCGACCGTCCACGGTGAACGGCGCCGGCCACCACTGGCTCAGGCAGCCCGCCCCCACGCTGCCGTCGCGCTGCGGGCGGTGCCCCCAGAAGTGGAGGTACTTCACCCGCCGGCCCGACTGGAGGGCCGCGAGCAGGTCCGCGACGGATCGGATCGACATGATCGGCATTCTGGTCGACCGCACCGACATTCCGCCGCCCGGTTTCGTGCGGCCGGTTCCGCGCGGGTGGAAACCGGTGGCCCGAGCGCCGCCGGGGCCGCTAACCTGCGCCGACCGATTCGGAGAGGAGGCAGATCGTGGAGACCGTGACGTTGTGGCGGCCGACCGGGCCGAAGGAGCTGGCGCTGGTCGAGGCGTCCGGCTGGCGCGCGTGGCCGCCCCGGCTGCCGGACCAGCCGATCTTCTACCCGGTGCTGAACGAGGAGTACGCGATCATGATCGCCCGGGACTGGAACGTCCCGGCCTCCGGCGTCGGTCACGTGACCCGGTTCGCGGTGCAGCGCGAGTTCGCCGCCCGCTACCCGGTCCGCCAGGTCGGCGGCCGGGACATCCTGGAGCTGTGGGTGCCCGCCGAGGAGCTGGACCTGTTCAACCAGCACCTCGTCGGCCCGATCGAACTGGTGCACACCTTCCGCTGATCCACCCGGGGACGGTGCGCGGGCGGCGGCCGCCGTCGCCCGCGCACCGGACGGTCAGGGGGTGGGGGCTCCGGTGTAGAAGGCGGTGGTCCGGTCGCCGGCGGCGCGGGCCTCGTCGGCGGGGGTGCCGGCGGCGATGCTCGCCTCGGTCCAGCGTTCGCTGGCCAGCGTGAAGAACCGGCGGCCCTCGTCGGAGCCCATCCACTCGACGGCCTGCTCGGGGGCGATCCCGCTGCCGTCGGCGGCCAGGTGCGACGCCAGCCCGAGCAGGGCGCCGTCCCAGCCGACGCCGACCGCGCCCGGGCCGTACTCGGCCCAGCGCTGGTCGTCGACGTGCGCGACGTGCTCCAGCTCGAACCGGGTACGCCCGGGGCCGGCCTCGGTGAGGCGCACCTCGATCCAGCTCACCTCCCCGCCCATCTCCCAGGTGGCGGCGAAGCCGTGCGGCGGGTCGCAGCGCTGCACCGTGCCCCCGGCGTTGCCCTCGAACTGGTAGCGCCCGCCGAGTTTCAGCTCGCCGGAGATCGGCAGGAACCAGCGGGGGATCCGTTCGGCGCTGGTGACCGCGTCCCAGACGTCCGCCACCGGCGCGTCGTACGTCTGGCTGATGGTCATCACCCGCGCCTCGCCGGCCGGGAGCGTACGGCTGCCGAGCTGCCGCTCCACTTCGCTGACCTGCCCGATCACGTCGATCATGATGGTGTCCTCTCCTCGGTGTCGCCCGCGGGCAGTCGCCGCTCCCGGCGGCCGCGGGCCAGTTCGGTGGCGAGCGCCTCCAGTGGCGGCGTCCAGAACCGGCGGAAGCCGGCCAGCCATTCGTCGACCTGTCGCAGCGGGCCCGGGTCCACCGCGTAGAGCCGGCGGGTGCCCTCGGGTCGCACGGTGGTGAAGCCGTTCTCCCGCAGCACCCGCAGGTGCTGCGACACGGCCGGCTGGCTGATCCCGAACTCCTGTTGAACGGTCGCGCCGAGTGCGCCGGCGGTCTGTTCACCCCGGGCCAGCAGCTCCAGGATCCGGCGGCGCACCGGGTCGCCCAGGACGTCGAAGGCGTGCACCCGCCCTTTCTATCAGATGCGACTTATATAAGCGAGTGCTGTTGGTGTCGGCGCGCCGCGCGGCGCAGCTCGTCGGCACCCCAGACGATCGGCGGGTACGCCAGCAGCAGGACCAGTACGGCCGGCTCGGGCGGCCGGGTGCCGAAGACCTCGCGCAGCGGCGGCACGCCGACGATCAGCGCGGCGAACCCGATCTCGAAGGCGATGCCCCAGAGCAGCAGCCGGTTGCTGAACACCCCGACCGCCCGCAGCGAGGCGTGCTCGGTCCGGGCCGCGAACGCGGTGCCGACCTGGCAGGCCACGATTCCCAGGAAGGTCATCGTGGTCGCCTCCCGGTACGCCTGGTGCAGCGGGGCGCCGGCGCCGGTCGGCGCGCCCGGACGCCAGCCCGCGCGCAGCAGCACGACGAAGAACCCGGCCAGCACCAGTACCGCCGAGATCAACCCGAGAAAGCCCCAGGCCCGGGCCAGCAGCGGGCCGTCGACCACCCGGTCGCTGCGTCGCCGGGGCGGCCGGTCCATCAGCCCGGGCTCGGCCGGCTCCCGACCCAGCGCGAGCGCGGGCAGCGTCTCGGTGCCCAGGTCGATGGCGAGGATCTGCAGCACGGTCAGCGGCAGCGGCACCGCCCCCGCGGAGAGCGCGAAGACCAGGAAGGGCACCACCTCCGGGGTGGCGTGGGCGAAGATGTAGAGGATGAACTTGCGGACGTTGTCGTAGACCCGGCGGCCCGCGGCGACCGCCGCCACGATGGTGGCGAAGTTGTCGTCGGTGAGGACCATGGTGGCGGCCTCGCGGGTCACGTCGGTGCCGGTGCGGCCCATCGCCACCCCGATGTCCGCCCGGCGCAGCGCCGGCGCGTCGTTCACCCCGTCCCCGGTCATCGCGACCACCTCGTGGTTGGCCCGCAGTGCCTCGGCGATGTGCAGCTTCGCCTCCGGCGAGACCCGGGCGAAGACCACCTCCCGCCCCCGCGCGAGCAGTTCCCGCAGCCGCTCCGGCGACATCGCGTCGAGCTGGTCGCCGGTCACCACGGTCGGCTCGCCGTGCACGATGCCGACCTGGCGGGCGATCGCCGCCGCGGTCAGCCCGTGGTCACCGGTGACCATGACGATCCGGATGCCCGCCGTGTGACAGCGCGCGACGGCCGCCGGCACCTCCGGCCGGGGCGGGTCCACCATCGCCACGAAACCGAGGAAGCTCAGCTCCCGCTCGGCCTCCGCGCGCCGGGCCGGCAGCCCGTCCAGCCGCCGCCGCGCCACCCCGAGCACCCGCCGGCCCTGCCCGGCCTGCGCGGTCACCGCCGCCGACAGCTCCCGGCGGTACGCGTCGTCCAGCGGCCGGTCCGCGCCATCGGCCGTCAGCACCCGGGTACACCGGGCCAGCACCGCCTCCGGCGCGCCCTTGGTGTGCAGCCAGAGGGTCCCCGCATGGTCGTCGACGGTGGACATCAGCCGCAGCGTCGCGTCGAACGGGAACTGCGCCCGCCGGCCGGGATGGCCCGGGTCGGTGACGCCCAGGTCGGCGGCGAAGCGCAGCGGGGCGACCTCGGTCGGGTCGCCCCGCTCACGCTCGGCGTTGTTGCAGGCGGCCACCGCGACCGCCAGCGCGCGCAGGGCCGGGTCGGGTCGCTCGCCCGGTTCCGGCGCCGGGTCGTGCAGCTCCCCGGCAGCCCGTACGGCGACCACCCGCATCCGGTTCTCGGTCAGCGTCCCGGTCTTGTCGGTGCAGATCACGTCGGTGGAGCCGAGCGTCTCCACGGCGCTGAGCCGCTTCACCACCGCGCCCACCCGGGCCAGGCCGCGTACGCCGACGGCCAGCGCGAGCGTGATGGTCGGCAGCAGTCCTTCCGGCACGTTGGCGACCAGCAGGCCGATGGCGAACGCGAAGGCGTCCCCGATCGGCATGCCGGCGGCGAACACCCCGATCGGGAAGAACACCAGCCCGGCGCCGACCGCCACCGCGGCGATCAGCCAGGCGACCCGGCGTACCTGCTTCTCGAGCGGGCTCTCCTCCCGGCCGACCCGTTGCGACAGGGCGGCGATCCGGCCCAGCTCGGTGCGCATCCCGGTGGCGTGCACCAGCGCCCGGGCCTGCCCACCGAGGCAGTTGGTGCCGCTGAAGACCAGGTTGGCCGCCTCGCTCGGCCCGCCCTCGCCCGGCGGTGCGTCCGCCGAGCGGTGGACCGGCTCCGACTCGCCGGTCAGCGCGGCGAGGTCGACCTCCACCGACCCCTCGACCAGCCGGGCGTCCGCGGAGATCCGATCGCCCTCGGCGACGGCCAGCACGTCGCCGGGCACGATCTCCGCCGTCGGGATCTCCTGCCAGCGCCCGTCTCGGTGGACCCGGGCCCGCCTCGGTAGGTAGCGGGACAGCGCCTCCACCGCCCGCTCGGCCTGGCGCTCCTGCACCGAGGCGAAGAGCGCGTTCAGCGCGATCACCACCAGGATCGCCCCGGCCAGCGCGGGCGTGCCGGCGACCCAGGCCAGCGCGGCGGCCACCCAGAGCAGCAGTGCGAGCGGGTGCCCGACCTGCCGGGCAACCTCCCGCCCCCAGCCGCGCCGCCGCTGCCGGCGCAGCTCGTTTCGTCCGTACGTGCCCAGCCGGCGGCGCGCCTCGGCGCTGTCCAGGCCGTCCGGTCCGGAGTCCAGGGCGACGTACCAGTCGGAAACCGGCGCACGCGGGTCCGGCCCGCCGTCGGCTGTCCGTTGCTGCGCCACGCTCCCAGGCTGCGGCACCGCCGGCACCGGCGGGCCGCTTTCCGTCATCCGCGCGACCCGGGCTGCCCACCGCCCGCGTGATCCCGGCTGCGGTGGCCGCCGACCGGTGGCGAGGCCACCACATCCGGGATCCGGTGCGAGCGCGCGGCCGGTGGGGGTGCCCGGCGGGATTCGGCGCGCGGTGCACGCCGCCGGGGCGGCGGTCAGCCGCCGAGTCGGGCGGCGACGGCGCCGCGCAGCTCGGGCAGCCGGTCGTGCAGCAGGCCGGGACACTGGGTGCTGTTGAAGTCCAGGTGCCCGTAGATCTCGCTCGACGGGATGCCGTACTGCTGGCAGGTGAAGGCGCAGAACCAGATCAGGCTGTCCCACTGTGCCTGCGGCGGCTGCACGGTGAGGTAGGTGCCGTCGTTCTCGATGCCGATGGCCTGGCTGTTCTGCCCGACGCAGTGCGCGCCCTGCACCATGGTCTGCCCGTGCAGCAGGGCGTAGAGGCTGCCGTGCCGGCCCTCGGTGAGGTGGCCGCCGCGGCTGTTGGTGAAGTGCTGCCCGGAGTCCAGCCAGCCGTTGGTGTCCATGTGCAGGTTCTGGATGTCGCGGGAGTTCTGGTACGCGTAGGCGAGGCTGTAGTCGGTGGCGTTCGGGAACGCCGTGTGGTGAATGATGATCTTGTTGGGTCGGCTCTGCACCACGGTCACCGCCGACGAGGGTGGGCGGGCGCCCCAGGTCGCGCAGCTGGCGATCGTCGGCTGGTCCACCCGGGTGGCCGCGGCGCGGGCCGGGTGGTCGCCGCCGAGCTGGGTCAGCGCGGCGGCCCCGCCGGCCGCGCCGAGCAGGACCGCGCCGCGCAGCACGGCCCGCCGGGAGAGGGGAACGGACATCGGTGCCTCCTGTTCGCGGGAACGGACGCCGCCGGTGGCGGGCCCCCACGGCCCGCCACCGGCGGGTGGCTCAGCAGGGTCCGTTGCAGGCCAGCACCTTGAGCCGGTCCAGGGTGCCGTTCCAGACGTTCTGGTCACCCGGGAAGGTGCCGGAGGAGGCCCACTGCCAGAAGGAGTACGTGCCCCAACCGGCCGGCAGGGTGCCGACGCTGCTGGAGTACCGGGCGATCCACAGCGGGTTGTTCGACGCGAACTGCGAGGTGTTGCCGGTGCAGGTGCTCCACCAGTCGGTGGTGGTGTAGATGGTCGCCCAGCGCCCGGTGCGCGCGTAGTACTGGTTGACGAACGAGGCGATCCAGCTGCGCATCGACGCCTGGCTCAGCCCGTAACAGGTCGCGCCGTACGGGTTGTACTCGATGTCGAGCGCGCCGGGCAGGGTCCTGCCGTCCCGGGACCAGCCGCCGCCGTGGTCGACGAAGTAGTTGGCCTGGGTGGCGCCGCTGGTGGTGTCCGGGCGGGCGAAGTGGTACGCCCCGCGGATCATGCCGACGTTGTAGGAGCCGTTGTACTGCTGGGCGAAGTAGGCGTTGGTGTAGTACGTCCCCTCGGTGGCCTTGACGTACGCGAACCGGGCGCCGTTGTTCCAGGCGGCGGACCAGTTCACGTTGCCCTGGTAGCTGGAGACGTCCATGCCGGGCAGGCCGGCCGGGGCGGCGCTGGCGGGTGCCGCGCCGAGGGTGACCGAGGCCGTCAGGGTGACGGTGGCGAGCAGTGCGGTGGCGGCCGCACGCAGCGCCGTACGCATTCGACGGTGCATCTTTCCTCCCAGGGGGATGCCGCTCGTGGCGGCGGGAGTTGGACGAAAGGAACTGTCAGTATTAGGTCACAGGGTGGAGAATTCCTGCAATAGATACATGGAAGATTTTCTTTGTCTGGGGGTGTGGGCGGGCTCAGCCCAGCGCGGCGATGACCTCGGCGGCGGCCCGCTCGCCGGCGGCGACCGCCCCCTCCAGGTAGCCGCTCCAGCGGGTCGCGGTCTCGGTGCCGGCCCAGTGCACCCGGCCCACCGGCGGGCGCAGCTGCGGGCCGTAGTCACACCACGAGCCGGGGGTCAGCATCCCGCAGAAACAGCCCCGGGTCCACGGATCGGCCGACCAGTCGTACTCGACCAGGTCGGCCGGGCGGGCGGCGGCCGGGCCGTGGAGCGCGACCAGGGCGTCCAGCAGCGCCGCCCGGCGGGCCGCCACCGGCAGCCGGCGCAACTGGCGCGCCTCGTCGCCGTAGCTGAACGCGGTCAGCACCCCGGTCGGTGACCCGGGGACGCTGTTGTCCACCGTCTCGGTCACCGGGCCGGCGTCCGTCGTGGCGACCCCGGAGCGGCCGTCGGGCCGCCAGAACGGCTCCGGGTAGCGCGCGTGCACCTTGAACGCCGAGCCCATCGGCATCCGCTGGGTGAGCCCGTCGCGCAGGGCCGGCAGCGGCGGCGCGTACCGGATCCGGCCGGCCAGCGCGGGCGCCACCGCGACCACCACCGCCGCGCCGATGTGCGGTTCCCCGCCCGCGCGTACCCGCACCCCGGTGCCGTCGTGGGCGATCTCCTCGACCGGGTGGTCGAGCCGGACGCTGCCGGCCGGCAGCGCGGCGGCCATCCGCTCGGCCAGCGTCGCCGGACCGCCCACGATCCGGTCCTGCTGGGCCCCGCCGGCCATCTCCAGCAACGACCCGGTCCCGCCCCCGGCCGCCAGGTAGAACAGCAGCTGCAACAGCGACACCTCGTCCGCCCCGGCGGCCAGCAGCCCGCCGGCGAGCAGCCGGCCCACGTAGCGCGCGGTGCCCGGGTCGGGCGCGGTGGCGTCGAGCCAACCGCCCAGGGTCAGTCGGTCCCACTCGGCGGCCCGCGCCGCCCGCCAGGGCGCCGCCGGGTCCACCTGCGCCGCCAGCCCGTCCAGCGTCGCGAACACCTGCCCCGCCGACTCCGGCGCGGTGTCGAGCCGCCGGCCCGCCCAGCACACCGTCGGGCGGCCCACGGCCGGGGACGGGAAGGTGGTCAGCCCGTGCGCGGCGACCAGGGCGTACATCCGGTCCTGGGTCGGGCCGATCCACTGCGCGCCGAGATCCAACCAGCCGCCGTCGGGCAGCCGGCGGGTCAGCGTCCGCCCGCCCACCCGGTCGCGCGCCTCCAGCACCTGCACCTCGACGCCGGCCCCGGCGAGCGCGGACGCGGCGGCCAGGCCGGAGAACCCGGCCCCCACCACGATCACCCGGTCGCCGGCCACGGCCCCGCATACCCCGATCCGGCCGGAAGTTTCCCACCCGGCGTGTCGATACCGGGCGCGGCCGTTCGTGTGGAGGGTGGAGGGGGCCGCGACGGGCCCCGGGGACGAGGAGGCGGCGTGAAGCAGTACCTGATCAGCATGTACCAGCCGGCCGGCGAGGAACTGCCCGATCCGGAGTTCCTGGCCGGGGTGATGCGCGAGGTGGCGGCGATCGGCCGTGAGCTGCGCGAGTCCGGCAGCTGGGTGTTCGGCAACGGCCTGCACGCGCCGGAGACCGCCACGGTGCTCCGCCCGCAGGGTGACGAGGTCCTGATCACCGACGGCCCGTACGTGGAGGGCAAGGAGTACCTGGGCGGCTTCACCATCATCACCGCGCCCGACCTCGACGCCGCGCTGGCGTGGGGCCGCCGGTACGCGCTGGCCACCACCCTGCCGATCGAGGTCCGCCCGTTCCAGGGCGAGGGATGACCGAGGTCGAACGGGCCTTCCGGGAGGGGTACGGCCGCGCGGTCGCCGTCCTGGTCCGCGTCCTCGGCGACATCGACCTCGCCGAGGAGGCGGTCCAGGAGGCGTTCGCCGTCGCCGTCGCGCGCTGGCCGCGCGACGGGGTACCGCCCAGCCCGGCGGGCTGGATCATCACCACCGCCCGGAACCGGGCCGTCGACCGGCTGCGCCGCGAGGCGTCGCGCGCGGACCGGCACCGCGAGGCCGCCCTGCGGTACGCCGCCGAGCCACCGCCCGAGGAGGGACCCGTGCGCGACGACCGGCTCCGACTGATCTTCACCTGCTGCCACCCGGCGCTCGCCCCGGCCGCCCGGGTGGCGCTGACCCTGCGTCTGCTCGGCGGTCTGCGCACCGCCGAGATCGCCCGGGCCTTCCTGGTGCCGGAGCGCACCATGGCGCAGCGCCTGGTCCGGGCCAAGGCGAAGATCCGCGACGCCGGCATCCCGTACCGGGTGCCCCGCGACGCCGACCTGCCCGACCGGCTCCGGGCCGTGCTGGCGGTGGTGTACCTGATCTTCACCGAGGGGCACACCGCGAGCGCGGGAGAGCGACTGGTCCGCGACGAGCTGTGCGCCGAGGCCGTGCGGCTCGGCCGGCTGCTGGCGGAGCTGATGCCGGACGAGCCGGAGGTGCTCGGGCTGCTCGCGCTGATGCTGCTCACCGACGCGCGGCGGGCCGCCCGGACCGGGCCCGACGGCACGCTGGTGCCGCTGCCCGCGCAGGACCGGGCCCGGTGGGACCGGGCACTGATCGGCGAGGGGCAGGCGCTGGTGCGGCGCTGCCTGCGGCGGGACCGGCCCGGCCCGTACCAGATCCAGGCCGCGATCAACGCGGTGCACAGCGACGCGCCGACCGCCGCCGACACCGACTGGCGGCAGATCCTCGCCCTCTACGACCAGCTCCTGGCGTACGCCCCCGGCCCGGTGGTGGCGCTTCACCGGGCCGTCGCGCTGGCCGAGGTGCACGGGCCGGCCGCCGCGCTGGCCGAGCTCGACCGGCTCGACCTGCCGGGGTACCACGTCCTGCACGCGGTCCGCGCCGACCTGCTGCGCCGGCTCGACCGGACCGACGAGGCGGTGGTCGCCTACGACGCGGCGATCGCGTGCACCGACAACGTCGCCGAGCGGGAGTTCCTCCGCCGCTCCCGGGATCTGCTGGGCACGGCCCGGTCGCCCCGGCGGGAAGCCGTCGCCGGGCGGTCCCCGGTCGGCGTCGCGGGGGCGGCCCGGAACCCGCCCGAACGCTAGGCTGACCGCCGTCGCTCCCCGGACGCCGTGGAGCGTGGCCACGGGGAGCTTGTCATGCGGGTTGTCGCGCCACCGTCCACCTCGTCCGCGACGCCGCCGCGCCGGCACACCCGCGTGCTGCCGGTGCTGCTCGCCCTCACCCTGCTCGCGGCGCTGCTGCACGGCGTGCCGGCCACCGGTGTCCGACCGGTCCCGGTGTCGGCCACCGACACGTTCACCCGGTGGGACGTCGGCTTCGCCGAGGGCGGCGGCCTGCTCGACCCGGCGCTGCCGCAGCGGCTGGACAAGATGGTCTCCTACCTGCCGGGCCGTCGGCCGCTGCTGCGCGTCGACCTGAACTGGTGGGACGTGCAGGACTGCCGCACCTGTGCTCCCGACTGGACGCGGCTGGACGCCGTGCTGAACCCGGCCGCCGCCAGGCAGCTGCCGGTGCTGCTCATGCTCGGGTACGCGCCGCCCTGGGCCAACGGCGGCCATGCGGGGACCGACAAGTGGTTCCCGACCGACGACGCGGACTGGACGGCGATCGTCGAGGCGACCGTGCGCCACGTCGGCGACCGGGTGGTCGCCTACGAGGTGTGGAACGAGCCGAACAACTCCGTCGACGGCGCCTACGAGGGCTTCGGCAACTACGCCGGCGACCGGCGGGCCCGGTACTGGCAACTGGTCCGGCTCGCCGCCGCGACCATCCGGCCGCTCTGCCCGTCGTGCCCGGTGCTCGCGGGCGCGTCCGGGGCGGGCACCCCGCACACGGCGACCAGCAATCCGAACGAGTCCGGCGCCTGGCTCGAGTGGGCCTACGCCCACGGCTACGGGGCGGACTTCGACGCGCTGGCCCATCACCCGTACCCGGCGTGGAACAACGGCAAGGCGCCGGCCGAACCGGAGTGCGTGGCCCGGTGGTGGAGCATGTTCGGCCCGCCCGGTGAGTCGCCGGCCTGCGGCGAGTTGGCGTACCTGCACTCGATCATGACCCGGTGGGGGGACGGCGCGAAGAAGATCTGGGCCACCGAGTACGGCTACCCGACGGCGGGCGGCGCACCGCTGCCGATCGAGACCGTCCGGGACCACCTGGTGCAGGGCGTGTCGATGTGGCGGTCGCTGAGCTACACCGGGCCGCTGTTCCTCTACTCGTACCGCGACGCCTGCGAGGTCGCCGGTGACCCGGAGTGCCACTTCGGCGTCGTCGCCCGCGACCTCAGCCCGAAGGCCGGCCTGCACGACGATCTGGGGCAGGCCCTGACCGAGGCCTGGCGGCCGTCGCTGCGCAGCGGCGAGCGCATGCGGCGGTGGTCCTCCCTGCTCAGCCAGGACGGCCGGTACCAGCTCAACCTGCAGGGGGACGGAAACCTGGTCATCTACCGGCGGCACGGTGCGGCGATCTGGGCCAGCGACACCCACGACGGCGTCGTCCTGATCAACCAGGACGACGGCAACCTGGTGCTGTACCGGGCCGATGGCACGGCGACGTGGTCCACCGGCACCTGGGGCAACGGGCGCGCCACCCTGTGGATGCAGGACGACGGCAACCTGGTCCTCTACGGCGTCGGCGATCCGGCACCGGTCATCTGGGAGAGCGGCTCCACCGAGGGCTGAGCGGGACGCGCGGAACCGCTCGCCCGGACGACCGCCGAAGTGGTCCGGCCCGGCGGTCGGCCCTACGGTGCCGTGGTCAGTCGTCGCGCAGCCGGCGCAGGATCCGGGTCAGCTCGGCCCGGTCGGTCGGGTCGAGGCCGCCGAAGAAGCGGTCCGCCTCGGCGGCCCGGGCGACCCGGATGGCCTCGCCGACGCGGCGGCCCTCGGCGGTGGGCGCGACCAGGGTGGCCCGCCGGTCGGCCGGGTCCGGCTGCCGCTCGACCAGCCCACGTTCCTGCAACCCGTCGACCACCTCGGTGGCCGACCGGGGCGCGATGTGCAGGTGCTCGGCGAGCGCGCTGAGCCGCAGCGGGCCGTGCCGCAGCAGCACCGCGAGCGCCCGCCCGTGCCCGGGGTTGATCTCCCACGGCTCGAGGGTGCGCTTGGCCTGGTGGCGCAGCCGTCGGGCGACCGCCCAGAACGTCTCGGCCAGGCTCTCCTCGTCGTTGTCGCCGGTCACCGGAATACCGTAGCAGCACTTGCTGTTGTTCCCTCATGATGAGGTAACCTCAGCAATATCCCCTGACGAAAGAGGGCATCCCTTGGACGGATTCCGAGACGGCCGCGGCAGCGGCCGGCACAGTGTCACCGCCGACGAGAAGGCGCAGGCCCGCCGGGTCCCGCTGCGCCGGATCGGTGGTCTCTTCGCCGCCCACCGCGGCCCGCTCACCCTGGTGGTGGCGATCATCGTGGCGTCGTCGGTGATCGCGATGGCGACCCCGTTCCTGCTCCGTACGGTGATCGACCGGGCCCTGCCGGAGCGGGACCTGACCCTGCTCGCCTGGCTGGTCGCCGGCATGGTCGGGGTGGCCGCGGTCACCGCCGTGCTGGGCGTGGTGCAGACCTGGATCTCCACCCGGGTCGGGCAGCAGGTGATGCACCGGCTGCGCACCGACGTCTTCACCCACCTGCAACGCCAGTCGATCGGGTTCTTCGTGCGCACCCGCACCGGCGAGGTGCAGTCCCGGATCACCAACGACATCGGTGGCATGCAGAGCGTGGTCACCTCCACCGCCACCTCGATCGCCGCCAACCTCACCACCGTGGTCGCCACGGCCATCGCCATGGTGGCGCTGAGCTGGCGGCTCTCCCTGGTGTCGGTGGTCGTGCTGCCGCCGGCCATCTGGCTGACCCGCCGGGTCGCCCGGCTGCGCCGCGAGATCACCGCGCGTCGGCAGCGCGAACTCGCCGACCTCAACGTCACCGTCGAGGAAGGACTGTCGATCAGCGGCGTGCAACTCGCCAAGACCCTCGGCGCCGGGGCCACCCTGGTCGAGAGGTTCACCGCCTCCTCGGCCCGCCTGGTCGACCTGGAACTGCGCTCGGAGCTGGCCGGCCGCTGGCGGATGGCGTCGATGTCGGTGATCTTCGCGGCCATCCCGGCCGTCATCTACCTCGGCGCCGGCCTGCCCGGCACCGCCGGCACGCTGAGCATCGGCACCCTGGTCGCGTTCACCGCCCTGCAGGGCAACCTCTTCCGGCCGCTGATGGGCCTGCTCAACGTGGGCGTCTCGCTGACCGCCTCGCTGGCCCTGTTCGCCCGGATCTTCGAGTACCTCGACCTGCCCGTCGAGGTGGCCGACCCGGCCCGGCCGGTGCCGCTCGACCCCGCCCGCGTGCGCGGCCACCTGCGCTTCTCCGACGTCACCTTCAGCTACCCCGGCAGCGACACCGCCGCGGTGGCCGGCGTCACCCTCGACGTCCCGGCCGGCACCAGCCTGGCCCTGGTCGGCGAGACCGGCTCCGGCAAGAGCACCCTGGCCGCCCTGATCAGCCGGCTGCACGACCCCGACGCCGGCCGGATCACCATCGACGGCGTCGACCTGCGCGACCTGCGCCTGGCCGACCTGGCCGCCGTCGTGGGCGTGGTCAGCCAGGAGACGTACCTGCTGCACGCCACCGTGCGGGAGAACCTGCGCTACGCCCGGCCGGACGCCACCGACGCCGAGATCGAGGCCGCGGCGCGCGCCGCGCAGGTCCACGACCTGATCGCCGCGCTGCCCGACGGGTACGACACCACGGTCGGCTCCCGGGGCCACCGCTTCTCCGGCGGCGAGAAGCAGCGCCTCGCCATCGCCCGTACGCTGCTGCGCGACCCGCGCATCCTGGTGCTGGACGAGGCCACCAGCGCGCTGGACACCGAGACCGAACGCGCCGTGCAGCGCGCCTTCGACGAGCTGGCCCGGGGCCGGACCGTGGTGACCATCGCGCACCGGCTCTCCACCGTCCGCGACGCCGACCGGATCGCGGTGCTCGACCACGGCCGGATCGTGGAGTCCGGCACCCACCACAGCCTGCTCGACCGGGCCGGCCGGTACGCGGCGCTCGCCGCCTGAGCGGCGGGCACCCGCCGGCCGGACCGGCTCAGGCGGCCGTCAGGTGCCGCACGATCGTCGCGGCCGGCCCGTCGGTCATCAGGATCGTGTAGTGGTTGGCGTCGACCAGTTCGGTCGCCAGCCCCGGCACCCGTTCCCGCCAGTGCGCCACCACCGGCTCGGGCAGCAGCCCCGGCGGCTGGCCGAACATGCCGCGCGGGGCGTACAGCAGCACGGCCGGGACGGTCAGCGCGAGCAGGTCGTCGCCGAAGGACTCCGCCGAGACCAGCAGGTCCCGGCCGTCGGCCCGGACCGCCGCGCCGTCGACGCGGGAGCGGACCGCGCCCTCCGGACCGGTCGCGTCGTAGCGCACGTACTCGGTCAGGTCGTCGCTCCACTCGGCGGCCAGAGCCGGGTGGGCCCGGAAGAAGTCGACGTACGCCTGCACCGAGGGGTACGTCTCGTCGAGCCGGGCGATGGCGGGGCCCAGCGCGGCGGCGAGCACCGCGTCGGGGTCCACCCCGGCGGGCACCGGCAGCGGCAGGCCGCCGTCGACCAGCACCAGCCGGCGGAACAGCTCCGGCCGGCGGACGGCGGCGCGCAGGGCCGCGTACGCCCCCATGGACTGCCCGACCAGCGCCACCGGCCGGCCCCGGCCGACCTGTGCGGCGGCCGCGCAGATGTCCTCGGCGTGCCGGGACATGCCGTACGGGCCGGGCAGCCCGGCGCTGCCGCCCCGGCCGCGCAGGTCGAGCGCGATCAGGCTCCAGTCGGCGGGCAGGTGCCGGCCGACGGCCCGGTACGCCATGCCGGAGGCGGTGATGCCGTGCGCGGCGACCGCGACCTTCGGGCCGGTGCCGAACCGCAGCGCCGTCAGGCTGCCGTCGGCCACCTCGATCGTCAGCTTTTCCATCGGGTCGAACCTAGTGCGCCGACCGGCGCGCGCGATAGCCGGGAAACACCGGATCTCCAAGACGTGATTCGGCTGTCGGCCGTGGGTACAGTGGCGCGGTGCATGACGGAGTGCAGGCTCAGGTCCCGGTGTTGTACGTCGCGGACGCCGACACCGCCCGGCGGTTCTACCAGGCCTTCGGCTACTCCGAGGAGCGCACCGGGGGAGACGGCGACGCCCGCTGGTCCTACCTGCGGTGCGGGGAGCTGACCCTGCTGCTGGCCGAGGTGACCCCCCGCCTGGTCGACGTCGAGCTGCCGCTGCTCATCTACCTCTACGTCGGCGACCTCGCCGCCACCGTCGCGCGACTGACCGACGCCGGGTACACCGTCGAGCGGGCCGGCCACCCCGACCACGCCCCGGGCGGCGAGTGCCGCACCACCGACCCGGACGGCAACGTGGTCGTCTTCGGCCAGCGCCGGGCCGTCCCCGAGCAGGACCGCGCGCCCGACTCCGGCCAGGAGACCCGGTTCTCGCTGATCCGCGAGGCCGCCGCGGCGGTCAGCCGGCGCGGCGGCGCGCCCGCCCGTTGTCAGATCGGCGGACCGCGCGGCGACGCCTGCCCGGAACCGGCCGAGGTGAAGCTCGCCGACTCCTGGGGCGACACCGTCTGGGGTTGCCTCGCGCACGCCGACGAGACGCTGCTCAACGCCCGGGGCGCGTTCCTGGCCACCGAGGACGGCACCGGGCTCGCGGCGTTCCTGCGCACCCGGCACGCACCCCAGCCGGACGGCGTGCCGCAGCCCTGACCGGCGCTCCCGCGTCGTCCCGACCGCCGGGCCCGCCCGGGATCCCGCGCCCACCGGGTCGCCCGAGGTCAGTGGCGCGGCAGCCGGGAGGCCAGGTCGAGCGCCGCCCGGATCGGGTCGTCCGCCCACCGGCTGGCGAACACGTCGTGCAGCCGCCACCCCGCCCGGGCCAGCGTCCGCTGCCGCTCCACGTGCGCCGCCGGCCCGTCCGGGTGCACTCCGCAGAGCACGCCGACCGCGTCGGCGTCCGCCCCGACGCAGAGGTCGACCCGCCAGCGGCCGACCGGGTAGCCGGGCCGGACCGGCAGCCCCAGCCGGCGCAGCTCCTCGGCCAGGGCGGCGGCCCAGCCCGTCACCGGCTCGGGGGCCGGTGGGGCCGGCGGCCGCCCCGCGTGGTCGAGGTAGTCGCCGACCAGGCCCTCGGCCGCGTGCAGCGAGGTGACCACGGTCAGCCGGGCCCGGGCGCGGGTGACCAGCACGTTGAACAGGTTGGCGTCGGCCACGAACCGGTGCCGGGCCGGCGGGTCGGCGTCGACCAGCCCGAGCGAGACCACCACCACCTCCGCCTCGCTGCCCTGGAACGCGTGCACCGTCCCCGAGCGCAGCCCGAGCCGCTCGATCTCGTCGACGTCGAAGGTGGCGAGCAGGCCGGCCTCCAGCGCGTCCGCCTGCGCCCGGAACGGGCTGACGACCGCGATGCAGCCCGGCGGCGGATCGGTGGCGAGCCGCCGGACCAGGTCGAGGGCGGCGGCCACCTCGGCCTCGTTGACCCCGTCGGTCACCGTCGCGTCGGCGACGGTCAGCACGTCGATGACGTCGGCGCGCTCGTTGCGCGGGTGCCGGGTGACCAGTTCCACCCGGTCGCCGTAGAACCGGCGGGCGGAGAACTCGATCAGGTGCGGCACGCAGCGGTGGTGCTCGCCCAGCCAGCTCACCGGCGCCGCGCCGGCCGCCACGTCGAAGGCGCTGGCGCGGCGCACGTCGAGCCGGTCGCCGTACCGGTGCAGGCCGTGCCGGCGCAGCGTGGCGTCGATGTCGACGTCGGACACGAAGGACACGAAGCGCAACTGGCGGGGATCGCCGGCCACCAGCGCGCGGCGGGCCCGGGCCAGCGCCGGCGCGGCCCGGAGCTGGTCGATGTGGGCCGCCTCGTCGAGCACCACCAGGTCGAACATCCCGGCGACCGGGGGCAGCAGATCCTCCACGTCGGCGACCGTGCCGACCCAGAGCGGTAGAGCCCGCACCAGCGCCTCGGCGTCCAGTCCGGCGAGCAGTTCCCGGCGGCGGTTGCGCCCGGCCCGCAGCGCCGCGCCCAGGCCGCCGGCCGCCCGCCGTGCCGGCCCGCTCCACCGGCGGGCGCTGGCCGCCCGGTGCCGCATCGCCGTGCCCAGGGCGGCGGCCAGCGCGGCGTCCGCCTCGGCCAGGCCGTGCCAGGCGGCGGCCAGGTCGGTGCCGCCGGTGGCGGCCAGCCGGGCCGCCGCGCGGACCGCGCCGGCCGCCTTCAGCGCGGCCCGCAACCGCTGCCCGGGTACGCCCGGACCGGCGCCCGCGAGCCGGCGCAGCCGCCGCCCGGCGTGACCCTGCCGCCAGCGCCGCCACCAGCCGTCGCCGCCCCGGTCCGCCTCGGTCAGCGCGCCCGACACCTCGGCCAGGTCGGTGCCGGGCGCGAACAGCGCCGGCGCGTCCCCGGTCAGCGCCGGCAGCAGCGGCTGCCAGTCGGGCAGCGTGCCGGCCCGGCGTTCCTCGTCGAGCGCGGCCAGGATGCCGGCCTCCAGGGCCGCCACCCGGTCCCGGGCGGTGGCCACGGTGGCGGCGTCGGCGCGCAGGGTCGCCTCGTCCGCGCCGGTCGCCGCACCGCCGGCCAGGTCGGTGGCCAGCGCGGTACGGCGTTCGGCGTCGCCGAACAGCACCGGTGCCGGCCCGGGGTGGCGGCGCAGCAGCTCGCCCAGCACCTCGGCGGCGTGCGCCGACTGGGTGGCCACCAGTACCGAACCGCCCCGGTCCACCACGTCCAGCGCGGCGGCCACCAGGGCGTGGCTCTTGCCGTTGCCGGGCGCCCCGGAGACCACCACCAGCGGCTCGGCCCGGGTCCGCCGGACCACGTCCCGCTGCGCCGCGTTCAACGGCAACGGCGACAGCACCTCGGCGTCGCCGACCGGCCGGGTGTCGCCCGTTGCGCCCGGGTCGTCGGCCGGCGAGGCCCCGCCCGGCCGGTCCAGGTAGAGCCGGCTCAGCGCGGTGGCCGCCAGGCCGGGACGCCCCGCCCAGCTCAACAGGGTGTCGCGCAGCCGGCCGGCGAACACGTCGCGGGTGACGAAGAGCGCGGCCGCGGCGACGCCGGTGAGCACCTCGTCGTCCACCGTGCGCGGCGGCCGGGCGACGACCGTCGCCAGTTTCAGCCCGGCGGCCTCGGCGGCGGTGCTGATCCAGGCGGTGGTGCCGGGGGCGGTGAGCCAGCCCGGCCCGGCGAGCCCCGGCGCTGCCTCCAGTCGGGCGGAGAGCGCCCGGTCCTCGATCAGCGGGGTCAGCTCCAGGTCGCCGGCCGGCACCACCCGGTAGCCGCGGCGACCGCGTTCCAGGCGTACCGGTTGGGTCAGCAGCGGCAGCCGGACCCGGCGGCGTGCCCCGTCCAGGTCGGCCGTGCCGACCACGAAGGCCAGCCCGCGGCGCAGGATCCGCTCGTCGCGGTGCAGCGCGTCCAGTGCGGCGAGGCGGTCCAGCCGGGCGCCGGCCGGGCCGCGGTCCGGCGCGGGCAGCCAGACCAGCGGGCGGCCCGCGCCGGACACGTCGAAGCTGCGCTCGGCGCCGGCCGGGGCCAGGTCGGCGAGCGCGGTGAGGATCGTCGCCGCCTCCATCGCCCGCGATTCTGCCGTACCCGCCGCGCGGCGGCCCGGCCCCGTCGCCGCCCCCGGTAGGAAAGCTCCGGCCGGCAATTCATCTTTGTAGGTATGTACCGCCGTCGGTGCCGGCCCCAGCATCGGTCCACATCGCCGACCAGCACCAACAACTGCTGACCCGTCGCCGGCGGGCCGGCTCAGCGGTCGGGCGACCCGGGGTGCTCCGGGTCGCCCGGCTGCCGGCCCGCCGGCGGGCGGCGCGGAGGCGGGGAGGGCCGTGGCGGTCCCTCGTCGGAGCGGGGCGGTCGAGGGCCGGGCCGGGGCGGTCGCGGGCCGGACTGCTCCGGGAACACCTCCAGCGGGGTGAACTGCTCGACGGGCGAGTCCGGCCGGGGCCGCCGTCGGCCGGGCCCGCCCGGTGGGGGAGTGCGTCCGGGTGCCGGCCCGTTCCGGTCGTCGGCGTATCCGGCTCCCCGCCGGGCCAGGTCACGCTCGCACTCCAGCGCGATGCGCCGGTCCCAGTACGGCTGCAACAACCGGCGCACCCGTTCGTCCAGGTGCACCGACACGTCCGGTTCGCAGTTGAAGACGACCTCACCGCGGACGAACCGCCAGGCGGACGGCTCGTCGGCGGCCAGCGCCTGCTGCACCGCGACCTCCACCTCGTGCGGCCGGTGCGGCGCGACCCGGGCGGCGCACCGGGCGGCGATCCGCCGCAGCCGCTGCACCGCCTGCGGCTGGAAGTAGTCGACGTACCAGCCGAACAGCTCCGGCCGCACCGAGTCGGACGACCAGGTGAGGGTGGCCCGGACCACGAAGTCGTACACCCGGCCCTGCGCCGGCACCGGCAGGGCCGGGACCACCCGGCGGTCGACGGTCGTCACGGTCGGCGGCGGCTCGTCCGACCAGCGGAACTGCGCGAGGAGCGGCCGGAGCCCGCGCCACCACCCGGTCGCCTGTTCCCGCGCCCGGTCCCACAGCCGGGCCGCGAGGTCCCGCCGGCCGGGCCGGTCGTCCAGCGGGGCCGCGACCGGTGGCCGCGGGTCGGCCGCCCCCGCACCGGCCGGCGCGGGGGCCTGGTCGGTCCCGCCGTCGTCGGACGTCCCCGTCATCGCACCCCTTTCCCGGGCAGCGCCCGTCCGCCCGGGTCGCCGCGGGCGGTCCGGGCGGGCGGCTGAGGGGTGCGGTGTCGTTCCGCCGCAGGCGGAGCGTCATCCCACGCTAACAAGGTGGAGCGGCGACGGGCGGCAGCCGCGCGGGCGGCGGTTCGGCCGGGCGTGGGCGTTCCCGCGCACCGACGGAGGCGGGTGCCTGAACCGTGTTCGCCGGCGCCCGGGATGATCGATGGAGGTCGGTCACCAGCCGGGGTAGCGGGTCAGCCACTCGGGATCCGCGGCCGGTCGGTAGCCGTTTCCGGCGGGGCTGTCGGTGAACTCGGCGACCAGGTCGCGGGCCAGCACGTCGGCCACCCACGCCAACTCCAGCCGGGAGACCAGTTCGAGCGGTAAGGCGTCGACGCCGTGCGCGGAGCCGAGGATCGCCCCGGCGGTGGCGGCAACGTGCTCCCCGTGCGGTACGGATCCGGCGAGGAGCAGGGCATCGCGGAGCCGGCCGCGCTCGGGGAACGACAGAGCGACGTAGACCCCACCGGCCAGCGCCGATGCCGCCCGCCCGTCCGGGGCGAGCTGCGTCAGGACGTCGGCCCGGCGGGGTCGCTCGTCGGCGGCCTCTACCGCCGCCGACAGGGTGGTGCCGGGCATGACCCGCACCAGCTCCTGGCCTTCCTGTCGGGCCTGCGCCACCGCCGTCGCCACGTTCCCGCTCCGGCCGGCACCCGCCACGACGGCGGCGCCGACCAGGGCGGCGTCCACCGCTTCGGGGGCGTGGGTGGTGGCGGCCAGGTCCCCGGCGTACCGGCCGGCCTGCCCGCCCCACCAGGCGGTGAGGCCGACCGGCAGGGTACGGGTGAGCGCGTGCGCCCCGGTGCTGGTCCAGTCCGGATGGTCGGTGCTGCCCACGAAGGCGTGGCGCTGCAGGGCGGACACGGTGGCCGGTGCGGTGCCACGGTGCGCGGCGATCGCCGGCACCTGGGCGAGCCACCCGTCCGGCCAGTGGTCCTCCCGCCAGCGGTGGATCCCCGGCGCGCCCTGCAGCGCCGCCCACCTGGTGTACGCGTGCCGCACCACACTCGCCGAGTGGCAGATGCCCCGGTGCGTCGAGCGGAGGTTGGCGCGGATGACGCCCTCGACGGTGAAGCAGGCGAGCTGGCCGGCGCTGGTGGACCGCAGCGGGCCGTCAATGGGCACGGTCCCGGCGACCGCACCGATCGCATCCCCGAGGAGCAGGCCGAGCAGGCATCCCCGCGCCGTCGCGAGCTGGCGTACCGCGGTCCCCGTCATGGCGCGGAGTGTAGAGGCCGGGGCGACCCGGATCGGACCCGCTCTTGCCATCCATCGGCGAACATCACTAGATTGGCCGGCGGGCGCCGCCTTGTGCGGCTGATGGTCCGCCCGAGCCGGGCAGTCTCCCGTACGCGCTGCTTCTCCGCGCGTCGGCACGCGAGGTCCCCGCAGCTCCCGTCGGCCGGTGGCCGGCGGCTCGCCGAGAGGAGCCTCCGCATGAGGAGTCCCCGTACCCTGTTCGTCTCCGTCCTCGCGGCCACGGCCACCGTGGCCGCCGCCGTCGTCTGCGTGGTCTCCGGGCCGGCCGCCGCCGCCCAGGGCTGCCGGGTCGACTACCTGCCCAACGTGTGGACCGGCGGGTTCACCGCCGCGGTCCACGTCGCGCCCGGCGATACCGCCGTCAACGGCTGGACCGTCACCTGGACCTACCCGGGTGACCAGCGGATCACCGGCGCGTGGAACGCGGTGGTCACCCAGTCCGGGTCCGCCGTGACCGCCCGCAACGCCTCCTGGAACGCCGGCGTGCCGGCCGGTGGGAGCACCGAGTTCGGCGTGCAGGGGACGGTCGGCGCGGGCGCTCCCGCGCCGACCGGCTTCGCGCTCGACGGCGTACCGTGCAACGGCGCCGCGCCGTCACCGACCGGGTCGCCGAGCCCGAGCCCGACCGCGTCGCCGACCCCCACCGGCTCGCCGACCGGTCCGCCGCCGGCGGGCTGTGCCGGGGCGGTGCTCTGCGACGGGTTCGAGAACCAGACCGGTACGACGCCCGCCGGGGACTGGTCCGTGGTCAACCCCGACTGTGCCGGGGCGGGGCGGGCCGTCGTGGACGGCGCGACCGCGCACAGCGGCAGCCGGGCCGTCCGGATCGACGGCGCGGGCGGCTACTGCAACCACGTGTTCGTCCGCTCCACCCGTGACCTCGGCGCGCTGGGCGCGGTCCGGTACGGCCGGTTCTGGGTACGGCACAGCACGGCGCTGCCCACCGACCACGTGACCCTGCTGGCCATGACCGACGCCGCCGACGGCAACCGCGACCTGCGAATGGGCGGCCAGAACGGCGCCCTGCAGTGGAACCGGGCCTCGGACGACGCGACCCTGCCGGAGCAGAGCCCGGCCGGGGTGGCGCTGAGTCTGCCGCTGCCCACCGGCCGCTGGTCCTGCCTGGAGTTCATGGTGGACGGCGGCACCGGGCAGCTGCGCACCTGGCTGGACGGCGCGGCGGTCACCGGGCTCACCGCCGACGGCGTGCCGACCCACGACATCGACGGCCAGTGGTACAACCGGACCTGGCGACCGCGGCTCACCGACCTGAAGCTGGGGTGGGAGAGCTACGGCGGAGGCGCGGACACCCTCTGGTTCGACGACGTCGCGCTCGGCACCACCCGGATCGGCTGCTGACCGGGTCACCCGGGCCGGGCGGCACCCTCGGCCCGGGTGACCCACCCAGCGTTCATCCGGTGTTGGCAGCGGGTTCGCGGTCCGGGCTTGTCCGGCCGACAGGATCACCGCCAGACTGGGGCCGACCGACACAACGACGTCGGTCGATGCCTTCGTCGTCCCTGGACCGGGAGGATCCCTTGACCACGCCCGCGACCCCGCTGCCCGTCACCGGCACCCGCGTACGCCGCATCCTCGGCTCGTTCGTCCTGCTCACCGCCATGGTGGCCGCCGCCCTGGTCGGCCCGTCGGTGATCTCGCCGAGGCTCGCCGAGCCGGCCCGGGCCGCCGTCTACAGCTCCTGCACGATGACCCGCTGCACCGACGCCCGCACCGCCCGCTCCGGCTGGTCCGCCAAGGGCTTCCCGACCACCCGGGGCTGGTACTCGTGGAGCGGCGGGCTGTGCAACTTCGCCGGCGGCCGGTTCTACAACAACGAGGGCCAGTTGCCCGCCAACGCCACCTACTACGAGTACGACGTCTACCCACGGTCCTGCGGCGCGTCCCGCGACGCGTACCGGATCGTGGTCAACCGGAGCACCGGCGCGACCTGGTTCTCGCCCGACCACTACGGCAACTTCTACCTGCTCTGACCTGGTCGTCGGCGGATCGGGCCACGGCTCGGCCCGATCCGCCGACGAGGAACGGAGGACCGATGGCCGCGACGAACCTGCACCTGCCGGCCTGGCTGGTGTTCGACGGCGACCCGGACGGCGTCGAGGTCGACGCGACGGCCGCCCGTACCCGGGCCGGCCTGTTCGACGCGCTGACCGCGACGCTCGCCCTGCCGGATCACTTCGGGCGCAACTGGGACGCGCTCGCCGACGTGCTGGCCGACCGGCTCGACGCCGGTCCGCTCACCCTGCGGATTCGCGACGCCGGGCTGCTGCTCGCCGACGAGCCGCCGGCCCAGCTCGGCACCCTGCTCGACGTCTTCGGTGGCGTGGCCGCCGGCGGACACCACGCGCTGCGGGTGGTGCTGCACGAGCACCCGGGCCGGCGGGCGGCGCTGCGGCAGCGGATCACCGCCGCCCTGACCTGAGGGCGCCCGGCTCAGTTGGGCCGGTCGAGGATGGCCGCGAAGCGCTCCTCGGCCAGGTCGAGCTGGGCGAAGATGTGCCGCTTCACCGGGGCGGAGAGCGGCGTGTCGGGCCGGCCGATGAGGTCCCGGTAGACCGGCACCAGCGGCCGGTACTTCGCCGCCGACCGGGCCACCTTCGGCCCCACCGTGTGGATCACCCCGACCCCGTTGTCGGTGAAGTCCGACACCTTGATCACCCGCGCCCAGGGTTCACCGTCCAGGCTCGCCGCGACGTGCTCGCGGTACTGCGTGTCACGGTCCCGCTCCGGGTCGTACGCCGGATTGGTCACCGCCCCGACCAGCCGGGCCACCCGCGCGCCGAACCGGTCGGCCAGCACCGCCAGCGCCGCCGTGGTCGGATCCCCGGTGACGTCCGGACCGGCCAGCTCGGCCGGATGGTCCTCCACCGCGTCGTGCAGCAGACCCGCCACGATCACGTCCACGTCCCGCACCTGGTAGTGGTGCATCATCCGGATCGCCACCCGCAGCAGGTGGTTGAGGTACGGCTCGCGCACCCGCCGGTCCTCGCGGTGCAGCTCGGCGGCGAGGTCGAGCGCGGCGGTGAGCCGGGCCCGGGCGGCCTCGTCGAACGCGTCGACCTCCAGCCGGAACCGGGCCACCAGGCCCGGCTCGCCGTGGATCTCGGTGATCGCGTGCATCGGCATCGTGGCGAGGTACGCGGGAAACTCCATGGTCCACTTATAGCGGATCTTCGCTCCGCTCCGGAGCCGGCCGTCGGCCACCCGACCGCCGGCTCACCACCGCCGCCACCGGGGCAGGTCGCGCCGGGACATCAGCCGCCAGAACCGCCGCAGCTCGGACAGCCGGACGTTCTGCCAGGGTGCGCGGATCAACAGGGCGTTCCACCAGCCGGTCAGGTCGGCCTGCCGGGCGCAGAAGTTCTGGTCCATCCGACGCGCGAGCGGTTCACCCTTGGCCGGCAGGGGGCAGAGGCGGAACGGGCAGTCGTCCAGACAGGTGCCGCCCGGTGCGCACCGCTCCCTGCTGTGCACGCTGCGTTCCGGGTCGAGCGGGGACCGGTCGGTGGTGAGGCACGGCGGAAGGTCGCACCGGTCGGCGCGGTGCAGCCGCGCCTCGCGTTCCATCGGCCGGTCGCCGCGTTCCGCGAGGTTGAGCAGCAGCATCACGTCGGCCAGAAGTCGTTCGGCGCGGGGGTCGAGGACACTCCAGCCCATCGAGTCGGGGATCCAGAGCCGCTGGGCGCGCCGCACCTCCACGGACGGGCTGCACGACCCGACCCGACTCGCGGTCTCGCCCTCGTCGATCCAGCAGAACCGCTCCGGTTCCCGGGTGACCAGCGCCTTCACGCACAGCCGCGCGGTGGCCAGCAGGAACGGGTGGGCGACGCACCGGTCCCGGTCGGGCACCTCGCTGCCGGCGACACGCAGCCAGTGCTGCACCAGGCCGACCGGATTGGCGCCGTGCCCGCTGGCCGGCAACGGTTCCGCCGGATCCATCGGTAGGGACAGCAGGGTCAGCGCCTGGACCAGGGCGAGTTGGCTGTACCAGAAGCGGGAGTGACGCAGCGCGAACTCGGCCTTCTCCACGAGGATGCTGCGGTCGGTGCTCGGCCGGCCGAGCGGCAGGATGCGCACGTTGGCCGCGAGCCGGAAGCCCTGGGCGAGGGCGATCTCCCCGGCGAGGTTGAGCCGGCGGCCACCCGCTGCCGAACGGTGGGCGGCGAGTTCGTCGAGCCAACCGGTCAGGTGGCGGGCGGCCTCCCTGGCCGGGTGGTCGTCCGGTGCTTCGGTGTCCCGGCGGGTCGACAGGAACAGCAGCGGCGCCAGCCACCCTCGTAGCTGTTGATCCTGGGCGTCGGTGTTGTCGGCGTCGGGCGTGAGGCACACCGGCCCGGGCGCCCGGACCCGGCGGAGCACGCGGGCGGCGGGCTCACCGCCGAGCCCGATCTCCCGCACGGCAGCCAGGCGCACCCGGTACGAGGTCTCCTGACGGACCAGTCGGAACAGCCCGTCGTAGGCCGGTTCCACGCGGCCGGTGAAGCCGTGTGCCCCGGTGCGGCGCCGGTGACTGATCAGCCGGGCCGCGTCGCCCCAGCGGCGGACGAGGTGCAGTTTCGCCTCGTCGAGCGGACGGTCGCCGACCTCCGGCTCGATGAAGTGCGACCACTCGTCCTCGATGCGCCGGGCGATCGTGGGATGGGCCGGCGGCGTCGCCTCCGCGTCGATTTCCAGGGCGGTGCCGTACAGCTCGAGGCGCCAGCACGGATTCTCCTCCCGGCGGTCCGCCCGTTTGACCAGGTGATCGACCAGGTGGCCCACCTCATCGCCGGCGCGTAGGCCGAGGAACCAGCCGATTCGGCCCTCGGGCCGGTGCGGATGGAGGCTCCGTCGCCGGTCCGGGTCGCGGGAGAGCAGGGTGAACGCGATGAGCAGTTCCTTGCTCGGTGTGGTTCTCCCGGACTCCCGGAGCAGATGCCGGTAGACCTTCGGGGAGGTGAGGAACTGTTCGGCCAGGTACGCCTGGATGACTCCGTGCTGGAAGCGCAGGCCGGTCGGTTCGAGGCCGACGATGGAGAACTCGCCCGCCGTGGTGACGGCGGTGACCAGTGCGGCCTTGTCCCGTACCGTGATCCCGTCGCCGACCCGCCTGGCCAGCTCGGCGAAGACGACGTGGTGCGGGTGGTCCTCGGGTGCGCAGTCGATGAGGTTGTCGTAGCGGATGCTCAGTGAGCCGTGCAGCAGGCCCAGACAGGCGAAGGCGGAGACCACGTCCAGCGCGTGTCTGCGCTCCGGCTCGCCGTGGGCGAAGTCCTCGCAGACGTATCCCTCCTCGATCGCCCGCCGCCAGGCCTTCAGCAACTCCAGCCGAACTGTCGAACGGTCGACGGGATGACTCGCCTCGCCCGGCCCGGGGGATCTGTCGGGGTCCTTCGGCAGCCGGTGGTACCGGTGCAGATCGCGGATCACCTTCAGGTAGAGCGGCGACTCGGTGGCGTCCGAGTCGGAGATGAGGTGGGCGACGACGTCCGTGCCGGGAACCCGCGCGCCGTCGCCGAGACCGAAGGCGAGCGCGTGCCCCTCGCTCAGCGGCTCCAGGCCCACGACCACGGCGGGCATGCTGCGCAGCGGGTCGTACGGTCGGGTGGCCGCGATCAGCGGCAGCCGGTCCGCGGCGGCCCGCCGGAACGCCTCCCGCAGTTCGCTGTCGTGCTGCCCCTCCGGGCCGTGCCCGCCCGCGGTGTCCTGCTGACCGGATGCCCCCAACTCGTCCAGGCCGTCGGCGATCACCGCGATCTTGTTGCTCCACCGCAGTTGTCGCCAGAGCCGGTCACCCTGCCCGCCGCTGTAGAGGTTCGGGTCGATCAGGTCCAGAAAGCGCTGCTGTGCCTCCTTCTCGAAGTTCAGGTGCTCCGGGTTCAGGTCCCGCATCCGCAGCACGATCGGCACGATCCCTCGCGCCGCCAGCTCATGGGTCAGCTGGACGAGGACGGCGCTCTTGCCCGCGCCGACCCCGCCCACCAGCACCATCGGGCAGCGTACGTCGGGGTCGCGGATCCGCTCGATCAACACCTCGCACAGCTCGTCCCGCCCGACGATGTCGCCCAGCGCGTCGTTCGACGTCGTCACCAGGTCCTCGGGCGCCTTCCTGGCGATCCGCTGATAGGCGGGCTCGACCCGGAACCGGGTGAAGAGGTAGAAGATGGCGACGGCGGTGGGCAGGGGAAGCAACTTGGTGACGGCACCGGTGATCTTCGTGCACTGCGCGTCCCTCGGCACCTTGCAGAACGTGTCGTCCACCCATTCGGTGGGCGGAAAGGCGCGTGGCGGGTCGTGGTGCCAGAGGATGTTGGTCAGCGGCAGCACGAGTTGGGTGACGAGCCACACCAGCAGGATCACCACGGTCGCGGTGAGGATGGCGTACCACCACCAGGGGCGGTACCAGTGGCGGGCGGGGGCGGCCGGTCGCGCCGCCGCCAGCCGCTGTTCCTCCTGGTTGTGCCTCGTCCACCAGGTCGTCGAGCGGCGGAGGGCCAGCCGGATCGAGGTGCTCGGCGTCCAGAGCCAGCCGCGCCAGAGCGGACCACGCATCGTTGTGGCACCCCCGTCCGCGCGCCGCCGTCCGAGTGGAGGTGAGCAGGGCTCGCCCCGACCGAGGCTAACCCGCCCCGACCTGCCGAAATGTGGAGTTCAGGATTCCGCTAGGAGGGCGCGGAGAGTCGCTTGACCAGGCGTACGGTGGTCCCCTCCGGGGTGCCGACGATGGTCGCCTCGTCCATCACCCGCGCCATGATCAGCCGGCCGCGACCCCGGTCGCCGCCGTCGTCGCCGCCGTCCTCGGCCCGCCAGCCGCCGTGGTCGCGTACCTCGATCTCCAGCAGGTCGTCGCGTAGCTCGGCGCGGAGCGTGGTGATCCCCTCGGGGGCGAAGCGGTACCCGTGCTCGATGGCGTTGGCGCAGGCCTCTCCGGTCGCGATCAGCACCGTCTCGACGTCCCACTCGTCGACGCCCAGGGCGTACAGCCAGCCGCGCAGCCGCTCCCGGGTGGGGGCCAGCTGACCCGGGTCGGCCGGCACGTCGATGGTGAGGACCGGCCCGGGCGCCGCGGTGCCGGGGCTGCCGGCACCGGTGGTGATCCCACCCTCCACGTTCCGGCCCCCTGTCCCGTGCACGTCCCGGGCCCCGGGCGCTCGTCGGCGCTGTCCCGTTCCTCGCCCTATTGTCCCCACCCGGGTGGGGCTTCATTCGCCGACCCGGGCGGTTCCCGGATCCGGCCCACGCGGCGCGGCGGAACCAGGCGCCCGCTCCACCCCGCGTCGGCCCGTACGCGGGTGACAATCAGCGGGTGGACCGGGTGCTGAATCTGCTGGTGACGCTGCCCCCCGCCCTGGTCCTGGCGTTGGTCTTCCTGCTGCCGGCGCTGGAGTCGTCGACCTTCCTCGGCCTGCTCGTGCCCGGGGAGCTGGCGGTGCTGGTCGGCGGGGTGCTCGCCCACGAACACCGGCTGTCGCTCTGGGCGGTGATCGGGGCGGCGGTCGCCGGGGCGGCGCTCGGCGACCAGATCGGCTACCTGGTCGGCCGCCGGTACGGGCACCGCCTGCTGGCCCGCACGCCGCGCCGGTTCGTCCGCTCCGGGGAGCTGCGTCGGGCTCTGGAGCTGGTCCGCCGGCGGGGCGCGGTCGCGGTGGTGCTGGGCCGCTGGGCGGCGGCGCTGCGGGCACTGGTGCCCGGGCTGGCCGGGATGAGTGGCATTCCCCGCCGGGCGTTCACCGTGGCGAACGTGCTCGGCGGCGCTCTGTGGGCGGTCACCGTGGCGGTGCTCGGCTACCTGGCCGGTGCCTCGTACCGGCTGTTGGAGCGGCGGCTCGGCTGGGGCGGTGAGGCGCTGCTGGTGCTGGTGGTGCTCCTGGTGGCGGTGCGGGTGGTGCGGTCCCGGCGGGCCACGGCCCGGGAGCGGGAGGCAGCCGGCGGGCACCCGTGAGCAGGACGGGTCGGCGCCCGGTGAGGGGACGCCGACCCGGCAGCGGGGGAGCTACAGCGGCAGCCGGCCGGCACCGGACCAGGCCCCGACGACGAGCGGCACCAGCGGCGTCGGCAGCAGGGGGGTGGCCCGCAGCGTCGGGGTCCAGCCGGCGTCGCCGCCCAGGTCCGGGTCGTGCGCGGCGTTGTACGCCCCGAGCAGGTCGACCGGGTGGGCCGGCCCGGTGCCCTGCCGCAGCCAGCTGCCCCGCTCGGTGAGCGCGGTGCCGCCCCAGTCGTGGATCAGGTCGGCCGGGTCCACGTCGTCGGTCAGGGTGAAGAAGTTGTGCTGCGCGACGATCGCCGACTGGACGCCGACGCCCAGCGCGTACTCGAAGCCGGGTCCGCCCAGCCGGTAGTGGTTCTCGTGCACGTCGACCTGGCCGAACCGGACCCGGGGCAGCCGTTGCAGGTCGCCGTCGAAGAGGTTGTGGTGCAGGCTGACCTTGAGCCGGCCGACGTCCGGGCCGACGGTGTTGGACGAGCCGATCAGCATCAGCTTGTCCCGGCCGACGAACCGGTTCCACGAGGCGGTGACCAGGCTGGCCGTGTGGGTGACGTCCAGCGAGCCGTCGTGCACCTGGTAGGGCCGGCCGAAGTAACTCGGCTGGGCGCGGTCCGGGTTGTCGCCGTCGGTGAAGGTGTTGTGGTCCACCCAGACGTGCTCGCTGCGCCGCACCGAGATCTGGTCGTACTGCGAGTTCCAGTTGCCGGTGTCGCCGTCGGTGGGGGACCAGGCGGGGAAGCAGTCCCGGGCGTCGGCGAAGCCGAGGTTGCGCACGATCACGTTGCTGACCTTGTCGATCATCAGGGTCAGCCCGGTCAGCCGCGCGCCGCGCAGCCCGATGATGGTGGTGTTCGACCCGACGTTGAGCTGGGTCTGCCGGGTCTGGTTGGCCACCGAGCGCACCCGGGCGGCCTCCAGCGGGCCGCTCGGGTCGACCCGGCCCCACACCGCCGGGTCGTACGCGGCCAGGTAGTCGGCCAGCCGGTATCCCGGGTCGGCCAGGTCCGCGCAGTCCAGCAGGGTGCCGTCGGGGCGCTCGAAGCCGTCGATCACCCCGTCCACGTACACGATCTTGGGGGTGGCGTCGGCGGCGTTCGTCGCGTTGTCCCCACCGAGGGCGGCGACCAGTTCGGCGCGGCTGCGGACCACGTGCACCCGGTCGGGCGCGGCGGCGGCGCCACCGGTGGTGCCGGGCCCCTCGGCGGCCCACCCGTCGTTCGCCGGCAGGCTCTGCCGGCCGAACTGCTGGGCCGCCCGGGACAGCGGCGGGTCGGCCGGGGTGGCGGACGCGGGTACGGCGGTGCCGACCGCGAGCGTCGCGGCGAGCAGGGCCACGACCGGAGCGGGGGTTCGCATGGCTGTCTCCGTTCTCGTCAGGAGCAGGGAATCGACACGTACGGCCGGACCGCCCACGGCACCCCCGCCTCGGACGGCAGGACACCGGTCCGCGCCGCGGCGCGCAGCACCGCGTTCACGCCCCGCAGCACCCGCACCCGCTGCGGCCCGTCGCCGACCGCGGTCACCAGCGGCCCGCCGAGCAGCGTCGGTTCCGGCGCGTTCCGCAGCGCGTCCAGCACCGCGGTGAACGGCGCGGTACGGGCCAGCGGCGCGAGCAGCGGGCTGCCGGCAGCCCGGTGGTCGAGCAGGTTCTCCAGCAGCCCGTACCGGCCCGGCACCGGGCGCGGCTCCGGCTCGTCGGGCAGCCGCAGCCGATCGGTGGGGTACTCCAGCACCGCCCGGCCCCCGGTCCCGGTCACCAGCACCTCGCCGGGGACGAAGTCCTCCCCGGCCAGGGTGACCGCGGCCAGCACCGGTGGCCCGTGCCGCGGCGTCACCCGCAGCACGGCGGTGTCGTCCACCTCGATCGGGCGCACCCGGTAACGCTCGACCTCGATCCGGGCCGGCACCACCGGTGTGCCGCCGGCGACCTCGGCGACGGCCAGGCACTGCATCACCGCGTGCGCGAGCGGGTTGGCCAGCGCGCCGTCCAGCACCGGCCGCCCGTCGAGGGTCCGCCGGCCGGCCCAGGGGGAGCGGGCGTAGTAGGCGTCGGGGCGCTGCCAGGCGGCCACCGTGGCGATCCCGGTGACCGTGCCGAGCCGGCCGCCGGTGACCGCGTCGGCCAGCGCGGCGAGCGCCGCCGAGCCGAGCGCCTGGAAGCCGACCTGGACCGCCCGCCCGGTGGCCGCCGACGCGGCGGACAGGCTCCGGTGCGCGGCCAGGTCGGGCACCGGCGGCTTCTCCAGCAGCAGGTCCGCCCCGGCGGCGAGCACGTCCAGGGCGATCGGCAGGTGGGTGTGCGGTGGGGTGCAGACCACCACCACGTCGGGGCGTACGGCGGCGAGCATCGCCCGGTGGTCGGTGAAGGTGCGCGCCCCGGGCGGCACCGGGGCGGCCGGCTCGTCCTCCAGGGGGCGCACGTCGACCAGGCCGACCAGGCGCAGCCGCCCGGCGGCGTGCAGCGGCGCGATCGCGCGCCGGTGCCAGCGGCCGTGCCCGTTCGCCCCGACCAGCGCCACCCGGGGCGGTCCGCCGCCCGGCACCGCAGCGGCCGGGCGGGCCGCGCCGGCCGGGCGGGCCGCGCCGCTCGGGACGCCGGAACCCGAGCCGGGGCCGGGGGCCGCGGCGGGACCGGCGCCGGCGGCGGTCACCGCGCACCGGCCAGGGTGGCCCGGACGCCGTGCCGCTCCAGCGCGGTCAGCCAGCCCACGACGTCCGCGCGGACCTCCTCGTCGGCGGCGAGCGCGGCGGGGAACACCTCGCCGACGGCGAAGACCGCGTCCACCACGCCGGCCGGGGTGTCCGGAACGGCGGTCAGGGCGGTGCGGAGCCGGTCGGCGAGCGGGTCGTCCAGCGGCAGCGGTCGGCCGTCGTCGGCGTGACCGCGGACGAAGCGCAGCCAGGCGGCCACCACGAGCGCGGCCCAGTGTGCGGAACGGCCGGCGGCGCGCAGGTCGACGATGGTGTGCAGGATCCGCTGCGGCAGCTTCTGCGAGCCGTCCATGGCGATCTGCAGGGTGCGGTGCCGGATGGCCGGGTTGGCGAAGCGGGCCAGCACCTGCTCCCCGTACGCCGGCACGCTCACCCCGGACGGCGGGGTGAAGCTGGGCGCGACGTCCTCGGCGACCAGCCGGCGCAGCACGGCGTCCAGTCCGGGCAGGGCCAGCGTCTCGGCGACGGTCTCCGCCCCGGCCAGCGCGCCCAGGTAGGCGGTGGCCGAGTGCACCCCGTTGAGCGTGCGCAGCTTCAGCCGCTCCCACGGGCCGGCGTCGCCGGTGAGCGTCGCGCCGGCCCGCTCCCAGGCCGGGCGGCCGGCGGGGAAGTCGTCCTCGATCACCCACTGGGAGTACGGCTCGGCGGCCACCGCCGCCAGGTCGCGCACGCCGAGCGCCCGCCGCGCGGTGTCCAGGGTCGCGGCGGTGGCCGCCGGCACGATCCGGTCCACCATGGTGCCGGGGAAGCCGACGTGCGCGTCGATCCAGCCGGCCGGCCCGTCGGGCACCCGGGCCCGGGCGAGGACCTGGCCGATCAGGCCACGCAGCCGGCGTCCGTTGGCCGGCAGGTTGTCGCAGCTGACCAGGGCCACCGGGCCGGCGTCGGCGGCGGCCCGGGCGAGCAGCCCGCGCAGCAGCAGCCCCGGCACGGTGCGGGGGGCCCGGTCGGTGGTCAGGTCGGCGATCAGCTCCGGGTCGGTGCGCAGCGTCCCCGTGACCGGGTCGAGCTGGTACGCCTTCTCGGTCACGGTCAACGTCACCACCCGGATCGCCGGGTCGGCGAGCAGCCGTACCACGGCCTGCGGGTCGCTCGCCGCGTGCCGGACGCCGGCCAGCGCGCCGACCACCCGGGTGGCCGCGCCCTCGGCGGCGAGCGTGGTGACGCTGAACAGGTGGTCCTGCCCGGCGAGCGCGTCGACCACGGCGGTGCTGCGCGGCGCGATCCCGATGATGCCCCAGTCGCCGCCGGCCGCGCCGACCGCGGCCTCGGTGTGCACGGCCTGGTGGGCGCGGTGGAACGCGCCGAGCCCGAGGTGCACGATGCCGGCCGGCACGGTGCCCGGGCGCAGCAGCGGCCGGCACTGGGCGGGCAGCCGGCGCAGGGTGGCCAGGCCGAGCCGGTCGGTGGTCAGCGCCACGCCGGGCCGTCCGGGAAGCGGAACCGGGCCACCGATGCGGGCCGCATGGTGGCGCTGTAGCCGGGTGCGGTGGGCAGCAGGTAGCGCCCGGCCCGGGTGCGGACCGGGTCGACGAAGTGCTCGTGCAGGTGGTCGACGTACTCGACCATGCGGCCGTCGAGGCCGGTGCCGACCCGCAGGTAGTCGAAGATCGCCAGGTGCTGGACGTACTCGCAGAGGCCGACGCCGCCGGCGTGCGGGCAGACCGGCACCCCGAACTTCGCCGCCATCAGCAGCTCGGCGAGGACCTCGTCGACCCCGCCGACCCGGCAGGCGTCGACCTGCATGACGCCGATCGCCTCCGCCTGGAGCAGCTGCTTGAAGATCACCCGGTTGGCGGCGACCTCGCCAGTGGCCACCCGGCAGCGCCCGGAGGAGAGTTCGGTGACCGCCCGGGCGATCCGGGCGTGACCGAGCACGTCGTCGGCGTGCGTCGGCTCCTCGATCCAGTACGGGTCGACCTCCACCAGCGCGGCCATGTTGGTGATCGCCTCGTCGACGTCCCAGACCTGGTTGGCGTCCATCATCAGCAGCGCGTCCGGGCCGATCTCGGCGCGGATGATCCGGGCCCGGCGCAGGTCGTCGTCGAGCGGGCCGCCGACCTTCATCTTCACCGCCCGCCAGCCGTCGGCGTACGCGGCCCGGGTCAGCGCCCGGACCTTGTCGTCGGGATAGCCGAGCCAACCGACCGAGGTGGTGTACGAGGGGAACCCGTCCCGCTCCAGCGTGGCCAGCCGGTCGGCCAGGCCGTCGCGTCCCTTGTCGAGGATCGCGGCGGCCTCGTCGGGGGTCAGCGCGTCGGTGATGTGGTGGAAGTCGACGCCGGCGACCAGCTCGTCGGTGGGCGTCTCGGCGAGCAGCCGCCACAGCGGCCTTCCGGCCAGCTTGGCCCGCAGGTCCCAGACCGCGTTGACCAGGGCCCCGGTGGCCATGTGGATCACCCCCTTCTCCGGGCCGAGCCAGCGCAGCTGCACGTCGGCGGTGAGCGAGCGCCAGAACGCCACCGGCTCGGCGGCGATCTCCTCGA
Organism: Micromonospora auratinigra; assembly: GCF_900089595.1. GTDB lineage: Bacteria > Actinomycetota > Actinomycetes > Mycobacteriales > Micromonosporaceae > Micromonospora > Micromonospora auratinigra. The sequence continues at coordinate 2,123,857 of NZ_LT594323.1, read as the reverse complement.
CGGTCCGGCCCCGCACGTGGTGCGCCAGCGCCCGGACCGCCGCGCAGGTGATCTCGTTGCCCCGGCCGTTGGTGAAGGTGAACCCCGCGCCGGTCGGCCCGCCGTCGGTGGCCAGCTCGACGTAGGTGGCCGAGTAGTCGCCCCGGTTGATCGCGTCGGAGCCGTCACCGCTGGCGGCGGTCGGGAACCGCACGTCGTGCACCTCGACGTCGACGATCCTGGTCATGAGTGCCCTCCGGTGAACTTGAAGACCTGCCTGGGCAGCCGGTACGCCAGGTCGACGATCGTCTCGGCGGCCTCGTCCTCGGGCAGCCGGTGCTCGGCGACGAGGCGGGCCAGGAAGCCGGCGTCGACCCGGCGGGCCACGTCGTGGCGTACCGGAATGGAACAGAACGCCCGGGTGTCGTCGACGAACCCGGCCGTGTTGTAGAAGCCCGCGGTCTCGGTGACCGCCTCCCGGAACCGGCGCAGCACCTCCGGCGAGTCCAGGAACCACCAGGGCGCGCCGAGGTGCAGCGCGGCGTAGCCGCCGGCCAGCGGGGCCAGCTCACGGGTGAAGGTGTCCTCGTCGAGGGTGTAGAGCACCACGGTCAGCCGGGGGTCGTTGCCGTGCGCGTCGAGCAGCGGGGCGAGGCCGTGCACGTACTCGGTGGCCTGTGGCACGTCGCCGCCGACGTCACGGCCGTGCCGGGCGTACAGCCGGCGGTTGTGGTTGCGCACCGCGCCCGGGTGCAGCTGCATCACCAGGCCGTCGTCGAGCGACATCCGGGCGAACTCCAGCAGCATGTGCGCCCGGAACGCCTCGGCGTCCGCGGCGTCGGCCCGGCCGCGCCGGCCCCGGTCGTACAGCGCCGCCGCCTGCGCGGGATCGAGATCGAGGGTACGCGCGGTCGGGTGCCCGTGGTCCGACGAGGTCGCGCCGGCCGCGATGAACGCCGCCCGCCGTCGCCGCAGCGCGGCCAGGTAGCCGGCATACGTGCCGGTGTCCTCGCCGGAGACCTCGGCGAGCCGGTCGACGTTGGCCGACCAGTTGTCGAACTCCATGTCCACCACGTCGTCCGGGCGGAAGGTGGTGACCACCCGGCCGCCCGGTCCGCCCCAGCCGTCGGCGGCCAGCTTCGCGTGCCGGCCCAGGTCGTCCAGGGGCGACTCGGTGGTGGCCAGCACCTCGATGCCGAAGCGGGTGAACAGCGCGCGGGGGCGGAACTCCGGTTCGGCGAGGCGGGCGGCCAGTTCGTCGTAGACCGCGTCGGCGGTGGCCGGGGAGAGCGGCGTGGTCACCCCGAACACGTCGGTGAGGGTCTGCTCCAGCCAGAGCCGCGACGGGGTGCCCCGGAACAGGTGCCAGTGTGCGGCGAAACGTCGCCAGATGACCCGCCCGTCGGTCTCCACGGGGCTGCCGTCGACCGTCGGCACCCCCAGCCGGGCCGGGGGCACGCCCTGGCTGAGCAGCATCCGGGTGAGGTAGTGGTCGGGCACCACGAGCAGCCGGGCCGGGTCGGGGAACGCGCGGTCCTCGGCCAGCAGGCCCGGGTCGACGTGCCCGTGCGGGGAGATGATCGGCTGCGCGGCCGCCAGGGCGTACAGCTCGCGGGCGAGGGCGCGCTGACCCGGCTCGGCGGGGAGCAGCAGGTCGCTGCGGAAGGTGGTTCGCACGGAGGAGGGCTCCTCGGTCAGGGGAGGGTGAGCAGGTCGGCGACGCGGACCGGGGCGCCGGTCGTCAGGGACCGGTTCGCGGCCAGGCCGGTGAGCAGGGCCAGCGCGCCGTCGCGCGCGGTGGCGGCCCGGCCCATCGGGTCCGGCTCGCCGCCGAGCAGCACCCGGTTCATCCGGGTGTCCGCGCCGCCGTGCCCCTGCCGGGTCCAGCCGTCGACCGGGATCCGTACCGGTGGTTCCCAGAACGGTCGCAGGGTGAGCCGGGCGGCGCCCTGTTCCGCGGCGGCCTCGTCGCCGTGCAGCGCGGCGCCCTTGAGCGCCCCGGCGACGGCCGGGCTGACGTGGTCGCTCTCGGTGACCTCCAGTTCGAGGCGGCCCCGGCTGCCGTTGACCATCACCCGGTAGCCCTCCCAGGGCGCGTAGGCGGTCAGGTGGTAGGTCATCGTCGCGCCGGTGGAGTAGCGGGCCAGCACGGCGAGGTCGTCCTCGATGGTCACCCCGGGGGCGAAGACGTTGCGGTCGCGCCGGTAGCCGTCCTCGGCCTCGGCGTCGAGGTAGAGCTCGCGCAGCCGGGGGTGGTCGGCCAGCCGCAGGGCGAACGGGTCGTCGGCGGCGGCGGGGGAGCCGTGCGCCCGGTCGTAGTCGCGGGCGTAGCCGTGCCGGCGGCCGGTCTCGCCGTAGAAGAAGAGCCGGCCGGCCGCGTGCACCTCGACCGGGCGGGCGTCCAGCCACCAGTTGACCAGGTCGAAGTGGTGGCCGGACTTGTGCACCAGCAGGCCGCCGGAGGCTGCCTTGTCGCGGTGCCAGCGGCGGAAGTAGTCCGCGCCGTGGCGCACGTCGAGCAGCCACTCGAAGTGCACCGAGCCGATCTCGCCGACCGCGCCGTCGGCGAGCAGCCGCCGGACCTGTTCGTGCAGCGGGTTGTAGCGGTAGTTGAAGGCGACGGTGACCCGCCGCCCGGTCTCGGCGACCGCGTCGAGGATGCGCCGGCAGCGGGGCGCGTCGACGGTCATCGGCTTCTCGGTGACCACGTCGCAGCCGGCCCGCAGGGCGGCCACCACGTATTCGTCGTGGGTGACGTCCACGCTGGTCACCAGCACCACGTCGACCCGCTCCCGGGCCAGCATGGTGGCGAAGTCGGCGGCGGCGTACGTGGGCACCGGCGGGTGGCCCAGCGCGGCCAGCCAGCGGTTGTGCGCGGCCGTCCGGGCCTGGTTGACGTCGGCGAGGGCGACCAGTTCGGCGGTGTCGGCGTGGTCGACGGCGAGCGCCCGGACGAACATCTCGGCGCGCGCGCCGGCGCCGACCAGAGCGTGGCGGACCCGTTTCCGGGCCGGAGGTGACATGGTCGCGGCCTCCCGAGTGCTGCAAAGGTTTGCAGCGAAGAAACCACGCCGGCGGAGACCACGTCAACGATCGATGCGAAAGCCGTCCCTTGAATCCACCTTGGACACGATATGGGGGGTAGGTGGGAGCGGTACCGCAATTCATCCGTGACAATGAAGCGTTGACAGTGGAGCAACCGTTTGCATTAATTGGCGGCACCCACGTGACCACCACCACATCGGACGAGGGGGCCCGCCGTGCCAGCCACCATCCGGGACGTCGCCCGGGCCTCCGGCGTGCACATCTCCACCGTCTCGCGCACCTTCTCCGCCCCGCACCTGGTGAACCCCGAGACCCGGGTACGGGTGCTGGCCAGCGCGGAGGAACTCGGCTACCGGCCCAACCGGGCCGCCCGGGCCCTCATCACCGGCCGGACCCACAACATCGGCCTGATCGTCGCCGACATCGCCAACCCGTTCTTCCCGCCGCTGATCAAGGCGGCCGAGGGGCAGGCCCGGCACCGCGACTACCACGTGTTCGTGGCCGACAGCAACGAGGACCCGGCCACCGAGGAGGACCTGGTCCACGCCCTCGCCAAGCAGGTCGACGGGGTGCTGCTGTGCAGCCCCCGGATGAGCAACGGCCTGATCGAACAGGCCAGCCGGGAGGTGCCGGTGGTGGTGGTGAACCGCCAGGTCGCCGGCCTGCCCTGCGTGATGATGGACGTGGGGCAGGGGGCCCGGGACGCGATCGGGCACCTGCTCGACCTCGGCCACCGGCGGATCGCCCTGCTCGGTGGCCCGCGCGGGTCGTGGACCGCCCGCGAGATGCGCCGCGCGGCCGGCGCCGCCGCCCGGGCCGGCGGCGCCGAGCTGACCGTCCTCGGACCCAACCAGCCCACCGAGACCGGTGGCTCCGCCCTCGCCGAGCCGGTCCGCCGCAGCGGCGTCACCGCCGTGCTCGCGCACAACGACCTGATGGCGATCGGCCTGATCGAAGGGCTCGACGCGCTCGGCCTGCGGGTCCCGCGGGACGTCAGCGTGGTCGGCGTCGACGACATCGCGCTGAGCCGACTCACCCGCCCCAGGTTGACCACGGTGGCCACGCCCAACGCGGCCGCCGGCCGGACGGCCGTCGACATGCTGCTGCAACACGACTCCGACGGGCCACGCGGCGCCCGGGGCCGGGGCGCGGCAGCCGGCGACCGTCGTACCACCGCACAGGTAATGCTCCAGACCGAACTGGTCGTCCGCGACTCGACCGGGCCCGTTCCGTCCTCCGGTCGAGGCGTCCCGCCGGCCTGACGTGGTGGCCCGGGCCCGCATAGCCGTGCGGGCCCGGGCGGCCCGTGGACGGCCGCCGGTGACGTCGTCGCCTCCCACAGCCGAGGAGTGAGCACAGGATGCACCCCGCAACGACCCCCACCGCCGGCGCACCCGCCGGGCGGCATCACCGTACCCCGCTGTCCCGCCGTCGAGTCCTGCGCGGCCTGGCCGCCGTCGCGCTGGCCGTGCCGCTCGCCCTCACCGCCGCCGGCTGCGGCGACGACGACGCCGGCGACGGCGGCCCGATCAAGATCTCCGTGTTCTGGTGGGGCGGCGAGGCCCGGGCCACGCTCACCGAGGACGCGCTGGCGCTCTACACGAAGAAGCACCCGGAGGTGACCTTCGAGAAGACCTGGCAGGCCAACCAGGGCTACTTCGACAAACTGGCCACCCTGACCGCCGGCGGCAACCCGCCCGACCTGTTCCAGATCGACGACAACTACCTGGCCGAGTACGCCGGCCGCAGCACCACCCTCGACCTGGGCGGCTACCGCGACTCGGGCAAGCTCGACGTGTCGAAGTTCCCCAGGAGCCTGCTCGAGTACGGCGTGGTCGACGGCAAGCTCGCCGGGGTGGCCGCCGGGGAGAACACCCAGGGACTGGTCTACAACAAGACCCTGCTGGTCAAGAACGGGCTGCCCGAGCCGACCACCGGGATGAGCTGGGAGCAGCACATCGCCTGGGCCGAGCAGGTGGCGAAGAAGACCAGGGTGCCCGGCACCCAGGACCCGAGCGCCGACTACAAGGCGTTCTGGGTCTGGCTGCGCCAGCAGGGCAAGGACCTCTACAAGGGCAAGGAACTCGGCTTCACCGTCGAGGACGTGACGACGTGGTTCGAGCTGTGGAAGGGCGCCCGCGACCGTGGCGCCACCCCGACCCCGGACGTCATCCACCAGGGCAACGCCACCGACATCACCAAGCAGCTGGTGGTCACCGGCAAGGCGGCCACCTCCTGGGTCTGGGCCAACCAGATGCCCGACCTGAAGAAGAACACCAAGGACGAGTTGGGCGTGGTGGCGTACCCGGGTGACCCGAGCGCGCAGTGGGCCCGGGCCTCGATGTACTGGTCGGTGTTCAAGGGCAGCAAGCACCGCGACGTCGTGGTCGACGTGATCAACTTCCTGGTCAACGACCCCGAGGCGGTCGCGCTGCTCGGCACCGACCGGGGCCTGCCGTCCAACACCGACCTGCGCGCCAAGGTCAGCGAGACCGCCACCGACCCGGCGATGAAGCAGTCGATCCAGGTGGAGGCCGACCTGGCGCAGAAGTTCGGCCCCTCCCCGCAGGTCCCGATCAAGGGACACAGCAAGGTCAAGGCCGAGCTGACCAAGGCCGCCGAGAACGCCCAGTACGGCCGGGCCACCCCGGCCCAGGCGGCCCAGCAGTTCGTCGCCGCCTGCACGTCCGCCATCGCCTGACCCCGCCGAGAAGAAAGGAGCCGGCCCGTGGCCCTCACCACGGCGCCCGGCCGGACCTCCCGTACCGGACCGGCCGGCCCCCGCCCCGCGCGGCGGGGGCCCGGCCGGAACCGGCACGGCGAGGGTCTGGCGGGGTACGTCTTCCTCTCGCCCTGGCTCATCGGACTGATGGGCATCACGGCGATCCCCATGCTGCTCTCGCTCTGGCTGAGCTTCACCGACTACGACATCCTCACCCCGCTGTCCGAGGTGCGCTGGGTGGGGCTGGCCAACTACGAGCGGATGTTCACCGCCGATCCGTCGTACTGGCACGCGGTGCGGGTCACCCTGACCTTCGCGCTGGTGGCCGTACCGCTGAAGCTGGCCGCCGCGCTCGGCGTGGCGCTGCTGCTCAACCGCGCCTGGCGCGGCGTCGGGCTGTTCCGCGCCCTGTTCTACCTGCCGTCGTTGCTCGGCGGGAGCGTGGCGCTGGCCATCGTCTGGGTGAACATGTTCAACCGCGACGGCGCGTTCAACTCGTTCCTGGCGCTCTTCGGTATCGAGGGGCTGCCCTGGGTCAGCGACCCGGACTGGGCCCTGCAGACGCTGATGGTGCTGGCCATCTGGCAGTTCGGCGCGCCCATGGTGATCTTCCTGGCCGGCCTGAAGCAGGTCCCCACCGAGCTGTACGAGGCGGCGTCGGTCGACGGGGCCGGCGCCTGGCGCAGGTTCCGCGCGGTCACCCTGCCGATGCTCTCCCCGGTCATCTTCTTCAACCTGGTGCTGGAGACCATCCACGGCTTCCAGGGCTTCACCGCCGCCTTCGTGCTCAGCAACGGCACCGGCGGCCCGGTCGACTCCACCCTGATGTACACGCTGAAGCTCTACATCTCCGGCTTCACCGACCTGGAGATGGGTTACGCCTCGGCGATGGCCTGGGTGTTCCTGCTCGCCATCGCGCTGATCACCGCCGTCTTCTTCAGCACCGGCCGGTTCTGGGTGCACTACTCGGACGGGGACGACCGGTGAGCGCGAGGAGTGAGCCGGGTCTGCGAGCCCCGCAGTCGCGAACGAAGGAGGACCGGTGAGCGCGAGGAGTGAGCCGGGTCTGCGAGCCCCGCAGTCGCGAACGAAGGAGGACCGGTGAGCGCGAGGAGTGAGCCGGGTCTGCGAGCCCCGCAGTCGCGAACGAAGGAGGACCGGTGAGCGCGAGGAGTGAGCCGGGTCTGCGAGCCCCGCAGTCGCGAACGGACCAGGCCCGGTGAGCGCGCGCGGCGGCCGGCAGGCGCTGCGGCTGCTGATCCTGGTCGCGATCGTCGCCGTGGTGCTCTATCCGCTGATCTGGATGCTCGGCACCTCGGTCAAGTCGCCGGCCGAGATCGTCAACAACGTCGGGCTGCTGCCGCGCCGGTTCAGCCCCGGCAACTACGCCGACGGCTGGACCAACTTCGACATCGGCTTCGGCCGGTTCTTCCTCAACAGCGCGCTCGTCAGCCTGCTCACCGTCATCGGCAACGCGCTGTCCTGCCTGCTGGCCGCGTACGCCCTCGGGCGGCTGCGGTTCCGGCTGCGTCGGGTCTGGTTCACCGTCATGATTGGCACCCTGCTGCTGCCCGGGCACGTGCTGATCGTGCCGCAGTACATCCTGTTCCGCAGCCTCGGCCTGGTCGGCGGGGACTGGCCGTACCTGCCACTGCTCATCCCGCACTTCCTGGCCACCGAGGCGTTCTTCGTGTTCCTGATGGTCCAGTTCATGCGCGGCATCCCCCGCGAGCTGGACGAGGCCGCCAAGATCGACGGGGCCTCCCCGTACGGCGTCTTCCGGCACGTCATTCTGCCGCTGAGCCGCCCCGCTCTGGTCACCACCGCGATCTTCTCGTTCATCTGGACCTGGAACGACTTCTTCCGGCAACTGGTCTTCCTGTCCAGGTTGGAGGACTACACGGTGCCGGTGGCACTGACCCTGTTCATCGACTCCACCAGCCAGAGCGCGGTCGGGCCGATGTTCGCCATGTCGGTGCTGTCGCTGCTGCCGGTCTTCCTGTTCTTCCTCGCCTTCCAGCGGATGCTGGTCGAGGGCATCAACACCAGCGGGCTCAAGGGATGACCGTCGAGCACCCCCGCCGGGACTGGCGGGACACCCTGCGCGAGGCCACCGACCTGGCCCTGCTCGGCTTCGCCCTGTGCCTGGCCGCGCTGCCGCTGCTCACCGTCGCCCCGGCCGTCGCCACCGCCAGCGCCGCGCTGCACGACCGGAGCGTCACCGGCGGCTGGCCCGACGTGCGGACCACCGTCGTCCGGTTCGGCCGGGCGCTGCCGGGCGGGCTGGCGGTGAGCGCCGTCGGGCTGCTCACCGCCGCCGCGCTCGCCGCCGACCTGCTCGCCCTGGCCACCGGCCGGGTGCCCGGTGGCAGCCCCGCGCTGGCCGGCACCGCCGTCGTGGTCGCCGCCCTGCTCGGCTACGCGGGCCTGGTCGCCGTCGCCGTCGGGCGCACCGGCGGCCGGGGCTGGCGGGCGGCCGCCCGGGAGGTGGCCCGCGGCTGCCCGCAGCGGCCCGGCACCTGGGCCGCCGCCGCCGGGGTGTGCTGCCTGGCCGGGCTGCTCGCCGTGCTGGTCACCCCCGTCGCGGTGCCGATCCTCGCCGGCTACGCCCTCGCCGCGGTGCACGCGGTGGATGCCCGGGGCCCCGCCCTGGCGGCGGAGCCGGTCGACGCCCCGGCGATCCGGTCGGAGCCGTCGTGACCGCCGGTTCCCACGCCGGGGACGGCGTGGCCGACCCCGCCGCCGCGGCCCGGCCCGCGGCGGAGCGTCTGGTCGTGGGCGGGGTCGAGGTGGCCCGCTACGTGGTGGCCCCCGACCTGGACCGCCGGCACGGCCCTCGGCCGTACCTGCACCCGGTGCGGACCCGGTCCGGGACCCCGGTCACCGACGTGCTCCCCGCCGACCACGTCTGGCACCTCGGCGCGTCCCTCGCGGTGCAGGACGTCGACGGCGCCAACCTCTGGGGCGGGCGCACCTACCTGCGGGACACCGGCTACGCCTGGCGCGACGACCACGGCGTGATCGTCCACACCGGCTGGCGGGAGCGGGCGGCCGACCGGCTCGACCACGACCTCGAATGGCGGGACCGCGACGGCCGTCCGCTGCTGCGCGAGCGCCGCCGGCTGGCCGCCGCCCCGGCCGGCGCCGACGCCTGGTGGCTGGACCTGGACAGCACCCTCACCTCGGCCACCGGCCGCGACGTGCGCCTGGGCAGCCCGGCCACCAACGGCCGCCCCGGTGGGGCCGGCTACGGCGGGTTCTTCTGGCGGGCCGTCGCCGACGGGGAGCCGGACGTCTTCACCGTCGACGCCGCGGGGGAGGAGACCGTCAACGGCAGCGCGGCGCCCTGGCTGGCACTGACCGCCGAGGCGCCGGGCGGCGGGGCGTACACCCTGGTCCTGACCGGGCTGGCCGACGGCGACCGGTGGTTCGTGCGGACCGCGATGTACCCGGGCGTCTGCGCCGCGTACGCCTTCGACCGGCCGGCGGTGGTCGCTGCCGACCGGGCCCGGCACCGCCGGCACCGGGTGCTGGTCGCCGACGGCCGGCTGGACCGGGCGGCCGTCGCGGCGCGGCTGGACCGGACGGCCGGCGGGTGACCGGCGCGACGCCCGGGCCGGAGGTGGCCTGCCTGGGGGAGACCATGGTGGTGCTCGCCCCCGCGCCCGGCACCGCGCTGGCGCACGCCGACCGGCTCGCCGTCGGGGTCGGCGGCGCCGAGTCCAACGTGGCGATGGGACTGGCCCGGCTCGGCCACCGGGTCGCCTGGGTCGGTCGGGTCGGCGACGACCCGTTCGGCCGGCGGGTGCTCCGGGAGGTCGCCGCCGCGGGGGTGGACACCTCACTGGTCACCGTCGACCCGGCCGCGCCGACGGGGGTCTACCTCAAGGATCCCGACCCGGCCGGCACCCGGGTGCACTACTACCGGGCCGGCTCCGCCGCCGCCCGGCTGAGCGCCGACGACCTCGCCGATCCTCGGCTGGCCGGGGTACGGCTGCTGCACCTGACCGGGATCACCCCCGCGCTCTCGGCCGGCTGCCGCGACCTGGTGGCGTACGCGGTGACCGCCCGTCCGCTGCCCGGCGCGCGGATCAGCTTCGACGTCAACCACCGGCCCGCCCTCTGGTCGGCCGGCCAGGCCGCCCCGGTGCTGCGTGACCTGGCCGACGCGGCCGACGTGGTGCTGGTCGGCCTGGACGAGGCGTGGACGCTCTGGGGCGTCGCCGACCCGGCCGACGTCCGGGAGCTGCTGCCCGGGCCGGACCTGGTGGTGGTCAAGGACGGGGCGGTGGGCGCGACCGCGCTGCCGCGCGGCGGGACGGCGGTCTTCGTGCCGGCGCCGGCGGTGGCCGTGGTGGAGCCGGTGGGGGCGGGTGACGCCTTCGCCGCCGGCTTCCTCGCCGGCCTGCTGCGCGACCTCGACCTCCGGTCCTGCCTGCGGCTCGGTCACCTCACCGCGGCCCCGGTGCTCGCCGCCCCGGGCGACACCGCCCCGCCGCCCGACCCGGTCCGGACCGCGCGGGCGCTGGCCCTGTCCGAGGCGGGGTGGGCGGCGCTGGAGCCGGTCGCCGGCCGCGCCGCCCCGCCGTCGCCCGGCGGTCACCGTGGAGGAGTCAGCAGATGAGCGCGCACGACTTCGCGCCGATCTTCGGCGCGGCGCGGGTGATGGTGATCCTGCGCGACCTGCCACCCGACGAGACGGTGCGGCTCGCCGAGCGGGCCTGGGACCTCGGCATCGACGTGGTGGAGGTGCCCATCCGTACCCCGGAGGCGGTCACCGCCCTGCACGCCGCCGTGCGGGCGGGCCGCCGTCGGGACCGGCTCGTCGGGGCCGGTACGGTCCGCACCCCGGCCCAGGTCCGGCAGGCGGCCACGGCCGGGGCCGCCTTCACCGTCGCCCCCGGCCTGGACCCGGCCGTCGCGGACGTGGCGTTGAGCTACGGGCTCCCGCACCTGCCCGGGGTGGCCACCCCCACCGAGGCGCAGCGCGCCCTCGACCACGGCCTGCGCTGGCTCAAGGCGTTCCCGGCGGTGAGCCTCGGGCCGGCCTGGTTCCGGGCGGTCGCCGGACCGCTGCCCGAGGCGCGCTTCGTCGCCACCGGCGGGATCGACGCGGACAACGCGGGCGACTTCCTGGCCGCCGGGGTCCGGGTGGTGGCCGTCGGCTCGGCCCTGGCCGATCCCCGGCAGATCCCTCGCCTCGCCCGGCTCGCCGCCGAGCGGTGACGGTCAGCCGTTCGGGCCGAAGAGGCTGATCAGGACCAGTGCGGCGACGAGCGCCAGCAACCAGAGCAGCGCCCGGCCGCTCGGCCTCGGCCCGTCCCGCAGCAGCCGCACCCCGAGGGGCACCAGCGCGTAGCAGAGCCCGCCGACGGCGATCAGCGACTGCGGGACCTGGGTGCCCTTCAACGTGCCCAGGGCGAGCGCCGACATCAGGGCGAGGGCGACCGCCCTCGGCCGGCTCAGCGCCCGCGACCGGTACGCGCCGACGGCGAGGACGACCCAGCCGGTCACCACGGCCAGGGCCGGGAAACGGAAGAGGTGCCAGGCGCCGTAGGTGTCCCCCACGATCCGGGTCGCCTCCTGCGCACCCTCGGCCCGGACGAGTTGGAACGCCATGTGGTCGATGCCGCCGTGGAAGGTGCGCGTGAACAGGCCGAGGATGACCAGACCGGCCCCCCAGGCCGCCCAGGTCGGGTGGGTGCGGCCGATCAACCGGGCCAGCGCGGCCACGCCCGGTGTCAGGACCACCATGCCGGCGGTGAACAGGCTGTACGCGGCCACCAGGAGCGCCGGATGGGCCTGGTACGCGGCGAGCTGCTGCGGGAAGAAGTAGTGGAAGCGGATCCGGAGCAGGATTCCGGCGAGGACCAGCAGCGGGCCGAGGACCAGCGAGATGCCACCGACCCACCGCCCCGGAAACGAGTAGTTCGTCATGTCCACCGACGCTGCCCGGTCCCGCCGGGCGGCACATCCGACCACGGCCGGCACCGCGCCGGGCCGGGGACGACCACGGTCCGATGGCCGGAGGGGGACGCGTCCGGCCACCGCGGGCGGTTAGCGTGACCCGGTGACCGTCTCCCGTCGCCTGCTCCTCACGGATCTGGTCTGGGCGGTGCTGCTCGTGCTGCTGGTCGCCTACACCGTGACCGATCCACCGGGGCCCGCGTACCCGGGTCCGACGGGTGTGCTCTGGTCCACCGCCGTCCTGATCGCGTTGCCGGTGGCCGTGCGGCGGCGGTGGCCGGTCGCCGTCCTGGCGGTGGTGCTCGTCGCCGCCGTGACGGCGACCGCGGCGGGCGTCGCGGGAGCCGGCATGTTGGTGGTGGAGTTCCTGCCGGCGGCCACCGCCCTCTACACCGTTGCGCTCATGATGCCGCCGCGTCGCTCCGTCCCGGGGCTGGTGGCCGGTCTCGCCGGCGCGGCGGCGGCGGTCGGGTTCTTCTACGCGCACCGGCTGCCGGCGTTGCCGCGTGCCGACGACGCCGAGGTGCCGCTCTGGGCGCCCGGGGAGATCGGCGTGACCGTGGCGCTGCTGGTGCTCTGCTGGTCGGTGGGCTGTCTCGTCCGGTGGCGTCGGGACGTGGCGGCGCGGCTCGCCCGGTCCCTGGCCCACGCGGCCGTCGTCGACGAGCGGTTGCGTATCGCCCGCGACCTGCACGACATCGTCGGGCACAGCATGAGCCTGATCGCCGTGAAGGCCACCGTCGCCAACCACCTCGCCGACACCCGGCCGGACGAGGTGCGCGCCGCGCTCACTGTCATCGAGGAGACCAGCCGCAGCGGGCTCGCCGATCTCCGCCGGGCGCTGGGCGTGCTGCGGGCCGAGGGGACCGGCGAGATCGTGCCGGCCGACCTCGCGCCGACCGCCGGTCCGGCGGAGCTCGCGGAGCTGGCCGAACGCGCCGGGGATGCCGGGGTACGGGTGGTGCTGCGGATCGGCGGCGTCGACGACCTGCCGCCCGCCCTCGGCCTCACCGCGTACCGGGTGGTGCAGGAGGCGTTGACCAACGTCATCCGGCACGCCGCCCCCACCACCTGCCGGGTCACGGTCGAGGTGGTGGCGGGATCGCTGCGGATGGAGGTGACTGACGACGGGCCACCGGTCCGCGTCGGTGCCCCGCCGGGCGCCGGTCGCGGTCTGGCCGGCATGCGGGAACGGGTGACGCTCTACGGTGGCGCCCTGACCGCCGGTCCCCGGCCCGAGGGCGGGTTCCGGGTCCGGGCGTCGGTGCCGGTCACCCCGTCCGGGCGGTCCGGGTGACCGGCCCGGTGGTCCGCGTCGTGATCGCCGACGACCATGCCCTGCTGCGGGAGAGCTTCCGGCTGCTCGTCGACAGCGTGCCGGGGTTCGAGGTGGTGGGTGAGGCGGCCGGCGGGCGGGAGGCGGTCACCGTGTGCGGGCGGGAACGCCCCGACGTGGTGCTGATGGACGTCCGCATGCCCGACCTGGACGGCATCGAGGCCACCCGGCGGATCTGCGCCGCGCCGGACAGCCGGCCGGTACGGGTGCTCATCCTCACCACCTTCGACCTCGACGAGTACGTCTTCGCCGCGCTCCGGGCCGGCGCCAGCGGCTTCCTGGTCAAGGACACCAGCGCCGCCGATCTGCTCGCCGCGATCCGGGTCGTCGCCGCCGGTGAGGCGCTGCTCGCTCCCACCGTCACCCGTCGCCTGATCGCGGCGTTCACGGCCCGGCCGCCGCAGCCGGCCACCCGCCTGACGCCGTTGCTCGACCGGATCACCGAGCGTGAGCGCGAGGTGCTGACCCTGATCGCCCGGGGCCGGTCCAACGCCGATCTGGCGGCGGAGCTGTCGCTCAGCCCCGGCACGGTGAAGACGTACGTCGGCCGGCTGCTCAGCAAGCTCGACGCTCGCGACCGCGCCCAACTGGTGATCCTCGCGTACGAGACGGGGCTGGTGAGCCCGCAGGGGTGACCGTGCTCAGGTCGGGGCGGGGCCGAGGCTGTCTCGGTGGACCAGTTCGGCGGGGAGGGTCTCCACCCGGTCCCGGCCGGCGGCCGGGTCCAGGGCCAGCGCCATCGCCCGGGCGCCCAGCTCGGCCAGCGGCAACCGGACGGTGGTCAGCGCCGGGGTGACGTCGGCGGCGATCGGCATGTCGTCGAAGCCGACCACCGAGACCTGCTGCGGCACCCGCAGCCCCCGCTCGCGCAGGGTGGCCAGGGCGCCGACGGCCATCGAGTCGTTGAGCGCGACCACCGCGGTCAGCCCCGGTACGGCGTCCAGCAGCTCGGCCGTCGCTCGGGCCCCGCCGTCGCGGGTGAAGTCGGCGTACCGGATCCGTTCCGCGGGCAGCGACACCGCCATCCCCTCGTACAGGCCGGTGATCCGGTCGGTGGTGGTGGTCAGGGTGGCCGGCCCGGCGATCACCCCGACCGTGCGGTGACCGAGCCGGCGCAGCTCGGCGCCGAGCAGCCGCGCCCCGTCCTGGTTCGCCGGCAGCACCGCGTCGCCCCGGTGCTTGTGCCAGCCGAGCACCGCCACCCGGCCGCCGGTGGCGGCGTACGCGGCGAGCCGCTCGTCCATCGACGCGTTGACCGCGTCGTCGTGGTAGCCGGAGCCGGCCAGCACGATCGCGGCGACCTGTTGGGCGCGGAGCAGGTCGACGTACTCCAGCTCGCGTTCCGGGTCGCGGTAGCTGTTGCAGATGATGACCAGCCGGCCCCGCTCGGTGGCGACCCGTTGCAGCCCCCGGGTCACCTCGGCGAAGTACGGGTCGGAGACGTCGTGCACGACCACCCCGACCACGCTGCGCTGCGGGCGGGCCAGCAGCTGGGCGTGCGCGTTGGGCACGTACCGCAGCTCGGCGACGGCCTTGAGCACCCGTTCGCGCAGCTGGTCGGCGACCGGCTTGCTGCTGCCGTTGATGACCCGCGACGCGGTCGCGGGGGAGACGCCCGCCCGGCGGGCGACGTCGGCCAGCGTCGCCATGCCATCCCCCCTTGCTCACCCGGTCGCCGAGAGGCTACCGCAGGAGCGCGCGGGAAACCCTTGCCCGATCGGCGGGCCGCCCTCTACCGTTCCGGGAAAGCGCTTGCCTGAGCTGTCGGGAGGATCCGCCATGACCCGAAGGTCGATCGGCATCATCGTCAACGGCGTCACCGGTCGGATGGGCTACCGGCAGCACCTGGTCCGGTCCCTGCTGGCCATCCGCGACGAGGGCGGCGTGCCGCTGCCCGACGGCGACCGGATCTGGCCGGAGCTCGTCCTGGTCGGCCGCAGCGAACACCGGCTGCGCGAGGTCGCCGAGCGGCACGGCCTCACCGACTGGACCACCGACCTGACCGCCGCGCTGGCCCGCGACGACGTGGCGGTCTACTTCGACGCCCAGGTCACCCAGCAGCGGGAGAAGGCGATCCGGCAGGCCATCGAGGCCGGCCGGCACGTCTACACCGAGAAGCCGCTCGCCGAGTCCGCCGTCGCGGCCACCGAGTTGGCCCGGGCCGCCGAGGCGGCCGGCGTCCGCACCGGCGTGGTCCAGGACAAGCTCTTCCTGCCCGGGCTGCGCAAGCTCAAGCGGCTGGTCGACGGCGGCTTCTTCGGCCGGATCCTCTCCGTGCGCGGCGAGTTCGGCTACTGGGTCTTCGAGGGCGACTGGCAGCCCGCCCAGCGTCCCTCCTGGAACTACCGGGCCGCCGACGGCGGCGGTATCACCATGGACATGTTCCCGCACTGGCACTACCTGCTGGAGGAGCTGTTCGCGCCGGTCCGGGCGGTCACCTGCGTCACCGCCACGCACATCCCGGAACGGGTCGACGAGACCGGCCACCGCTACCGGGCCACCGCCGACGACGCCGCGTACGGCATCTTCGAGCTCGACGGCGGCGTCGTCGCCCAGCTCAACTCCTCCTGGTGCGTGCGGGTCAACCGCGACGAGCTGGTCGAGTTCCAGGTCGACGGGACCGAGGGCAGCGCCGTCGCCGGGCTGCGTTCGTGCCGCGTCCAGCACCGCGCGGTCACCCCGAAGCCGGTCTGGAACCCCGACCTGCCGGCCACCGAGGACTTCCGGGCCCGGTGGACCGAGGTGCCGGACAACGAGGAGTACGACAACGGCTTCAAGGTGCAGTGGGCGGCCTTCCTGCGGCACGTCGTCGCCGGCGAGCCGTTCCGCTGGGACTTCCACGCCGGCGCGCGCGGGGTGGCGCTCGCCGAGGCCGGCCTGCGCTCCGCCCGGGAGGGCCGCCGGATCGAGGTCGCCGGGGTCGGCCGGTGAGCCCGGTCGTCCGGCTCCCCGGCGGGCAGCGGCACCGGCTGCGCGGCGGCCCGGCCTTCCCCCGGCCCGCGGGCCCCGCGACCGGGCGCGTCGCGTACGCGGCCGCGCACGTGGTCGCCGATCCCGGGGCGGAGAACGTGCCGGGCGCCCCGGCCGCGCTCGACTGGGACCGTACCCTCGCCTTCCGGCACCACCTCTGGTCGTACGGGCTGGGCGTGGCCGAGGCGATGGACACCGCCCAGCGGGGCATGGGGCTCGATCACGCCGCCACCCGGGAACTGATCCGGCGCAGCGCCGCCGAGGCGCGCACGGTCGGCGGGCGGATCGTCGCCGGGGTGAACACCGACCAGCTCCCGCCCGGACCCGCCACGCTGCCCGACGTGGTCGGCGCGTACGCCGAGCAGCTGGCCGACACCCTCGCCGCCGGGGCCCGGCCGGTGCTCATGTGCAGCCGGCACCTCGCCGCCGCCGCCCGCTCGGCCGACGACTACCTGCGGGTGTACGACCGGCTGCTCACCGGCGCGGCCGAGCCCGTGGTGCTGCACTGGCTCGGCGCCGTGTTCGACCCGGCGCTGGCCGGCTACTGGGGCTCCGCCGACCTCGACCAGGCCACGGAGACCGTGCTCGACCTGGTCACGGCGCACGCCGACCGGGTGGACGGGATCAAGGTGTCCCTGTTGGACGCCGAGCGGGAGGTGGCGCTGCGCCGCCGGCTGCCCGCCGGGGTACGCCTCTACACCGGCGACGACTTCCACTACCCCGAGCTGATCCGCGGCGACGAGGTCGGGCACTCGGACGCGCTGCTCGGCGTGTTCGCCGCCATCGCCCCCGCCGCCGCGACCGCCCTGGCCGCCCTGGACGCCGGTGACCTCGCCCGCTACGACGCGGTCCTGGACCCGACCGTCCCGCTCGCCCGGCACCTCTTCGCCGCCCCGACCTGGCACTACAAGACCGGGATCGTCTTCCTCGCCTGGCTCGCCGGGCACCAGGACCACTTCACCATGGTCGGCGGCCAGCAGGCCGGCCGCTCACCCGTACACCTGGCCCGGCTGCTGGTCCTCGCCGACGCGGCCGGCCTGCTGCCCGACGCCGAGCTGGCCGCGGCCCGGGCCCGGGCCTACCTGACGGTCGCCGGAGTGGCCCAGTGACCGCCCCGGGTCGGGCCGCCTCCGGCCCGGCCGCCTCCGGCCCGGCCGCCTCCGGCCCGGCCGCCTCCGGCCCGGCCGGGGTGGGCCGGCCGGCCGACCGGCTTGGCCTGGCCCGGTTCTCCTTCAACCAGGCGACCGCGAAGCACTGGCCGCTCGCCGAGGCGGTCGCCGGCTGCGTGGCGGCCGGCGTGCCCGGCATCGGCCTGTGGAGGGAACCGGTCCAGGAGTACGGCCTGGCCCGGTCGGCCCGGCTGGTCCGCGACGCCGGCCTGGCGGTCACCTCGCTCTGCCGGGGCGGCTTCTTCACCGGTGGGGACTGGCGCGACGAGAACCGCCGGGCGATCGAGGAGGCGGCCGTCCTCGGCACCTCGGTGCTGGTGCTGGTCTCCGGTGGGCTGCCCGACGGTGACCGGGACGTCGACGGGGCCCGGTGGCGGGTCGCCGACGCGATCGCCGAGCTGGCCCCGGAGGCCGCCGCCGCCGGGGTCACTCTGGCCGTCGAGCCGCTGCACCCGATGTTCTGCGCCGACCGCTGCGTGATCGCCACCCTCGGCCAGGCTCTCGACATCGCCGAACGGTTCGACCCCGGGGTGGTCGGGGTGGTGGTCGACACGTACCACGTCTGGTGGGACGACACGGTCTACGCGCAGATCGCGCGGGCCGGGCAGCGCATCGCCGCGTTCCAGGTCGCCGACTGGGTCACCCCGCTGCCCGCAGGTGTGCTGCTGGGCCGGGCCCTGCCCGGGCGCGGCTGCGTGCAGCTGCGCCGGCTGCGCGAGGCCGTCGACGCGGCCGGCTACCGGGGCCCGATCGAGGTGGAGGTCTTCGACGCCGACCTGTGGTCCCGGCCCGGCCCGGAGATCCTCGCGGCCACCGTGGACGCCTACCTCGCGCACCTGTCGTGACGGCCGTCGCCCCGGCGGGCTGATCATTTCCCACCGTCGGCCCGGATCCTCCCCCGTCCGGGGGAGGCCCGCGCCCGGTCCTCGGCGTCACCCTGGAGCGGCCCGTCCCGTCTTCGCGGTGGCAACCCGAGGAGGCCCGATGACCCCCGCCCAGCTCCAGGCACCCAAGATCGAGCTGCACGTCCACCTGGAGGGCACGGTCCGTCCCGCGCTGCTCGCCCGGATCGCCCGCGAGCACGGCCTGGCCCCGCCCGAGCCCGGCCCGCCGTACGAGTTCGCCGACCTGTACGGGTTCATCGCGCTGTGGAACCGGCGCACCGACTGCCTGCGCAGCCCGCGGGACTACCACCGGGCCCTGCTCGCGTACGCCGCCGAGGCCGCCGGGCAGGGCGCGGTCTACCTGGAGCCGATCCTGGACGCGGAGGAACGCCTCGGTGGCCCCGAGGGCTGGGCGGACGTCCTCGCCGCGTGCTGCGACGCGGCCACCGAGGCGCGCGAGCGGCACGGCGTCGAGATCGGACTGACTCCCCAGGTCTGCCGGGGGCAGGATGTCGAGCTGGCCGAGGCGGCGGCCCGGGTGGCGGTGCGCTTCGCCGGCCGGGGAGTGGTCGGTTTCGGACTCTCCGGTGCCGAGGGGCACCACCCGACCGAGCCGTACGCCCGCGCGGTCGGCATCGCCCGCGGCGGCGGCCTGCCGTTCGTGCCGCACGCCGGGGAGGCCGCCGGGCCGGAGGCCGTCCGCGAGGTGCTCGCCATGGGCGCGGTCCGGATCCGGCACGGGGTCCGCGCCGTCGAGGACCCGGACCTGGTCGACGAGTTGGTCGGCCGCGGCGTGGTGCTGGACGTCACCCCCACCTCCAACCTGCGGCTCGGGGTGGCCCGCCCGGGCCGGCCGCACCCGGTGACGGTGCTCGCCGCCGCCGGGGTCCGCTGCTCGGTCTCCACCGACGACCCGGCGATCTTCGACATCACCCTCGGCGCGGAGTACGCCCTCGCCGACCGGCTGGGCGTCGACCCGGCCGCCGCGTACGCGGCGGGCCTGGCCGGCGCGCTCTGCGACGACGCGACCCGGGCCCGGCTCGTCGCCGCCGGCGACCGCGCCCACCGCCGTCCGCCCGCCGTGCCCGCCGTGGCGCACTGACCCACCCCCCCCGGCCGGCCGCGCGGCCCCGCACGCCCGGCCCGGGGTGGTGGCGCTGTTTCACGGAAACAGTGGTCTGAACCGCTCGCGAAGCCACTCTTTCCGTGAATTAGTCACCTGCTGACCGGCGGGTCGGGCCGGCGGGTCGGTCAGGCCGGCGGGTCGGGGAGGATCCGAAAGACCGGGAGGTCGGCGGCGATCCGGGCGAACTCCGCCTCCGGGGCGTGCCGGTCCACCGGTACGTGCGGGCGGGCACCGGGGGCCAGCGCCAGGTGCCGGCGCAGGATGGGTGGCCGGTCGGGCACCGGCACGTCGACCAGCCGGACCGGCTCGGGCCGACCGTGCCGCAGCACCGCCCGGCCGCCGGCCGCGCGCACGTTGGCCACCCAGTTCACCCGCTCGCCGAGCATCGACACCAGGTAGCGCCCGCCGTCGTGGTCGGCGACGACCAGGGGTACGGCGAGCAGCCGGCCGCTGCGCCGGCCCGGCACCTCCAGGGTCACCCAGTGGGCGGGGGCCAGGCCGGCCGCGTACTGCCGGGCGGAGAGGCCGTTGAGGAACCGGGCGAGGGCGTTCGGCCGACCGGTCCGGTACATCCACCGCACCTGCCGGCGCCACAGATCGAGGAGCATGGCGGTACCTCCTTCCCCCTCCATTGGGGACCGCCACGACGACACGGGCCAGGGCCGGACGGCCCCCCGGGGCGCGGGCGGCCGTACTAGGTTGGCGGCATGCAGATCGTCTCCGCCGTCCTGCTGGTCGACCCCGCCGGCCGGCTGCTGATCCAGCTCCGCGACGAGCACGCCCCCTACTTCCCGAACGTCTGGGGGCTGCCCGGCGGGCACGCCGAGCCGGGGGAGAGCGCCGAGGAGACGGCCGTCCGCGAACTGTGGGAGGAGACCGGGCTGCGTCCGGAGGCGCCGCTGCGGCTCTTCGCCGTGCAGGAGCTGGCCGAGACCCAGCGGATCAAGCACTACTTCTACGGCCCGACCACCGCCCGCCAGGAGGACGTGGTGCTGGGCGAGGGCGCGGCGATCGTCTTCACCCCGCCGGCCGAGGTGCTCGACGGCCGCCCCTACACCCTGGGCACCATCGACGTGCTCACCCGCTTCCTGGCCTCCCCCGAGTACGCCGGGCTGGCCGGCTCACCGCTGGCCGGCTGAGCCCCGCGCCGGGTCGCCGAGCGGGACGATCCGCCGGTCGCCGCTGCCGGTGACGGCGGCCAGCGGCGCGGTGGCGAAGCCGACCAGGCGCGCCAGCGCGGGTCGGCCCTGCCGGCGCAACAGCCGCGGCCCCAGGTCACGCAGCACCGTGGTGAGCGCCGGCAGCGGCCGGCCGAAGATGGTCAGCTCCCGGATCAGCCCGTCGGGCCCGAGCCGGAGCAGCTGCGCCTCCTCGACCGCCTCGCGGCTGGTCCGGGCATGGAAGAACAGCGCCCGGGTGTCCCCGGCGCCGACCTCGGTGTGGAACCGGATCTCGGTGAGCACCTCGTGCAGGGCGGCCAGCATGTCGCCGACCGCCGCGCGGCCCCGGAACCGGAACTGTGCGGTGAGCGGCGAGATCACCTCCACCTCCGGCGCGAGGCAGCGGACCGCGGTCGCCGCGTCGCCCCGCTCGCCGGCGGCCCGCCAGGCGGCCACCGTCTCGTCGTACCGGTCGTGTCCCGGCTCGCCCATCGCGGACCTCCCCGTTCGCCCTGCCCTCATGCTGTCACCGCCGGCACCGTGCCGGTGTCCCGTCGGCGCCGCGTGCCAGGTGAGCCGGGACACGGGGGCGGAAGTGGCGCCGAACGCTGCCGGGCCGGCCGGCGCGGCGCAGGATGGTGGGCGACGCGACAGGGAGGCGACGATGACCTGGTGGGGCAGGGCCCGGCGGGCCGACGGCCGGGCGCGGCCCCGGGTGGCCGTCCGGGAGGCCGCCGGGCGGTTGCGGCGCGGCTGGCTGCCGGTCGTGGAGGCCACCCTCGCGGCCACCGTCGCCTGGGTGCTGGCCACCCGGCTGGTCGGTCACCCGCAGCCGTTCTTCGCCCCCGCCGCCGCGTTGATCGTGCTCGGCCAGGCCCGGGGCCAGCGGATGCGCCGGGCCGTCGAGGTGGTGCTGGGGGTGGCCGCCGGGGTGCTGGTGGCCGACCTGGTGGTGCAGGCGCTCGGCCCGCGTACCACCTGGACGGTGTTCACCGTCATCCTGCTCACCGTCGCCCTCGCGGTGGCCGTCGGTGCCAGCTCGGTCACCGTGGTGCAGGCCGCCGTCTCCGCCCTCTACCTGGTGGTCGTCTCGCCGCCGACCGAGTCGCTGGTCCCGTTCCGGTTCGTCGACGCGCTGATCGGCGGCGGGGTGGCGGTGGTGGCCAGCCAGCTCGTCGACGCCCGCCGCCCGCTGGCCCCGCTGGTCACGGAGTTCCGGCACACCTTCGAGGAACTGGCCGGAGTGCTCGACGACGTCGCCGACGCGCTGGAGCGCGGCGACGACGAGGCGGCGCTGGCCGCGCTGGAGCGGGCCCGCCGGGCCGACGCCGGGGTGGAGCGGCTGCGCGGCGCGGTGCAGGCGGCCGGTGAGGCGCTCCGGCTCAACCTGGGCCGTCGGCGGCACCTCGGCCGGCTACGCTCGGTGGCGGGCTCGATCGGGCAGATCGACTACGCGGTACGCAACGTCCGCGTCCTGGCCCGGGCCGCGGTCACCCTGACCCGGGGCGCGGCACCGGTCCCCACCGACCTGGGCGCGGTGGTACGCACCCTCGCCGAGGCGGTCCGCTCCGCCGGGGACGCGCTCGCCGCCGACCTGAACGGGCAGGACGAGGTCGCCGACGCGCACGCCGAGCGGGTCGACGTCGCCGCGCTGGAGGCGGTCCGGGCGGCCGGCCGACTCTTCACCGCCGGACCGACGCTGCCGCTCGCGATGATCATCGGACAGGTCCGGGCCACCGCCATCGACCTGCTGCGCGGGGTCGGCGTGGACGACGACGCCACCGTGCTCAGCCGGGTCGACGCGGCGGTCGGCCGCCCGGGCCCGTGACCCGACCTCCGGCTCTCGCGCGGCGCGGCCCCGACCGTCCGGCCGGCTCGGACGGGCTCCCGGACCGCCGGGCCGGCTCGGACGGGCTCCCGGACCGCGCGGCGGCAGTCCGCTCCGGCCGGTGTCAGGCGCTGTCCCGGGCGACCAGCGTCGAGGGGAACGCGGTGACCGGCGGACCGCTCCGCTCCTCCAGCACCGCGGTGGCCGCGGCGGTGGCGATCCGGGCCACCGGGTGGGTGGCGGTGGTCAGCGCCGGACTGCTCATCGCCGCGTACGGGAGGTCGTCGAAGCCGCCGACCGCCACGTCGTGTGGCACCTCGACGCCGCGCCGGCGCAACGCCGCGATCGCGCCGAACGCGGTGGCGTCACTCGCGGCGTAGACGGCGTCGGTGTCCGGCCAGCGGTCGAGGACCTCCAGCGCGGCCCGGCCGCCCCGCTCGGCGGTGAAGTCGCCGTCCACCAGCCGCTCGGGCAGCCCGGCCGCCGCCATCAGCTCCCGGTACGCGCTCACCGACCGTTCCGCGCAGCTCAGCCAGCGCGGGCCGGTCACCATGGCGATCCGGCGGCGTCCCCCGGCGTACAGGTGGCGCAGCACCGCTCCGGCGCCGGCGGCGTTGTCCACGTCGAAGGAGGGCACGGCCGGCGAGCCGGTGCCGATCGAGGCGACCCGACCGTGCAACCGCGCCGGCACCGCGTCGAGCACCGGCTGGGTGGTGTTGACCAGGATCACCCCGCAGACGCCCCGGTCGTCACCGAGCCGGCCCAGCGCGGGCGGGCCGGTCAGCGGCAGCCACTGCAACGCCACCCCCACCCCCTGCGGGTCGCCGACCCGGGCCGCCGCGCCGACCACCCGCTGCACGTACGGGTCGTCGAGGACCGTGTCGTCGCGACCCACCACGGCGACGACGAGGCGTACCCCGCCGCCGCGTACCAGCGCCCGGGCGGCGCCGTTCGGCACGTAACCGAGCCGGCCGGCGGCGGCGGTGACCCGGTCCCGGGCGTCCGGCGAGGCGAACCCGTAGCCGCCGAGCACCCGGGAGGCGGTGGCGCGGGACACCCCGGCGGCCCGGGCCACGTCGTCGAGGGTGGCGGATCGTGCGGTCGGCGAGGCCATGTCGGCATCATGCCCGGTCGCCCCGCCCGGGCGTAAGGGGTGGGAGCGCTTGCGCTGATAGCGCTCTCAGGTGTGGGATGGCCGTCTGACCCGGGGGAGAAGAGGACGAGCACCGTGAGCAGCACCATCGACGAGACCACCGCCGGCCGACCGGTGGTGCCGAGGCCGGTCCTGGCCGCCCGCAACGGCGTGACCGTGGTCTTCGCCCTCAACGGCCTCGCGGTGGCCACCTGGTTCTCCCGGGTGCCGGCCGTCCGGGAGGCCCTCGGGCTCAGCGCCGGGCGGCTCGGCCTGCTGCTGCTCTGCATGTCCATCGGCGCGCTGGTGGCGATGCCCTCGGCCGGCCTGGTCCTGCAGCGGCTCGGCCCGGCCCGGACGGTGGCGGCGTCGACCGTGGCGGTCGCGCTCGGCCTGACGGTCGCCGGCCTCGCCGCCGGGCTGGCCGGCTCGGTGGTCGGCGTCGCGGTCGGGCTGTTCGCCCTCGGCTACGGCTCCGGCGCCTGCGACGTGGCGATGAACGTCGAGGGCGCCGCCGTGGAGAAGCGGCTCGGGCGCACCATCATGCCCCGGTTCCACGCCGCCTGGAGCCTCGGCTCGGTGGCCGGCGCCGCGCTGGGCGCGGGGGCCGCCCGGTGGGACGTGCCGCTCGGCTGGCACCTGCCCGTCGTCGCCGCGGTGGTGCTGGCCGGCACGCTGCTCGGCGCGCGGGCGTTCCTGCCGGTCGTGCCCACCCCCGAGGGGAGCGACCCGGTGGCCCGGCGGCGCGCGCTGCTGGCCACCTGGCGCGAGCCGCGCACCCTGCTGATCGGCCTGTTCGTGCTGGTCATGGCCTTCACCGAGGGCAGCGCCAACGACTGGATCGCGGTGGCCTTCATCGACGGGTACGGCGTCAGCGAGGCGGTCGGCGCGGCCGTGTTCGGCGTCTTCGTGGTCGGCATGACCCTCGGCCGTACCGCCGGCACGGTCGCCATCGACCGCTGGGGCCGGGTACGCGTCCTGCTCGGCACCATCGGCCTCGCGGTCACCGGCGCGGCCCTGGCCGTGCTGGCCGGCTCGGGACCGGTCGCCGTGGTCGGCGTGGTGCTCTGGGGCATCGGCGCGTCGCTCGGCTTCCCGGTCGGGATGAGCGCCGCCGCCGACGACGAGGAGCGGGCCGCGGCCCGGGTCAGCGTGGTCGCGGTGATCGGCTACACCGCCTTCCTGGGCGGGCCGCCGCTGCTCGGTTTCCTCGGCGACCACCTGGGCGTGCTGCCCGCCCTCGGGCTCGTCCCGCTGCTCCTGCTGCCCACCCTCGCCCTCGTCCCGGTGCTCCGCCCGCCGGCCCGCTGACCGCTCCGGCGCGCGCCGTCACCAGCGGACTCCCACCGGCCTCGCAGCGGGTTGCCAGGTTGGGGTGCTGCACTGGGGGCAGACCGAGGAGAGGAGGCGGGCATGGGCTGGTTCAGCCGCCGGGCCACCGACCCGACCACCCCGACGAAGCTCGACCGGGAGGCGAACCGGGACGACCTCGCCGCGCTGGAGGCGTTCGTGACCAGCCGGCGCGGGGTGGAGTTCTACCTGGAGCCGGAGACCACGGCCACCGACACCACGGTCGTCGCGATCGCGCACGACGGGGAGTGGATCCGCCGCCGTACCGGCTCGCCCCGGGTGGCCGCCAAGATCGCCCACCGGCACGCCGTCCCGCTGTACGAGGCGGCCCGCACCGGCTACCCGGAGCGGATGCGGGCCTGGAACCGGGCCCACCCGGAGCGGCGCGCCCGCTGACCCGGCCCGCTCCGCCGTGCCGGTCCAGGTGCCCGGAACCCGTGTCGCTGGCGGCGCGGGCCCGGGCCCGCTCAGCCGGTCAACGCGGCGCGCGCCTCGGCCAGCGACAACGGCGCGTCGTGGGCCGAGACGTACCACCGCACGTCGTCGGTGAGCAGACCGGCGGCCATCGCCAGGTCGGGGCCTTCGGCGGGCCCGCGCAGGTGCGCGGGCGGCGGGTACCAGCAGTCGCCGAGCAGCAGCACCTGCGAGTCGGGCACCAGCACCACGGTCGAGTCCGACGCGTGCCGGCCGCCGACGTGCCGCAGCCGGACGCCGGTGGGCAGGGTCAGCTCGTCGGTGAAGGTGCGGGTGGGTGGGAGCACCGCGAAACCGTCCCAGGAGTCGACCGCCAGCGCCCGGGCCCGGTAGCTGGGGCCGAGGCGGGGCTCGGCGCGTACCGTCTCGCGCAGGTGGCGGTGGCTCCACGGGCGCCGCGCCTCCGCGCGCAGCGGGGCCACGCCGGCCTCGTGCCCGACGATCTCGACCTCCGGCCAGGCGCAGGCGCCCCAGACGTGGTCCCAGTGGTGGTGGGTGTAGACCAGCCAACGCGGTGCGGGCAGCCCGGCGGCGGCCAGCCCGGCCCGGATCTCGCGGGCGTGCGCCGGGCTCTGCCCCGCGTCGACGATCACACTTCCGCGCTCGTCGGCGATCACCGCGACGGTCGGCCGGATCGCCAGCGGGTCCGGGTCGCCGGGGAACAACCACACTCGACCGGCCAGGAGTCGGGGCGTGACGGCGTCGATGGTGACGGTTCCTCTCGCGGTGACCGGGTGCGTTCCACAGTCGACCGCCGATGCTACCCGGGCCGGTCGCCGCGCACCGTCCCGTCAGGGCGGACTCGACTGTCGGCCGGATCGGGCGCAGCCGGTGACAATGGCGGGAGAGCCTTTCCGCGTCGGCTCCTTTCCGATCGATCAACGTCATTGCCAATGGCGTCGTGAGGCGACTCAAACAATCGATCCCTGTCCATCGACACCGTGCCGGGTCGGCTCGGGTGGCCGGCGTTGACCGGCGGCCGGAGGCTGTGGCAGCATTCGCGGCCAGGACGGCAGTGAAGGAAGCCGGTGCGATTCCGGCGCGGTCCCGCCACTGTCACCGGGGAGCGATCCCCCCTCGTGAGTCACGGCCGTGCGTGCGCGGTTGGAAGGCCGGGGGTGAGCGTCGATCCGGGAGCCAGGATACTTCGGCCGTCGGAGAGCCCCAGGGCGTGGACACCCGAGGAGGATCCGATGCACGACACCCGTGCCATCGACGCTGATCGTCGTATCCGGCCGACGCGCACCGACGCGCCGGCCCGTGCCACCGCACCGCGCACCCGGCCGTCGGCCCGTGCCGCGGCACCGCGCACCGGCCGCCGTCTCCCGGCCGCCGGGCGCTCCCGCGCCGACTCCCTGAGCCGCCTCGCCGTCCCGACGGGCGCCGTCCGGCACCGGGTCGCCGTCCCGGCGGGTGCCGGCACCGTCCGGCACCACGTCGTCACGCCGGTAGGCGCCGTCGCCACCCCGGCAGGCGGCCTCGCCGCGCGCCGGCCTCGGGCCGCCGTGCCGGATCGCTCCCGCGTCGCGGCCCGTCACCGCTGAGTTCCGCCGCACCGGGTTCCCCGCCCGGTCGGACGGCCCCGCCGACCTGTCGTCGGTGAGCCGCCCGCCCGGTCCG
Source organism: Micromonospora auratinigra (assembly GCF_900089595.1). Classification (GTDB taxonomy): domain Bacteria; phylum Actinomycetota; class Actinomycetes; order Mycobacteriales; family Micromonosporaceae; genus Micromonospora; species Micromonospora auratinigra. The sequence goes on along the minus strand of NZ_LT594323.1, from coordinate 2,097,095 downwards.
CGGACCCGCTGAACCCGCGCCCACCCCTGCCCGCCGCCGGCCACCCCGTGCCGTCGGGCGTCACGCTCCGGAGCCGTCCGTGCGCATCCTGCTGCTCTCCACCGCCGACACCGACCTGCTGGCCGCCCGTGCCAGCGGCGCCGACTACCGGCTGGCCAACCCCGCCCGGGTCACCGCCGACGCGGTACCCGCGCTGCTCGACGGCGTCGACCTGGCCGTCGTACGCCTGCTCGGCGGTCGGCAGGCGTGGCCGGAGGGGCTCGCGGCGGTGCGCGCCGCGGGCCTGCCGACCGTGCTGCTCGGCGGCGAGGCGGTGCCCGACGCGGAGCTGACCGCGGCGTCCACGGTCCCCGCCGGGGTGGCCGCCCAGGCGCTCGCGTACCTGGTCGAAGGGGGCCCGGAGAACCTCGCCGAGCTGGCCCGCTTCCTGTCCGACACGGTGCTGCTCACCGGCGAGGGCTTCGCCCGGCCCGCACCCACCCCACCGTTCGGCATCCTCGGCGGCGAGGCCGGCGGGACCGGCGGAACCGGCGAGACCGGGGGGACCGCCGACGGGCGGCCCACCGTCGGCATCGTGTTCTACCGGGCGCACGCCCTGGCCGGGAACACGGCGTTCGTCGAGGTCCTCGCCGACGCGGTCGGTGCGGCCGGTGGCCGGCCGCTGCCGATCTTCTGCGGCTCGCTGCGCGGGCTCGCCCCCGGTGACGGGCCGCTGGCGCTGCTCAGCCGCTGCGACGCCCTGGTGGTGACCGTCCTCGCGGCCGGCGGCACGGTCGCCGCCGACGCCTCCGGCGGGGGCGACGAGGACGCCTGGGACGTCGGCGCGCTCGCCGCCCTGGACGTGCCGGTGCTCCAGGCGCTCTGCCTGACCGGCACCCGCGACCGGTGGGCGGCCAGCGACGCCGGACTGTCCCCACTGGACGCCGCGATGCAGGTGGCCATCCCCGAGTTCGACGGCCGGATCGTCACCGTGCCGTTCTCCTTCAAGCGGATCGACGCCGACGGCCTGTCGGTCTACCAGGCCGATTCGGAGCGGGCCGCCCGGGTCGCCGGCCTCGCCGTCCGGGCGGCCCGGCTGCGGCACCTCGCGAACGCCGACAAGCGGGTCGCGGTCGTGCTCAGCTCCTACCCGACCAAGCACTCCCGGGTCGGCAACGCCGTCGGGCTGGACACGCCCGCCTCGGCGGTACGGCTGCTCGCCGCGCTCGCCGACGCCGGCTACCACCTCGGCGACGCGCCCCTGCCCGACGACGGCGACGCCCTGATCCACACGCTGATCGCGGCCGGCGGCCACGACGTCGAGTGGCTCACCCCCGAGCAGTTGGCCGCCGCCGAGGCCCGGGTGCCGGGGGAGACCTACCGGCGCTGGTTCGACGCGGTGCCCGCCGGGCTGCGCGCCCGCGTCCGGGAACACTGGGGCGAGCCGCCCGGCGCGCTCTACGTCGACGGCGGCGACCTGGTCCTGGCCGGGCTGCGGTTCGGCAACGTGGTGCTGCTGATCCAACCGCCGCGCGGGTTCGGCGAGAACCCGGTCGCCATCTACCACGACCCGGACCTGCCGCCCAGTCACCACTACCTGGCCGCGTACCGGTGGCTCGCCGCGTCCGCCGCCGAGGGCGGCTTCGGCGCGGACGCCGTGGTCCATCTCGGCAAGCACGGCACCCTGGAATGGCTGCCCGGCAAGGGGCTCGGGCTGTCCGCCGACTGCGCGCCCGACGCGGTCCTCGGCGACCTGCCGCTGGTCTACCCGTTCATCGTCAACGACCCCGGCGAGGGCACCCAGGCCAAGCGCCGCGCGCACGCCGTCGTGGTCGACCACCTCGTCCCCCCGATGGCGCGCGCCGAGACCTACGGCGACCTGGCGAAACTCGAACAACTGCTGGACGAGTACGCCACCGTGCAGGCGCTCGACCCGAGCAAGGCGCCGACCGTGCGACGGCAGATCTGGGACCTGGTCCGCGCCGCCCAGCTGCACCACGACCTGCACGTCGACGCGATGCCCACCGCCGACGACTTCGACGACTTCGTGCTGCACCTCGACGGTTACCTCTGCGAGGTCAAGGACGTGCAGATCCGCGACGGCCTGCACGTGCTCGCCGAGGCGCCCACCGGGGAGCCCCGGGTCAACCTGGTGCTCGCCGTGCTGCGCGCCCCGCAGGTGTGGGGCGGTGTCCGGGCCCTGCCCGGACTGCGCCAGGCGCTCGCCGCCCACGTCGGCCTCGACGAGGCGGCCCTGCTCGCCGCGCCCGGGGCGCGGATCGCCGTGCCGGCGGCGCTCACCGACGCGGTCGACGGACCGGCCGGCACCGCCGCCGACGCGGTCGACCTGATCGAGGCGCTGGCCCGCCGGCTGGTCCTCGGCATGGAGACCCTCGGCTGGGACCCGGCGAAGGTCGACGCCGTGGTCGCCGAGGTCGTCGGCACGCCGGTGCCGGACGCCGCCGAGGTGCTGCGCTTCGCCGCCCGCGAGGTGGTGCCCCGGCTGGACCGGACCACCGACGAGATCGACCGGGTGCTGGGCGCGCTCGCCGGCCGGTTCGTGCCGCCCGGGCCCTCCGGGTCCCCCACCCGGGGCCTGGTCAACGTGCTCCCGACCGGCCGCAACTTCTACTCCGTCGACCCGAAGGCGATCCCCAGCCGCAACGCCTGGGACGTCGGGGTGGCCCTCGCGGACTCGCTGCTGGCCCGGCACCTCGCCGACACCGGCGGGTACCCGCGCTCGGTCGGGCTCACCGTCTGGGGCACCAGCGCCATGCGCACCCAGGGCGACGACGTCGCCGAGATCCTCGCCCTGCTCGGCTGCCGCCCCACCTGGGACGACCTGTCCCGCCGGGTCACCGGCGTCGAGGTGGTGCCGACCGCCGAGCTGGGCCGCCCCCGCATCGACGTGACCGTCCGCATCTCCGGCTTCTTCCGGGACGCCTTCCCGCACGTGGTGGCGCTGCTCGACGACGCCGTGCGGCGGGTCGCCGCGCTCGACGAGCCCGCCGCGGCCAACTACGTCAAGGCCCACGTGGACGCCGACCTGGCCGGGCACGGCGACGAGCGGCGGGCCACCGCGCGGATCTTCGGCTCGAAACCGGGGGCGTACGGGGCGGGGCTACTGCCGCTCATCGACGCCCGGAACTGGCGCACCGACGCCGACCTCGCCGAGGTGTACGCCGTCTGGGGCGGCTACGCGTACGGCCCCGGACTGGACGGGCGGGAGGCACGCGCCGACATGGAACGGTCCTTCGCCCGGATCGCGGTGGCGGTGAAGAACCAGGACACCCGCGAGCACGACATCGTCGACTCCGACGACTACTTCCAGTACCACGGCGGGATGGTGGCGATGGTGCGCCACCTCACCGGCGCCGACCCGGCCGCGTACGTGGGCGACTCGGCCCTGCCGCACGACGTGCGGACCCGCACCCTGGGCGAGGAGACCCGCCGGGTGTTCCGGGCCCGGGTGGTCAACCCGCGCTGGATCGCCGCGATGCGCCGGCACGGCTACAAGGGCGCCTTCGAGCTGGCGGCCACCGTGGACTACCTGTTCGGCTACGACGCCACCGCCGGCGTCGTCGACGACTGGATGTACGAGCGGCTCGCCGAGGCGTACCTGTTCGATCCGCAGACCCGCGGGTTCCTCGAACGGTCCAACCCGTGGGCGCTGCGCGGGATCACCGAGCGTCTGCTGGAGGCCGCCGACCGGGGCCTGTGGGCCGCGCCCGAGCCGGCCACCCTCGACCGGCTGCACGAGACGTACCTGGCCAGCGAGGGCGACCTGGAGGACGAGCGATGACGGCGTTCCCGTTCAGTGCGGTGCTCGGCATGGACGCGATGCGCCTCGCCCTGCTGCTCAACGCGGTCGACCCGGCGATCGGTGGGGTCCTCGTGCGGGGCGAGAAGGGCACCGCGAAGTCCACCGCCGTCCGGGCCCTCGCGGCGCTGCTGCCCCCGGTGGAGCAGGTCGCGTCGTGCCGCTTCGCCTGCGAGCCGGCCACCCCCGACCCGGACTGCCCGGACGGGCCGCACCCGGTCGCCGCGCCGGCCCGGCACCGCCCGGCCCGGCTGGTGGAGCTGCCGGTCGGGGCCGCCGAGGACCGGGTGGTCGGCTCGCTGGACCTGGAGCGCGCCCTCGCCGAGGGGGTACGCGCCTACGAGCCCGGCCTGCTCGCCGCCGCCCACCGGGGCGTGCTCTACGTCGACGAGGTCAACCTGCTCCACGACCACCTGGTCGACCTGCTGCTCGACGCCGCCGCGACGGGGCGCTGCCACGTCGAGCGGGAGGGCGTCTCGGTCCGGCACGCTTCCCGGTTCCTGCTGGTCGGCACCATGAACCCGGAGGAGGGGGAGCTGCGCCCGCAGCTGCTCGACCGGTTCGGGCTGACCGTCGAGGTGGCCGCCAGCCGCGATCCCGCCGTCCGTACCGAGGTGGTCCGCCGCCGGCTCGCCGCGGACGCCGACCCGGCCGGGTTCGCCGCCCGCTGGGCGGCGGCCGACGCCGAGCTGGCCCGCCGGGTCGCCACCGCCCGCCGCCGGCTGCCCCGGGTGACGCTGCCCGACCCGGTGCTGCGCCAGATCGCCGAGGTGTGCGCGGCGTTCGACGTGGACGGCATGCGCGCCGACATCGTCACCGCCCGCGCCGCCGTCGCCCACGCGGCCTGGCAGGGCCGCGACCGGGTGGGCGCGGACGACGTCCGGGTCGCCGCCCGGCTCGCCCTGCCGCACCGCCGCCGCCGGGACCCGTTCGACAGCCCCGGGCTGGACGAGAAGCGCCTGGACGAGGCGCTGGACCGGGCCCGCGACGCCCACCCCGACGACGACCCGGACGACGACGGCCCGGGTCGGGGCGGCGACCCGAACGGCGGCCCGGGACCCCAGGGCGGCCCGAACGGGCCGGGTCCGGACCGCGACCCGGACGGCCCGGGACCGCACGGCCCGGGACCGCGACACGGCGCTGGTGGCGCGGACGGGGCGGCGGCCGGCGGGGACGGTGGCGCGCAGCCCGACGCCGACGGTCGCCCCGCGCCGGCCTGCGGTGCCGGCCGAGCCCGAGACGGCGGCCGGTGGCCGGCGAACCACACCGAGGGCGGACCCGGCGCCGGGGATCCGTCGCCCGGCGACGACCGGTCGGACGACCACACCGGTGGCACCGAGGTCCGGCCCGGCGCCCGCGCCGGTCGCCCGGCCGGGGGCGGTGCCCACCTGCCCGGCGAGCGGGCCGGCGCGGTGGCCGTACCTCGGGAAGGGCTGCGGGCCCGGCTGCTGACCGCGCCCGGGGTGGGGGAGGGGGTGCCGGGCCGGCGGTCGCGGGCCCGCACCGGGCGGGGGCGCACCACCGGGGCGCGCACACCCGCCGGCCGGGCCGGCGCGCTGCACCTGCCGGCGACCGTCCGGGCCGCCGCCCCGCACCAGGTCGCCCGGGGACGGGCCGGCGGGCCGCTGCGGTGGCGCGCCGACGACCTGCGCGAGGCGGTCCGGGAGGGGCGGGAGGGCAACCTGGTGCTCTTCGTGGTCGACGCCAGCGGCTCGATGGGCGCCCGAGCCCGGATGTCCGCCGTCAAGGGCGCCGTGCTCGCCCTGCTCACCGACGCCTACCAGCGCCGGGACACGGTGGCGGTGGTCGCCTTCCGGGGCGCGGGAGCGCGGCTGCTGCTGCCGGCCACCTCCTCCGTGCTGGCCGCGTCGGCCCGACTGGCCGAGCTGCCCACCGGCGGGCGTACCCCGTTGGCCGAAGGCCTGCTCGCGGCCGCCGAGCTGCTGCGCGTGCAGCGGCTGCGCGACCCGGCGCGACGCCCCCTGGTGCTGGTCGTCACCGACGGCCGGGCCACCGCCGGCGACCGCCCGCTCGACCGCGCCGCCCGGGCCGCGGCGGTGCTCGCCGCCACCGGCGCGCCGTGCGTCGTCGTCGACTGCGAGACCGGCCCGGTCCGCCTGCGACTGGCCGCCCGCCTCGCCACCCAGCTGCACGCCCCGGTGCACCCCCTCTCCGCCCTCACCACGAACGCAAGGAGCGCCGCCTGATGCCGCAGGGCAAGCCGACCCAGGTACCCGCCGACGGGCTGACCACCCGGCAGCGGCGGCACCGGCCGCTGCTGGTGGTGCACACCGGACAGATGAAGGGCAAGTCCACCGCCGCGTTCGGGCTGGCGCTGCGCGCCTGGACGGCCGGGCTGCCGATCGGGGTGTTCCAGTTCGTCAAGAGCGCCAAGTGGCGGGTCGGCGAGGAGAACGCCTTCCGCGCCCTCGGCCAGGTGCACGCCGACACCGGCCAGGGCGCCCCGGTGACCTGGCACAAGATGGGTGAGGGCTGGTCCTGGATCCAGCGCGGCGGCGAGGCCGACCACGCGGCCGACGCCCGAGAGGGCTGGCGGCAGGTCCAGCGCGACCTGGCCGCCCAACGGTACGGCCTGTACGTGCTCGACGAGTTCACCTACCCGATGGCGTGGGGCTGGGTCGACGTCGACGAGGTGGTCGACACCCTGCGCCACCGCCCCGGCTTCCAGCACGTGGTGATCACCGGCCGGGACGCCCACCCGCGCCTGGTCGAGGCGGCCGACCTGGTCGCCGAGCTGACCAAGGTGAAGCACCCGATGGACGCCGGCCAGAAGGGTCAGCGGGGCATCGAATGGTGACCGGCTGGGCGCTGCCCCGCCTGGTCGTCGCCGCCCCGGCCAGCGGGCACGGCAAGACCACGGTGGCCACCGGGCTGCTCGCCGCGCTGCGCCGCCGCGGCCTGACGGTCAGCCCGCACAAGGTGGGCCCCGACTACATCGACCCCGGCTACCACGCGCTCGCCGCCGGCCGCCCCGGCCGCAACCTCGACCCGTGGCTGGTCGGCCCGGAACGCATCGCCCCGCTGCTGCGGCACGGCGCGACCGTGCCCACCCCGGCCGACGTGGCGGTGGTGGAGGGCGTGATGGGGCTGCACGACGGCGCGGTCGGGCGCGGGGCGTACGCCTCCACCGCCCAGGTGGCCCGGCTGCTCGACGCGCCGGTGCTGCTGGTCCTGGACACCACCGCGCAGGGCCGCTCGGCCGCCGCGCTGGTGCTCGGCATGCGCGCCTTCGACCCCGGGGTCCGCCTCGGTGGGGTGATCCTCAACCGGGTCGGTTCGCCCCGGCACGAGACCCTGCTGCGTGACGCGCTCGCCGAGGTGCGGGTCCCGGTGCTGGGCGCGGTGACCCGGGCCGCCGAGGTGACCGCGCCGTCGCGCCACCTGGGGCTGGTCCCGGTCGTCGAACGCGCGCCCGAGTCGCTCGCCGTGGTCGCCGCGCTCGCCGACCTGGTCGAGTCCACCGTGGACCTCGACGCGGTGCTGGCGCTGGCCCGGACCGCGCCGCCGCTGACCGATCCCGCCTGGGACCCGGTCGAGGCGGTCGGCGGTCCCGCCAGCACCACCCGTCCGGTGGTCGCCGTCGCCGGTGGTCCGGCCTTCTCCTTCTCGTACGCGGAGACCACCGAGCTGCTCACCGCGGCCGGCGCCGAGGTGGTGACCGTCGACCCGCTGCGCGATCCGGCCCTGCCGCCCGGTACCCGGGCGGTGCTGGTCGGCGGCGGTTTCCCCGAGGTGCACGCCGAGGCGCTGGCCGGCAACGCGGCGCTCCGCGCCGAGCTGGCCGACTTCGCCGGCCCGGTCGTCGCCGAGTGTGCCGGGCTGCTCTACCTGGGCCGGGCCCTCGACGGGGTGCCGATGTGCGGCCGGCTGCCGCACACCGCCCGGATGACCGGCCGGCTCACCCTCGGCTACCGCGAGGCGGTGGCCGCCGCCGACTCCCCGGCGCACCGCGCCGGTGACCCGGTACGCGGGCACGAGTTCCACCGCACGCGCACCGACCCGGGCCACGGGGACACCCCCGCCTGGCGCTGGGACGGCGCGGCGCACGGCTTCGTCAGCGGCCGGGTGCACGCCTCCTACCTGCACACCCACTGGGCCGGGCAGCCCGGGGCGGCACGCCGGCTGGTCGAGGCGGCGAGCCGGTGACCGCCACCCTGACCGGGGTCGGCGTGGGCCCCGGCGACCCGGAACTGCTCACCCTCAAGGCGGTCCGCGTGCTGCGCGCCGCCGACCTGGTGTTCGTGCCGGTCATGGCGCAGCCCGGTGACCCGTCCGCCGGCCGGGCCGAGACGACCGTACGGGCGCACGTGCCCGCCGACCGGCTGCGCCGGCTGCCGTTCGCCCTCGACGACCGGGGCGGGGTGACCGCCCGGCGGGAACGCGCCTGGGACGAGGCGGCGGCGGCCGTGGTGGCCGCCGTCGACGCCGGGGCCCGGGCGGTCGCCTTCGCCACCATCGGCGACCCCAACGTGTACTCGACCTTCGGCTACCTCGCCCACGGGGTGCGGGTACGCCGGCCCGACGTGGTGGTGCGCACCGTCCCCGGGGTCACCGCCATGCAGGAGCTGGCCGCCCGCTCCGGCGTGCCGCTGTGCGAGGGCCGGGAGCCGCTGACCCTGCTGCCCGCCACCGCCGGCCTGGCGCCGGTCGCCGACGCCCTCGCCGGCGGCGGGACCGTGGTCGTCTACAAGGGTGGCCGGCGCCACCCGGAGCTGCTGCGCGAGCTGTGCCGGCAGGGCCGCGACGGCGACGCCGTGCTGGGCCGCGCGCTCGGCCTGCCCGACGAGTGGATCGGCCCGGCGCACGCGCACCCCGACGACCTGCCGTACCTGTCGACGCTGCTGGTCCCGGCCCACCGGGACCGCCGGGGAGGAAAACTGTGAGCACCAGTGGAAAGGTGTGGTTCGTCGGGGCCGGGCCCGGCGCGGCGGACCTGCTGACCCTGCGCGCCGCGCGGGTGATCGCCGCGGCCGACGTGGTGGTCTGGGCGGCCAGCCTGGTGCACGCCGACGTGCTCGGCCACGCCCGCGCCGACGCCGAGATCGTGGACTCGTCCCGGCTGCCCGTCGAGGGGGTGCTGCCGCTCTACCGGCGGGCCGTCACGGAAGGGCTGACCGTGGCCCGGATCCACTCCGGCGACCCCGCGCTCTGGGGTGCGGTGCAGGAGCAGCTCGACCTGTGCCGGGCGCTCGGCCTGGCCGTGGAGATCGTCCCGGGCGTCTCCTCGTTCACCGCCGTCGCCGCGCTCGTCGGGCGGGAACTGACCATCCCCGAGGTGGCCCAGTCGGTGATCCTCACCCGGCTGGAGGGCGGGAAGACGCCGATGCCCCCCACGGAACGGGTCCGTGACTTCGCCCGGCACGGCACCACCATGGCGCTCTTCCTCTCCGCCGCCCGCTCCGGCCAGGCCCAGGCCGAGCTGCTGGCCGGCGGGTACCCACCGGACACCCCGGTGGTCGTCGCGTACCGGGCGACCTGGCCGGACGAGCTGGTCGTGCACTGCGTCCTGGGTGACCTGGAGGCCACCGTCAAGGCGCACAAGCTCTGGAAGCACACCCTGTTCCTGGTGGGGCCGGCGCTCGCCGCCACCGGCACCCGCTCGCACCTCTACCACCCCGGGCACTTCCACACCTACCGCCGGGCCGAGCCGGCCGCCCGCGCCGCGCTGCGCGCCGGCCGGCCCGTCGACCCCGCCGGGTCCGCCTCCGGCGGGGACCCCCGATGACGTACGCCGACCCGCCGCTGCGGGAACCGGACCTGCCGCGTACCGCGAAGGTCCGGCCGACCGCCCTGCGGACCGGCTGGACCACCGGCGCGTGCGCCACGGCGGCAGCCAAGGCGGCGGTGACCGCGCTGGTCACCGGCGTGCCGCAGCGGGAGGTGGAGATCGGCCTGCCGGCCGGCCGACGGGTCACCTTCCCGGTGGCCCGTTGCGCGGTGCAGGCGGCCCGGCGGGCCGAGGCGGTCGTGGTGAAGGACGCCGGGGACGACCCGGACGTCACCCACGGCGCGGAACTCACCGCCACCGTCGACTGGCGCGACCGACCCGGGCTGCGCCTCGACGGCGGCCCGGGCGTCGGCACGGTGACGAAGCCCGGCCTGGGCCTGGCGGTGGGCGGTCCCGCCATCAACGACACCCCCCGTCGCATGATCGGCCGGGCGGTCGCCGAGGTCGTCGACCTGACCGAGGTCGGCGTGCGGGTGGTGATCAGCGTGCCGCGCGGCGAGATCATGGCACGGAAGACCACCAACCGGCGGCTCGGCATCCTCGGCGGCATCTCCATCCTCGGCACCACCGGGATCGTCCGGCCGTTCTCCACCGCCTCCTGGCGGGCCAGCGTGGTGCAGGCCGTGCACGTGATGGCCGCCCAGGGCGAGCGGACGGTGGTGCTCTGCACCGGCGGGCGTACCGAGCGGGCCGCCCGGGCGCTCCTGCCCGAGCTGCCCGAGGTGTGTTTCGTCGAGGTGGGCGACTTCACCGGCGCGGCGGTCACCGCCGCCGTCGACGACGCGATGACCGGGGTGGTCTTCGTCGGAATGGCCGGCAAGCTCGCCAAGCTGGCCGCCGGCATCCTGATGACCCACTACACCCGGTCGAAGGTGGACCTGTCCCTGCTCGGCGCGGTCACCGCCGAGGCCGGCGGCGACACCGACCTGGTCGACGCGGTCACCGCCGCCAACACCGGACGGCACGCCTACGAGTTGTGGGAGGCGGCCGGGCTGCTCCGGCCGGCCGGTGACCTGCTCTGCGCCCGGGTACGCCAGGTGCTGCGCCGCTTCGCCGGTCCCACCGTCACGGTCGACGTGGCCATGGTGGACTTCGCCGGCGACCGGGTGGTCGCCTCCTCCGGCCGGTGGACCGCATGATCCCCGCCCGACCCCGGCCTGCTGTCGCCGCGCGCGTGCCGTCGTGGTGCCCACCAGGCATCAGCCGGCGGGGCGGCTGGCCGGGTGGCGCCATCGGATGGCACATCACTTCTCGCCGTCATGTCTGTGAGACATGAACATGTCTGACAGACATCACGGTCACGCGTGGTCTGGCCGCCGGAGTGGTCACGCTGCGTCACCGGGTTCCTCGCCGCCCTTCGCAGCGGCGGTCGTCCGGGCCGTGCCGGACCCCGCGCCCGTGGTGGTAGGGGCCCTGCCGGACGCCACGCCGGCCGTCGTCCCGGTCGCGCCGGCGGTCGGGGGCGCCGTCGTCACCGTGGCCGGAGTGGACGCGGCGGGTACGCCGGCGCACCCGGCGCTCGCCGGGGCGCTGGCCGGTGCCGGGCTGGTGGTCGGCGCGGCCCGGCACCTGGCCGCCGTGCCGGTGCCGCCGGGCTGCGCCACGGTCACCCTCGGGCCGGTCGAACCCGCGTTGTGCCGGCTCGCCGACGCCGTCGCGGCCGGGGTCCCGGCGGTGGTGCTGGCCAGCGGCGACCCGGGCTTCTTCGGCATCGTGCGCCGGCTGCGGGCGGCCGGCCTGCCGGTCCGGGTCCTGCCCGCGGTCTCCAGCGTCGCCGCGGCCTGCGCCCGTGCCGGGCTGCCCTGGGAGGGCACGGCGGTGGTCAGCGCGCACGGCCGTGACCTGCGGCCCGCGCTCAACGCCGCCCGTGCGTTGCCCGCGGTCGCGGTGCTCACCGCCCCCGGCGCGGGCGCCGCCGAGGTGGGTGCCGGCCTGGCCGGCTGGGACCGGCGCCTGCTGGTCGCCGAGCGGCTCGGCGCCCCCGACGAGCGGCTCACCTGGACCACACCCGCCGAGGCCGCGACCGCGACCTGGGCCGACCCGCACGTGGTGCTCAGTCTCGCCCCGGACTGCGACGGCGGGATGCGCGCCGACAACCAGCCCGCCGCCGCGCCCGCCGAGGGTTGGGCGTTGCCCGAGTCGGCGTACGCGCACCGGGCTTCGATGATCACGAAGGCGGAGGTCCGGGCGCTGGTGGTGGCCCGGCTGCGCCCCCGCCTCGGGCGGCTGGTCTGGGACGTCGGCGCGGGTAGCGGCTCGGTCGGGATCGAGTGCGCCCTGCTCGGCGCGGCGGTGATCGCCGTCGAGTCCGATCCCGACGCCCCGGTCCGGGCCAACGCCGCCCGGCACGGGGTGGACGTCCGGCTGGTCACCGGCCGGGCCCCGGCCGCGCTGGCCGGCCTGCCCGACCCGGACGCGGTCTTCGTCGGCGGGGGCGGCCTCGACGTGCTCGCCGCCGTGACCGACCGCCGCCCGGGCCGCGTCGCGGTGACCCTGGCCGCCCTGGACCGGGTCGCCCCGGCCGTACGCCTGCTGCGGGCGGGCGGCTACGCGGTCGAGGGCAGCCAGCTCGCCGCCGCCCGCCTCACCGACCTGCCGGGCGGTTCGCTGCGCCTGGCCGCCACCAACCCGGTGTTCGTGCTCACCGGAGACCTCACCCGGGAGACACCGTGACCACGATCGGACTCGTCGCCGCGACCGCCGCCGGCCGCCGGCACGCCGCGATCCTCGCCGCCGCCTGGCCGTCGGCCCACCTGGTCGAGGCGGAGAGCAGCGCCGACGCGCTGCGCGCCGCCTGGGCGGAGCACGACGCGGTGGTGGCGTTCCTGGCCACCGGCGCGGTGGTCCGGGTCCTCGCCCCGCTGCTCGGCGACAAGCGCACCGACCCGCCCGTGGTGGTGGTCGACGAGACGGCCCGGTACGCGGTCGCCCTGCTCGGCGGGCACGCCGGGGCCAACGACCTCGCCGCCGGGGTCGGGGCGCTGCTGGACGCCCGGCCGGTCGTCACCACGGCCACCGACGCCGTCGGCCTGCCCGGCCTGGACACCCTCGGCTGGCCGGTGGAGGGGGCGCTCGCCGCGGTGTCCCGGGCGATGCTCGACGGCGAGCCGGTCCGGCTGCTCGCCGACGCCACCTGGCCACTGCCCGCCCTGCCGGCGAACGTCCGGATCGAGACCGCGCCGCCGGGCCCCGGGCCGGGCCACGACGGCCGTCCGCCGGCAGCCGGTCCGGCCGGCCCACCCGACGGCCACCGGCCCCCCGAGCCCGCGCCGGCCGATCTGCCCGGCAGCCACCGGCCCAGCGACCCCGGGCGGGCGGGCGGCCACCGGGCGGCCGACCCCGGCTGGCGGATCCTGGTCACCGACCGGGTGGTGCCGCTCGACGACCGGACCGTGGTGCTGCGGCCGCCGTCGCTGGTGGCCGGGATCGGCTCCAGCCGGGGCGTACCGGCCGCCGAGGTGACCGAGCTGCTGCGCCGGGCGCTCGACGAGGCGGGGCTGAGCCCGGCCAGCCTGCGCTGCCTGGCCAGCGTCGACCTGAAGGCCGACGAGGCGGGCATCCGCGCCGCCGCCGGGGCGTACCGCGTACCCCTGCGGTGCTGGCCGGCGGCGGAGCTGGCGGCGGTCGACGTGCCGCACCCCAGCGAGGTGGTCCGCGCCGCCGTCGGCACCCCGAGCGTCGCGGAGGCCGCGGCGCTGCGCGGCGGCGGTGCGCTGCTGGTGCCGAAGACCGCCTCGGCGATGGCCACCGTGGCCGTCGCCCGGCACGCCCCGCGCGGCCGGCTCGCCCTGGTCGGGCTCGGCCCCGGCGCGGCCGACCTGCGCACCCCGCGCGCCGTCGCCGAGCTGCGCCGGGCCGCCGTGGTGGTCGGCCTCGACCAGTACCTCGACCAGGTACGCGACCTGCTCCGGCCGGGCACCCGGGTGCTGGCCAGCGGACTCGGCGCGGAGGAGGAACGGGCCCGGGCCGCCGTCGCCGAGGCCGCCGCCGGGCACGCCGTCGCGCTGGTCGGCTCCGGCGACGCCGGGGTGTACGCGATGGCCAGCCCTGCCCTGGAGGAGGCGGACGACCGGATCGACGTGGTCGGGGTGCCCGGGGTGACCGCCGGCCTGGCCGCGTCCGCGCTGCTCGGCGCGCCGCTCGGGCACGACCACGTCTACCTGAGCCTGTCCGACCTGCACACCCCCTGGCCGGTGATCGCACGGCGGGTGGCCGCCGCCGCCGAGGGCGACCTGGTGGCCCTGCTCTACAACCCGCGCAGCCGCACCCGCGACTGGCAGCTCGGCGCGGCGCTGCGGACCTTCGCCGCGCACCGGCCTCCGGACACCCCGGTCGGCGTGGTGCGCAACGCCAGCCGCCCCGGCCAGCGGGTGCACCTGGCCACCCTGGCCACCCTCGATCCCGCGCTGGTCGACATGTACAGCGTGGTCGTCGTCGGCAGCTCGCAGACCCGGCTGGTCGCCGGCCGCATGGTCACGCCCCGGGGGTACCGGTGGCGCGGGTGACCGTCGGCCCCTGCCAGGGCTGCGGCGCCTGCCTGCTCACCTGCCCCGTCCACGCGATCCGCCCCACGCCCGCCGGCCTGCGCGTCACCGACCGCTGCACCGGCTGCCTGGAGTGCCTGGAGATCTGCCCGGTGGACGCCATCCGCGTCGACCCCGAACCCCGAGGAGACCGATGACCTCGCCCCCGACCGCCGCCGCGCCGCCCGCCGGCCGGTTCAGCCGTGCCGAGCGGATCCGCCTCGGCGGCGTCGTCTGCGCGGTCGCCGCGCTGCACGTCGCCGGAGTGAGCCTCTACCTGTACTGGAACCACCAGCCGGTGGCCGCCGGTGGGCTGGCCGGCGCCGGCACCCTGGCGTACGCGCTGGGGGTGCGGCACGCCTTCGACGCCGACCACATCGCGGCGATCGACGACACCACCCGGCTGATGCTGCTGCGCGGTCGGCGTCCGGTCGGGGTGGGCTTCTTCTTCGCCCTCGGCCACAGCGCCGTGGTGCTGCTGCTGGCGCTGGTCGTCGGGCTCGCCTCCACCCGACTGACCGGCACCCGGCTGGCCGGCGTCCGCGAGTTCGGCGCGACGGTCGCGGTGCTCACCGCCACCGCCTTCCTGCTGCTGGTGGCCGGCCTCAACGCCACCGTGCTGGCCGGGCTGGCCCGGCTCTGGCGCCGGCTGCGCGCCGGCGCGCTGGACCCGGCCGAACTGGACCTGCTGCTGCTCAACCGGGGCCTGCTGCACCGGATCCTCGGTGGCCGGTCCCGGGCCCTGGTCCGCTCCTCCTGGCACATGGCCCCGGTCGGGTTCCTGTTCGGGCTGGGCCTGGAGACGGCCAGCGAGGTGACCCTGCTGGCGCTGTCGGCGAGCACCGCCGCCGGCGGCGGCCTGCCGGTGCTCGCCCTGCTCACCCTGCCGCTGCTCTTCGCCGCCGGGATGTCCGCCATGGACACCGCGGACAGCCTGCTGATGAGCCGCGCCTACTCGTGGGCGTACCGGCAGCCGGCCCGGCGGCTCTGGTACAACCTGGCCACCACCGGGATGACCGTGCTGGTCGGCGCGCTGGTCGCCAGCGTCTACCTGGCCGGGTTGCTGGTCGACCACCTGGGCGTCACCGCGCTGGCCGGGTACGCCGCCGTCGCCGAGCACTTCGAGCAGTTGGGCTACGCGGTGGTGGGCCTGTTCGCGCTGGCCTGGGGCGGGGCCGTGCTGCTCTGGCGGCTGCGCGGGCACGACCGCCGCTACGGGTCGGTCGCCCCGTGAGCCGGGCGGTGCACCCGATCGAGGTCGAGTCGTACCGGATCCTGCGCTCCCGGGTCGACCTGTCGCACCTGCCGCCGCTGACCCGGGCGGTCACCGAGCGGGTGGTGCACGCCAGCGCCGACCTCGACTACGTCACCGACCTGGTCTGCGCCGAGGACGCCCTGGCGGCCGGGCTGGCCGCCCTGCGCGGTGGCGCGCCGGTGGTCACCGACGTGTGGATGGTGGCCGCCGGGATCACCGGCCGGGAGGCGGTCTGCCCGGTCGCCGAGCCGGCCGCCGCCGAGTTGGCCCGCGCCACCGGCCTGACCCGCTCCGCCGCGGCGGTGCGGATCGCGTACGGGCGGGTCGGTCCCGGCGCGGTCTGGGTGGTCGGCTGCGCGCCGACCGCGCTGGTCGAGGTGATCGACCTCGGCGTCGAACCGGCGCTGGTGGTCGGCCTGCCGGTCGGTTTCGTGGGCGCCGCCGAGAGCAAGGCGGCACTGCGGGCCAGTGGCCTGCCGGCCGTGTCCAACGTGGGGGAGAAGGGCGGCTCGGCCGTCGCCGCCGCCGCGCTCAACGCCCTGCTGTACCTGGAGGAGAAGTGATGGACCGCAGCCCGCTGCTGATCGTCGGGCACGGCACCCGCAGCACGGCCGGCGTCGACCAGTTCGCCGCGCTGGTCGACCGGATCCGCCGCCGGGGCGTCGTCGACGACGTCGAGGGCGGCTTCATCGAGCTGTCCCGACCGCCGCTGACCGACGCGGTCGGCGCGCTGGTCGGGCGGGGACACCGGCGGCTGGTGGCGCTGCCCCTGGTGCTCGCCGCCGCCGGGCACGGCAAGGGCGACATCCCGGCCGCGCTGGCCCGGGAGAAGCGCCGCCACCCCGGCCTGCGGTACGCGTACGGCCGGCCACTCGGCCCGCACCCGCTGCTGCACGAGGTACTCGCCCGGCGGATCGACACGGTCCTCGACGGCGCGGAGCGGCTCGGCACCTGGGTGGCCCTGATCGGCCGGGGCTCCACCGACCCGGACGCCAACGCCGAGGTCACCAAGGTGGCCCGGCTGCTCTGGGAGGGCCGTGGGTACGCCGGCGTGGAGCCCGGCTTCATCTCGCTCGCCGAGCCGTCGGTGCCGGCGGTGCTGGAGCGGCTGCGCCGGCTCGGCGCCCGGCGGATCGTGGTCGCCCCGTACTTCCTCTTCGCCGGGGTGCTGCCGGACCGGATCGTCGCGCAGTCCGACGCGTACGCCGCCGAGCACCCGGAGCTGGACGTGCGGGTGGCCGACCTGATCGGCGACTGCGACGAGCTGGCCGACCTGGTGCTGCACCGGCACGCCGAGGCGCTGCGCGGGGACATCCGGATGAACTGCGACACCTGCGCGTACCGGGTGGCGCTGCCCGGGTTCGTGGACAAGGTGGGCCGGCCGCAGACCCCGCACCACCACCCGGACGACCCGGCGGACGGCCCCGGCCACCACCACCACGATCACCACCACGCCGACCACCGGCACGAGCCGGCGCTGCGCCCCGGCCAGGTCGCCGTGGTGGGCGGCGGCCCCGGCCCCGACGACCTGATCACGGTACGGGGAAAGGCGCTGCTCGACGCGGCCGACGTGGTGGTCGCCGACCGGCTCGCCCCGGTGGGGCTGCTGAACGGGCTGCGCCCCGACGTGCTGGTGGTCGACGCGGCCAAGGTGCCCCGGGGTCCCGGCATGGCGCAGGAGGCGATCAACGAGACGCTGGTCCGGCACGCCCGCGCCGGCCGGCGGGTGGTCCGGCTCAAGGGCGGCGACCCGTACGTCTTCGGGCGCGGTCACGAGGAGGTGCTGGCCTGCGCGGCGGCCGGGGTGCAGACGGTGCTGGTGCCCGGGGTGAGCAGCGCGGTCGCCGCGCCGGCGCTGGCCGGGGTGCCGGTGACCCACCGGGGCGTGGCGCACGACGTCACGGTGGTCTCCGGGCACCTGCCGCCCGGGCACCCGGAGTCCCTGGTGGACTGGGCGGCGCTGGCCCGGGCCCGGGGCACCGTGGTGCTGCTGATGGCGGTCGAGACGATCGGGAAGATCGCGACGGCGCTGGTCGCGCACGGCCGCGCCCCGGACACCCCGGTCCTGGCGGTGTACGAGGCCGGGCATCCCGGGCAGCGGGAGTGGTCGACCCGGCTGGACGAGGTGGGCGCGCGGGCCGCCCGGGAGGGGCTGCGCCCACCCGCGGTCTTCGTCCTCGGCCCCGTGGTCGACCTCCGCAGCTGACCGGCGACGAGGAAGGGCCCCTGCGCAACGCCTGCGGTAGCGGAATGCGCCCTTACCGACACCTCCACCACGACCGGTGGGGCGGCTCCGGACCGGAACCGCCCCACCGTGCCGCCGGAGGTCAGGCCAGGTCGGCCCAGCGGGCGTACATGGTCAGGTCCCGGGCGGTGCGCCGGGCGAGGTCCGGCTGGACCGCGGTGCCCCAGCCGGCCGCCTCGGTGGCGGCCTTGTGCAGCTGCGCGGCGGCGGCGTCGACCGAGGCGGCCGGCAGCCCGGGGGCGAGCAGCCGCTCGGCGGCGACCAGCCGGGCCCGCACCTGGGCGGTGGCGGCGGTCGGCGCGCAGGCGGTCGCCCCGGCGAGGCTGGTCCGCAGGGCGGCCACGCCGGTCCGGGCCGCGGCCCGGTGGTCGGCGTGCGGGACCACCGACCGGGTCCGGAAGGTGCCCTCCCGCAGCGCCTCCTGCTGGCGGGCGTTGAGCTGGTTGTACGCGAACAGCGCCGCGCCGTCGGAGTCCGCGTCGTCGACCGCCTGCACCTGGTCGAGCATCAGGTCCGGCGAGGAGCCGCGCAGCGGGCCGTAGGTGGCGGTGTAGAGCGGCACGTCACCGACGCGCTGGCGCATCACCGCCGTGTCGTGCCCGACCGAGCCGGCCGAGGTGCCGAAGGACATCCCGGTGAGGAAGTCCAGGGTGCCGGCGTCCACCCAGGCACCCCAGTTCTGGAACTTCTTGGCCAGCCCGTCGGTCGGGTCGGCGAAGACGGCAGCGGAGAGCTTCCGGTCCGCGGCGACCCGCCGTTGCAGGGTGCGCACCTGGTCGACGAAGGTGGTGATCTGCTTCTCCCGCCAGGCGTTCCAGGTCGGCCACTGCGGCGAGTCCGGCGTCAGGGTGTACGGGTCGACGCCGTGCTCGGCGGCGAACGTCTGCCGGCTGTACGTCGAGTAGGAGAAGTCGGCGCCGTACGGCAGCGAGACCGGGTAGCGGATGTAGTCCAGGTGCAGCCCGTCCAGGTCGTAGCCGCGCAGCAGCTCCTCGTAGGTGGCGAGCACGTGCCGGCGGACGGCCGGGATGGCGGCGTCGACCCAGTAGTAGCCGGGTTCCATCCGGGACGGCTGCGGGCCGGCCTTGCCGACGTCCTCGCGCTCGACGGCCGCCCAGTCGGGGTGGGCCTTGAGCACCGGGCCGCCGCCGGACTCGACGCCGACGAAGAAGGTGTGCGTCCAGGCGTGCAGCTCGATGCCGCGGGCGTGCGCCTCGGCGATCCAGACCTTCAGCGGGTCGAAGCCGCGCATCTCGGGCCGCTGCGCGGGCATGCCGGCCCGCTCCGCGACCGCGCTCGGGTAGATGGTGTAGCCGCCCCAGACGGTCTCCAGGAAGACCATGTTGAATCCGGCGGTGGCGATCCGGTCCAGCGAGGCGCGGATCTGCTCGGGGCTGGTCTCGATCGGCCGGACCCAGAGCCCGCGTCCCTCGACCGGGCGGGACTCGCGGGCCCGGTACCCGGCCACGTCGGCCCGGCGGGCGGCGTCGCGGGCCAGCTCGGCCGAGCGCTGCGGCTCACCGGCGGCGGCGTCGCGGGCCCGGGCCAGCAGCGCGGTGGCCTCGGTGAGCGCGGCGTCCACCGCGGTGGGGTCGATCTCCAGGCAGGTGGCGACCGCGCTCTGGCGGCCCTGCCGGGCGGCGGCGACGGCCCGTTCCGCGCCGAGCAGGTAGCTCTCGGCGTCCACGTCGACGGTGACCGTGTCGCCGGTGACCGTCACCTTCGCGCCCAGCGGGGCGTTCCCCTCCAGCCACGAGCCGCGCGAGCCGTGCCCGGAGAGCACCAGTCCGTCGGCCGGTACGACGCTGTTGCCGCCCTGCCGGGAGACCACCCGGCCGTCGCGGACGGTGACCTCGAAGCCGTAGTCGTTGGTGCCGGTGCGCTCCCGACCGACGGCCGGGGTGTACGCGATCAGCTGCTCGGCGCCGCGGCAGCCGGGGAAGCACTCGCCCTTGGCCGGGTCGACCCCGGCCGGGTTGCTCGCGGCGGTCGGGTCGGTGGCGTCGAGGGTGCCGGTGGCCCGCCGGATCAGCAGGTTGCGCAGCTCGATCCGGTCGCCGGCGTGCAGCCGGTCGCGCAGCCAGCGCCGGTCGTCGGTGCCGCCGGTCTCCGGCGGGGACGCCGAGAGCACCACCCCGTCGGCCGGGATGGCGTTGTTGCCCGGCTGCGGGCAGCTGTCGAAGACGGTGCAGACGCTGAGCACCTGGTACGTTCCGCCGCCGGTGGCCCGCAGCACGGCCTCGCCGCCGAAGGCGTTGGTCTTGGTCTCCGCGCCGGAGTCGGGGGTGTAGAGGGCGAGCACGCCGGCGGCGCGCGAGGACGGGTCGATGGCGTCGATGGTGGCGGTCGCGCCGTCGGCGGCGACCACGGTGGGCAGGCCCGAGGTGGGGTCGGCGGCGATCGCCGGGGTGGTCGGGACGGTCAGCAGTCCGAGCAGGACCACGCCGGCCGACCCGACGGCGGCCCGTCGCAGGGGTGTGGGGGAAGGCATGCGCCCCATCGTGTGCCCACTGGTACGGACAAGTCAAGGCTTCAATCTGGTAACCAAACCGGACACTGAGCGCAAAACCCGAGGCAGCACTTGACGTCTCCCATGATCGTGGTCCAGGCTCTGCGCAACTGGTCCGTACCACTCCTTCCCCCACGCATGGAGGACCCCTCATGAGGCGTACCCGCGCCTTCGCTGCCGCCGCCGTCGCGGCCGCGCTCTTCCTCAGCGGCTGCGGCCTGTCCAACGGTGACGACGCCGGCTCGGCCGGCTCGGGCGACAAGATCAGCGGCGAGGTGAAGGGTGAGATCACCTTCGCCACGCTCGCGCTCAAGCCCACCTTCGACGAGTACATCAACGGCCTGATCAAGAACTTCGAGGCCGCGCACCCGGGCACCACCGTCAAGTGGGTCGACCTGCCGTTCCAGGGCGCCCAGGAGAAGATCACCAACGACGCCCAGGCGGGCACCCTGCCGGACGTGGTCAACCTCAACCCGAACTTCGCCCAGAAGCTGGAGAAGCAGGGCGTCTTCGTGGACATGGACGCCAACGCCGGCGACGTGAAGGGCAGCTTCGTGCCCGGCGCCTGGGACGCCTTCAAGGTCCCCGGCCAGGCCGGCTCGTACGGCCTGCCGTGGTATCTCACCAGTGAGATCACCATGTACAACAAGGACCTCTTCACCCAGGCCGGGCTGGACCCGCAGACCCCGCCGAAGACCATCGACGAGCTGCTCACCCAGGCCCAGAAGCTCTCCGCCGCCGGCAAGGGCAAGTTCTACGGCTGGCACCCGGCGCTGGAGAACAGCTTCGTGCCCAACCTGGCCAAGCTGGGCGTGCCGCTGCTCAACGAGGACGCCAGCAAGTGGACGTTCAACACGCCCGAGGCGGTCCAGTACGTCACCCGGGTGCGGGACCTGTACAAGAGCAGGGCCATCGCGCCGGACTGGCTGACCCAGGACCACGCCAAGGAGACCGAGGCGTACTCCGCCGGCCGGGTCGCGCTCTTCCCGTCCGGGCCGAACTTCCTCAAGGTGGTCGGCCAGAACGCGCCGGCCGTCGCCAAGGCCACCGCGGTCGCCCCACAGATCGCCAGCGCCGACGGCACCACCAACATGTCGGTGATGGGCCTGCTGGTGCCGAAGAAGAGCAAGAACCCGGCCACCGCGCTGGAGTTCGCGAAGTTCGTCAGCAACGCGCAGAACCAGCTCGCCTTCGCCAAGATCGTCACGATCCTGCCGTCGACCGCCGACTCGCTCAAGGACCCGTACTTCACCCAGGTGGACGCGGCGGACCCGACCTCGCAGGCCCGCAAGATCTCCGCCGAGCAGATCGCCAAGGCCAAGAACCTCACCCCGGTGCAGTGGGACGACCGCACCAAGGCCGCGGTGATCGGCAAGATCCAGCTCGCTGTCAAGGGTGACCTCGACCCGAAGACCGCCCTGGACCAGGCCGTGGACGAGGCCAACAAGCTGCTCGCCCGCTGACGCACCACCGGTGCCGCCCGGTGCTGCACGCGCCGGGCGGCACCGCCACCCCCCACGACAGGAGCTCACCGACGTGATCGGCCGTCGCTGGTACGTACCCTGGCTCTTCCTCGCCCCCGCGCTGCTCGTCACCGCCCTGATGACCTGGGGACCGCTGGCCAACACCAGCGTCCTCGCCTTCACCGACGCGCAGGCGCTCGGCGGCGGACACTTCACCGGCACCGAGAACTTCCGCCGCCTCGCCGAGGACACCGAGTTCTTCCGGTCGCTGGGCAACACCGCCCTCTACCTCGCGGTGGTGGTACCGGCGCTGGTGCTGCTGCCCCTGCTGCTGGCCCAGCTGGTGCACGCCAAGCTCCCCGCCATCGGGATGTTCCGGGCGATCTTCTACTCCCCGGTGATCGCCTCCATGGTGGTGGTCGGGCTGATCTGGAGCTGGCTGCTCTCCTCCGACGGGCTGGTCAACGCCGTGCTGGTGAAGCTGCGGCTGATCACCGAGCCGCTGCCCTTCCTCACCGACGCCACCCTGCTGCTCTTCTCCTGCATGCTGGTGACCGTCTGGAAGGGCCTCGGCTACTACATGGTCATCTACCTGGCCGCCCTCTCCAACGTGCCCAACGAGCTGTACGAGGCGGCCCGGGTCGACGGCGCGGGCGCGGTACGCCGGTTCCGCTCGGTCACCGTGCCCACCGTGCGCCCCACCATGCTGCTGGTCGGCACCCTGTCCGCGATCTCGGCCACCAAGGTCTTCGCCGAGATCTACGTGATGTCCTCCGGCACCGCCGGGCCCGGCGGGCAGGCCAAGTCGATCGTCTACTACATCCGCGAGGTCGGCCTCGGCGTCGACGGCGAGGTCGGGTACGCCTCCGCGATGAGCCTGGCGCTCTTCGTCGGCACCCTCGGCCTCTCCGTGCTGGCGCTGGTGCTGCGTCGCCGGAGCGAGAGGAACGAGGCATGAGCCGCGTCGCCGGTCCCGCGCTGCGCTACGTCCTGCTGCTGCTGATGGCGGTGCTGCTGGTCGGGCCGTTCCTCTGGCAGCTCTCCACCGCGCTCAAGAGCACCGGCGAGCCGATCTACGGCCCGGACACCACCCTGCTGCCCGCCCACCCCACCCTGGCCAACTTCGGCAAGGTCGCCGACGTCATCCCGGTCTGGCGCTACATCGGCAACTCGGCGCTGGTCGCCGTGGCCAGCGTGGTCACCAACTGCCTCTTCGGCGCGATGGCCGGCTACGCGCTGGCCCGGATGCGCTTCCGCGGCCGGGGCGCGGTCTTCGCCGCCGTGCTCGCCTCGCTGGTGGTGCCGTTCGAGGTGATCATGGTGAACGTCTTCCTCACCGTACGCAGCCTTGGGTTGGTCGACAGCCTCTTCGGCGTGCTGCTGCCCGGCGCGGTCTCCGGACTGTCCATCCTGGTCATGCGGACCGCGTTCCTCGCCCTGCCCAAGGAGACCGAGGAGGCCGCCGCGATGGACGGCGCGGGGGAGTGGTCCCGGTTCTGGCGGGTCGCGCTGCCCAGCGTGCGCGGGTCGCTGGCCGTGGTCGGCGTGTTCAGCTTCCTCTTCGCCTGGGACGACTTCCTCTGGCCGCTGATCGTGCTGAAGAACCCCGACAACTTCACCCTGACCGTCGGGTTGCAGTACCTCTCCGGCACCTTCACCAACGACCAGCGGGTGGTCGCCGCTGGCACGATGATCGCGGTCGTTCCGCTGCTCCTCGTCTTCTTCGCGTTGCAGCGGATGTTCTTCCGCGGCATCGGAGAGGGAGGGGTGAAGGGGTGACCGCCAGCACCGGCAAGACCGCCTTCAAGCACGAGGCGCTGTACACCGCGTTGCGCACCGAGATCGGTGCGACGCTGCGACCGCACGACCCGCTGCCCAGCGAGCGGGAGCTGGTCGCCCGCTTCGGGGTCAGCCGGGCCACCGTGCGCCAGGCCGTCGGCCGGCTGGAGGAGGAGGGGCTGGTCTACCGGTCCCAGGGCGCCGGCACCTTCGTGGCCGACCCGTCCACCATCTCCAAGTCGCTCGCGCTCACCTCGTTCAGCGAGGACATGCGCAGTCGCCGGCTCACCCCGGACTCCCGGCTGCTCGACCTCACCCTGGTCCCGGCCGGGGTGACGGTGGCCCGCGACCTGTCGCTGTCGCCCGGCGCGGAGGTGGCGCACGTCCGCCGGCTCCGGCTCGCCGACGGGCTGCCGATGTGCGTCGAGGAGGTCTGGCTGCCCACCGAGCGGATCGGTGGGCTGGACGCCGGCACCGTCGCCGGCTCGCTCTACGACGCGCTGGCCGGGCGCGGCGTCCAGCCGCACCACGCCGACCAGGTCATCTCGGCCACCGTGGTGGACGCCGACCAGGCCGCGCTGCTCGGCGTGGCCCCGTACTCGCCCGCGCTGCGGGTGGACCGGATCACCTACACCGAGGCCGGGGTGGCCGTCGAGCGCGCCGAGAGCATGTACCGCGCCGACCGGTACGACTTCCGCATCACTGTGACCCGAAGGACGCCATGACGTTCCCCCTCGTCGCCGCCGTGGACATCGGCGGCACGAAGACCGCCGCGGCGCTGGTCCGGGGCGGCGCCGTGCTGGCCCGTACCCAGGCGCCCACCCCGGCCCGCGACGGCGCCGCCGCCGTGCTGGACACCGCCGCCGCGCTGGTCCGCTCGCTCGGCGACGCGCCGGTCTCGGTCGGCGTCGGCGCGCCCGGCCTGGTCGACCCGGCCACCGGGCTGCTCACCGCGGCCACCTCCTCGATCAGCGACTGGTCCGCCGTGGACGTGCCCGGCGGGCTGCGCGCCCGGCTCGACCTGCCCGGCGTGGTGCTCAACGACGTGCAGGCGTTCACCCTCGGCGAGGCCGTGCACGGCGCCGGACGCGGCCTGCCCACCGTCATCGGGGTGGCCGTCGGCACCGGCATCGGCGGCGGCGTGCACGCCGCCGGCACCCTGCTCACCGGGCGGCTCGGCGCGGCCGGGCACCTCGGTCACGTGCCGGTGCCGCAGGCGCTCGGCCGGGCCTGCCCGTGCGGCGCCACCGGGCACGTCGAGGCGGTGGCCGCCGGCCCCGCGATCGCCGCCCGCTACACCGAGCTGACCGGCGACGTCGTCGCGCTGCCCGAGGTGGTCCGCCGGGCCCGCGCCGGGGACGACACCGCCGCGGCCCTGCTCGCGGAGGCCGGCGCGGCGCTCGGCACCGCCCTCGCCGGACTCGCCAACACCCTCGACCCGGACCGGATCGTGGTGGGCGGCGGCGCGGCCGTACCCGAGCTGCTGGCCGCCGTGGGGCCCGCCCTCGCCGCCGGCTGCATGCCGGTGCTCGGCGCGGTGCCGCTGGTCCCCGCCGCGCTCGGCGGCGACGCCCCGCTGGTCGGCGCGGCCGAGGCCGCCCGCCGGGCCCTGCTCGCCCCGGCCCCCACCGCCCGCCCCGGCACGGCGGGGACCGCGCCGACGGAGGCCGTCCGATGATGCGCATCGCCCTGATCCCGCTGGACGACCGGCCGGTCTGCCGGTCGCTGCCCGGCCTGGTCGCCGCCGTCGCCGGCGCGCAGGTGCAGACCCCGCCGGCCGACCTGCTGCCCGCCCAGCGCCGCCCCGGCGACCCGGACGGCCTCGCCCGCTGGCTGGCCGGCTCCCGCGCCGACGCCGCCGTGGTGGCGCTGGAGACCCTCGGCCTGGGCGGCCTGATCGCCTCCCGGCTGCGCGACGACCCGGTCACCGCCGTCCTCGACCGCTGGTCCGCGCTGGCCACTGGCCCCGCCCCGGTGTACGCGGCCACCGTCGTGCAGCGCACCCCGGACGCCGACGACGCCGGCGAGGAACCCGACTACTGGGCCCGGTACGGGCGGGCGCTGCACGCGTACTCGGCCGCGCTGCACCGCGCCCTCGGCGGGACGCAGCGGCCCGGCACCGACGTGCCGGCGGAGATCCGCCGCGACTTCCTGCGCCGCCGCCAGCGCAACCACGTGCTCAACCAGGTCGCGCTCGGCCTCGCCGCCGACGGGGTGCTGGACACCCTGGTGGTCGGCGCGGACGACACCGCCCTCGCCGCCGTCGGCACCGCCGAGTGGCAGTGGCTGCGCGACTGGACGTCCTGGCTGGAGCTGACCGACCGGGTGCTCGCCCACCCCGGCGCCGACGAGATCGGCGCGGTGCTGGTGGCCCGGGCGCTGACCGTCGCCGCCGGACACGCGCCCCGGGTCGCGGTGGCCTGCGCCGAGCCGGACGGGCTGGACCGGGTGGCCCGCTACGAGCCGGTCCCGGTCGGGGTGGGCATCGCCAGCCAGGCCGCCGCGGCCGGGGCCACCCTCACCGACCTCGCCGACGCCGACGCGGTGCTGGTGGTCCACCCGCCGCAGCCCGGCGCGCACGACTGGGCGACCGCGCCGCCGGCCGACACCGCCCCGGCCCCGGCCGCCCGCACCGCCGCCCTGGTGCGCCGGCTGCTCGCCGACGGGCGGCCGGTCGCGCTGGCCGACTGCGCGCTGGGCAACGGGGCCGACCCCCGGCTGGTCGCCGACCTCGCCGCCGACGGCAGCTACGCCCGGCTGGCCGGGTTCGCCGGCTGGAACACCGCCGGCAACACCGTCGGCAGCGCCCTGGCCACCCTGGTCGCGTACCAGGTGGGGCGGGTCGCCGGCACGCTGGACGAGCGGGCCGCGCGCCGGCTGCTGGCCCACCGGCTGGTCGACGACCACGTCTGGATGTCGTCCGCCCGGCCCCGGCTGCGCCGCGAGCTCGGCACCGACCCGACCCGGCACGACCACATCGCCGACGCCGACGCCCCGGCGGTCACCGCCCGCATCGGCGAGCTGCTCGCCGCCCGGTGGCGGGAGCTGGGCGCGGTGCCCGGCCTGGCCGTCGCCCCCGGCTCGGTGACGCTGCCCTGGCGACGCACGTACGAGATCGACTTCACCCTGGAGGAGACCGGTGACCAGCGCTGAGCCCACCCTGACCGCCGACGTCGCCGTGGTGGGCGGCGGGTTCGGCGGGGTGGCCGCCGCCCTCGCCGCCGCCCGGGCCGGCGTCCGGGTGGTGCTCGTCGAGGAGTACTCCCGGGTCGGCGGTCAGGTCACCACCCAGGCCCTGCCCGCCCTCGACGAGCACCCGCACGTGGAGAGCTTCGGCTGCTCCGCCAGCTACCGGGCGTTCCGCGACGACCTGCGCGCCCACTACGGAGGAACCGCCAACCCCGGCGGCGGCTGGGTGAGCCGGCTCTGCGTCGAGCCGGCCGTCGCCCAGCGGGTCCTCGACGGGTACCTGGCCGAGGCCGGGGTGACCGTGCTGACCGGCCGCGCGCCCGTCGCCGCCCGGGTCGAGAACGGCCGGGTCCACGATGTCACCTTCACCGACGGCACCGTGCTCGCGGCCACCGTCTTCTGCGACGCCACCGAGCGCGGCGACCTCGCCCCGCTGGCCGGCTTCGCCACCGTCACCGGCTCCGAGGGGCGCGACGCGTACGGCGAGCCGGACGCCGTCCCCGGCGGTCCCGACCCGGCCGCCCAGCAGTCGTTCACCTGGTGCGCCCTGGTCGAGCTGCACCCCGACGCCGACGCCACCGCCGTCGGCCCCGCCCCGGCCGGGTACGCCGCGCTGCGGCACCGCCTCTCGTTCGACATCGCCGGCTGGGACGGCGGGGTGCACCGGTACCGGATGTTCACCGACGGCCCCGACGGCCGGCCGCCGTTCTGGACCTACCGTCGGCTGCGCGCCACCGCGCCCGAGCTGGCCGTGCTGAACTGGGCGTCCAACGACTGCGCCGGGTACGACCCGATCGGCGACCCGGCCGGCGCCCAGCGGGCCGGCCGGGAACTGACCGCCGCGTTCGTGCACTGGCTGCGCACCGAGGCACCCCGCGAGGACGGCGGGCGGGGCTTCCCCGGCCTGCGGCTGGCCCCCGAGGCCGCCGGTACCCCGGACGGCTTCGCCGAGGCCCCGTACCTGCGCGAGTCCCGCCGGATCGTGGTCGACCGGCCGGTCACCGGGCACGACCTCGCGCCGCTGCCCGGCCGGGCCCGCGCCCGGCATCTGCCCGGCTCACTCGGCGTCACCTGGTACCACGTCGACCTGCACGAACGCACCGGCCACCCGGCGCCGGTCTACCGGGAGACCGCACCGTTCACCATCCCCGCCGCGAGCCTGGTACCCAGCGGCGCGGTCAACCTGCTGGCCGCCGCCAAGAACCTCGGCGCGACCCAGGTGGCCGCCGCCGCGTACCGGGTGCACCACGGGGAGTGGGCGGTCGGCGAGGCCGCCGGCGCGCTCGCCGCCCGGGCCGCGCGCGCTGGGTTCCCGGTGCACGCCGTGCCCGACGACCCGGCCCTCCTGCTCGCCGTGCAACGCGACCTGGTCGCCGCCGGAGTACCGCTGGCCTGGGTCGCGGACGTGCCCCCGGGCGACCCGCGCTTCGCCGCCGTCCAGCTCGGTGCCGCGTACGGGGCCCTGGAGGGGGAGCGCGCCGCCGACCTGGCCGTCGACCCCGACCGGCCGGCCGGACCGGCCGACCTGGCCGCCCTGCGCCGGGTCGCCCGGGCGCTCGGCGCCGACCCGTTCATTCCCGACCCCGACCGCGCCTTCGGCGCCGTACTGGAGGAGATCACCCGATGACCGTCCTCGACACGATCCGTGGCCGGCTCGTCGTCTCCTGTCAGGCCGACCCGGGGGAGCCCCTCGACGACCCGGCGCACATGGTGGCGCTGGCCCGCTCCGCGCTGCGCGGCGGCGCCGCCGCGATCCGCGCCCAGGGCCTGCGGGACCTTCGGGCCCTGCGCGCCGCGCTGCCCGGCACCCCGCTGATCGGCCTGGTGAAGGACGGCACGTGCGGGGTCTACATCACGCCGACCCTGGCGCACGCCGAGGCGGTCGCCGCGACCGGGGTGGAGATCGTCGCGCTCGACGGCACCCGGCGGCCCCGCCCGGACGGGCTCAGCCTCGCCGAGACGGTGGCCCGGCTGCGGGCCCGCCACCCCGACGTGCTGGTGATGGCCGACCTGGCCGAGGCCGCCGACGGGTACGCCGCGGTCGCCGCCGGCGTGGACCTGGTCGGCACCACCCTCTCCGGCTACACCGGCGGCGCGGTGCCGCAGGACCCCGACCTGGCGCTGATCGGCGCGCTCGCCGAGGCGCTGCCCGTGCCGGTCGTCGCCGAGGGCCGGATCAACACCCCCGAGCAGGCCGCGGCGGCGCTGCGCCACGGCGCGCACGCCGTGGTGGTCGGCACCGCGATCACCCGGCCCGCCGTGGTCACCTCCCGCTTCGCCGCCGCCCTCGTCACCAGCCCGGAGATGTCATGACCGTGCACGTCGTCAACCACACCCACTGGGACCGCGAGTGGTACCGGCCGATGGAGTCCTTCCGGGCCCGGCTGGCCGAGCTGGTGGCCCGGGTCTGCGACCAGCTCGACGCCGGTGAGCTGCACCGTTTCCACCTCGACGGGCAGACGGTCACCGCGCTGGACGCGCTCGCCGTCCGGCCCGACCTCGCCGATCGGGTCCGCGCCCACGCCGCCGCCGGCCGGCTGCACGTCGGCCCCTGGCACGTGCTCGCCGACAACCAGCTGGTCTCCGGCGAGAACCTGATCCGCAACCTGCTCACCGCCCGCCGGGTCGCCGCCGACCTCGGCCTCGGCCTGGCCGACGTCGGCTACTGCCCGGACGCCTTCGGCCACCCCGCCGACCTGCCCCGGGTGCTGCGCGGCTTCGGCCTGGACACCGCGCTGGTCTGGCGCGGCGCGCCGCCGCGGCGGGCCCGGTTCCGCTGGCGCGCGCCGGACGGCTCCGAGGTGGTGGCGGTCAACCAGGGCTACTACGAGCCCGAGGTGCTCTGGGAGGCGGCCTCGGCGGCGGACCGGCTGGCCACCTTCCGGGACAAGCAGACCGGGCGCGACGCCGACGGCCCGTACCTGCTGCTCAACGGCGGCGACCACCTCGCACCGCGACCGCTGCCCGCCGGCCTGGCCGACGGCGCGGCCCGGGAGAGCACCCTCGCGGACTACTTCGCCGAGATCCGCGACACGGTGCCGGCCGACGCGGTGGTCACCGGAGAGCTGCGCCACCCGGGCGACTGGCTCACCTTCGTGCTCGCCGGCACCCTCTCCACCCGGCTCTACCTCAAGCAGGCCAACGCGGCCACCGAGACCCTGCTGGAGTCCTGGGCCGAGCCGCTCACCGTCCGCTCCGGGCGCGGCGTCGAGTCGACCGGGCTGCTCCGGCACGCCTGGGACCTGCTGCTGGCCAACGCCCCGCACGACTCCATCTGTGGCTGCTCGGTCGACGAGGTGCACCGGGAGAACGAGGTCCGTTTCGCCCGGGCGCAGCAGGTCGGCGAGCACCTGGTCGAGCGGGCCCTGCTCGACCTCGGGCTGGACACCCGCCCGGCCGGCGACCCGGTCACCGACGCCGCCGCGCTGGTGGTGGTCAACCCGCACGCCGCCCCGGTCACCGGACCGGTCACCGTGGACCTGCACACCGCCCCCGGGCACACCGTCGGCGGCCTGGTCGACGCGGCCGGCCGGCCGGTCCCGTACGACCTGCTGGCCAGCGAGCCGGTCCCGCTGTTCTGCGCCGACCTGGACATCCTCCCCGACACGAAGGAGACGGTCCGGCACCGGATCGCGTTCGTCGCCGACGCCCCGGCCGGCGGCTGGACCGGCTACACCGCCTCGGTCGCCCCCGGTGACCCGGCCCCGCCGGACGCCGGGCGGCCCGGACGCACCGTGACCCGCGGCGACTGGACGCTGACCGTCGCCGACGACGCGTCGTTCACCCTGGTCGACGCGGCCACCGGGCGGACCCTGCCCGGGCTCGGCCGGCTGGTCGACGTCGGCGACGCCGGGGACACCTACACCTACGACCCGCCCCGGGACGACGAGGCGGTCAGCCCGGTGCTGCGCACCGCCACCGTGCACGAGTCGGCGGTCGCCTCCCGGATCGTGGTGCACGCCGACCTGGACGTGCCGGCCGGCCTGACCGCCGACCGCACCGCCCGCAGCGCCGAGCGGGTGACCCTGCCGCTGACCGTGACCGCGACCCTCTGGGCGGACGTGCCGGAGCTGGACTGGCGGGTGGAGTTCGACAACACCGCCGACGACCACCGGCTCCAGGCGCACTTCCCGACCGACGCCGCCGCCGGCAGCTGGACCGCCGACACCCACTTCAGCCTCCTGGACCGGCCGCTCAAGCCGGCCCTCGGCCCGCTGCCCGAGCAGCGCGGCTACGAGGCCGACGCCGGGGTCGCCCCGGTCCGCTCGCTGGCCACCCTGCCCGGGCTCGCCGTCCTCGCCCCGGGCCTGCCCGAGGTGCAGGGCATCGCCGGGGAGCCGCCGTCGCTGGCCGTCACGGTGCTGCGCGCGGTCGGCTGGCTGTCCCGGCCCGACCTGCGGGCCCGTACCGCCGGCGCCGGCCCGCAGCTGGCCACCCCGGAGGCGCAGTGCCGCCGCCGGATCAGGGCCGCCGTCGGCGTCCGGCTGACCGCCGACGAGGCGACGGTGACCGCTGCGGCGGCCCGCCGGCGGGCACCACTGCGGGCCTGGCAGCTGCGGCCGGGTACGACGGCCCCCGCCGCGACATCCGGACTGCGGGTGGACGGGGCGCAGGTGTCGGCGTACAAGCCCGCCGAGGACGGCGCGGGCGCGGTGCTGCGACTGGTGAACCCGACCTCGGTCGAGGTGGTCGCCACGGTCGCCGGGGTGCCCGGTGACCTGGTGGAGTGCGACCTCGCCGAGCGCCCGGTCGACGGCCAGGTGGCCGCCGACGCGATCGTCCTCGGGCCCTTCGCCACCCGCAGCTTCCGCGTCGGCGGCTGATCCGGGCCACGCCGGGACCCCTCGGTTGCCCGGTCCCGGCGCGACCGCCGGCCGGTCAGCCGGTGACGGCGTGGGCGAGCGCGTATCCCAGGGACGCGGCGGTCAGTCCGGCGACCACGCTGACCGCCGCGTTCGCCACGGCGTACCGGCGGGCCCCCTCCCGGTGCAGCCGCACCGTCTCGTAGCCGAGCGTGGACCAGGTGGTCAGCGCGCCGCAGAAGCCGGTGCCGACCAGGGCCGTCAGCGCCGGGGAGGCGGGCACGGCGACCAGTGCCCCGAGCAGCAGTGACCCGGCCATGTTGACGGTCAGGGTGCCCCAGGGGAAGGGCGAGTCGTGCCGGGCCTGCACGGCCCGGTCGGTCAGGTAGCGCAGCGGCGCGCCGACGGCGGCCCCGAGCACGATCAGCAGGACGGTCACCGGGTCGCCTCCCGGCCGGCGCGCGCCAGCAGCCGACCGGCCACCGCGTCCCCGGCGACCACCGCCGGCAGCGCGAGGAGCACGGTCGCCGCCAGGTACGCCAGCGCGGTGCCCGGCGCCCCGGCGGCCACCGCCTGCCGGACGTCCACCACGTACGTGGAGAAGGTGGTGAACCCGCCCAGTACGCCGACGCCGAGGAAGGGGCGGACCAGGGGGCCGGCCGGGCGGGCGGTGAGCACCGCCATCAGCGCGCCGATCAGCAGGCAGCCGGTCACGTTGACGCCGAAGGTGGCCCATCCGAAGCCGGCGGGCGGATGCGGGAACGCGGTCTGCACACCGGCCCGGGCCAGCGCGCCGAGCGCCCCGCCGGCCGCGATGGTGCCGAGCACGGCGGCCGGGTGGGCGGCCAGTTCCCGCCGGTCGGCCGGTACGCGCAGGTCGACGTCGGGGTCGACGCGGTGCTCGTCGGGTCGGGTCACGCCGCCTCCCACCAGTCGAGCGTCACTGGCAGGGACCGTCGGCGACGGTGCGCGGTTCTCCCGGCGTACCCGGGACGGCGGGCCCCACCGCCGGTCCCCGCGAGCATAACGCCCCGCCCCGGGACGGCCGCCGCTCAGGCGGTGGCGTCCACCAGGTCCCGGCCCGGCGCCGGGGTCACCGGTGTCCGGCGGGCGTGCCGCTCGGCCACCAGCAGCACGACCAGCCCCAGCAGGGTGAGGCCGGCACCGGCCCAGATCGGGGCGGTGTAGCCCAGCCCGGCGCTGATGGTCAGGCCACCGAGCCAGGCGCCGAGCGCGTTGCCGAGGTTGAACGCGGCGATGTTCGCCCCGGAGGCGAGCGTCGGGGCCTGGTGGGCGTACTTCATGATCCGCATCTGCAGCGGCGGCACGGTGGCGAAGCCGAACGCGCCCATCAGCACCAGCGCGGCGACGGTCGCCACCGGGCTGGTGGCGGTGAGGGCGAACCCGACCAGCACCACGGTCAGCACCGCCAGCACGGTGCGCAGGGTGCGGGAGAGCGACACGTCGGCGGCCCGACCGCCGGCCAGGTTGCCGACGAAGAGTCCGGCCCCGAAGAGCACCAGCAGCCACGGGACGGTGCCGGTGGCGAAGCCGCTCACCTCGGTCAGCGTGTACGCGATGTAGGTGAACGCGCCGAACATGCCGCCGAAGCCGAGGACGGTGACCAGCAGCGAGAACCAGACCTGCGCCCGGGTGAATGCGCGCAGCTCGCCGCGCAGCCCGCCGCCGGGGGCGGCGGCGGTGGCCGGACCGCGACCGGGCACCAGCAGCGCGAGGCCGGCCAGCGCCAGCACGCCGATGCCGGTGATCGCCCAGAACGTGGACCGCCAGCCGAGATGCTGGCCGAGCAGGGTGCCGAACGGCACGCCGAGCACGTTGGCGATGGTCAGCCCGGCGAACATCATCGCGATCGCCCCGGCGCGGCGCGCCGGGGCCACCAGCCCGGCCGCCACCACCGCGCCGATGCCGAAGAAGGCGCCGTGGCAGAGCGCCGCGACGATCCGGCCGGCCAGCATCGTGGCGTAGTCGCCGGCCAGCGCGGAGAGCAGGTTGCCGACGATGAAGAGCACCATCAGGCCGAGCAGGACCGGCTTGCGGGGCAGCCGGGTGACCGCCGCGGTGAGGGCCACGCCGCCGACGGCGACGCTGAGCGCGTACCCGGAGATCAGCCAGCCGGCGACCGACTCGGTGACCGCGAAGTCGGCGGCGACCTGGGGGAGCAGCCCCATGATCACGAACTCGGTGAGTCCGATCCCGAAGGCGCCGACGGCGAGGGCGAGCAGGCCGCCGGGGAGGGCGGTGCGCTGGGACATGGGAGGGGTCCGTTCCGGTCGGGGAGGGATTAGGGCGCGTCTGCAACTACCCGCGCCAGCAACGAAATAGTTGCACGCGCTTGTTGTCGGCGCAAGCGTGCTAGCCTGGGAGTCGACCAGGTCACACCGAGGGGGCGCGCATGGGCATCGGCGACGACGCGGTCGAGATCCGCGCCCAGGGTTGGCGCACGCTCGCCGCGCTGCACGGGCTGATCGAGACCGCGCTGGAACGCGCGCTCCAGGTCGAGCACGGGCTCTCCGTGGTCGAGTACACGGTGCTCGACGCGCTCTCCCGCCAGGACGGCTGGCACATGCGGATGCGGCAACTGGCCCGCGCCGCCGCGCTCTCCGGCAGCGCCACCACCCGTCTGGTCACCCGCCTGGAGGAGCGGGGCCTGTTGACCCGCATCCTCTGCGCCGACGACCGGCGGGGCATCTACACCGAGCTGACCCCGGCCGGCTCCGATCTGCTCGGCCGGGCCCGCCCCACCCACGACCGGGTGCTCGCCGGGGCGCTCGACCAGGCCGAGCGGACCCCCGAGCTGGCCCCGCTGGTCGACGCCCTGCACCGGCTGCCCGCACCGGACCCGACCGGTGGGCCCGGCTGAGCGGCCGGGCCCTGCCGCGCCGACCGGCCGGCCTGTGCCGGGCTGACCTGGCAGGACGGCCGGTGCGCGCGTACGGTGTGCGGCATCGCCCGGCGCGACGCGGCGTCGGGGCAGGCGCGCAGGAGGCAACCGTGCAGGACCGCACCCCTCGTCCGGACGAGCTGGACCCCGTCGAGCGGGCCGGTGTCGACGAGCTGCGGGCCCTGCAACTGCACCGGCTGCGCTGGTCGCTGCGGCACGCGTACGACAACGTGCCGCACTACCGCAGCGCCTTCGCGGCCGCCGACGTCCACCCCGACGACCTGCGCGAGCTGTCCGACCTGGCCCGGTTCCCGTTCACCGGCAAGGCCGAGCTGCGGCAGAACTACCCGTTCGGCATGTTCGCCGTGCCCCGCGAGCAGGTCGCCCGGGTGCACGCCTCCTCCGGCACCACCGGCCGCCCCACCGTCGTCGGCTACACGAAGCAGGACCTCGACACCTGGGCGAAGCTGATGGCCCGCTCGATCCGGGCGGCCGGCGGCCGGCGCGGCGACCGGGTGCACGTGGCGTACGGCTACGGGCTCTTCACCGGCGGCCTGGGCGCGCACTACGGCGCCGAGGAGCTGGGCTGCACCGTCATCCCGGTCTCCGGCGGCATGACCGAACGGCAGGCCATGCTGATCCGCGACTTCGCGCCGGAGGTCGTCATGGTGACCCCCAGCTACATGCTGGCCATCGTGGACGAGCTGGAACGCCAGGGCGTCGACCCGCGCGCCACCTCGTTGCAGGTGGGCATCTTCGGGGCCGAGCCGTGGACCGAGGACATGCGCCGGGAGATGGAGCAGCGGCTCGACATGCACGCGGTCGACATCTACGGCCTGTCCGAGGTGATGGGTCCCGGGGTGGCGGTCGAGTGCGTGGAGACCAAGGACGGCCTGCACCTCTGGGAGGACCACTTCTATCCCGAGGTGATCGACCCGGTGACCGGCGCGGTGCTGCCCGACGGCGAGCAGGGCGAGCTGGTGCTCACCTCGCTCACCAAGGAGGCCATGCCGGTGGTCCGCTACCGCACCCGGGACCTGACCCGGCTGCTGCCCGGCACGGCCCGCGCCGTACGGCGGATCGAGAAGATCACCGGACGGACCGACGACATGATGATCGTCCGTGGGGTGAACGTCTTCCCCACCCAGATCGAGGAGCTGATCCTGCGTACGCCGGCGCTCTCCCCGCACTTCCAGTGCGTGCTCGACCGGCAGGGGCGGATGGACACGCTCACGGTCAAGGTGGAGCGGCGGGCCGGGGTGGCCGCCGACGAGGCCGAGCGGGCCGGGGCGGCCCTGGTGCAGCAGGTCAAGAACACCATCGGAGTCAGCGTCGCGGTCCAGGTGATCGAACCCGACGGGGTGGAACGCTCGATGGGCAAGATGCGCCGGATCGTGGACCAGCGCCGGGAGCACTGAGATGGCGCAGCGCGACGGCCGGACCGCGGCCCACGACATGTTCGACGCCGACGTGGCCTCGAAGGGGCTGGGCATCGAGCTGGTCTCGGCCGGCGACGGCGCGGCGGTGGCCCGGATGCGGGTCACGCCCACCATGCTCAACGGGCACGCCATCGGCCACGGCGGCTACGTGTTCCTGCTCGCCGACACGGCGTTCGCGCTGGCCTGCAACAGCCACGGCCCGGCCACCGTCGCGGCCGGCGGCGAGATCAGCTTCCTGCGCCCGGTACGCGAGGGCGACCTGTTGGAGGCGCGCGCCACCGAGCGGGTCCGGCACGGCCGCAGCGGCATCTACGACGTCACGGTGTGGCGCGACGACGAGGTCGTCGCCGAGTTCCGCGGCCGCAGCCGCACCATCGCCCGCCCGTAGCGCCCGCCGTCCCGGCGCGTCGCCCGCCCCGGCCGGCGGCACCCGGGACAGGATGACCCGATGGCACACGTCCTGCTGTTGCACTCCGTCCTGGGGCTGCGTCCGGCGGTGCGCGCCGCCGCCGACCGGCTGCGTGCCGCCGGTCACCAGGTCACCGCGCCCGACCTGTACGGCGTACCGGCCACCGACACGGTCGAGGAGGGCTTCGCCCGCTTCGCCGAGGTGGGCCCGGAGACCGTGCTGGCGCGGGCCCGGGCGGTCGCCGGCACGCTGCCGGCCGACACGGTCCTGGCCGGCTTCTCGATGGGCGCCGGGTTGGCCGGGGCGCTGCTCGCGGAGCGGCCCGACGCCGCCGCGGTCCTGCTGCTGCACGGCACCGGTGGCGCCCCGGAATCGGTCCGCCCCGGGCTGCCGGTGCAGCTGCACCTCGCCGTTCCCGACGCGTACGAGCCGGACGACGAGGTCACGCAGTGGCGGCAGGCGATGACCGCGGCCGGTGCGGAGCTCTCCGTGCACCGGTATCCGGGCCCCGGGCATCTCTTCACCGACCCCGACCTGCCCGACCACGACGCGCCGGCCACCGCGTTGACCTGGGACCGGACCGTGGGGTTCCTGGCCGGGCTCTGAGTCGACGCCGGGCCCGTCCCGGCCGGGGTGCGCCGGCGCCCGATCGGGACGACGCCGTGGCCGGAGTGGCCCCGTGCCCGCTCCGGCCACGGCGTCGTCGGTTCAGGCGGCGACGGGGGCCGGTGCCCCGACCCCGCGCGCCCCGTCTAATCGGCTCCCGGGCGCCGTGCCCGGCGGATCTATCCGGCTCCGGGTGGGCTGCGCCCGGCGGCCCGCGCCCACCGAGCCGCCCGGGACCGCGCCGATCGCCGGACCCCGGCCCCGGCCAGCCGCGTCGGCTACCGCGCTGCGGCCCTGCCCGGCCGTGCCGGTCACTGGGCTCCGGTGCTGGTCGGCCGCGTGCCGGCCGGCCGCCGCCGCGGTCGCCGGCCGGCCCCGGTGGACGCCCCGCGCGGCCGGCGCCGCCGCCACCGACGCCCGGCCGGGCCGCACCCCCGGCGGGGCGGCCACGAGGGGTGCGGTGGCCAGGAGGGGCGTGGCGGCCACCTGCGGTGCGGTGGCCGTCAGCGGTGCCGGGGCCACCACCGGTCGCGTGGCGACGCCGGCGGTCGGGACGGGCCCGAGACGCCGGGGGACCGTCCCGGGCCGGTGCGCTACGCCCGCCGCCGGCGGGCGGTCCGCTCGGGGCGGACAGGCCGGGTGGCGACCCGCGACGGTGGACGCGCCGCCGCCGTCGGCGACTGGCCGGGGCGGCGTGCCGTCCGGGCGCGCCGGCGCACCGGCCGGACAGCCCTCCGCCTCGGCGCGGGCGCGGCGGGTGAACTCGGCGCGCAGCGTGCGGGGCAACCGCTGCCGCGCCACCCGGGCCACCGTCGGTTCGCCCACCGCGTACCGGCGACCGGCCCGGCGCAGCACACCGCAGACCAGCAGCGCCCGCAGCGCCGGCTCGGCCCGGCCGGCGGGCCAGCCGAGCAGTCGCTCCACGACGTCGGCGTCGAACTCGGCGGGACATGCCGCGCCCGCCATCAGCACCGCCCGCTGCTCCCCGTCCAGCCGGTCCAGCCGCGCGTCGACCATCCGGCGGACCGCGTCGGGCACCGGCCGGCCCGGGCCGGCCGGACCGTCCAGCGCCCGCACGTACGCCTCGGCCGCGGCCGGGTTGCCGGCGACCAGCGGCAGCAGTTCGCGGGCCAGCGCCGCCGGTCGGGCGGCCCGGCCGAGCAGGTGCCGCAGCAGCCGCCCGGTCTCCACGGTGCGCAGCGGGGCCAGCGGCACCCGGCGGTGCCGGCCGGCCGGGTCGGGCACCGGTTCGGCCCGACCCGGCCCGTGGGTCACCACCACCGCCAGTGGCAGCGCCCGCGCGGACGCGGTGGCGAGGAGCCGGTGCAGGAACCGGTGCAGCGGCGGGGCGGCCCGGTCCAGGTCGTCCACGGCCACCACCAGCGGTCCCCGGGCCGCCAGGGCGAGCAGCGTCTCCCGCCACCGCTGCGCGCCGAGGGTCGCCACGGCGGTGTCCAGCGGCGTCGCGGCGAAGTCGGCCAGGTCGTGCGCCGTCGCGCCGAGCGGAACCGGCGGCAGCACGCCGTCCAGCGCGACGACCAGCCGTCGGCGTACCGCTGCGGGCGGATGGGTGTCGCGGGCGCCGGCGAACGCGCGGACCATGTCGGCCAGCGGCGCCAGGTCCCCCCGGGGGTACGGCGGGCAGTGCGCCACGCACCAGCGGACCGGGGCACCGTCCACGGTCGACACCACCCGGGTCAGTTCGTGCAGCAGCCGGCTGCGCCCGCTGCCGGTCGGTCCGACCAGGGAGACCCGGCCGGGCCGGCGTTCCCGCAGCGCCCGGATGATCTCGTCGGCGGCGCTGGCCAGTTCCCGTCGCCGGCCGATCAGCGGGCCGTGGTGGCGGGACCCGCCGGGTCGCCCCAACCCGGTCACCCGCCACACGTCCAGCGGCTGCGCCATGCCGGCCACCGTCACCGCGCCGAGCGGGCGCAGGCCGAGCAGCCCGGCGGTGGCCCGCCGGGTGGCCGCGCAGACCACGACGCCGCCCGGTGGCGCGTACCCCTGCAGGCGGGCCGCGGTGGTGATGACCGCGCCGCTGGCGGTGCCGTGCCCGCCGTCGCGCGCGGCGGCCAGGTCCACCACCACCTCGCCCGTGGCGATCCCGACCCGGATCCGCAGCCGGGTACCGTCCGGGGCCCGCCGGTCCAGCGCGTCCTGGATCTCCAATCCGGCCCGCACCGCCCGGTACGCGTCGAAGCCGTCGGAGCCGTGCGCGCCGAACAGCGCCATGACCGCGTCGCCGATGTACTTCTCCACCACCCCGCTCCACCGGCGCAGCACCCCGGCGACGGTGCCGAAGTAGCCGTGTTGCAGCGCCCGGACGTCCTCCGGGTCGAGCCGCTCGACCAGCCCGGTGGAGCCGACGATGTCGACGAAGAGCACGCTGACCGTGCGCCGCTCCTCCGGCACCGGCCAGCACGTGACGGGTTCCCGACTCCGCGTTGTCCTGCTCACTGGCATCGCACCCCACCCTTCCCCCCGGTCCGGTGCTGACGACCTCTGGAGACTGTCACCACCGGTAGGTCGGGGGATCGGTAGGACGACGTATGTCGACCATGCGCAACCTTCGGTCGTAATGTCGACGCGAAGCGGACCAACCCGGCCCTGAGCCGGTAGAGGGTCGCGGGAACCTGTGACTAGGCTGCGAACCATGGCCAGCGAGGTGGAGACCGCACCACTGGTCGGCCGTGCCGACACCCTCGCGGTGCTCCGCTCCGCGCTGCTGCCCGAGGTGGCCCCCGGTCGCACCGCGGCGGTCTTCCTCACCGGGGAGAGCGGGGTCGGCAAGAGCCGGCTGCTCACCGAGACCGCCGTCCGGCTGCGCGAGGCGGGCGCGTTGGTGCTGACCGGGGCCTGCCTCGACATCGGCGACGCCTCCCCGCTGCACCCGCTGCGGCAGGCGTTGCGCCGTCTCGGCACCGGCCCCGCCGAGGCGCGCGACGCCCCGGCGGTGCGCGGCCTGCTCCAGGTCTTCGACCAGGAGACGCCCGGGCCGGAGGGCGCGGGTGCGCTGCTGGAACGGGTCTCGCAGGGGCTGCACCTGGTCGCCGGCGGTCGCCCGCTGGTGCTGGTCCTGGACGACCTGCAGTGGGTCGACCGGAGCACCCGGCAACTGCTGCTCTATCTGCTCGCCGGCCTCGGTGACCTCCAGCTCTCGGTGCTCACCGCGGTCCGCACCGAGTCGTTGCAGGGCGCCC
The DNA here is from genome assembly GCF_900089595.1 of Micromonospora auratinigra. GTDB lineage: Bacteria > Actinomycetota > Actinomycetes > Mycobacteriales > Micromonosporaceae > Micromonospora > Micromonospora auratinigra. Next base: position 2,057,226 of record NZ_LT594323.1, on the reverse strand, counting down.
ACCCGCTGCGCCGGGTGCTCACCGAGCTGCGCCGGCTGCGCTCGGTACGGGTGCTCGACGTCGGTCCGCTGGACCGTTCCGGCACCGACGAGCTGGCCGCCGCGATCGTCGGCGCGCCGCTGGCGCCGGAGGCCGCCGACCGGATGTGGCAGCGCAGCGGCGGCAACCCGTTCGTGGTCGAGGAGCTGGCCCGCGACCTGCGCGACGGCCGCGACGGTCTCTCCGACACGCTGCGCGAGGTCTTCCTGTCCCGGGTCGACGCGTTGCCACCGCACGCGCACGCGGTGGTGCAGGCCGTCGCGGCCGGGGTGGAGCCGGTCGAGCACTGGCTGCTGGCCCAGGTGGTGCGGCTGCCGGAGGAGGAGCTGCTCGACGCCGTACGGGCCGCGGTGGCGCACCGGCTGCTGGTCGGCGCGGACGACGGCTACCGGTTGCGGCACCGGCTGGTCGCCGAGGTGCTCTCCGAGGAGCTGCTACCGGCCGAACGCGCCGCGTTGCACCGCCGTTACGCCGAGGCGCTGACCTCGGCCCCCGCCGAGCTGCACCAGGCCCGGCTGGCCCACCACTGGCGGCTGGCCGGCGAGCCCGGCCGGGCGTTGCCCGCCGCGATGGCGGCCGCCCGCGAGGCGGAACGGCTGCTCGGCTACGCCGAGGCGCACCGCCACTGGTCGGTGGCGTTGCAGCTGGCGTCGACCCCGGTGGCGGCGTCGCCGGACGGCGAGCGGTCCGTCGCGCCGGTCGAGGTGGACCGGACCGAGCTGCTGGAGAACGCGGCCGAGGCGGCGCACCACTGCGGCGAGCACGCCCGCGCGCTGGACCTGCTGGCGGAGCTGGCCCGGGAGCCGGCCGGCCCGCCCGCCTGCGCCCTGCACATCCGGCGGGCCCGTTACCTGGCCGCCGCCGGCCGGTCCGCCCCGGCCGAGGCCGAGTACCGCCGGGCGCTGGAGTCCCCGGAGTGCACGGCCCGGGAGCGGGCCACCGCCGCCGCCCACCTGGCCGAGCTGCTGCTGCACCTAGGCCGGTACGCCGAGGCCGGCGACCAGGCCCGGACGGCGTTGCGGCTGGCGGCCGCGGTGGACGGCTCCGCCTCGGCCGTGGTGCTGGCCAGCGCGGCGCTCGGGTACAGCGAGGCGTGGCTGGAGGACCCGGAGGCCGGCCTGGCGGTGATGCGGCGGGCCCTGGAGACCGCCGAGTCCTCCGGCCGGCCGGAGGACGTCGCGTGCGCGTACCTGCACCTAGCCGAGTTGCTGACCGGGCCGTTGAACATCCTCGAGGAGGGCGTGCTGGTGGCCCGCCGGGGCGCCGCCCGGGTCGCCGAGCTGGGCCTCGGCCGCACCTGGGGCACCCGGCTGCTGGCGGTCGCCACGAACGGGCTGTTCCGGCTCGGGCAGTGGGCGGAGGCGGAGAAGGTGGTCGCCGCCGCGCTGCGACACCGGCCGTCCGGCACCGACGCCGTGGAGCTGCTGCTCGCCCGCTGCCGGCTCTCCGTCGGGTACGGCGACGTCGAGGCCTCCGACCGGGACCTGGAGGCGGTGGCGACGATGCTCGCCGGTGGGGGCGCGCGGCACGTCATGCCGATGCTCATCCTGCGCGCCGGCCTGGCGATGTGGCAGGGGCGGCACGACCTGGCCCGGCAGGCCGTCCAGCGGGGCCTGACCGAGAGCCGCTCCGACGACGTCATCGTGCTGGCCACCCTGGCCTGGCACGGGCTGCGCGCCGAGGCGGAGGCGCACGCCAGCCGTACGGTCGAGGTGGACCCGACATCGGTGCGCCGGCTGCGCGAGGTGGTCGACCGGGTGACCGCCAAGAGCGAGAAGGCGGGCGTGCCGGTGCGGTACGTCGCCGAAGGGTTCCTGGCGCTCTGCGCCGCGGAGCTGAGCCGGCTCGACGAGCGGGGCGACCCGGAGCTGTGGGCCCGCTCGGCGGCCGAGTGGGACCGGCGCAGCCACCCCTACCCGGCGGCCTACTCCCGGCTGCGCCAGGCGGAGGCGCTGCTGGTCCGGCGCAGCCGACCGGCCACCGCCGCCAAGCTGCTGCGCCAGGCGCACCGGATGGCGCTGGCGCTGGGCGCGGTGCCGCTGACCTCGGAGATCCGCACGCTGGCCGGACGGGCCCGGGTCACCCTGGAGGAGCAGCCGGCCGCCGAGACGCGTCCCGCGCCCCGCCCCCGGGCCGGCGCTGCGCCCGGCGGGCCCACGGTGGACGAGCTGGCGGCGCTGACCGCCCGCGAGCGCGAGGTGCTCGCCGCCGTCGCGGAGGGGTTGACCAACAAGGAGATCGGTCAGCGGCTGTTCATCAGCGAGCGGACCATCGGGGTGCACGTCTCGCACATCTTCGACAAGCTCCAGGTCCGCACCCGGGTGCAGGCCAGCGCGATCTTCCTGCGCCACCACGCCTGAATACGTCGTTCTACCGATCCGACCCGGGTAGGCCGACTGGCAGGCTGTGCCGAGGTCGCCGCGCCGCCGGGGAGCGCGTGTCGGCCGTCGTGGAGGAGACATGGCCGAACCGGTCTGGGGTCCTGTGCACCAGGACATCGTCGGGTTGCTCGCCGACCATCCCGCCGACGTGCCGGCGGTCGTCGACCACCTCACCAAGCTCCAGGACCTGCTGGTCCGGCTGCCCCCGTTCGAGGCGAGCTGCCCGCTCGCCGACTTCAACCGGCTCTACCTGGTGATCACCAGCACCGTCCTCGACGGCCTGTACGACGACCGGTTCACCGACCCGGCCTTCCTGGCCCGGTTGGACGTGGAGTTCGCCGCCCGGTACTTCGACGCGTTGCGGTTCTGGACCGACTCCAGCCCGAACACGCCGCGTGCCTGGGCCTGCCTGTTCCGTCGGCTACGCGGCCCGGACGCCCGGCCGCTGCCGTCCGCCGCCGCCGGGGTGAACGCGCACATCAACTTCGACCTGCCGTTCGCGCTGGTCACCACGCTGGAGAGCCTGGAGTCCGAGCCGGTCGACGGCAGCGACCAGCACCGCGACTACCTGGAGATCAACCACATCTTCGCCGAGCGGATCCCGGAGCTGCGCCGGGGCTACCTGGACCACTGGCAGCTCATGATCGACATGGTCAACGGCGACATCGACGACTGGTACCAGGGCGAACTGGTGGAGTACACCCGGAACGTGGCCTGGCGCAACGCCCAGAAGATCTGGCGCTGCCGGCACGATCCGCAGGCCCGCGAGTGTGAGCGGACGCGGTTGGACGACAACGCCGCGCTGCTCGGCCGGCTGCTGCTCTCGCCGCTGGGGGCGTTCCTGCAGTAGTCGGGACGGGGGGTCCCCGCGTTCTCTCGTCCGGGGAGAACGCGGGGACGCCGGCCGTCCGGCACCATGATCCAGATGGAACAGCCCCTCACCGGCAACGTGACGGCGGGCGTCGTCCGCGTCGGGGACACCGTGCGGCGCCCGGTCGGTCCGTGGACCGAGGCCGTCGACGCCCTCCTCGCCCACCTGCACGCGGTCGGCTTCACCGGCGCGCCCCGTCCGCTCGGCCGCGACGCGCAGGGCCGGCAGGTGCTGGAGTACGTCCCCGGCGAGCCGGGTGACCCGTGCGGCACGTACTCCCCGGCCGAGCTGGCCTCCATCGGCGCGTTCCTGGCCGACCTGCACCGCGCCACGGCAGGCGTCGTGCCCCCGGCCGGCGCGGTGTGGCAGCGGGTCATCCCGCCCGACGGCGAGGAGTTGATCTGCCACCACGACGCCGCGCCGTGGAACCTGGTGCGCGCCGCGCGGGGCTGGGTGTTGATCGACTGGGACGGCGCCGGCCCCGGCACCCGTCGCTGGGAGCTGGCCTACGCGGCGCAGAGCATGGCCGGGATGCGCCCGGAACGGCCGGTCGCGGAGTCCGCCGCCCGGCTGCGCGCCTTCGTCGACGGCTACGGCCTGGTCCGGGCGGAGCGACCGGCCCTGGCCGCGACGCTCGGGCCGCGCGCCCGCGCCATGTCCGACCTGCTGCGCCGGGGCGCCCGGGACGGGGTGCAGCCGTGGGCACGGATCCACGCCACGGACGGGCCCCACTGGGCGGCCACCGCCGACCTGCTCGACGCGCACGTCGACACCTGGACCGCCGCGCTGGCCTGAGTGGTCAGCCGCGCCGGGACCGGCTGCGGTACGCCGCCGAGGCGGCCCGGTTGTTGCACGGCTCGCAGCAGTAGCGTTGCCGGCCGGCGCGGGTCCGGTCCAGGTAGGGCGCCCGGCACGGGTCGGCGGCGCAGACCCCGAACCGGTCCGGGCCGCCGGCCGCCGCCGCCCGGGCGAGGGCCCCGGTGACCAGCGCGGCGAACGGCCCGACCGGTCCGGGGCGGGGCAGCGGCGTCAGCCGCAGCGTGCCGTCCGGCGCGGACTCGACCGCCGTGCCCGCGCTGACCTGCGCGAGCACCTCGTTGAGGCGGGTCACCCGGGCGGCCGGGTCCGGCGCGGCGAAGACCGCGTACAACCGGTCCCGCAGCTCCCGGAGTGGGGGCAGCTCCGGCTCGCCGAGCGGATCGGTGACCTCCGCGAGCCCGAGGTCGCGGCCGGCGGCCCGGAGCCGGGCGACCGAGAGCTGGTCGACCGGGTCCTGGAGCACCCAGTAGCTGTGCAGCAGCGTCACGGCCAGCCGCAGCGCGGGCTCCAGCGGGGGCACCGCGCTCATCGGGGTCCGTTCCGCCGTCCGGTTGCCGACACCTGCGTCCCGCCTCCCGTCTTGACCGATGGCTTCCCGTCATCCTAGCGTCATCAGTTGTCAAAGCCGTTTAGAAACTGATGGAGGTGCGGGATGCGACGTCTGTCGGTCCTCGTGTCCACGGCCGTGCTGCTGGTCACCGGGGCACTCGCCGGCGCCGGTGGGATGCCCGCCGGAGCCGTGCCGGCCGCCGCCGGTCACCGGGACGCCGTCCTCGTGCGGGACATCGACATCCCGGTGCCCGGCCAGCCGGCCGTCCGCGCCTGGCTGGTCCGGCCGCAGCGGTCCGGCGCCGGGCTGGCCGGCGTGCTGGACCTGCACTGGTTCGAGCCGGGCCGGGTCGACCAGGACCGCACCGAGTTCCTCGCCGAGGCGACCACCCTGGCCGGGCGCGGAGTGGTCTCGGTGCTGCCCCAGCTCACCTTCCCGTGGGCCGCCGACCCGGTCGGCGACGCCCGCGACCGCGCGGCGGTCACCGCCCAGCTCGACGCGGTCCGGCAGGCGTACCGGCGGCTGCTGGCCGAGCCCGGCGTCGACCGCGACCGCACCGCCGTGGTCGGCCACGACTACGGCGCGATGTACGCCGTGGACCTCGCCGCCACCACCCCGGACCTGCGGGCCGCGGTGCTGCTGGCGTCCGACGCCACCTGGGCGAACTGGTTCGACAGGTACTGGCTCCAACTGCCCGAGGAGCAGCGGGCGGCGTACCGGGGGGTCTTCGCCGGACTCGACCCGGTGGACCTGCTGGGGCGCCTCGGTGACCGGGCGTACCTCCAGTTCGGCGGCGCGGACCCCTTCGTCGGCCCGGAGACCCGCGCGACCCTCACCGCGGCCGCCCCACGGGCGCGGGTGTCGCTCTACCCCGGCGAGGAGCACGACCTGCGCGCCGCGCAGGTCCGCGACGACCGGCTGGCCTGGCTCGCCGCGCTGCTGGACCTGCGCGGATGACCGGCGCGAGCGGAGGCCGGCCGGCCCGGGGGGTGCCGACCGGTCCCCGCTCGCGGTCGGTCGGCTGGGCCGGGCCGACCTGAGCCGGGTGTCGGACCGGCCGTGCCGGGTACGTCGCCGCCATGGCACACCCCGACCCGGCGCGACCGGGCCCGACCCAGCGGTTCCCCTTCCGGTTCGACCCCGCCTTCCGGCTGCCGCTGGCGTTGCTCGGGGTCACCCCGGAGACCGCCCGGGTGGAACTGGGCCCGGACGAGCTGGTCGTCCGGTTCGGCCCCTGGCGACTGCGCACCGCCCGGGACAACCTCACCGGGGCGGAGCTCGGCGGCCCGTACCGCTGGTGGCGGGCGATCGGGCCGCACCTGTCGCTGGCCGACTGCGGGGCCACCTTCGGCAGCAGCGTGGCCGCCGGGGTCTGCCTGCGCTTCGCCACCCCGGTGCCGGCGCTGGCCCCCGGCCGGTGGCCGCGGCACCCGGCGGTCACCGTGACGGTGACCGACCCGGAGGCGCTGCGCGCCGCGGTGCGGACCGGGACCGGCTGAGCGATGATCTCTCTCGGCTTGCCGGGTTCCGGCGGGCCGGGCGGGAGGTACCGCCTACCGTCGGTTCAGGGTCGGAAGGGATGCAGATGGCGGACGGGCGGGACCGGCGTACCCGGGGACGGCGCAACCACACGCCGACGGCGGCCGACCGGGCGCTGCGCGCGGCGCGCGACCCGGAGCGCGGCGGCCGGGAGCCGGTCGGCCTGCCGGCCTGCGTGGACTCGCCGGTGGGCCCGGCCGAGCCGGTCGGCCCGCTGGCCCGCTGGCTGTTCCAGCACAGGGTGCAGCCGGTCGGCCCGGAGAGCCGGGAGGACCACACCGCCGCCCACCCGTGGTGGCAGGTGATGTGCCTGACCGGGGTCGACTACTTTTCCACCCTGTCCTACCTGCCCGGCATCGCGGCGGTGGCGGCCGGGGCGCTCTCCCCGGTCGCCACCCTGCTGATCGTGGCGCTGACCCTGTTCGGGATGCTGCCGATGTACCGGCGGGTGGCCCGGGAGAGCCCGCACGGCCAGGGCTCGGTGGCCATGCTGGAACGGCTGCTGCCGTTCTGGCGCGGAAAGATCTTCGTGCTGGTGCTGCTCGGCTTCGTGGCCACCTCGTGGATCATCACGATCACCCTCTCCGCCGCCGACGCCACCGTGCACCTGCTGGAGAACCCGCTGCTGCCGGAGTCCTTCCCGCACGGCGGCAGCACCGCGGTCGTGGTCACCGTGGTGCTCTTGCTGATCCTCGGCGGGGTGTTCCTGCTCGGGTTCAACGAGGCCGTCCAGGTCGCCATCCCGCTCGTCGCGATCTTCCTCGGCCTCAACGCGGTGATCGTGGTCGCCGGCGCGGTCGACATCGCCGCCGACCCGGCGGTGATCGGCGACTGGACGTCGCGGCTGACCAGCTTCGGCGGGGCCGGGGAGGTGCTGCGCACCAGCGTGCTGGCCTTCCCGCTGCTCGTGCTCGGCCTCTCCGGCTTCGAGACCGGCGTGAGCATGATGCCGCTGGTCAAGGGCGCGGGCGCGGACGCCGAGGCGCGGCTGCGGGCCCGGATCGCCAACACCCGCAAGCTGCTCACCGCCGCCGCCCTGATCATGTCGGTCTACCTGGTCGCCACCACGCTCGTCACCACCCTGCTGATCCCGCCGAAGGAGTTCGCGCCGGGCGGGGCGGCCAACGGACGGGCCCTGGCCTGGCTGGCGCACGAGCACCTGGGTGAGGCGTTCGGCACCGTCTACGACATCAGCAGCATCCTCATCCTCTGGTTCGCCGGCGCCTCCGCGATGGCCGGGCTGATCAACATCGTGCCCCGCTACCTGCCCTCGTACGGCATGGCGCCGGAGTGGGGCCGCGCCGTCCGGCCGGTGGTGCTGGTCTACACGGCGATCAGTGTGGCCATCACCGTCGCCTTCCGCGCCGACGTCAACGCCCAGGCCGGCGCGTACGCCACCGGGATCCTCGCGATGATGGTCTCCGGCGCGATCGCGGTCACCATCGCCGCGTACGCGGCCAGGCACCGGGTGGCGGCCACCGGCTTCGCGGTGCTCACCGTGGTGCTGCTCTACGCGCTGACCGAGAACGTCATCGAGAAGCCCGACGGCATCGCCATCTCCGGTCTCTTCATCGCCGGCATCGTGGCCGTGTCGCTGATCTCCCGGGTGTCCCGGACCACCGAGCTGCGCGCCGAGCGGATCGAGTTCGACGAGGCCGCCCGGCGCTTCGTCGCCGACTCGATCGCCCACGACGGCCGGCTGCACCTGATCGCCAACAAGCGGCAGACCGGCTCGCTCAAGGAGTACCGGGTCAAGGAGCGGGCCCAGCGCGGGATGAACCCGGTGCCCGGCGCCGCGGACGTGCTCTTCCTGGAGATCGACGTCTCCGACCCGTCCCAGTTCAGCCACGTGCTGCGGGTGCACGGCGTGGAGGTGGGCGGCTACCGCGTGCTGCGGGCCAGCAGCCCGGCCGCGCCCAACGCCATCGCGGCCATCCTGCTCGCCCTGCGCGACGCCACCGGGATCCGGCCGCACGCGCACTTCGAGTGGTCCGAGGGCAACCCCATCGCGCACCTGCTGCGCTACCTGATCCTCGGCCGGGGCGACACCCCGCCGGTGGTCCGGGAGATCATCCGCAAGTCCGAACGCGACCCCACCCGGCGCCCCGGCATCCACGTCGGCGGCTGACAGGGCGGGCCCCTTCGTGACGCCTCCGGGTGCAGAGGGGTCCCCTTGTCACCCATGGGCCCGGACACGGGACGGCCCGCGCCGCGGGGGAGCGGGGCGCGGGCCGGACGAGCGGACGGCCTACTTGGACGGCTCGGGGAGCTTGCAGTCGACCTTCGGGTTGGCGCCGATGTAGTTCAGCGGACCGGCCACGATGGTGACCAGGATCGTGCCGGCCTCGGCACAGTTGGTGTCGTCGTTGCTGTAGTAGCCGCGCTGACCGGCCGCGATCGCGCCGATCACCAGCCAGATGACGACCAGGACTCCGACTATCGAGGTGCCGCGCATGGTTGCCTCCACGGGGGTTGTGGTGGATCTGAGGTGGAGGACTTGTACCCCGGGCGGGGTGACGGCCAAACGGCGCCCGTGGCCGATTGCGACCATCACCGGTCAGTGCGGCGGCGCCGGTTCCTCCGGCGGCCGGCCCCGGCTGCGCAGGTGGTCGGCGACCGCCACCCCGGCCAGCACCAGCATGGCGCCGAACGCGGCGAACAGCGGCGGCAGGAAGAGCACGGCCGGGGCGATGGTGAGCAGGGCCAGCAGGCCGCCGGGGCGCGACAGCGAGACCCGGCTGAACACCTCGTACTCGAAGCAGCAGCGACCGAGCAGGAACAGCGCCGGTCCGCCGAGGATGACCGCCGCCCAGGCCGGCGGGGTGCGGCCGGTGGGTTCGTGCAGCACCAGGTCGAAGCCGGCCGCCGTGGTCACCACCCCGGCCACCATCACCAGATGGGTGTACGGCGCGGTCAGCAGGAACTTCGACGGCTGCCGGGCGCGGGAGATGGCGTGCGGCAGCAGCTCGCCCGACTTGTGCACGTAGATGCGCCAGAGCAGCAGGGTGCTGACGAAGGCGGTGCTGAACGCGGCGATGTTCTCCGCCTCGGAGTGGCTGAGGCTGAACATCGTGCCGGTGACCAGGATGGCGTCGCCGAGGGCGATGATGAAGAACTGCTGGTAGCGCTCGGAGAGGTGCTCGGCGGTGACGGTGCGCTGCGCGTCCGGCACCACGCCCAGCCCGGGCACCGGGTACGCGAGCCGGAAGCCGAGATAGTCGATGCCCAGCGCCAGCGCCCAGAGCGCCTCCCGGGCGTGCCCGTGCGCGAACGCGCCGATCAGCCACGGCACGGCGGAGACGGCGAACCAGGCGAAGATCCGGATCGCCCGGCGCTGGGTCTGCGGGTCGTGGCGTACGGTCGGCATGAGGAACAGCCCGCGTCCGAGGTGGATCGCCACGTACGTGCCGGCGAAGACCAGCCCCCGGGCGCCGAACGCCTCGGGGATGGCCGTGGTCATCAGCAGCGCGCCGAACATCACCGCCGTGATGAGCAGCTTGATCTCGGGACGCTGGGGGTCGTACAGGTCGGTGACCAGGGTGGTGATGGCCCAGGTCCACCAGAGCGCCATCAGCATCAACAGGGACTGCAGGGCCTTGTCCCAGGACAGGTCGACGACCAGGCCCCGGGAGATCAGGGCGAGCGCCACCACGTACACCAGGTCGAAGAAGAGCTCCAGCAGGGTCACCCGCCGGGGTGACTCGGGGTCACGCACCGGAGGTCGCCGTGCGGCGGGCTGCTCCGGCGTGGCGAAGGGCACGAGCTGCTCCTGCGGTGGCGGGATCGGCGCGGCGGGCCGGCCGGCCCTTCACCGACCGTAGCGACACCGGTCCCGGCACGTGTCCGTTTTGCCGCATTCCCTGGGTTCGCGCCGCCGGTCCCGGGGACGGCCGGCCGTCCCCGGGGACCGCCGGCCGTCCCGGGTCGGTGGCGGCGCCACCGACCCGGGACGCGGAGTCAGGCGTCCCGGCCGCCGCCGGCCGGCAGCACGCGGTCGGCCTCGGCGCGGGCCCCGGCCAGCACCTTGGCCTGCTGCGACCAGGTCGCCAGGCTCGGCGCGGCGCGCAGCCCGGCGGCCTTGATGGTCTCCCGCAGCGCGCCCTCGTCCAGCTCGGCGAGCTGCTGGTACGTGCGGACACCGGCCGCCTGGAGCGCGGCGGCCATCTTCGGGCCGATGCCCTGGATCCGCCGGAAGTCGTCCGCGGCCGGCTCGCCGGCCACGGCATCCTCGACCGAGGTCCGCGGCGCCGGCACCACCGCCGGTACCGGGCTCTCCGCGCCGGCAGCGACCGGCTCGGCGGCGGTGGCGACGGGCTCGGCGGCGACGGCGACGGGCTCGGCGGCGGCGACGGGCTCGGCGGCGGCGACGGGCTCGGCGGCGACGGCGACCGGCTCGGCGTCCACGGTGCGGGCCGGCTCGGCGTCGGCCGGCTCGACCGACGACTCGGCGGCGACGGCGACCGGCTCGGCGTCCACGGTGCGGGCCGGCTCGGCGTCGGCCGGCTCGACCGACGACCCGGTCGCGAGGGCCTCGGTGACGACCGGCTCGGTGGCGACAGTTCCGGCGGCGAAGGGCTCGGTGGTACGGGCCGGCTCGTCGGCGTCGGCCGGCTCGACCGACGACCCGCTCGCGAGGGCTTCGGCGGTCACCGGCTCCGCGGCGACGGGCTCGACGGCGACGGGCTCGACGGGCTCGACGGGCTCGGGGTCGGCGTCCGCGGTGCGGGCCGGCTCGTCCGCGACGGCGACCTCGGCGGGCGCGGCCTCGGTGGACGGCAGCGGGGTGGCCTGGGCGGCCAGGGCGGCGGCGGCCGGGGGAGCGTCCTGCTCGACCGGCGTGGGCGCCTCGGTCACCGCGGCGGGAGCGGGAACCTCGTCGACCACGGCCTCCGGCCGCTCCTGGTCGACGACGGCCTCGGCGGCGCCGGCCGCCGGGGCACTCTCCACGGTGGGCGCGGCCTCGCCGGTGGCGGTCCGCCGACCGCTCACCACCCAGCCGACCACCAGTCCGACCACCAGGGCCAGGATCACGACCAGCCATTGCCCGAAACTCGACGGCACGGCCAACCTCCTCGTATGTGTGCACGACAGACGTGTGAAAACTCGGGGCAGCTTCGCACACGTACGTCGGGGACGACAGGGAGGTCGGCGACCGTCGTGCCGGGCGGGACGGCGTGGCGCCGGCCGGTGGCGGGGGGATGACCGAGCGTGTGCCGCGCGGCCGCCCGGGGCGCCCCGGACCCTGGTGCCATCAGGGGCCCGGGACGCCGGTCCGGTGGCCGGGGCGGGCGTGGGTCAGCGCAGCCGCCCGGGCGACGACGCGTCGGCGACGTCCCAGCTGTAGAAGCAGCCGGCGACGGCGTCGCGGGGCGAGTGCCAGGTCGGCAGGTACGGCGAGGTGTGCGCGGACAGCCGCTCGTTGACCGCGCGGTACAGCGGGTGTGCGCGGGCCCCGGCGGCCGCGTCCGGGTCGACGTCGGTGGTCTCCATCAGGTGTACGCACAGGTCGTGCAGGCTGTACAAGGACCGGTGCCGTACGCCGGTCAGGCGGGACAGCTCGGTGGCGTCGGACTCGGCGAAGATCTGTGCCACCCGTCCCTCCGCGCCTGGGACGATCCGGCTGACGACCAACAGTCGACTCATCGGGACCCCTCTCGCCCGGTGACTGCTCCGCCGGGGAGCGGCGGACACCGTGTGGTCGACAGCATCACCGACGCGGTGTCACCTCGTCGTCACGGACTGTCGCCGGGTGGTGACGTCCGATGTGGCGGGTCGACCGCTCACCGGGAACCCGGTGCGGTCGGGGCGGCCGGGCCGCGCGGCGAGGGCGGCGGGCCGGACGGGCCACTGCGGTCGGTGCGGCGCGGTGGCGGTTCCCGTCGGCTCGCGTGCCGGATCGGGGCGAGCGTGTCGGCGAGCAGCGCGGACATCGCCGGCGAGGGTTCCAGTCGCAACTCCCGCAGCAGCAGGTCCCGGTAGACGTAGAAGGCGTGCACCGCCTCGAACGCGTTGCCCTCGGCCAGGTGGATGCGGACCACCAGGCGGTGCGGGGTCTCCCGCAGCGGCTCCGCCGCCATCGCCTCCAGCGCGGCCTCCAGGGCCTCGCCGTGCCGGCCGGCGGCCAAATGGTTGCCGGCCAGCTCCTCCAGCATGTGCAGCCGCAGCTGGCGCAACCGTTCCCGCTCCAGCAGCACCCAGTCGTCGTACCAGCCGGGGAGCAGGTCGTGCCGGCCGGTCGGGCCGGTGGTGCGGGGGACCGCGCCGTCGCGGACCCGGGCCGCCGCCTCGACCAGCTCGTCCACGTCGAGGTGGACGGTGTCGCCGAGCCGGACCGTGTCGCCGTCGGTGTGCAGCGGGCAGCAGGGGTCCTGGCGCAGCCGCCACAGGGCGGTACGCAGCGACGACAGCGCCCGTTCCTCCGGCGTCTCCGGCCAGAGCAGGCCGGCCAGGTGGCTACGGGTCGCCGACGGGCGCAGTCCGATCAGCGCGATGACGCGTTGCAGGCCCCGGGGCACCACCACCGGGGCGTCGTCGTGCAGCAGCCGGAAGCCGCCGAGCAGGTGCAGCGACACCCGGGGGGTGGCGCCGCCCGCCGTGGGCGTCCTCGATCGAGCGGTCACGGGCGCACCCCCTGCACCGGAACCCATGTCCCGACCGTCAGCTGATGTCCGGCTCGGCGGTCCGCGACCGCGGTGTCGCAGCGGCCTCGCCGCCGGCGGCCACGACGCCGCCGGAACCGGGCTGACCGGACGGAGATTAGCAACCGTGATTACACTGGGTCAACATCTCGTCGGTAATGCGACGCTGACTGGAAGCATCCCAGAAACCCGCGCTGAACTGCGAGTAAGTGTCGACATGCGAAGCCGGAAGATGACCTTCCCATAACTCGCACACAGTTTGCGTCAACGCAGCGTCACGACGATCCGGAGTGGATGGCGATCAGGTGACGCCGCGTTGACGGTCCCGGCGGCACGGTGGCGGCAGTCGACCGGCGCAGCGGTGGCACCCGCCTCCGCCGACGCCGCCCAGGGGAGGCCGTCCATGGATCGCTCGCTCATCGTCGCCAAGGTGCTGCCGACCGCCGAGGACCGGGTCGCCGAGATCTTCGCCGAGTCCGACGCGACCGACCTGCCCGGCCTGGTCGGTGTCCGGCACCGTTCGCTCTACCGGCTGCACGACCTCTACGTGCACCTGCTGGAGACGGAGCGCGCCACCGAGGGGGCGGTGGAGGAGGCGCGCGGCCACCCCGAGTTCGTCCGGATCAGCGAGCAGTTGCGGCCGTACATCTCGCCGTACCTGCCGACCTGGCGGTCGCCCCGGGACGCGATGGCGCACTGCTTCTACCGGTACGACGCCCCGGGACGGCGGTCGTGACCACCACCGCGCCCCGTGACGAGCAGCTCTGGTCGCGCTGCGGCGGCTGTTCCTCGCTGCTCTACCGCAAGCGGCTGCGCCGCAACCTCGACGTCTGCCCCGAATGCGGCTCGCACGCCCGGCTGGAGGCCCCCGACCGGGTGGCCCAGCTGACCGACCCGGACTCGTTCCGCCCGCTGCCGGACCGCGCGCCCCGGGTGGACCCGATCGGCTTCGTCGACACCCTGCCGTACCCGCACCGGCTCAGCGCGGCCCGCGCCGGCACCGGGCTGGACGAGGCGGTGCTCTGCGGCACCGCGCGCATCGGCGGGCACCCGGTGGCCCTGGCGGTGATGGACTTCCGGTTCCTCGGCGGCAGCCTCGGCTGCGCGGTCGGCGAGCTGATCACCCGGACCGCCGAGCGGGCGCTCGCCGACGAGCTGCCCCTGGTGCTGGTCACCGCCTCCGGCGGCGCGCGCATGCAGGAGGGCGCGCTGTCGCTGATGCAGATGGCCACGGTCAGCCAGGCGATCGCCGGGCTGCGCGAGGCGGGACTGCTCACGGTCAGCGTCGTCACCGACCCCACCTACGGCGGGGTGGCCGCGTCCTTCGCCACCAACACCGACCTGGTGCTCGCCGAGAGCGGCGCCCGGATGGGCTTCGCCGGCCCCCGGGTGATCCGGCAGGTCACCGGCGGCACCCTGCCCGAGGGGTTCCAGACCGCCGAGTTCCTGCTCCGGCACGGGCAGGTCGACATGGTGGTGCCGCGGCACGCGCTGCGCGGCCGGCTGAGCGCGCTGCTGGCCGCGGCGCGGGGCGGCCGCCGTGCCGGCGTACCCCGGCAGGAGCCGGCCCGGCGGTCGCCGCGACCGGCCGGCGTCGCCGCGCCGGCGACGGTGCCCGGCCCGGGCCGGGACGCCTGGGAGACGGTCCGGGTGGCCCGCCACCCCGGCCGCCCGAGCACCCTGGACTACCTGGAGACCGCCTTCGACGGGTTCGTCGAGCTGCACGGCGACCGGCTCGGCGCGGACTGCCCGGCGGTGGTGGGCGGCCTGGCGCGCCTGGACGGCCGGCCGGTGATGGTGATCGGCCACCAGAAGGGACACACCACCGCCGAGCTGGTGGCCCGCAACTTCGGCATGGCCAGCCCGGCCGGGCACCGCAAGGCGCTGCGCCTGATGCGCCTGGCCGCCCGGCTCGGCCTGCCCGTGGTGACCCTGGTGGACACCCCCGGCGCCGACCCGGGGGTGGGCGCGGAGCAGCAGGGCCAGGCGGCGGCGATCGCCGAGAACATCCTCGCGCTGAGCGTGCTGCCGACGCCCGTGGTGGCGGTGGTCACCGGTGAGGGCGGCAGCGGTGGGGCGCTGGCCCTCGCGGTGGCCGACCGGGTGCTGATGCTCGAACACGCCGTCTACTCGGTGATCAGCCCGGAGGGCTGCGCCGCGATCCTCTGGCCGGACAGCTCCGCCGCCCCGCAGGCGGCCCGCGCCCTCCGGCTGACCGCCGGTGACCTGTGCCGGCTCGGCGTGGTCGACGAGGTGGTGCCCGAACCGGCGCCCGCCGCGCACGCCGACCCGGTGGCCGCCGCCGACCTGCTGCGCCGGGCGGTCACGGCGAACCTCGCCGGCCTGCTCGACGTGCCACCGGCCACCCTGGTCCGCCGGCGCCGGCAGCGTTTCCGCCGCTACGGCGCGGCCCGGTCCACCGTGGGTGGTCCGGCCGACGGGGCCGAGAGCGACCGCGCGCCCGACGGCGTCGCCGCGGCGGCGCAGACCCGAACGGAGATGAGGCCATGAGCGCGGCGCACGACCCCGACGCGGTGCTGGCCGGGCTGCGCCGGCAGGCCCGCCAGCTCGTCGCCGAACTGGCCGGACCGGTCCGCCGGGTCCGGTTGCGCAGCGGCGAGACGGTCCTGGAGGTGGAGTGGCACGGGCCGGCGACCCCGGCGCCCCGGGCTGCCGCGGAACCGGCGGCGGAGCCACCGCGCGAGCCGGCGGCGGAGCGGCTCGCCGTGCGGGCGCCCGTGGTGGGCACCTTCTACCGGGCCCCGGAGCCGGGCGCGGCGCCGTTCGTGGCGGTCGGTGACGTGGTCCGGCCCGGTCAGGTCATCGGCATCGTCGAGGCGATGAAGTTGATGAACGAGGTCGCCGCCGACCAGGCCGGACGGGTGGTCGAGGTGCTGGTGGAGGACGGCAAGCCGGTCGAGTACGACCAGCCGCTGATCGCCCTGGCGCCGCTGCACGGCCGGGGCGAGTAGATGTTCGAGAAGGTGCTCATCGCCAACCGGGGCGAGATCGCGCTGCGGGTGCTGCGGGCCTGCCGGGAACTCGGCGTGCGCACGGTGGTGGTGCACTCCACCGCCGACGCCGACTCGCTGCCGGTACGGCTGGCCGACGAGACGGTCCGGATCGGCCCGGCGGCCAGCCGGCAGAGCTACCTCAACGCCGCCGCGATCGTCGAGGCCGCCCGGCAGACCGGTGCCCAGGCGGTGCACCCGGGCTACGGTTTCCTCTCCGAGGACGCCGACTTCGCCGAGATCTGCGCGGAGAACGGGCTGGTCTTCGTCGGCCCGCCGCCGCAGGTGATGGCGGCGCTGGCGGACAAGTCCACCGCCCGCGCGCTGATGAGCGAGGCCGGCCTGCCGCTGCCGCCGGGCAGCGTACGGACCCTGCCGACGGTCGCGGACGCGCTGGAGGTGGCCGCGACGGTCGGCTACCCGGTGATCGTCAAGGCCGCCGCCGGCGGGGGCGGACGCGGGATGACCGTGGTCCGCTCCGCCGCCGAGCTGCCCCGCGCGTACGCCCGCACCCGGGCCGCCGCCCAGGTCGCCTTCGGTGACGACCGGGTGTACGTCGAGCGGTACCTCACCGACGCCCGGCACGTCGAGGTGCAGGTGCTCTGCGACGGCCACGGCAACGGCGTGCACCTGGGCACCCGGGACTGCTCGGTGCAGCGCCGGCACCAGAAGCTCGTCGAGGAGGCCCCGGCCCCGGCGCTGCGCCCGGCCACCCTGGACACCCTCGCCGAGACGGCGCTGCGCGGCGCCCTGGCGGTCGGCTTCACCGGGGCGGGCACTGTCGAGTTCCTCGTCGACGAGGCGCAGGAGTGCCACTTTCTGGAGATCAACTGCCGGATCCAGGTGGAGCACCCGGTCACCGAGCTGGTCACCGGGATCGACCTGGTGCACGAGCAGCTGTACGTCGCCGCCGGCACGCCGCTGCGGCTGCGGCAGTCCGACGTCCGGCTGCACGGGGTGGCGGTGGAGTGCCGGGTCAACGTGGAGGACCCGGAGCGGGACTTCGCCCCCGCGCCCGGCCGGCTCGACCGGTTCCGGCCCCCGGGCGGCCCGTTCACCCGGGTCGACACCCACGGCCACGTCGGCTACCTGGTCAGCCCGCACTACGACTCGCTGCTGGCCAAGGTGGCCGTCTGGGCCCCGGACCGCGACGGCGCGCTGGCCCGCCTGGACCGCGCGCTCGCCGAGTTCGACGTGGCCGGCCCGGGCGTCCGGACCACCATCGGCTTCGCCCGGCGGGTGCTGCGGGACCCGGCGTTCCGGGCCGCGCGGCACACCACCGCCCTGGTGGAGCGGCTGCTCGCGGCGACCCCGCCGGCCGGTGGCGAGCCCTCCGCCGCCGGTGCGGCCCAGCCGACCGCCACCGGGACCGCGCCGGCCGGGGCCGTCGCGGCCGCCGCTCCCACCGCCGCCACCGCCGACGCCGTACCCACCGAGCCCCTGCCCACCGCCCGCGCCGACGCCGACCCGGCCGGCCGTAGCCCCGTCACCGCCGTGCCCGCCGCCGGCCCGACCGCCTGGAGGACCTGATGACCCTGGCCCCCGACCGACCGCTCGCCAGCGAGATCACCGACATCCTGGTCACCCACTGTGGCCTGGACGCCGATGCCGCCGCCCGGACCCCGGCGGCCAGCCTGGAGGAACTCGGGATGGACTCGCTCGCCCTGCTCGAACTCTCCGCGGTCGTCGCGGACCGGTGGCGGGTGAAGATCCCCGAACAGGCCGGGCAGTTGAGCATCGACGGCGTGGCCGACCTGGTGGCCCGCGCGGCCGACCCGCCCGGACACACCGAGAACGCGGTCGACATCGCCGCGCCGCTGCCGCTGGTCTGGGAGATCACCAACGACGTCGCCCGGTGGACCGAGCTGTTCACCGAGTACGCGGTGGCCGAGATCCTGCACCGTGAGGGTGACACCGTGCGGTTCCGGCTGACCATGCACCCCGACGAGAACGGGGTGGCGTGGAGCTGGGTCAGCGAACGCACCGCCGATCCGGCCACCCGCCAGGTGCACGCCCGCCGGGTGGAGACCGGGCCGTTCGAGTACATGCACATCCACTGGCACTACGCCGAGATCCCCGGTGGCACCCGGATGACCTGGGTGCAGGACTTCGCCATGAAGCGGGACGCGCCGCTGGACAACGCCGGCATGACCGCCCGGATCAACCGCAACAGCGCGGTGCAGCTCGCGGTCATCAAGGAGCGCGTCGAGCGGCGGTACGCGGAGGCCGGCGATGAGTGACACCACCACCGCCCCGGTCGCCGCCGGCGACGTCCCCGCCGACCGCCGGCGCGGCGGCGAGCTGCGGGTGCTGCTGGGCCCGAAGACCGTCGGCAGCACCTCGGGCTTCATGGGCGTGGCCACCCTGCAGCCGGGGGAGCGGATCGCCGAGCACTACCACCCGTACAGCGAGGAGTTCCTCTACGTCTGCCGGGGCGCGATCACCGTCGACCTGGACGACCGGCCGGTGCCGCTCGCCGCCGGGCAGGGCCTCTTCGTCGCCCGCGACGTCCGGCACCGGCTGCGCAACACCGGCGACGAACCGGCCGAGGTGGTGTTCCATCTCGGACCGCTCGCCCCCCGCCCCGAGCTGGGTCACGTCGACACCGAGGCCGGCCCGCCCGCGCCACGGGAATCGTCGTGACCGGCCGGCGCACGGTGGTCACCGGGGTCGGCGTCGTCGCCCCCGGTGGCACCACCCGGGACCGGTTCTGGAAGACCATCACCGAGGGGCGGACCGCCACCCGGCGGATCAGCTTCTTCGACCCCAGCCCGTTCCGCTCGCAGATCGCCGCCGAGTGCGACTTCGACCCGGACGCCGCCGGGATCACCCTCGCCGAACGGCAACGCGCCGACCGGTACGTGCAGTTCGCGCTCGCCTGCGCCACCGAGGCGCTCGCCGACAGCGGCCTCACCCTCACCGACGCCGAACGGGAGCGGGCCGGCGTGGTGCTCGGCACCGCGGTCGGCGGCACGATGGCCCTGGAGCGCGAGTACGTGCGG
Organism: Micromonospora auratinigra; assembly: GCF_900089595.1. Lineage (GTDB taxonomy): Bacteria > Actinomycetota > Actinomycetes > Mycobacteriales > Micromonosporaceae > Micromonospora > Micromonospora auratinigra. The sequence continues at coordinate 2,038,376 of NZ_LT594323.1, read as the reverse complement.
GTCAGCGACTCCGGCCGGCACTGGCTGGTCGACCACGCCCTCGGCGGGCCGTACCTCTACCAGGCGCTGGTGCCCAGCAGCCTGGCCGCCGACGTGGCCTGCCGGCACGGCCTGCACGGCCCGGCCCAGGTGGTCTCCACCGGCTGCACCTCCGGCATCGACGCCATCGGGTACGCCCACCAGCTCGTCGTCGACGGCGAGGCCGACATCGTGCTGGCCGGCGCGGCCGACTCGCCGATCTCCCCGGTCACCGTCGCCTCCTTCGACGCCATCGGCGCCACCAGCCCGGACAACGACGACCCGGCGCATGCCTCCCGGCCGTTCGACGCCGACCGGCACGGCTTCGTGCTCGCCGAGGGCGCGGCCGTGCTGGTGCTGGAGGAGGCCGGGCACGCCCGGCGCCGCGGCGCGCACGTGTACTGCGAGGTGGCCGGCTACGCCAGCCGCAGCAACGGTTTCCACATGACCGGGCTGCGCCCCGACGGGGTGGAGATGGCGCTGGCCATCACCGACGCGCTGCACCAGGCCCGGCTGGCCCCGGCGGCCGTCTCGTACGTCAGCGCGCACGGCTCCGGCACCCGGCAGAACGACCGGCACGAGACCGCGGCGTTCAAGCGGGCGCTCGGCGACACCGCGTACCGGGTGCCGATCAGCTCGATCAAGTCCATGGTGGGACACTCGCTCGGCGCGATCGGCTCGATCGAGATGGCCGCCTGCGCGCTCGCCATCGAGTACGGGGTGGTGCCGCCCACCGCGAACTGGGCCACCCGCGACCCCGAGTGCGACCTGGACTACGTGCCGAACGAGGCCCGTGAGGTGCCGGTCGACGTGGCACTCTCGGTGGGCAGCGGCTTCGGCGGGTTCCAGTCCGCGATGCTCTTCCGCCGCCTGGCGGCCGCATCGTGACGGCGCGGGCGGTGGTGACCGGGATCGGCGTGGTCGCGCCGAGCGGCGTCGGCGCCGAGGCGCACTGGGCGACGGTGCTCGCCGGCACCCGGCGGACCGGCCCGATCACCCTCTTCGACCCGGCCGGTTACCCGACCCGCGTCGGAGGCGAGGTCCCCGACTTCGACCCGGCGGGCCACGTGGACACCCGGCAGCGGGTGCAGACCGACCGGTGGACCCACCTCGGCTTCGCCGCGACCCGGCTGGCGCTGGCCGACGCCGGGCTGCCGGAGGTGTCGCCCGACCCGTACCGGTGGGCGGTCACCCTGGCGAGCTCGTCGGGCGGGAACCTGTTCGGGCAGCGGGAGCTCCAGCGGCTGTGGGGCGGGCCGAGCCGGACCGTCGGGGCGTACCAGTCGATCGCCTGGTTCTACGCGGCCAGCGTCGGGCAGCTCTCCATCCGGCACCAGTTCAAGGGGCCGTCCGGGGTGACGGTCTCCGAGTCGGCCGGTGGCCTGGACAGTCTCGCCCACGCGGTGCGCACCGTCCGGCGCGGCACCCCGGTGGTGATCGCCGGAGCCACCGAGTGCCCGCTCAGCCCGTACGCGCTGGCCTGCCAGCTCCGCTCCGGGCTGCTCAGCGACGTGGCCGACCCGGAGCGGGCGTACCGGCCGTTCGACGCGGACGCCTGCGGCTACGTGCCCGCCGAGGGCGGCGCGGTGTTCGTGGTGGAGGAGCTGGGCCACGCGCTGGCCCGGGGCGCGCGCGTCTACGGCGAGATCACCGGCTGGGCGGCCACCCACGACGGCGCGCCCACCGACGTCGAGGCCGGCCCCGATCCGACCCACTACGCCCGGGCCCTGCGGCTGGCCCTGGACCGGGCCGGGGTGCGGGCGCACGACGTGGACGTGATCTGGCCGGATGCGCTCGGCGTGCCGGCGTACGACCGGGCCGAGGCGACCGCCCTGCGGACCGTCTTCGGCACCCACACCCCGCCGGTGACCACCCAGAAGCCGCTGACCGGCCGGGCCCACCAGGGCGGGTCGGCGCTGGACGCCGCGACCGCGTTGCTCGCCTTCCGGCACGACCTGCTGCCCGCCTCGGCCGGCCCGCAGCGACCCGCGCCGGGCTGCGAGCTGACCTTCCTGCGCGAGCAGCGGCGGCCCCGCAGCCGGATCGCCCTGGTCGGCGCGCGCGGCTTCGACGGCTTCAACAGCGCCCTGGTGCTGCGCGGCGCCGCCCCACCCCCGGCGGGGGAGGCTCGCGGGTAGCGCCGGGAGGTCGACGAGGTGGCGGTGTCCGTGGTGTACGGGCACCGCCGTTTCGCCGTGTTGGCCTCGTCCGGTCCGCCTGCTCGCCGCGTCGCTGGGAAGCAGGGACCGGGACGGTCGGCCCCGGCGGGTCAGGCCCCGGTGACGCCGTCGAGCGCCTCGCGGATGAGGTCGGCGTGGCCGTTGTGCCGCGCGGTCTCCTCGATCATGTGCACCAGGATGGCCCGCAGGTTGATCGACTGGTTCCACCCGGTGCGGACCACGTCGTCGAGACCGCCGGCGGCCACCACGGCGCGGGCCCGGTCGCAGGTGTCCAGGTAGGACGTGACCAGCTCGTCGACGCGCTCGGTCGGCGCGACCAGGAACTCCGCCTCCGGCGCGACCGGGCCGGCGGGCTGCCCGGCGTAGGTCTCCAGGAACCAGCCGTGCTCGGCGGCGGTGAGGTGCTTGACCAGGCCGAGCAGGCTGAGCCCCGAGGGGGTCATCGGCCGGCGCAGGTCCGCCTCGTCGAGGCCGTCCAGCTTGTGCAGCAGGGTGGCCCGGTGGAAGTCGAGCTGCTGGGTCAGCGCGCCCCGCTCGTCGGCGAGGAGATCCGGCAGCGCACGGTCGACGGGGGAGCGGAACACCATGCCGGCAGGCTACGGGCCGGGTCCGACAGTGGATCGCTCAGCGCAGCGGGTCGCCGTCCCCGTCGGCCTGCCGCCCTGCCTCGATGTGCCGGCGGGCCTTGCGGCCGGCCAGGAACGCGCCGCGGCCCAGTCCGACCCAGACCAGGACGATCGCCGCGAGGACCAGGAGCACGAGCAGCCAGCGCATGGACGGCCTCCGTTCGCCCGCGCCGGTACGTCCGGCCGGGCAGCTCACCTACCCGGGCCCCGGGCACGTCAAACGGCACCGTCCACGGGCGACGGCAGCGCCCGGCGGCCGGCGGGGTACCGGGCCGGCGTACGCGTCCGATCCTGCCTGTCCGATCGAGCGTGGGCAATCCACCCAGCCGCTTTTCTTGATCTAGCCATTTGCATGTAGCAATGCTGAGAAGGCCCGACGTAGTGTTCCGTGAGCACCCCGAAGTACGCACCTGTTGGGCGGATAACGCCCTATTTTCTGCTGGGCGGTGGGCGGTCGTGACAGCACATCCTATGGCGAAAGATCCTGCGGTGGCAGAGGCGAGCTGGGTGGACGACATTCTGTTCACCGGCCGTCCGACCGACGTATGTCTGCGCCTGCCCGAACCCGTCGACAAGGGCACACTGCACCGCCTGGTCGGCGCGGCGCAGGCTCGGCTGGCCGAGGCCGGACTGCGTCCCGGCGGCGCGGTCGCGCTGCGCCTGCCGCCCTCGCTGGCGTACGTGGTGAACCTGCTCGCCACCTGGCGCAGCGGCGCCCAGGCCATCCTGCTGGACCACCGGCTCACCGACCACGAGGTGGACCGGGCGCTGCACCGGCTGACCCCGCAGGTGGTGGTCGCGCCGGTACGCACCGGCGGCGGCGCGCTGCGGGTCTTCGTCGACGTCACCGAAGGGGTCACCGCCTTCTCGGACCGGCCGGCCGGCAGCCCGCACGCGGTCGTCCAGCTCAGCTCCGGCTCCACCGGCCCGTCCAAGGTGATCGGTCGCACCGCCGAGGACCTGGTGGCCGAGGTGCACCGCTACACCCGCATCGACGGGGTGGCGCTGCCCGGCGAGCGGATCGTCCTGCTGCCCTCCATGGTGCACGTCCTCGGCCTGGTCGGCGGCCTGCTCTACGGGATGCACGCCGGGGTCGAGCTCTGCCCGCCGCAACGGCTCAGCGGCGACGCCATCCTCGCCGCCGTCGCCGCTCAGGACAGCCCGGCCACCGTGCTCGGCGTGCCGTTCCACATCGGACTGCTCGCCTCCACCACCCCGTCCGGGCCGCTGCCGCAGCTCAAGCGGATGACCACCGGCGGCGAACTGGTCCCGGCCGCCGTCGCGCGCGCCTTCACCGACCGCTACGGCGTGCCGCTGGGCAACATGTACGGGATGACCGAGGTCGGGGTGATCGGCACCGACCTGTACGGGCGGCACCGACCCGCCATCGCCCCCGCCCCCGGCATCCGGGTCCGCGAGTCCGCCGGCGAACTCTGGGTGAGCTGCCCGGCGTCGCCGTACGTCGGGCTCACCGACCCGACCCGCTGGGCCGACGGCTGGCTGCACACCCGCGACGCCGGCACCGTGGACCCGGAGTCCGGGCTGGTCACCATCAAGGGGCGGCTCGACTCGCAGGTCTCGGTCGGCGGCATGAAGGTCGACCTGACCGAGGTGGAGGCCACCGTCGCCGAGCTGCCCGGGGTGAGCGCCGCCGTGGTGGTCTGGGACGACGGGATCACCGCGTACGTGCAGGGGGACGGCACGCTGACCGAGGACACCCTCGACACGCTGCTCGGCGAGCGCCTCGCCGGCTACAAGCGGCCGCGCACCCTGCACCTGCTCGGGCAGCTGCCCCGGACCACCACCGGCAAGCTGGTCCGCTCGGCCACCGCGCTGCGGGAGGCGGCGTCGTGACCGGGCCGCTAGGCGAACACCACCCGGACCGGCCCGCGGGCGTCGGCCACCGCCACCGCGAGCACCAGATCGGCGCCGGCGTCGGGGTGGCCCACCCGCAGGTCCGCCCGACCGGGCAGCGGGCGCAGCAGCTCCCCGGGCCCGCCCGGCCGGGGCATCCGGCGGCGCAGCCCGCCGTCGCGCAGCCCGACGCCGAGCGCCTTGCCGACCGCCTCCTTCGCCGTCCACAGGCGCAGGAAGTCGCGGTCCCGCCCGGCCTCCGGCCGGGACCGCAGCCAGCCGGCCTCGGCCGGGTCGTACCACCGCTGGGCCAGCGCCACGGCGGGCAGCGGCCGGCACCGCTCGACGTCCACCCCGACCGGTCCGCCGGTGCGGGCTGCCACCACGACCAGCCCGTCGACGTGGCTGACGCTGGCCGCCGACGTCCGCCCGTCCGGGCCGTACACCTCCGGGGCCCCGCCGGGCGCCCGGCGTACCCCGACCTCCACCTCGGACCGGCCGAGCACCGCGCCACCCGCGCGGCGCAGCAGCCGCCGCGTCAGCTCCCGCTGGTCGTCGGCGCGGCCGGTCCACACGTACACGGTGTCCCGACCGGGCACCGGTAGCAGTTTCACGGAAAAGAGGTTAAGGCCATGCGAGACGAGGTCCGCACCTTCGTCATCGAGCAGCTCGCCGACATGAACTACGACGTCGAGGAGATCGACGACGACACCACGCTGGGGCCCTCCGGCGTCGACCTCGAGTCGCTGGCGCTGGCCGACCTCGCCGTCCGGGTCGAGGACCGGTACGGCGTGACGTTCGCCGACGACGAGTCGGAGAAGCTGGCCCTGATGACGGTCGGCGAGTTCACCACGATGGTCGCCGACCGGGTGGCCGCGAACAGCGACGACTCCTGATGACCGGTCAGCCCGACCTGGGGCGAGCTGACCTGGTGAGCATGCTCGCCGAACTGACCGCGAAGCCCGTCGACCAGGTGGCCGACCGGGTCGGCTCGATGGAGCTGGCCTGGCTGGTGCACCTCGTCGAGCAACGCTACGACCGCACCCTGGACCTCACCGACGACCAGCTCGCGGGCATCCGCACCGTCGACGACGCGCTGGCGGTGTTCCGCACCTCGCTGACCGCTCCCGCAGATGGCTGACCGGGAGCACCCGAGGATCACCGGCGTCCACGCGGTCAGCGCCCTCGGCAGGGGAACCGAGTCGCTGCTCGCCGGGGTGCTCAGCGGCGCCGCGGCGTTCACGCCGGTACGCCGGTTCGACACCGCAGGCCGCCGGGTCACCGTGGCGGCCACCCTGCCGGACGTCGGCTCCCTCGCCGACGAACTCGCCGACGCCGTCGACGTGGCCTGCCGGGCGGCCGGGCTGGACCCGGCCCGCCGGGCGGAGTCCGCGCTCTTCCTGGCCACCCACGGCGGCCCCGCCACCCTGCCGGCCGACGGGTCCGGGCCGCGCGTGCCGGCGCTCGCCGGTCACCTGGCGCGGCGCTGCGGGCTGGGCGGACCGACCCGGGTCTACACCACCGCCTGCGTGTCGGCGAGCACCGCGGTCGCCGACGCCGCCACCCTGATCGGCCGGGGTGACCTGGACCGGGTGGTGGTGGCGGCCGGCTACCTGGTCGAACCGGACCAGTACGCGCTCTTCGACGCCGGCCGGGCGCTGGCCGCCGACGGGGTGGTGCGCCCGTTCAGCGCCGGCCGGCAGGGACTGCTGCTCGGTGACGGGGTCGTGGCGGTGGTCGTCGAGTCGGCGGCCGCCGCGCGGCGACGGGGCGCGGAGCCGCTGGCCACCGTCGCGGGCTGGGGCCGGGCCGGGGACGCGTACCACCCGTGCCAGCCCGACCCGAGGGGGCGCGGGCTGGCCCGTGCGGTGCGGGGCGCGCTGCGTCGGGCCGGGCTTCCCGCCGAGGCGGTCGGCTACGTCAACGCCAACGCCACCGGCACGTCGTCCAGCGACGCCTCGGAGGCGGCGGCGCTGGGCGAGGCGCTCGGTGGGCTCGGCGGCCGGATCCCGGTCAGCTCGACCAAGTCCACGCACGGGCACGCCCTGGAGGCGTCCGGGCTGCTCGAACTGGTGGTCACCGTGCTCGCCCTGGGGCACGGGAAGCTGCCGGTCAACGCCGGCTGGCGGGGAAAGGACCCGTCCTGCCCGCTCGACGTGATCACCGACGCCCCCCGCCCGACGAGCACCCCGTACGCGCTGACCCTCAACGCCGCCTTCGGCGGCGCCGACACCGCCCTGCTGGTCGGTGCCCCGTGACCGCCGCCGACCCGCGCGCGCCGTGGCGGGTGCTGGCGCGGGGACGGTGGCCGGAGGACGGGGACGTGGGGGCCGCGCCGGGGGTGCCGGGGTTCGTGCACTCGGACTTCGCGCCGACCGTGGTGGCGGTGGCCGAGCGGTGCCTGCGGCGGGCGTACGGGACGGAGCCGCTGCCGGCCGGCAACCGCACGGCGGTGCTGCTGGTCAGCGCCAGCGGCGACCGGACCGGCGCGGCGCAGGTGCGGGCCACGGTGGCCGCCGGGGGGCGGGTCGGGCCGCTGTTCTTCTACCAGTCGGTGCCGAACAGCGTGGCCGGGCACGTCGCGGCGCGCTGGGGACTGGACGGGCCGGTGGTCTGCCTGAGCCCCACGGGGGACCCGTGGGCCGACGGCACGGCCGAGGCCGAACTGCTGCGCTACGACGGCGACGCCGACCAGGCGTTGCTGATCCTGATCGAACAGGCATCCGACGGCACGCCCACCGAGGCGGTCGCGGTGCTGCTGGGGGAGGGGACAGGTCAATGAGGACGAAGGGACTGCGTGGCGCGCTGGCCGCCGACGCGGAGCTGGGTGCGGGCAACGTGCTGGCCCGGGTGCTGGCGCACGGCGCCGACCCGGACGGGCCGGGACTCACCTTCGACACGCCGGTCGACGGCCACCCGGCCGAGCACCCGCTCACGCTGGGACAGCTCGACACCCTGGTCACCGCCCGGGCGGCCTGGCTGCACGAGCGCGGGGTACGCCGGCGCGACCCGGTCGCCGTCTGGGCCGGCACCGCCGCCGACATGGTGCTGTCGTTCCTCGCGCTGACCCGGCTCGGCGCGATCCCGGCGCTGATGAACGGCAAGCTGCGCCCGGAGATCGCCGCCGAGTACATCCGCCGGCTGCGGGCCGCAGGCGTGCTCGCCGACGCCGAGCACGCCGCCGCCCTCGCCGGGCACGACCTCGGCGCGCCGCTGCTCGGCGAGCCGGCCGAGGCGGGCACGGGCGACCCGGCGGCCGCGCCGGAGCCCTACCGGCACCACCCGGACGACCCGATCGTGATCACCCACACCTCCGGCACCACCGGGGTGCCCAAGGCGGTGCTGCACTCGCACGCCAGCCTCTTCGCCGCCACCCGGCACCTGCTCTCCATGCCGCAGGCGCAGGGCACCAGCCGGATCCTCAACGCGCTGCCCGCCCCGCACACCGCCACCGTGCTGATGGTCAACCAGGCGCTGGGCAACCGGGCGCAGATGTACCTGCTCTCCGAGCAGGGCGGCGAGCGGGTCCTCGACGCCATCCAACGCTGGCGTCCCGACGGCGTGTTCGGCTTCTCCGTCACCTGGGCCGAGCTGGCCCGCTTCGACCTGTCCGGGTACGACCTGGAGTCGGTGCGGCTGTGGTTCAACACCGGTGACTGCTCGCACGAGCCGCACGTGCGCCGGCTGGTCGCGGTCGGCTCGCGGGACGTGATGACCCGCGACGGGGTGAAGCGGGTGCCCGGCTCGGTCTTCATCGACGGGCTCGGCTCCAGCGAGATGGGGCACTCGATGTTCCACGTCACGCACACCACCGACACCGACCGGTACGGCCGCTGCGTGGGCCGCCCCTACGCGTTCGCCAACGTCGCCGTCCTCGACGAGCAGGGCGAGCTGCTGCCGCCCGGGCAGGTCGGCTGGCTCGGCATCGACTCGCCGTCGCTGTTCCGCGGCTACTGGAACGACTCGGTCACCACCTACCGGTTCCGGCTGCGCGGCTGGTACCTCACCGGCGACCTGGTGTACGCCGACGCCGACGGGCGCTACTACCACCTGGACCGGGCCGTCGACTCGGTCGAGGTCGGCGAGGGGAAGCGGTTCTTCACCGCGCTGTCCGAGGAGCGGATCCTCGCCGCCTGCCCCGACGTCACCGACTGCACCGTGGTCATCGTCAAGGAGGGCGGGCAGGTCGTCACCGACGTGCTGCTGGAGCTGGCCGCCGGCGCGGACGCGGACGTCGACCGCACCGAGCCGATCCGCGCGGCCCTCGGCGCCGACGTGGGGGCCACCCTGCGCCGGGTGGTGCCGGTCCGCTCCGACGACATCCCGGTCACCGTGACCGGCAAGGTCCGCAAGGTGGCGCTGCGCGAGCGCTACCTCACCGAGTCCCCGTCATGACCGCCCTGATCACCGGCATGGGGCTGTTCACCCCGGCCGGGCGGGGCGTCGAGGAGACCTTCGCCGCGCTCACCGAGGGCCGGTCGGGGCTGCGCCGCCCACCCGAGGGGCACCCCGCCCGGGAGAGCCTGGAGGTGGCCGGGGTGCTGCCGGAGATCGACCCGCGCAGCGTCGCCTCCGGCCCGGAGACCAAGGTGCTCGACCGGATCGTGCTGCTCGCCCTGCTCACCGCCGCCGAGGCGCTCGCCGACGCCGGCATCGCGGTGGGCCGGGACGTCGACCCGACCCGGATCGCGGTGATCGTCGGTGGGGTGGGCGGCATGTCCACCCTGGAGAGCCAGGTGCTGGCCCGGGCCGCCCGGGGCCGCGCGGCGGTCAGCCCGTACCTGCTCACCGGGATCCTGCCGAACATGCCCTCGGCCCGGATCGCCATCGCGCACGGCATCCGCGGCTACAGCTCGTCGGTCGGCACCGCGTGCGCGTCCGGGGCGCAGGCCGTCGCCGACGCGGTCCGGCTGATCCGCGCCGGCGAGGCCGACGTGGTGCTCTGCGGGGCGAGCGAGGCGCCGCTCTTCCCGACCTTCGCCGACACCTTCGGCAACGCCCGGGCGCTCGCCCGCGGCTGGGACGACCCGGCCGAGGCGAGCCGCCCGTTCGACAAGCGGCGCAACGGCTTCGTGCTCGCCGAGGGGGCCGCGCTGCTGGTGCTGGAACGCGCCGGACACGCCGCCGCCCGGGGCGTCACCGGCTACGCCGAGGTCGCCGGGTACGGGGTGAACACCGACGCGTACCACCCGACCGCGCCCCGGCCGGACGGCGCGGGGGCGGCCGAGTGCATGCGCCGGGCCCTGGCGAGCGGGTCGGTGGCGGCGGCCGACGTCGGCTACGTCAACGCCCACGGCACCGGCACGAAGCTCGGCGACATCGCCGAGACCACCGCGCTGGCCGGGGTCTTCGGCGTCGGCGGGGTGCCGGTCAGCTCCACCAAGGGCCTCACCGGGCACCTGCTCGGGGCCTCCGGGGTGCTGGAGGCCGCGGCCACCGCGCTCGCGTTGGGGCGAGGGCTGCTGCCGCCCACGTACCACCTCGACGACCCGGACCCGGAGTGCGAGGCGGACCACGTCCGGGCCGCGCCGCGGCCCACCGGGGCCACCCACGCGCTGAGCAACTCGTTCGGCTTCGGCGGCCAGAACGTCAGCCTGCTGCTGCGCCGCGTCGCTCCGGCGCGGCGGGCCGTCGCCACGACGGCGGCACCACCGGACGGCGGATCGGGGAGGTGATCCGACGGTCCACGCCGGGCGCGCAGCGCCCGGACACCAGGCACGGGGGGAAATGGGGAAGGGACAGATGCAAATCAACGGCATAGATCACGTCGAACTGTACGTGGGGGATGCCCGGCAGGCCGCCTTCTACTTCGGCACCGCGGTCGGTTTCCGGCTGCGGGGGCAGGGCGGTCCGGAGACCGGGCTGGCCGACCAGCGGTCACTGCTGCTGGGGCAGGCCGACATCCGGATGCTGCTCACCTCGGGCCTGACCGCCGAGCACCCCGCGTCGGCGTACGTGCAACGGCACGGCGACGGCATCGCGGTGGTCGCCCTGGAGGTCGACGACGCCGCCGGGGCGTACGCGGAGCTGGTGGCCCGGGGTGCGACCGGGCTGACCCCGCCGCGCACCTTCACCGGCGCGGACGCCGAGGTGGTGCTCGCCGAGGTCGGCGGCTTCGGCGACGTGGTGCACCGCCTCGTCGAGCGGCGCGGCGACCGGAGGGTGTTCCTGCCGGGGGCGATCGAGGAGCTGCCCGGCGTCGACGGCGACGAGCTGCTCGCCGAGATCGACCACCTGGCGGTCTGCGTGCCGCCGGGTCAGCTCGACGACACCGTCTCGCACTACGAGAAGGTGTTCGGCTTCGCCCAGATCTTCGAGGAGCACATCGAGGTCGCCGGCCAGGCGATGAACTCCAAGGTGGTGCAGAGCCCGTCCGAGCGGGTCACCCTGGTGCTGCTGGAGCCGGACACCGGGCGGCGGCCCGGCCAGATCGAGGACTTCCTGCGCTGGCACGCCGGCGCGGGGGTGCAGCACCTCGGCCTGCGCACCGACGACATCATCACCGCCGTCGGCGCGCTCGCCGGGCGCGGGGTCCGCTTCGCCGGCACCCCGGCCGCCTACTACGACGGCCTGGAGGCGCGGGTCGGCACCGTCGACGCGCCGCTGGACCGGCTGCGGGAGCTGAGCATCCTGGTCGACTCCGACCACGGCGGTCAGCTGCTGCAGATCTTCACCGAGTCGATGCACGTGCGGCGCACCCTCTTCCTCGAACTCATCGAGCGGCGCGGGGCGCGCACCTTCGGCAGCGGCAACATCAAGGCGCTCTACGAGGCCAAGGAACGCGAACTGGCCGCGGCGGGGGCGACCCCCGCCGTCGCGGCCGGAGGGGTGCAGGCATGACCACCACACATCCGGTCCTCACCGAGGAGGAGCAGGCGCTGCTCCCCTCGGAGGAGGACGTGCGCCACTACGCCGAGCACGGCTGGTACCTGTCGAAGAAGCTGCTCACCGACGCCGAGGTGGACGAGCTGGTCGCGGCCACCGACCGCTACTACGCCGGGGAACGCGACCGGCGGCTGCCGGTCCGGCCGCCGAAGCTCGCCTACTGGGAGCCGTCGAAGGGCGACGTGCAGCGGCACAACGACTACGTGCACCACGAGCACGACGGGATCGGCCGGATCCTGCGCAAGCCGCTGATCGGGGCGGTCGCCGCCCGGCTCGCGCAGGCCGACGAGATCCGGGTCTTCCAGTCCACCCTGATCTGGAAGCCGCCGATCTCCGGTGAGCCGTCGAACATCGTGCCCTGGCACTTCGACAAGCACTACTGGGCGTCCTCGTCGTCGGAGCACATGCTCACCGCGTTCATCCCGCTGCACGACTGCGGCGAGGAGATGGGCACCATCACCATGGTCGACGGTTCGCACCGCTGGCGCGAGATCGGCGCCGACGACACCGTGGTGCGGCACTTCGCCGACCGCGACCGCGACCAGCTCGAGGTGATGCTGGCCGAGAACGCCGCGCACAACGGTGCCGAGATCCGCAAGATCCCCATGGTGATCCCCAAGGGACACATGAGTTTCCACCACTGCCGCACCTACCACGGCAGCGGTGCGAACGTCAGCGACCGCCCGCGCCGGGCGATCTCGCTGCACCTGCAGGACGGCGACAACGCCTGGCGGGAGTACCCGCTCTCCGACGGCACGCTCGCCGCGTACAACCACGACGTGCTGGTCCGCCGCACCCACGAGGGACGGCCGGACTACGCGGACCCCGACTACTGCCCCGTCATCTGGCGCGACCGCGCCCCGCAGGGAGGCTGACATGTCACGGTACGACTGGGGACGGACCCACCCGGGCATCGAACGGCTGGAGCAGGCCGTCACCGCCCGCCGCGAGGTGGTCGTCAAGCACCCGCTCTACGCCAACCTGGACACCCACGAGGCGCTGGTGACCTTCATGGAGCACCACGTCTTCGCGGTGTGGGACTTCATGTCGCTGCTGAAGTCGTTGCAGCGGCAGCTCACCTGCGTCACCGTGCCGTGGATCCCGACCGGCCCGACCGGCAGCCGCCGCCTGATCAACGACATCGTGATGGTGGAGGAGAGCGACGAGCTGGGCGAGGGCTACATCAGCCACTTCGAGCTCTACGTGCGGGGCATGGCCGAGGCCGGCGCGGACACCACCGCGGTGGACCGGCTGGTGGAGCTGCTGCGCGCCGGCCGGCCGGTGACCGAGTCGCTGGCCGAGGCGGGGGTGCCCGCCGCGTCGGCGGCGTTCGCCGGCACCACCTGGCGGATCATCGAGAGCACCCCGGTGCACTGCCAGGCGGCGGCCTTCGCGTTCGGCCGCGAGGACCTCATCCCGGAGATGTTCACCCAGGTCGTCGCGGTCAACGAGCGCAGCAACCGGCTGAACACCTTCGTCGACTACCTGGAGCGGCACATCGAGGTCGACGGGGAGCAGCACACCCCGATGGCCATGCAGATGCTCGCGGACCTGTGCGGCGACGACGACGTCAAGTGGCAGGAGTGCGCCGACACGGTCAACGAGGCGCTGACCGCCCGGGCGAAGCTCTGGGACGACATCCTCGCCGCGGTCAAGGAGGGTCGCCCGGCGTGACCGACATCGACCCGGTCCGGCTCTACCGCACGGTACGGCTGATCCGCCGCTTCGAGGAGCGGGCCATCGACCTGGTCCGCGCCGGGGAGATCGTCGGCGGCATCCACCCGTACCTCGGTCAGGAGGGGATCGCCGCCGGGGTCTGCGCCGCGTTGCGCGACGACGACCTGGTGACCGGCACCCACCGCGGGCACGGCCACGTGCTCGCCAAGGGCGCCGACCCGGCCCGGATGCTCGCCGAGCTCTGCGGCCGGGTCACCGGGCTCAACCGGGGCCGGGGCGGGTCGATGCACGCCGCCGACTTCGGCGTCGGGGTGCTCGGCGCCAACGCCATCGTCGGGGCCGCCGGCGCGATCCTCACCGGAGCGGTGTGGGCGCGCCGGCGGCGCGGCGACGACGTGGTGGGGGCGACCTTCTTCGGCGACGGCGCGGTCAACGAGGGGATGCTGCTGGAGGCGTTCAACCTGGCCGCGCTCTGGCGGGTGCCGGTGCTGTTCGTCTGCGAGAACAACGGCTACGCCACCACCATGCCGGTGGCCGGCGCGGTCGCCGGCACCATCGCCGGGCGCGCCACCGCGTTCGGCATGCCGGCGGCCGCCGTCGACGGCCAGGACGCCGAGGCGGTACGCGACGCCTGCGCCGCCGCCGTCGCCCGGATGCGCGCCGGTGGCGGCCCCGAGCTGATCGAGGCCCGCACCTACCGCTTCGACGCCCACCACACCTTCGAACATCAGGTACGCCTCGACTACCGCCCGCCCGAGGAGGTGGCCGCCGGCCGCACCCGGGACCCGGTCGACATCCAGGGTGCGCGGCTGCCCGACGCGGTCCGCGCCGAGGTCGACGCGGCCGTCGAGGCGGTCCTCGACGCGGCCGTCGACTTCGCCCTCGCCGGTCCCGCCCCGGATCCGGCGACCGCCCTCGACCACCTGTACGCCAGCGGGCTCACCGCCCGGACCGGAGGTGGCTGATGCCCCGGCTCTCCTACCGCAGGGCGCTCACCCGGGCGCTCGCCGACGAGATGACCCGCGACGAGTCGGTCTTCCTGCTCGGTGAGGACATCCGGGTGGCCGCCGCGAACGTCACCTCCGGCCTGCTGAAGAAGTTCGGGCCGGAGCGGGTCGTCGACACGCCCCTGTCGGAGCAGGCGTTCACCAGCTTCGCCACCGGCGCCGCGCTGGCCGGGCTGCGCCCGGTCATCGAGTTCCAGATCCCGTCGCTGCTCTTCCTGGTCTTCGAGCAGATCGTCAACCACGCGCACAAGTTCCCGCTGATGACCGGGGGCCAGTGCGCGGTCCCGGTCACCTACCTGGTGCCCGGCTCGGGCTCCCGCACCGGCTGGGCCGGGCAGCACTCGGACCATCCGTACAGCCTCTTCGCCCACGTCGGGGTGACCACCGTGGTGCCGGCCACCCCGGCGGACGCGTACGGGCTGCTGGTCTCGGCGATCCGCTGCCCCGACCCGGTGGTGGTCTTCGCCCCGGCCGCCGCCCTCGACCTGCGGGCCGACGTCGCGGACCTCAGCCCGGTGCCGCTCGGGCGGGGCGTGGTCCGCCGGGCCGGCGCCGACGTCACCGTGGTCGCCGTCGGGCACCTCGTGCAGGACGCCCTGGCGGTCGCCGACGAGCTGGCCGACCAGGTGTCGGTGGAGGTGTTCGACCCGCGCACCCTCTACCCGTTCGACTGGACCGGCCTGGTCGAGTCGGTGTCGCGCACCGGGCGGCTGGTCGTGGTGGACGACTCCAACCGGTCCTGCGGCATCGCCGGGGAGATCATCGCCACCGTCGTCGAGCGGGTCCGGCTGGCCGCGCCGCCCCGGCGGGTCACCCGGCCCGACGGGGCCGTGCTGCCCTTCGCGCCCGCGCTGGACCGGGCCGTGCAGCCGGGCCGCGAGCAGCTCACCGCCGCCATCCACCTCTGCCTCAAGGACGGATCATGATCGACCCCGAGTACCCGTGGCCGCCGCTGGGCCAGGCGTGGACCGACCTGCCCGAGTCGACCCGCACGGCCATGGTGGCCACCGGCGCCGCCGCCTGGGAGCAGGTCTTCCACGGCCGGGCCACGTACAACAAGCAGTGGCGGCTGGCCCGGCCGCCGGTGCTCACCGCCGACGCGTTCCGCGAGCTCAACGAGGTCTGCGACCGGATCGTCCAGCTCATCCTGGAGGCCTGCCGGCGACGCGCCCGCACCGCCGGGGAACTGCGCCGGCTGCTGGACCTGCCGGTGGGGGAGAACGCCCTGCTCGACGAGGACGAGCCCCTGCACGAGGGACTGCTCGCGGCGTACCGGCCGGACGTGCTCTACTCCGGCGGGGTGCCGTGCATCGTCGAGTACAACATCGACAGCAGCCTGGGCGGCGGCTTCGACGCCGACACCGTGATCCACCGGTACGCCGAGCTGTACCGCTCGGCCGGCCTGCTGGACGGGGTCCGGCCCGCGCCGTCCCTGCTGGACCAGCGCTTCGCCGCGATCCGGGACACCCTCGGCCTGCCCGACGGCGCGCGGGTGGCGCTGCTGATGGACTTCGACGCCGAGTACCCGGGGCTGGACGACCCGGAGACGTTCATCCGGATCCTCTCCCCGCTGGTCGACCAGGCCCGCCCGTTCGGCATCGACCTGGTGATCGGCCCGGTCGCCAGCGCCACCCTGGACGACCGGCGTCGCCTGGTGGTGGGCGGCGCCCCGGTGGACGCCCTGTTCCGGCTCTTCGTGCCCAACCGGGTCACCCCCAGCGCCGGTCTGGACGCGGTGGCCGGGGCGCTCGCCGCCGGCACCCTGCCGATGTTCGTCAGCAGCGCCGCCTGGCTGCTCAGCAACAAAATCAACTTCGCCTGGCTCTGGGCCGACCTGGACCTGCTCACCGAGACCGACCGGGCCCTCGTGCGCCGGTACGTCCCGCACACCGTGGCGCTCACCGCCGACCAGCTCGACCGGGCGCTGGCGGAGCAGGCCGACCTGGTGGCCAAGCCGGCCGGCGGCTCCGCCGGGCACGGGGTGCTGATCGGCCGGGCCATGAGCCCGGCCGACTGGGCCGAGGGCGTCCGGGCCGCGATCGGGGCGGGCGGGCACATCCTGCAGCGCTACCACGAGGCCGACCGGGTCAGCATGGACTTCGTGCAGATCGAGACGGGCGAGACGGTCAGCGCCGAGGTCCCGTACAGCCTGGCCCCGTACCTGTTCGGCCGGACCGGCTCGGGCGCGCTGGCCCGGGTCGGCTATCCAGGCTGCGAGGAGATCCTCAACCTGGCCCGGGGGGTGCTGATGACCGGCATCCTGCTCACCGACTGAGCGCCGTCGTCGCCCGTCACCCGCCCGCACCGGGGCGGGTGACGGGCCGCGGGTTCAGTGGGCTTCGATGGGGGTGGCGAGGAAGGCGGCGATCGGGTCGACGAGCCGCGGTGGGGCCGCCGCGATGCCGTTGTGCCCGCAGCCGGGGATCCGCAGCGTGCGGGCCCGGGGCAGAACCCCGGCCAGCGCCTCGTCGGTCTCGGCGTACCAGGTGGCGGCCTTGGCGCCGCTGGCCAGCAGGACCTCGGCCGTGACGCCCGCGTACTGCGCGGCCGGTCCCTCGTACGCCTGGATCTGCCGGGTCTCGTGCAGTGTCATCGGCAGCAGGTCGCCCATGGTGCGACCGATCGGGGTGCGCAGGAACAGCCGGCAGATCGCGGTCCGGACGCCGAGGGGCAACCGGCCGGCGGGGTCCTGCGGGTTCAGGGCCGCGCCGACCAGTGCCATCGCCCGGGGGAGGTCACCGGCGCGCAGGGCCGCCTCGGTCGGGTCGAGGAAGTCGAGCGGCAGGCCGTGCCCGTCGAGTCGCAGCGGCGTGTCGTAGGCCACCACCCGCCCCAGCGGCAACCGCATCGCGGCCCGCAGCGCGACGAACGCGCCGTAGCTGTGCCCGACCACCTGTCGTGCCCCGGTGTGCGCCAGCACCGCGTCGAGGTCCTCGATCTCCTGCTCGACCGTGTACGGCTCGCGCCGGGGCGCGGCGTCGGCCCGGCCACGCCGGTTGTAGCGGTGCACCGTGAACCGGTCGGCCAGCCGGACGACCAGCCTCCGGTACGCGTCGATGGTGACCCCGCCGCCGTGTACCAGCACCACGTCGGGGCCGGAACCGGTCGAGTGCAGCACGATGCCCGCACCGTCGGGTGCGTTGATCCGTTCGGTCACCGTCATCTCTCCTCACCCACTGAAACCGCGAACGCCGTTTGCAGTTTACAGTGGTGAGGTGAGCGGCGCATCCACGAGTTCCGGCGGACCGTCCATCTGGCACCGGCCGGTACGCGGCACCCGGGGGCCCACCCCCACCCACGGACGCGACGAGATCACCGCCGCCGCCGTCGCCCTGGCCGACGCCGGTGGCCTGGACGCGGTCTCGATGCGGGCCGTGGCCGGGGCGCTCGGCATGGCAGGCGGCTCGCTCTACCGGCACCTGTCGTCCCGCGACGACCTGCTGGCCCTGATGGTCGACCGGTGCGTGGGCGAACTGAGGCCGTACCCGCCGCCCGCCGGGGACTGGCCGGACGCGATGGTGCTGCTGGCCCGACGCCAGCTGGAGCTGTACCGCCGTCACCCGTGGCTGGTCGACGCGGTCGGGCGGGCCGGCGTTCCCGGGCCCCACACGCTCGCCTGGTTCGACGCCTGCCTGGGGGTGCTCGAACCCGTCCGCGCCCCGGCCACCGCGAAGTTCGAGGCGATCGCCATGATGACCGGCGTGGTGACGCTCTTCGCCCGCGCCGGCACGACACCGCCGATGACCTTCGACCACGTCGACCTCGCGGCGTACCCGCACCTCACCGCCGCGTTCACCGCCCCACCCGCCGGCCCGCCGGCCGCCCCACCCCGCGATCTCCTGGAGCGCGCCGTCCGTGCCCTCCTCACCGGTCTGCTCCCCGCCACCCCCCACTGAGCACGGTCCACCCCGGCGCTGTCCGCATCGATCAAGGGGTTCGCGTCAGCGTCCGACCCCGTGGTGACGCAAACCCCTTGATCAACCGGGGAGGGGGGTCAGGGACGCGGAGGGGGTCAGGGGCGCGGGGGGAGGTGGCGGGCCAGGGCCGTCCGCAGGGTGGCGGGAGCGGGGTGCAGCACGCCCACGTGCAGCTGGTAGGTGGGGTGGCCGGCGCGGAGCCGGGGACGCAGCGCGCCGGGCGGTGGGGTGGGGGTCCCGGGGTGCAGGGTGACCCGCAGGGTGGCGAGCGGGCCGGGGTGGCGGATCTCGGCCGACCGGATCAGCGGCCAGGGCAGCCCGACGAAGGTGCCCCGGTCGGCCAGCTCCAACGCCGCCCCGGTGACCCGCACCGACGGCCTCCGGTACCGCAGCGCCAGCCCCGCGAACACGGTGAAGGCCACGATGAACACGGCACCCGACACCGCGATCTGCCCCGGCGCCGGCGCGCCGCCGGTCACCAGGGCCAGCGCCACCTGGGCGACCGACCAGCCCAGCAGGCCACTGGCCGCCTGAAAGGCGAGGGCCCGGGGCCAGGAGAGGCGCCAGCTCAGCTGCTCGTCCACATCGGCCCTTCCGTCGCGCGGTGCCGCCGACGGTAGCGCCCGCCCGCCAGGCACCGGCGGCACCGGCTCAGCGGGCATCGGACGCGGCCAGCCGGGCGCCGAGCACCCGTACCGTCTCCGCCGCCGCGATCGCGTCGCTGCGGGCGCTGCCGTGCCGGCCGTCGCTGCTGTACAGGGACGGGTCGGCCACCAGCGGATGGTCGGTGAGGTGCACGTGCAGGGTGCCGAGCCGCTCGCCCAGCGCGCGGGTGTGCGCGGCGAGCAGCCGCATCCGCTCTCCCAGTCCGGCGCGCAGCGCCGCCGGCACCGCCGGGCTGTGCGACACGTCGAACATGCCGACCGTGACCACGTCCGCCCCCGCGTCGCGCAGCGCCCCGACCAACGCGGTCAGCTCGGCGTCCACCGCCGCCGGGTCGTAGCCGGGGCGGAAGGCGTCGTTGCCGCCGCAGACCACCAGCGCCAGGTCCGGCGCGAAGGCCAGCGCCGGCCCGAGCTGCGCCGCGCGCACCTCGTGCGCCCGCAGCCCGCGCCGACCCAGATTGAGGTACGCCAGCTCCGGCCGGACGGCCCGCAGCTCGGCGGCGATCCGGTCGGCCCACTGCAGGTCCGGATAGCCCTCGACCGGCTCGCACAGGCCCTCGGCGACGCTGTCGCCCAGCACCACGAACCGCCGCCACGGGTGCCCGCGCAGCAGCTCCACGCTCTCGCCGGCCCGCAGGCACCACGGATCCGTCGCCTCGGTCACCGTCGATCCCACGCCCGCACGGTAGCCGATCCGGCGGACCGGCGTCGATGAGCCGATCCGCCGCCGTGCACCGTCGACGGCCGACGGGTCAGCGCGCGCCGAGGGTGAGCAGCAGCAGGGTCGTCACCAGCCCGGCCCCGGCGACCAGCAGCATCGGGCGGGGGGTCAGCACGGCGTGCCGGCGGTCCGCGAGCAACCGGGCCGGCGCCAGCCCCACCAGCGGCCCGAGCAGCGTGATCACCAGCGCCAGCACCGGCATGCCGACCGCCAGGTCACCGCCGGAGCCGTGCCCCAGCGCCCGGGCGGCCAGCCCCAGGGCGTACGCCACCGCCGCCCCGCCCACCCCGCAGGCCACCAGCAGGGGGTTCGCCGAACCGGGCAGCTCACCCGGCTGGCGGGTGCGGTCCAGCAGCTCGCGTACCCCGTGCAGCAGCGGGACCGGGTCGCCGGTGGCGTCGCGGGCCGGGCCCGGCGGGTCGCCGAGGCGTCGCCCGCCCGCGCCGGTGCGCGCCCGCAACTGGCCCCACAGGTGGGCGGCCTCGGCGTCGACCCGCTCGACCTGCGCGCGGGCCTCGACCGCCTCCGCCTCGGCCCGGCGGACCTCCTCGGCGGCGTCGGCGACCGCCCGTTCGGCGGCGGCGCACTGCTGGGCGTACCAGGTGTGCGCCTCGGCGCGCTGGGCGGCCACCCGGGCGGTCAGCTCGGCCAGCCGACGGAGCTGGGCCGCGTACGTCTCACTGGCGACAGGCTCGTTCATCGGGAGGGACCATAAGGGATGATCACTTGTCCGGTGCGGTGCACCGCCCGGTCGAAGAAGAGACCGCGCCACGGGCGCGGGTACCAGTCCGGACCGCCGGTGCCCGGGTAGAGCGACGAGCCCAGCTCCCCGCCCTGCACGTCCAGCGCCACCCAGGCGCCGATGTTCTCGATCCGGGCGGCCGGCCCACCCAGGTCGGTCCGCATCCGGGCCACCCCGCGCCACCAGGCCAGCACGTGGGTACGCCGCTCCGGCCCGTCGTGCAGGATCCGGCGCAGCTGCTCCAGCCCGGTGCGCCGGCCCGCCTTCGCGGCGAGCTGGCCGGCGGCCGCGTCGACCGCGTACAGCAGCAGGTAGTGCGCGCTGTTCGGGGTGCCGGGCGCGCCGAGGCCGTCGCCCACCTCGGCCATCAGCTCGGGCACCGTCTCCTCGTCGTACCAGGCGGCGTCGTCGGCCAGGTCCTCGTAGAGGGCGCGGGCGGCCGGGTCGGCGTCCGGGTCGAGGCAGGCGATGGAGAACCGGGCGGTGCCGGGGCGGTGCTGCCGGGCCAGCGAGCGGGCCGCTGCGTCCAGCACCGCGCACGCCTCGTCGACCCGGGTGCCGAGCACCGCCAGGTTACGGCCGGGGGCCCGGGGCAGCCGCAGCGCGGCCGAGCGGGACTGGACGTCGATGATCTCGCCGAGCAGCGCCACCGGGTTGCGCGGCACCCCCTGCTCGGGCGCGCCCAGCGCGCGGAAGTCGGGCGCCTCGGCCAGCCGCGGGATCGCGTCACCGTCGAAGAGCCGGGCCGGGGAGGCGTCCTGCGGGCGCATCCGCCACAGCCGGTGCTGCAGCTCGCTCCAGGTCTCCCAGTCGCTGGCCGACGGGATCCGGGCCACCTCGTTGCCCTCGGTGAGCCCGGACTCGGCGTTGACCACCGCGTGGTAGCGGGGCAGCGACTGGGCCGCGTCGTTGCGTTCGGCCAGGATGCGCAGCGCCTTGGGCAGCGCGATGCGCAGGGTGAACTGGGCGACCAGCGCCGGGCGGCCCCAGAGCGCCTCGATGCCGCGCACGTCCTGCGAGGCGAGCACCAGGTGGATGCCCTGCGACCGGCCCCGCCGGGCCAGATCCTCCAGCAGGTCGGCGGCCTCCCGGGCGACCACGTCCCGGCCGGCGAGCAGCGCCTGGAACTCGTCGACCACCGCCACGATCCGCGGCCAGTGCCCGGTCGGGTCGACGGCGCGCAGCTCGGCGAGCTTGGTCACCTCGTGCTTCTTCGCCGCGTCGGCCCGCCGGCGCAGCTCCTCGGCGAGGAAGCGCAGCAACGCCAGCCCGAACTCCCGGTCGGTGTTGACGTTGATGCCGACCAGCCGCATGTGCGGCAGCCAGCTCGGGTCCCGCCGGCCCTGGGCGAACCGGGCGAAGGACACCCCCTCCTTGAAGTCCAGCAGGTAGAACTCCAGCTCGGCGGGGGAGTAGCGGGCTGCCAGCGCGCCGATCCAGGCGAAGATCAGGTTGGTCTTGCCGGTGCCGGAGGGGCCGCCGATCAGCGCGTGCGGCGGATAGTCACCGAGGCTGAGCAGCACCGGGCGCCCGTGCGGGCCCTCGCCGATCGGGGCGGTCAGCCCGTGCGCCGAGTCCTCCCGCCAGTACTCCTCGGGCGGCGGGAGCAGGTCGGTGAAGGGGGCCGGCGGCGGGCCGGCGTTGACCCGCGAGGCCACCTCCCGGCAGGTCTCGGTGACCAGGGTGGCCGGCGGTGGCGGGTCGAGGCGCACCGGCAGGCCGGAGATCCGGGCGTCGCCCGGCTCCACCACCACCCGGGTGACCGTGGGGTCGTCCGGCAGGTCGATGCCGCGCACCACCAGGTGCACCCCGCAGGCCGCCCCGGTGCGGACCACCCGGTCCAGCTGGCCGCGCTCGTGCCGGGACAGCTCGTCGCCGCCGAGCAGCACCGCCACCCGCCACGGCTCGGGCCGCCGGCCGGTCGCCGCCGCGAGGGCGCGCAGCGAGGCGTACTCGCCGGCGAGCACGGTGGCGTTGATCCGGCGGATCTGCTCGACCAGGTCGTCGAGGAGCCGGCCCAGGCCGCCCGGGCCGACGAAGGTGAGCAGCCCGGCGGTGCCGAGCGGGGCGAACCCGGCCAGCCCGCCGCCGAGGTGCTCCGGGTCGTACCCGGAGAGCCGGACGCCGCCCGGGTCGGCCCGCCCGATCGAGCGCAGCAGCAGGGCCGGCACCACCGCGGCGATGCCGTCGCGGTCGCCGCCGGCCAGGTGCACGTGACCGGCGTCCAGCAGCGGCACCAGCGCCGGCACCGGTTCGCCGCCGGGCACCCGTACCGTGCCGATCCGGACCGCGCCCGGGTTCTCGCCCCGGCCGGCCGGGGTGGGCCGCCACCGGTCCCAGGGCGCGGACGCCGCGCCCGGCGCCTCCCGCTGGGCCGCCGCGGCGGCCCGGCGGGTCAGGTCGGCGATCCGCGCGGTGTGCCGGGCGTCGATCTCGGCCAGCCGCCGGTCGCGGGCCGCCCCCACCCGCTCCGGTACGGCCGCCGCGGCGCGCCGCACCCTGGCCAGCCGCTCCCGGCCGGCGGCCAGGTCGGCGTCGGCGTCGGCGAGCCGGTTCCGGGTCGCGCCGAGGGCCTCGGAGAGCATTCCCCGGACCCGCGACACCAGTTGGGTGCGGACGTCAGCCACCGGACGGCTCCCGATCGTCGGTCTGCTCGGGCAGGTCCCGCCCGAGCCGGTCCAGCAGCACCGCGGTGACCACCCCGGCGGTGACCGCCGGGTCGGCCGCGTGCGGCTGCTCCGCGTCACCGGAGCGGCGCGGCGGCGGCATCCGGCAGACCCGGGTCAGCAGGGTCTCCAGCACCGGCGGCGGCAGCCCGGGCAGCAGGTCCCGGACCCGTCCGTCCAGCGTCCGGCGCAGCCGGTCCAGGTCGTCGGCGCGCGGCGCGTGCCCGAGCAGCTCCCCGGCCAGGTCCCGCAGCAGCGGCGGGGCGATCGCCGCCAGGCCCAGCCCCACGTCGGCGTGCGCGCCGCGCAGCTCCCGGTGCAGCCGGTCCCGGTCGCCGGAGCGGACCCCGGCGACGACCCGGCGCAGCAGTTCCCGGGAGTCGTCGATCCGCTCGTCCGGCCCGTCCGGCGCGCCCTCCCGGCCGCCGGTCAGCTCGGCCACCCGCACCGCCCACCAGCGGCGCACCGTCGGCGGCTCGTCCGGCGCGGAGCCGCCCCCCGGGCCGGCCGCCGGCACCTCGCCCCGCGGCGCGTCGTGCTTCGGGCGGCGCTGCTCCCCGACCGGGGCCGGCGCCCCGTCGGCGGCCAGCCCGATCGCCGCCAGGTACGCCGACAGCTGCTCCTGCGCCACCCGCAGCGCGTACCCGGCGGTCTCGGCGTGCTCGGTCGCCGCCGACAGCTCCGGCACCCCCATCGGGTTCGCCGACTCCTGGCGCACCCAGCGCAGCCGCTCGGCGGCCTGGCCGAACTTCTCCAGCGCCAGCGCGAGCGGCGCCAGCGGCAGTTCCTCCGCGGCGGCGCGGACCTGCGCGCCGACGTCCTCGATGATGGACACGTCCGGCTCTCAGAGGGTGGCGACGTAGAGCTGTGCCTGCTCCACCGCGACCAGCGTGGCGGCGAGGCATTCCTCCAGCTCCTGGGCGGCCTGGGTGAGCGAGGCCTGGGCCGCCTCGACGGTCTCGTGCCCGCTGCCCTCCAGGGCGCCGGCCAGCGTCTGCTGCGCCTCGGCCAGCTTCTCGCCGGCCGCCTGCACGGCGGTCTGGCCGTCGCCTATCTGCTGCAGGGCGACATCGATGGCGGCCTTCAGCTCGGCGACGCTCGCCACGGGGGACCTCCTGGGGGCAGGGGAGATCTCCATTACAACCCATCCCGGGGACCGGACGAACATCCGCCCTCGCGGCGTTCCTGCCCGGGTGTCCGATTACCGTCCTGACGTGCGCGAAGGCCCGCGGGGGCCGGGACCGCCGGTCCCGTCGACGAGACAGCCGGTCCCGTCCGCGTACCGGATTCAGCGGGGCAACCAGCGCGGGCCGCGCACCTCCGCGCCCAGCGCGCCCACCCGCTCCCGCAGCTCCCGGTCGGCGGTGACCACCACCCGGCGGCGCTGCGGCGCCGCCGCCACCAGCTCCACCATCGTGTCGTCGCCGGAGCCGGGCGCGGACACCACCGTCACCCCCGGCACCGCCGGCACGTGCCGCGCCGCGCCCTCCACCACCAGCACCACCTCCACCGGCGGCGGCAGCTCCGGGGGTACGCCCGCGCCGGCCAGCGGCACCAGCGCGTCGCGCAGCCGGGCGGCCGCCCCGGCCCGGTCCCGCCACCAGCCGTCCGGGCGCGACCCCACCACGTTCGCCCCGTCCACGATCAGCAGCGCCACGCTCTCCATCCCGCCAGCCTGCCACCCGTGGGCGTTTGTCGCGCCGACCGCCGGGTAGCCACCGCCGACCGTGCCGCGCGATGGCGCGCCCCGGCCGTGCCGACCGACTGCGGAGGACAGAGATGATGGGACCCGGCGACTACGGCAACGACCCGTGGGACGAGTTCCTGGCCCGCTACTTCGGCCGGGGCGAGGGGGGACGCCGGCCGGCGCACCGGGTCGACATCACCCGGCTGATGACCGCCGACGCCCGGGAGATGCTCGCCGACGCCGCCCGCCGGGCGGCCCAGAAACACAGCAACGACCTGGACACCGACCACCTGCTCTGGGCGGCGTTGCAGCGCGAGCCGCTGCGCGACCTGGTACGCCGCGCCGGCGCCGACCCGGACGCGCTGGTCAACGCCCTCGGCGGGCGCGGCGAGGGGGCGCCGCGCGGCGAGGTGCCGCCGAACCTGTCGCTGACCCCGGCGGCCAAGCGGGCGCTGCTCGACGCCCACCAGCTCTCCCGGGCCATGGGGGCCAACTACATCGGCCCGGAGCACATCCTGATGGCGCTGCCGCTGAACCCGGAGTCGCCGGCCGGGCGGATGCTCGCCGCCGGGCGGATCCAGCCGGAGTCGTTGCAGGCGGCCAGCGCCGAGCGGGGCCCGACGACCGGCCCGAAGCCCGACCGCGGCACCCCCACCCTCGACCAGTACGGCCAGGACCTCACCGACCTGGCCCGCAACGACCAGATCGACCCGGTGATCGGCCGGGCCGACGAGATCGAGCAGGCGGTGGAGATCCTGTCCCGGCGCACCAAGAACAACCCGGTGCTGATCGGTGAGGCCGGTGTCGGCAAGACCGCCATCGTGGAGGGGCTCGCCGAGCGGATCTGCGACGGCGACGTGCCGCAGACCCTGATCGGCAAGCGGGTCATCCAACTCGACCTGGCCGGGCTGGTCGCCGGCACCCGCTACCGGGGCGACTTCGAGGAACGCCTGAAGAAGGTGATCGACGAGATCCGCGCCCACCGGGAGGAACTCATCATCTTCCTGGACGAGATCCACACCCTGGTCGGCGCGGGCGGCGCCGGCAGCGAGGGCGGCATGGACGCCTCCAACATGCTCAAGCCGGCGCTGGCCCGGGGCGAGCTGCGGGTGATCGGCGCGACCACGCTGGACGAGTACCGGCGCAGCATCGAGAAGGACGCGGCGCTGGCCCGCCGGTTCCAGCCGGTGCTGGTGCCCGAGCCCGGCGTCGAGGACACCGTCACCATCCTGCGCGGCCTGCGCGACCGCTACGAGGCGCACCACCAGGTCCGGTTCACCGACGAGGCGCTGGTGGCCGCCGCCGAACTCTCCGACCGCTACGTCACCGACCGGTTCCTGCCGGACAAGGCGATCGACCTGATCGACCAGGCCGGCGCCCGGATCCGGCTGCGTACCCGTACCCCCGACTCGGACGTGCGGGAGCTGGAGACCCAGCTCGACGACATCCGCCGGGACAAGGAGCAGGCGGTCGCCGACGAGCAGTACGAGAAGGCCTCCCAGCTGCGCGACCGGCTCGCCGAGATCGAGGACCAGATCCGCCGCGCCCGCGGCGACGAGGGCCCCAACCACGTGCCGGAGGTCGGGCCTAAGGAGATCGCCGAGGTGGTCTCCCGGGCCACCGGCATCCCGATCAACCAGCTCACCGAGGAGGAACGCGACCGGCTGCTGCGCCTGGAGGGGCACCTGCACGAGAAGGTGGTCGGCCAGGACGAGGCGGTCAGCGCGGTCGCCGAGGCGGTGCGCCGCTCGCGCACCGGGCTGGCCGACCCGGACCGGCCGATGGGCAGCTTCCTGTTCCTCGGCCCGACCGGCGTCGGCAAGACCGAGCTGGCCCGGGCCCTGGCCGAGGCGCTCTTCGGCGAGGCGGACCGGATGGTCCGGGTCGACATGAGCGAGTTCCAGGAGCGGCACACGGTCAGCCGGCTGGTCGGGGCCCCGCCCGGGTACGTCGGCTACGAGGAGGCCGGCCAGCTCACCGAGGCGGTCCGCCGCCGCCCGTACGCGGTGGTGCTGCTCGACGAGATCGAGAAGGCCCATCCGGACGTGTTCAACATCCTGCTCCAGGTGCTCGACGACGGCCGGCTCACCGACAGCCAGGGCCGGACGGTGAACTTCAAGAACACCGTACTGATCATGACCAGCAACCTGGGCGCGGAGCTGATCACCGGCGCCCAGCGGGCGGTCGGCTTCGGCGCCGGCGAGGCCGGCGGCCAGCAGGAGACCGACGAGCTGCGCGAGCGGCTGATGCGCCGGCTCCAGGAGAGCTTCCGCCCGGAGTTCCTCAACCGGATCGACGAGACCATCATCTTCCGCCGGCTGGAGGCCGAGCAGCTGCGCGAGATCACCGGCCTGATGCTGGAGGAGACCCGTCGCCGGCTGCACGCCCAGGACATCCAGGTGGACGTCACCACCGCGGGCGTGGACTGGCTCGCCGAGCACGGCTACCAGCCCGAGTTCGGGGCCCGGCCGCTGCGCCGGGTGATCCAGCGCGAGGTGGACAACCGGCTGTCCCGGATGCTGCTGGAGAACGAGATCTCCCCGGGGCAGAAGGTCTGCGTCGACGCGCGGGACGGACAGCTCGCCTTCGACGTGAGCGCCGGGGACCGCGGCCACACGGCCGCGACCACGTCCCATCCCCGGTGAGCCGGGCCGGCCCGGCCCCGAGCGAGCGGAGGGCGGAGATGACCGAACCCGAGGAGACCCGCGAGGACACCGAACGCAGCGAGCCCATCGTCGCGCCCCCGACGGCGAACCCGTCCCGGGTCAAGGTGCCGCCGGAGGGCCTGAAGCAGCACAGCCAGCAGGGCGAGGGCGACCGGACGCCGTCCGGGCCGCCGCCGGGAGAGGAGGCGTGATGGTACGCGAGGCGCGACTGGAACCCGAGGTCGAAGTGCTCTGGGACGACTTCCACGCCGAGGTGAACGTCCCCTCCGAGCAGCTGCGGCAGTGGCTGCTCACCCGCGGGTCGGGGGAGGACGCGTTCGGCCCGGGCCCGGACCTCGGCCTGCCCGAGCCGGGCCGGCGGATCCTGCAGGTGCTCACCAAGCGCAAGGTGGACCTCACCCCGGAGGACATCGAAGTGATGCAGGAGGCCGTCGACCGGATCCGGGCGCTCACCGCGGAGCGGCCGAGCCGGGGCAACGCCGACGACGAGTGGCGGCACTCGCTGCTCGACCTCGGTCACGACGTGCTGGTCGAACGCTGAGTCGGACCGGCGGCGGCACCCGGGCGCACCGGGTGCCGCCGCCGCGTCACTCCGATTTCATGCTCGGCAGTTGCAGCCCGGCGGCGTCGGCGGCGGCCTGCCGGTCGCCCCGGGCCCGCTCCTCCCGGCTGAGCAGGTTCGCGTACTCGGTGATGTCGGCCGGTCCGGGCGCGTCCGGCAGCCCACGCAGGAAGGTCTCCACGTCGGCGGAGGCGGCGGTGTGCGCGGCGGCCGCCTGGCGCAGCAGCTCCCGCTGGTCGGCGGCCGGGTACAGATCAGTCATGCCGCCGTGATACCCGCGTTCAGGCGGTTCGCACCCCGCCGGCCGCCGCCGGCTGCGCGCCGAAGTCCGGGTGGCGCAGCAGCCAGGCCAGGTAGTCGGGATGGTTGGCCAGGGCGTCGGTGTACGCGGCCAGCGCGGTCTCCAGCACCGGTTCGGCGACCCGGGCGGCCGGCGAGTCCGGGTGCCAGCCCAGCAGCAGCCGCCAGCGCAGCGGGGTGCCGGCCAGCCGCCGGGTCACCAGGCCGGCGACCGGCCGGAAGGTGGCCTGGCACAGCGCGATCGCCTCGCCGGCGTCCACCAGGTCCAGGCAGCCGCGCACGTCCGCCTCGTACACCTTGCGGGGGGTGAAGCCGGCGCGGGCGCAGGCGGCGGCGAAGCAGTCGCCGAAGCAGCCGTCGCCGGGCGCCGCCACCCACTGCTCGCGGCGCAGGTCGACCAGGCGGATCTCGTCCCGCCCGGCCATCGGGTGGTGCTGCGGCAGCAGCACGAAGACCGGGTCGACGGCGACCTCCCGCCAGCACAGCCCGAACTCGGCCGACGGCGTGGCGTCGCCGCACACCCCGGTCAGCGCGAAGTCGAGCCGCCCGCCGGAGACCAGCTGGGCCAGCTCCGCGACGGACCAGGAGGCGTACGTCGTGATCTGCACCTCCGGCTGCTCGGCGGCCAGCCGGTGCACCAGGCGGCCCAGGATCGGGCTGTTCACCCCGCCGAAGCGGTAGCGGCGCAGCGGGTCGCCCGCGCCGGCCAGCCGGGCGGCCTCGTCCTGCAGGCCCTTCATCGCCGGCAGCAGCACCCGGGCCCGGTCCAGCACCAGCTCACCGAGCGCGGTGGGCCGGGCGCCCCGGCGGTCGCGTTCGAACAGTGGGCCGCCGAGCGCCCGCTCGATGCGCTGGAGCTGGGCGGTCAGGGCCGGCTGGGCCAGGCCGAGGGTGGAGGCGGCCTTGGTGACGCTGCCCGTCTCCGCGATCGCGCATACCACCCGCAGGTGTCGCAGCTCCAGATTCATAGGGTGACGGTAGGACCACGAACCGGTATGCGGAAGGGTTGATCCGCCATCCCGGCATGTCGATCGGTCGATCCGTCGACCTCAGTGTTCGCGGGAGCGCTCCAGGTCCGACAGGCGGGTACGCCGGCCGGAGACCACGTCCCGGGCCTTGTCCAGCACGCCCACCACCGGCTCGACGATCTTGTTCCAGGGTGGGGTGGCCGGGGTGCCCGGGTGCGGCCGGGTCGGCGCCGCCTCCTCGGCGATCTCCCACCGGTTGCCCAGCCGGATCAGTTCGGCGTCCGAGGCCACCTCGCGCAGCGGCAGGACCAGCGCGGCGACCCGGCTCACGTGCCGGCGCACCCGGTCGACGACGTCCGCCACGTCCGGGTCCGGCGCCCCGGACAGTCCCTTCAGGGCGGTCAGCAGCGCGGCGTCCGCCTCGATCTCCCGGGTCACCAGCTCTGCGCTCGCCGGCACCGCGGCGCGGGCGGCGGGGAACAGGTACTGCTCCTCGGCGGAGAGGTGCCGGGACACCGCGGCGACCAGCACGTCCAGCACCTCCCGCCGCCGCTCGGGGCCCAGCTGCGGGTCCTCGACCTGGTCGGCCAGGCCGAGCAGGGCCCGGTGCTCCCGGTCCACGATGTCGGCCAGGCTCCGCCCGCCCGGCCGGTACGCGTCGTCGGCGGCGGGCGGCAGCGGCGGCAGGGGAACGGTCATGGTGTCCTCCTCGGCAGGTGGCGGCTGCGGCCGTCCGGGCTCGGCGGCGGTGCCGCCGATCGACGGCTCTGGTTCTCCGCGACGCCTCCGGCGGTACCCGGGCGCGCGATCGGCGAAACCGTGCCCGCCCGGGGGCGTCCGGACGTCCGGGCCGGCTGGTATGAAGAAGCGATGACGAGCGACGCCGCCTCCGCCCGACCGGACCCCACCGACGAGGTCGTCGACCTCTGCCGCGACCTGCTGCGCATCGACACCACCAACACCGGGGACAACGACACCAGCGTCGGGGAACGGCGGGCCGCCGAGTACGTCGCCGAGAAGCTCGCCGAGGTCGGCATCGACGCCCAGCTGCTCGAGTCCGCGCCGGGCCGGGCCAACCTGGTCGCCCGCATCCCCGGCACCGACCCGGGCCGCGACGCCCTGCTGGTGCACGGCCACCTCGACGTGGTGCCCGCCGACCCCGACGAGTGGTCGGTGCACCCCTTCTCCGGCGAGATCCGCGACGGCTACCTGTGGGGCCGCGGCGCCATCGACATGAAGGACTTCGACGCGATGGTGCTGGCCGTGGTCCGCGGCTGGCACCGCGCCGGGGTCCGGCCGAGCCGGGACGTCGTGCTGGCGTTCACCGCCGACGAGGAGGCCGGCAGCGACTACGGCGCGCACTTCCTGGCCCGCGAGCACCGGCACCTCTTCGACGGCTGCACCGAGGCGATCGGCGAGGTCGGCGGCTTCTCCTACTCCGTCGACGAGTCCCGGCGGCTCTACCTGATCGAGACCGCCGAGAAGGGCATCGACTGGCTGCGCCTGCACGCCAAGGGCCGGCCCGGGCACGGCTCGTTCATCCACGACGACAACGCGGTCACCGCGCTCGCCGAGGCGGTCGCCCGGATCGGCCGGCACCGGTTCCCGGTCACCGTCACCGACACCGTGCGGGCCTTCCTGGCGGAGGTCTC
The DNA here is from genome assembly GCF_900089595.1 of Micromonospora auratinigra. GTDB lineage: Bacteria > Actinomycetota > Actinomycetes > Mycobacteriales > Micromonosporaceae > Micromonospora > Micromonospora auratinigra. The sequence continues at coordinate 2,007,583 of NZ_LT594323.1, read as the reverse complement.
CGACGTGCTCGGCATCGAGATCGACCCGGAGGACCCGGAGACCGCGGTCGCCAAGCTCGGCCCGATCGCCAACATCATCGGCGCCACCATCCGCAGCACCGCCAACCCGACCCGGCTCGCCGCCGGCTACAAGGACAACGTCATCCCGGGCCGGGCCACCGCGACCATCGACTGCCGCAGCCTGCCCGGGCAGTCGGAAATGCTGGAGGCGCAGCTGCGCGAGCTGGCCGGCCCGGACATCGAGATCGAGTACATCCAGCGCCAGCCCGCGCTGGAGACCACCTTCGACGGCGACCTGGTGGCGCAGATGTCCGCCGCGCTGCGCGCCGAGGACCCGGGCGCCCACCCGGTGCCGTACATGCTCTCCGGCGGCACCGACGCCAAGGCGTTCTCGCAGCTCGGCATCCGCTGTTTCGGCTTCGCGCCGCTGCGGCTGCCGGCCGACCTCAATTTCTCCGGCCTGTTCCATGGCATCGACGAGCGGGTCCCGGTGGACGGACTACAGTTCGGCGTGCGGGTTCTCGACCGGTTTCTCCGCAACTGCTAACCGTGTCCGTCGCGTCACCGTCGGCGCGGGATCTCCCCCCATCGGAAGGGACTGCCTCACATGACCGACCAGCACGGTGAGCTGGACGCCGCCCTGGAGCGGGTGATCGACGCCGCCCGCGCCCACCTGGCCGCCGTCCGGGCCGCCCAGGGCCGGATCGACGACGACGCCGTCTGGCAGGCGTACGTCGCGTTGAACAACGCCTCCTTCGCCTACGACGAGCAGCTGCTCGACGCGTTCGGCGAGGTGACCCCGTGGGACGTCGAGTCGATCGACCCGGACGAGGCCGACGAGCGTTTCGGCGCGGGCGAGGGCGTCGAGGCCACCGACCCGCACCCCCGGGTCATCTCGGTGCGGCAGCGCCGCGACTACCGGGTGCCCAGCGTCGCCGCCCTGATCCGGGTGGCCGAGGCGGCCCGCCGGGAGGGCACCCCGGAGGAGGACGAGCCGGCCCCCGTCGAGGGCGTCGGCGAGGCGGTGCTGGAGCTGCTGCAGAGCGGCGACGGCTCGCTGTCCGCCCTCGACGTGCCCGAGCTGGAGCCGCTCGACGGCGTGGTGATGGTCAGCGAGGTCGGCACCCCGGTCGACCTGGAGTCGTTCGACGACGACGACCCGGTCGGCCCGTTCCAGCCGGCCGCCGACGACCGGCTGGTCGGCCGGCTCGACGAGCACCCGTTCCTGGAGCTCGACGAGGAGCACGACCACGACCACGCCCACTAGGCCGTGCCGCCCCGGGGACCCGACCGTGCGGTCCGGGCCCCGGGGTGGGCCGTGCGTTCAGTACGACAGGCCCGGCTGCGCCTCGGCGACCCGACGACGACGCAGCATCACCTGCCGCGTCCCGTCCCGGTACAGCCGTACCCGGGCCAGCTCCCACCCGGAGAACTCCGCCTGGATCGCCAGCTGCGCCGCGGCGGTCAACCGGTCGACGTTCGAGGGCAACCGCAGCGGCGCGTATTCGTAGTCCATGCCTTCCATGCTGCCCAGACGGCTGCCCCGGCGCCACCCCCTGGCCGGTGATCGGCGTCCCGATCCCGGCCGGTGACCGCTCAGCCGTCCCGTTCCGGGTAGCCGACCTCCAGCGCCGACACGTCGTCCAGCGCGGTGACGATCTCGTCGGGCAGGGTGATCCGCTCCACCTGCAACGCGCCCAGCAGCTGCCCGACCGTCCGGGCGCCGAGGATCGGCGCGGTCACCCCGGGCCGGTCCCGGATCCAGGCCAGCGCCACCTCCAGCGGGGACACGCCGAGCCCGCCGGCGGCGGTGGCGACCGCCTCCACGATGCTGGAGCAGCGCGGCTCCAGGTACGTGGCGACGAACCGCTCGAAGTGCGGCGACACGGCCCGCGAGTCGGCCGGCCGCCCGTTGCGGTACTTGCCGGTGAGCACCCCGCGGCCCAGCGGCGACCAGGGCAGCACGCCCAGCCCCAGCGCCTCGCAGGCGGGCAGCACCTCCCGCTCGATCCCCCGCTCCAGCAGCGAGTACTCCACCTGCGCGGCGACCACCGGGGCGCGCCCCGGCCAGGCGGCCTGCCAGGCGGCCGCCCGGGCCGTCTGCCAGCCGGAGAAGTTCGACACGCCCACGTACCGGGCCTTCCCGCTGGACACCGCGTGGTCCAGGGCGGAGAGCGTCTCCTCCAGCGGGGTGTCCGGGTCGTAGCCGTGCACCTGCCAGAGGTCGACGTGGTCGGTGCCGAGCCGGCGCAGCGACGCCTCCAGGGTGCGCAGCAGGTGCCCCCGGGAGCCGTCCCGACGGCGGCCGCTGCCCGGCCGCAGCCCCGCCTTGGTGGCGAGGAGCAGCTCGTCGCGGGGGACCAGGCCGCCCAGCAGCGACCCGATCACCGACTCCGCGTCGCCGTCGGCGTACACGTCGGCGGTGTCGACGAGGTTGCCGCCCGCGTCGAGGTAGCTCTTCAGCTGGGCGGCCGCGTCGTCGGCGTCGGTGTCGCGTCCCCAGGTCATGGTGCCGAGCGCGAGCCGCGATACCGCCAGCCCGCTTCGGCCGAGCGGTCGCTGTTGCATGGGTGAACCTTATTTCGAAGCTGCCGTCACGGATATCCTCGCCCGGAGTCAAGTTCCTGCCGCGCCGCACCGCCGGGTGTGACGTGTTCGAGGTGAGCCGGTGATCGGCTCCCGCACCCCCATTGCGTAACCTGGTGCGACCTGTGGTGCGGATGGTGGGAGGACCAGTGCGACTCGGGCTCAGCCTCGGATATCAGACGGCGTGGAGCACGCCCGCCGACCACCTGGCTCTGGCCCAGGAGGCGGACCGGCTCGGCTACTCGGTGGTGTGGGCGGCGGAGGCGTACGGCTCCGACTCGCCGAGCATGCTGGCCTGGATGGCCGGGCAGACCGAGCGGATCGACGTGGGCAGCGCGGTGATGCAGATCCCCGCCCGCACCCCGGCGATGACCGCGATGACGGCGGCGACCATCGACGCCCTCTCCGGCGGTCGGTTCCGGCTCGGCCTGGGGGTGTCCGGCCCGCAGGTCTCCGAGGGCTGGCACGGCGTCCGGTTCGCCAAGCCGCTGGCCCGGACCCGGGAGTACGTCGACATCGTGAAGCTGGCGATCGCCCGCAAGGAGGTCGCGTACGACGGCGAGCACTACACCCTGCCGCTGCCCGACGGCCCCGGCAAGGCGCTGCGGCTCGGCTTCCACCCGCCGCGTGAGCACATCCCGATCTACCTGGCCGCGGTCGGCCCGAAGAACCTGGAGCTGGCCGGCGAGATCGCCGACGGCTGGCTGGCCGTCTTCTACGCCCCCGAGTTCGCCGAGGAACAGCTCGCCTCGGTCCGGGCCGGCCGGGCGAAGGTCGGCAAGGAGCTGGCCGGGTTCGACGTGGTCCCGTCGGTGCCGGTGGTGGTCGGCGACGACATCGCCACCTGCGCCGAGCTGGTCCGCTGGTACGCCGCCCTGTACGTCGGTGGCATGGGCAGCCGGCAGCAGAACTTCTACAACCAGCTCGCCACCCGGATGGGCTACGGCGACGCCGCCCGCGAGGTGCAGGACCTCTACCTGGCCAAGCGGCAGCGCGACGCCGCCGCGGCGGTGCCGATGGAGTTCATCGACCGCACCTCGCTGCTCGGTCCCAAGGAGCGCATCGCCGAGCGGATGCGGGAGTACGCGGCGGCCGGCGTCACCACCCTGTCGGTGACCCTGTTCGTCGCCGACCGGGACAGCGGCGTGCAGACCCTGCGTACCGTCGCCGAGGCGCTCGAGCTGTCCGGAGTCGGCGAGTGACCTGGGTCGAGGCCATCGTCCTGGGCATCGTCCAGGGGCTCACCGAGTTCCTGCCGGTCTCCTCCTCGGGGCACCTGCGGATCACCTCGGCGATCTTCTTCGGCCGCGACGCCGGGGCGTCGTTCACCGCGGTGACCCAGCTGGGCACCGAGGCCGCGGTGCTCATCTACTTCTTCAAGGACATCTGGCGGATCGTCCGTACCTGGTTCCTCGGGATCACCGACACGTCGGTGCGCTCCAGCCTCGACTACCGCATGGGCTGGTACGTCATCGTCGGCACCATCCCGATCGGCGTGCTGGGCCTGCTGTTCAAGGACGCCATCCGCGACACCGCCCGCAACCTCTACCTGATCTCCTTCACGCTGATCTTCTTCGCGCTGGTGCTCGCCTTCGCCGAGTACTGGGGCCGGCAGACCCGCACGCTGGAGAACTTCCGGATGCGCGACGGCGTCATCATGGGCTTCGCCCAGGCGATGGCGCTGATTCCCGGCGTGTCCCGGTCCGGCGGCACGCTCACCTTCGGCCTGCTGCTCAACCTCACCCGGGAGACCGCGGCCCGGTACTCGTTCCTGCTGGCCATCCCCGCCGTGGTGCTGTCGGGCGTGTTCAGCCTCGGCGACGTCTTCCAGCCGGCCGAGCCCGGTACGGCCGCGCCGAGCGTGGCGCAGATGATCGTCGCCACCGCGATCGCCTTCGTCATCGGCTACGCCGCCATCGCCTGGCTGCTGCGCTACGTAGCCCACCACACGCTCTACCTGTTCGTGCTGTACCGGGTGGCGCTGGGCACGCTGGTGCTCTGCCTGCTGCTCACCGGCACCATCAGCGCGACCTGACCCGTCGACGCCGCCGGCCGGCACCCCGGGTTCGGGGTGCCGGCCGGCGGTCGTTCAGGCGGGTCAGCTGTTCCAGTGCTGGGTGACGAGGTCGGCGGCCTGCTGTTCCCACTGCGCGTAGGCGTCGGGGTAGGCGGAGACCTGGACGGTCTGGGCGGCGTCGGTCAGGGGCATGTCCTGCCAGCCGTCGACCTGCTTGAGGCCCTTGAGGAAGGCCAGGGTGGCGTACTCGGGGTCGGTGATCTGCTCGGGGGTGCCCCAACCGCTGGAGGGGCGCTGCTGGAACAGGCCCAGCGAGTCGTGGTCGTTGCGGTCGCCGAGGTGGCCGAGGTTCTCCAGCTTCGACTCCTGCAGGCTGGTGGCGATCGAGATGACCGCGGCGCGCTCGGGCAGGCCGGCCTTCTTGGTGGCGGCGATGATGGCCTTGACGTTGGCGCTCTGCTCGTCGTTGAGGTCGATGCGCGACTGCGTGCCCTGCACGCCGTGCGGGATCAGCTTGCCGGCGTCGGGCTTGTCGGCCTGCACGGCCGCGACCGGCGTGGTGGCGGTGACCGGGGTGGCGTCGTGGTGGTTCAGGGGGCCGGCGGCCAGACCACCGGCGAACGCGAGACCAGCGATACCGAGCACGCTCTTGCGGATCATCGTGGTCATGGGGGTAGCTCCATTCGGGGGTCGGCGCACACGGGGGTGTGCGCAAGCACCGTCAAGCGCTCAGGAAGGTCTTCGGGGGAAATCCGGCCGCTCGCGGGGCTCTCGCCGGGGGGCGGGCCACGTCGCGGCGCCGGAACCAGGTACAACGACCGGCGGCCCACCGTCATTCCCCGGCGGCGGCGCCCCGCCGGGCGGGGCGCGGTCCTCCTCGGTCGTTCACCAGGGTTCAACGACCCCGCCCCCGCCACCATTCCGCCCCCACGACGGCCCCCCACCACACCCCGGAACCGGACATCGGGCTCATCCGTCGCCGGCACGAAACGACCACCGAGCGCAGCCCGTCCGAGATCCCACCCCCACCACACCGGCAGAGCGTGAGTGGAACGCCATTGCTGTCGCAGACGGGCCGAGACGTACACGGCGTTCCACCGACGCCCTACGCTCAGGCGCCGGCGCCGGCGCCGCCTGACGGGGCATTTGTCCCGGCAGACCGGTCCAGCCCGAGGTACGTCCAGACCGTCCACCGGGCCGAGGCCGGCGCGTGCCCAGCCCGGCCTCTGCCCCGGCGCACCCGCCCCGGTCCGGCACTCCACCCGGCGCGGCACGACCCACGCCCGCCCCCAGCCCGGCGCGGCGCACGTCGGCCCGGTCGCGCCCAGGGCTCGATCCGGCCCGTACCGGAACCGGGCACCCGCTCGGGGGCCCGGTGTCGAGTGGAGTGCGCCGGTGACCGCCTAGGGTGGTCAGCGTGGCGACCCTTCTGCTTCTGCGACACGGCCGGACCACCGCGAACGCCGACGGTGGGCTGGCCGGCCGGCAACCGGTCGAGCTGGACGAGACCGGTCGGGCCCAGGCCACGGCGGTCGGCGCGCGGCTGGCCGGGCTGCCCCTGGCGGCGGTGGTGAGCAGCCCGCTGATCCGCTGCCGGCAGACCCTGGAGCTGGCCCTGCCGCAGGCGGAGCCGGTGATCGAGGACGGGCTGATCGAGTGCGGCTACGGCAGCTGGGAGGGGCAGCCGTTGAAGAAGCTGGCGAAGGAGCCGCTCTGGCCGGTGGTCCAGCAGCACCCGAGCGCGGCGGTCTTCCCGGAGGGGGAGTCGATGGCGGCGATGTCGGCGCGGGCGGTGGCGGCGGTCCGCTCCTGGGACGCCCGGGTGAGCGCCGAGCACGGGCCGGAGGCGGTGTGGCTGGCGTGCAGCCACGGCGATGTGATCAAGGCCATCGTGGCGGACGCGCTCGGCGTACACCTGGATCTGTTCCAGCGGATCGTCGCGGACCCGGCGTCGGTGACCGCGATCCGGTACACGCCGCTGCGGCCGTTCCTGGTCCGGCTCAACGACACCGGTGGGGACCTGGCCGCCCTGGTGCCGCCGCCGCGCAAGCGGCGCCGGCGGGCGACGCGACCGGTGGACTCGGACGCGGCGGTGGGCGGCGGCGCCGGGGCCGCCCGGTGAGCCGGCCCGCCACGCCCGGCTACGCCCGGTCCGGGGGTCGGCGTTTCGCCCTGGGCGGATTCGCCGTCGGTGCGGTACGCGACGCTTCCACCCTCCGGATAGGGTCGTGGGTATGACCCACCAGGTGCACGCCTTCGAGCCGCCGGAGCGGTTCGTCGCCGGAACCGTCGGCCCGCCGGGGGAGCGCACGTTCTTCCTCCAGGCGCGCGGCGGTGGCCGGCTGGTCAGCGTCGCGCTGGAGAAGGTCCAGGTGACCCTGCTCGCCGAGAAGCTGGAGGAGCTGCTCTCCGAGGCGCAGCGCCGGTTCGGCGTCGACCTGCCGGAGGCCGCCCCCGCCGTCGGCGACAACGAACCGCTGGACACCCCGGTCGACGAGGAGTTCCGGGTCGGCACGCTGGGCCTGGCCTTCGACGTGGACAGCGCCACCGTGGTGATCGAGGCGATCGCGGTCGGCGAGACCGAGGTCGAGGTCGAGCTGGGCGAGGCCGACGACGACGAGGACGAGGATCCGGACGAGCCGGACGACGACCTGGACCGGCTCCGGGTCCGGCTGACCCCCGAGGCGACGCGCGCCTTCATCGAGCGGGCCCGCCGCGTGGTCAACGCCGGCCGACCGCCCTGCCCGCTCTGCGGCCAGCCGCTGGACCCGGCCGGCCACCTCTGCCCGCGGCACAACGGTTATCACCGGTGACCTCGTCGGAACTCCAGCCCCGACAGGACGGTGCCGCCGCGGTGCGGCTGCTCACCGACGGTGAGCTGACCCTGGAGGGGCGGCTGGTCGACGCCTCCAACACCACCCTGCGCGGCATCCTCACCCTGGACGGGGCGACCGCGCGCTGCGTGTACAAGCCGGTGCGCGGCGAGCGGCCGCTCTGGGACTTCCCGGACGGCACCCTCGCCGGGCGCGAGGTGTCGGCGTACCTGGTCTCCCGGGCGACCGGGTGGGACCTGGTGCCGCCCACGGTGCTGCGCGACGGCCCGTTCGGGCCCGGCTCCTGCCAGCTCTGGATCGACGAGCCGGAGGACGCCGAACCGCTGGTCGGCTTCGTGCCGGCCGAGGCGGTGCCGCCGCGCTGGTTCCCGGTCGCGGCGGCGCGCGACGACGACGGGGCCGCGTACGCCCTGGCGCACGCCGACGACCCGCGGCTGGCCAGGCTCGCCGTCCTCGACGCGGTGATCAACAACGCGGACCGCAAGGGTGGACACGTCATCGTCGGCCCGGATGACCGGATCTACGGCGTCGACCACGGCGTCTGCTTCCACGTCGAGGAGAAGCTGCGGACGGTGCTCTGGGGCTGGGCCGGCCGGGAGCTGCCCGCCGACGCCGTGCAGATGCTCGACGCGCTGGCCGGCCTGCTCACCGGCGCGCTCGGCGACGAGCTGGCCGAGCACCTGACCATCAGTGAGGTCGCCGAGCTGGCGGCCCGGGTCGACCGGCTGCGCGACACCGGCCGCTTCCCGCTGCCCCCGGAGGACTGGCCGGCGATGCCCTGGCCGCCCATGTGAGCCGTTGTCGTGTTGATCACCCGAGGGGCGCCACCCGGCGGCCTGACGGCTCGTTAGGCTGGCGGTCATGGAGTCTTGGGCGGGACACGAGGTGCCACGGCTGCCGGGCGAGGGCGAGCCGCTGAGGTTGTACGACTCGGCGCGGCAGGGTCTGCACCCGAGCCGGCCGGACGGCGACGCCACGATGTACGTCTGCGGCATCACCCCGTACGACGCCACCCACCTCGGGCACGCCGCCACCATGATCAGCTTCGACCTGGTCCAGCGGATGTGGCGCGACGCCGGGCTGACCGTCCGGTACGTGCAGAACGTCACCGACATCGACGACCCGCTGCTGGAGCGGGCCGCCCGCGACGGCGAGGACTGGAAGGTCCTGGCGATGCGGGAGACGGCGCTGTTCCGGGAGGACATGGAGGCGCTGCGGATCATCCCGCCGGCGCACTACGTCGGGGCGGTCGAGTCGATCCCGGACATCGCCGACAAGGTCCTCGTCCTGCTCAAGGACGGTGCGGCGTACCGGCTCGACGACGGCACCGGCGACGTCTACTTCGACATCACCGCCACCGGCGAGTTCGGCTACGAGTCCAACCTGTCCCGGGCCGAGATGCTGGAGATCTTCCCGGAGCGCGGCGGCGACCCGGACCGGGCCGGCAAGCGCGACCCGCTCGACCCGCTGCTGTGGCGGGGCGCCCGCGAGGGCGAGCCGTCCTGGCCGGGCGGTGAGCTGGGCCCCGGGCGGCCGGGCTGGCACATCGAGTGCGCGGTGATCGCGCTGAACCTGCTCGGCGACCGGATCTCCGTGCAGGGCGGCGGCAACGACCTGCTCTTCCCGCACCACGAGTGCTCCGCGGCGCACGCCGAGCGGCTCACCGGTCAGGCGCCGTTCGCCGACCACTACGTGCACGCCGGCATGATCGGTCTCGACGGCGAGAAGATGTCGAAGTCGCGGGGCAACCTCGTCTTCGTCTCCCGGCTGCGGGCCGACCGGGTGGACCCGATGGCGGTCCGGCTGGCCCTGCTGAGCGGGCACTACCGCACCGACCGGTCGTGGACCGACGAGCTGCTGGCGGTGGCGCGGGAGCGACTGGCCCGCTGGCGGCGGGCCGCCGCCGCGCCGGCCGGCCCCGCCGGGGACGAGCTGCTGGCCGGGGTACGCGCGCGCCTCGCCGAGGACCTGGACACCCCGGGCGCGCTGGCGGTGGCGGACGCCTGGGCCGAGCAGGCCCTCGCCGGGGTCGCCGACGACGCCGCCGCCCCGAAGCTCTTCGCCGACACCGTCGACGCCCTCCTCGGCATCCGCCTCTGAGCCGCCCCCCTCACCCCGCCCCGCCCTGCCCCGCCGATCTTGCACTTACCGCCCGCAGGGTGCCGTTGATGCCCGATTGGTCGGGGCAGAAAGTGCAAGATCGCGCGTGGGGAGGAGAGGGCGGGAGGGCTGGGGGGCGGTCAGCCGAGGACGAGGCCCGGGTCGGGGTCGGGTTGTTCGGCGGGGGCCGGGACCCGGTACTCCTCGGTGAGGGTGGTCATCGGGCCGGGCCAGGTGGCCTGGGCGACCTCGATCGGCTTGCGTTGCTCGTCGTACGCCACGTGCAGCAGGTGCAGCACCGGGGTATCGGGGCGGATCTGGAGGATCTCCGCCTCCTCCCGGCTGGGCTGGCGGGCGCTGATGGTGTCGGTGGCGGTGACGTACCGGCGGCCGGTGACCTCCTCGGCCTCCTGGTAGAGCGGGCGGCCGAACGCCTCGGCCCGCTCCAGCGAGGTGCCGGCGGTGTCGGCCGGCAGGAACCAGGACGCGCCCACCTCGACCGGTGAGTCGTCGGTGCGGACCAGGTGCCGCCGGCAGAGCAGGTCGGTGCCGTCGGCCACCCCGAACGCGTCGGCCACCTCGGGCGGGGCGGGGGAGCGGCCGACGGAGACCAGTTGCTGCCGGTACCGGGCGGCCAGGTCGGTGTGGTAGCCGCGGAAGCCGCCGTAGCGGCCGCGGGAGAGCCGGTTGAGCCGACGCCGGGTGCCGCGCACGTACGTACCGGAGCCGGGTTTCGTGATCAGGATGCCCTCGACCCGCAGTTGGTCGACGGCGCGCTGCACGGTCTGCTTCGCCACACCGAACATCTCGGCGATGGCCGGGATGGACGGCAGTCGCTCGCCGGGCGCCCAGTCGCCGCGCCGGACCTGCGCCTTGAGCTGCGCGGCGATCTGCCGGTGGGGGAACTCGGCCGCGCCCGGGTTGATCTGCACATCCGCCTCCTCGATCACAGCTAGGTTCCTAGGATGCCGTAGCGGGTGTGTCGAGGGAAGCGCGACACGAGCCGATCTCCGGATTCCGGACGTGCGGGGTCAGCGCGGACTGCGACGGCAGCCGTCGAGGCGGCCTGGCCGGGCGCCCAGGTCGCCGGCCCGCCACCGGTCGGCCCAGGTCTGCACCGCGCCGAGGGCCGGGGCGAGCGCCTGGCCCTTCTCGGTGGGTCGGTAGCTGATCTGCTCGGCGTCGTCCTCGCGGCGCACCACGCCCTCAGGAGCAGCGCCTCGCCGCCGGGGTCGACGGTCTGGTGCTGGCCGCCTGACCGGCGCCGGGGCGGACATGACGAGAGGCCGGGTCCCGGTGGGGGACCCGGCCTCTCGTCGGAAGCGGAGTTACCAGGAGCCGGCGGTCGGACCGGCGGAGCCGCCCCGGCGGCGCAGGTACTTCTCGAACTCCTGGGCGATCTCGTCGCCGGTCAACGGGGTGATGCCGGCGTCGCCGACCCGTTCCTCCAGCTCGCGGACGTACTCACCGAGCTCGGCGTCCTGCTCGGCGGCGCTGCGCACCCGCTGCTCCCACTCGGCGGCTTCCTCGGCGAGGTCGGCCATCGGCACCGGCAGGTCGAGCACCTCCTCGACCCGGTGCAGCAGGGCGAGGGTGGCCTTGGGGCAGGGCGGATTGTTGGCGTAGTGCGGCACGTGCACCCAGAACGACACCGCGTCGACCTCGGCCCGGGTGCAGGCGTCGTGCAGCACCCCGACGATGCCCGTCGGGCCGTCGTAGCGGGTCGGGGTGAGCTGGTAGCGCTTGGCCGCGTCGGCGTCCGACGCGCTGCCGCTGATCGGCAGCGGCCGGGTGTAGGGCACGTCGGCCAGCAGCGCGCCGAGCAGCACCACCCGCTCGACCTCCAGGCTGTGGCAGATCTCCAGCACCTGCTCGCAGAAGGTGCGCCAGCGCATGCTCGGCTCGATGCCCCGGATCAGCACCACGTCCCGCTCGGTGCCCTCCGGGCTGGCCACCATGAAGCGGGTGGTGGGCCACTCCACCCGTCGGGTCTCGCCCTCGGCCATCGTGATGGTCGGGCGGCTCACCTGGAAGTCGTAGAAGTCCTCCGGGTCCAGCTCGGTCACCTCCCGGGCCTGCCAGACCTGCTCCAGGTGCTCCACGGCGGCGGTGGAGGCGTCCGCGGCGTCGTTCCAGCCCTCGAAGGCCGCGATGGCCACCGGCGACCGGAGCACCGGCAGCCCGTCGAACTCGGTCACGCCGTCACCCACCCTGCTCGCCGGCAGCGGCGCCGGGTCGCTGCCGTACCGTGCGCCCCGCCTGCGACGACTCCCGCCCGGCGCGGCGCGGGCCGCGCCCCGGTCGGGAACCGTCGCACGGTCGCGTCCCTGATGTCCTTCACGTCCGTCAGCCTACGTGCCGGCGTGGGATGCGGCCCGTCGGCCGCGCCGGTCCGCCCGGGGGACCACCGTGGCGAAAGGGACGAAAGGGTACGGTGATCCGGCTGACAGTATGTGGGAACCGGCCCGTGCCACGACCGCGCTCCGAGTCGCCGCACTAACCTGGCCCTGTGCGGACTTCGTTGCTCGACGTGCTGGCCGACCGGATCCTCATCGCCGACGGGGCGATGGGCACCATGCTCCACGCCGCCGACCTGACCCTCGACGACTACGACGGTCTCGAGGGATGCAGCGAGATCCTCAACGTCACCCGGCCCGACGTGGTCCGCGGCGTGCACGACGCCTACCTGGCCGCCGGCGCGGACTGCGTCGAGACCAACACCTTCGGCGCCAACCTGCCGAACCTCGCCGAGTACGGCATCGCCGGGCGGATCCGGGAGCTCTCCGAGGCCGGCGCGCGGCTCGCCCGGGAGGCCGCCGACGCGTACGCCACCGAGGCGCAGCCGCGCTTCGTGCTCGGCTCGATGGGGCCGGGCACCAAGCTGCCCACCCTCGGCCACGCCACGTACGCCTCGCTGCGCGACGCGTACCGGGAGAACGCGGCCGGCCTGATCGCCGGTGGGGCGGACGCGCTGATCATCGAGACCTGTCAGGACCTGCTCCAGGTGAAGGCCGCGGTGGTCGGGTCGAAGCGGGCCCGCGCCGAGTTGGGCCTCGACGTGCCGATCATCTGCCAGGTCGCCATGGAGACCACCGGGACCATGCTGCTGGGCAGCGAGATCGGCGCCGCGCTGACCGCGATCGAGCCGCTCGGCGTCGACCTGGTCGGGCTCAACTGCTCGACCGGCCCGGCCGAGATGGGCGAGCACCTGCGCTACCTGGCCCGCCACTCGCGGATCCCGATCTCGGTGATGCCGAACGCCGGCCTGCCGGTGCTGACCGCCGACGGGGCGTACTTCCCGCTGACCCCGGTGGAGCTGGCCGACGCCCTGGAGCGGTTCGTCGCCGACTATGGCGTCGCCCTGGTCGGCGGTTGCTGCGGCACCACCCCGGAGCACATCCGGGTGCTGGTGGAGCGGCTGCGCGGCACCCGGCCGGTGGCCCGCGAGCCGCGCCCGGAGGCCGGCGTCTCCTCGATCTACCACCCGGTCCCGTTCGCCCAGGACGCCAGCGTCCTGATGGTGGGGGAGCGGACCAACGCCAACGGCTCCAAGGCGTTCCGCGAGGCGATGCTCGCCGCCGACTGGCAGTCCTGCGTGGAGATCGCCCGCAGCCAGGCCCGGGACGGCTCGCACCTGCTCGACCTCTGCGTCGACTACGTGGGCCGCGACGGCACCACCGACATGCGCGAGCTGGCCGGCCGGTTCGCCACCGCCTCCACCCTGCCGATCATGCTGGACTCCACCGAGCCGGCCGTGGTCGAGGCGGGGCTGGAGATGCTCGGCGGCCGCTGCGTGGTCAACTCGGTCAACTTCGAGGACGGCGACGGCCCCGACTCCCGTTACGCCCGGGTGATGCCGGTGGTCAAGGAGCACGGCGCGGCCGTGGTCGCCCTGCTCATCGACGAGGAGGGCCAGGCCCGTACCCGGGAGTGGAAGGTACGCGTCGCGGCCCGCCTGATCGACGACCTGACCGGCCGGTGGGGGATGCGCCGGGAGGACATCCTCATCGACGCGCTGACCTTCCCGATCGCCACCGGCCAGGAGGAGACCCGCCGCGACGGCATCGAGACGATCGAGGCGATCCGGGAGATCGCGGCCCGCTACCCGGGGGTCAACTTCACCCTCGGCATCTCCAACGTCTCCTTCGGCCTCAACCCGGCCGCCCGCCAGGTGCTCAACTCCGTCTTCCTGCACGAGTGCCGCGAGGCCGGGCTGACCTCGGCGATCGTGCACGCCAGCAAGATCCTTCCGATGGCGCGGATCCCCGACGAGCAGCGCGAGGTCGCGCTCGACCTGGTCTACGACCGCCGCCGTGAGGGGTACGACCCGGTGCAGCGGTTCATCGAGGCCTTCGAGGGCGTCGACGCCGCCTCCGCCCGGGCCACCCGGGCCGAGGAACTGGCCGCGCTGCCACTGGACGAGCGGCTCAAGCGGCGGATCATCGACGGCGAGCGCAACGGCCTCGAAGCCGACCTGGACACCGCGATGGCCGAGGGGCGTGCCCCGCTTTCGATCATCAACGACCTGCTGCTGGACGGCATGAAGGTGGTCGGCGAGCTGTTCGGCTCCGGGCAGATGCAGCTGCCGTTCGTGCTCCAGTCCGCCGAGGTGATGAAGACCGCGGTGGCCTACCTGGAGCCGCACATGGAGAAGGCCGACGACGGCGGCAAGGGGCGCATCGTGCTCGCCACCGTCAAGGGCGACGTGCACGACATCGGCAAGAACCTGGTCGACATCATCCTGTCCAACAACGGCTACGAGGTCGTCAACATCGGCATCAAGCAGCCGATCGCCGCGATCCTGGACGCCGCCGAGGAGCACCGCGCCGACGCGATCGGCATGTCCGGGCTGCTGGTCAAGAGCACCGTCATCATGAAGGAGAACCTGGCCGAGATGGCAACCCGCGGGGTGGCCGAGCGCTGGCCGGTGCTGCTCGGCGGGGCGGCGCTGACCCGCGCGTACGTCGAGGACGACCTGCGGTCGATCTTCCCCGGCCAGGTGCACTACGCCCGCGACGCGTTCGAGGGGCTGTCCCTGATGGACCGGGTGATGACGGCCAAGCGGGGCGGCGCGCCGCTGGTCGACCCGGCGCGCGAGGCCGCCCTGGCGGCCCGCCGGGAACGCCGGGAGCGGCAGCGGGCCGTGGTCCGCGAGGCGCTGCCCGACCTCGACGACGCCTCGGTCCGCTCCGACGTGGCCACCGACGTGGCGGTGCCCACCCCGCCGTTCTTCGGCACCCGCGTGGTCAAGGGCGTGCCGCTGGCCGACTACGCGGCGCTGCTGGACGAGCGGGCCACCTTCCTCGGCCAGTGGGGGCTGCGCGGGTCGCGCGGCGGCCAGGGCCCGTCCTACGAGGAACTGGTGGAGACCGAGGGCCGGCCGCGGCTGCGGTACTGGCTGGACCGGCTCACCGCCGACCAGGTCCTGGAGGCGGCCGTGGTGTACGGCTACTTCCCGGCCTACTCCGAGGGCAACGACCTGGTGGTGCTGGACGAGAACGCCCAGTCCGAGCGGGCCCGGTTCTCCTTCCCCCGGCAGCGGCAGGAGCGCCGGCTCTGCCTGGCCGACTACTTCCGCCCCAAGGGCGACCAGCTCGACGTGGTGGCGTTGCAGCTGGTCACCGTCGGCCAGCCGATCAGCGAGTACACGGCGAAGATGTTCGCCGGCAACGAGTACCGCGACTACCTGGAGGTGCACGGCCTGTCCGTGCAGCTCACCGAGGCGCTGGCCGAGTACTGGCACCGGCGGATCCGCACCGAGCTGACCCTGCCCGGCGGCGGCACCGTCGCCGACGACGACCCGGCCGACCTGGCCGGCCTGCTGCGCACCGACTACCGGGGCTGCCGGTTCGCGTTCGGCTACCCGGCCTGCCCGGACCTGGAGGACCGGGCGAAGATCGTCGGGCTGCTGGGCGCGGAGCGGATCGGGGTGCAGCTGTCCGAGGAGTTCCAGCTCGTGCCGGAGCAGGCCACCGACGCGATCGTGGTGCACCACCCGGAGGCGAACTACTTCAACGCCAAGTGACGCCGTCACCCCTCCTGAGCTGCGCGAACACCAGTTCGAGAGAGCACCTGACCCAGGTAGGTCAGCATCTGGTCCCGTACGCGAAGCAGCCGGCCGTCGTTACCTTCCAGCAGCGCGCCAAGCTGCTGCTGGCGAGCTGAGGTGTTGGTGTGATTCTGCCTGCCATTCAGTACGGTGATGCGGTGACGTTGGCCAACGACCTATCCGCCGAGGGTGAGCCAGAGAAGGAGTTCAACCCCGGCATCGCCGGACGACTTCCACGCGGCGAGTAGCCGGCGGAGCCCTGATCCGAGACCACAGGGACCGGGTGCTCTTGGTTGTGCCGGGCTACAAGCCCTTTCTCGACATCCCCGGTGGCATTGCCGACGCCGACGAATCGCCCCTGGCCGCCTGCTGGCGGGAGGTCCGCGAGGAGATCGGTCTCGACCTCCCCATCACCCGTCTCCTCCTGGTCGATTGGATCCCCGCCCACGGGGTCTGGCCGGACGGCATCATGTTCATCTTCGACGGCGGCCAGCTCGACGAGGACCAGGCCGCAGCTCTCATGCCGACGACGCGGAGCTGACCGGGCTTCGCTTCCTCGGGTATGACGACGCCGTGCCGCTCCTGCGACCGTCCATGGCTCGGCGGGTTCAGGCAGCCCTCCGTGCGCTCGACGAGGGGCAGACGCACTACGCCGAGTTCGGCCGGTCCCAGTAAGCCCGACGACCGGCTGCCGGCATGTCCGGTCTCGGGACCTGCGTGACACATCGATATGAAGACGTGTGTCACAGTCACAGTCGCTAGTTGTCCTCGCAGACAAGCGCGACGGCCGACGCGGGGACCTGGAGCTTTCCGCTCCCCAGCGGATGCTCAACGAGATACACGTCTGGCGGCTCTTGCAGCGACCTTGTGTGCCAAGCTTCCCTGACCGTGGTGATGGACCCGGCATACTCGCCGTCAATGAGCTGCACCCGCACGCCGGGCATGTACCCGCCTAGGCCGGCGAGCGGTGGACCTACCGGGTCACGCCAGGTGGGTCCGGACTGCCGGTCCAGCACCAGCAACTCACCCGGCCGATAGTCATCGGCGTCTCGCTCTACCCGGAATCCAGCAGCTTCAAGAATTTCCGCAATCGCCGCAGTCATCGCGAACTTGACCGTCGAGGAATGCCGGATGGCGGGATGCATCTCCGAGCCGTCGCGCCGGTACGCGCCCGCTTGGAGGGCCCTGACGGCCGCGTCGCCCAAGGCGTCACTGACCATCCAATCGATCCATACTCCTGGCTCATCATCATTGCCTTGAACCGAGACACCGGTGCCAGGGAAGGTCTCCCGAGGTTCCCGAGGCAGTATGTGCAGGCCAGCGGCAACCAACTCTTGTCGGACCGCCTCGGCAAGGGCATCGGGAGCGGCGGGCTGAGGTACGGCCATGCCCATCATGATGAGCCCTGGTCGGCAAGAAGTGTCACGCAGGTCCTGAGAACGATCAGTCACGCAGGTTTCGAGACCGGACAGGGGTGTCGGGCCTCAGGACGTGCGTGACAGACCAGTCTCAGGACGTGGGTGACACGTCCGGCTAGACGATCTTGTGCCAGGGCGGCCGGCTGCGGATCGAGCCGGCTAGCACTGCTTCGAGTCGGTTCGGGTTTGCCGAACTCCAACCGTTGCCTGACGCGCTAGGCCGTGTCTTCAAAGGTTCACAACCATTGGAGTAGCGCGGCGATGGTGACGGTGGCCTGATACGACGTCGCGGTCTTGTCATAGCGGGTGGCGACGCTGCGGCACTGCTTGAGCCGGTTGAAGCAGCGTTCGACGACGTTGCGCCGCTTGTAGATCTGCTTGTCGAACACCGGTGGCCGGCCACCGCGGCTGCCTCGCCTGCGGCGGTTTGCCTGCTGGTCGGCGCGCTCCGGGATCGTGTGCCCGATGCCTCGCCGGCGTAGGTCGGCGCGGATGGCCTTGGAGCTGTAGCCCTTGTCGGCGATGACGTGGTCCGGACGGACGCGGGGCCGGCCGGGACCCGAACGCTCGACACGGATGCCGGCGAGGACCTGGGTGAAACGGGTGCAGTCGTTGACGTTGCCGCCGGAGAGCACGAACGCAAGGGTCCGGCCCAGGCCGTCGCAGGCGAGGTGAATCTTGGTGGTCAGTCCACCTCGAGATCGACCGAGGGCGTGATCTTGTGGTTCGTCCGATTCCCGGCGCCCCCTTTAGCGCCGGCGGCGTGCTGGTGGGCCCGCACGATGGTCGAGTCGACCGATACCAGCCAGTCGATATCCCCTGCCGCATCCGCGTCGGCCTGGACCCCGGCGAGCATCCGCTCGAACGTGCCATCGAGGGCCCACCTGCGGAAACGGGTGTAGATCGACTGCCAGGACCCGTACCGGGCCGGCACATCACGCCACGCCGCACCGGCCCGGATCTTCCACACGATCCCGTTGAGCATCCGCCGGTCATCGACCCGAGGCCGACCACCCGTCACCGCCGACGGCAGATACCTCGACAGCGCTTCCCACTCGACGTCAGACAACTCGTAGCGACGACCCACGCCCTACATCATCCGACACCGAGATCCTTTGAAGACACTGCCTAGTACCGAAAGGCTTTGATGACGGCATGTCCGGCTTGCGCGGCCCGCTGGTAGAAGGTGCGCAGGTCGTTGTGGTAGTCGAGGAAGGTGCTCCGGTTCTCGTCTTCCCACCCGTCGTGCGTCCCCGCGATCTCCCAGCGTTCGTCGAACGAAACGGTCCGGAGGAACTCCGCTACCCCGCGTACCTCGGCCGGGTTCAGGATGACGAACGGCGGTTGGTCCTTTGTTGGGCTGTGTACGTGACGGCCGCCGAAGATCGGCAGAGTGCTGGCGGCACTTGTAGCGTCGCCTCGGTCCACGCCCTTGGTGTAGAGCTCGTCGACGCGGCCGAAGTCCTTATCGATGGAATCGGCGATGCCCGCCGCGTACTCCTCCGGGTGCGCCTCCCAGGCGACCCACATGAAGTCACGCAGCGACGAGTAGTCCTCTGGGACGTCGTTGGGGGCCGTGGCCCGCAGGTGCATGTGGAAGCTCACCGGGCTGCTGCTCCTTGCCTTGGCCGCTGGGACGGGCGAGTGGACCGGCTGCTCTGTCCGCTGCCCGTCGCCCGGGCTCCGGTTCACGGGCTTTGAATCTAGCGATGGCCTTGGTGGTGGGTTGAGCGACCTCGGTGATCAGCTGGTTGCCGTCGTGGACGCGGAAGGTGGTGTCGGCGACTTCGGCGGTGAGGGTGCGGCCGGCGTGGGCGATGCCGACGTGGATGCGTTGACCGGCAATGACCAGGGATCCTCGGCAGCCGACGCGGCGTTCGACCTGGAGCGGCTGGGACGCGGGCTGCGGTGGCGGTCCGGCGGGTTGGCCGTCGTCGGCGAGGAGCTGGCGCAAATGCGCCGGGGTGAGGCGGGACGGGACGGTCTTGAGTCGGACGCCGTTGATGAGCAGGTGAACGACGGTGGCGTCGATCCAGAGGGTGACCGGAAGTCCGGCGCGGGCGGGGCTGAGCCAGAACTGTTGCCCGCAGCGGTGAGTTCGCCCGAGGCGGGAACGAGGCGGCCCACGCCGTGAGCGGGCATTCCGCTGGCGACAATGCCGACGGTGGAGGCCCGGAAGAGCCTGAGGAAGCGCTCGTAGCTCTCCGGGGTCCGGGTCTCCACGTGTTCCGACATGACTTCGGACAGGGGGGTTTCGCTCACCCGGCGGACGGTAGCCTGACCGCCAGGGGTCCCCAGAGGCAGGCTGTCGAGGGACAGCGCCCTGCGACAAGCGGTTACCTCGCAGACGTTGGCGTGGTCGCCCCGGTCAGTCGACGCCTTCGATGATGCGGAAGTCGCGTTCGACGCCGTCCGAGAGGGCGGCCAGCGCCTTCTGGTAGGCCTCGCTCTCGTGGGCCGCGACGGCCTGTTCGAAGCTGTCGAACTCGATCAGGAGAGTGCGCCCGGCGATCCCGGCGTCGTGTGCGACGACCCGGTCGCCGCGGGAGAGGACCCGACCGCCGCCGGCCCGGACGGCGGGACCGGCCAACTCGTTGTAGGCGGCCAGCTTCTCCGGGTCCGTGATGGCACGGTACGCGCTGACCCAGTAGCCCTTGGCCACGGAACCTCCAGTGTGTCGGCTGTCTGGACGGGGGTGACAGGTTCGTCGCAGCCGGGCGTCGCACGTCCGGCCGGACGATCATCTCCGCACAGGTTACGGCTGGCCGGTCGGAGGTGGGGCGTCGATTCGGAGTTCGCCCCGGACCGGCATCAGCAGGTCGATCCGGTCGTGGCGGCGGTAGTACTCGATGCTGGGGCGGGTGTCGTCCCGGTCGCCCGAGCGTCGCAACTGCGCGAAGGTCGGAGTGAGCAGGGCATAGGCGGCGGGTTGGGGACCACGCACGATCGCCCTCAGGTACCGCCCTCCCGGAACGGTGCCCGATCGGAGACCGAGCCGGTCGGGATCGTCGCCGGCTCGCACCTGCACGCAGCACCGATAGCTGCCGGAGTCGTCGAACACGCCGAGGAACGTCCGTCCGCGCAGTGAGCCGAGGACGGTCTCCAGGTGGTCCCAGGCGGGCCCGATCTCGTCGGACCCGTCCCTGGCGGCCACGAACATGACCGGCGTCTCGGCCCGCTCGACGCGTCTGACCGGTAGCTCCATCCGTAGCCTTTCGCCGGCGTGCTCCGTGCCGTACCGAAGCTACCCGAGGCCACCGACATGGCGTGTCCGCGAATGGAGACGCCGACGGTGCCGCTGCCGCTCGGCCGTGCGACGCCACGTGTCGCCCGCCGGGGCGCCGACCACCCGACGGAGCATTCGGCTACGGCTGACGCCGGGCGACGTCGAGCACCTCGGACAGTTGCTCGCTGTCCAGTCGCCGGGCGTCCCAGGCCAGTCGGGCGAGCTCGACGTGGTCGCGATGCCGGCGTGGCGCGGTGGCCGCGGGAACTCCGGCGACGGCGGCCAGGTCGTCTTCAGGGATGCCCAGGACGGTGGCGAACGCGGTCACGTACCGGGGCGTCAGGCGGGTACGGCCGGGCCCCAGCATGGCCATGGTGGAGTGCGACACCACCGGCCCGTCGCCGATCAGGTACAACACCTTCGGGCTGTAGGGCCCGATGTTCCGGTTCCGCAGCAGCCGCAACAGCATCTCGCCGGGACCCGGCGGGTAGCTGTGGCGTGGCGCTACGGGGGGCCACGCCGGCGGATGCCCGGGCAGCGACCGGACGAACTCGCGCAGCCGGCGTAACGACCGCGGTGTCAGCCGGGCCGCCTCCTCCAGCACCGTCCCGACGTGCCACGGCCCGGTGTCGCCGGCCGCCGCCAGGTCCTGCGGAACGTCGAGCCCGGCGACCACGAAGAGATCCGCGGTGTGCAACCCGAGCGGCGGCGCCAGCCGTCGAAGCAACGAAGGACCGGCCGCGCCACCGGCCAGCACGGCATCGAGTTCCGACCGCCGGGCACCCGCCCCCGTGGCCGCCTCCGCCCATCGATGCGCCAGCAGCCGCGCCAGCGCCGTTCCGCTTCCGGACGCCACCATCGCGGTCAGCCCAGCCATCGACGGGCGTGGAACCGCATGCCGGCACCTGCCGGAGTGGGTACCTTGATTCGCCGCGATCGGGGCGGTGGAGTCAGGACCGGTCGTGATGGCTCCCGAGGGGCGACCGCGTCCGCCGCGCGGACCAGGACGGCCCGCACTGGTCGGCCGGATCGCCGCCTGCTCACATCCGCCACCGCCGAGACCAGCTTCGCGTCCCGCGTCCGTGCCGACCTCGCCTCCGCCGCCCGCTCCGGCCTCGACCGGCCAGCCGACCGGGCAGGCCGCGCCTCACTCATAGCCGTACTCGTCCACGTCCAGCTCGGCTCCGGTGTCGTGCAGGAATTCCAGCACCCGACGGTCGAGGTGCCAGCCGAGAAGTTGGTGTTGGCCGGGCAGGCGGACCAGGTCCGTGTCGTCCGGCTGGGGACTCTCCGCTTCGCCCTCGTCGTCATTGAGGTAGCGCACCACCTGGAGTTGGGCGGTCACGCCCGCTCCTTGCCCGTCATCGCTCTCCGCGACCAGGGCCGCGATCTGACCGGTGACGGGCTCGAGCCGGTCGATGACGCGGTCGATCTGCTCGTCGACCCGCAGGCCGCCATCGCGGCAGACGATCTTCCAGGCGTGGACCGCCGGCAGGGGAGGGTGCTGCCTCCTGCTGCCCCTGACCAGGATCTCGTCGGGCGTCATACCCAACCGCGTTGTCATCGCCTCGGCCGGTACGTGCTCCGAGCGCAACGAGAAGTACACGTACTGACGTACCCGCATGGTTGGAGAGCATGGCAGCCCACGGCTGCGCGTCTCCGGCCGGCGCACGCCCTCGCGCTGTGCCGGCGGAACGCTAGCCGGCGGCCGACCGGTCCCGCGTGATCCGGCGCGCCTCGAAGACCATGGGGACGAGGCACCCCAGGAACAGCAGGAACAGGGCCAGCACGGCGAGCACGCCCCACCCGTCGTCACCGGTGTACGCCAGGGCCGGGAACATGGCCG
The DNA here is from genome assembly GCF_900089595.1 of Micromonospora auratinigra. Taxonomy (GTDB): domain Bacteria; phylum Actinomycetota; class Actinomycetes; order Mycobacteriales; family Micromonosporaceae; genus Micromonospora; species Micromonospora auratinigra. Next base: position 1,985,507 of record NZ_LT594323.1, on the reverse strand, counting down.
CGAAGGCCAGGAGTGCGGCGACCAGCCAGCCGACGAAGACGCGTCGCGAGCCCGCCCGCTGGAGCCGGCGACGCCGCTGGACGGATCGCCCGACCAGGACGGCCAACCGCAGCAGCAGAATCGTCGGCACCGCCGTGTAGGCCGTCCGGGCGGCATCCCACCAGCCGACGGCGTGGCACGCGGCAGCGGCCACCAGGTTGAGGCCGGCCAGGAACAGGGTGCCGAACCAGGAGTCGAACCAGCCGTCGGTCTCGTTCCCACCCTCGGCCGGGTCGGTCGCGACGTCCATGGTCCCCCGATCCCTGTCGGAGCATGTCGATCGTTACTGCTGCCGCAGGTCGATCGCCCGACCGTCCCGGTGGACGGCCAGGCGTCAGTCTGCCCGGCCGGCGCAACGATCAGCAACGGCCCCGATCCGGGTGCGCGGAGCCGGTGAACTGACACTGGGCGTGAGCGGGGGCGTGTGCCACGGCGGCGATATTCACGGGCCGGACGGGAACGGACGGGCTAGCATCCCCGCCGTGATCGACCACGTCGCCGAGGACTTCGGTATCCACCTGACCTCCGTCGAAGCGATCGACGGCGGGGTGGACCGCGCCGCGCAGAACCTGCGGGGCCGCACGGAGTCGACCTCGTACGCGATCAAGTGGTCGGCCGGTGGCAGCGCCGCCGGGCTCGTGGTGCCCAGCGCGCTGGCCGAGCGGGGCGTGCGGGCGGTGGCCGCGCCGGTGCGGACCCGGGACGGCCGGCTCTGGTCCGAGCGGGGCGGACGCCGCCTGTCGGTCACCCCCTGGGTCGGTGACCGCAACGGCCTCGACGGCGGCCTGGACGAGGCCCAGTGGCGCGAGTTCGGCACGGTGCTGGCCGCGACGCACGCGCTGCCGGTCACGTCGGACCTGGCGGCCGTGCTGCCGGTCGCCGGCCACGCCGCGGACCTGGCGGCGACCCGGGCGACCGAGGCGTTGCTGCGCGACTCGCCGCCGGTCGACGCGATCGCGGCGGAGGCCAGGACGATCTGGACGGACCACGCTGCGCGCATCGCGGCCGTGGTGGACCGGGTGGCGTCGTTGGCGGTGGAGGTGACGCCGTCGACGGTGTGCCACACGGATCCGCACCTGGGCAACGTGCTGGCGGGTCCCGGGCGGATGTGGCTCATCGACTGGGACGACGCGGCGCTGTCCACGCCCGAACACGACCTGATGTTCGTGCTCGGCGGCACCTACGGCGGCGAGCACATCGGTGACCGGGAGCGGGACTGGTTCTTCGAGGGGTACGGGCCGGTGACGATCGACCCGCGCCGGCTCGCGTACTGGCGGGGCAGCCGGGGACTCGCCGACATCGCGTTCCTGGCCGGGGAGGCGTTCACCCCGGGCGACTACGGCGACACCTGGCGGGCCAGAGCGGTCCGGCTGCTGGCCGCGAACCTGGGACCGGACGGACTGATCACGCGGGCGCTGGCCTGATCGGCGCCGACGTCCGTCGGCCCGCCGAGGTGGCGGGCCGGCGACACCGCGGGTCAGTACGCGTAGCTGACCGAGACGGTCGCGCTGGGGCAGTTGTTCGCCCAGCTGGTCAGCGCGCTCCTCTCCGCGCTGTCCACGGTCAGCCGCCAGCGGATCTTCACGGCGACCCACTCGCCGACGTAGCGGCAGCGGGCGGCGGCGTACGGGGGCAGCCAGGTGGCCGGGTCCTGGTCGCCCTTGGCCTGGTTGACGTTGTCGGTGACGGCGGCCAGCGCGCGGGCGTCGCCGAGGTCGTTGGCGTACGCCTGACGGCGGCTGGTGGTCCAGGAGCGTGCCCCGGAGTCCCAGGCCTCGGCGAGCGGCACCATGTGGTCGATGTCCAGGTCGCCGGTGAGCGTCCAGTAGGCGTTGTCGTAGTAGGAGTACCAGCGGCCGCCGGAGAGGGTGCAGGTGCCGCTGACCGTGGGGGCGGAGACGGCCTCGGCGAGCAGGACCTCGTTGCGGGTGGAGCAGCCGTCGCCGTCGGCGTCGATCCAGTGCGGGAAGAGGTCACGGCTGTAGCCGGTGCGGACCTCGGTGGCGACGGGCAGGCCGGCTACGGCGGTGGTCAGCGAGGCGGAGTAGCCGGCGGCCCGGGCCGGTTGGTGCAGGCCGAGGGTGGCGGCGAGGACCGCGGCGAGGCTGATGGCCGTGGCGCGCAGGGTGCGGGTCATGGTGCTCCGTCCGAGGCGGGAATGATCGCACCCGTATTGATCAGGATGAAAGTAACGGTCTGGATCAATTTCGGTGAACGCCGGTTGAGCGCTCGGCGTACCCCTGTGTCGACCCCGTCTCCAACCCCTCTCCGGTTCGTTGGCCCAAACTGGGGTATGCGCATCACGACATCGGGGTGAGCATGAGGGGACGAGGAGAGGGGGCGGAGATGATCGACGACATCGCGTCGCAGGTTCCGCCGGACCGAGCGATGGTGGTGCGGGCACCGGCCGTCGTGCGTTCCGTCGAGCCGCCGAGCAGCCTGGACCTGTGGGCCCGGGCGCTGCTGATGCACCGCTGCTTCGGCGAGGACGACGCCGAGCCGAACATTCTGCGCGGCCTGGACTGAGCCCGACCGGCGAGCGGCCGGCGCACCCGGGGCCGGGCTGGCCCACCCCGGCCGGCGGCTGGCCGGACTGGGTGGCCACCGTGCCCTACGACGGCCGGCGGCACCCGCTGCGCGAGCCCGTCGAGCCGCCGACGGCGGGCGCCAACTGCCAGCGCTACGCCTCGGCGGTGCTGGCCCTGTTCGGGCGTGCCGTGCCGAGGCTGCGCTCCCGCGAGCTGTGGACCGACCCGCGCCTGCGTACCGTCGCCGTGCCTCGCCCGCTCGACCTGGTGCTGTTCAACCCGACCGGCGATCCGTACGGGGCGCACGTCGGGGTGGTGCTGGGCGACGACGAGGTGCTGCACCTGTGCCGGGAGGTGGGCCGCCCGGCGGTCTGGTCGTACGCCGCGTTCCGCCGCCGCCCCCGGTACCGCACCCTGCTGGGCGCCCGCCGGGTGCCCCGGGCACGGCTCGGCTGAGCCGTGGGTCTCCGGAGCGCAGGACTCAGCCGACCCGGCCGGAGCCGAGCAGCGCGGCGGTGGGCAGCGCCAGGCTGCCGTCGGCCTGCCGGTAGGCGGCGCTGAGCCGGTCGTACTCCTGCCGCAGGCGCTGCCGCGCGGCGGCCGGCGCCCGCTCCCACAGCAGCCCGACGGTGCTGATGCCGGCCGCCGGCCCCGCCCACCAGTCCTCCGGGTCGGTGTGGTGGGTCCAGGTCGGCGTCGCCGCCCGCACGTCGGTGAGCCCGGCGGCGGCCAGCAGCCCGGCGAGTCCGGCCTCGGTGCGGGGGAAGTCCCGCTCCGGCGCCAGCCGGGGCAGGTCGGTCGGGACCGGGACGCCGGCGGCGGCGACGGCCTCGCCCCAGAGCCGTTGCAACGGCGGGTGCGGGCTGGGCCAGACGGTGACCGCGACCCGGCCACCGGGCCGGATCACCCGGCGCAGCTCGGCGAGCGCGGCCGCGGGGTCGGCCACGTGGTTGAGCACGAAGTTGGCCACCACCGCGTCGAACACGCCGGCCGGATGGGGCAGGCGCGGCAGGGCGGCCTGCTGGACCCGGGCGCCGGGGGCGGTCCGCCGGGCCTCCGCCAGCATGCCGGCGTCGGCGTCGACCGCCACCACCCGCGCGCCCCGGGCCAGCGCCGCCGCCGCGACGGTGCCGGTCCCGGTGCCCGCGTCGAGCAGCCGCCGCCCGGCCGTCACCGCCGCCGCGTCCAGCAGTGCCTCCGCCGGGTACGCGCAGAGCCGGCCGAAACTGCGCCGGTACGCCGCCGCCCGCCCCGCCCACCGGGACCGCTCGTGCGCGTCGAAGTCGATCATCGCGGGAGCGTGGGTGGTCAGCGGACGGCCGCCCCGCCCGCGGCCAGGGCGTCGCGCCAGGTGCGGGTGTTCCAGGCGGCCGCGCCGTTGAAGACCATGTCCAGGAAGCCCGGCCCCTCGGCGGCCGGGGCCGGCCGACGGGCCCAGAAGTCGGCGCACTCGCGCCGCTGCTGCGGGCTCGGGTCCGGGGAGATGTCGGAGCCCCGCCCGACCAGCGCGTACCGCGTGCCCTGCACGGTCAGCAGCAGGGTGCCCAACCGGGTGAGGCGACCGCTGACCTGCCCGGCCGGCACGGCGAACAGATCCGCGCCGGCCCGGTCGCGGGCGCGCAGCCAGCCCTGGTCGAGGGTCATCAGCACCGGTACGCAGCGACGGCCGTTCCAGATGCTCCGTCGCCAGTAGACGAGGCTCGAGTGGGCCACAGGGTCAGTCACGCGATGGACTGTACCGGGGGAGCACCACAGAGATCATCTGGCCGTCGGGCGCACGTCGGTCCGGCGACGCGTGAACGATCCCGGCCGGTGGCGCGTGATCAGCGGTGGGCATCAAGACCGCGCGGTCGGGGTACTGCGCACGACACTGGGACCGAGCCGGGGAGGCAACCGTGGGGCAGCAGGCGGGACGGCGGCGTGGGGCAGCGCTGGCCGGGTTCCTGGTGGCGGCGATCGTGGCGGCCGGGTGCATGGGCGGCGGAACCGGCCAGGGCGACCCGCAGGGTGAGCCGCAGCAGCCGGAGCAGCCCCGGCGCAGCGGGCAGCCGGCGTCCCCGGGCACGGCGACCACCCGGGCGGACGGCACCACCAGCGTCGCCGAGTTCAAGAGAGACTTCAACGACGCCGTGGAGATCGCCGAACGCTACTGGACCGAACAGTTCCGGGCCTCCGGCAAGCGGTTCACCCCGATCCGGCGGGTGGTGCCGTACAGCCGGGCCGGGGAGGTGTCCTGCGGTGGGCAGGGCCTGCCCCGCAACAACGCCGTCTACTGCTCGGACGGGGACTTCATCGCCTACGACGTGAACTGGTCGGTGGCGGCGTTCCGGCAGGTCGGCGACGCGTTCCTGTTCTACCTGCTCGGGCACGAGTACGCGCACGGCGTGCAGGTCCGCCTCGGCATCCGCTACAACTTCACCATCCAGCAGGAGTTGCAGGCCGACTGCATGGCCGGGGCGTACATCGGTGACAACGTGCGGGCCAAGGTGCTCACCCTGGCCGAGGGCGACCTGGACGAGTTCCGCGAAGGGCTGCTCGCGGTCGGCGACGACCCGGACCAGCCGTGGTTCGCCGAGGGCTCGCACGGCACCGCCGAGCAGCGCACCGACTCGTTCTTCCGGGGCTACGAGAAGTCCCTGGACGCCTGCGACCTCGGCTGATGCCGCAGGTCACCTCCGGGCGGGAGGGCGCACCCGGCCCGCCGGGCGGCTGAGAGGATCGGCCGGTACGCCCACCTGAGGAGGCCCCGCTGAGCAGCAGACACCCCGCCGCCGTGCTCTTCGACATGGACGGCACCCTGGTCGACAGCGAGAAGCTGTGGGACGTCGCGTTGCAGGAGCTGGCGGCGCGCTACGGCGGTAGCCTGTCGGCGAGCGCCCGCGCCGCGGTCATCGGCACCAGCCAGGCCGACGCCATGCGGATCGTGCACGACGACCTCGGCCAGCCGCAGCGCGACTGGCGGGACAGCGCCGCCTGGATCGACGCGCGGATCCTGGAGCTGTTCCGCGGCGGGCTGCGCTGGCGGCCCGGCGCGCTCGCCCTGCTCCGCGCGGTCCGTGCGGCCGGCGTGCCGACCGCCCTGGTCACCTCCAGCACCCGGCCGCTGGTCGAGGTCGCCCTGGACACCCTCGGGCGGGACAGCTTCGACGCCGTCGTCTGCGGCGACGAGGTGGTCGCGGCCAAGCCGCACCCGGAGCCGTACCTGACCGCGGCCCGGCTGCTGGGGGTGCCGATCGCCCGGTGCGTCGCGATCGAGGACTCGCCGACCGGGGTGGCCAGCGCGCTGGCCGCCGGGGCCGCCGTGCTGGCCGTACCGGCGGAGGTGCCGCTGCCGCCCACCGACGGCGTACACCAGCTGGAGAGCCTGACCGGGGCGGACCTGGAGCTGCTCGCGGCGCTGCTCGGCGAACCGCCGGCCTGACCCGGGCCGGGGCCCCGCCGCGCGGCGGGGCCCCGGCTGCCGGGGCGGATCAGTCGTGGGCGATGGCGCCCAGCACGTTGATCCGGGCGGCGCGCACCGCGGGCAGCGCCGCGGCGATCACCCCGATGATCGCGGCCAACACCAGGAAGGTCACCATCTGCCCCCAGGGCAGGACCAGCTCGGTGAAGCCGTCGTCCTTGAGCGCCCGGATCACCGCGGCGCCCAGGCCGGTGCCGACCACTACCCCGAGCAGCGCCCCGAAGATCGAGATCACCACGGCCTCCACGGTGATCATCCACATGGTCAGCGACCGGCGCAGCCCGATCGCCCGCAGCAGGCCCAGCTCGCGGGTCCGCTCCAGCACCGACAGGGCGAGGGTGTTGATGATGCCCAGCACCGCGATCACGATGGCCAGCGCCAGCAGGATCTGGATCATCTGCAGCGGCGTGTCGAGCTGGCTGGTCTGCTGCTTGATGAACGCGCCCCGGTCGGCCACCGCCACCTCGGGACTGTCGGCCAGCAACCGCTCCACCCGGGGCTGCACGTCCGCCACCGCGGTGCCCGGGGCGAGCTGTACGTAGCCCTGGATAGGCTGCGGGATGGCGAAGTCGCGGGCCGCCTGCGCCGGCAGCATCACCGGGTTGGTGAGCTGGGAGCTGCGGTAGATGCCGCTGACCGTGTACGTGTGCGGCTCGCCCCGGGACAGCTGCACGGTGACCGTCGAGCCGACCGACAGGTTGCGGGACTTCGCCACGTCCGTGTTGATCAGCATCTGGTCGGGGCCGAGCCGGCTGATGTCACCGGCGGTCGCCTCGGCCCCGAACACCCCCTGCAGGGCGGCCGGGTTGCTGCCCGCCGCCACGTAGGTGCGGGTGCCGCCGACCGAGGCGAGGTCGCCGTACTCGCCGTCGACCAGCCGCACCCCGGGCAGCGCGGCGATCTGCTCCAGCACCGCCGGGTCGAAGCTGGCCGGCCGGGGGCCGCTACGGTCGCCGGCGATCACCAGCTCCGCCTTGATGGTGTCCTCGGCCAGCGCGGTGATGCTGCCCTTGGCCGAGTCGAGGATCACCGTCACGCCGGTGACCAGGGCGATGCCGACCATCAGCGCGGCGGCGGTGATCGCGGTGCGCCGGGGGTTGCGCCCGGAGTTGAGCCGGCCCAGCTTGCCCGGCACCGACCAGGCGAAGATCGACCCGAGCAGGGCGACCAGCGGGCGGCTGATCAGCGGGGTCAGCAGCGCCACCCCGATCAGGGCGAAGAGCACGCCGGCCAGCACCGCCCACAGCGCGTGGCCGCCGGCGCGGTCGGTGAGCCCGAGGAAGAGCAGCACCGCCCCGATCCCGGTCACCACCGTGCCGCCCACGGTCACCCGGGTCAGCGGCCGGTCCGGGGTGGCGACGTCCTGCATCGCCGCGATCGGCGGGATCCGCGAGGCCCGCAGCGCCGGCAGCAGCGCCGCCAGCACCGTGATCACCATGCCGACGGAGAACGCGGCGATCACCGCCGCGGCCGGTACGCCGATCCCCGCGATGGCCAGCCCACCGCGCTTGCCGACGATGGTCGCCAGCAGCGCGCCGACGCCGATGCCGGCGCCCAGCCCGAGCACCGAGGCGATCAGGCCCACCGCGAGCGCCTCGACGACCACCGAGCCGATGATCTGCCGGCCGCTGGCCCCGACCGCGCGCAGCAGGGCCAGCTCCCGGGTGCGCTGCGCGATGATGATCGAGAAGGTGTTCAGGATCAGGAAGGTGCCGACCAGCAGCGCCACCGCGGCGAAGCCGAGCAGGATCTTGTTGATGAAGGAGAGTCCCTCCTTCAGCCCGGCCGAGGTCTCCGCCGCCAGCTGCGCGCCGGTCTTGACCGCGTACTCCGAGCCGAGCGTGCCGGCCACCGTGTCGCGCAGCGCCGTCGCGGTGGTCCCGCCGGCGGCCCGTACGGTGACGCTGGTGAAGACGTCCGGCTTGCCGAGGATCAGCCGCTGCGCGACCGGCGTGGTGAAGGCGACCTCGTTGACGCCGCCGAGCGAGTCCCGGTCGCCGCTGTAGCCGAAGACGCCCACCAGGGTGAAGTCCTGCCGCTTCGACGACAGCGGGGTGAGCACCCCGACCCGGTCGCCCACCCGCACCTTGGCCGCCTCGGCCAGCGAGGCGTTCACCACGATCTCGGTGTCCGCCTGCGGGCCGCGCCCCTCGCGCAACGTCACCAGGTCGCTCTCGCCCAGCCAGTTCTCACCGACCTGCGGCGGCCCGAACGAGGTGACCGCCTTGCCGTTGGCGCCGATCAGGCGGGTGCCGTCGGCGTTGACCACGCCGCGGGCCTCCGCCACGCCGGGCACCGCCCGCACCCGCTCCAGCACCGAGGCGGGCACCGGGGCGGCGACCTGCTCGCCCTCGGACTCGCCGACGGCGACCTTCGGCTTCCCGGCGACGTTGACGTCGATGTCGGAGAACCCGTCGGCGAAGACCGCGTCGAACGAGCGGCCGAGGGTGTCGGTCAGCACGAACGCGCCCGAGACGAACATGACGCCCAGCACCACGGCCAGGCCGGACAGCACCAGGCGCACCTTGCGCGCCAGCAGGCTCTTGAGGGTGGCCCGGAACATCAGTTCGCCACCTCGGCCGGGGTGTCCAGCTTCTTCATGGTGTCCAGCACCGTCTCGGCGGTCGGCTCGATCAGCTCCGAGACGATCTGCCCGTCGGCGAGGAACACCACCCGGTCGGCGTACGCGGCGGCGGTCGGGTCGTGGGTGACCATGACGATGGTCTGCCCGTGCTCGCGTACCGAGTTGCGCAGGAAGTTCAGCACCTCGGCGCCGGCCCGCGAGTCCAGGTTGCCGGTCGGCTCGTCCGCGAAGATCACCTCGGGGCGGGCGACCAGCGCCCGCGCGCAGGCCACCCGCTGCTGCTGGCCGCCGGAGAGCTGCGCCGGCCGGTGCCGCAGCCGGTCGCGCAGGCCGACCGTGTCGATCACCGTGTCGTACCACTGCGGGTCCGGCTTGCGGCCGGCGATCGACAGCGGCAGCAGGATGTTCTCCTCGGCGGTGAGCGTCGGCAGCAGGTTGAACTGCTGGAAGATGAATCCCACCTTGTCCCGGCGCAGCTTGGTCAGCCCGGCGTCACCCAGGCCGGTGACCGTGGTGTCGCCGATCATCACCTCGCCCCGGGTCACCGAGTCCAGGCCGGCCATGCAGTGCATCAGGGTCGACTTGCCCGAGCCGGACGGGCCCATGATGGCGGTGAAGCGGCCCCGCTCGAACTCGCAGCTCACCCCCCGCAGCGCGTTGACCTGGGCCTCGCCCGTGCCGTACACCTTCCACACGTCGCTCGCCCGGGCCGCGGCCTGCGCCTGCCGTCCCACCGTCGCGGTCACGTCATCCACCTCTTCCGTCTGCCTGCCGATACCGCACCGCCCCCGCTGGTCGGTGCGGCCTGACCCATCCTCGCCGGGCCCGATCGAGAATCCGTCCGCCCGCGGGCGGAGCCGGCGCCGGAAATCCCGGTGGGGGTCGCCCCCTACCTCTCCTCAGGGTGGGCCCTGACGGCCCGGCGCCGCCGACGCTGGAACCTCACGCCGCGTCATGGTCAACCTCGCCGGGCGGCCGGTGGTCACGCTCCCGGGCGGACCAGACCCGTCTCGTACGCCAGCACCACGGCCTGCACCCGGTCGCGCAGCCCCAACTTGGTCAGCACGTGCCCGACGTGGGTCTTGATGGTGGTCTCGCTGACCGACAGCGCCCGGGCGATCTCGGCGTTGGACAGCCCCCGCGCCACCTGCACCAGGACCTCCCGTTCCCGCTCGGTCAGCGCGTCCAGCGCCTTCGGCGGGGTGGCCGCCGGGTCGGGCAGCACGTCGGCGAACCGGTCCAGCAGCCGGCGCAGGATCCGCGGCGCCACCACCGCCTCCCCGGCCGCCACCGTGCGGATCGCGGTGACCAGGTCCTCCGCCGGCACGTCCTTGGCCAGGAAGCCGCTCGCCCCGGCCCGCAACGCCCCGACGACGTACTCGTCCAGGTCGAAGGTGGTCAGGATGAGCACCCGCACCGGCAGCCGGGCGTCCACGATCGCCCGGGTGGCGGCCACCCCGTCCATCCGGGGCATCCGGATGTCCATCAGCACCACGTCCGGCAGCAGCCGGCGGGACAACTCCACCGCCTCCACGCCGTCCGAGGCCTCGGCCACGATGTCCAGGTCCTCCTCGGTGCCGAGCACCATCCGGAAGCCGGTACGCAGCAGCGGCTGGTCGTCGACGAGCAGCACCCGTACCGGGCGGGCCGTCGTGGTGCCGTCGGTCACCGGTGTTCCTCCGTCAGCGTTCGGGCCGGGACCGTCCCGGCGGAGTCGTCGAGCGGGATCCGCGCGTACACCCGGAAGCCGCCGCCGGGCCGCGGCCCGGTCCGCAGCACCCCACCGTAGAGGGCGACCCGCTCGCGCATCCCGACCAGGCCGTGCCCGACCCGGTCGGCCGCCGGGGCCGGGCCCCGCCCGGTGTCGGTCACCTCCACCGCCAGGGCGTCCGCCGTCCAGGTGAGCCGGACCAGCGCGGTCGCCGGGCCGGCGTGCTTGAGCGCGTTGGTCAGCGCCTCCTGCACCACCCGGTAGACGGCCAGCGCCACCCCCTCCTGCACCGGCGCGGGTCCGCCGTCGACCCGCAGCGTCACCGCCAGCCCCGCCTCCCGGACCTGCTCCACCAGCGCCTCGACGCCGGTCAGGCCGGGCTGCGGGGCCAGCTCGGCGGCCGGCTCGGCGTCGGTGCGCAGCACGTCCAGCAGCCGGCGCAGCTCCCGCAGGGTCGCCCGGCCGGTCTCCTCGACGGTGGCCATCGCCTCGTCGGCGGCGTCCGGGTCGCGGCGCAGCACCCGCCGCGCCCCGGTGGCCAGCACCCCCATCACGCTGACCTGGTGGGCCACCACGTCGTGCAGCTCGCGGGCGATGCGCCGCCGCTCGTCGGCGACCGCCTGCTCGGCCAGCGAACGCTGGGTCGCCTCGGCGATCCGGGCCCGCTCGCGCAGCATCCGGGTCGACTGCCGGCGCGCCCGCACCGCCCGGCCCACCGCGTACGCCACGGCGGCGATCAGCACGTTGTTGAGCACCAGGTACGCCGGCCCGATCTCGACCGCGCCGGCCGGCGGGACGAGCAGGTTCGCCACCACCACCGGCAGCCAGATCAGCAGCGCCGCCGCAGCCGCCGGGCGGGCCGGCCGGTACGCCGCCATCGTGTAGGTGAGCACGACGAAGGCCAGCCCCTGGGTGGCCGGCGAGTGCCCCAGCGGCACCAGCACCGCCAGGCTGGCCACGGCCGCCCCCACCGCCGGCCACGGGGCCACCCGGCGGGCGACCACCGGAGCGGCGCACAGCACGCTCCAGCCCAGCGTCGACCAGAGCTGCGCGGTCCGCAGCTCGCGCGGGGTGAGCAGCTGGAACGCCGCGTCCATCAGCACCAGGGCCACCGCGAGCGCGGCGTCGGCGGCCAGCGGACGGCGGCGGGCCCACGCCCGCACCCGGTCGGTCATGCCCCGACGCTAGCCGCCACCCGGCGAACCCCCTCGTCGCCGAGGCCGAGGCCGGTCTCCTCCCGAAGGAGGAGAGTCACTCGTCGGCGCCCGGGGTCACCGGCCGGGACCGGGCGTCGGTCAGCGGGTCGCCCGCTCCGGCCGCCGGGAACGGCGGCGGGGTGCCGCCGAAGCTCGGGCAGCGCGCCTGGTGACTGCACCAGTCGCAGAGCCGGCTCGGCCGGGGCCGGAAGTCCTGTCGCGCGGTCGCCTGCTCGATGGCCTGCCAGAGCGCCACCACGGTGCGCTCGAAGCGCAGCAACTCGTCGGCGTCCGGCGCGTAGTCGCAGACCTCGGCGTCCTTCAGGTAGAGCAGCCGCAGCACCCGGGGCACCACGCCCCGGGTGCGCCACAGCACCAGGGCGTAGAACTTGAGCTGGAACAGCGCCCGCGCCTCGAACGCCTCGCGCGGCGCCCCGCCGGTCTTGTAGTCGACCACCCGCAGCGCCCCGTCGGGCGCCACGTCGAGCCGGTCCAGGTAGCCCCGGATCAGCAGCTCGTCGTCGACCACCGCGGAGATCAACGCCTCCCGCTCGGCCGGCTCCAGCCGGCGCGGGTCCTCCACCGCGAAGTAGCCCTCCAGCAGCCCCGCCGCCGAGCGGAGGAACTCGGCCGGCCCGGCCTCGTCGTCGGGGGCGAACAGGGTGGCCAGCTCCGGCTGCTCGGTGACCAGCCGGTCCCACTGCGGGGCCACCAGGTCGCCGGCCGACTCCGGCGTGCGCGCCGCCGCCGGCAGGTCGAACAGCCGCTCCAGCACCGCGTGCACCAGCGTGCCCCGGGCCTGCTCCACGGTGGGCCGCTCGGGCAGCCGGTCGATGCTGCGGAACCGGTAGAGCAGCGGGCAGGTCTTGAAGTCGGCCGCCCGCGACGGCGACAGGGACGCCCGCACCGTGGCCGGCGGCACCGGGGGAGTGTCCTGCGCGTCGATCACTGGTTCCGCCGTCATGCCCGGAAGGTTAGGGCACCGGTGTGACAGCGCCGCCGTCGCCGCACCGGAGCATGATCCTCGCCGCGTACCATCGACCCGGTGGAGCGAAGGAGCCGACGACCACGCCGCAGCCGGTTGACCGTCGGCCGGCTGTTCGGGGTCCCGGTCCGGGTCGACGCCTCGATGCTGCTGCTCACCACCGTGGTCACCGTCCTCTACGCCGACCTGGCCCGCCGCCAGCTCGCGGTGGGCGTGCTCGGCGAGTGGCTGGTCGGCCTCGGCTTCGCCGTCTCCCTGCTCGGCTCCGTGCTGCTGCACGAGCTCGGCCACGCGCTCACCGCCCGGCACCACGGCATCGGTGTGCGGGGGATCACCCTGGAACTGCTCGGCGGGTACACCGAGCTGGACCGCGACGCCCCCGGCCCCGGGGTCGAGCTGCGGGTCTCCCTGGCCGGCCCGGCCGTCTCCGCGGTGCTGGGCGCCGCCGCCGTGGCCGCCACGATCGCCCTGCCCGCCGGCACCCTCGCCGGCCAGCTCGCGCTCCAGCTCGCCGTCTGCAACGTCGTGATCGCCGTCTTCAACAGCCTGCCCGGGCTGCCGCTGGACGGCGGCCGGGCGCTGCGCGCCGTGGTCTGGGCGCTCACCCGAGACCGGCACCGGGGCACCGAGGTGGCCGGCTGGGTCGGCCGGGCGCTGGCCCTGGCCACCGTGGGCCTGCTCGTGCTGCTGGTGCTGCGCCGGGCGATCGCCCCGCTCGCGCTGCCGCTGGTGCTGCTCGTCGTCGCCGCCCTGTGGCGCGGCGCCGGCCAGTCCATCCGGGTCGCCCGGATCAACCGCCGCCTGCCGCTGGTCGACCTCGCCCGGCTGGCCCGCCCGGTGTTCCCGGTGCCCAGCGGCACCCCGCTCGCCGAGGCGCAGCGCCGGCGCGCCGAGACCGCCGTCGGGGGCGCCGCGCTCGCCGTCGTCGACGCGGCGGGCCGTCCGGTGGCGCTGGTCGACCCGGCCCGGGCCGACGCCGTACCCGCCGACCGGCGGCCCTGGCTCGCGGTGGACGCGGTCTCCCGCGACCTCGCCGGCCTGCCCGCGCTCCCCGTCGGCGCCGACGGCGAACACGTGCTGGAGACCGTCCGCACCCACCCGGGCGCACAGTACGTGGTGACGGCAGGCGAAGATGTCGTCGGCGTCCTGCACCTCGCGGATCTGGCCCAGCTCCTGGAACCCAAACGGAAGACGAACACGTGACCGCAGAAAACCCCACCGTCCCGGCGCTGCCTCCTGTGCACCGGGGGCCGTTCCGCCCCGGCGACCGGGTGCAGCTCACCGACCCCAAGGGCCGGATGCACACCGTGACGCTGGAGCCCGGCAAGGAGTTCCACACCCACCGGGGGATCCTCAAGCACGACACGCTCATCGGCCTGCCCGACGGCAGTGTGGTCACCACCGCCGGCGGCGGCACCGCCTTCCTGGCCCTGCGCCCCCTGCTGTCGGACTACGTGCTCTCCATGCCACGCGGCGCCCAGGTGATCTACCCGAAGGACTCCGCCCAGATCGTCGCCATGGGCGACATCTTCCCCGGCGCGAAGGTCCTCGAGGCCGGCGCCGGCTCCGGCGCGCTCTCCTGCTCCCTGCTGCGCGCCGTCGGCACCGAGGGCGAGCTGCACTCCTGGGAGATGCGCGACGACTTCGCCCAGATCGCCCGCCGCAACGTCGAGGCGTTCTTCAACGGGCCGCACCCCGCCTGGAACCTCACCGTCGGTGACGTCGCGCAGTGCCAGGAGACCGGTTTCGACCGGATCATCCTGGACATGCTCACCCCCTGGGAGACCCTCGACATGGTCGAGCGGGCGCTCGTGCCCGGCGGCGTCTTCATCGGGTACGTGGCCACCACCCCCCAGCTGTCCGAGCTGGTCGAGGCGCTGCGCGAGCGCGGCGGCTGGACCGAGCCGCGCGCCTGGGAGTCGCTGGTGCGCGACTGGCACGCCGAGGGCCTGGCCGTGCGCCCCGACCACCGCATGATCGCGCACACCGCGTTCCTGGTCAGCGCCCGCAAGCTCGCCCCCGGCGTCACGGCCCCGCCGCGGCGGCGCAAGCCCAGCAAGGGCACCGAGGCGTACGTCCAGCGCCGGCAGGTCCTGCGCGAGGCCGAGGCGGCCCGGCAGGCGGCGGCCGCGGCGGAGCAGGAGACGGACCAGCCGTGACCCGGCGGGACCGGCACCGGACGGGCGGAGGGGCATGAGCGAGCGCAACGGGACGCGCGGCGGACACCGGGAGGCGGCATGAGCGGGCCTGGGTACGGCAACAACGACCTGCCCGCCGTCTTCCCCGACTGGTCGCCCTACGCGGACCTGGAATCGGCCGCCCGGGCCTACCTGCGCGACCCCGACATCGCCCTGGACGCCCTGAACGGGGTGCTGCGCGGCGCCTCGGTGCTCGGCTTCACCCTGGAACGCTTCGTCAACGAGGTCAACGGGGTCTGGCAGGAGGTCGTCGTCTGCGACGGCAGCCGGCTGGTGCTCTGGCACGGCGAGGACGTGCCGCCGGGGGAGGGGCCACCCGGCTCGATGACCTCGTCGCTGCGGGTGGTGCCGGTCTCCACGGTCACCGAGGTCGGCTGCCGGCGGCGGCTGACCCGCGCCGACACCGGCGAGGTCCGGATCGACAGCATCGACGTCTACCTGCTGCTGACCTCGCTGGACGAGGCGCCGCCCGGGGACGAGGCGATCGGCGCGCCCCGGCACGACGCGCTGCGCTTCGGCAAGACCCTCGACGACGGGGGCGCCGGGCAGATCGCCCGGCTGGAGGAGTTCGCCCGACTCGTCGCCTCGGTGGTCGGCCGTCCCATGCTCTAGGACACGGCGGGGGCCGGGAACCGTCCGGTTCCCGGCCCCCGCCGTGTGTCAGCCGTCAGTCCTCGGCCTCCGGGCCGGCCACCTCGACGCCGTCGCTGCCGCGCACCACGTGGATGCACTCGCCCGGGCACTCCTTCGCCGAGTCGATCACCTCGAGGCGCAGGTGTTCCGGCACGTCCACCCGGGCGCCGGGAGCGAGCCGCAGCTCGCCGTCCGGGCCCTTGACGTACGCCAGGCCGTCGACGTCGAACTCGAAGACCTCCGGCGCGTACTGCACACACAGCCCGTCACCCGTGCAGAGGTCCTGGTCGACCCAGACCTGAAGCTGGTCCGTCGCGACGTCGGTCACGAAGCACCCCCCATGTTCTCCCGTCCCACGCCTCGACGGTACCCGAACGCCCGTACCCGCCCGTCGACCAGGGCTTCGCGATCAAGCTTCGGTGACGAGCGCGTTGCGGAGGACCGAATCGGGCTCATAGCGGCTAGTGTTAGCTCAGAACGTTCAAGCCCCCCGGGGAGGTGGGACGTGGCACGCAGCGACGACGCGGATTCGCGCGCCGCACGGTGGGAGAAGGAGGCCCACGATCTCTCCACGCAGGTCGCGTTCCTTCAAGAGGAACTCGCTCTGGTGCGGCGCAAGTTGACCGAAAGCCCCCGACACGTCCGGCAGCTCGAAGAGCGGCTGGCGGCCACCCAGGCCCAGTTGGCGCGGCTGACCGAGAACAACGAGCGGCTGGTGAGCACCCTCAAGGAGGCTCGCGCGCAGATCGTGACGCTCAAGGAGGAGATCGACCGCCTCGCGCAGCCGCCGAGCGGTTACGGCGTCTTCCTGGCGAAGCACGAGGACGGCACGGTGGACGTGTTCACCGGCGGACGCAAGCTCCGCGTCGCCGTCTCGCCCTCGCTGGAGGTCGACGAGCTGCGCCGCGGTCAGGAGGTCCTGCTCAACGACGCGCTCAACATCGTCGACGCGTTCGGCTACGAGCGGGTCGGCGAGGTGGTGATGCTCAAGGAGATCCTCGCGGGTCCCGACGGCGCGCCGGGTGACCGGGCGCTGGTGGTCTCGCACTCCGACGAGGAGCGCATCGTGCACCTCGCCGAGACCCTGATCGGTTCGCCGATCCGGGCCGGCGACTCGCTCATGATCGAGCCCCGCTCGGCGTACGCGTACGAGCGGATCCCGAAGAGCGAGGTCGAGGAGCTGGTCCTGGAGGAGGTGCCGGATGTCGACTACGAGGACATCGGTGGCCTCCAGGCGCAGATCGAGCAGATCCGCGACGCGGTGGAGCTGCCCTTCCTGCACGCCGACCTGTTCCGCGAGCACCAGCTCCGGCCGCCGAAGGGCATCCTGCTCTACGGGCCGCCCGGCTGCGGCAAGACGCTGATCGCCAAGGCGGTGGCCAACTCGCTGGCCAAGAAGATCGCCGAGCGGTTGGGCAAGGAGCGGCACACCAGCTTCTTCCTCAACATCAAGGGTCCCGAGCTGCTCAACAAGTACGTCGGCGAGACCGAGCGGCACATCCGGCTGATCTTCCAGCGCGCCCGGGAGAAGGCCGGCGAGGGCACCCCGGTGATCGTGTTCTTCGACGAGATGGACTCGATCTTCCGTACCCGTGGCTCCGGCGTCTCCTCCGACGTCGAGAACACCATCGTCCCCCAGCTGCTCAGCGAGATCGACGGCGTGGAGGGTCTGGAGAACGTCATCGTCATCGGCGCCTCCAACCGGGAAGACATGATCGACCCGGCGATCCTGCGCCCCGGCCGACTCGACGTGAAGATCAAGATCGAGCGGCCGGACGCAGAGGCGGCGAAGGACATCTTCTCCAAGTACGTCCTCGCCGACCTGCCCCTGCACGCCGACGACCTGGCCGAACACGGCAGCGACCCCCAGGCCACCGTGGCCGCCATGATCGACGCGGTCGTCCTGCGGATGTACTCGGAGACCGAGGAGAACCGCTTCCTCGAGGTCACCTACGCCAACGGCGACAAGGAAGTCCTCTACTTCAAGGACTTCAACTCCGGCGCGATGATCCAGAACATCGTCGACCGGGGCAAGAAGATGGCCATCAAGGAGTTCCTCACCTCCGGACGCAAGGGGCTGCGGCTGCAGCACCTGCTCGACGCCTGCGTCGACGAGTTCCGCGAGAACGAGGACCTGCCCAACACCACCAACCCCGACGACTGGGCGCGCATCTCCGGCAAGAAGGGCGAGCGGATCGTCTACATCCGCACGCTCGTCTCCGGCGGCAAGGGCGCCGAGGCCGGCCGGTCCATCGAGACCGCCAGCAACACCGGCCAGTACCTGTAGTCCGACGACACGACGGAGGCCCGTGGCGCACCGCGCCGCGGGCCTCCGCGCGTACCGGGCGATCCGCCACACCGCACACCCCGGTCCCGCCATGCCCCCTTCCCGCGTGACGGCGACTACGCTCGACGTGACGGGGGACCGGGACGGGCGAGCGGGAGCGGGCAGTCGATGAGCGTAAGACGGATCATGGGCACCGAGGTCGAGTACGGCATCTCCGTGCCCGGCCAGGCCGGAGCCAACCCGATGGTCACCTCCTCGCAGGTGGTCAACGCCTACGGCGCGCGGCCGGAACTCAACCGGGGCGGCCGGGCGCGCTGGGACTACGAGGAGGAGTCGCCCCTGCGCGACGCCCGCGGCTTCACCTACTCCGGTGCCGCGTACGACCCCGCCGAGGCGCTCGCCGACGAGGACCTGGGGCTGGCCAACGTCATACTCACCAACGGGGCGCGGCTCTACGTCGACCACGCCCACCCGGAATACTCCACCCCCGAGGTCACCAACCCCCTGGACGTGGTGCGCTGGGACAAGGCCGGGGAGCGGGTGATGGCCGAGGCGTCCCGCCGGGCCGCCACCATCCCGGGCACCCACCCGATCCACCTCTACAAGAACAACACCGACAACAAGGGCGCCAGCTACGGCGCCCACGAGAACTACCTGATGCGCCGGCAGACGCCGTTCGCCGACATCGTGGCGTACCTGACGCCGTTCTTCGTCACCCGGCAGATCGTCTGCGGGGCCGGCCGGGTCGGCATCGGCCAGGACGGCGGCCAGGCCGGCTTCCAGATCTCCCAGCGGGCCGACTTCTTCGAGGTCGAGGTGGGACTGGAGACCACCCTCAAGCGGCCGATCATCAACACCCGCGACGAGCCGCACGCGGACGCCGACAAGTACCGCCGGCTGCACGTCATCATCGGCGACGCCAACCTCTCCGAGATCTCCACCTACCTCAAGGTCGGCACCACCGCGCTGATCCTCACCATGATCGAGGAGAAGGCGCTCGGCGCGGACCTCGGCATCGCCGACCCCGTGGCCGAGCTGCGCGCGGTCAGCCACGACCCGTCGCTCACCCACCGGATGCGGATGCGCGACGGCCGCCGGCTCACCGCCCTCGACGTGCAGTGGGCGTACCTGGAGCGGGTCCGGTCCTTCGTGGACGACCGGTACGGCAGCGACGTCGACGCGCAGACCGCCGACGTGCTCGACCGCTGGGAGAGCGTGCTGGACCGGCTCGGCCGGGACGCCTTCCTCTGCGCCGACGAGCTGGACTGGGTGGCGAAGCTGCGGCTGCTGGAGGGCTACCGGGAGCGGGAGAAGCTGGCCTGGGGCTCGCACAAGCTCCAGCTGGTCGACCTCCAGTACTCGGACGTGCGACCGGAGAAGGGGCTGTACCACCGGCTGGTCTCCCGGGGCTCGATGAAGACCCTGCTGACCGAGGAGCAGACCCGCACCGCGATGACCGAGCCGCCGGAGGACACCCGGGCCTACTTCCGTGGCCGCTGCCTGGACCGGTACGCCTCCGAGGTGGTCGCGGCGAGCTGGGACTCGGTCATCTTCGACGTCGGTCGCGAGTCGCTGGTCCGGGTGCCGATGATGGAACCCGAGCGGGGCACCCGGGCGCACGTCGGGGCGCTCTTCGACCGCTGCGCCAGCGCCAAGGACCTGCTGGAGATGCTGACCGGCGGCTGACCCCGCCACGAACGTGAACGAAGGCCCGTCGTACGCCGAGGAACCCGGCGCGCGACGGGCCTTTCGTCGCTCCCGCGAGGTAAGTTGATCGCAGGCGATCGTGGAGGAGGCACCACCATGGCGGCGCAAGAAGGCGGGCAGACCCAGTCCGGCAAATCGCACGAGGAGATCGACGAGGTCACCGCGCAGGCCAACCCCGAGGTTGCCGAGCGGCACGCCGAGATCACCGAGGACGTCGACGACCTGCTCGACGAGATCGACTCCGTCCTGGAGGAGAACGCCGAGGAGTTCGTGAGGGGCTATGTGCAGAAAGGGGGTGAATAGGGTATAGCTGGGCAAATCGTACATGTCTCGAGCTCTTGACGATCGAGACGGACGCCGTCGTTGCCGAGACTGCGACGAGTGGAAGCCGCTCGATGAGTTCTGTGCGAACAGCCGTCGGCCGGACGGTCGCGGCAGCTACTGCAAGCCGTGCTTCAACCTGCGCTCGAAGGCGAGCTACGCCAAGCGGCTGAAGGAGAAGCACGGCCGGGAGGTGCGCGAGCTGCCGGCGGTGCCGGACGGCCACCGCCGCTGCCCGACGTGCGGTGAGACCAAGCCGCTCGACGACTTTCCGCGCAACCGATCGGGCCGGGGCGGGTATGGCCGATACTGCAAGCCTTGCCACAACGAGAAGGGCAAGGAGAGCAAGCTCCGGTTGCACGGCGGGTTTCGGGAGTACCACCTGCGCCGCCGCTACGGGGTCGGGGAGAAGGAGTTCCAGGAGCTCCTCGCCGAGCAGGGCGGCGTCTGCGCGATCTGCGGCTCCCCCGAGCCGCAACATCTGGACCACGATCATCGCACCGGTTGGGTGCGCGGGATACTCTGCTTCAACTGCAACGGCGGCCTTGGGCAGTTCCGGGACGATCCGGTGAGGCTGGCCAGGGCGATCACGTACCTGAGAGGAACCACGTGGCAGCGGGTTTTGATCCATCCGGGCGTCTTCCAGATGTGTTCACCAACGCGGGGACGTCCTCCTTCACCGCGTTCCTGAGCAGGGTGGCTCCGGAGATGCTGCCCGGCCGGCGGCCGCTGCCGCCCGGCATGGCCGCCGACATGGCGCCGCACGCGACCACCATCGTGGCCATCTCGGCCGCCGGCGGCGTGGTGATGGCCGGCGACCGGCGCGCCACGATGGGCAACCTGATCGCTCAGCGCGACATCGAGAAGGTGCACCCGGCCGACGCGTACTCGCTGGTTGGCATCGCGGGCACCGCCGGCATCGGCATCGAGCTGATGCGACTGTTCCAGGTGGAGTTGGAGCACTACGAGAAGATCGAGGGCGCGATGCTCTCGCTCGACGGCAAGGCCAACCGGCTGGCCTCGATGATCCGGGGCAACCTGGGCGCGGCCATGCAGGGGCTGGCGGTGATCCCGCTCTTCGCCGGCTTCGACCTGGCGGCGAGCGACCCGGCCCGGGCCGGCCGGATCTTCAGCTTCGACGTGACCGGCGGCCCGTACGAGGAGACCGGCTACGACGCGATCGGCTCCGGCTCGCTGTTCGCGAAGTCGGCGCTGAAGAAGCGGTTCCGCGCGGGTCTGTCCATCGACGACGCGGTGCGGCTGGCGGTCGAGGCGCTCTACGACGCGGCCGACGACGACACCGCGACCGGCGGGCCGGACCTGACCCGCCGGATCTACCCGGTGGTGATGACGGCGACGGCGGAGGGCACGCACCGGCTCACCGACGCGGAGACGGCGGCCGTCGCGGAGAGCGTCGTGTCCGGCCGGATGGAGAACCCCGGCGGCTGAGCCCGCCGCCACCCGATCCTCAGCAGTCCCCAGCACAGCGCCCGAAGGAGAACCGCCGCCGTGGCCATGCAGTTCTACGCCTCGCCCGAGCAGATCATGCGCGACCGCTCCGAGCTGGCCCGCAAGGGCATCGCCCGGGGCCGCAGCGCGGTGGTCCTGAGCTACGAGGGCGGGGTGCTCTTCGTCGCGGAGAACCTGTCCAGCACCCTGCACAAGGTCAGTGAGATCTACGACCGGATCGGCTTCGCCGCGGTCGGCCGGTACAACGAGTTCGAGAACCTGCGCCGCGCCGGGGTGCGGATGGCCGACCTGAACGGGCTGAGCTACGACCGGCGGGACGTGACCGGCCTGGCCCTGGCGAACGCGTTCGCGCAGACGCTGGGCGCGATCTTCACCGAGCAGTCGAAGCCGTTCGAGGTGGAGATCTGTGTGGCGGAGGTGGGCCAGACGCCGGACGACGACGCGCTCTACCGGCTGACCTACGACGGGTCGGTGAACGACGAGCCGGGCCGGATGGCGATGGGCGGCCAGGCGGAGTCGATCTCCGGGGTGCTGAAGAACGAGCACCGTCCGGAGATGTCGCTGTCGGAGGCGGTCCGCGCCGCGGTGAAGGCGCTGGCCAGTGTCGGTGGCGAGGGCGGGGCGGCCCGGACGATCGCCGCCCACCAGCTGGAGGTGGCGGTGCTGGACCGTCGCCGCAAGGGTCGGACGTTCCGGCGGATCACCGGGGCGGCGCTGACGGCGCTGCTGGAGGGCGACGCGGCCGCGGACACCGCGCCCGCCTCGGGTCGGGCGAAGACCCCCACGGTGCCCACCGAGGAGGCGGGCAAGCCGACCACGTCGGCCGGTTCGGCCGATCTGGAGGGGCAGCAGGAGCAGCCCGGCGAGTGACGTGGCGGGGGCGAGGTGGCGGCTGCCCGCTGCCGCCTCGCCGACCCGGCGCCGGGCCCGTCCGGTGGCGACGACGGCCCGGTGTCAGCGGGGCGGGGTGAGCGGCTCCCACCAGGCCCGGTGGGCGCGGTACCAGTCGACGGTGGCGGCGAGGCCGTGGTCGAGGTCGACGGTGGGGGTCCAACCCAGCTCCCGGTGGGTGGTGGCGCAGTCGAGGGCGTACCGGCGGTCGTGGCCCTTGCGGTCGGCGACCGGGCGGACCCGGTCCCAGCTGGCGTCGCAGGCGTCGAGGAGCCGGGCGGTGAGTTCCCGGTTGGTCAGTTCGGCGCCGCCGCCGAGGTGGTAGACGCGGCCGGGCCGGCCGTGGGCCTGGGCGAGGGCGATGCCGTGGCAGTGGTCGTCGACGTGCAGCCAGTCGCGGACGTTGCCGCCGTCGCCGTAGAGCGGCACGTCGTGCCCGTCGAGCAGGTTGGTGACGAAGCGCGGCACGATCTTCTCGGGGTACTGGTACGGGCCGTAGGTGTTGGCCCCCCGGGTGACCACGACGTCGAGGCCGTGGGTGCGGTGCTGGGCGAGCGCGAGCAGGTCACCGGCGGCCTTGCTGGCCGAGTACGGGCTGCTGGGAGCCAGCGGTGCCCGTTCGGTCCACGCGCCGGTGGCGATGGAGCCGTACACCTCGTCGGTGGAGACCTGCAGGTAGCGGCGGACGCCGTGGCGCAGGGCGGCGTCGAGCAGGGTCTGGGTGCCGACGACGTTGGTGGTGACGAAGTCGGCGGCGCCGGTGATGGAGCGGTCCACGTGGGATTCGGCGGCGAAGTGCACGACGGTGTCGTGCCCGGCGACCGTGGCGTCGACGAGCGCGGCGTCGCGGACGTCACCGCGGACGATCCGGAGCCGGGGGTCGGCGCGGACCGGGTCGAGGGCGCCCTCGGTGCCGGCGTAGGTGTAGGCGTCGAGGACGGTGACGGTGTCGACCGCCAGCTCCGGTTCGGCCCCGGTGAGCAGGCGGCGGACGTAGGCGGAGCCGATGAAGCCGGCGCCGCCGGTGACGAGGATCCTCACGGTGGCCGACCGTACCGGGTCGTGGGACGTGCGTGCGGTGGGATGCCCGGAGGCTGCCGGGGAGGGTGCGGGTGAGACCGCTGGGTTGAGCGCTGCCCATCTGGTGCTCCGGGCGGCTAATGTCACATCATGGAGCGGCGAATCTTCGGCCTCGAGACCGAGTACGGCGTCACCTGCACCTATCGCGGGCAACGTCGACTGTCCCCCGACGAGGTCGCGCGGTACCTGTTCCGACGGGTGGTCTCGTGGGGCCGGTCGAGCAACGTGTTCCTGCGCAACGGCGCGCGCCTCTACCTGGACGTCGGTTCGCACCCGGAGTACGCCACGCCGGAGTGCGACTCGGTGACCGACCTGGTGGCGCACGACCGGGCGGGGGAGCGGATCCTGGAGGGGCTGCTCGTCGACGCGGAGAAGCGGCTGCACGACGAGGGCATCGCGGGTGAGATCTACCTGTTCAAGAACAACACCGACTCGGCCGGCAACTCGTACGGCTGCCACGAGAACTACCTGGTGTCCCGGCACGGCGAGTTCGGTCGCCTGGCCGACGTGCTCATTCCGTTCCTGGTCACCCGGCAGTTGATCTGCGGCGCGGGCAAGGTGCTGCAGACGCCCCGGGGGGCGGTCTACTGCCTGTCCCAGCGGGCGGAGCACATCTGGGAGGGGGTCTCGTCGGCGACCACCCGGAGCCGCCCGATCATCAACACCCGCGACGAGCCGCACGCGGACGCGGAGCGGTACCGCCGGCTGCACGTGATCGTCGGTGACTCGAACATGAACGAGGTCACCACGCTGCTGAAGGTCGGCACCGCGGACATCGTGCTGCGGATGATCGAGGCCGGGGTGGTGATGCGGGACCTGACGCTGGAGAACCCGATCCGGGCGATCCGCGAGGTGTCGCACGACATCACCGGCCGGCGCAAGGTGCGGCTGGCCTCCGGCAAGGAGGTCAGCGCGCTGGAGATCCAGCAGGAATACCTGGCCAAGGCGACGGAGTTCGTGGAGCGCCGGGGCGGTGACCAGACCGCGAAGCGGGTGGTGGACCTCTGGGCCCGGGTGCTGCGGGCGGTGGAGACCGGCGACCTGGACCCGGTGGCCCGGGAGATCGACTGGGTGTCCAAGCTGAAGCTGATCGAGCGGTACCAGCGCAAGCACGACCTGCCACTGTCGCACCCGCGGGTGGCGCAGATGGACCTGGCGTACCACGACCTGCGTCGTGGGCGGGGCCTGTACGGGCTGTTGGAGCGTCGGGGCGAGGTGGACCGGGTGGCCACCGACCCGGAGATCTTCGAGGCGAAGGAGACTCCGCCGCAGACCACCCGGGCCCGGTTGCGCGGCGAGTTCATCCGGCACGCGCAGGAGAAGCGGCGCGACTTCACCGTCGACTGGGTGCACCTGAAGCTGAACGACCAGGCGCAGCGCACGGTGCTGTGCAAGGACCCGTTCCGGGCGTACGACGAGCGGGTGGAGCGGTTGATCGCCAGCATGTGACGGTGCCGGCGGCCGGTGCCCAGCACCGGCCGCCGGGGCACCGGTACGCTGGCTCCGCGATGAACACTTCCGAACCCTCCGACCGCGACCGCGGCGCGCGTCCGGGCCGCGACGGCGGCACCGAGAAGCTCAACTGGATCGACCGGCGCCGGGAGAAGATCCGCGCCGAGATCGACCGGAACCGGCGTGGCGAGTACACGGTGCCGACCTGGGTGCTGGCGGCGGTGCTGGTCGTCATCGTGGTCGGCTGGCTGGCGCTGATCTTCCTGGTCGGCTGAGCGGCGCTGCCGCCGTCCGAGCCGCCACCGTTCGAGCCGCCGGGCCGCTGCCGCGAACCGAGCAAGCTCGGAGATTGCCCCTTCCCGGCCCGCTCCGGCAGAGTCTTCACATCGACCGGCTTCGACGCCGCCGGCTCCGGCCGGCGCGGGTACGGGAGGGTGACGGCATGGCACACATCGACCTCGGCCTGGACGAGAAGGCCCACCCCGGGATCAACGGGCCGATGCGGTTCCGGCCGGAGACCGCGAAGCCGCTGAACGCGCTGGCGGAGGCGCTGCTGCGGGCCCCGCACCCGACCCTGAGCCCGGGGGAGCGGGAGCTGATCGCGGCGTACGTCTCGGGTCTGAACGAGTGCGTGTTCTGCTGCGCGTCGCACTCGGCGTTCGCCGCCGCCCAGCTGCCCACCGGCATGACCCTGGTCGAGCAGGTGCGCCGGGACCTGCCGACCGCGCCGGTGAGCGGGAAGCTGCGAGCGCTGCTGGAGATCGCCGCCGCGGTGCGGCGCGACGGCCGGGAGGTCACCACCGAGCTGGTGGAGGCGGCCCGGGCGCAGGGCGCCACCGACCTGGAGATCCACGACACGGTGTTGATCGCCGCCGCGTTCTGCATGTTCAACCGCTACGTGGACGGGCTGGGCACCTGGGCGCCGCAGGACCCGCAGCTGTACGAGACGGCCGCGGTGCGCATCGTCGAGCACGGCTACGGGACGAGCTGACCGGCGTCGACCTCAGCCGAGCAGGCGGGCCGCGTACCGGCCGGCGACGGCCGCGGTCAGGAAGTAGGCGTGGTCGGCGTCGAGGCCGCGGCCCATCGTGGACAGCCCCACCGGGCTGGCCCGCAGCGCGGCGTCCAGGCCGTCGGTGGGCACGGTGACGATCCGGTGCCGGCTGGCCAGCGGGGCCAGCGCCGCGGCCACCTCGGCGGCCAGCGCCGCGTCCAGGCCGTCCGGCACCACCAGCTCGGCCGGGGCGAGCGCGACCCGGCCGTACGCGGTGAGGCTGTGGTGCGACACGCCGCGGTGCCGGGGGCGCGGGTCGGCGTCGGAGACGCGCAGCGACCCGACGGGCCGGCCGCCCAGGACGGCGACGGCGTTGACCGCCTCCCCGACGGCCACCCCGGAGAACCCCCAGCGGGTGCCGGTGCCGAGGTTGCCGGGGCCCTGGGCGACGATCGCCAGGTCGGCGCGGAGCACGTGCCGGGCGGCGAGCAGCCCGCTGTGCAGGGTGCTGGCCTCCAGGTCCCCGCCGAACGCCTGGCCGACGGTGACGGTGCCGGCGAGGTGTCCGGCGAGCCCGGCGAGGGTGCGGGAGAACCAGGCGGGCAGCGCGCCGCCGTCGGTCAGCAGGTACGCGACCCGGGCCTGGGGGGCGTCGGCGTGGATCCCGGCGAGGATCGCCGGCAGCGCGGAGTGCAGGTCGGCGGTGACCACCGGCATCGCGTCCAGGCTCTCCGCGCCGGCCAGCAGCTCGTGGTGCGGGGAGGCCTCTTCGTCGACGCCGAGCAGGATCGGTTGCAGCGGGGTGTAGCGGGCCTTGACCAGGTGCCCGGCGTCGCGGGTGTCGCCGGCCTGCGGCGGGTCGGCGGGCAGCCGGTCGGGTAGGGCGACGACCAGGGCGTACCCGCCGGTGCCGAGGCCCATCAGCAGCGCGCCGGCGTTGAGCAGCACCCGGTCGCCGGGCTGCGGGTCGCCGACCAGCGCCGGATAGGCCAGGGCCCGCATCCGGCCCCCGTCGGCGAGGTCGACGTCGAGTTCCGCCGCGCCGGCCCACCGCCGCCGTACCGCCGCCACCGTTCCGGACCGCCATCGCACCATGCCGGCACGGTATCGGCCGCCGGGCGGTCGGGGCGCGGCCGGGTGGGTCAGGACGGGGCGGCGCCGCCGGTCGGCTGGTCCACCGGCCGTTCGGCCTCGTCCTGGGTACGCCGGGCGCGCCGCCCGTCCGCGCCGGGCATCGAGCTGGTGGGGTCGAGGAAGACGTACGCGACCTCCGGGAAGCGGGTGGTGAGCCGCCGCTCGGCCTCGTCGGCGGCGGCCTCGATGGCCTCGCCGGTGGCGTCGTCGTGAAAGTCGACCTTGGCGGCGACCAGGATGTCCTCCGGGCCGAGCTGCATGGTCATCAGCGTGTCGATCCGGTCGACGGTGGGCAGCCCGGTCAGCTCCCGCTCGATCTCCTGGTGGATGCGCTCCGGCACCGCCCGGCCGACCAGCAGCGAGATGTTGCTCTTGGCCAGCACGGCGGCGACCACCAGCAGCAGCACACCGATCAGGATGGAGGCGATGCCGTCGTAGAGCTCGTCGCCGGTGAGCTGGGACAGGCCGAGGCCGACGCCGGCCAGCAGCAGGCCGATCAGGGCGGCGCTGTCCTCCAGGAAGACCGCCTTCACGGTGGTGTCGGCGGTGTGCCGCAGGAAGCGCTGCGGGGTGGTGCGCCAGCGGCGCGACTCGTTGCGGACCTGCCGGACCGCCCGGGCCAGCGAGATCGACTCGATCGCGAACGACACCGCGAGCACCACGTACGAGGCGAGGTAGTCGCCGGTGTGCTCGTGCACCAGGATGGTGGTGACGCCGTGGGTGATGGCGAAGCCGGCGCCGGCGACGAAGGTGAACAGCGCGGCGAGGAAGGCCCAGACGTAGGCCTCCTTGCCGTAGCCGAACGGGTGGCGGCGGTCGGCGGGGCGCGCCCCGCGCCGCAGCGCCAGGTAGAGCAGCACCTCGGTGGTGGTGTCGGCGACGGAGTGGGCGGCCTCGGAGAGCATCGCCGCCGAGCCGGAGATGAGGCCGGCGACCAGCTTGGCGACCGCGATCGCGAGGTTCGCCGCGCCGGCCACCACGACGGTGCCGACGCTCTCGGTCTTGACTTCCGCTTCCGACATGCGCCCACCCTATGGCCGGCTCCGGCGGGGCGCGCGGCGAGCGGGACCGCCGTCACGCGGTGTGGCGCGGATCGCGTACGCGCGCGTGCCACGCCTGCGCGGGTGCACGCCCACGCGGCCCGGGCTGCTAGCGTTCACCCGTGTCGCGGACCCGTACCGAACGCCTGGTCAACCTGGTGATCTGCCTGCTGTCCACGCGACGGTTCCTGACCGCCGCCCAGATCGCCGCGACCGTGCCCGGCTACGAGCACGATCCGGACGACGCCAAGGACCACGAGGCGTTCCAGCGCAAGTTCGAGCGGGACAAGGCCGAGCTGCGGGAACTCGGGGTGCCCCTGGAGACCGGGACGGCGAGCGTCTTCGACGCCGAGCCGGGTTACCGGATCGCCCACCGGGAGTACGCGCTGCCCGACATCCCGCTGGAGCCGGACGAGGCCGCCGCGGTGGGCATCGCCGCCCGGCTGTGGCAGCACGCCGGCCTGGCCGCCGCCGCCTCCTCCGGGCTGGCGAAGCTGCGCGCCGCGGGGATCGACGTCGACCCGCAGGCCACCCTGGGGCTGGAGCCGATGGTCACGGTCGACCCGGCGTTCGCCCCGTTGACCGCCGCCGCCCGGGACCGCCGGGAGGTCGGCTTCGACTACCGGGTGCCGGACGCCGACGCGCCGACGCGTCGCCGGTTGCAGCCGTGGGGCGTGGTCTGCTGGCGTGGCCGCTGGTACGTGGTCGGCCACGACCTGGACCGGGCGGCGACCCGCTGCTTCCGGCTCTCCCGGGTGGTCGGCGCGGTCCGGGCCACCGGTGCGCCGGGGGCCTACGAGCCGCCCGCCGGGGT
The DNA here is from genome assembly GCF_900089595.1 of Micromonospora auratinigra. Classification (GTDB taxonomy): domain Bacteria; phylum Actinomycetota; class Actinomycetes; order Mycobacteriales; family Micromonosporaceae; genus Micromonospora; species Micromonospora auratinigra. The sequence continues at coordinate 1,956,983 of NZ_LT594323.1, read as the reverse complement.
CGACCTGATCAGCCACGTGGCCCGCTGGTCGGGCCCGGTGGAGCGGACCGGGCGGGCCACCGTGCTGGTCGCCCCGGGGCGGGCCGCCGGGCTGCGCCGCTGGGCGCTGGAGTGCGCGACCGGTCCGGACGGTGACCGGCTGGTGCTGCCGTACGCCGACGCCGACTTCCTGGCCGGCCAGCTCACCGGGTACGGCCCGGACGTGCGGGTGCTCGACCCGCCGGAGGTGCGGGAGGCCGTGATCCAACGGTTGAAGGAGATCGTGGCCCGGCACGACGAGCTGGCGCTCTCCGGGGGTGCCCGGTGACCCGCCCGGCGGCCCGGGGTGGCCGCGCCTCGGCGGACCGGCTCGCCCGGCTGCTCAACCTGGTGCCCTACCTGCTGGCCCGCCCGGGCATCGAGATCGCCGAGGCGGCCGGTGACCTGGGGGTGACCGAGCGGCAGCTGCGGGAGGACCTGGAGCTGCTCTGGGTGTGCGGGCTGCCCGGTTACGGCCCCGGTGACCTGATCGACATGGCGTTCGACGGGGACCGGGTCACCATCACCTACGACGCCGGGATCGACCGGCCGCTGCGGCTCACCCCGGACGAGGCGCTCGCCCTGGTGGTGGCGCTGCGGATGCTGGCGGAGACGCCCGGGGTGGCCAACCGGGAGGCGGTCGAGCGCGCCCTGGCGAAGATCGAGAGCGCGGCCGGCGACCTGGCCGGCGCGCCGGTCGAGGTGCGGCTGCCCGGCGACACCGCCCGGGTCCGCGAGCTGCGCGACGCGGTGGAGCGCGGCCGGGCGCTGCGGATCACCTACTACACGGCGGCCCGGGACGAGACGACCGAGCGGACCATCGACCCGCTGCGGATCCTGATGGTCGGTGGCCGGGCGTACGTGGAGGCGTGGTGCCGGCGGGCCGAGGCGGTCCGGCTGTTCCGGGCCGACCGGATCGACGCGGTCACCGAGCTGGCCGAGGCGGCGGTGGTGCCGCCGCAGGCGCGCCCGCACGACCTCACCGACGGGGTGTTCCGCCCCTCGCCGGACCTGCCGCTGATCACCCTGCGGATCGGGCGCGGCGAGCGGTGGATCACCGAGTACTACCCGTGCGAGCGGGTGGCGGCCGACGGCGAGCAGTGGCTGGTCTCCTTGCGGGTGACCGACCTGGGCTGGGCCCGCCGGTTCGTGCTCGGGCTCGGACCGGACGTCACCGTGCTCGCGCCGGTCGAGCTGGCCGAGCAGGTCCGGGCCCAGGCGGTCGCCGCGCTCGACGCGTACGCGGCACCGGTCCGCCCCGCCGACGCGGCGGTGGCGGGCGTCCCCCGGTAGGCTGACCGCCGTGGTGACGTGGATCGTGGTCGGGGTCGTGGTGGTGGCGTTCGTCGTGCTGGGCCTCGCGGTCCGGCCGGTGCTGGCCCGGCTGCCCCGGCTGCGCCGGGCGGCGCTGGCGTTGCAGGGCCGGCAGGCCGAGGCCCTGGCGCTGCAGTCGGCGGCCGAGGAGCTCCAGCAGCGGGCCGAGGCGTTGCAGGAGCGGGTTCTGGTGGCGCAGCAGCGCACCGAGCTGATCAAGGCCAAGCGCGGAAACTGATCGATGGCGGTCGGTCCGCTGCGCGATGGGTGCGCGTTCCGCGCCTGATTCGCGCACGATCGCGCCCTGTCGGGTGGTTGACGGGACGCTTGCGGTTGTCCGAGACTTCACCGACCGGGCCCGCACCGAGGGGCCGGGCGGGGTGGCAAGCCGCGTGCGCGCACGTACGATGGGCTCCGACCACCCCTCACCACACCTGAGCGACTGGAGCTTCCCATGGGTGCCCTCAAGCCGTGGCACATCGCCGTACTCGTGGTCGTGCTGATCCTGCTGTTCGGCGCGAAGCGGCTCCCCGACGCGGCCCGCTCGCTGGGCCGCTCGCTGCGGATCATCAAGGCCGAGACGAAGAGCCTGCACGACGACGACCGTGACCTGGCCGAGAAGGCCGACGCGCAGGCCGCGTACCAGCCGCTCCCGCCCCAGGGCGCCCCGCAGCAGCAGTACCCGCCGCAGCAGCAGCCGTACGCCCAGCAGCCGCAGCAGCAGCCGTACGCCCCGCCGGTCGACCCGGTGCAGCGCGTCCGCGAGAACTGACCCGAAAGGCCCCCACCACCGTGGCCTTCGCGTTGAAGAAGCGCGGCCCGAGCACCTTCGACCGGGCCGCCGACGGCTCGATGACGCTCATCGAGCACATCCGTGAGCTGCGGACCCGCCTGTTCCGGGCGTCCCTGGCGATCGTCGTCGGGCTGATCGTCGGGTACTTCCTGTCGGATCCGGCGTTCGACGTGCTCAGAGGGCCGTACTGCCGACTGCCCGACACCACCGACGCGGCCGGGCACTGCCAGAAGCTGCTGGCGCTGGCCCCGACCACCGGATTCGTGCTGAAGCTGAAGCTCTCGCTCTGGCTCGGCCTGATCGTCGGTGGTCCGGTCTGGCTGTACCAGCTCTGGGCGTTCATCGCCCCGGGCCTGCACCGGCACGAGCGCAAGTGGGCGTACGTCTTCGTGTCGATCGCGGCGCCGCTCTTCGCGGCCGGCGCGGTGCTGGCCTACTTCGTCGTCGACAAGGGCCTCGGTTTCCTGATGGAGTCCGGCGTCGGCGGGCTGTCCAACCAGTTCGAGGTCACCGCCTACATCGGCTTCGTCACGAACATGATCCTGCTGTTCGGGGTGGCGTTCGAGTTCCCGCTGATCCTGCTCATGCTCAACTTCACCGGCGTCGCCAGCGGCCGCCGGCTGCTGAGCTGGTGGCGAGCGGTGATCTTCGTGTCGTTCGCGTTCGCCGCGATCGCCACGCCGGACCCGGGGCCGTTCGGGATGACCCTGCTGGCCGCCGCGCTGTCGCTGCTCTACTTCGTGGCGGTGGGGGTGGCCTTCCTCAACGACAAGCGGCGCGGCCGGGGCAAGGAGATCTACTCCGACCTGGCCGACGACGAGGTGTCCCCGCTGGATCTCTCCGCCGAGCCGGTCGGGGTGTCCGGGCGGGTGGAGGCCACCGCGCCGATCGGCGCGCCCGAGCCGATCGCCGCGCCGGCGCCGATCGAGCGCCGCTACGACGACATGACCTGACGGTCGGTCGACCGACGCCGCTCCCGCTCCGGCGGGGGCGGCGTACGGCGTTCCGGGCTCAGGGCGGTGGTGGCATCAGTCCGCCCCGGTACGCGGCGGCCACCGCCTGCGCCCGGTCGCGGACCCCCAGCTTGGTCAGCACCCGGCCGACGTGGGTCTTCACGGTCGCCTCGCCGATGTGCAGCCGCTCCCCGATCTCGGTGTTCGACAGGCCGTGCGCCACCTGCACCAGCACCTCCCGTTCCCGGTCGGTGAGCCGGGACAGCGCGGCGTCGCCCGGCCCGTGCGGCGCGCCGAGCGCGGCGAAGTCGGTCAGCAGGGTGCGGGCCACCGCCGGGTCGAGCCACGCCTCACCGGCCGCGACCGCCCGGACCGCCATGGTCAGCTCGGCCGGCGCGGCGTCCTTGAGCAGGAACCCGCAGGCACCCGCGCGCAGCGCGGCCCGGACCGCCTCGTCCACGTGGTAGGTGGTCAGGATCAGCACCCGCACCGCCGCGGTGGCGTCGTCCCCGACGACCAGGCGGGTGGCGCTGACCCCGTCGGTGCCGGGCATCCGGACGTCCATCAGCAGCACGTCGGGACGCAGCTCGCGGGCCAGGGCGACCGCGGCCGCGCCGTCCGCGCACTCGCCGACCACGGTGATGTCCGCCTCGGCGGCGAGCAGCATGGCGATGCCGGAGCGGACCAGCGGCTGGTCGTCGGCGAGCAGCACCCGGATCACGCCACGGCCTCCCGCGCGACGGCGGCCAGCGGGAGCCGGGCCACCACCCGGAAGCCGCCGTCGGGCCCCGGTCCGGCGTCCAGCCGGCCACCGGCCACGGTCACCCGCTCGCGCAGCCCGAGCAGGCCGTGGCCGGTGGAGAGCCCGGCGGCCGGCGCGGGGCCGGCCGGACCGTCGTCGCGTACCTCCACCCGCAGGTCGTCCCGCCAGTCCAGGCGGACCACGGCCCGCGCGCCCGCGCCGGCGTGCCGGGTGACGTTGGTCAGCGCCTCCTGCACGGTCCGGTAGGCGGCCAGCCCCACGCTCGGGTGCACCGGCCGGGGCTCGCCGGCCACCACCAGCTCCACCGCCAGGCCGGTGCCGCGCAGCCCGCGCACCAGCTCGGGCACGTCGGCGACGCCCGGGTGTCCCGCCTCGGCGGGTTCCGGCGCGTCGGGGCCCAGCACGGCGAGCATCCGGCGCAGCTCCTCGACGGCCTGCCGGCCGGCGTGCTCGATGTGCCCGAGCGCGTCGGCGACCCGCGCCGGATCGGTCGGCAGCACCCGCCGCGCGCCGCCGGCCTGCAACACCATCACCGTCACCGAGTGGGCCACGATGTCGTGCAGCTCCCGGGAGATCCGGGCCCGTTCGGCGGCCACCGCGTGGGCCGCCTCGGCCACCCGCCGCCGCTCGGCCGCGGCCAGCCGCCGCCGGCTGGTGCCCGCCCACCGGCCGGCCGCCCACACCCCGGTGACCACCAGCGCGTACGCCAGGGCGAGGCCGACGAAGACGGCGGTCCGCCGGCCCGCGTCCGCCTGCCCGGCCAGCCACGCCTCGTTCGCCGCGATGACCAGGTACGGGGCCAGCGCGGGCGCGATCAGCCACGACCAGCGCGCCGGCGCGTACGCCCCGACGGCGAACAGCGCGGTCAGCGCGCCGAGCACCGGCTGGTACCCGGACACCAGCGCCGCCCCGACCAACGCGTGCAGCCAGAGCACGCCGAACACCGGCACCGGCGCGGTCCGCCGCCAGAGCAGGGCCACCGGCCCGAGCACCGCGTACCCGGCGAGCGCCAGCAGGCCGGGGGAGGCCCCGGCGTGCGCCAGGTCGGAGCCGGCGGTGGAGAACAGCGCCAGGTCCAGCAGCCAGACCGCGACCGCGACGGCGGCGTCGCGACCGGCCGGGAGGGTACGGCGCACGGCGGCCGGCGCGGCGACGGCGGTCATCGCGGACCGTGCGGTTCGCAGAAGCAGAACAGGATGCAGAGCCCGTCGGTGAGCGCCGCGGTCGAGTCGAACCGGTGCGCGGCGCGCCGCGGCTCCCGCTGCGCCCGCTCCAGCTCGCCGGCCCGCCGCAGCAGGTCGGCGTCGACCGCGTCGACCTCCCCGACCAGCACCCCCTGCTCGCGCAGCGCCGCCCAGAGGCCGCCGGTGCGCTCCGCGGCGTCGGCGAGCGCCGCCGCGTCGGCGCGACCGATCTGGGCGCTGTACACCGACGGCCGGCCGAGCTTCGCGGTGGCGGCCAGCGGCTCGCGGTCACCGACGGCGAAGCGGCCCCACTTCCACACCGGGGGCGCCTCGACCGGCAGCCGCTCCGCCGGCCCGGCCGGGAAGATCAGCACCTCCAGGTCGAGCGCCGGGTCGAAGAGCCGCTCCGGCGGGTCGGGCACCAGCACCAGGTCCCCGTCCACCAGGACACCGGTGGCGAGGTGACCGGCGGCCCGGTCGGGTGCGGCACGGTCCTGGACGGACACCCTGATGTCGGCGCGGATCGCCGTCTCGATGCACATGTGGTCCTCCGGGGGGCTGGGGGTGCCCGCAGGCTAGCCGCCGACCGGGTTCCGGACTGTCAGCTACGCGGCACAGTGATCACCCGGGCGGCGCAGGCCGACCACCCGGGTCCGTCCGTGGGGGGACGCGTCGGGTCGTCCCCGGGCCGGACGACGCGGCCCGTCGACTACCCGACCCTGGGGTCGCCGCCACCGAGGCGGCCCGGGACGGAGGTCCCGGACCGTTCCCGTCACCCGGAGGACCGATGACATCTGTGTTCACCCGCCGGCTCGCGGCGGTCGCCGCGGCGGTGCTCGTACTCGGCGGTCTCGCGGCCGCCCCGGCCCGGGCCGCCACCGACAAGCCCGCCTGGACCAGTGACAGGCCCGAGGACGGCTCGAACGCGGCGGCGGAGCTGATGGCGGCCCAGGAGCCGCTGGTCGACCTGGCCACCCGGATCACCGCCCTGGACCCGGACGGCAAGGGGCTGGGCGGGATCCGGCTGCGGGTCACCGAGCACGCCCTCGACCTGTGGTGGAAGGGCGACGTGCCGGGCGAGGTGCGCGACGAGGTGGCCCGCGCGGCGGAGGGCGGCGTCACCGTCGAGCTGGGCGAGTCCCGGTACAGCCAGCGGGAGCTGGTCGACGCCACCGAGGCGGTGCCGGCGCGGTGGAAGGACTTCCCCGGGCTGGTCGACGTCAGTCCCGCGGTGGACGGCAGCGGCCTGGTGGTCGGGGTGACCGGGGACGCCGACCCGGCCGGCTGGGACTTCGGCGTGCCCGCCACGGTGGTGCGCAGCGAGCAGGTGCGCCAGACCAGCCGGCAGAACGACTTCGCCCCCTGGTGGGGCGGTGCGGCGCTGCGGATGCCGTCGGGCAACTGCAGCACCGGCTTCGCCGTGATCCGGCGGACGCTGTGGTGGGAGAGCAGCCGCGGCATCCTCACCGCCGAGCACTGCGCGCCCGGCGGCGGGGTACGGGTCACCGACCCGACCGGTGAGCTGGTCGGCGTCGCCGAGCCGGCCCCGGCCCGGCGGCTCTCCGACTCGCTCTACGTGCCGACCCGCTCGGCGAACCGGATCTACGACGGCGGCGTCGGGGTGGGGGAGTTCTCCAAGCCGGTGGTCGGCGCGGTCGGCAACTTCCCCGGCCAGTTCGTCTGCACGTCCGGCGCCTTCACCGGGGTGCACTGCAACATCGTGACCACCCGGATCAACGCGTTGTTCCTGCTCTCCGGCGGCTCGTTCGTCAGCAGCGGCGCGCTCGGCACCCAGATCGACGCCCGGGCGGCGGTCGGCGCCGGGGACAGCGGCGGCCCGGTCTTCACCCTCACCGGCGGCTTCACCCAGACCCGGGCGGCCGGGCTGATCGTCGGCGGGCTCGACCCGGTGAGCTGCGGCGCGTTCGGTTCCGGCTGCTTCAACCAGGTCGCCTTCGTGGACATCGGCTTCGTGCTGCTGGCCCAGGACGCCCAGATCCTCACCTCCTGAGCCGCGCCGACGGCGGGCCGGTCCACCGGGGCCGGCCCGTCGCCGCGCTCAGGCCACCCGGCGGATCCGGTCCGGCGGCGGGGCCGGCACGGCGTCCGGGTGCAGGACGGCCGCGATCGCCTCGGCGCCGTCGACCAGCCGGGGGCCGGCCCGCACGATCAGCCCGTCGGCGTCCACCGCCCAGACCTGCGCGTCGGGGAAGTGCGGCGCCACCTCGGCGGCCTGCGCCGCCGCCCCGTCCAGCCGAAAGCCGCACGGGGTGACCAGCACCACCTCCGGTCGGGCGGCCCGCAGCGCCGCCCAGCTGGTCGCCGTGGAACGGGCCCCCGGATGGGTGGCCACCGGCTCGCCGCCGGCCGCCTCGACCAGGTCGGGGATCCAGTGCCCCGCGCCGAACGGCGGGTCCACCCACTCGACGACCGCGACCCGGCGCCGGGGCCGGCCGGCCACCGCCGCGCGGACCGCCGCGAGCCGCGCCCGCAGGCCGTCCACCAGGGCCTCCGCCCGCTCCGGTACGCGGGCCGCCGCGCCCACGGCACGGATCGTGCCAAGCACGTCGTCGAGGGTGTACGGGTCCAGCGACAGCACCTCCGCCCGGCAGCCGAGGTGCGCCACGGCGTCCGCCACCTGCCCGGAGGGCAGCGCGCAGACCCGGCAGAGGTCCTGGGTGAGGATCAGGTCCGGGTCCAGCCCGGCCAGGGCGCCGGCGTGCAGCGTGTACAGGTCGTCCCCGGCGGCGAGCCGGCCCCGGACGTACGCGTCGATCTCGCCGGGGCTCATGCCCCGGGTGTCGCGGCCGCCGACCACGACGGTGACCCCCGCCCGGTGGGCGGCCGGGACCTCGCACTCGAAGGTGACGCCGACCAGTTCGTCCCCGAGGCCCAGGGCGTAGGCGATCTCGGTGGCGGAGGGGAGCAGGGAGACCAGACGCATCCGGCCATCCTGCCCGGCCCCGCCACGGTGGCCGTACCGCCCCCGCCGGTTCCGTCGATCCGGGCGCTGCGGCCGGTGCCCGGCGATAGTCTGGGGCGGCGCCGGACCCGCCTGCCGCCGCAGCCCGGGGCACCGGCCGGCGCGGGGCCGCGGCGCGACGTCGCAGTCCGGGAGGCGCGTGCGGTGTCCGATCCGATCGAGGAGTTCTTCGCCCGGCTCACCGCCGGCCCGCCCGAACGGCTGCTGCCCCGCACGACCGGCACGATCCGGGTCGAGCTGACCGGGCCGGCCGGGGTCGACGTCTGGCACCTGAGCATCGCCGACGGGCGGGTGACGGTGGACCGGGCGGCCCGCGACGCCGACACGGTGATCCGTACCGACCGGGAGTTCTTCGCCCGGATGGCCCGGGGCGAGGCCAAACCGCTCACCGCCTGGCTGCGCAACGACCTCACCGTCCAGGGCCGGTTCCGGCTGGTGGTGCTGCTGGAGCGGCTCTTCGCGGCGCCGCCCGGGGGCCGCCACCCCCGGGCCGTGGCGGCCGGACGGGAGGGCACCGGATGAGGGCGGGTCTGGTCCGGGTGCTGGACGGCAACATCTTCGTGCTCAGCGAGGGCAACGGCGACATCGAGGCGACCGCCGGCAATCCGGTCGGCTTCTTCGACTTCGACACCCGGTTCCTGTCCCGGTGGCGGCTCACCCTGAACGGGGAACGGCTCAGCGCGCTCTCCGTCGCCGAACGCGACCACGTCACGCTGCGCTTCTTCCTGGTGCCCGGCGAGCCGACCCACTACGTCGACGCGAAGTCGTCGGTGATCCGGGAGCGCGCGATCACCGGCGGCGCGTTCGAGGAGCGGCTGACCGTGCTCAACCACGACCACCGGCCGGTGGAGTTCACCGTCCGACTGTCGGCGGCGAACGACTTCGCCCCGATCTACACGGTCCACGAGGAGCACACCCCGCCCGGGCGGCGCTACCACCGGGTGGAGGAGCGCCGGCTGCGGATCGGGTACCGGCGCGACCGGTTCCAGCGGGAGACCGTGATCGACAGCAGCGAGCCGGCGCAGGTCGACGAGGGCGGCCTGACGTACACCGTGCGGGTGGCCGCCAAGCAGAGCTGGACGGTCACCCTGCGGGTGCGGGCGCTGGTGCTGCGCCCCGACGGGCGCGACGTCCGCGAGCAGCTGGAGCGGCGGCCCCGGCGCAGCGCCGCCGAACGGCGGCGCGACCTCGCCGACTGGCTGGACCGCGCGCCCACCCTCAGCTGCGACTGGTCCGCGATGACCACCGCCTGGCAGCGCAGCCTGGTGGACCTCGCCGCGCTGCGCTTCTCGCCGCTGACCCTGCCCGACGACGTGATGCCCGCCGCCGGCCTGCCCTGGACGGCCACCATCACCGGCCGGGACAGCCTGATCACCGCCTTCCAGGCACTGCCGGTCGCCCCGGAGCTGGCCGCGGGCGCGCTGCGGATGCTCGGCATCGACCAGGGCTCCGTGCTGGACGACTTCCGCGACGAGGAACCCGGCAAGATCCTGCGCGAGTTCCGCTACGGCGAGCTGGTCGCCTTCGAGGAGCGCCCCGAGTCGCCCTACTACGGCAGCGCCGACGCCACCCCGCTGTACGTGATCCTGCTCGACGAGTACGAGCGGTGGACCGGCGACGCGGAGCTGGTCCGCGAGTTCGAGGACGAGGCCCGCGCGGCGCTGGCCTGGATCGACGCGTACGGCGACCTGCTGGGCGACGGCTACGTCCGGTACCGGCGGCGCAACGACCGCACCGGGGTGGCCAACCAGGGCTGGAAGGACTCGCCGGAGGCGATCTGTCACGCCGACGGCCGGCTGCCCGGTCCGCCGCTGGCCACCTGCGAACTCCAGGGGTACGCGTACGACGCGAAGCTGCGCGGAGCCCGGCTGGCCCGTGAGTTCTGGGGCGACCCGGACTACGCCGCGCGGCTGGAACAGCAGGCCGCGGCGCTGCGCGACCGCTTCGACCGGGACTTCTGGATCGCCGACCGGGGCTTCTACGCCCTCGCCCTCGACGGTGACGGGCGGCAGGTCGACGGGCTGGCGTCCAACATGGGTCACCTGCTGTTCAGCGGGATCGTCCCGGCCGAGCGGGCGGCCCGGGTGGCGGAGCAGCTCACCGGGGACCGCCTCTTCACCGGCTGGGGGGTGCGCAGCTTCGGCGCGGGCCAGGCCCGGTACAACCCGCTCGGGCTGCACCTGGGCGCGGTGTGGCCGTTCGACAACGCGCTGATCGCCTGGGGCCTGCGCCGGTACGGCTTCGCCGAGGAGGCCGGCCGGATCGCCGAGGGCGTGATCGAGGCGGCCGCCTACTTCGACGGGCGGCTGCCGGGGGCGTTCGCCGGCTATCCCCGGGACCTGACCGACTTCCCGGTGCCGTACCCGACGGCCGACAGCCCGCAGGCGATGGCCACCGGCGCGCCCCTGCTGCTGCTGCGCGCCCTGCTCGGGCTGGAGCCGGCCGGTGAGCACCTGCTGATGGCGCCCCGGGTGCCGGCCCGCTTCGGCCGGCTGGAGCTGCTGGACGTGCCGGGCCGGTGGGGTCGCATCGACGTGATCAGCAGCGGCCTCGCCCGCGCCCGTGGGTGAGCCGGGACACCCGCGCGTACCGGCGGGTCGGGGCGGGCGGCGCGGGCGGTCTAGCGTCTCCCGTCGTCGGCCCCGCCGACCGAACAGACCCTCCACCGGAAGGACACGCCGATGCGCGCCACCGTGATCCACGGCCCGAACGACATCCGGGTCGAGGAGGTGCCGGACGCCGCCGTCCGCAACCCCACCGACGCCGTCGTACGGGTCCTGCTCGCCTGCATCTGCGGCAGCGACCTGTGGGCGTACCGGGGCGTGGCGCAGCGGCAGCCGGGGCAGCGCATCGGCCACGAGTTCCTCGGCGTGGTCGAGGAGGTCGGCGCCGAGGTCGGCACGGTCCGGGCCGGTGACCTGGTGGTGGCCCCGTTCGTCTGGTCCGACGGGGTCTGCGACTTCTGCCGCGAGGGCCTGCACACCTCCTGCCCACACGGCGGGTTCTGGGGCTCGCCCGGTTCCGACGGCGGCCAGGGCGAGGCCGTCCGCGTCCCGTACGCCGACGGCACCCTGGTCCGGCTCCCCGCCGAGGCGGCCGGCGACGAGCGGCTGCTCACCGCGCTGCTGGCACTCAGTGACGTGCTGGCCACCGGTCACCACGCCGCCCTCGCCGCCCGGGTCCGGCCCGGCGCCACGGTGGCGGTGGTCGGGGACGGCGCGGTCGGCCTCTGCGGGGTGCTCGCCGCGCGGCGGCTCGGCGCCGAGCGGATCATCGCGCTGGGCCGGCACACCGCCCGCACCGACATCGCCCGCTCGTTCGGCGCCACCGACGTGGTCGCCGAGCGGGGCGACGCGGCGGTCGACGCCGTCCGGGAGCTGACCCGAGGTCAGGGCGCGCACGCGGTGCTGGAGGCGGTCGGCACCGAGGAGTCGATGCGGACCGCGATCTCCATCGCCCGCGACGGCGGCGCGGTCGGCTACGTCGGCGTGCCGCACGGCGGCAGTGCCGGGGTGGACATCGGGCAGATGTTCAACCGCAACGTCGCCGTCGGCGGCGGCGTCGCCCCGGCCCGCGCGTACCTGCCGGAGCTGCTCGCCGACGTGCTCGCCGGCACCGTCGACCCGTCGCCGGTCTTCGACCGGACGGTCACCCTGGACGAGGTGCCGGACGGCTACCGGGCGATGGACGACCGGTCGGCGCTGAAGGTCCGCATCACCTTCTGAGGCCGGCCGGCAACATTCCTCGGGCCGGGCTGCATCCGGATCGGAGGGTCGGGGCGAAGCATGGTTCGTGACGATCGGTCACGGACCTGTTCGCCCCGACGAAAGGCCCACCATGAACATCACCCGCCTCGCCGCCCGCCTCGCCGTCGGCGCCACCGCCGCCGCGGTGGCCACCACCGCCGTGGCGCTGCCCGCGCAGGCCGCCACCCGGGAGCCCGGCACCCGCTCGCTCGCGGCCGTGCTGACCGCCGACACCTCCGGCTTCGACCACAACTCGCGCGACTTCGACGTGCTCACCGCCGCGGTCAAGGCGGTGCTGCAGGCCAAGCCGGACTCGCCGGTGAAGGTGCTCGCCGACGGCACCGTCGCGCTGACCGCGTTCGTGCCGACCGACTACGCGTTCCGCGAGCTGGTCCGCGACCTCACCCACGCCCGGACGCTGCCCGGTGAGCAGGCGGCGTTCACCGCCGTCGCCGGGCTCGGCATCGACACCGTGGAGGACGTGCTGCTCTACCACGTGGTGCCGGGCGCCACGATCGACCGCCGGGCCGCGCTGAAGGCCGACGGCGCCGACCTGACCACCGCGGCCGGCGCGACCGTCGAGGTCGACGTGCGGCACTGCTGGTACGGCCGGCAGGTGCGGCTGATCGACGCCGACACCAGCGACCGGGACGCCCGGGTGGTGGTCTTCGACATCAACAAGGGCAACAAGCAGATCGCCCACGCCGTCGACCGGGTGCTGCGCCCGGTCGACCTGCCCTGACCCCGACAGGGCCGCGACGGCACCCGGCGCGCCCGCGCCGGGTGCCGTCGCCCGTACCACCCGGGGGTCAGTTGTAGGGCATCATCGGGAACCAGCCGAAGCCGAAGCGGGCGGGCACCCGCAGGTCCCAGTAGACGACGGTGAACACGCCCAGCGCGATCAGCAGCGCGCCGGTGACCACCGCGGCCCGGGACGGGTGCGCCATCCACCGGACGAACCGGCCCCGGGTGGCCAGCACCAGCAGCGCGAACAGCGACGTCACCAGCAGGATGTTGCCCAGCGACTGGAGGGCGAACGCGGCCGCGCCGTAGAGCGGGTTGCCGCTGTCGACGGCCCAGTGGAACAACTTGTTGAACAGCGGGTACGGCCGGCCGACGAGGAAGCCGCCGACCAGCGCGCCCATCGTGACCAGCCGCCACGTCGGGCGGCCCGCGAAGGGGTCCGGCAGCGCGCCGAGCGCGGCCAGGCCGAGGTACGTCAGGGCCAGTCCGATCACCCCGAAGGCCACCGACGACTGGATCAGGCGCACCGGCATCCCGTCCACCGTGTCGGTGGACAGCTGCGGCAGCCGGTCGCCGAGCAGCACCCCGATCGCCCCGTACGCGGCCGAGACGGTGAGCATGCCCAGCGCCAGCCAGCCCACCGGGCGCAGCAGCGGGCGCAGCATCCCGGCCCGGCCCTGTCCGGCGCGCGCCGCGCCGACCTGGCTCATCGGGCCGATCGACGCCGCCATCGCGATGTTGCAGGCGGTGAAGGTGCCGGCGAAACCGGAGACGAAGGCGAACAGCAGTCCCGCCGCGGTGCCACCGATCGCGGTGGCCTTCGCGTCGTGGCCGAGGACGGTGTCGGCGACGGTGTCCCCGATGACCTTGTCGACCAGCTCGAAGGACCAGAGCACGGCCAGCAGCACGCCGGCGGCGGCGCTGAGCAGCCCGACCCGGAGCCGACGGCCACGGGCGGGTTCGGGGACGGCCGGCTCGACGGTGTTGCGGGGGACCTCGCGAAGTGCCATGTGCGCCTCTTTCCGGCAGAGGGCGCCGGCCGGCCCGTCCCGGGGCGGCGGCGTACGCCGGCACCTGCCCGCGGGACGCGGCCGGACCGTGCGCGGGCGTGTCCCCTGATGATGACGGCGCGGCGGGGCCCGGTCCTCTCCCAGATTGCCGAGGTCCGGGTCAGGTGACCCGGGTCGGCCCGGCCGGCACCCGCTCGTACGACCGGCGCTCGGCGATGTCCCGCAGCCGGTCCATCGCGTCCCAGACGTCGACGAAGCGGGTGTAGAGCGGGGCCGGGCCGAGCCGCAGCCGGTCCGGGGCGCGGTAGTCGCCGACCACCCGGGCCTGCTCGGCCAGCGCGCGTGAGATCCGCAGCGCCTCCGGGTGGTGCAGGCTGACGTGGCTGCCCCGCCGGTCCGGGTCCCGGGGCGAGGCCACCGTGAAGCCGTACGGGGTGAGCCACGCGTCGGCCAGACTGACGATCGCCTCGCCGAGCCGCCGGCCCTTCTCCCGGACCCGGTCGATGCCCGCCTCGGCGAGCACGTCGAGGGCCGGGTCGAGGGCGGCCATGCCGAGCACCGGTGGGGTGCCCACCTGGAACCGGTCCAGGTCCGGCACCGGGTCGTAGTCGGGGCCCATGGCGAACTGGTCCCGCTGGCCGAACCAGCCCCAGATCGGCTGGCGCAGCCGCTCCTGCAGCTCCCGCCGGACGTAGAGGAAGGCCGGGGCGCCCGGCCCGCCGTTGAGGTACTTGTAGGTGCAGCCGACCGCGAGGTCCGCGCCGGTCGCGGCCAACTCGACCGGTACCGAGCCCGCCGCGTGCGACAGGTCCCAGAGGACGTACGCGCCGACCGCGCGGGCGGCCTCGTTCACCGCGGCCAGGTCCAGCAGGGCCCCGCACCGGTACGAGACGGCGGAGAGCACCACCAGGGCGACGTCGTCGTCCAGGGCGGCCCGCAGCGTCGCCAGGTCCAGCCCCTGGTCGAGGTCGGAGGGGAGGGTCCGCAGGGTGAGCCCGCGCGCCTCGGCCAGGCCCTGCAGGAGATACCGGTCGGTGGGGAAGTCCTCGGCGTCGACGAGGATCGTGCGCCGGCCCGGCGCCGCGTCCAGGGCGGCGGCGGCCAGCTTGTACAGGTTCACCGAGGTGGAGTCGGAGACCACCACCTCGTCGGGGCGCGCGCCGAGGGCGTGCGCGGCGAGCCGGTCACCGATCCGGCGGGCCCAGTCGATCCAGGTCGGCCAGCCCCGCACGAGCTGACCGCCCCAGCCGTCGCGGACCAGCCGGGCCAGGTGGTCCGGGGTGGCGGCCGGGAGCCGGCCGAGCGAGTTGCCGTCGAGGTAGATCAGGTCGTGGTCGGCGATGACGAAGCGGTCCCGCAGCTCGGCCAGCGGGTCGGCGGCGTCCAGCTCCTTGAACAGGTACCGGGGAAACTCGTCGGACACGCCCACTCCTCACCTCACCGCGGTCGGGCCCAGGGTAGGCGAGCCGCCGGCGGCGGGCGCGGACGGTGCCGCCGCTCCCACCGGGTGGACTAGTGCGGGGAGCGGCCGAACGCGCTGCTCAGCGCCGTCCCGGTGGTGCAGGGCAGCTCGCCGGGCGCGAGCTGGGTGTGCGACGGGCGCCACAGTCGTACGCCCGCGGCGGTGACCTGGGCCAGCAGGCAGTCGTACTGCGCCGCGCGCAGCGCCACGCCGACCGTGCCGGCCCGCCCGGCGACCTCCTGGCGGACGGCGGGGTCCAGGCGCAGCCCGGCGACGGCGGCCCGGACCGCCGCCTCGTCCGGGTCGGTGTGGGCGAGGGCGGCCGTCAGTCGCTCGTCGACGCCGTCCAGCGACGGGTCCGGCGTCACCGGGAGCGGATCGCCGGACGGGCACTCGACGTCGTCGTCGCGGCGGTCGTCGTGCGGGCCGAGGCGCAGCCGGAAGCAGATCCGCTCGTCGCCCTCGGCTACCAGTTTGCCCCGGCGGTCGTAGGCCCGGCCGTGCCCGACCACCCCGAGCACCAAGGTCACCCCGGTCTGCCAGTGCGTCTCGCCGGTGACCGCCAGGACCGTCACGTCGGGCTGCTGGGCGGCGGTGTGCGCGTAGTCGTCGGCCTTGTGGAGGTGGTCGTGGTCGAAGCGCCGGAGCACCCCGTCGACCTTCTGCCCGGCGTCGGCGACCGCGCTGCGGTGGTACCGCACCTGTGGTGAGGTGCGGTACCACAGCAGGCCGCCGGCCGCGGCCAGCACCAGCACCACCGCCGCGACGAGCAGGATCCGTCGACGCACGCACGGAAGTATGGCGCAGCGGCGCCGGACCCGCTGTCCCGTCAGCGGCCCCCACC
Organism: Micromonospora auratinigra; assembly: GCF_900089595.1. Classification (GTDB taxonomy): domain Bacteria; phylum Actinomycetota; class Actinomycetes; order Mycobacteriales; family Micromonosporaceae; genus Micromonospora; species Micromonospora auratinigra. The sequence goes on along the minus strand of NZ_LT594323.1, from coordinate 1,941,169 downwards.
GCGCCGGCGCCGGGCCCGCTCGTAGTCGGCGAACCGGGCCTTGGCGATCACCGACCGGTCGACGGTGCGCAGCACCACACCCTCGGAGCGGCCGGCCGGCCCGTCCAGCGCGACCCGTGTCTCGGGCAGCAGGTCGGTCAGGAACGCGCGCGTCTTGTCCAGGTCCCGGGGGAGTTCGGTGGCGTCCCGGACGCCGAGGCGGGGCACCGTGGCCAGGCCGAGCCGGTCCGCCGTGGCGGTCAGCGCCGCCTCGTCGAGCCAGCGCTGCCCGCCGCCGTCGCGCCAGGCCGCGATCCGTTCGGCCGGCAGGTCCAGCAGCTCGGCGTACCCGTCGAGGACGGCGACGTCGAAGAGGCGGTGACCGACCCGGCGGCTGGCCGTGTAGTGCTTCGACGCGGCGGTCACCTTGCCGCCGTACACCTCGAGGTAGTGCACGGTGATCCGGTCGGTGTCGGCGGCCTCGGCGCGCAGCCGTTCGGCGAGGTCGCGCAGCGCCTCGACGATGCCCAGCGCCGGGTTGCCGATCAGGTCGCCCCGGGCGTACAGCAGCTCCTCCCGGCTGCCGATCAGGTACTCGCCGTCCGGGGTGAGGATGATCCGGCTGTTGGTGCCGTCCACCTTCTCGGTGAGGGTCACCGGCCCGGTGAACTCGACGACCTCCTCGCGCAGCCCGCCGTCGCGCGGGTCGAGCGCGTGGTACGTCGGGATCGACGGGTACTTCGTCAGCGAGTTGACCGCCCGCAGGTCGGCGGTGCGGATGTCGAAGTCGGGCACGGGTCGCTCCTCCCGGGTCGTGGCCGGGGCAGCGTACCGTCGCGGGCACTGTGGACGCCGCCGGTTCACCGGCCGACGGCCGCCCCCGTCGCCCCTGGTGGCGCGCCTGCCCGGTGCCGTACGGTGCTCGCCGTGACCGCGCACGATCATGTCCCGCCCGGCCCCGTCGCCGTGCTCGCGAACCCCACCGCCGGCCGGGGCCGGCACCGGGGGCTGCTGCCGCGCCTGCTGGACCGGCTGGCCCACGCCGCCCGCCCGGTACGCCTGCTGGAGGCGACCGGCCCGGCCGAGGCGGAGGCGGCCTGCCGCGCGGCGGTGGCCGACGGTGCGGGCGCGCTGGTCGCGGTCGGCGGGGACGGCACGGTGCACCGGGCGTTGCAGGCGGTCGCCGGCACGGCGGTGCCGTTCGGCCCGGTGCCCGCCGGCACCGGCAACGACTTCGCCGTGGAGACCGGCTTCCCGGCCGACCCGCTCGCCGCCGTGGCGGTGATCGTCGACGCGCTGCGCGCCGGCCGGACCCGGTCGGTGGACCTGGCCCGGCTGACCGCTGCCGACGGCACCGAGCGCTGGTACGGCGCGGTGCTGGCGGCCGGCTTCGACGCGATCGTCAACGAGCGGGCCAACCGGATGCGCTGGCCGCGCGGCCCCCGCCGGTACGACCTGGCCATCCTGGTCGAGCTGGCCCGGCTCCGGCCGCGCCGCTACCGGCTGTCGCTCGACGGCGAGCCGCAGGAGGTGGACGCGGTGCTGGTGGCGGTGGGCAACGCGGCCAGCTACGGCGGCGGGATGCGGATCTGCCCGGACGCCGACCCGACCGACGGGCTGCTGGACGTGGTGGTGGGTGGCCGGTTCGACCGGCGTACCCTGCTGCGCGTCAAGCCCCGCATCTACCGGGGAACCCACGTGACGCACCCGCTGGTGCGAACCTACCGGGCCCGCACGGTGGAGCTGTCCGCCGAGGGCATCACCACGTACGTCGACGGGGAGCGGGCGTTCGACCTGCCGGTACGGGTCAGCGCGGTGCCGGCGGCGGTGCGGCTCCTGCGCTGAGCAGCGGCCCGCCGTCGGCCGGCCCCCGCGCCGGCACGGCATCCGGCGGTGCGGGGGCCGGCGGTGCGGTGGCGTGCGGTGGGGTGCCGTGCGGGTTGGCGACGTCCGGCGGGGCGGCGGCGGTCGGTGGGGCGTCCGGCGGTGCGGGGGTCGGCGCTGGGGCGGCGGACGGTGCGGCGGCGCGTACCGCGCCGGCGCTGGCGGCGATCACCAGGGCGATGGCCAGGATCTCCACCGGCCGCAGTTCCTGGCCGAGGACCAGCCAGCCGGCCAGCGCGGCGATCGCCGGCCCGAGGCTCATCAGCACCGCGAAGGTCGTGGTGGGCAGCCGGCGCAGCGCGATCAGTTCGAGGGTGTACGGCAGCACCGAGGCGAGCAGGGCCAGCCCGACCCCGAGCCCCAGCACCGCCGGGTGCGCCAGCCGGGTCCCCGACCCGGCGAGCCCGAGCGGCAGGGTGACCAGCGCGGCCACCGCCAGGGCCAGGGCCAGGCCGTCGGCGCGGGGGAACCGGCCGCCGACCCGGGCCGAGCAGACGATGTACGCGGCCCACAGCGCGCCCGCCGCGAGCGCCAGCCCGACGCCGACCGGGTCGAGCCGGTCGAACCCGCCCCGGCCCAGCAGGGCCACCCCGGCCAGCGCGAGCGCGGCCCAGCACCAGCCGGCCAGCCGGCGCGCGGTGAGCACCGACAGGGTCAGCGGCCCGAGCACTTCCAGGGTGACCGCCGGACCGAGCGGGATCCGCTCGATGGCCTGGTAGAAGATCGAGTTCATGCCGGCCAGGGCCAGCCCGAAGGCGATCACGGCCGCCCAGTCGGCCCGTCCGTGCCCGCGCAGTCGCGGCCGGCACACCGCCAGCATGAGCAGCGCCCCGAGGGTCAGCCGCAGGGTCACCGCCCCGGCCACCCCGGTACGCGGGAAGAGCAGCGCGGCGACCGCCGAGCCGAACTGCACCGACAGCGCCCCGCCGAGCACCAGCCCCACCGCACCCGGACGCCCCCGCAGGGAGCGCGGGACCGCACCACGCACTGTCATGCCGTGACCGTAGACCGCCCCTTACCACCCCACCCCGCCGCCCCCGCCCCACCCGCACCCGTCCCGCCCTCACGCCGCGCCGCCCTCACGTCGCGACCTTGCAGTTGCTGCCCCGACGAAAGACGCTTTTCGGACATCAGGAGGGCGCTAAGTGCAAGATCGCCGGGCCAGGCCAGGGCGGGCCAGGGCGGGGCGGGCGGGGTGGCCCGAGGCGGGGCGGGCGGACCGGGCCAGGTCGGGGCGGGTTGGTGGGTCAGCGGGGTGGGGTGGTGGCGATGCGGTCGAGCCACTCGGTGAGCAGGGCCTGTTCGGCGGGGGTGAGGTCGGTGGTGAGGGTCGGCAGGGCGGTGCGCAGGGCGACGGCGTGCCGGACCGCCCGGTCGGGTTCCCGGGCGCGGGCGAGGGCGCTGTCGGTGCAGACGGCGCCGAGGACCGCCTCGCGGGTGGCGGGGGAGAGGCGCGCGTCCCGGTCGGGCGGCGGGGTGCGGATCAGGGTGAGGGTCACCCCGCAGGCCGCCGCGTGCACCATGGTCGCGGCCCGGTCGACGCCGACCCGGAGCCGGCCCGCCTCGGCGACCCGGGAGACGAGTTGGCCCAGGATGTCGGCGGCCACCCGGGCGGCGGTCGGTGCCGCCCCGGGACGGGGGTCGCCGTACATGAGCGTGAAGCAGGCCGGGTTCGCCACCCCGAACTCCACCTGCATGTCCCAGCCCTGGCGCAGGTCGTCGACCGGGTCGGCGGCCGGCTCGCGGGCCGCCTTGGCGTGCAGGTAGGTCGCGAAGCCGTAGCTGGCGGCGGCGTCGAGCAGGCCCCGCATGTCCCCGAACTGCCGGTAGATCGTCGGCGCCTGGACGCCCGCCGCGCGGCTCACCGCCCGGGTGGTGACGGCGTCCCGACCTCCGTCGGCGAGCAGCGCGGCGGCGGCCCGCACGATCCGGTCCCGCGGTGAGGTCTCCATGTGGATCATGGTAGCGGCGCTACCAGATGTCGGTTAGCAAGGCGCATTAACGCGAGTATCGATGCTGCGTTAGCGGTGATGCAACGCCTGGTCAGGACGGCAGCGCCAGGTCGAGCACCGCGCCGAGGCCGTTGCCCCGCCCGGCGTCGGCACAGGGCAGCACGAGTACGGCGCACCCGGCCCCGACCGCGCCGGCGTCGGCCGGGGTGTCACCCACCATCAGCGCGTGCTCCGGGTCGACGCCCAGCATCCCGCAGGCGCGCAGGAAGATCCCCGGGTCGGGCTTGCAGCGCCCCACCTCGTACGACAGCGCGTACGCGTCGACCAGCCCGTCCAGCCCCCAGGCCGCGAAGAGTGGCCGGATGTCGAAGCCGATGTTGCTGACCACGGCCACCTTCACCCCGGCCCGGCGCAGCGCGGTGAGCACCGCCTCGGTGTCCGGGTAGGGCACCCAGCCCTCGGGGACCAGGACCCGCTCGTAGAGCGCGTCGGCGAACCCGTCGATGCCGGCGTCGACCGTCTCCGCCAGCCCGGTGTACGCCCCCCGGTGGGCGTGCTCGTAGAGATCGCGGTCGGCCCACAACTCGGCCAGCCGGGGCGGCACCCGGGCCGGCAGTGGCCCGCCCGCCCGGCCGGCGGTGAGCAGCCGGTCCGCCAGCGCGGTGGCCCGGGCCCGGTCCAGCTCGGCGCCGCACGCGGCGGCGGCGGCCAGCACCCACTGGCGGGGGTCCTCCACCTGGGCGAGTGTGCCGTGGAAGTCGAAGAGCACGCCCTGGACCGGTCGGCGGGACGGGCTCGGGCGGACGGCGTCGTCGGCGCCGCTCGAGGCGTGGGGTGGTTCGGCATGATCCGGCACGTCGTGCACCCTACCGACCCGCTCCGACCGTCCTGCCGGATGGCCTTGGCGGGTGGTCGTCGGTGGTACCGATTAATCTTGACCACATGTCGAGCCCCGCCGAGCGGTACGCCGCGGCGCGCCGTCGGGCCGCCGAGGCGTCCGCCTTCCCGGCCCTGCACGAATTCGCCCGCGATCTGGGGTTCGACCTCGACGACTTCCAGCGGGAGGCGTGCGAGGCCCTGGAGCGTGGCAGCGGGGTGCTGGTCTGCGCCCCGACCGGCGCCGGCAAGACGGTGGTCGGCGAGTTCGCCGTGCACCTCGCCCTGCGGGGCGGGCCGGGAGCGCCGGCGGCCGCCGACGGGGGCGCCGCCGCGACCACCCGGCGCAAGTGCTTCTACACCACGCCGATCAAGGCGCTGTCCAACCAGAAGTACCACGACCTGGTGGACCGCTACGGCGTCGAGCAGGTCGGGCTGCTGACCGGCGACAACGCCATCAACGGCGACGCGCCCGTGGTGGTGATGACCACCGAGGTGCTGCGCAACATGCTCTACGCCGGCTCGGCCACCCTGGAGGGCCTGGCGTACGTGGTGATGGACGAGGTCCACTACCTGGCCGACCGGTTCCGCGGCGGGGTGTGGGAAGAGGTGATCATCCACCTGCCCGCCTCGGTCACCCTGGTCTCCCTTTCGGCCACCGTCTCCAACGCCGAGGAGTTCGCCGACTGGCTGGTCACCGTGCGCGGTGAGACGGCCGTGGTGGTCAGCGAGCACCGGCCGGTGCCGCTCTGGCAGCACATGCTGGTCGGCAAGCGGATGTTCGACCTGTTCCACGACGCCGACGCGGCGCGCAAGCACGACGTCCATCCGGAGCTGCTGCGCTACACCCGGGACACGGTCCGCCGGCTGGAACTGGGCGAGGGCCGCAGCGCCGGCCCCGGTGGCGGCCGCCGCGGCCCCCGCTGGCGCGGGCCGATGCGCCCCGACATCGTCGACCGGCTCGACCGCGAGGGCCTGCTGCCGGCGATCCTGTTCATCTTCAGCCGGGCCGGCTGCGCCGCCGCCGTGCAGCAGTGCCTCGCCGCCGGGCTGCGTCTGACGTCGCCCGAGGAGCGCGCCGAGATCCGTCAGGTGGTCGAGTCGCGGGTCACCGCCATCCCCGGCGAGGACCTCAGCGTGCTCGGCTACTGGGAGTGGCTCGACGGCCTGGAGCGTGGGCTCGCCGCCCACCACGCCGGCATGCTGCCGGTGTTCAAGGAGGTCGTCGAGGAGCTCTTCGTCCGAGGGCTGGTCAAGGCGGTCTTCGCGACCGAGACCCTCGCCCTGGGCATCAACATGCCGGCCCGGTGCGTGGTGCTGGAGCGGCTGGTCAAGTACAACGGCGAGGCCCACGTCGACCTCACCCCGGGGGAGTACACGCAGCTCACCGGCCGGGCCGGGCGGCGGGGCATCGACGTCGAGGGGCACGCGGTGGTGGTCTGGTCACCCGAGACCGACCCCCGGCACGTGGCCGGCCTCGCCTCCACCCGCACCTATCCGCTGCGGTCCAGCTTCCGGCCGTCGTACAACATGGCGGTCAACCTGGTCGGCACCGTCGGCGCGGAGCCGGCCCGGGCGCTGCTGGAGTCGTCGTTCGCGCAGTTCCAGGCGGACCGGTCGGTGGTCGGCCTGGCCCGGCAGGTGCAGCGCAACACCGAGACCATCGAGGCGTACGGCGTCGAGGCGGCCTGCCACCAGGGCGACTTCGACGAGTACTTCGCGCTGCGGGTGGCCATCGCCGACCGGGAGCGCGCCATTGCCCGGCAGGGGCAGACCCAGCGCAAGGCGGCGGCCGTCGCCTCCCTGGAGCGGCTGCGGGTCGGCGACGTCATCCGGGTCCCCTCCGGCCGGCGGGCCGGCCTGGCGGTGGTCCTCGATCCGGCCACCGGCGGCTTCGGCGAGCCCCGGCCGCTGGTGCTCACCCAGGACCGGTGGGCCGGCCGGGTCAGCCCCGGCGACTTCACCACCCCGGCCGAGGTGCTGGCCCGGATCCGGGTGCCGAAGCACTTCAACCACCGTTCCCCGGCCGCCCGGCGGGATCTCGCCGCCGAGGTCAGCGGCACCGGGCTGGACCGGCACGGCGGTCGGCGCGGCGGCCGGTCCCGGCAGCCCGTCGGCGAGGACCACCGGCTCACCCAGCTCCGCGGTGAGCTGCGCCGGCACCCCTGCCACGCCTGCCCGGAGCGGGAGGAGCACGCCCGCTGGGCGGAGCGCCGCCGGCGCCTGGAGCGCGACACCGAGGAGCTGCGCGAGCGGGTGGCCGGCCGGACCGGTTCGCTTGCCCGTACCTTCGACCGGATCGTGGCGCTGCTGACCACCCGCGGCTACCTCTCCGCCGACGGCGGGGTCACCGACGCCGGCCGGATGCTCGGCCGGATCTGGACCGAGGCCGACCTGCTGGTCGCCGAGTGCCTGCGCCGCCGGGTGTGGGACGGTCTCTCGCCGGCCGAACTGGCCGCCGCCGTGTCGGTGGTGGTGTTCGAGGCCCGCCGGGACGTCGACGAGCGGGCCGGCCTGCCGCGCGGCCCGGTCTCCGAGGCGGTCGAGCAGACGTTGAAGCTGTGGGGCGACATCGAGGCCGACGAGGCCGCCCGGGGCCTGACGGTCACCCGCGAGCCCGACCTCGGTTTCGCCTGGCCGGTCTACCGCTGGGCCCGGGGCGAGGCGCTCGCGAAGGTGCTCGCCAGCGGTCACCAGATCGACGGCGAGATGCCGGCCGGCGACTTCGTCCGCTGGGCCCGGCAGGTGGTCGACCTGCTGGGTCAGCTCGCCGACTCCGGCGGCGCGTCGACCGAGCTGCGGGCCACCGCACGGCAGGCGATCGCGGCCGTCAACCGGGGCGTGCTGGCCTACCACGCCGCGGCCTGACCTCACTGTCCGTAGTTGCCGGACGGCAATCGACGCATCGCTGGGTCACTGTGACGGCACCCCCCGACATCCCCGGGGGGCGCTGTCACACCCGGCCGTGGCCTGCCCGATCATGGGTGGGGCGCGGGTCGCGCGCCGGTGACGCATGGGGGGAATGGCCGCGGTGGCGGAGATCAATCACTTCGAGTACGGGTGGATCACACCCGCGCTCAGCTACACGCTGTCCGTGCTCGGCTCGGCCCTCGGCCTGGTCTGCGCCGGCCGGATCCGGACCGCCCAGACCCCCGGTGCGCGGGCCTGGTGGGGGCTGCTCGCCGCCTGGGCGATCGGCGGCACGGCCATCTGGGCCATGCACTTCATGGCGATGCTCGGCTTCGCCGTCGCCGGCACCCGGATCCGCTACGACGTGCCGCTGACCGCCGCCAGCACGGTGATCGCGGTGGTGGCCGTGGGCATCGGGCTGGCGATCGTCGGCACCGGCCGGCTCGCCGCGCCCCGGCTGCTGGCCGGGGGCGTGTTCACCGGCGCCGGGGTGGCGGCCATGCACTACACCGGGATGGCCGCGATGCGACTCGACGGCAGCCTCTCCTACGACCGCCTCCGGGTGGCGCTCTCGGTGCTGATCGCCGTGGTGGCGGCCACCGTGGCGCTCTGGCTGGCGATGACCGTCCGGCGGGGACTGGCGATCGCCGCCTCCGCGCTGGTCATGGGCATCGCGGTCAACGGCATGCACTTCACCGGCATGAGCGCCCTGTCGGTGCATCCGCACGAGCGGACCGGCGAGGTGACCGGCGCCGAGGTGAGCGGTCTGCTGGTGCCGATCGTGCTGGCGGTGGTCTTCGGCGTGGTCGGGCTGGTCTACGCGCTGCTGGCCGCGCCGACCGACGACGACCGGGCGGGTACGGCGTACCTGGACGCGCGCCGGGACACCGAACCGGTCGGGGCGGTCACCCCGGAGCCGGCGCCGGACCCGGTGGGTCTGCGCGCCCGGAGCACGCTCGGCCAGCCCGGCACGCCGTTCCCGTCCCGCCGGTCCACCCCGCCCCGCTGACCGCCCCGTCCGGCGGTCCCGCCCGCTGACCGCCCGGCGCCCGCGGCCGCTGGTCAGGAGCCGCCGGCGAGCGCGTCGACCAGCCGGCGGCAGGAGCCGGCCAGGTTCCACCGCTGGGCCAGCTCCAGCAACCGCTCCGGGTCGGCCGGCGCGCTCGGCAGTGCGGTGGTCAGTGCGGGCAGCGGCACGTCGGTGGCGACCCGCACCACCTTCGGCGCGACCGCCAGGTAGTCGCGGGCCCCGGTCAGCTTGGCCCGCAGACCGGGGGCGAAGCCGGAGCCCGGGTCGTCGAGCGCGGCGAGGATGCCGGGCAGCCCGTCGTAGCGCTCGATGAGCCGGGCGGCGGTCTTCTCGCCCACCCCGGGCACGCCGGGCAGCCCGTCGGACGGGTCGCCGCGCAGCGCCGCGAAGTCCGCGTAGCGGTCGGCGGGCACACCGTAGCGGGCGCGGACCGCGGCGTCGTCGCAGTCGTCCAGCTTGGCCACGCCGCGCCCGACGTAGAGCAGCCGCACCTGGCGTACGTCGTCGACGAGTTGGAACAGGTCCCGGTCGCCGGAGACCACCTCGACCGGCCCGGGCTGGGTCACCGAGAGGGTGCCGAGCACGTCGTCGGCCTCGTAACCGGTCGCGCCGACCGCGGTGATGCCGAGCGCGTCGAGCACCTCCAGGATCATCGGGACCTGCGGGGAGAGGGTGTCCGGCACCTCCTCGCCGCCCTCCGGCGCCACCCGGTGCGCCTTGTACGAGGGGAGCAGGTCGACCCGCCACGCCGGCCGCCAGTCGTAGTCGAGCGCGCACACCATCCGGTCGGGCCGGCGGGTGCGCACCAGTTGGGCGAGCATGTCGAGGAAGCCGCGGACGGCGTTGACCGGCTGGCCGTCGTCCGTCCGCGCCGCCGACTCGGGGATGCCGAAGTAGGCGCGGAAGTAGAGGCTGGGCGAGTCGATCAGCAGGATCGGGGATGGCTGGGGCACCCCGACAGCCTGGCACAGGCCCCGGACGGAATGGGGGAGGCCCGGCCAGATGCTAGCCATGTACATAATGGCCATGTACGGTTTCTGGCATGAGTGGAACACCGAGCCCCGGCCATCTGGTCTGGCGGCTGGCGATGCGGTGGCGGGTGGCCGTCGACCGGGCCCTGGCCCCGATCGGCCTGACCCACGCCCAGTACGTGCTGCTCTCCTCGCTGCACGCCCTCGGGCGGACCGGGCGACACCCCAGCCAGCGGGAGCTGGCCGACCACACCGGCCTGGAGGCGCTCTACGTGTCCAAGCTGGCCCGGGCGCTGGAGACCGACGGGCTCGTCGCCCGGACCCGCGACCCGGAGGACACCCGGGTGGTCCGCCTCGCCCTCACCGAGCGCGGCCAGCAGGTGGTCCGGCCCGCCATCGACACGGTCCAGCGCCTGCTGGACCAGCTCCTCGCGCCGCTCGGCGGTCGGGGTGACCCGCGCACCGCCGCGTTCACCGCCGAGCTGAGCGCGCTGCTCGACGTCCCGCTCGGCCCCTCCGACTGACGAAGGACGCACATGCCCGACACGCGCGTGCTCGACACGACCATCCACCACGAGGAGTCCGGCAGCGGCCCCGCCGTCGTCTTCCTGCACGGCAACCCCAGTTCCTCCCACACCTGGCGGTCGGTGCTTCCCGGCGTGGGCCCCGGGCGGCTGCTCGCGCCCGACCTGATCGGCATGGGCCGCTCCGGCCGGCCCGCCGTCGACTACCGCTTCGCCGACCATGCCCGCTACCTGGATGCCTGGTTCGACGCGCTCGACCTGGGGCAGGTCGTCCTGGTGGGTCACGACTGGGGTGGCGCGCTGGCCTTCGACTGGGCCGCCCGGCACCCCGACCGGGTCCGCGGGATCGCCTTCCTGGAGACCATCGTCAAGCCGATGGCATGGGCCGACCTCTCCCCGCAGGCGCGCGCCCGCGCCGAGGCGATCCGCACCCCGGGGGCCGGGGAGCGGCTGGTCCTCGAGCAGGACCTGCTGATCCGGCAGGCGTTCACCGGTGGGGTGCTGACCCCGCTCGCCGAGGCGGAGCTGGCCGCCTACCTCGCCCCGTACCCGACCCCGCAGAGCCGGCGGCCGCTGCTCGCCTGGGCGCGCCAGCTGCCGCTCGGCGGCGACCCCGCCGAGCTGGTCGCCCGGGTCGAGGCGTACGACGAGTGGCTGGCCGGCAGCGCCGAGGTGCCGAAGCTGCTGCTGACCTTCGAGGGCTCACCGACCCTGCTGATCACTCCCGAGCTGGCCGAGTGGTGCGCCGCCCACATCGCGGCGCTGGAGACGGTGGCCTGCGGCCCGGCCGGGCACCACGCCACCGAGGACCGGCCGGCGGAGATCGCCGCCGCCCTCGCCGCCTGGCTGGATCGGCACGGGCTGCGCGGCGAGCCGGCCGACCGGCCGCGCCCGCCGTCCTGACCGTCGGGGGGTGGGTGGCGGACGGCGGGAAATGCGGCGACGCCACGGGCCGACGTCCGCAGACTGGGCGGGTGACCTTCGTACCCGGGTTGACCCTGGCCCGCCGCTTCCACGACGAGATGGTCGGGCCGTTGCTCGCCGCGCGCCTGCCCGGCCTGCGCTACGCCGCCGGCCTGCTCGACGGCGGGTCGGAGCTGCTCGGCCTGGACACGGCGCGCTCCACCGACCACGACTGGGGTCCGCGCGCCCAGCTCTTCGTCGCCGACCCGGCCGAGGTCGCCCCGGTACGGGCGGTGCTGGCCGCCGGGCTGCCGGCGCGGTTCCTCGGCTGGCCCACCCGCTTCCTGGGCGGCCCGGAGGCCCGACTCGGGGTGGCCCGGGCCGACGGCGACCGGCACGGGGTGAGCGTCGACGAGCTGGGCGGCTGGCTGCACGGACGGCTGGGGTTCGACCCGCGCGCCGGGCTGGGGGTGACCGACTGGCTGTCGGTGCCGACGCAGCGGCTGGCGGAGCTGACCGGCGGGGCGGTCTTCCACGACGGGCTCGACGGTGCGCTCACCGCCGTCCGGGAACACCTGCGGTGGTATCCGGACGACGTCTGGCGGTACGTGCTGGCCGCCGGGTGGCAGCGCGTCGGCCACGCCGAGCACCTGGCCGGCCGGTGCGCCGAGGTCGGTGACGAACTGGGCAGTCAGGTGGTCGCCGCCGGGCTGGCCCGGGACCTGATGCGGCTCGGCCTGCTGCTGCACCGGCGCTGGCCACCGTACGCCAAGTGGCTCGGCACCGTGTTCGCCACGCTGCCGGTGGCGGCCCCGGTGGTGGCGGCGTTGCGCACGGCGCTCGGGCCGGGTGACTGGCCGGCCCGGGAGGCCGGACTGGTCCGGGCGCTGGAGGCCGTGGCGACCTGGACCAACGACGCGGGGCTGGCCGCCCGGGTCGACCCGGGCGTCCGACCGTTCCACGACCGGCCGTTCCGGGTGCTGCGCGCCGACCGGTTCGTCACCGTGCTGCGGGCCGCGATCACCGACCCCGGGCTGCGCGAGCGCCCGCCGGTCGGGGCCGTCGACCAGTACCTCGACAACGTCGACGTGCTCACCCACCCGGACCGGGTCCGTCCGGTCGCGGCGGCGGTGCTGCCGGGCTGACCGTCAGCCGACCGGCACGGTGCTCGGGCGGTCCCCGGGTTCGTCGACGGCGAGGTCGGTCAGGTCCCGCAGCCGCCGGACCGGGGAGAGCAGCAGCGCGAGTGGCGCCAGCACCGACGCCGCGGCGAAGGCGAACAGGGTGACCCGTGCGCCGGCGGGACCGGCGAGCGCGCCCGCCACCAGCCCGCCCACCGGGATCGCCCCCCAGGAGACGAAGCGGACGGTGGCCATCACCCGGGAGAGCAGCGCCGGCGGGCTGGCGGTCTGCCGGTAGGTGCGGGTGGTCACGCTCAGCACCACCACCCCGCCGGCGAAGAGCACGTTGCCGGCGGCGAAGGCGAGGTACGCCGACCAGCCGGTGCCCACCGGGACCAGGAACGCGCCCCCGGCGGCGACGAGGCAGGCGACCACCAGCGACCTCGCGGTGCCCCAGCGGCCGGTGATCCACGGCGTGAACGTGGCCCCGACCAGTGAGCCGACCCCTTCGACAGCGAGCAGCACGCCGACCAGGGCGGCCGGGGAGTGCAGCTCCCGCACCAGGTAGAGCGGGTAGACGGCGAGCTGCGCGCCGCAGACGAAGTTGACCGCGGTGGCTGTCCACATGGCCGGCCCCATCACCGGGTGGCGGGTGACGTACCGCCAGCCCTCGGCGATCATCGCGCGGACCGGTGGCCACCGGTCGGGGGCGTCGACCCGGCGGGCCGGCAGCGACCACAGCAGCGCGGCCGAGACCAGGTAGCTGACCGCGTCGAAGAGGACCGCCGGCACCGCGCCCAGCGCCTGCACGGCGACGCCGCCGAGCGGCGGGCCGCTGAGCTGGGTGGCCGCGTGTGTGGCGGAGGTCAGGCTGTTGCGGGCGTGCAGCTGGTCGCGGCCGACGATGGCGGGCAGGAAGGTGGCGTTGGCGACGTCGAAGAGCACGTCGGCGAAGCTCACCACCAGCGCCACCACGACCAGCTGGGCGATGCTCAACCGGTCGTACCACCAGGCCACCGGGACGGAGGCCACCGCGACGGCCCGGGCCAGGTCCGCGCCGACCTGGGCGCCGCGCAGCGGCAGCCGGTGCACGATCACGCCGGCGGGCAGCCCGATCACCAGCCAGGCGACGTAGCTGGCCGCCGCGATCAGGCCCATCTCGAAGGCGCTGGCGTCGAGCACCGTCAGTGCGGTCAGCGGCAGGGCGACCGCGCCGACCGCCGACCCCACCATGCTGGTGGTGCCGGCGGCCCACCAGCGCCAGAACACCCCGGCTCCCTGTACGACGGACATGCCGCCCACCCCCGATCCGAGCCAGTGCGTTCCAATTTGAAACGCACTATAGTCGAGCGGACCGGAGGACGGGAGGTGGGACGTGCGGAAAGCTGATCTGGGCGACGCCGACTGCGGCATCGCCCAGGCGTTGGGCGTGCTCGGCGACTGGTGGACGGTCCTGATCGTCCGGGAAGTCGCCGGGGGCACCACCCGCTTCGACGCCCTGCACCGGGAGCTCGGCGTCAGTCGGCGCGCGCTCACCGAGCGGCTCGCCGGGCTGGTCGAGCACGGTGTGCTGCACCGGCGGCCCTACTCGGCGCACCCACCCCGCCACGACTACCTGCTGACCGCCAAGGGGGAGGGGCTGCTGCCGGTGCTGGTCGCCCTCCAGGACTGGGGCACCCGGCACGTGCAGGGCGACGGCGCGCTCACCGCCACCGCCGCCGCCGGTTCGGCCGAGGCGCGCCGGGTGCACACCCTGGTCGACCGGCGGGTACCGGCGATGACCCTCGCGCGGCACGACGGCGGGACGGAGTCGCCGGCCCCGCCCGGCCGGTGGACCGTGCTCTACCTCTTCCCCGGGGCGTTCGCGCCGGGCGCCCAGGGCCTGCCGCCGGCCTGGGGGGAGATCCCCGGCGCCGTCGGGTGCACCCTGGAGTCCCGCACGTACGCCGACCGTTACGAGCTGTTCCGGGCCGCCGGCGCCGAGGTGCGCGGCGTGAGCACCCAGCGGCCGGACCAGCTGGCCGCGTTCGTGGCGCACGCCCGGCTGCCGTACCCGCTGCTCTCCGATGAGGACGGCCGGCTCGCCGCCGGCCTGCTGCTGCCCACCTTCCGGGCCGGCGGGGTGGACCGGTTCAAGCGGCTGACCCTGCTGGTCGACCCGACGGCGGTGGTGCGGGCGGTGCAGTTCCCGGTGACCGACCCGGCCGGCTCGGTCGACGAGATGCTCACCGAGGTGCGCCGCCGCACGGCCGGTCGGTGAGGGCAGTGTTCAGTCGAGCGCGGCCGCCAGGAGGGCCTGGAACGTCGCCGGGAAGACCGTCTCGGAGTTGCTGAGCAGCACGATGCGCCGGTGCTCGCCGGGCAGGCAGCCGGCGAAGGTGATGAAACCCGCGTTCATCCCACTGTGGTGGAACCACGGCCGCCCGCCGACCGTGCCGGTGAACCAGCCGTAGCCGTACCCGTCCTGCTTGGGTTCGAGGCCGGTCGGCTCCCGGGCGGTCACCATCAGCGTCCGGTACGGCTCGTCCAGCAGCCGGCCGTCGCGCAGCACGCCCAGCCAGGTGAGCATGTCCCCGGTGGTGGACCAGACGTCGCCGGCCCCCATGCCGACCACGTCGAGTTCCCAGGACGGCACCGGCCGCCCGTCCGGACCGTGCCCGCGCGCCAGGTCGGGGTGGCCCGCCCCGGAACCGGCGAAGGTCTGCGCCAGCCCGGCGGGTGCGAAGACCCGCTCGGCCAGCAGGTCGGCGTACGGCTGGTCGGCGACCCGCTGCGCCACCTGGGCCAGCAGCACGTACGCCGGGCTGCTGTAGTGCCACCGGGCCCCGGGGGCGAACAGCGGCGGCAGCCGGTGGAAGGTGTCCAGCAGCTCCGCCCACTCCACCGGCCGGGCCAGGTCGATCATCGGGTAGTCGTCCCAGTGCCCGATGCCCGAGGTGTGGGTGAGCAGCTGGTGCAGGGTCAGCTCGCGCCACTCGGGCGGGCTGGTGCCGAACCAGCGCCCGAGCGGGTCGTCGAGGGCCAGCGCGCCACCTCGGGCCAGCAGCAGCACGGCCGTGGCGGTGAACTGCTTGCTCACCGAGGCGAGCTGGAAGCGGGTGCCCGGCGGGCAGTCGGCGGCGGTGACCTCGGCGACGACCCGGTCGGCCACCGTGATCAGGGCTGAGCCGGGGAACTCCGGTAGGGCAGGCATCGCCCGACCCTACGTCGTGCGTCCGCCGCTGCGTGACCCTGCCCGGCAGGGCGCCGCCCGCGCTGGGCCGTCCGGTGCGACCCGGCATCCGGGCTCTGTCCCGGACCCCGCCCGAGCCGCGCAGCTCACGCAGTTAGTTCCGGACTTTTCACAAGGCGCGAAAAAAGTGTCGGGCGACCCCTCGATCCATTGACACCCACCACTTCCCGGGGAACTCTCCACCGGTACGGGGGACGGCGACGGCCGTCCCCCGTACCCGTCCGCTCCGCACCGCGTCCCCGGAGAGGTCCCATGTCACCGGTCCCACCCCGCCCCCGCCCGCCCCGCCGACTGCTCGCCGCACTGGCCGTCCTGCTCGCGACGGCCGCCCTGGTCGCCCCACCGTCCCCGGCCCGCGCCGCCGACCCGCTGCTGTCGCCGGGGCGGCCGACGACCGCGTCGTCCACCGAGAACGCCGGCACCCCGGCCGGCAACGCCACCGACGGCGACCCCGGCACCCGCTGGTCCAGCGCCTTCGCCGACCCGCAGTGGCTGCAGGTGGACCTCGGCGCGACCGCCGCCGTCTCCCGGGTCACCCTGGTCTGGGAGGCGGCGTACGCGCGGGCGTACCAGATCCAGACCTCGACCGACGGGAGCAGTTGGACCACCGTCTGGTCGACCACCGCCGGCGACGGCGGCACCGACGACCTGACCGTCAGCGGCACCGGCCGGTACGTGCGGATGTCCGGCACCGCCCGGGCCACCGCCTACGGCTACTCGCTCTTCGAGTTCCAGGTCTACGGCACCGTGGGCGCCGGCGGCTGCGACACCGCCACCAACGCCGCCCAGGGCCGGCCCGCCACCGCCTCCTCCACCGAGAACGCCGGCACCCCGGCGGGCGCGGCGGTCGACGGCAACCCGGGCACCCGCTGGTCCAGCGCCGCCGCCGACCCGCAGTGGCTCCAGGTAGACCTGGGCAGCGTCCGGACGCTGTGCCGGGTGGTGCTGACCTGGGAGGCCGCCTACGCGCGGGCGTACCAGATCCAGACCTCGACCGACGGCACCGCCTGGACCACCGTGGCCGCCACCACCACCGGTGACGGCGGCACCGACACCGTCGGCGTCAGCGGCACCGGCCGGTACGTGCGGATGTACGGCACCGTCCGGGCGACCGCCTACGGCTACTCGCTCTGGGAGTTCGCCGTGCACACCTCCGGCGGCACGACCATCCCCGGCGGGGGACCGCTCGGGCCGAACGTGCTCACCTTCGACCCGTCGATGTCCACGGCCACCATCCAGAGCCAGCTCGACACGGTCTTCCGCAGCCAGGAGTCCAACCAGTTCGGCACCCAGCGGTACGCGCTGATGTTCAAGCCCGGCGACTACTCCGGGATCAACGCGCAGATCGGCTTCTACACCTCGATCATGGGGCTCGGGCGGAACCCGGGTGACGTGCGCATCCACGGCGACGTCACCGTCGACGCCGGCTGGTTCAACGGCAACGCCACCCAGAACTTCTGGCGCTCGGCGTCCAACCTGCAGGTCTTCCCGTCCGCCGGGTTCACCCGCTGGGCGGTCTCGCAGGCCGCGCCGTTCCGTCGGATGGACATCCAGGGCGACCTGAACCTGGCCCCGAACGGGTACGGCTGGGCCAGCGGCGGGTACATCGCCGACAGCCGAGTCACCGGGAAGGTGCAGCCGTACTCCCAGCAGCAGTGGTACACCCGGGACAGCAACGTCGGCGGGTACCTCAACGCGGTCTGGAACGTGACCAACTCGGGCGTCGTCGGGGCACCCGCCACCAGTTTCCCGAACCCGCCGTACACCACCCTGGCGCAGACCCCGGTCAGCCGGGACGCCCCGTACCTGTACCTGGACGCGGCCGGCGCGTACCAGGTGTTCGTGCCGTCGACCCGGACCAACGCCGTCGGCGCGTCCTGGCTCGGCGGCGCCACCCCCGGCACCTCGATCCCGCTGAGCCAGTTCTACGTGGCGTACCCGGGCGACTCCGCCGCGACCATCAACGCCGCGCTCGCCCAGGGGCTGCACCTGCTGCTGACCCCCGGGATCTACCCGGTCGCGGAGACCATCGCCGTGACCCGGCCCGGCACCGTCGTGCTCGGCCTCGGCTTCCCGACCCTGATCCCGCAGAACGGCGTCACCGCCATGTCCGTCGCCGACGTCGACGGGGTCCGGCTG
The DNA here is from genome assembly GCF_900089595.1 of Micromonospora auratinigra. Taxonomy (GTDB): domain Bacteria; phylum Actinomycetota; class Actinomycetes; order Mycobacteriales; family Micromonosporaceae; genus Micromonospora; species Micromonospora auratinigra. Next base: position 1,923,648 of record NZ_LT594323.1, on the reverse strand, counting down.
GCCGGGGTGCTCTTCGACGCCGGCCCGGTCAACTCGCCGGTGCTGCTCCAGGTCGGACCGACCGGCGCGACCGCCGGGCACGCCGCCGACCCCACCTCGATCCAGGACGTCTTCTTCCGCATCGGCGGCGCCGGCGCGGGTAGGGCGACCACCAGCCTGGTGGTCAACCAGCGCGACGCCCTGATCGACCACATCTGGGCCTGGCGGGCCGACCACGGCACCGGCGTCGGCTGGACGGTGAACACCGCCGACACCGGCCTGATCGTCAACGGCGACAACGTCACCGCGCTCGGCCTCTTCGTCGAGCACTACCAGAAGCACGAGGTGATCTGGAACGGCGACAACGGCCGGGTGGTCTTCTTCCAGAACGAGTTGCCGTACGACCCGCCCAGCGCGTCGGCCTGGACGAACGGGTCGAGGGTCGGTTACGCGGCGGTCAAGGTGGCCGACCCGGTCACCGCGTTCGAGGGCTGGGGGATGGGCAGCTACTGCTACTTCAACGTGGACCCGACCATCGCCGCGTACCACGCGTTCGAGGCGCCGACGACGCCCGGCGTCCGGTTCCACGACCTGCTCACCGTCTCGCTGGGCGGCAACGGGTCCATCACCCACGTGATCAACGACACCGGCGCGACCGCGCAGGGCACCAGCACGGTGCCGGTGAACCTGGTCAGCTATCCGTGACCGGTCGGGCGGCGGCGGGTCACCGACCCGCCGCCGCCGGTGGGTCAGCGTCCCGGGTGGACCGCCCGGTGCCCGGCCGCCAGCGGACGGGTCACCGCGAACCGCAGCAGCGCCCCGTAGATGCGGGCCGAGTCGGCCAGCGCGGAGAAGTGCGACGACGGGTTTCCCGCCTGGTAGCGGGTGGGGATCGGCACCTGCTCGATCGGGTGGCCGTCGCGGGCGGCGTGCAGCAGCATGTTCATCTCGTACTCGAACCGCTCGCCGGGGACGGTGCCGAGCCAGTCCAGCAGGCCGGCGGGGAACGCCCGCAGCCCGGTCTGGGTGTCGCGCACCGGGCAGCCGGTGGCGAGCCGGAACAGGTCGGCGGTGAGGGTGTTGCCGAGCCGGCTGCGCAGCGGCACCTCGCCGTCGAACCGGCGTACGCCGAGGGTCAGCGCCCCGGTCTCGCGCATCCGTTCGGCGACCCGGACGACGTCCTCGGCCCGGTGCTGCCCGTCGGCGTCGACGCAGACGACGTCCCGGCCCGGATGGTCGTCGGCGGCGTACCGGAAACCGGTCTTCAGCACCACGCCCTTGCCGCGGTTGACCCGGCGGCGCAGCACCGTGGCGCCCCGGTCGCGGGCCGCCACGAGGACGTCCTCGGCCCGGTCGTCGCTGCCGTCGTCCACCACCACCGGATGCCCGTCGGGGGCCACGGCGGCCAGGTCGTCGAGGAGTCCCAGCAACTGCTTCCCCGGCTGGTAGACCGGAAACAGAACGATCACTGAACCTCCCGCGCGTGGCTGCCGCGGGGGCGCGCCACCGGCGGCGACCGACGCCGCCAGTCGGGCCGGTCGCGACCGTCCTTACCCGACGGCCACGACCGCCAATCCGGCTCACCGTCGCCGGCCGCGGCCGCCGATCCGGCTCACCGCCGCCGGCCACGACCGCCGATCCGGCTCACCGTCGCCGGCCACCACCGGCGAGCCGGGCGATGCCGCGCTCCCGGCGCAACAGCCGCGCCGGGTCCCGCACGCCGAGGTAGCCGAGCCGGGCGGCGGCCCGCAGCGCCCGCTCCCGCCGCCAGGGCCCGCCCGGCGTGTCGTCCGGGGTCGGGACGTCCCGCAGCGCCGGGCCGGCCAGCCCGAGCACCTTGCCGGCGAGGAACCGGACCCGGGGCAGGTGCCAGGGGTGCGAGACCAGCCCGAGCGGCCGGTCGGCGTCGAACTCCCGGTCGGCGAGCAGGCCGTCCTCGACGGTGTGCACCAGGTTCTGCAGGGTGGTGCGGGACCGGGTCTCGGCGTGCAGGTCCGCGTGCCGGTCGAGGCCGGCGGCCCGGGCGGCGGCCAGCATCAGCTCGCCCTCCCGGGCGCCCGGCGGCGGCGAGGCCACCTCGTGCCGCCCGTGCGGCCAGCCGCCGGTGAAGACCACCCGCGCGGCGGCGGCCCGCCGGAACGCCGCCGCGTGCGCGGCCACGTAGGCGACGGCGGCGTCGACGCGCGCGGCGCTCTCCGGGGTGAGCCGGTAGCCGGCGGCGTCGCGCTGCACGCCGCGCCCGAACACCAGCAGCACGGTGGCGGTCGGCGACGTCACGCACGGCTCCCTTCACGGTCGACAAGATCTCCACCGTACGCCGGAGGCCGTCGCGCGCCGACCCGGAACCGGACGGTCAGTCGTCGGTCCGCACCGGCCAGGGCGGTGCGCCGACCCCGGTGACCCGGACCCCGCCCCACGGGTCGACCTCGCTGAGCCGGGCCCGCACGGTCCGGTCGCCGACCCGCAGCTCCACCTCGCGGCGGCCGGAGCGCAGCAGCCGGACCAGCCTCGGCTCCGGCTCGATCCGCCCGGCCCAGTGGTAGCGGCCGTCCACCGGCTCCCAGCGCCCGGTCCCGTGCAGGCGTACCTCGGTGCCGGCCACCCACGCCGGCCCGTGCCAGGTCACGGCTCGGTCCGCTCGTGCGCGCGGGTCAGCTCGGGCGGCAGGTCCGCGCCGCGGCGTACCCCCTCGATACCGCTCCACAGCAGCGTGGTCAGGTAGTCGGTGAGCGCGGCCCGGCGGATCGGCTGGCCGTGCGTGGTCCACCAGTCGCCGACCGCCTGCACGAAACCGACCAGGCCGTACGCCCACGGCTCGGCGGGGCCGGCGTCGAGCCCGAGGGCGCGTAGCCGGTCGCCGATGGCGCGGGCCAGCCCGGCGGCCACCTGCCGGCTGGTGCCGGCGACGACCTGGTGGATGCCGGGGTGGCCGGCCTGGTGCAGCAGGAACCGGTAGAGGGCGGGTTCGGATTCGACGATCCCGAGGTACGCGTCGATGGTCGCCTCGACCAGCGCCCGCTCCTCCCGGACCTGCTCGATCGCCGGGGTGATGGCGTCGACGACCCGGGCCGCGACGACTTCGCTGACCGCCAGCCAGAGCTGGGACTTGTCGGCGAAGTAGCGGTAGAGCACCGGCTTGGAGACGCCGGCCGTGGCGGCCACCTGGTCCATGTCGACCTGTGGACCGTGCCGCAGCAGCGCCTGCACGGCGGCGGAGATCAGCTCGTGGCGGCGCTGTTCGCGATGACCGGCCCAGCGGTCCCGCCGGCCGGAACGCCGGGGTTCCGGTGCGGCATCCGGTCCATTGACATCGGTGGAGGTGCGCTGCATGCTACCACTCGTAACAGTTACCGGAAGTTACGTCAATGCCGGGAGGGGTCATGGAGAGCGGCTTCCCGCGCGAGGCGGTCGCCACCCGGCTGCTGACCGCCTCGGTCCGGACCAGCTACGACCCCACCGTCGACATCGACTGGTCGGCGCCGCTCCGGCCCGGGGCGTACTGGCTGCCGCCGGAGCGCAGCAGCCTCTACGGCACGCCTCTCTGGGACGGGCTCAGCGATGAGCAGCGCGTCGAGCTGACCAAGCACGAGGTGGCCAGCGCGGCCGGTGCCGGGATCTGGTTCGAGACGATCCTGATGCAGATGCTGATCCGGCACTACTACGACGCCGACCCGACCAGCCGGCACGCCCAGTACGCGCTCACCGAGGTCGCCGACGAGTGCCGGCACTCCATCATGTTCGGTCGGCTCATCGAGGCCACCGGCTGCCCGGTCTACCGCGCCGACCCGGTCGACCACCTGCTCGGCCGCTGGCTCAAGGCCACCGCGACCGGCCCGCAGATGTACGCGGCCATCCTGATCGCCGAGGAGATCCTGGACAGCTTCCAGCGGGAGATCATGAACGACGAGTCGCTCCAGCCGCTGATCCGGATGGTGTCGCGCATCCACGTGGTGGAGGAGGCCCGGCACGTGCGCTTCGCCCGCGACGAGCTGACCCGCCAGGTCGAGGCGGCCGGTCCGGTGGCGCTGGGCTACGCCCGGTTCGTGATCGGCCGGGCCGCGTACTCGATCACCCGCCGGCTGGTCCACCCCCGGGCGTACGCGGCGGTGGGCATCGCCCCGGCGGTCGGCCGCGCGGCGGCCCGGGCGAACCCGCACTGGCGGGCGACGCTGCGCTGGTCCGCGCAGCGCATCGCCGGGCACCTCACCGAGCTGGGCCTGGTGGCCGGGCCCGGCCGGCTGCTCTGGCGGCGGGCCGGGCTGCTCGGCGACTGAGCCGCCGGCGGCGGCCCACCTGGGGAGGGCCGCCGCCGGCAACCGCGCTCAGGCGGTCGGGAAGTTGTCCGGGGTACGGATGCGGTTGCGCATGAAGGTGCCCGACTCGGTGAGCACCGAGGTGCCCGCGTAGGTGCCGCCGTAGCAGGTGCCCGGCTTGAACGCCGCGCTGCCCTCACCGGCGTCGGAGTACGTCCAGTTCGCGTAGCTGATCTTCAGCCGGTCCAGCAGGTCCAGCCAGGCGGTGCTGCTGGCCGTGTCGACCGCGCCGTCACCGGTGTAGGTGACGGTGCCGAACTCGGTGACGAACAGCGGCAGCCGGCTCGCGGCCCGGCTCAGCTCGTTGCGGTAGTTGTCCTTGTGCGACGCGGCGTAGAAGTGGAACGTGTACATGATGTTGTCGGCGCGCACCGGGTTGTTGACGATCTCGTCGGAGTTGCTGCCGTCGGAGACACCGAGCGAGGACCAGCCGCGGGTGCCGACGATGACCACCGCGTCCGGGTCGTTGGCCCGGATCACCGGGATGACCTGCTCGGCGTAGTTCTTGATGGTCGACCAGCCGACGCCGTTGGGCTCGTTGGTGATCTCGTAGATCACGTTCTTCTTGGCGGCGTTGCGGGCCGAGACCGCGTTGAAGAAGGTCTTCGCCCGGTCCAGGTTGTACGTCGGGTCACCGGGGGTCAGCGTGTGGAAGTCGATCAACGCGTACATGCCGCGCGCCTCGGCCTGGTCCACCAGCGTGTTCACCCGGTTGGTGAAGCCCGACGGGTCGGTCTCGTACCCCTTCTCCTGCACGTACATGGCGATCCGCAGCAGGTCGGCCTGCCAGTCCTTGGCCAGCGCGTCGAGCGACGCGTCGTTGTAGCACTGGGCGAACCACTGCAGGCCGTGGGTGCTCATGCCGCGCAGCTGGATCGGCCGGCCGTACTGGTTGCAGAGGTTGACCCCGCAGACGCGCAGCTGGCCGTTGATCGCCACCGGGGTGGTGCCGGTGGGCGGCGGGGTGGTCGGCGGGGGCGTCGTCGGCGGCGGGGTGCTCGGCGGCGGCGAGCTGGGCGGCGGGGGAGCGGTGGTCGGCGGCGCGCTGGTCGGCGTCGTCTGCCCCGTGCAGGTGGTGCCGTTGAGGGTGAACGAGGTCGGGTTCGGGTTCGCGGTGGTCCACGAGCCGTTGAAGCCGATGGTGGTGCTCGCCCCGGTGGCCAGCGCGCCGTTGTAGTCGAGGCTGCGCGCGGTGACCGCGCTGCCGCTCTGCTGGTAGGTCGCCGACCAGCCCTGCGAGACGCGCTGGCCGGAGTCGGGGAAGCTGAAGCCCAGCGTCCAGTTGGTCACCGGGTCGCCCAGGTTCTTGATGGCGACGGTGGCGGTGAAGCCGCCCTGCCAGGAACTGGTGGTGTAGGTGACGGCGCAGCCGGTGGCCGCCGCGGCGTTGGTCATCGGCAGCAGGGCCGTCGCGGCCAGGGCGAGCGCGCCGACGGCGCCGCCCACGAGCAGGCGCCGGGACGGGCGCGGGATCGAGGTCATGCGGGATCGTCCGATCTGGTGGAGTGGTGAGGGGACGGTGCCCGTCGTGAACTCGCCCGGAAAGTTCGACGCGGCAGCCTCGGGAGCGCTCCCAAGCCGAAGGGTAGAGGGCGGCCCCGCATCGAGGCAAGCGTCGACCTGGCGCCGGTCACCGGGCCCGGCGACCGCCGGACAGGGCCAGCGCGTTGCAGACGTCGAAGACCCCCGGGATGTCCCAGGCGAGCTCACCGGCCGCCACCCGGGCCTCCCGGTCGGCGACGGTGCCGGTCAGGATCACCACCCGGTGCTGCACGCTGACGGCGATCCGCTGCCGCCGGGTGGTCCGGTCGAGGCTCAGCCGCTGGGCGACGAGCGCGGCGAGGCGGACGTCCTCGGCGTCCGGCACCGGCTCGTCGCCGGCGAACGGGAAGTCGGGATACGGCCAGGGCGTCACCACGGTCGGGCTCCGTTCGGTCGGGTCGGGGCGGGCGTCCGGGTGCGGGAGTCCACGACCGGGAAGACCCCGTCCAGGCGCATCGTGTGCAGCACGGTCAGCACGAACCGCGACGGCGCGACCAGGCACAGCCGCCGGCCCCGCTGCCGGGCGTCGCGGTGGGCGCGGACCAGCAGCCCGAGCCCGGCCGGGTCGATCACCTCGACGCCGGACAGGTCGACCAGTTCCCGGTCCGGCAGCCGGACGGCGTCGGTCAGCGCCCGGCGTACCGGGTCCACCAGGTCGTCGCCCCGCGGCGAGGTGTCGGCGGCGACCTCGTCCAGGTCGTCCAGGCCCAGGCCGTCCTCCGCGCCGCCGGCGGGCACGCTGCACCGGGGGCAGTGGTGCGGCCCGGAGGCGAACGGCGAGCCGACCCAGTCGTGCTCGAACACCAGGGTCCAGACCACCTCGGCGTCGGGCAGCACGCACCCCGCCCCGGTGACGGTGTCGCCGCACCCGTCGCAGATCAGCGTCATCAGCTGGTCGGCCGGCACCACGGTCATGGGCTCTCCTCCCGTCCGCTGCCCGGTCCGGCCGGGGGCCGCGCCCCGTGCGCCGGTGACCGGACCGCGCCGGGCCCGCCCGGCCGGCCGGCGGCCAGCACCGCGACTGCGACCGACGCGGCCGCGAACCCGCCCTGCACCAGCAGGGGCAGCACCGCCGGCCGGGTCGGCACCACGCCGACCAGCCCGAGCACGATGGCGCCGAGCAGCGCGGCGGCCACCCCGAGGGCCAGGGTCAGCCAGACCGGGGCCGCCGTGCGGCCCGCCACGACCAGGCGGGCCAACCCGCCCACCAGCAGGCCCACGACGAGCGAGTTCACCAACGTGTTGCCGTCCACGAGCGCTCCTCAGCGGGCCGGGACGACCCGGGCCCGGCCGCGGGCGGGCCCGGCCGGGGGACGCGGTCCGCCGGGCACGATCGGCACCGTCTCACCCAGCCGCGCGGTGTCGAGGATGCGCCGGATGCGCGGGTGCGGGTCGCGTACGGTCAGCGCGGCGCCCTGCCGGAGCAGCCGGCGGTGCACGTCGAGCAACAGCGCGACGGCGGCGGCGTCCACGCTGCGGCAGCCAGCCAGGTCGATGGTGACCTCCCGGGGACCCAGGGCGAGGATCCGGTCGAGGACGACCGCCACCTCCGACAGCCCGGCGCGGTCCAGCTCGTCGGTGATCTCCAGCTCCACCAGCGGCACGGCGCACTCGGGCGGGGACGGCGGGGCAGTGGTCATCGGCTCGGCTTCCTGACGTGGGTTCCGGGTCACTCGCCACTCTGCGCAGCGACCGTGGAGGTCGTCCCGCGGTTGTGTGACAGTTGTGTGACAAAAGCCGGGACCGGCTGACACGGTTGGGTGACCCGGACAGGTCCGGGGATGATGCGAACATGACGGCCGTACTACTGATCGAGGACGACGACCGGATCCGCCTCGCGCTGCTGCTCGCGCTGGAGGAGGAGGGCTACACGGCGTACGGGGCCGGCTCCGCCGAGGAGGGGCTGCGGCGGCAGCGGGAGACCCCGGCGGACAACGTGCTGATCGACCTGATGCTGCCCGGCATGGACGGCTTCGAGTGCATCCGTCAGCTGCGCCGCGACGACGACGTCCCGATCGTGGTGGTCAGCGCCCGTGACGACACCCACGACATCGTCGCGGCACTGGAGGCGGGTGCCGACGACTACGTGGTCAAGCCGGTCGCCATCAAGGAGCTCTCCGCCCGGCTGCGGGCCCTGCGCCGGCGCGGCCGGACCGCCCCGACGGTGCCCGCCCAGTTCTTCGGCGACCTGGAGATCAGCGCGGAGGCGGGCGAGGTGCGCCGGCACGGGCAGCCGGTGGCGGTGACCCGGACCGAGTTCCGGCTGCTCTGCGAGCTGGCCGAGCACGCCGGGCGGGTGCTGTCGCGCCAACAGCTGCTGAGCCGGGTCTGGGGCTACGAGACCGGCGACGAACGCCTGGTCGACGTGCACGTCGGCCGCCTGCGGCAGAAGATCGAGAGTGACCCCGCCAACCCCCGCCACCTGGTCACACTCCGCGGCCTCGGCTACAAGTTGCAGCGATGACCCGGCTCGGACTGCGGGCCCGGGTCACCGCGGGCTTCGCCGTCGGCGCGCTGCTGCTGGCGCTGGCCATGGCGCTCTTCTCGTACGACCTGACCCGCCGGTCGCTGCTCGACGAGCGGGAACGCGCCGCGGTGCGGGCCGCCCACTACGACGCCCTCGTGGTCCGCTCCGGGCTGGACACCGACACCCCCGACGTGGTGGCGGTGCTGCGCAGCCTGGACACCGGCAGCAGCCGCCGGCCGCTGCTGCACCTGCCCGACGGCTGGTACGCCCGCAACGCCGAGATGGGGGGCGGGGTGGTCCCGGTCGCGCTGCAACGGATGGTCGCCGACGGGCAGCCGGGGGTGCAGCGGATCCGCGTCGACGGGCAGCCGACCCTGCTGGTCGGCGTCCCGCTCGCCGACGGGGTGGGCTACTACGAGCTGACCTCGCTGCGCGAGGTCGAACAGACCTTCCAGGTGGTGGGGCTGGCGCTGACCGCCGTGGCGATCATGGTGGCCGGGGCCGGCGCCGCGCTCGGCTGGTACGCCACCCGGCACAGCCTGCGCCCGCTGACCGCGGTGGCGGACGCCGCCGAGCGGATCGCCGCGGGCGACTTCGCCACCCGGCTGGAGTCCACCACCGATCCGGACCTGACCCGGCTCTCCACCTCCTTCAACCACATGGTCGACCAGGTGGTACGGCGCGCCGAGCGGGACCGCCGGTTCGCCGCCGACGTGAGTCACGAGCTGCGTTCCCCGTTGCAGACCCTGGCCGCCGCCGCCAGCGTGCTGACCCGGCGCCGGGACCACCAGGACGAGCGGACGGCGACCGCCGCCGGGCTGGTGGCCGACGAGGTGGCCCGGTTCCAGCGACTGGTCGACGACCTGATCCAGTTGGCCCGCACCGAGCAGCCGGCGCAGCGGGAGCCGGTGGACGTCGCCGCGCTGGCGCGGGCCGTCTGCCGGGCCCGGTCCCTGCCGGAGCGCCTGGTCCAGGTGCCCGCCGGAACTCCCGTCCGGTGGCGGCTCGACCGGCGACGGGTCGAGCAGATCCTGCTCAACCTGCTCGACAACGCGATCCGGTACGGCGGCGGTCCGGTCGCCGTGCGGCTGTCGGTGCGCGACGGCGCGACGGGGGTGATCGACGTGGACGACGACGGCCCCGGGGTGCCCGACGCCGACCGGGAGAGCATCTTCGACCGCTTCGTGCGGGGGCGGGCCGCGCACGCCCGGGCCGGCACGGACGGCACGGGACTCGGCCTGGCCCTGGTCGCCCAGCACGCGGTCGCCCACGGGGGCCGGGCCGAGGTGCTCGACCGGCATCCCGGCGCCCGGTTCCGGGTCGAGTTGGGCCGGGTGCGGTGATGCGTCGCCGGCTCGTGACGGTCCTGCTGCCCGTGGCCCTGCTCGCCGGCTGCGGCGTACCGGTCGACGACGCGCCGCGACCGGTGTCCGCGCCGCCCGGGGTGGTGCCCAGCCGGACCGGCACGGCCACCGCGGATCCGGACGGACGCGTCGACGAGACGCTCTGCTTCGTGCGGGAGGACGGGTTGGCGGCGGTGACCCGACGGGTCGACGGCGTGTCGGGCGTCGACAGTCACCTCCAGCACCTGCTGGCCGGTCCGGACCCGGCGGAACGGGACCGGGGCCTGGCCACCGCCCTGCCCGGCACGATCACGGTCGCCGGTGCGACGGTGGCCGGCAGTCTGGTGACCGTCGACGTCCGGGAGGCCGGCGAGGAGACCGGTCGCAGCGACGACGTCCTCGCGTTCGGCCAGATCGTCTGCACGCTGACCCAGCGGCCCGAGGTGGACAGCGTCTCGTTCCGGCGCGACGGTCAGCCGTTGGAGGTGCCCCGGGCGGACGGTTCGCTCTCCGCGCTGCCGCTCACCGCCGCGGACTACCGCCCGCTGCTGCGCCGGTGAGCGGGCCGGTTCGCCCCGCTGTCCGGCCCTGTTGTGGCCCCCGTCGCACGATCTTCACCAAAGTCGGCCACCGTTCGTCCACTTCTAGGCGATATATCCATCGGCCGTTCGGTTGATTCCGTGCGGAACTTTGGTCTAGTGTGGCTGGCACGACCGGTGCTGGGAGGCACCCGTTCTCCTCAGGATCAGGAAGGGCAGCATGACCACGACGATGATCGCGCCGACGACCACCGAGGTGCACCGCGCTGCGGCGACCGGCGAGGAGACCCGCGCCAGCGAGCTGATCAACGCGCTCGCCGCCCTGCCGGCCGGGCACCCGGAGCGGGCGAACCTGCGCAACCAGGTCATCGAGGCGTGGCTGCCGCTGGCCAACCACCTCGCCGCCCGTTACAGCGGCCGCGGTGAGCCGGCCGGCGACCTGGCCCAGACCGCCGCCCTCGGCCTGATCAAGGCGGTGGACCGGTTCGACGCCTCCCGGGGCGTCGACTTCGCCGGCTTCGCCATCCCGACCATCCTGGGCGAGATCAAGCGCCACTTCCGCGACCGCACCTGGAACATCCGGGTCCCGCGTCGCCTCCAGGAGCTGCGGCTGCGCATCTCCGAGGCGAACAGCACCCTCACCCAGACCCTGAACCGGGCGCCCACCGTCGCCGACATCGCCGGCCACCTCGACATCACCGAGGAAGAGGTGCTGGAGGGCCTGGAAGGCGCCCGCGCGTACAACGCCGTCTCGCTCTCCACCCCGATCGGCGACGGCGACAGCGCCACCGAGCTCGGCGACACCCTCGGCACCGAGGACAACGAGTACGAGCTGGCCGAGCTGCGCGCCTCGCTCGGCCCGGCGCTGGCCACCCTCGACGAGCGTGAGCAGAAGATCCTCACCCTGCGCTTCTACGGCAACCTGACGCAGAGCGAGATCGCCGCGCAGGTCGGCGTGTCCCAGATGCACGTCTCCCGGCTGCTGGCCCGGGCGCTGACCAAGCTGCGCGGTCACCTGACCGAGGCCTGATCCGCCGTCGACCGACCGGCTCCCGCCGGACGGTCGTCACCCCCCGATCCACCGCACCGCCACCGGTTCTCCGGTGGCGGTGCGTCCGTGACCCGTCCCGCCCGCGTACGCCGCCCCGGCGCATGCGGGCGGGTCTGTGCATACTTGCGCGGTTGTTGTCGTGCCGGGGGCGGCTGCGTCCGGCTGTCTTCATGAGGACGGCAGTTGTGGTCGAGCAGACGGTTCCGCGGCGACGTGAGCACTCCGGCGCCCCGACGGCGGACCCCGACCTCCGGCAGTTGCTCGCCGGACTCACCGCGGTCCGCGACGGCGACTTCGGCACCCGGCTGCCGGAGGACGCCGACGGCCTGCTCGGCGAGATCGCCAGCGTGTTCAACGGCATGGTCGACCAGCTCTCCCTCTTCACCTCCGAGGTCACCCGGGTGGCCCGGGAGGTCGGTACCGAGGGACAGCTCGGCGGTCAGGCCGAGGTGCCTGGCGTCTCGGGCACCTGGAAGGACCTCACCGACTCGGTGAACGCCATGGCCGGCAACCTCACCGACCAGGTCCGCGACATCGCCGAGGTGGCCACAGCGGTGGCCCGGGGCGACCTGTCGCAGAAGATCACCGTGGACGTGCGCGGCGAGATCCTGGAGCTGAAGGACACCATCAACACGATGGTGGTTCGAGCTGTCCGCGCTGCGCGACTACGTGGACGCCACCTTCCGTCCGCTGACCACCCCGCGCGGGCTGGAGCTGGACATCGTCACCGGTCCGGGCGTGCCGACCCGGCTGCACACCGACGAGCAGCGGCTGCGGCAGGTGCTGCGCAACCTGGTCTCCAACGCGGTCAAGTTCACCGAGCAGGGGCAGGTCCAGCTGCGCATCGAGCGGGCCGCTCCGGCGGAGCTGCCGGCGGGCGTGGCGGCGACGGAGACGGTGCTCGCGTTCCGGGTCGTCGACACCGGCATCGGCATCGCCGAGCAGCACCTGACGGCGATCTTCGACGCGTTCCAGCAGGCCGACGGCACCACCAGCCGGCGTTACGGCGGCACCGGCCTCGGCCTGTCCATCAGCCGGGAGATCGCCCAGCTGCTCGGCGGGCAGATCACCGCACAGAGCGTGCTGGGCCGGGGCAGCACCTTCACCCTCTACCTGCCGGCGTCCCTGCCCGGCGCGTTGCCCGCCGAGAGTGTCGGCGGCCCGCTCGCGGTCGGCGGGACCGAGTCGGACCCCGAGCGCTGGGTGGCCCGGCAGCAGCGCCGGGTGCTGGTGCTCGAACCGCGCGAGAAGGGCCTGCTCACCCTGCTCACCCGGGGCGCGGTCGCCGAGACCGGGGGGCCGGTGGAGGTGGGCACGGCGGTGGACGCCCCCTCGGCCGTCGGCCTGCTCCGGGCGGCGCGGCACCACCTGCTCGTGGTGCAGCTCGAACCGTCCGAGGACGTCGGCGCGGCGCTGCTGACCGCCCTGCACGACGGTGACCTGGCCGGCCTGCCGGTGCTGGCCTACCACGGGCAGCCGCTCGCCCCGGGGCAGGAGACCCTGCTGCGGGGGCTCGCGGCCGATCGCCCGCTGGAGATCATCAGCAGCCTCGACGAGCTGCGGGAACGGGTGGTGCTGCACCTGTCCGCGGAGAACGCCGAGCGGGTGGTGCCGTTCGCCGCCCCGGCCGCCGACCGGGCCCCGGCCGCCGGTCCGGCCGCCCCGGACCTCGCCGGCCGCAAGGTGCTCGTGGTCGACGACGACGCGCGCAACGTGTTCGCCCTGACCAACATCCTGGAACTGCACGGCCTCGACGTGGTCTACGCCGAGAACGGCCGCAAGGGCATCGAGACGCTGATGCGGCACGACGACATCGACCTCGTGCTGATGGACGTGATGATGCCCGAGATGGACGGGTACGCGGCCACGGCGGCGATCCGCGCCATGCCGCGCTACGCCCAGCTGCCGATCATCGCGGTGACCGCGAAGGCGATGCGGGGTGACCGGGAGAAGAGCATCTCCTCGGGTGCGAGCGACTACGTCACCAAGCCGGTGGACGCGGAGGACCTGCTGACCTGCATCCACCGCTGGCTGAGCAGTTGAGTCGCCGGGCCGGGCGGGCCGGCCCGCCCGGCGGCGCTCAGAGCCCGGCGCAGGGGCTGCCGTCGATCGTGCAGCCCCGCGGCGCGGTGGCGAGCGGGTCGGGGTCGCGGACGTCGAACCGGACGGTGACCGAGGCGCCGGCGGCCGGCGTGGCCCCGGTGAAGGTGACCCGGGTCCCCTCCTGGGTCCACTCGGCCCCGTTGACGGTGCCGACGCTGGCGCCGCCGCCGAGCGTCACGGTCGCCGCCCAGTCGGCCCCCACGGTCGGGCCCGGGTTGGTCACCACCAGCTCGCCCCGGTAGCCGAACACCCGGTCGGCGACCGTCTCGTACCGGGCTGTGAGCGCCACCGGCGCCGCCGACGGCGACCGGGTACGCCCGGGCGTGGCCGTCGGCGTCGGGGACGCGCTGGGCGTGGCCCGGCCGGTCGCCGGTGGGCGGCGGGTCGGGGTGGCCACCGGGGTCGGCGCGGCGACGCTCGGCATCCGCAGTGGCGCCGCCTCCGGGACGCGGGCGGGCGGCGGTGGGTCCGGACGGGCCGCCCACAGCCCCGCCCCGCCGGCCAGGGCGAGGCAGCCCAGTCCGGCGGCGAGCAGCACCCGACGCCGGCCGTTGCCGACGCGCGGGCGGAGCACCGGCAGCTCCCGGGTCAGCGCGTCCTCCTCCCGGCGCAGGTCCACCTGCTGGAACGCCAGCCAGTCGAGGAGCGCCGGCAGCCGGACCGTGAGTGCCTGCCGGTGCTGCTCGGCACGCCCCTCGGCGTCCCACGTGCCCTGCTCCAGCAGCTCGTGCAGGGCCAGTCGGCAGCCGTGCCCGGTCGCGGTGAGGCGGGCGGTCAGCAGGGTCTGCCGGGCGTCCTCCCGCAGCCGTGCCACCAGCAGCTCCGGCGCGCGTTGCGCGCGGACCTGCACCGCGACGTCGGTGTCGAAGCCGGGCAGGCCCGCCGTCCGCAGCACCAGCCCGGCGGCCGGCGCGGCCTCGGCGAACCACGTGGCGAGCAGCGGCCGTTCGGTCAGTGCGCGCCACACCCGGTCGGCGGGGTGGAACAGCTCGACGTCGGTGTCGATCTCGATCACGCCGCGACTCTACGGCGCGGTGCGGGCCGCCGGCCGGCGTGGGCGGGCCGGTCAGCGGGTGGAGCGGCCCAGGTAGGTGAGTGGACCCGGGTCGGGGACCGGGATGACGTGGAAGCCGAGCCGGTCGTAGAAGCCGCGGGCCCGGACGTTGGCGGTGACCATGCCGACGTGCAGGGCGGGCGCTCCGGCCCGGGCGGCGGCGGCGCGGAACGTCTCCAGCAGCCGTCGGCCGTGCCCGCGTCCCTGGTGGCTCGGGAGCAGGTCGATGTGCAGGTGGGCGGGGTGGTCGGCGAGTTCGGGCAGCAGCAGCCGTTCCGGACGGTGGTGCACGGCGATCATCTCCTCGTCCGGGGTCCGCGGCGGATGGGTAGGTGCCGGGTAGCGGTGCGCGAGGCGGGGGATCCACTCGCGACGGTAGGCGTGGGCGAAGGCCGGGGTGTCGGCGGTGCCCAGCACGTACCCGACCACCCGGCCGGCGTCCTCCAGCACGAACGCCAGGTCCGGCTCCAACGCCAGGTAGGGGCCGGCGAACAGGTCGGGCATGAGATCGTCGGTCAGCCACTGGCCGCGGGCGTCACCGCCCGCGTCGGCGGTGCGGACGCAGATGTCGTAGACGGCGTCGTGGTCGGCCGGCCGGTAGCGCCGGACGGCCACCGTGGACGGCGGCGGCGTCGTGCTGCTCATGCCCGGACCGTACGGCGTGAGACCGCTCTCACCGAAGGCCCGCGGTCACTCGCCCAGGCGTTCGCGGGCCAGGAACTTCGGCACCACCATCCGCCACGCCTCGCACACCAGCTCGGTCATCTGCTCCGGATCGAGCCGGTCGAGGTGGCAGCAGGCCCAGTGGAAGCGCAGGTCGGCGGGACCGGGCAGGAAGAACACCTGCGGCTCGGCGGCGACCAGGGCGTCCCGTTCCTCCTTCGGGTAGCCGAAGCCCATCGTCCGCTCGTCGCGGGAGAAGGCGACGTAGACGATCCGGCCCACCCGGAACTTGACCCGGTCGCGGATCAGGTGCTCGCTGCTGCGCGGCAGGGTGCGGGCGAGCGCGCGGACGTCGTCGACGGTGACCACGGGCCGACGCTAGCCCGAGCCTGTGACATGTCGGTGCCGGGCCGTACGATCCCGGCCGTGGGAAGCAGCTACCAGACCGTCCTCGTCGCCGCGGAGCTGGCCGAGGTCCGGGCCGGCGTCGCCGAGTCCGGGCAGCCCTGCGTGATCGTCCCGGTCGCCGCGGGGCGCTGGGCCGTGGTGCCCGAGCAGCGCGACGGGTACGCCGAGACCGACGAGCTGGCCCGGCTGGTCAGCCGGGCCGCCAGCGCGGTGGCGGCGTCGTTCGTGGTGTTCGACTCCGACGTGATCGTCGCGGTGCTCTACCGGGGCGGCCGCAGCTACCACGACTACCTCTCCGACCAGGCGTACCTGATGGAGATGTGGGACGACGACGACAACGAGTACCTGGTCGACCTGCTCGGCCGGCCGTACCCGCCGGGCGCGGAGCCGCCCACCGGGGCGCACGGCGCGGACGCGGACGCGTTCGCGCCGCTGGGTGTCGCGCCGGTCGACCGGGTGGCGCTGGCCGCCGCCCTGGCCGGCCCGTACGCGATGGCCGAGGAGCAGCACCACGCGATGCTGCACGCGTTGCGGGTCGACCCGCGGCCGGTGCAGTTCACCTACCGGGCGGCGCTGGCCTCCGGCCTGGGGGTCTGACCGGCCGGGGCGGCCAGGTCGAGGGCGGTCGCCAGGGTGTCGGCCAGCGGGCCGTCCGGGTGCTCCAGCCAGTGCTGCACGGCGACCCGCAGGGTGGCCAGGAAGGTGGCCGCCAGGAGCCGGGCGCGCAGCGCGTCGTCCGGGCCGCCGAGCCGGCGCGCGAGTTCGCCGGCCAGCTCCCGCTCGATCGCGATGTACGCGGCGACCTGGTGGGCCACCAGCCCCGGGTGCCCGTGCAGCTGCCGGCGCCGGGTGAGCCAGGCCAACGCGGCGTCGTCGTAGACGTCGGCGGACAGGTGCAGCGCGGCGCGGCGGAGCGCGGTCCACGGCGGCTCGTCGGCGGGCCGGTCGCGCAGCAGGTCCAGCATGCCGCGCAGCCGCACGGTGTCGCCGTGGAAGAGGGCCTCCTCCTTGCTGGAGAAGTAGTTCGAGAAGGTGCGGCGGGAGACCTCGGCCGCGTCGGCGATCGCCTCGACGGTGACCCGCTCGGGGCCGTGCTCGGTGGCCAGCCGCAGGGCGGCCTCGTGCAGGGCGAGGCGGGTGGCCGCCTTCTTGCGCTCCCGCAACCCGCCGATCTCCGCCATGCGGCGAGCGTACGTGACCCGCTTCTCACTGAGCAAACTTGCCCGCTGCGCAAGATTCGTCAATGATTGCTTGAGGCAACCAACACCCGCCGCCGGAGGAGGACCCGTGGACAGCGCCACCCGTGAGCTCGGCTCGCGCCTGCACGACCTGCTCACCGGCGTACGGCTGCTCAAGCAGCGGCGGGCGGACGCCCGGCCGACCGTGCCGTTGGGCCTGGTCGGCCTGCTGTCCCACCTCGACCACGAGGCAACCGGCTGCCACGCCCGGGACCTGGCCGAGCGGACCCGGCTCGACCCGTCCACGGTCAGCCGGGCCGTCGCCGCCCTGGTGACCGACGGGCTGGTGCGGCGGCAGGCCGACCCGGCCGACCGGCGGGCCAGTCACCTCACCGTGACCGACGCCGGCCGGGTGGCCCTGGCCGACACCCAGGACTGGTACGGCCGGGTGTTCACCCGGGCGCTCGCCGACTGGACCCCCGACGAGGTGGCGGCCCTGTCCGCCGCGCTCGGCCGGTTCACCCGCGACCTCGAGGTCGCGCTCGCACACCACGACACCCTGGAGGACGCGCGATGAGCGCACCACCGACCACGACCGCGCAGCCCGCGCCGATGAGCCACCGGCGCACGCTGGAGGCGCTCAGCGGCCTGCTGCTGGTGCTCTTCGTCGCGATGCTGAGCAGCACGGTCGTCTCGACCGCGCTGCCGAAGATCATCGGGGCGCTGAACGGCTCGCAGACCCAGTACACCTGGGTGGTCACCGCCACCCTGCTCACCGCGACCGCGACCACCCCGATCTGGGGCAAGCTGGCCGACCTGTTCAACAAGAAGATCCTGATCCAGGCTGCCATCGTGGTGTTCCTCGCCGGCTCGGTGACCGCCGGGTTCGCGCAGAGCGCCGGGCAGCTGATCGCCGCCCGCGCGTTCCAGGGCATCGGCGTCGGTGGCCTGCAGGCCTTGGTCCAGGTCGCCATCGCGGCGATGATCCCGCCCCGCGAACGCGGCCGCTACAACGGCTACCTGGGCGGCGTGATGGCGCTGGCCACAGTCGGCGGCCCGCTGCTCGGCGGCCTGATCGTGGACACCTCCTGGCTCGGCTGGCGCTGGTGCTTCTTCGTCGGGGTGCCGGTCGCCGCCGTCGCGCTGGTGCTGCTGCAGGCCACCCTGCACCTGCCCACCGCCCGCCGGGAGAACGTGAAGATCGACTACCTGGGCGCGGGCCTGATCGCCGCCGGGGTCAGCGTGCTGCTGGTCTGGATCTCCTTCGTCGACAGCTCGTTCGCCTGGCTCTCCTGGCAGAGCGCCGCGATGGTGGGCGGCGCGCTGCTCCTGCTGGCCCTCGCCGTCTGGGTCGAGTCGCGGGCGGCCGAGCCGGTGGTGCCGCTGGAGATCGTCCGCGAGCGCACCACCGCGCTGGCGATCCTCGGCAGCCTCGCGGTCGGCATGGCCATGTTCGGCGGCGCGGTCTTCCTCGGCCAGTACTTCCAGATCGGTCGCGGCTACAGCCCCACCGAGGCGGGCCTGCTCACCATTCCGATGATGGCCGGCGTGCTGCTCTCCTCGATCGTCGCCGGCCGGCTGATCACCGCCAGCGGGCGGATCAAGCCGTACATCGTGGTCGGGTCGATCGTGCTGGTAGCCGGGTTCGCGCTGCTCGGCACCATCGACCACGAGACCTCGCTGGTCCTGGTCGGGGCCGCCATGTTCGTGGTCGGCGTGGGCGTCGGCATGACCATGCAGAACCTGGTCCTGGCGGTGCAGAACACCGTCGCGCTGCGCGACATCGGGGCGGCCAGCTCCACGGTGGCCTTCTTCCGCTCGCTGGGCGGCACCATCGGCGTCTCGGTGCTCGGCGCGGTGCTGGCCCGCCGGGTCACCGACCGGATCACCCACGACCTGGCGGCGGCCGGCTTCCCGACCTCCGGCGGCGGCGGGAACAGCAACCTCAACCTCGCCGCGCTGCCCGCGCCGGTGCAGCAGATCGTGCGCGCCGCGTACGGCGACGCCACCGGGCACATCTTCCTGATCTCCGCGGCCATCGCGGTGGTCGGGGTGGTGGCGGCGCTGCTGCTCCGGCCGGTCACCCTGCGCTCCAGCCTGGACCTGCCGGACAGCGGCCGGTCGGTGGCGGTGGCCGCCGACGCGGTCGACGGCGCGCCGGCCTTCGACGAGGTCACCGTGCAGGGTGGCCCCGGAGAGCCGGTACGCCGCTGAGCGAGGCGCCGACGGCCGGCCCACCCGCGCGGGGTGGGCCGGCCGTCCTGGCTCAGCCGAGCGTGGTGCAGACGGTGCCGTTCAGGCGGAACGCGGTGGGCAGCACGTTCGGCCCGCTGTACGCCCCGACGAAGCCGACACTGGTCGACCCGCCCCCGGCGGCCAGCGACCGGTTGTCGGCGGTCGGGGTCACCCGCACCGCGGTGCCGGTCTGCGTCCAGGTGGCGTTCCAGCCGCTGCTCACCTGCTGCCAGCCGGTCGGCCAGGTCCAGCTCAGCGTCCACCCGTCGAGCCGGTCCGGGCCGGTGTTGACGACGTCGACCGTGCCGACGTACCCGTTGCCCCAGTCGCTGCCCTTGGTGAAGCGGACCTGGCAGCTGCTCTCGGCCGGGCTGCCGGTGGCGAAGGTCAGCGGCGGCGACGACCAGGAGAGCCTGCCGGCGGAGTCCCGGGCCAGCACGTTGACCGTGTAGCGGGTGCCCGGGGCGAGGTTGCCCACCGTGAACGAGGTGCCGGTGGTCTCGCCGAGCTGCTCGCCGACCGCCCCGTTCTGCCGGTGCAGCTCGTACTTGGCGATCGCCCCGCCGCCCGGCGCGGGGGGTGCCGCCGGCCAGGAGATGGTCGCGCTGCGGTCGGTGACGCCGCTCGCCGTCGGCTGTCCCGGCGCCCCGGGCAGGCCGACCGCCCCGCCCGCCGGGTGCAGCACGAGCGTGGTCAGCGAGTACGGCGGCAGCGTGCGGCTGGTCGCGTTGCCCGACTGGTCGGTGGCGATCCCGGACGCGCCGTTGGTGAGGGTGTGTACGGTCGGCGCCGCGCCCGACGGGGTGAACCCGGCGTAGTCGATGCTCACCGGGTAGGCGTTCGCCGGGTCCTTGTTGACCAGCAGCACCGCCAGGTCGCCGTCGGGACGGCGCACCGCGTGCGCGGTGACCAGCGGCTGGTCGGTGCCGGCGCGGACGAACTGGCCGCCGGAGCGGGTGAGCAGGCTCATCATGGACAGCCCGTGGTACGGCGCGAACGGGGTGTTCAGCGGCGGCTCGCAGACCGTGCCGTCGGCGGTGCACCCACCGCTGGAGAGCAGCCCGAAGTCGTTGTAGTCGGGCTGCCCGGCCACCTCCGAGGGGGTGCCGATGCCGTTGTGCACGTTCCACCACTGCACCGTGAACACGCCCTGCTCCAGCAGAGCGCTGTACGCGTCGGCCAGGAAGAGCGCGCCCGGCTGGGTGTTCTGCCCGGTGCCGACGTTCAACTCGGTGAAGCTGATGCCGATCCGTCCGGCGTCCGGGCCGGCGTGCCGGGCGATCTGCTGGCGCAGCAGCCAGGCGGCGTCGGGCAGGTGCGCGGTCCGGGCCAGCGACTCGGCCGCGCTGCCCCCCGGGTACCAGTGCACGTCGACGAAGTCGATCTTCGGTCCGGCGATGTCCAGCACGGTGGTGTTCCACGGGCCGGGGTCACCGCCGGCGGTCAGCCCGTCCGGCCAGTTCGCCGGCATGGTCAGCACCGCGCCGACCTTGATCGTCGGATCGACCGCCTTCATCGCGTCGGCGTACGCGACGACCAGCTTCGCGTACTGGGTGGCGCTCTTGTCCGGGTGGTCGTCGGCCTCCCAGCCGGAGCCGTAGAGGCCGTTGCCGTAGTTCTCGTTGCCGACCGCCCAGTACGTCGCGCCGTAGCCCTTGGTCACGTTGGCGTACCGGACCCAGTCGGCGGCCTCCTGCGCGGTGCCGGTGCCGTAGTTGGCAATGATCATCGGCTGTGCGCCGACCCGCCGGGCGGCCGCCATGAAGGTGTCGAAGTCGGTGCCGGGCGCGACGTAGCCGCCCGGCGCGGTGTGGTCCTTCCAGTGGTAGATGTCGCCGTACGAGCCGCCGGGGTAGCGCAGCATCCGCACGCCCGCCGCCCGCAGCAGGTCGGAGGTGGCGGTGGTGCCGAGGTTGGCGTCCCAGATCGCGTGGTTGACGCCGAGCGCGGTGTCCGGCACGCGGGCCAGGCCGGCCTTCGCGTTCACCGTGACGTGGACCGGGTCGGCCGCCGCGCCGGCGGCGGGCGGGGCGACGACGGTGAGGCCGCCGGTCGCGAGCAGCAGCCCGGCCGCGAGGGCGGTCCAGCGGCGGTGGCGTGATCGGGGCGGTCGGGCTGTGGTGGGGTGGGTCATCGCGGGGTTCCTTCGGTGGGGCACGAGGGACTCCACCCGCCGGTGACGGCGTGCCCGGTGACGCGGCGAGGGGTGGAGGGGCTCGTGGACGTACTGCTCCGGTCTGCTGTCGCCGTCCACCGGATGACGCTCCCGGTTGCCCCTCGGACGACGCGTCGGCCCCGCGCGAGCCATCGGCCACCAACGATCCCACAGTGGTCGGCGGGCGATCAAGGCGGGTCGATGCGCTGCGGGCTCAGGTGTGCTGGCGCAGCCAGTACCGCAGCCCGCCGACCAGGCCGTGCGGCGGCGGCAGGGGCAGCGCGCGGCGCAGCTCGGCGTCGGTGGCCGGGCGGGCGGCGAGCGCGGTGCGCCGCAGCAGCGCCCGGTCCACGCCGAGCCCGCCGAGGGCGTGCACCAGGACCGGTCCGCGGGCGAGCAGGTAGCCGTGGGTGTCCTCGCCCCGCAGGTAGGTGAGCCCGTCGCCGTCGGGCGTGCAGGTGGCCTGGAAACAGGCCTGGTCGAGCGTGCCGGCCTCGGCGACGAGCCGGATCTGCACGCTGCCCGGCCCGTCGGAGTGGTCGGCGGGGGTGTACTCCAGGCCGGGCGGCATGCCGAGGGCGTGGGCCCGGTAGCCGGGCAGGTCGACGGCGAACACGCCCCGGTCCGTCGGCTGCTCCCCGCGTTCCTTCGCGGTCGCCGGCCGCACCGTCCGGGCGGCCCGCCGCAGCAGGTCGCGGTCCACTCCCGGGGTGCCGGTCACCACCACGTCGACGCCGCCGCGCGGCACCACGTAGCCGTGCTCCACCACCGTGCGCAGGTAGCGCAGGCCGCCCGGTTCCGGCGTGCACGCGCCGCCGGACAGGTGCGAGTCGACCGGCACCCCGGCGCAGCCGGCCCGGCGCGGCGTCCCGGCCGGGTACGCGACCACGGTGACCTGCCTCAGCGGTGGCTCGGCGGCCGGGTCGGCGGGCCGGAACGCGCCGGTGCCGAGGTCGCCGCCGTACGCGCTCTCGCTCGGCCGGTAGCCGGGGACCGCCACCACGTACGCGGTCCGGCGGTCGAGTTGCGCGTACGCGGTCCGGTCGGTGAGGTCGTCCGGCGGGCCCAGACGCAGCGCCACCAGCCCGGCCGCGGCGAGCAGCACCAGGGCGGCCAACGCGCCCCGCCGCTGCCGCCGCGCGCGCAGCAGCAGGCCGGCGACCAGGGCGAAGGGCACTCCACCGAGCACGACGGTCAGCAGGCCGTTGCTGCTGACCCGCAGCCCGGCGGTGTCGGTGACCACCCAGCCCAGCCGCCAGAGCACGGTGCCGACGCCGGCCACCAGCACCGCCCAGCGCACCCGCCGCCCCCGGGTGGCACCGAGCGCGGTGGCCGACGCGGTGGCCTCGGCGACCGCCCAGAGGGCGCCGACCAGCAGCGCCCCGAGGATCAACGCGGCGATCGCCACGACGCCCAGGCCGGCGAAGAGCAGGACCGCGAGCTGCGGCAGGATGCCGGGCAGGATCAGGCCGCCCAGCGCCCAGGTCGCGGCGAGCTGGGTGACGGCGGGTCTCGACATGCCCTGATCCTCTGCGCCGGGGGAGCGGACCACCTGAGCACCGATACTCAGACTTCTATAGATAGGAGTCTTTACTGTTAACAAGGTTTAATTTATCTTCGTGGTGTCTCTCCCCACCACAAGGAGTGCCACCATGCGTCGAAGAATCACCCTGCCGCTGCTCACCACGGGTGTCGTCGGAGCCACCCTGGCCGTCTCCGCTCCCGCCCAGGCCCACGGGTACGTCTCGTCACCCCCCAGCCGCCAGGCGCTCTGCGCCCAGCAACGGGTCCCCGACTGCGGCCAGATCCAGTACGAGCCCCAGAGCGTCGAGGGGCCGAAGGGGCTGCGCAGCTGCAACGCCGGCATCGCCCAGTTCGCCGTGCTCAACGACGACAGCCGTAACTGGCCGGCCACCGCGGTCGGCACCTCGGTCACCTTCACCTGGGTCAACACCGCCCGGCACGCCACCGCCAACTGGGAGTACTGGATCGGCAACACCCGGGTGGCCGTGGTCGACGGCGGCGGGCGGCAGCCGGACGCCACCGTCTCGCACACCGTCAACCTCAGCGCCTTCCCCGGCCGGCAGAAGCTGCTGGCGATCTGGAACATCGCCGACACCGCCAACGCCTTCTACTCCTGCGTGGACCTCCAGGTCGGCGGCGGCGGTACGCCGACCCCGAGCCCGACCCCGACGCCGAGCCCGACCCCCGGCACGCCGTCGCCGAGCCCGACCCCGCGGCCCACCGTCAGCCCGACCACCACCCCCGCGCCCACCGGCACCTGGACCGCCGGCCGGACGTACCAGGTCGGGGACGTGGTCACCTACAACGGGCTGACGTACCGGTGCCTGCAGGCGCACACCGCGCTGCCCGGCTGGGAACCGCCGAACACGCCGGCGCTGTGGCAGCGGAGCTGACCGGGCGGGTGCGGCCACGCCCGGCGTGCGCCGCACCCGCGCCCTCCTCGACCCTGTGCAGGACGTCCGTACGCCGACTGCTCGCCGCCGCCCTGCTGGCGTTGCTCACGGTCGCCGGCTGCGCCCCGACCCCGGCGCGTACCGCCGGACCGCCCACCCCGGCCGCGGTCAGCCCGATCGACGTGCTCTTCCTGACCATGATGGCGGCACACACCGAGCAGACCCTGCAGATCGTCCGGGTCGGCCTGGACCGTGGCAGCGACCCGGAGCTCCGGCGACTGATCGCCGCTGTCGACGTCACCGAGGCCGACGAACTGGCCACCATGCGCGGCTGGCTGCGCGAGGCGGGTCCCTCGGCGGCGGCCGCCGCCGCCCGGCACGACCACGCCGGGCACAGCGACGCCGCCGCCGGCCTGGCCCGGCTCCGGGCCGCGCCGGCCGGGCAGGCGGACGCGGTGCTGCTCGACGTGCTCGGCACCCACCAGCGTCAGGCCGCCGACCTGGCCCGGGCGCAGGTGCGCGCCGCGACCAGCGAACGGGTACGCGAGCTGGCCGGTCGGATCGAACGCTCGCGTACCGCCGAGGTCCGGCTGATGGCCACCCTGGGCCGTACCTGACTCAGCCGCCCGGCGCGCGGGCGACCAGCGACGCCCAGCCGAGGCAGCCGAGGGCGGCGGTGTTCAGCACCGCCCGCGCCACGTTCCACCGCACCCAGCCGCCCTCGAACGCCGCCCTCAGCCGGGCCGGGTCCACCCCGGCGGCGGCACCGGCGTCCAGCCGGTCGTTGAGCGGCACGTTCACCGCGACCGTCACGGCCAGCACCAGCCCGTACAGCACCAGGGCGGCCACCAGCCAGGGCAACGGCGTCCGGGAAGCGGCGGGCAGGTGCAGCAGCACCGCCGCCAGGGTGCAGACCAGGGCGCCGCCGAAGCAGAGCGCGAACCACCCGTTCAGGATGGCCTGGTTGACCGCCCGCATCGCGGCCACGAAGGCCCGGTCGTCCACCCGGGCCAGGCCCGGCAGCACCGCGTACGCGAACGCGGCGAACAGCCCCGCCATCAGTCCGGTGGCCACCGTGGCCAGCAGCAGCGTGGCGGCCCGCAGCCCGCTCACCGGGCGTACCTCGATCGTGTCATGGCCCCATTCCAGCCGGGCCGGGGCGACGCCGGCCATGGTCTAGACGCCCGCGACCATGCGCGGGCGTCTACGCTCGCCGGGTGGACGTGCTCGCCGAGCTACTGCGCGGCCTGCGGGCCCGGGACGCGTTCCTGCTCCGCACGGTGCTGGACCCGCCCTGGTCGCTCCGGATCCGCGACGCCGCGCCGCTCAGCGTCACCACCGTGGTCCGGGGCAACGCGTGGGTGGTGCCCGCCGCCGGCACGCCGACGGCGCTGGGCCCCGGTGACGTGGCGGTGCTGCGCGGGCCCGACCCGTACACCGTCGCCGACCGACCCGAGACCCCGCCACAGGTGGTGATCCACCCGGGGCAGCGCTGCACCACCCTGGGCGGGCGGGACCTCGCCGACTCGATGACGCTGGGGCTGCGCACCTGGGGCACCCGGCCGGACGCGGCGGCGGTGCTGCTCACCGGCACGTACACCGGTGGCGGGGCGGTGGGCGCCGGCCTGCTCGCCGCCCTGCCGCCGCTGGTGGTCCTCAGCGCCGACGACGCCGCCCCACCGGTCGTCCCGTTGCTCGCGGCCGAGCTGCACCGCGACCGGCCCGGGCAGGAGGCCGTGCTCGACCGCCTGCTCGACCTGCTCGTCATCGCCGCGCTGCGCCGCTGGTTCGACCGGCCCGACGCGGGCGCGCCCGGCTGGTACCGGGCGTACGCCGATCCGGTGGTGGGGCTCGCGGTCCGGCTGGTCCAGGACGATCCGGCCCGGCCGTGGACGGTGGCCCGGCTCGCCGCCGCCGGCGGCGTCTCCCGGGCTGCCTTCGCCCGCCGGTTCGCCGCGGTGGTCGGGGAACCGCCGATGGCCTTCGTCACCGGGTGGCGCCTCGCGCTCGCCGCCGACCTGCTGCGCGACACCGAGCTGACGCTGACCGCGGTGGCCCGCCGGGTCGGGTACGGCAGCCCGTTCGCCCTCAGCGCCGCCTTCAAGCGGGCGCACGGGATCAGCCCTCATGAATACCGGGCCGCGCGCTGACGCGTGCGCTGCGCCACGGGGCCGCTAAAGGGGACGCCACCTGTCGGTCTTCCTGGTTAATCTGCCTCGGCACGCCCCTCGCCGCGCCTGCCCCGATACGGGGGCGCGGTGCCGCCGCCACCCCGACCGCAACCGGCGAATCAGGAGACCGTTAGTGACCCAACAACCCGTCGCGACGTCGGACAAGCTCGACGCCGCGGTGTTCAAGGTGGCGGGAGTCGTCGTGCTCGGCGCGATCATGTCGATCCTCGACGTGACCGTCGTCAGCGTGGCGCTGCCGACCTTCCAGAGCGAGTTCGGCGCCTCGTACGCCCGCGTGGCGTGGACGATGACCGGCTACACGCTCGCCCTGGCCACGGTGATCCCGCTCAGCGGGTGGGCCGCCGACCGGTTCGGCACCAAGCGGCTCTACATGACCGCGCTGGCGCTGTTCACCATCGGATCGGGCCTGTGCGCCACCGCCGACAGCATCGGTGAGCTGATCGGCTACCGCGTCGTACAGGGCCTCGGTGGCGGCATGCTCATGCCGCTGGGCATGACGATCATGACCCGGGCGGCCGGGCCGCACCGGATCGGCCGGCTGATGGCCGTGCTCGGCATCCCGATGCTGCTCGGCCCGATCGGCGGCCCGATCCTCGGTGGCTGGCTGATCGACACCGCCAGCTGGCACTGGATCTTCCTGATCAACCTGCCGATCGGCGTCGTCGCCCTCGCCTACGCGTGGCTCGCGCTGCCGAAGGACGCCCCGGAGCCGTCCGAGTCGTTCGACTTCCTGGGCATGCTGATGCTCTCGCCCGGCCTCGCCCTGTTCCTCTACGGCGTCTCCTCGCTGCCCGAGGCCGGCACGGTCTCCGACAACGACGTGTGGCTGCCCATGCTGATCGGGGCGGTGCTCGTGGTCAGCTTCGTGATCTACTCGTTCCGGACCCGCCACCCGCTGCTCGACCTGCGGCTGTTCCGCAACCGCAACCTGAGCGTCGCGGCCTTCTCGCTGTTCGTCTTCATCATCGCGTTCATGGGCGCGGGCCTGCTCTTCCCGAGCTACTTCCTGCAGATCCGGGGCGAGGACACCCTCACCGCGGGCCTGCTGATGGCGCCCCAGGGCATCGGCGCGATGCTCACCATGCCGGTCGCCGGCATGCTCGCCGACCGGGTGCCGGTCGGCCGGACCGTGCCGTTCGCGCTGGTGCTCATCGCCGCCGGGTTCTTCACCTTCACCCAGGTCGACCCGCACACGTCGTACTGGCTGCTCTGCGGGTCGCTGTTCGTGATGGGCCTGGGCATGGGCGCCACCATGATGCCGATCATGACCTCGGCGCTGAAGACCCTGCACGCCGCCGAGGTGGCCCGGGGCTCCACGCTGGTCAACATCCTCCAGCAGATCGGCGGCTCGATCGGCGGGGCCGTGATGTCGGTGATCCTGACCAGCGAGCTGAACGGCTCCCGGCCGATCCCGGGCGTCACCGACCCGACGACCGGCAAGCCGCTCACCGAGGCCCAGCTGGCCATCGCCGGCCAGCAGCAGCCGCAACTGCTCGAGCGCCTCCCGGTGCCCCCGCAGCTGCTCGAACGGGGCCTGGACTTCGCCGCGAACTCCTTCGCCACCACCTTCTGGGTCGGGTTCGCGCTGGTGCTGGTCACCTTCATCCCGGTCGCGTTCCTGCCCCGCCGGCGGGAGCCGTCGCACCTGCTCGACGACGCGCCGGGCCAGCAGCCGCCGATGCCGGTCGCCATCCACTGACCCGACCGCCGAAATGGGCCCGACCCCTCGTGGGGGTCGGGCCCTTTCGTGTGTCGCGGGATCGTCAGGAGGCGGAGTAGCCGCGGGTGGCGATCCAGTCGGCGAGGTTGTCGACGCTGATGCGGTAGGAGGCGGTGTCGGGGTTGGCGGAGTCGGCGATGGTGACGGTCTTGCCGTTGTCCTGGTAGCCGACGACGCTGATGTAGTGGCCGCCTTCGAAGCTGTGGGTGGTGCCGTCGGTGTCGGTGGTGGTGCCGGCGATGTTGGCGACGACGGCGCGGCCGTCGTCGATGGTGCGGACGATGTCGGTGCGCAGGCGCTCGGTCTGCTTGTCGTCGGCCTTGCTGTCCTTGATCTCGACGGAGCGGTAGGCCTTGGTGCCGGTTTCCTTGTTGAGGACGGGGGTGATGTCGTTGATGCTGTTGGTGCCGTTCTCGGTGGTGCCCATTTCCTTGGCCATGGCGTCGACGTCGATGTTCTTGCCGAGCACGGACAGGGCGTTGCGGGTGGCGGCGGGGCCGCAGTAGTAGAAGTTCGGCTGGGCCTCGTAGTCGACCTTCAGCTCGCGCTCGCCGTGGCCCTTGCGGTCGGTGCTGACCTGCGTGGTCTTCTCGGCGGGGGCGGCGTGGGCGGCGATGGCCGGGCCGGCGATGCCTGCGGCGGTGGCGGCGAAGCCGGCGGCGGTCAGGACGGTCTTGCGCAGCAGCGTGGTAGCCATGATGAAGCCTTTCGTCCGGGGGTTGCGCGGCACCCGCGACAGGGGGGTGCGGTGGTGCCGCGGAAGGGGGGAAGTCTGGGTGGGCCCGGCGATCACTCAGGTGACCTGCTCAGGCGGCCCGGGGGTGTAACGACCGGCGGCGGGGAGTCATTCCCTCTGCGCTCGCCGGGTGGGGGTGGTGCGGTCCCGGGGGTGCCGGCCGGTGGCCTGGTCCTCGGGGTTCCGGGGGTGTAACGACGGCGGGTGGCCGGTCATTCCGACCGGGGCCTCACCCGGCCCGGGGGGCTCGGGGTGCCGCGCGGTCTGCCATGTTCAACGACCCTGCCCCGGGCATGATTCCGCCTGGTGAGTGGCCCCGCCCACGCCCCGACGCCCGGCCCGCCGCGCCACCCGCCCGAACCGGACATCCACCCCATCCGTCCCACAGCCCCGTCACCCTGCCCCCGGTGATCATGAAGCTATTGCCGGGGAATGCGCTTACCGGTGACAACAACTTCATGATCACGCAAGGCCAGGGGGTAGGGGCAGACCGGACAGTCGGCAACGCACCGCCGCGCCGGCCGTGCACGACGACTTTCGTGGTGAGTGGAACGCCAGGTACGTATCCGGGCCGCGGATACGTACATGGCGTTCCACCGACGGGCGATGTCCCGTCTGTGGTGCGTTGCTGACCGCCACGTCGGTGGTGCGGCCGTTGCTCCGCCGGGCACCCCGCAGCGCAGGGATCGTTCATGCGTTGGCAGGCTGATCTTGCACTCGGTGCTCGGACAAATGGGTGAAATAACCGCGAAGTGTGGACCACAAGTGCAAGATCGCTCGGCGCTCGGCGCTCGGCGCTCGGCGCTCGGCGCTCGGCGCTCGGCGCTCGGCGGGGCGGGCGGGGCTGAGTGCCGGGGAGGGGGCGGGGAGCGGCACTACACTCCGGCCATGCCGTCGATCGTCGCGCTGCTGGCCTCGCCCGTACACCGTCTGGTGGGCCGGCCGGCGGACGGCCCGGCGCCGGGCCCGCCCGGTGAGTTGGTCGACGAGGTGCGGATCCGGGCCGGCCTCGGCATCGTCGGCGACCGCTACTTCGGCCAGCCCGCGCACCGGAGGGCGAGCGTCACCCTGGTCGCGCAGGAGGCGCTGCCGGCCGGTGCCGGCCTGGCCCAGGTCCGGCGCAACATGCTCACCGCCGGCATCGACGTGGACGACCTGGTGGGGCGGGTGCTGGTGCTGGACTCGGGGGACGGCCCGGTCCGCCTGCACGCGCACAGCCGGGCCCACCCGTGCGCCTGGATGGACGTCACCGTCGGGCCGGGCGCCTGGCGGGCGCTGCGCGGCAAGGGTGGTGTCCGGTGCGAGCCCCTCACCGACGGCCTGCTGCGGGTCGGGCCGGTACGGGTGGCGGTGGAACCTGCCGCGCCGGCCGGGCCGCGCCGCCGCTGACCCCGCTCCGCCGCCCCGTAGGCTGAGCGGCGTGGACACCGAGGACCGGATCGCGCTCTTTCTCGACTACGAGAACCTGGCGCTGGGCGTACGTGATCATCACGGCGGGAGGTCCTTCGACTTCCGTCCGATCGCCGACGCGCTCGCCGAGCGCGGTCGGGTGGTGGTCCGCCGGGCGTACGCCGACTGGTCGTACTTCGACGAGGACCGGCGCATGCTCACCCGGTCCCACGTGGAGTTGATCGAGATTCCGCAGCGGATGGGCGCGTCGCGCAAGAACGCGGCCGACATCAAGATGGCGGTGGACGCGGTGGAGCTGGCCTTCGAGCGCGGCTACATCTCCACCTTCGTGATCTGCACCGGCGACAGCGACTTCACCCCCTTGGTGCACAAGCTGCGCGAACTCAACAAGCGGGTGATCGGCGTGGGGGTGGAGAAATCCACCTCGGCGCTGCTGCCGCCCGCCTGCGACGAGTTCCTCTACTACGACCGCCTGGAGGGCGTGGACGTGCCGCCGGCGCCGACCCGCCGGACCCGGCCGACCCGGCCCGCCGCCGAGTCCCGGCCCGGGGCCGGACCGCAACCGCCGGCCACCGCCCCGGCGGAGGAGGCGGTCACCCCGGTCGAGGAGGAGGAGGCGGCGCGGGACGTGGACAGCCTCGCGGTCCTGGTGGCCCAGACGGTGGCCGGCCTCCAGGGCAGTTCCGGTGGCGAGGTGACCGCCTCCGGGCTGAAGCGGACCCTGCTGCGCAAGGACCCCACCTTCAGCGAGTCCGACTACGGCTTCCGCACCTTCGGGGAGCTGCTGCGCCACCTCGCCGCGCAGAACGTGGTCGAGTTGGGGGAGGGACCCGCCAAGGGCGATCCCGAGGTGTCGCTGCCGGAGCTCGGCGACCGTGAGGCCGCCTTCGAGCTGCTGCGTACGGTGGTCGCCGAGCTGGCCGCCGACGGCGGTGCGGTGGCGCTGTCCGGGCTGAAGAACCAGCTGCGGCGGGCCCGGCCCGACTTCAGTGAGAAGAAGCTCGGCTATCGCAGCTTCCTCCAGTTCGGCAAGGCCGCCGCCACCGGGGGCGCGGCGGACCTGCGCTGGGATCCGGACGCCGACGACTACCTGCTGACCCCGCGCCGGGCCTGACCACGCACCCGCCGGGGCTGTCAGCCCGGGGCGGCTCGCCGCGTCGAGGTGGTGACACCGGCGCGGATCGATATCCTGCGGTCGGGGGCGGCGGTCGCCGGCCGGGAGAGGTACGCCCGGCTGCGCTGCGGCCGCTCGCGGGGTCGGTCGACGTCGAGACATGACGGGTGTGGGTGGGGATGGCGGAGATGGCGGCCGGTGAGCGGCTGATCCGGGGGCGGATCGTGCGGTTCGAGCGCGCCAAGGGCTACGGGTTCATCGCCCCGGAGGGCGGCGGCGACGACGTGTTCGTCCACGCCAACGAGCTGGGCGCGGAGGGCGACGAGGTGCGCAGCGGCACCGCGGTCGAGTTCAAGGTGCTCGACAGCGGCCGGGGCCCCAAGGCGTACGACGTCCGGTTGCTCGATCCGGTCCGGGGTGTCGGCCCGGCGGCCGCGCCGCAGCCCGAGCTGGGGCCGCTCGCCGACGACGAGTGCGACGTGTTGAGCGAGCGGGACTTCCGTACCGAGGTGACCGAGCAGATCATCCGGGTCGCGCCGAGCTGCACCGGCCAGCAGATCGAGGAGATCCGTGCCGGGCTCTGCGAGCTGGCCCGCCGGCACGGCTGGGTGGTGTGAGCGGTCCCGGGAACTTTCGCGTCGGTCGGGCCGACCAACCCCGCAGGGCGGTCGTCCATCCGTGGACGGCGCCGGGACCGGGTCGGAGGAGGACCGTGCAGATGAACCGGGCGGCGTCCGGACCCGTACCGTCGATCATGGGTGTGCCGACGACGCGGGCCGCACGATGACGGTGCCGGCCGACGACGCGCAGGTGACCCGGTGGGCGCAGCAGGCCGGCCGCGGTGACCAGCAGGCCGCGGCCGCGTTCGTGCGAGCGTTGCAGGGGCCGGTCTGGCGGTTCCTGGCGCACCTGTCCGGGCCGGGTGAGGCCGACGACCTGACCCAGGAGACGTTCCTGCGGGCCCTGCGCAACCTGCCCGGCTTCGCCGCCCGGTCCTCGGCCCGGACCTGGGTGTTCGCCATCGCCCGGCGGGTCGCGGTGGATCACCTGCGGGCCGTGGGCGCCCGGCCCCGGGCGGCCGCGCTGAGCGACTGGGAGTCCGCCGCGGAGGCGGCCGGCGCGGTCACCGCCGGCAGTGACGACGCGGTCACCCTCAAGCAACTCGTCGCCGCTCTGGCCCCCGAGCGTCGGGAGGCGTTCGTCGCCACCCAGGTGGTCGGCCTGTCGTACGCGGAGGCCGCCGAGGTGTGCGGCTGTCCGGTCGGCACCATCCGGTCCCGGGTCGCCCGGGCCCGGGAGGACCTGGTCGCCGCCTGGCGGGCCGGTGACCGCGCCCCCCGGGGCAGCCGGGTGGTCTGACCGCAAGTGGGTCGTCGTGCGCCCGTCAGGCCGCCCGGCGGTGCTGCGCCTGCCCGGGGTACGGCGGCAGGAGCCGCAGCGGCGCCGGCTCCCGGGCGTCCTCCAGCCGCAGCGTCCAGCCGCCGCCGGTGGCGCGACCCCGGCGGGGCGGCCCGTCGCCGGAGCGTCCGGCCGGACGGGAGAGCAGCAGCGTCACCGCCCAGCCGACCAGCAGGAAGCCGTGGCTGACCAGCCGCGGCACCGCCACCTGGCCGGTGATCAGGTCGTTCACCGACAGCAGCAGCAGGGTGGCGACGAAGGCGCTGAGCATCGGCAGCAGCCCGGTGGGGGCGGCCCGACGTACCGCGACGAACAGGAAACCGGCGCCGACGGCCACGTTCCAGGCCGCCGACTCGTGCCAGAGGTGCTGACCGTCGGTATGGCCGCCGGCGGCGTCCCGGCCGACCTGGGCCAGCCCCAGCACCAGTTGCACCGCGCCGAGCACCCCGAGCAGCGTGCGCAGCCCGAGCGTGACCCGGGCCCGCCGGCCCCGCCGGGAGGCCCGGCCCGTCGCCGCGAGCACCGCGTCGGCCAGGTCGGGCAGGTCCGGCACCACCTGGGTACGGACCCGCCGGGTCACCGCCACCGCCGCCGCGAACCAGGTCCGGCAGCCGGCGCAGCCGGCCAGGTGCGCCTCGGCCGCCCCGGTCTCGGCCCGGGAGGCCTCCCCGTCCAGCTGCGCCGACAGGATCTCCCGCCACTGCTCACACGCCATGTACGGGTAGTCGTCCCCGCCGCCCCGCGGGTTCCCGACCGTCCCCCGGAATCGGCCGGTCAGCGGGCAGCCGGCCGTCCCGCGGGTTCCTGGCGCGTCCGGGGGAACGGCCGGTCAACCGAAGGCGGGCCGGTCCGCGGGCAGCCGGCCGGTCAGCCGGCCAGCTCGCGGCGCAGCAGGGCGGTGGCGGCGGCCAGATCGTCCAGCCGCTGGGTCAACCGGTAGCAGGGCACCTCGTCGAGCAGCCGCTCCACCAGCTTGCGTCGCCGGGCGTCGTCGGTGTGCGGGAACCACCGGGCCAGGAACGGGTCGTACTTGGTGCCCTCCCGCTCGACGTGCGCCGTCAGCGCCCGGGCCGCGTCGTCGCGCCCCAGCCGGGTCAGCGTCGGACCGTCGGTCGCGTCGGTGAAGGCGGGCAGCACCACGACGTCCACCGGGCACTGCGCCACCAGCGCGCACCCGGCCGCGGCGGCCAGCTCGCCGGCGCGTACCCAGATCGAGCCGGGCAGCAGCGCGCCACCGGCGTCCCGCAGCGCCTCCCCGGTCCGGTGCCGCCCGTCGTAGGCGTTGGTGGGGTGACCGGCACCGGCGAGCAGGCCGGCCAGCCCGGGGTGGCCGGCGGCGAGCGCCAGCAGCGAGTCGGTGCGCACGTTGACGGTGCGCGGCGAGCCGTACCCGATCAGCCGGCCGTCGGTGCCGTCGGCCACGGTGAGGTCGTCGTTGGAGACGAAGTCCGCGCCGCCGTTGACCAGCGCGCTGAGGATGTTCGAGGTCTTGCCGGAGCGCTTGCCGCCGACGAACCCGACGCCGCGGCCGTCGAGCACGACGAGACCGCCGTGCAGCAGCAGGTCGCCCGCGGCGTACGCCTGCCAGCGCAGCAGGTGCCGCACCGAGCGGAGCAGCTGCTGGACGCCCCAGCCGTCCGCCCCGGCGGTGAGCGCGACGGCCCGCCGTGCCTCGTGCACCCAGAGCGTCCGGTCCGGCTCGTACGCCGAGCGGAGCACCTCGGCACGCCAGCCCGGCCCGTCCGGCGCCCCGGCGTCGACCCGCACCGAGGGCAGCTCCGGTGCGGCGCCGTCGTCGGGCACCAGCTCGACGAAGGGGTCGACCAGGCCGGCCAGCTCGGTCAGCAGGGCCGACGGTGCCGTCACCCGTACCCGGCCGGAGCGGGTACGGGCCAGCGCCGTGCGCTCGGTCATGAGGTCAGCGTCTCCCAGTGCCGGTCCCGGAAGATCATCGACTTCTGTGGGCCGGCCGACCCCTGGTACTTGCCGTCGTAGAGGGTGATCTCGCCCTGTGGCTTCCAGAACGTCATCTGGGCGATCCGCATCCCCCGGTAGACCCGCAGGGCGAGGGTGGAGTAGAGCTGGAAGGTGATGGTGCCGATCGAGCCGATGTCGATCAGGTCGGCCGTCACGTGCACGAAGAGCCCGGCCCGCGCGGTGCTCGACTTGGCGTGCACCAGCGGCACGTACTTGGTGCTGCCCACCACCTCCCGCGACGAGCCGAGGCAGAAGCTCATCGGCTCCAGCAGCAACCCGTCCTCGGGGATCTTCTCCTCGACGACCTCCGGTTCCACCCGGGGGTCGATGACCGGGTCGCGGTAGCGCAGCACCCGGTCGTCGAGGGTGAGGTCGATGCTGTTCGGGTTGATGAAGTCCGGGTCGAACGGCGTGACGACGATGTCGTCCGCCTCGATCCGGCTCCTGATCTCGTGACCGGTGAGAATCACCGCAACTCCCGCATCTTCTGGTCCGGAACGCTCGCGTGCAGCTTGGAGGGCATGGGGCGGTCGTGCCGGCCGTACCAGCCCTGGTAGGGCAGGACGGCGCCGGTGGTGGCCCAGAACGACACCTGGCCGATGATCTGTCCGGGGTAGACGTAGATGTCCAGGGCGGGCAGCAGCTCCAACGTCCACCGGTGCACCGCGCCGCGGTGTCCCAGGTCGGCGGAGAGCTGCACGAACAGCCCCAGCCGCCCCACCGAGCTGCGGCCGATCAACGAGGTGACGTAGCGTGTGCTGCCGATCCGCTCCAGGGTGTGCCCGAGGTAGAAGCGCCCCCGGCGCAGCAGGAACCGCCCGTCCACCGGTTCGAGCCGCTCGTGCGCCGCGCCGTCCGGGTCGCCGCTGTCGGAGTGGACCTGCCGGATCTCCGGGCCGAGCCGGTAGTTGTAGCTGTTCGGGTTGACCCGGGCCGGATCGAACGGGTCGATGACGATGTCGCCCCGGGCGACCGCGTCGGTGATGGCGGCGCCGGTGAGGATCATCGCGCGACCGGCTCGTTCAGGTGGGTCTCCACCAGGGTGCGGAAGTCCTCGTCGAGGGTGACCGGCGACCCCCAGTTGCGCCAGCGGTCCTTGTGCTCCGGCTCGCGCACCGCGTAGAACGACATGATCCCGAGCAGCGCCCAGAGCTCGAAGTGCGGCACCAGGGCGGCGTCGTCGGGACAGACCGACTCGGCCGCCTCGGCCAGGAACGGCCGGTACGGCTCGCGGTGCCGCAGGTGCGCGCTGATCGCCCCGACCGCCTGCGCGGGGGTGGACAGCGCCGCGATCGGCACGTTGAGCACCACCACCCGGCCCTGCGGGGTGACCACGAAGTTCTTCAGGTTCGCGTCGATCGCCACGGTGGTGTACGCGGCCGGGTGCCGGGCGAGCGCCGCCGCGAACCCGCCGGAGAGCCAGTCGTCCACCGCCGCGCCGACCCGGGTGCCGTCGTAGAACGGGCGGACCCGGCCCCAGTACCGCCGGGCGTAGTGCTCGACGAACGCCACGTGCCCGTCCAGGGCCGGGGCCTCCCGCTTGTACATCCGGAACCCGTCGTGCAGCCGGGGCAGCTCCCGGCAGGCCAGCGCGAAGTCGCGCAGGGCGGCCACCAGGTCCCCGGTCGGCGGCAGGCCCTCGCCGTCGACCAGCGCCTCGGCCAGGTTGCGGCCCTCGACGTACTCGCCGAAGACGGCGTCGGCGTCGTCGCCGCGCGCGGTCTCGCAGACCCGCAGGATCCGCTGTGTCGGCACCCGCGCGGCGAGGCGCGCGTTCGCCTCGGCCAGCCAGCCGAGCGGGATGTCGGTGTCGGTCACGTGCTTGGCGACCACCACCCCGTCCGCCGACTCCACCCGGTACACCAGGTTGTTGGAGCCGCTCAGCTCGTGGACCGTCGCGCCGGGGTACTGCGCCTCCAGGAACGCCCGGAACGTGCTCATCAGACTCACCTACCGCTTCGGGCCGGCCACTTGGTGCCGACGTACTTGTGCGGCAGCAGCCCGGACAGCGGCACCAGCTCGGGGCGGCCGTCCGCGTCCACCACCACCTGGATCTCCGGACCGTAGTCCAGCAGCAGCTCCCGGCACAGCCCGCACGGCGGCACCAGCTTGACCGTCCGGTTCGGCTCGGACGGCTTCGGGTGCCGCACGGCCAGCACCACCCGCAGGTCGGTGGCTCCAGCCGCGCAGGCCCGCCCCAGGGCGACCGCCTCCGCGCAGATCGAGGCCCGCCCGACCATCGCCTCCAGGTGGATGCCGGTGAAGATCCGGCCGTCCCCGGCCACCACCACCGCGCCGATCTGGTGCCGGTTCTCCACGTACCGGTCTGTGATGACCGCGCGGGCGCGGGCGATCAGCGACTCCAGGTCCGGCGTGACCGCGACGGCCCCGCCGTCGGTCGACGCGAGGTCCTTCGCCAGTACGTCGATCCGGTCGCGCAGGGCGTCCCACGAGGCCGAGTTGTCGACCTCGTGGTGCGCCCGCACCGATTCACCGCCGGCCTCGGTGGGGTGATCGTCGCGACCGGCGATCCGGTCACCCCGACCGGACTTGCGGGCCCGGCGCAGCTCGTCGGGTGCGGTGACCCGGACGATCCGGAAGCCCTGCCCGGCCAGGCCCGGCAGGTCGACCGGCCGGGCGTCGTCGCAGAGCACCGTGTCCGCCCCGCCGAGCACCGCCGCCCGCCACCGCCGGTCGAAGTCGGCGAGCAGGAAGTCCGGCGCGGCCCGCCGGAAGTGCGAGCCGAGGAAGTTGAGCAGGGCGCCGTCCTGCTGCCCGTCGGCCAGCGTCAGGCCGACGCGCTCGTAGAAGGCGCTCTGCACGTCGTAGAGCGGGGCGGCGGTCTTCACCACCGCGACACGCCGGCCCATCGAGGTCAGCGCCTCCCGCAGCAGCCCGGCGCTGGTGGACTTACCCGCGCCGGGCAGCCCGAACAGCGCGACGCGCAGCGGGCCCGGATGGTCGGCGGTCATGCTCTTCTCCCGGGGCTCACTTGCAGACGAACACGGAGTTTTGCTTGCTGAGCTCGAAGTAGCCCTTTTCCGCGATGACCGACTTCACCTTCGCCTCGACCGTCGCGTACAGCTGGTCGAACATGGAATCGGGGAATTCGTCGCCCGCCATCGCCTTCGCCCCGCAGAACCGGTGCCCGTCGACGTAGAACGTCATGTACGGCTCGGGCGTCTCGAAACGCAGCGCGTCCGGGTACGGCTTCTCCTCGACCGAGTCGAAATGCCGGGAGAGAATCTCGGCGGAATTGTCGAGGACCATCTTTCCACGCCGCGTACGGGGGAGCCGGGCGATGAATTCGGCCGGGAAGCCGACCTTCTCCATCGCGTCGAAGTGCATCGCGTACATCTCCGGCATCGAGTGGCGGGCCTCGATCGTGACGATCGCGTGACCGCGGTCGGACACCACCCGGGCGATCTCACCGCACACCAGGTCGGGGTCCTCGATGTAGTGGAAGATGAAGTTCGCCATCACCCGGTCGAAGGTGCCGTCGGGGAACCGGGAGAGGTCCTCCGCCCGGCCCTCCATGAACTCCAGCGGGGCCCAGGACACGGTCACGTTGCGCTTGGCCAGCTCCAGCATGGCCGGCGAGATGTCCATCGCCACGGCGCGCCCGCCGGCGCGCAGCCGGCTCGCCACGTCGCGCAGGATGAAGCCGTTGCCGCAACCCAGGTCCAGCAGGCTCTCCCGGCCGGTGAGGTCGAGGCAGCGCAACATGTGGTCGATCAGCGTCTCCGAGTTGCTGCGGTAGACGTTGTGGGTCATCTGCTGGGTGAACAGCGCGGTGTTGCTGCCGAAGTGCTCCCGGATGTACTCGAGGCCGAAGTTGAACGGCTGCACCGCCGCGGCCTGGGCCGTATCGCTGCTCATGCGTCCCCTCACTACAGATCAGAAAATAATTGCACCGGAGTTGCGGGCAGTGGTCATTGTGACCTCAACCATCGGAGCCTCGGTCGAGGCTCGATAGAGGATCGTTCGAGGCCGCGGGTCTTCATTCCGTGGCAAACCGGAGGCCATTGATTCATCGCTCAACCATGTTATTCTCCGCCGGTGCCGCCATCGACGCGTGGCTCGCACATTCCTTTTCCTCCGCTCCGCCGCCGCGCCCGGGAAACGCCGGGAGAGCGACGACGGCGACCCGGTCCGGACGTGGGTGGTGACAATGGCGGTACTGGAGGTGCGCGGACTGACGGTCGGCTACGGCGACCGCCCGGCGCTGCGCGACGTCTCGCTGACCGTCGAGGCGGGACAGATCGTCGGCCTGCTGGGCCCCAACGGCGCGGGCAAGACCACGCTGATGGGCGCCGTGGTGGGCGCGGTCCGGCCGGCGGCGGGCACGGTCCGGGTCGCCGGCGTCGACGTCGGCACGCACCCGCGCCGGGCCCGGTCCCGGGTCGGCTACGCCGAGCAGGAACTGGCCGTGTTCCCCACGCTCACCGCGCGGGAGAACGTCACCGACTGGGCCGCCATCTGCGGCGTACCCCGGCGGGCGCGCGCCGACGCGGTCGAGGAGACCCTCGCCGCGCTGCTGCTCGACGAGGTCGCCGACCGGCAGGTCCGGACCCTCTCCGGCGGGCAGCGGCGCCGGGTGCACTGCGCGATGGCGACCGTGGCACGACCCCCGCTGCTGCTGCTGGACGAGCCGACCGTCGGCGTGGACCCGGCCACCCGCCGGGCGGTGCTCGACCACGTCCGCGAGCTGGCCGCCACCGGAACGGCGGTCTGCTACTCCACGCACTACCTGCCCGAGGTGGCGGCGCTGGACGCCATGGTCGTCCTGCTCGCCGCCGGCCGGGTGGCCACCCGGGGCCTGGTCGGTGACCTGCTCGCCCGGTACGGCAGCACGATGGTCGACCTGCGGGTCGCCGACGACGAGGGCGGCACCCGGACGGTCTCCACCGCGCTGTCCGGCCCGGAGGCGCTGCCGGCCGTCCTGCACTCCCTCGGCCCCGACCTGGGCCGGCTCACCGGCCTGGAGATCCGCCACGCCAGCCTGGACGAGGTCTTCGACCGGGTGGTCGCCGAGGCGAGGGAGCCCGCCGATGTCCGCTGAACGGTCCGTGGTCGCGGTGCTGATCGGCCACGAGTGGCGACTGCAACGCCGCGACCTGGTGCCCCAGCTGATCCTCACCGTGATGCCGCTGGTGCTGACCGCGTTCCTGCTGCCCACCTACCGCAGCGCGCTGGCCGTCGCGGGCGGCCCCGGCCCGCACTCGGGCGCCGAGCAGGCGGTCCCCGGGCTGGCCGTGATGTTCTCGATGTTCCTGGTCTCGCACGTCGGCATGGTCTTCTTCCGCGACCACGGCTGGAACACCTGGAACCGGCACCGCGCCACCGCCGTGCCGGTCGCGGTGCTGGTGCTGGCCAAGGCGGTGGTGCCGCTCGGCCTGCTCGTCGCCCAGTTCGCCGTCCTGCTGACCGCCGGCCGGCTGCTGTTCGGCCTGCGGGTACGCGGCTCGCTGGTCGCCCTCGCGCTGGTCGTCCTCGGCTTCGCCCTCTGCCTGGTCGCCCTCGGCGTGCTCGGCTTCGCCGCCTGCCGGACGGTGGTCCAGATGACCTCCGCCGCGAACGTGGCGGCGCTGGTGATGGCCGGCCTCGGCGGGGCGCTGGTGCCGCAGACCCTGCTGCCGGCGTGGGCCGCCCCGCTGGCCCCGGCCGTCCCCTCCTACTGGGCGGTCCGCGGCCTGCAGAAGGTCGTCACGGCCGGCGCGGACGTGCCCGGCGTGACCGGGGAACTGGCCGCCCTGCTGGCGTTCGCCGCCGGCTTCGCCCTGCTCGCCCTGCTGCTGCTCAAGCCGGACCAGAGGAAGGTGTCATGGTCGTGACCGACCGCAGCGATGTGGACCGGGCCCTCGACGTCGTCGGGCTCACCCTCGCCGAAGTGCTGGAGCTGGGCGGCACGGTGCTGACCGCCGGCCCGGCCTACCTGGTGGGCTCGCTCGCCGGTGGGCTCGGCAACCGGGGCAGCGACGTCGACATCCACCTGCTGGTGCCGGGCATCGACAAGCCCACCCCGGCGTTCCTCTTCTTCGCCGGG
Organism: Micromonospora auratinigra; assembly: GCF_900089595.1. Taxonomy (GTDB): domain Bacteria; phylum Actinomycetota; class Actinomycetes; order Mycobacteriales; family Micromonosporaceae; genus Micromonospora; species Micromonospora auratinigra. The sequence continues at coordinate 1,883,608 of NZ_LT594323.1, read as the reverse complement.
GACACCCCGATCGACATCGAGCACTATCCGGACACCATGCCGGCCGCGCTGGCCGCCGGCGCGCAGGCGTACCCGGTGCGGACCCTGCCGATCGGCGCGGTGAGCCTGGCGCCCGCCCCCGGCCGGCGGACCCGCCGCACCGCCGCCCGGTGGCTCAACGCCCTGCCGCTGCACCCCGACCAGCCGCCGGTCTTCGCCGGTCCGCAGGCCGCGGCGGTACGGGCGGTGCTGGTCCGCGCCGCCCTCGACCAACTGCTCCAGGTCTGGGCGGTGGCCCGGCTGGCCGACCCGGTCGACCCGGACGCGGCGGCGTACCTGTGGTCGCGCGCCGGCCGGGAGCTGCTGGAGCTGCGCTGCCGGGCCGCGGGAGACGTGCTGACCAGTGAGAAGTGGCTGCCCAGCCGGGCCCGCCGGCTCGGCCTGACCGAGCCGGCGGTACGCGCCCACTACACCGTCGCCGGTGCCGGGGACCTCGCCGCGCTGCTCGCCGACACCGGCCTCGACGACTGGGATCCGTGGCGGCTCACCGCGGTCGCCCCCGACCCGCAGCGCCAGCCGGTCAAGCTCGGCCGCGAGGGGTTCGCGCTGACCCGGCACGGCCGGCTGGTGCCCGACCCGGTGTCGGTGCGGGGCAGCGTCGCCGAGGTCGCCGGGAGTCACCCGCCGGAGCGGCTGCTGACCGCGGTACGCACCGGCGAACTGACCCTCGAGGTGGCCGGCGACGCCCTGACGGAGGTGCTCGGTGACTGACGCGCGGACCGACGGCATCGACCTGACCTGGCTGATCACCCACGGCGCCGGGATGGCCTGGCAGTACGCGATGGCGGTGCAGACGGCGCTGACCGACATCGACGCGGCGCTCGCCGCCGACGACCACCCGGCCTGCGTGGAGGCGTGCGCGGTGGCGTTACGGGCCATCGCCTACTGCGATCAGGTCGGCGCCGGGTACCTCGGCCGGCCCACCCACGTCGAGCACCACGTGCACCTCGCCCTCGACCCGTCGCCGGCGGCGCGGGCACTGCGCCGCCTGCCGCCGGCCGGCGGGGCCACCAGGACGGACGCCGAGACGGCGCGTGCCCTGGTACGCGAACAGGACGAGCGGCTGCGGGCGCTGCTGCCGCTGCGCATCCCGGTGCTCCGTACGGCCGCCGGGTTCTTCCCCACCGTGGGCATCGCCGGTGCCCTGGAGCGGCTGCGCACCGCACACGGCCTGGGCCCGGTGGACTGGGACCAGTGGGGCATCTGAGCACGACGATGGAGGACACATGCCGACAGTGACCACGAGCCACACCAGCGCGGAGGACCCGGCCCTGGTCTGGGCCGCGCTGCTGGACAGCGAGTCGTACGCCAGCTACATGGCCGAGGTCCGCGAGATCACGGTCGTCGAGTGGGTCGGCGACCGGCGGGTCAGCCGCTGGTCGGTCCTGCTCAAGGGCTCCGAACTGGAGTGGGAGGAGGAGGAGTTCATCGACCACGACCGGCGGCGCATCGAGTTCCGGCAGATCGACGGGGACCTGGCCTACTTCACCGGCCACTGGCAGGTCAGCGCCGACGACCGGGGCACCGTGGCGGAGCTGCACGTGGAGTTCGACATCGGCATCCCGATGATGAGCGAGATGCTCAACCCGGTGGCCGCCCGGGCGCTGGAGGACAACTCCCGGGCCATCCTCGAACAGCTCGGCCACCGGGCCCGGGCCCAGGCCCGGTCGTGACCGGGACGCGGGACCTGGCCCGGGACACCTTCCGCCGGCTGCGTACCCACATGTCGCCGGCGATGGCGCTGGCCGGCCGGTTCGCCGGGCGCGGCGCCGTCGAGGTGGCCGGCGAGGGCTGCGAGGTGGTCCTCTCCGACGGCCGGCGGGCGCTGGACTTCGGCTCGTACGCGGTCACCCTGCTCGGCCACCGGCACCCCGACGTGGTCGCGGCGGTCACCGCCCAGCTCGCCGCCCTGCCGGTGTCGACCCGGTCGCTGGCCAACCCGGTCGCCGCCGCGGCGGCCGAGGAGCTGGTGGCGTACCTGGGTGGCGGGTTGCCCCGGGTCTACTTCGGCACCAACGGCGCGGACGCCGTGGAGGTCGCGGTGAAGCTGGCCCGGCTGGCCACCGGCCGGCGCACCGTGCTGGCGGTGCGGGGCGCGTTCCACGGCAAGACCATGGGTGCGCTCGCCCTCACCTGGCACCCGCGGTTCCGTGACGGGCTGGAGGGGTTGCTCGGCGGGGCCGCGCACGCCGACCCGGCGGATCCGGACGCGGTCCGCGCGGTCGCGGCCGGCGGCGACCTGGCCGCGGTGATCTTCGAGCCGATCCAGGGGGAGAACGGCGTGCACCCGCTCGACCCCGGCATCCTGGCCCGCTGGACCGCCGACGCGCACGCGGCCGGCGCCCTGGTGATCTCCGACGAGATCCAGGTCGGCCTGCGCCGGGCCGGGCCCCGCTCGGTCGCCCTCGACGCCGGCCTGCCGGTGGACGCGGTGCTGCTCGGCAAGCCGCTCGGCGGCGGGGTGCTGCCGGTCTCCGCCGCGGTCTGCGCCGACCGGCTGTACCACCCGCTGGTCGACGACGCCTTCCGGCACAGCGCCACCTTCGCCGCGCAGCCGCTGGGCATGGCCGCCGTCCCGGCCGCGCTGCACGCCATCGAGGCGAACCGGGAGCAGGGCGAGCGGGTCGCGGGGCGGCTCGCCGCCGGCCTCGACCGGCTCCGCGCCGCGTACCCGGAGGTGGTCACCGAGGTACGCGGCCGGGGGCTGATCCGGGGCGTCGAGTTCGCCACCGCCGAGCACGCCGGCGAGGTGGCCTTCGGCCTCATCGAACGCGGACTGCTGGTCTCGCACTGCCTGAGCCGGCCGCAGACGCTGCGGCTGCTGCCGCCGATCGTGGCCGGGGACGCCGAGATCGACCGGGCGCTCGCCGCGCTCGACGGCGCGGTCGCGGCGGCCCGGGGCGCGGTGGCCGCCGCCCGACCGGCGGAGGTGCCGGCGTGAACGCGGACCTCTTCGCCGGCTGCTGGCCCGACGTCGACGCCGACCTGCCGCCCGCCGCGCTGACCGAGATCGCCGGCCGGGCCGAGGCCGCCGACCGGGCCGGCCGCCCGCCGCTGGCCAGCCTGGACCTGCTGCGCGAGCTGAACTGGCCGGGCCTGCCGGTGCCGGAGAAGTTCCACGGCGGCGGGGCCGGCCTGCTGCGCTGCTGCGCGCTGCAACGGGCGCTCGGCGCCGCCGACCCGGGGCTGGCCGTCGCGGTCAACATGCACCTGTTCTCGGTCGGGCTGATGGTGGAGCACTGGCGTCGGCGCACCGACACCTCCTGGCTGCTGATGGAGGCCATCGCCACCCAGAACCGGCTGCTGGCCTCCGCCTTCGCCGAACCGAACCTGGGCGGCTCCACCTCCCGCTCCACGCTCGTCGTCGACCCCGTCGAGGGCGGCTGGCGCGGCTCCGGGCGCAAGCGTCCCTGCTCGCTGGCGGGCGAGGCGGACCTGGTCTGCCTCCAGGTGCAGACCACCGGCGACCCCTCGGAGGTGCTGGTGGCGCTGCTGCCCACCACCGCGCCCGGGCTGCGGGTGATCGAGGACTGGGACACCCTCGGCATGCGCGGCTCGGCCTCGAACACGCTGCTGCTGGAGGACTGCTTCATCCCCAAGGAGCTGGTCTTCTACCGGGCCCCCGCGGGCCGTGAGGACGACGACGTGTTCGCCGCCGGGGTGATCTGGTTCGCGCTCACCTCCACCGCCTGCTACCTGGGCGCGGCGCAGGCGGCGCTGCGCGAGGCCGGCACGCTGCTGCACCGGCTGCGCATCGCCCACCTGGGCAGCAGCCGCGCCGAGCTGCCCAGCTACCAGGCCACCCTCGGCGACCCGGTGGCCGACCTGCTGGTCCTGGAGGCGGCCGCCGCCGACGTGGCCCGGCGGATGGACGCCGGCGCCGACCCCGAGCAACTGGTCGGCGCCGCGCTCGGCGTCAAGCAGCAGGCCGTCCGGGTCGTCCCGGCGGCCGTCGCCGCGCTCGCCGAGGCGTGCGGCGGCGCGTCGTACAGCCGGGGCCTGGCCCTGGAACGACTGTGGCGCGACGCGCAGGCGATCCGTTTCCACCCCCCGACGCCGGTGGCCACCCGCCAGTTCCTGGCCCGGCGTGCCCTCGGCGTCCCCGCCTCCCTGGACCTGGACGAGAAAGGTGCGAGCAGTGCAGCGAGCTGAGTTGGCCGAGGTGGTGCTGGCGAAGGTCGCCCAGGTGCTCGGGGTGACCGTCGACGAGATCGACGAGAGCACCGACCTGCGCGGCGAGTACGACGTGGACAGCCTCGAACTGATGGAGATCGGCACCCGGCTGGAGAACGCCCTCGGCATCCGGATCGGGGCGGACGCGCTGCTGGAGATGCGCGACATCGGCCACGCCGTCGACCTGCTGCACGAGCGGGCCGCCGACCGGGAGCACGCGTGAGCGGCCGGGTGCGGGTGGTGGTCACCGGGATGGGGCTGAAGACCCCGGCCGGCACCAGCGTCAAGCACTTCGCCGACGTGCTGGCCGAGGGACGCTCGACCGCCGCCCCGGTGCCCGAGCTGGTCGAGGCGGAGCTGCCGGTCACCTTCGCCTGCCTGGTGCCCGACTTCGACGCCGAGCCGTACCTGAGCGTGCGGGAGCTGCGGCAGTACGACCGGGCGGCGTTCCTGGCGGTCGCCGCCGCCACCGACGCGGTGGCCGAGGCGCAGCTGCTGCCGCTGGCCGCCCCGGAGCGGGTCGGCGTGGCGGTGGGCGTCGGCGCGGGTGGGCTCACCCCCGCCGAGCGAGTGGTCCGCGAGTACGGCGACCGCCCGGCCCGGGTGCCCGCGTTCACCGTGCCCCGCACCATGGCCAACGCGGCGGCCGCCCGGATCAGCCTGCGCCTCGGCGCCCGGGGCTCCGCGCTGACCTACGTGACCGCCTGCGCCAGCGGGTCCACCGCCATCGGTGAGGCGATGCGGAAGATCCGCTCCGGTGAGCTGGACGTGGTGGTGGCCGGCGGCACCGAGGCGTCGGTCTCCCCGGTGGTCGTCTCCTCGTTCGCGCGGATGGGGGCGATGTCGCGGCGTAGCGGTGACCCGGCCGCGGCGTCGCGGCCGTTCGACGCCGCCCGCGACGGCTTCGTGATGGGCGAGGGCGCCGCCTTCCTGGTGCTGGAGCGGCACGAGCACGCCCGGGCCCGGGGGGTGCCGATCCTCGGCGAGGTGCTCGGCTACGGCACCAACTCCGACGCGTACCACGTGGTGGCGCCCCGCCCGGACGGCGCGGCGGCGGCCGAGTGCATCCGGCGGGCGCTCGCCGACGCCGGTCTCGCCCCCGCCGACGTGGGTCACGTCAATGCCCACGGCACCTCCACGGTGCAGAACGACCAGGCCGAGACGCTGGCCCTGCTGGCCTGCTTCGGCGACCGGCCGCCGCCGGTCACCGCCAGCAAGGGCGTGATCGGTCACCTGGTCGGCGCGGCCGGCGCGGTGGAGGCGGTCGCCGCGCTGGTCGCCGCCGGCAGCGGGACGGTGCCACCGGTGGCGAACTTCACCGGCGGGGACGAGGTGACCGGGCGGCTCGACGTGGTCGCCGGCCGGCCCCGGCAGATCCCGCCCGGCCCGGCGCTGAGCAACTCGTTCGGCTTCGGCGGGCACAACGTGTCACTGGTCGTCGCGCCGTGCTGAGCGGCGCGGGAGGGGAGCGGACGTGCGTGTCCTGATCACCGGATCCACCGGCGTCGTCGGCCGGGACGTGCTGCGGTCGTTGGCCGGACTCGGCCCGGACCTGGCGCTCACCGCCGTCACCCGCCGCCCCACCGGGCCCGGTGAGGTCGCCTGGACGCTCGGCGCGCAGCCGCCGCCCGAGCAGGTCCACGGCCGGTGGGACGTCATCGTGCACACCGCCGCGTCGACCCGGTGGAGCATGAGCCGCGCGGAGGCGTTGGCGGCCAACGTCGCGCCACTGGAGGCCGTGCTGGGGCTCGCCGACGAGCGGACCCACCTGGTGCACCTGTCCACCGCGTACGCCGACGGCGCCGACCCGGCCGAGCTGCCCGCGCCGTCGGCCTTCGGTCGCTACCGCAACGGCTACGAGTGGTCGAAGGCCGAGTGCGAGCGGCTGGTCCGGGACCGGCACCCGGGGCCGCTGACCGTGGTCCGCCCGCCGCTGATCATCGGCAGCCGCGCCGACGGCGCGATCGGCCGGTTCACCGGCCCGTACACGCTCATGCAGACGCTGGTCTCCGGGCTCGCCGCCGCCGTGGTGGGCGACCCCGACGGGTACGCGGAGCTGGCCCCGGTGGACCAGGTCGCCGAGGTGGTGCGGGCGGCGGTGACCGGCGCGCCGCCGACCGAGGCGCGGACCGAGGTGATCGCGGGCGGGGCGAACTGCCTGCGCCTGTCCGAGCTGCTGGACCTGGTCTGCGGCACGCTGAACGAGTGGCGGGCCGAACGCGGCATCGCGCCGATCACGGCCCCGCCGTTCATCCCCACCCGTCGCTGGCACCGGTTCTTCCTGCCGCTGGCCGAGGAGCACCTGTCGGAGGTGCAGTTGCAGGTGGTGCAGCTGCTCGGCATGTTCGAGAGCTACACCAGCCTCGGCAAGCCGTTCGAGCCGACCCGGCCGGTGCTCGACCCGGGCGACACGCTGGTCCGCTCGGTGCGCTGGTGGGCCGACCACAAGCCCCGGCTGGCCGCCCGGATCCCGGAGCCGTGGCAGCTGGTGGTCGCCTGAACGCCCGGTGACTACCCCGGCCGGCGGCGGGTAAGCGCCGCGACGACGGGGGGAGGGGCGCGTGGCGGGGACGTTCACCAACTGGTCCGGCAGCCTCTCCTTCACCCCGGCCGAGTACGCCGAGCCGGCCGACGAGGAGGAGGTCCGCGCCCTCGTCCGCCGGGCCCGGGAGTCCGGCCTGACGGTCCGGCCGGTCGGCTCCGGGCACTCGTCCAGCCCGCTGGTGCGTACCGACGGGATCCTGGTCAGCCTCGACCGGCACGCCGGGGTGGTCACCGGCGACGGGGACCGGGCCACCGTCCGGGGCGGCACCCGGCTGCGCGCGCTCGGCGAGGGCCTGTACGACGCGGGGCTGGCGATGGACAACCTGGGCGACGTCGACTACCAGTCGATCGCCGGGGCCACCGCGACCGGCACCCACGGCACCGGACTCGGCTTCGGCAACCTCAGCACCCAGCTCACCGGCGTCCGCCTGGTCACCGGGACCGGCGAGACGCTCGACATCGACCCGGAGCACCACCCCGAGCTGCTGCCCGCCGCGCGGCTCTCGCTCGGCGCGCTCGGCATCGTCACCCGGGTCACCCTCGACGTGCAGCCCCGCTACGAGCTGCGCCGCCGCTCCTGGTGCGCGCACGTCGACTGGACCCTCGACCACCTGGCCGAGCTCCAGCACACCAACCGCAACATGGACTTCTACTGGTACCCGCGCAGCGACCGGACCCAGATCCGGGTGCTCAACCGTACCGACGAGGCGGGCGGCGTACCGGCCTGGGACGGGGCGCGGACGCCGGCCGGGCCGGCCCGGGAGAACCGGGTCGGGCCCACCCACCGGACCATCCCCCGGCACCGGGAGCTGCGCTTCGAGGAGATCGAGTACATGCTGCCGTCGGAGGCGTTCCCGGCCTGCTTCGCCGAGGTCCGCCGCCGGATCCGGGACCGCCACCGCCGGGTCGCCGGCTGGCGGGTGCTGGTGCGCACCATCGCGCCCGACGACATCTGGCTGAGCAACGCGTACGGGCGGCCCACCACCACCATCGCCTGCCTGCAGAACACCTCGCTGCCGTACGAGGAGTACTTCCGGGACATGGAAGCGGTCTTCCGGCAGTACGGGGGCCGGCCGCACTGGGGCAAGAAGCACTGGCTCACCGCCCGGGAGCTGCGTCCGCTCTACCCACGCTGGGACGACTTCCGGGCCGTGCGCCGCCGCCTCGACCCGGACGGGGTGTTCCTCACCCCCGACCTGGCCCGGCTGCTGGAGGAGGGGTGATGGCCGGACTCGGCGCCCGCACGTGGGTCGTCCCCGGCGGGCACGTGCCCTTCCCGGCACACGGGCCGGAGCCGGCCTTCACCGGCTTCGACCAGCTCTGCGTGCTCAACACCGGCGACCAGGAGGCCGAGCTGAGCCTTGAGGTCTACTACGAGGACACCGAGCCGGTCGGGCCGTACCGGCTGCTGGTGGGGGCGCGCCGGGTCCGGCACGTACGCATCAACGACCTGATCGACCCGGAGGCGGTCCGGCTGGACCGCCCGTACGGCTGCGTGCTGCGCTCCCCGGTGCCGGTGGTGGTGCAGTTCCTGCGCCAGGACACCCGGCTGCCCGGCGTGGTGGCGCTGACCGGCACCATGGCGTACCCCGGCTGAGGTTCGCCGACCACGCCCGCCGGGTAGACGCGCGCATGGGACAGGCCACCGACCGGGTCCGCGCGGCGGTCCGGGACAGCCGGCGGCGGCTGCGCACGTACCTCATCGTGGCGGTGCAGGCCGGTCTGGCGGCCGCGCTGGCCTGGCTGGTGGCGCGGGAGGTGCTGGGCAACCCGGACCCGACGTTCGCGCCCGCCGCCGCGGTCGGTGTCATCGCCGCCGCGCTGAACAACCGGGCCCGGCGCACCGTCGAGCTGGTGATCGGGGTGGTCCTCGGCATCGTCGTCGGTGACCTGCTGATCCTGGCCCTGGGCACCGGGCCCTGGCAGACCGGCGTGGTGGTCTTCCTGGCGATCAGCGCCGCCGTGCTGGTCCGGGGCCCGGGCGCGCTGGTCACCCAGGCCGGCGGTACGGCGGTGCTGGTCGCCACGCTCACCCCGGTCTCGCCGGACCTGGAGCTGCCCCGGACCGTCAACGCGCTGGTCGGCGGGATCGTCGGGCTGCTGGTGGTGCTGGTGCTCGCCCCGCTCAACCCGCTGCGCACAGTGCGCCGGGTGGCCGACCCGGCGCTGGACACCTTCGCCGACGAGCTGGCCGCCTCGGCGGCGGCGCTGGCCGCCGGAGACGCCGGGGCCGCCGAGCGGGTGCTGCACCGGATGCGGGCCGCCGAGGGCGAACTGGACCGGATCGGCGAGATGGTCGACGCCGCCGACGAGGTGGTGCGGCTGTCGCCGGTGCGCCGGCGGCACCGCCGGGCGCTGGCCGCGTACCGGCGGGGCGCCGAGCACATGGACCGGGCGTTCCGCAACAGTCGGGCCCTGGTCCGCCGGATCGGCACCGCCCTGCGCGACCGGGAGCCGGTGCCGGCCGACCTGCCGGTGGCCGTGACGCACTTCGGTGCGGCGGTCCGGCTGCTGCACCGGGAGTTCCTCGCCGCCCGGGAGCCGACGGCGGCCCGGGCGCGGGTGCTCACCGCGGTCCGGGCGGCCGGGGCGGCCTGCCGGCAGGAGATCGGCTTCTCCGGCACGATCGTGGTGTCGCAGCTGCGCACCGCCGCGAACGACCTGCTGCGGGCCACCGGCGTGCCCGCCGACGAGGCCCGCCGGATGGTCCGCCGGGCCGCCGCCGGCCAGCCGGACTGACCCGACCGGGGGCGGTGCCCGCGCCCGCCGTGTGCCATGGTGACCACCGGGGCAGCCACGGCGGAGGGGAGCGGGCGTGGGAACGGAGCCGACCGGGCCGCTGGCCGGGGTGCTCGTCGCGGACTTCTCCCGGGTGCTGGCCGGCCCGTACGCCACCATGCTCCTGGCCGACCTGGGCGCGGACGTGGTCAAGGTGGAGGGCCCCGGCGGCGACGACACCCGCGGCTGGGCGCCGCCGGAGCGCGACGGCGTGGCCACCTACTACCTCGGCGTCAACCGCAACAAGCGCGCGGTCGTGCTGGACCTCACCGAGCCCGGCGACCTGGCGCTGGCCCGGCGGCTCGCCGCGCGCGCCGACGTCATGATCCAGAACTTCCGGCCGGGCGCGCTGCGCCGCTTCGGCCTCGACCACGCCGCCGTCGCCGCCACCAACCCCCGCATCGTGTACGCCTCGATCAGCGGTTTCGGCGCGACGGGCGGTGCCGACCTGCCCGGGTACGACCTGATGGCGCAGGCCGCCTCCGGGCTGATGAGCCTGACCGGCGAGCCGGACGGACCGCCGTACAAGGCCGGGGTGGCGGTGCTCGACGTGCTCGCCGGGCTGCACGCGGCGGTCGGGGTGCTGGCCGCGCTGCGGCACCGCGAGCGGACCGGGGTCGGCCAGCACGTCGAGGTGGACCTGCTCTCCTCCGCGCTGTCCGGCCTGGTGAACCACGCCAGCGCGTACCTGGCCGGCGGGGTGGTGCCGTACCGGATGGGCAACGCCCACCCGAGCATCGTGCCGTACGAGCCGCTGCCCACCGCCGACGGCGAGCTGGTCGTGATCGCCGGCAACGACGGTCAGTTCCGTATCCTCTGCGGGGTGCTCGGGGTCCCGGAGCTGGCCGACGACCCGCGGTTCCGGCACAACCGGGACCGCACCGCCCACCGGGCCGCGCTGCTCCCGCTGCTGGTGGACCGGTTGGGTCGCCGGGGCAGCGCCGAGTGGCTGCGGGACCTGCGGGCGGCGGGCGTGCCGTGCAGTCCGGTCAACACCCTCGACCAGGGAGTCGCGCTGGCCCGGGAGCTGGGTCTGCACCCGGTCGTCGACGCCGGCGGGGTGCCCGGCGTCCGGCACCCGATCGGCTTCTCGGCCTCGCCGCCGGCCTACCGCCTGCCGCCGCCCGGGCTGGACGAGCACGGCGCCGAGATCCGCGCGTGGCTGGCCGGGTGACCGGTCGGGCCGGCCGGTGCACGCGGGCCGGGACGCGGACGTCCCGGCCCGGGCGCGGCGGGACGCCTCAGTTCCAGATGTCGCTGACCGGGCTGACCGCGCAGGAGTTGCCCGTGCAGCCCACGCCGGTGAGGCTCTCCAGCGTGCGCAGCACGGTGTAGTGGGTGATCCGTTCGCTGTAGGTGCCGGTGGCGACGTGCGCGCCGGAGAAGATCGTCGGGATCTTGTTGCCCGCGCTCCGGTCGTCCTCGTCGAAGGTGACCACCAGCAGGCTGTTGTTCGCCTTCGCCCAGGTGGCGTACGCGCCGAGGTTGTTCTTCACCCAGGTGTCGCCGGTGGACACCGAGCAGTCGTGCATGTCGTAGCAGAGGTCGGGCACCACGAAGGACAGTTTCGGCAGGTTCGCGTAGCTGGTGGGGAAGTCCGCGAAGCGCAGGTTGGCCGAGGCGGGCACGTTGGTGAAGTTCACCCAGGGGTTGTGCTTGCGGGCGTACCGGCCGTAGGTGCACCCGGTGTAGCCGGCCGAGGGCATCGTCTGCGAGTAGCCGGCGAAGCTGCGCCCGGCCGCGAGCAGCTGGTGACCCAGGTTCTCGCCGCTGTACGTGTGCGGGCAGGAGTCGTCGGTGAGGCCCTGCGTGGAGCCGGAGTAGAGCGCGAGGTAGTTCGGCTCGCTGGGATGGGTCACCGCGTACGACTGGGTCATGTTCGCCCCGTTGGTGGCCAGCGAGGTCAGGTACGGGGCGCTGGCGCTGCCGATGACCTCGGCGGCGGAGTGGTTCTCCTCGATCAGCACCACGATGTGGTCGTACGTGGGCAGCGCGGCGGAGGCGGGGACCGCGGGGAGGGCCAGGGTTGCCGCGAGTGCGAGGAGCACCGGCGCGACGAGCCGTCGGAACCGCATGACAGAGCTCCCTCTCAAAGATGGTGGTCTATGTCATAGTACGCTCGCGAGCGGGTGTGGCGCTGCGGTGACCGGCCGCTGGTCGGCGCCTGAACGGCCCGGGAAGTTCCGGCGCTACCAGCCGATTCACAGCTTTCGGGTACGCCGGGACGGCTGTCGGGCGCATACCCTGGTTCCGCCCGGCCACCCGTCGCAGGAGGCAACCCGTGCCGCACGCCATCGTGCCGTCCCGCCGGACCGGCGCGCCGGTCGTGCCCGCCCGTCGTCGGGGGCCGCGCTGGGCGCGCTGGTTCCTGGGGGTCGGCGCGGCCCTGATGACGCTCAGCGGCGTGGCCCTCGGCGGCAGCCAGTTCCTGCTGCACGCCGCGACCAGCAAGGTCACCCGGCAGAACCTGCTCGGTTCGGCGGCGGCGTCCCGGCAGCACCGCACGATCACCGGGGCGAAGAACATCCTGCTGGTGGGCGTGGACACCCGGCCGCACCAGGACGCCGACCAGCTGACCCGGTCGGATTCGATCATCCTGGTGCACATCCCGGCCGACCACACCCGGGCGTACCTGGTCTCGCTGCCGCGCGACTCGCTGGTCGACATCCCCGCGTACGACAACGGCGCCACGCCGTACCGGGGCGGCAAGAACAAGATCAACGCAGCGTTCGCCTTCGGCAGCCGGGGGCTCAGCGGGGCGGCGGCGCTCTCGCACGGGTTCGAGCTGCTCGCCCTGACGGTGCGGGACCTGACCGGGATCACCCCGGACGCCGGGGCGATCGTCGACTTCCAGGGCTTCAGGCAGATCGTCCAGGTGCTCGGCTCGGTCTGCCTCTACGTCGACGAGACCACCACCTCGATCCACATCGGGCACGACCGGAACGGTCGGCCGGCGGCCCCTTACAAGATCAACCCGGACGGCACGCTGCACAACAAGATCCCCGGGGTCACCCCGAACATCTACCGCCAGGGCAACCACTGCCTGAACCCCACCGAGGCGCTCGACTTCGTCCGCCAGCGGGACCTGCTGGCCGACAACGACTACGACTACGGCCGCCAGCGCCACCAGCAGCAGTTCCTCAAGGCGGTGCTGCACCGGGTGATGACCGACGGGCTGAACTCGCCGACGAAGCTGCCCGGGCTGCTCACCGCGGTCGGCCGGACCATGACCGTCGACGACGGCGGCATCCCGCTGGAGGACTGGGCGTTCGCCCTGCGCGGCATCGGGCCGGACGCGATCACCACCATCCGGACCAACGGCGGCAGCTTCAACAGCCGCGCGGTGCCCGGGGTGGGCAGCGCCGAGATCCTCAGCCCGACCAGCATGGAGCTGCTGCGGGCGGTCCGGCACGACACCGTCGCCGCGTTCGTTCAGGAGCACCCGAGCTGGGTGGCCCCGCCCGGGCCGGACACGCCGACCGACTGACCACCCGCGTCGGCCGGCGCAAATGCCTTGGTTCCCCGGGCCGGCTCGCCTATGGTGGGCCGCATGTTCCGGGCCGGGCAGCAGATCGGCACCGCCGCCACCGCGGCGGCGACGACGTCTGCCCGCGACCCCCGGGCCGCCGCGCCGACCCACGGCCTGCCGAGCCCGATCCCCACCGACCGTGGCCCGCCGGACCTCCCCGGACATCCCGACGGCCACCAGGGCGAAGCCATCCGGCTTCGGCCCTTTTTCTTTTTCCGAGGAGGACCAGGGCATGGGTACGGACATCCGAGCCGAGCGCGACCAGCAGCGACTCGCGCAGCTGCGGGCCAGCCTGAGCACCGAGTTCGAGGCGCAGAGCGCCCGGCTCACCGAGCTGACCGCCGACACCGGCGACCCGGGCGAGGCGCACACCCGCGCCGCGCTGATCGCCGCCACCCGGCAGAGCCTGGGGCAGCTCGGTGACGCGCTGCGCCGCATCGCCGAGGGTCGCTACGGCAGCTGCGAGCGGTGCGCCACGGCGATCCCGCCGGAACGCCTGGCGGTCCTGCCGCACGCCCGCTTCTGCGTGCCCTGCCAGCGTCGGCAGGGCTGACGGCCGGCGGCCGGGCCGGCGGTGTGCCGGCCCGGCGCCAGGCGTCTCGCGTCAGCGCCCGGCCGGCAGCCGTTCGTCGAGCCACTCGAGCAGCACCCGCTCGTACTGCCCGCTGATGCTCGCGGCGGTGTCGCCCTCGCCCAGGGTGGGCGCGTGGTCGCAGCCGGCCAGCCGGGCCACCGTCAGGTCACCGTCGCCCCGGGCCCGCCGCCAGGCCGCCACGCTCGCGTCGATGGGCGTCCACGCGTCGGTCTCGCCGTAGCAGAGCAACACCGGGCAGCGCGACCGGGCGAAGACCGGCTCCGGGTCGAAGTCCAGGTCCGCCCAGGACCCCGGCTCGGGCAGCTCGGGTGGCAGGTACACCAGCGGGAACCAGGGTCGGGTGACGGCGACGTCGAGTTCCGCCTGGGCGACCGCGCGCGGCAGCTGGCCGCGCAGGTACGCCTCCGCGAGCCGGCGCAGCCGGTCCAGCTCGGCCAGGTCGGCGTCGCCGTACCCGTGCCGGCGCAGTTGCTCGGCGGTGCCGTAGCGCATCTGCACGGCCGGGCTGACCCCGCTGGACCCCACGAGCAGCAGGAAGTCCACGGGGTGCCGGGCGGCGGTCACCGCCGCCGCCCAGGATCCCTGGCTGAACCCCCACAGCCCGACCGGCGCGTCACCGACGTACCCGCGCAGCAGGTCCAGGGCGGCTGCGGCGTCGTCGGCCTGTGCGGTCAACGGCACGTCGTGCCCGTCCACCCGGGGCCGCCGGTCGTAGCGCAGCACGGCGATCCCGGCCGGCGGCAGCAGCCGGGCCAGGTGGGCGTAGAGGAACCAGGATCGTTGCTCGGCGTGCGAGCCGTGCAGCACGGCGAGGCCGCCGCGCACCGGTCCGGTCGGCAGGTCCAGGGGTGGCCGGCAGGTCCCGTGCCCCGACGCGCAGCTCCATGCGGGGCAGTCAACCACGAGCCGACCGGCCCCGTCCGACCGGTGAGCGGGCGGTTAGGGTCGCCGGATGTCCGTGCGTCCACTGATCTTCCTCGACGTCGACGGTCCGCTGATCCCGTTCGGCGCGGGCGCGGCGCGGCCCGCCGCCGGGGCCGGCAATCCGCTGCTGGCCCGGCTGGACCCGCGGCACGGGTCCCGGCTCTGGGCGCTGCCGGGCGACCTGGTCTGGGCGACCACCTGGTCGACGGAGGCGAACGACGTGGTCGGCCGCCGGCTGGGCCTGCCCGAGCTGCCGGTGGTGGACTGGCCGGACGACGATCCGGCGGGCGGGCTGCACTGGAAGACCCGCACGCTGTCCGGCTGGGCCGGGGACCGGCCGTTCGTCTGGCTCGACGACGAGATCGGCCCGGCCGACCGGTCCTGGCTGGCGGTCCACCACCCGGCCCCGGTGCTGGCGTACCGGGTGGATCCGGCGCGCGGGCTCACCGACGGGGACTACGCCGCCGTGCGGGACTGGTTGACCGGGCGGTGACGGTGGGCCCCGTCGCGGCGGCGGGGCCCACCGTGGCTCACCGGCCCTGCAGGGTCCGGACGTTGTCGCCGAAGGTCCAGCCCTTCGAACCGTCCCAGTTGATCGACCAGGTCATCAGCCCCTTGAGGCCGCCCCGGTAGGTGTTCCACGCCTGCGCCACCGACGCCGGGGCCAGGTAGCCGCCGCCGGCGCCGGGCTGCGCGGGCAGGCCGGGGACCTGCTTGTCGTACGGGACCCGGATGGTGGTGCCCTGCACGACCAGGCCGGCGTTGAGGCAGTCGGTCTGCGCGACGAAGCCCGCCACGGTGCCGGCGGCGTACGAGTCACCGGCGCAGCCGTACATGCTGCCGTTGTAGTACTGCATGTTCAGCCACCAGAGCCGCCCGTTGTCGGCGTACCGCTTCACGATCGGCAGGTACGCGCCCCAGATCGAGCCGTAGGTGACGCTGCCGCCGGTCACGTACGCGGTCTCCGGGGCCATGGTGAGGCCGAAGCCCGCCGGCATCTGGGCCAGCACCCCGTCGATGATGCGCACCAGGTTCGCCTGCGAGGTGGAGAGCTGGCCGATGTTCCCGCTGCCGCTGAGCCCGGTCTCGATGTCGATGTCGATGCCGTCGAAGTTGTACCGCTTGAGGATCGGCACGACGGTGGCGACGAACCGGTCGGCGACCGCGCTGGAGCCGAGGTCGATTCCGGCGGTCGCGCCGCCGATGGAGAGCAGCACGGTGAGCCCGGCCGCCTTGGCCCGGCACACGTCGGCGGGGGTGGGCACCTTCACGCCGGCGTCCATGCCGTCCTCCCAGAGCACGGTGCCGTCGGCGCGGATCACCGGGAAGGCGGCGGTCACCACGTTGTAGCCGTGCCCGGGGATGCGCGCGTCGCTGATCGGGATCCAGCCGAGCCCCGGGTGCACGCCGTTGGCCGCGCCGTCCCAGTTCTCCCAGTAGCCCTGCAGCACCTTGCCGGCGGGGCGCGGCTTCAGCGCGCAGGTGTCCCCGCCGGGCGGCGCGGTGGTGCCGGTCGGGGTGGGCGTCGGCGGGACGGTCGGCGACGGCGGGGTGGTCGGCGTCGGCGACGTGGTGGGGGAGGGGGAGGTGGTGGGCGTCGGCGACGGACCGGGGGAGGGCGCGGTGGTGGAGGGGGTGGGCGACGGGGTGCCGCCGCCGTCGCAGGCGCCGAGGTCGGTCCAGAGCGCCGGGGTGGCCGGCGGGGTCCAGCCGGCGCCGGCCGGCGGGGTGTGGGTCACCAGCGCCTGGTAGAGCCGTCCGGCGTAACCGGCCCGGCTGCCGGCCGTCCAGGTCACCCCCTCGGCCCAGGCCGGTACGCCGGCACAGGAGACCAGCGCCGTGGTCCCGGCGGTGGCGGCGAAGCCGGTGGCGGCCGGCAGGGCGGTGGCGGCGAGCAGCATGGTCCCGCCGAGCAGCGCGGTCAGCCCGCGTCGAATTCGCATGACATACCTCCTCGTCGATGCGGCGGAGGTTATCAGTTAACTTTGTTAAATGTAAATGCGCAGTACTCTGTCAGCACTTGTTTCACGCTGTGGATGCGGCCGCCCGACGGCCGGGGAGAGGACGCGCGGGACGTGGACGCCAGACGCACCACGGTGCGGGACATGCGCCGGGCCAACCGGTCGGTGCTGCTCAGCCGGATCTGGTTGGACGGGCCGCTGAGCCGGCACGAGCTGGGCCAGCACACCGCGCTGAGCCTGGCCAGCGTGAGCAACCTGGTCGGCGAGATGATCGGCGAGGGGCTGGTCGAGGAGGCCGGCTCGGTCGAGTCCGACGGCGGTCGGCCCCGGGTGCTGCTGCGGGTCGCCCCCGGCTTCGGCTACCTGGTCGGCGCCGACGTCGGCGAGACCCGGGTGCAGGTCGAGCTCTTCGACCTGGCGATGACCGCGCTGGCCAAGGCCGAGTACCCGATCGCCGCGGCCGAGCCGGACCCGGGCGACGTGGCCCGGCACCTGCTGCACGGCCTGGACGCGGTGACCGAGCAGGCCGGCGTCGACCCCGGCGCGGTGCTCGGCTTCGGCGTTGCGGTCTCCGGCACCGTCGAGCGCACCGCCGACGCCGTGGTGCACGCACAGACCCTGGGCTGGGAGGGCGTCCCGCTCGGCGCGATGCTGCGCGCCGGCACCACCGTCCCGGTGCACGTCGACAACGGCGCGAAGACCCTCGGCCAGGCCGAGATGTGGTTCGGCGCCGGCCGGGGGGTGCGGCACGCGGTGATCGCCCTGGTCGGCTCCGGCGTCGGCGCCTGCGTGGTGGCCGACGGGGTCAGCTACCGGGGCGCGCACAGCAGCGCCGGGGAGTGGGGGCACACCACCCTGGTGTACGGGGGCCGGCGCTGTCGCTGCGGCAACCTCGGCTGCCTGGAGGCGTACGTCGGGGCGGAGGGGGTGCTCGACCGGTACCGCCAGGCCAACCGGGGTCGCCCGGCTCCCGGTGGCGACGAGGAGACCGCCTTCGGTGAGCTGCTGCGCGCGACCGGGCGGACGGCGGAGAAGGTGCTCGACGAGACGGTCGGCTACCTGGGCGCCGGGGTGGCGAACCTGGTGAACCTGTTCAACCCGGAACGGGTGGTGCTGGGCGGCTGGGCCGGGCTGGCCCTGGGCGAGCGGCGGCTGCCGCAGATCCGCGAGGCCACCGCGCGGCACGCGCTGCGCCAGCCGTACGCGCAGACCTCGATCGAGCTGTGCCGGCTCGGGCCGGACGCGGTCGCGATGGGCGCGGCCACCCTGCCGATGGCCCGGCTGCTGCGCGACGGCGGCGTGCCCCGCGAGCCCGCCGCCCGCCCCGCCCGGGCGCTGCGGTCCCGCTGAGCCCGCCGGGCCGGCGGTGCCCGCCGGCCCGGCCGGTGCGCTCAGGAGGGCAGGGTCCACTTCTGGTTGGCGCCGCCGGTGCAGCTCCACAGCTGTGTCTTCGTGCCGTCGGCGGAGGTGTTGCCGGTGATGTCGAGGCACTTGTTCGCCTGCGGGTTCACCAGGTCCCGGCCGGCCGTCCAGACCCACTGCTGGGCGGCGGTGCCGTTGGCCTGGATGGTCTTGACGAAGTACTGGGCGTCGGAGGTGGTGGTGAGCCAGACGTCGACGCTCTCCCCGGCGGCCTGCGCGGCCGGGGGCGGGGAGAGGGCGATGGTGCCGGCGGCGACGCACAGTGCCAGGAGGGCGCGGCGGGTGGGGGTGGAGAACATGGCTGCTCCCGTCATACCGATCGATGTATCTGATTGAGGTAAGCCGCCCCTCCTGCTTGTGTCAAGACATGAAAAAAGGTGCCGCCAAGGGCCGGCCGGACCCCGCGCCGCTGACGATCACGCTAGGGTGCCGATCATGGCCTTACGACCGGATGAGTTCTACGACCACGCGGTCTCCGCCGCTGACGGCGGGGGTCGTCTTCCGCTGGCCCGGATGACCGGTTGGGAGATCAGCCCCTTCGCGCAGGACGGATTGCGCGTCGCGCCGCTGCGCCCGCCGGTGCTGCCCGAACCGGCACGGCGCGGCGAGGACCCGGCGGACTGCGGCATCTGCCGTGACCGCGACCAGGGCATCTGGTGCAACGACCACTGGCGGCTGGCCCGGATCACCGGAGTCGGCGTACCGCTGGTGCTCATGCTCTATCCCCGCGACCACCACGACCTGGCGGATCTGCCCGATGAGCTGGCCGCCGAGCTGGGGTTGTTGAGCACCCGGATCGTCCGCCACGTGCAGGCCCTCGCCCACGTGTCGCGGGCCCACGTCTACCGCTTCGGCGACGGCGCCGCCCACCTGCACCTCTGGTTCTTCGCCCGGCCCGAGGGGCAGGCCCAGCTGTTCGGCTCGTGGCTGCCGGTCTGGGACGACCTCCTGCCGGAGTACCCGGCAGCGGTGGCGGAGGCGGACGCGACGATCGTCGCGGACGCGTTGATCGCCTCGCACGGGGGTCGCCGACCCTCGGTCGACTGACCGGCGGGACCCGGCCCGGCGGGGTGACCACCCACGGTCGCCCCGCCGGGCGGTGCTCAGGCCCGGTCGCGGACCCGCCGCACCGTGTCGCGGTACCAGAGCGCGCTGCGCTTGGGGGTACGCCGCTGGGTGTCGTAGTCCACCCGGACGATGCCGAAGCGCTTGTCGTAGCCGTACGCCCACTCGAAGTTGTCCAGCAGCGACCAGGCGAAGTAGCCGCGCACGTCCGCCCCGGCCGACCGGGCGCGGGCCACCGCCCGCAGGTGCTCGGTCAGGTACGCGACCCGGTCGTCGTCGGCGACGAAGCCGTCCTCGTCGGGCCGGTCGTCGAACGCGGCGCCGTTCTCGGTGATCACCAAGGGCACGCCCGGGTAGTCCCGGTGCAACCGGACCAGCAGGTCGGTGAAGGACTCCGGCACGATCTCCCACCCCATCGCGGTGCGGGGCAGGTCCCGGGGCACCACCCGGCGCACCGGCCGGCCGCCCTCGTCGCGCTCGCGGCCCTGCTCGTCCACCCCGGAGTGCAGCTGACCGAAGTAGTAGTTCACCCCGAGCACGTCGATCGGCGTGGCGATCACCTCGAGGTCGCCGTCGCGCACCGGGACGCGGACCCCCTCGGCGGCCAGGTCCGCCAGCACGTCCTGCGGGTACCGGCCGTGGAACAGCGGGTCCAGGTAGATCCGGTTGGCCAGCCCGTCGGCGGCCCGGGCCGCGTCCCGGTCGGCCGGGGAGTCGGTGGCCGGGTCGGCCGGCGCCAGGTTCAGCGTGATGCCCAGCTCGACCGGCGCGGGCGCCGCCGCCCGCAGCCGCTGGGTGGCCAGGCCGTGGCCGAGCAGCAGGTGGTGCACGGCGGCGATTCCGTCGCCGAGGTCGCGGCGGCCGGGCGCGTGGTCGCCGTAGGCGTACCCGAGCATCGCCGAGCACCACGGCTCGTTCAGCGTGGTCCAGGTCTTCACCCGGTCGCCGAGGCGGGCGAAGACCAGCTCGGCGTAGTCGGCGAACCGGTACGCGGTGTCCCGGACCGGCCAGCCCCCGGCGTCCTCCAGCTCCTGCGGCAGGTCCCAGTGGTAGAGGGTCACCCACGGGTCGACGCCCCGGCCGAGCAGCTCGTCGACGAGGCGGTCGTAGAAGGCCAGACCGGCCGGGTTGGCCGGACCACGCCCGCCCGGCTGCACCCGGGGCCAGGCCACCGAGAACCGGTACGTGTCCAGGCCCAGGTCCGCGATGAGCGCGACGTCGGCCGGCATCCGGTGGTAGTGGTCGCAGGCCACGTCGCCGTCGTCGCCGTTGGCCACCGCCCCGGGGACCCGGCAGAAGGTGTCCCAGATGGACGGGGTGCGGCCGTCCTCGGCCACCGCGCCCTCGATCTGGTACGACGAGGTCGCCACCCCCCACCGGAAGGTCGGCGGCAGGCTGTCGATCGGGTCGGCCGCGTGCCGCGACGGCTCCGGTCCGTCCGGTCCGGCGGCGTGCCGCGTCCCGTCGCTCCTCGGGCTGGTCAGCTCGGTGTCCATGGTTCTCCTCGCAGGTCGTGCGGGTGGTCGGTCGGGCGGGCAGGGTCAGCGCGTGAGCGGCGCGGCGGCCGGGTGCAGCCAGCAGGCGACGGCCCGGCCGGGATCGTCGTCGCCGGGCGGGCCCAGCGCCGGCAGTCGGGTGTCGCACGGGTCGAACGCCTTCGGACAGCGCGGGTGGAACGCGCACCCGTCCGGCATGGCACGCAGGTCCGGCGGGGAGCCCGGGATGCCGGTCAGCTCGCGGCGCGGGCCGCGCAACGCGGGGAAGGAGTGCAGCAGCCCGTCGGTGTACGGGTGCAGCGCCCGCCGGTAGAGCTGACGGGCCGGCGCCTCCTCGACGATCCGGCCGCCGTACATGATCGCGATGCGGTCGGAGAACTCCACCAGCAGCGACAGGTCGTGGGTGATGAACAGCACCGCGAAGCCCAGCCGTTCGCGCAGCTCGGCGAGCTGCCCCAGGATCTGGCGCTGCATCACCACGTCCAACGCGGTGGTCGGCTCGTCCATGATGACGACCTGCGGCTCCAGGGCCAGCGCCATGGCGATCATGACGCGTTGCCGCATGCCGCCGGAGAGCTGGTGCGGGTAGCTGTCCAGCCGGTCGGCGGCGATGCCGACCAGCCGCAGCAGCTCCCGGGCCCGGTCCCGACGGGCCGCCGCCGTGCTGGTCGGGTCGTGCGCCTTGATCACGTCGAGCAGCTGGGTGGAGACCTTGTGCACCGGGTTCAGCGAGT
Source organism: Micromonospora auratinigra (assembly GCF_900089595.1). Lineage (GTDB taxonomy): Bacteria > Actinomycetota > Actinomycetes > Mycobacteriales > Micromonosporaceae > Micromonospora > Micromonospora auratinigra. The sequence goes on along the minus strand of NZ_LT594323.1, from coordinate 1,862,348 downwards.
TCATGGCGCCCTGGAAGACGATCGACGTCTCCGCCCAGCGGAACTGCCGCAGCTGCGCCGGGCTGAGGGTCAGCACGTCGACCGGCGGGCCGTCGGCCGGGTGGTAGACCACCTGGCCGCCGCTGACCACACCGGGCGGCGGCAGCAGTCGGGTCAGCCCGTACGCCAGGGTGGACTTGCCGCTGCCGCTCTCCCCGGCCAGGCCCAGCACCTCGCCGCGGTGCAGGGTCAGGTCCACGTCACGGACGGCGTGCACCGCCGCGTCGCCGAGCCCGTAGTCGACCCGCAGCCCGCGGATCTCCAGCACCGGATCACTCACGTGAGCCTCCCTTCGTTCGCGACTGCGGGGCTCCGCTTCGCTGCACTCCTCGCGCTCACGGTGCGACCTCCTCTCGGGGGGCCGGCACCGGGCGGGAGGCCGGGGCCAGCACGGGGGTGAAGCCGACCCGCATGCGTACGGTGCGACCGTCGGCGGTGCGGATCCGGGTCCTGCCGGCGCTGCGCAGCCGGGGGCTCACGAACTCGTCGATGCCGAAGTTGATCAGGGCGAGGGCGGTGCCGAGCAGCGCGATCGCCAACCCTGCCGGCACGAACCACCACCAGGCGCCCTGCGCGAGGGCCTGCTGGCCCTGCGCCCAGAAGAGGATGGTGCCCCAGTTCCACGACGAGATCGACGAGATGCCGATGAACGCCAGGGTGATCTCCGACATGACCGCGAAGATGACGGTGCCGACGAAGCCGGAGGCGATGATCGCGGTGAGGTTGGGCAGGATCTCGAACAGGATGATCCGCCAGGTCCGTTCGCCGGTGGCCCGGGCCGCCTCGACGTAGTCGCGGCGGCGTAGCGACAGCGTCTGGGCGCGCAGCACGCGGGCGCCCCACGCCCACGACGTACAGCCGATGATGAGCGCGACCAGCGTGTCGCTGGCCTGCTCGACGATCGACGTCACGATGATGATCAGCGGCAGGGCGGGGATGACCAGGAACACGTTGGACAGCGCCGACAGGCCCTCGTCGGGCATCCCGCCGAGGTAGCCGGCGGTCACCCCGATGAGGATGGAGAGGACCGTCGCCAGCACGCCGGCGAGCAGGCCCACCAGCATGACGCTGCGGGCGCCGACCAGGATCTGGCTGAAGATGTCCTGACCGAGGTGGGTGGTGCCGAACCAGTGCCGCAGCGACGGCGCCTGCAGCACGTCGGCGCTGCGCGCGTCCGGGTCGTACGGCGCCACCCACGGCCCGATCACCGCGAAGAGGCAGTAGACGGCCAGGATGACCAGGCCGGTCGCGGCCTTGTCGTTGGCGACGAACCGGAACCGGCGCCGCTTCGCCCGGCCCGGCGCGGCCGACGGCTGGGCCATCGCCCCCTGACCGGGGATGACCTGCTCGATGCTCGACGGTGAGATGGTCATCGCTCAGCTCTTTCGGGTCCGCGGGTCGAGAAGCAGGTACGCGACGTCGGCGAGCAGGTTCGCCACCAGCACGGAGATCGTGATGATCAGGAAGATCCCCTGCATCAGCGGGTAGTCCTTGTAGCCGACCGCCTGGAAGAGCTGGTATCCGAGGCCCGGGTAGGAGAACACGATCTCCACGAGCAGCGTGCCGCCGACGATGAACCCGAGCGACAGCGCGAATCCCGAGACGTTCGGCAGCAGCGCGTTGCGGGCGGCGTAGCTCAGGGCGACCCGGCGCTCCGACAGGCCCTTCGCGTGGGCGACGGTGATGTAGTCCTCCGAGGAGACGGTCACCATCATGTTGCGCATGCTGAGGATCCACCCGCTCATCGAGGAGACCAGGATGGTGGCGGCGGGCAGGACGCTGTGTCTGATCGCGCTCGGGATGAAGTACCCGTCGAACGCCGGCACGAGGCCCGCCTCGTAGCCGCCGGAGGAGGGGAAGAAGCTCCCCGGCCCGGTGAACACGGCGATGGCGACGAGACCCAGCCAGAAGTACGGGATCGAGGACAGGAACGTGGTGGCCGGCAGCAGCCCGTCGACCCAGGAGCCGCGCCGCCACCCGGCGCCGACGCCGAGCGCGGTGCCGAGGAGGAAGCTGATGATCGTGGTGATGCCGACCAGGCCGACCGTCCACGGCAGGCTGTCGCCGATCACCGTCGACACCGGTGTGGGGAAGAAGGTGAACGACAGGCCGAGGTCGCCGTGGAGCAGCTGCCCCCAGTAGTCGAGGTACTGCTGCCAGGTGTTCTCGTGCGAGTCCAGCCCGAACAGCACGCGCAGCGACTGGATGGCGTCGGCGCTGATCCGGCCCTGGTTGCGCGAGATGAGGGCCTGCACCGGGTCGCCCGGCACGAGGCGCGGGATGAAGAAGTTGAGCGTGATGGCCGCCCACGCCGTGAACAGGTAGAAGGCCGTGCGCTGCAGGAGGAATCTCATCGTGCCTCCCGCGGGGTGGCGGTGTCGTCCCGCGCGACCGCCGGCGCGGGCGGTGGCACGGTCGGGTCGGCGTCGGGCGCGGCGGAGCCGGGGGCGTCGGCGGCGACGGTGTCCGGGTCGTAGAGCCAGCAGGCCGCCCAGTGGCCGGGGCGGTCGCCGATGTCCAGCCGGGGCGGCAGGTCGGTGGTGCAGCGCCGCATGGCGTGCGGGCACCGGGGGTGGAACCGGCAGCCCGACGGCGGGGCGATGAGGCTCGGCGGCTCGCCCTGACCGCGGTCCGCACCGGCGGCCGCGCCGGCGCCGTCGCCGGTGATCCGCTCCGGGTCGGGCGCGGAGTCGGTGAGCAGCCGGGTGTACGGGTGGGCCGGGCGCTGGGTGACGGTCTCGCTGTCGCCGCCCTCGACCATCCGGCCGGCGTACATCACGATCGTCTCGTCGGCGAAGTAGCGGGCCGAGGCGATGTCGTGCGTGATGTAGAGGATGGCGATGTCGAGCCGCTGCGTGAGGTCCTGCAGCAGGTTGAGCACGCCGAGGCGGATCGAGACGTCGAGCATGGAGACCGGCTCGTCGGCGAGGAGCACCTCCGGGTCGGCGCCGAGCGCCCGGGCGATGGCGACGCGCTGCCGCTGGCCGCCGGAGAGCTCGTGCGGGAACGCGTCCAGGTAGCGCTCGGGCGGGGTGAGGCTCACCCGGGTGAGCAGTTTGCCCAGGGCCGCCTCCAGGTCCTCCGCGCCGCGCCCGGCGTTGCCGTGGATCCGCAGCGACCGGGTCAGGTGGTAGCGGACGGTGTGCACCGGGTTCAACGAGGCGAACGGGTCCTGCAGGATCAGTTGGACCCGCCGCACGTACGACCGGAACCGCCGCCCACCGCGCACCCGGGTCGAGGTGCCGTGCAGGCGGATGTCGCCGGCGGTGCGGGGATGGATCTGGGCCAGCAGCCGCGCCACGGTGGACTTGCCGGAGCCGGACTCTCCGACCAGCGCGGTCACCCGGCCGCGACGCAGCGCGAACGATACGTCGTCGACGGCGTGCACGACGGCCGGCGTCCGGGAGAAGAGGTCACGCAGCCGCCTGCGGACGGGGAAGTGCTTGGTCAGGCCGACGGCCTCCAGCACCACCTCGTCGACCGGCGCCGCCGCGCTCTCGCTCAACGTCATGCGAGTTCCTGTCTGAGCGTGGGGTGCGCCTCCCCGGCCGGCCACGGCCGGCCGGGGAGGCGGTTGGCGGGGTCAGCCGTTGGCGGGCTTGAGGTGCAGGACCACGTCCACCGCGTTGGGCTGGGTGGGCTGCATGGCGCCGTACGGGTTCGCGTCGTCCGGCCAGCCGGTCCAGTTCTTCGTGCTGTACGCGCCGCCGATGTTGTCCGCGCCGACCGGGATCATCGGCATCTGGTCGACGAAGATCTTCTGCAGCGTGTTCATGGCGGTGGTGCGCGCGGCGTCGTCGGTCGCCTTCGCGTAGGCGACCAGGGCGTCGGTCGCCTCCCGGTTGTCGAAGCGACCGAAGTTGCCGGCGGGTGAGGCGGTGCCGATCGGCTTGAGCTGCCGGCCGTCCATGACCGTCCGGTAGATGTCGTACGGCGTGGCGCCGCCCTCGGTCCACCGGAAGGTCGCCTCGAAGTTGCCCTGCTCGACGTTGCGGAACCAGGCGTCCTGGTTGGCCTTGTCGATCGTGGCGGCGATGCCGATCTTCGAGAGGTTGTCCTTCACGATCTCCAGGCTGGTCTGGTAGTCGGACCAGCCGGCCGGGTCGGTCAGCTTGATGGTGACGGCCTTGCCGGTCCTGTCCTTGAGGGTGTTGCCCTCCAGCTTGTATCCGGCGCCGGTCAGCAGCGCCTTGGCGCCGTCGACGTCGACCTTGTGCTCCTGGCCCTTGAAGTCGGGTGCGACGAACGAGTCACCGGCCGGGCTGGGCAGGCCGGTGACGCTCTTCACCTGCGGGTGGAAGTAGCCGGCCTCGGCCGTGGTGAAGATGTCGGCGCGGTCGATGACCATGTTCATGGCGCGGCGCAGCGCCGGGTCGTCGAACGGCTTCTTCGTGGTGTTGAGGTAGAGGCCGTGGATGCCGAGGATCGCCGGCGCCCACACCTTGTGGTGCTGCTGGTCCTTGGCCACGAAGACGGCCTGGTAGTTGGGGATGAAGACGAAGCTCCACTCCGACTCGCCGTTGGCCAGCGCGGTCGTCTGCGCGCTGTTGTCCGTGTAGGAGGTGTAGCGCAGTTCCTTGACCTTGGGCAGGTCCTGCCAGTATCCCTTGTCGCGGACCGACAGGGTCATGCTGGCCGGGGTGAAGGACTTCAAGGTGTACGGGCCGCTGCCGACCGGCTGCTTGACGGTGTCGGTCGTCGGGTCGCTGATCTTCTCCCAGATGTGCTTGGGCACGATCGGCACCCGCCACAGCACCTTCTGCTGGTTGACGAACTGCGGGCTCTCCATCCTGATGGTGACGTCGTTTCCGCTGGCGGTCGCGTCCGCGTAGGGCACGCCCTGGTCGTTCAGCGCCGGGTACTTCTTCACCAGGTTGTAGGTGAAGGCCACGTCCTCGGCGGTGACCTTCTGCCCGTCCGACCAGGTGGCGTCCGTCCGGATGGTGACCTTCACCGAGGTGTAGTCCGGCGACCACTCGGCCTTGGTGGCCAGCCACGGCTTGAACGGGTCGGCCGGCTTCACCGGGTTCCACATCATCAGCGGCTCGTAGATCTGCCAGCGGTAGCCCAGCGAGGCCGCGGCGGACGTGGTGAGGAACGGGTTGTTGTTCTCGGCCTGCGGGCCGTTGGGCATGCCGACGTTCAGCACCGTGGCCGCCTGGCCGTTCTTCTTGTTGGCGTTCGGGCTGTCGCCGCAGGCGGCGACGCCGGTGGCCATCGCGCCGGCCAGCGCGACGGCGAGGAGTTGCCTTCTTCTCATGGAGGTCTCCCTCGGTGCTCCCGCGATCGTCGAGCGGGATGGTGGTGGATGGAGGGTGTGCGGTGGTACCGCCGGTGGGCCGGGCCCGCCGGCGCGGGTGGTGCTACAGCGGTGGCGAGGTCAGGGGGCGCCGGTCGACGCCCGGACGGTGAAGCTCGTCGGGATCACGGTCGGGGTGCCGGGCAGCGGCGTCCCGCCGAGGTGGGCGATGAGGGTACGGGCGGCGACCGCCCCCATCTCCCGCAACGGCTGGCGCACCGAGCTCAGCGGTGGATGGGTGTGCCCGGCCAGCGGCAGGTCGTCGAAGCCGACCACCGCCACGTCCTCCGGAACCCGCCGGCCGGCGTCCCGCAGCGCCTGGAGCGCTCCGGCGGCGGAGAGGTCGTTGTGGGCGAAGACCGCGTCGAACGGGACCCGGTCGGCGAGCAGGCGGCGCACCGCCGACCGGCCGCAGTCGAAGGTGAAGTCACCCTCGACGACCAGGGCGGGGTCGATGGGCAGGCCGGCCTCGGCGTACCCGGCCGCGAACCCGGCGAGCCGCTCCCGGGTGCAGCCGAAGCGTCTCAGGCCGGTGACGACCAGCGGCCGTTTCCGTCCGTGGGCCAGCAGGTGCGCCGCCGCCGCCCGCGCGCCGGCCTCGTTGGTGGTCCGCACCGACGGGAAGCCGGGCTGGTGGCCCCGGTCGTCGATCAGGATCACCGGTAGGCCGCGTTCGTGCAGGTCGGTGATGTGGTCGAGGGTGCCCTCCGGCTCGACCACGAGCAGACCGTCGAAGGACTTGGCGGAGACCTGCGAGGTGAAGCGGCGCATCGACTCGTCACCTCGGGTGCAGGTGAACAGCAGCAGCCCGTACCCCTCGGACTCCACGACGTCCGCCACGCCCTGCAGCACCTCGCCCATCCAGGGCCAGGTGAGCGCGGGCACCAGCATGCCGACCACCCGGGTCCGCCCCCGGGCCAGGCCGACGGCGCGGGCGCTCGGCACGTACCCGAGGTCGCTGATCACCGCGCGCACCCGGTCGGCGGTGTGCACGTGCACCTCGCCCTTGCCGTTGAGCACCCGGGACACGGTCGTCTTGCTCACCCCCGCCCGGGTGGCGACGTCGGCGATCGTGATCGGCACGGGATCCTCCAGTTCGGAACCGGTTGCGGGACCGGTTCCGTCGCAGTCAACCGAAGGGGATCGGGCCGCGTCAATAACGAGCAGGTAACGAACCATGGCTAATTTCAAAAGCTGTATAAAGCGGCCCACCTGCGTGACGGTGAAAAGCGGTGCTGACCAGCATCGATGTGGATCGTCGGCCGGCCCGTCCGGACCGGGGGAGGTGACGGCTCAGCCGCCGGGCGCGGTGCAGTACACGTCGCCGGAGTTGACCTCGTAGGGCAGCGCCGCCAGGTAGGCGGCCACCTCGGCCGCCGGCAGCCGGCGGGGCAGGGCGAGGGACATCTGGTCGCCGAGCGCCACGCTGAACCCGGTGAAGCCGAGTCGGGTGGCCCGGTCGAGGCAGCGCAGCGCCAGGTCGCGGGCGATCGTGGTGAACTCGAACGACAGCGCCGGCAGCGGGCGGGTCAGGCCGGCCAGCACCGCCTCCTCGAAGCCCTCGACGTCGATCTTGACGAACGCTGGCGTGCCGTACGTCGCCACCAGGTGGTCCAGGGTGGTGCCGGCGACCCCGATCTCGGCGTCCCAGGTCTCGTGCGCCCACCCGGCGGCGTCCGCGGCCGCCGCGATGAACTGCGGGGAGACCGTGGAGACGGTGGGGTTGGCGGAGTTGACGTGCAGCCGGACCGGGGCGGCCCGGGCCGCGCAGGCCGCCTCGAGGAGGGTCACCTGATGATCGTCGCCGTAGAGCGTCCGGAGCACCCGTGCGCACAGTGGCTGCGGCTCGACGGCCACCACCCGGGCGCCGAGGCGGCGAAAGCTGGCCAGCCGGTCGCCGACGTGCGCCCCTACGTCGAAGACCAGGTCACCGGGGTGGACGAAGTCCGCGTAGAAGGCGTCCATCGCGGCGTCGCGGGCCGGGTCGCCGTAGTACGTCACCAGTGAGTGCCGCAGCTCGGTGAGGGCGGGGTCCGCCGTGAGCGCCTCGATCACCCTGCGTCGACCGGCCACGCTTCCGACCGTAGTCGGGGTGCGGGCCGGGCGAGCCCGGTTCCCGATCCTGCCCCGCCACGGTCCAGCCTCCTAGGATGCCCTAGAGGTGGTGACCCGCGCGGATGATGACCCTGCGGCCGACGGTCGGGCCGGGGCCGGGGCCGCCGGTCAGGGGGCGTCGACGACGTGCTGGCCGAGCGGCCAGAGCGCGGCCGGCACGAGCTTGAAGTTGGCGACGCCGAACGGGATGCCGATGACGGTGAGGCAGAGGGTCACCCCGGCGACGATGTGCGACAGCGCCAGCCACCAGCCGGCCAGCAGCACCCAGAGCACGTTCGCCGCGCAGGAGGCGACGCCGGCGCCCGGCTTCTGCACGAGCGTGCGGCCGAAGGGCCAGAGCGCGTAGCCGGCGAGGCGCAGCGAGGCCACCCCGAACGGGATGGTGATGATCAGGACGAAGCAGATCAGCGCGGCGACGGCGTAGCCCAGGGCCAGGACGATGCCGCCGCCGAGGATGAGCCACAACAGGTTGAGGATGATTCGCACCATGGGTCCAGTGTGACCACTCCCCGCAACCGGTCCATTGCGGACGGTCGGTGCCGCAGTGGATCAGGTGGCTGCCAGCGCCCGGGCGAGCCGGCGGACCGCCTCGTCCATCAGGTCGGGCGGCGCGGCGGCGTGGGTGAGCCGCAGGTACGGTGCCGGCGGTTCGGCGGCGTACCAGGGGCGGCCGGGGAAGACCACGACCCCCTCGGCGGCGGCCGCGCCGGCCACCGCGCTGTCGTCGACGCCGTCGGGCAGCCGGGCCCAGAGGTGCAGGCCACCGCGCGGCGGCACCGGCGGGACGAGGTCGGGCAGGTGCCGGCGCAGGGCGGTCAGCAGCGCCTCGCGCCGGCTCTTCAGCGCGGTGCGCAGGGCCCGGCGGTGCCGGGACCAGGCCGGGGCGGTGACCAGCTCCAGGGTGGCCTGTTGCAGGGGGCCGGCGACGAAGAGGTCGTCGAGCAGCCGGGCCGAGCGCAGCCGGGCACCCGCCGGGCCGTGGGCCCCGATCGCGGCGATCCGCAGCCCGGGGGCGCTGGACTTGGTCAGCGAGCGCAGGTAGACCACGTGGCCGTCCCGGTCGTCGGCGGCCAGCGGTGGCGGTGCCTCGCCGTCGATGGTGAGGTCGCGGGCGTAGTCGTCCTCGAGGAGGAACGCCCCGGCGGCGCGGACCGCCTCGGCGACCGGGGCGCGACGGTGCGCCGCGAGGGTCGCGCCGGTCGGGTTGGCGTACAGCGGTTGGCAGTAGAAGAGCCGGGCACCGGTGCGGGCGAAGGCGGCGGCGAGCTGGTCGGGCAGGACGCCGTCGGCGTCGGTGGGGACGGGGACCACGCGCAGCCCGGCGGCCCGGGCGGTGGCGAGCGCGCCCAGGTAGGTCGGGGACTCGACGAGCAGGGTGTCGCCGGGCGCGGCGAGGGCGCGCAGCGCGCAGGAGAGCGCGGCCTGCCCGCCGGGGCAGATCACCAGGTCGTCGGCGTGCAGGCCGGCGTCGGCCTCGCGGGCGAACCAGGCACGCAGGTCGGCGCGTCCCTCGGCCGGGCCGCGCTGCCAGGCGGCGGGCTGGCGGGCGGCCCGGGCGAGCGCGGCGCCGAGCGCGGCGGTGGGCTGCAGGTCGGGGTCCAGGTAACCGCCGGAGAGCGGGATCGCCCCCGGTCGCGGGAGCGCCAGCAGGGCGCGTAGCTCGTCCTCGCCGGGCCGGCGGGAGCCGAGGGCCACCGTCTGCCAGGAGAGGTCCGGCGCGGGCCGTCGGGCGGGCCGGGTCGCGGCGTACGTCCCCTGGCCCGGGCGGGTCTCGACCAGTCCCTCGGCGACCAGGTGACGGACCGCCTCGGCGACGGTCACCGGCGAGGCGTGGTGCCGGGCGGTCAGCTCGCGCATCGACGGTAGCCGCGCCCCCGGTGGGACGGCGGCCACCAGTCGGCGTAGATCTTGGATAACGCGGTGCGCTGCGTTACCGTCATCCATGAGAAGAGAGAGTAGCGCTACTGTGCCCGCGACGGTAACGGGGGAGTGGCTGGCCGGGTTGGGCCTCGGCGCCCTGGGGGTGCTCGCCTTCAGCCTGTCGTTGCCGGCGACCCGGGTCGCGGTGCAGCAGCTCGATCCCTGGTTCGTGGCCTTCGGGCGGGCCGTCGGGGCGGCGTTGCTGGCCACGGCGTACCTGCGGCTCAGTCGCGCACCGCGACCCTCCCGGCGCCAGTGGTGGCGGCTGGCGGTGGTCGCGGTCGGCGTGGTGGTGGGCTTTCCGCTGTTCACCTCGCTGGCGTTGACGGCCCAGACCTCCGCGCACGGCGCGGTCGTGGTCACCGTCCTGCCGGCCATGACCGCCGGGTTCGCGGTCCTGCGGGCCGGTGAGCGGCCACCGCCGGTGTTCTGGGTCGCCTGCCTCGGCGGCCTGCTCACCGTGCTCGCCTTCCTGATCGTGAGCGGCACGGTGCGGGGCGGGTTGTCGGCGGTCGACCTCTTCCTGCTGGCGGCGGTCGTCCTGTGCGGACTGGGCTACGCCGAGGGCGGTGCGCTGGCCCGGGAGCTGGGCGGCGCCCGGACGATCTGCTGGGCACTGCTGCTCTCGCTGCCGGCGACGCTGCCCGTCACGCTGCTCGCCGGGTTCGCCCACCCGCCCCGGGCCGGGGGCACCGCCTGGGCGGCCTTCGGCTACCTCACCGTGGTCTCGATGTTCCTGGGCTTCTTCGCCTGGTACGCGGGCCTGGCCCGGGGCGGGGTCGCCCGGATCGGCCAGGTGCAGCTCGCCCAGCCGGTGCTGACCCTGCTCTGGTCGGCGCTGCTGCTGGGCGAGACGGTGGGTCCCGCCTCGATCGGGGTGGCGCTGGTGGTGCTCGGCTGCGTCGGGCTGACCCAACGGGCCCGGGCCGGGCGGGCTGCGCGGCCCGTGACCGCTCAGCGACCGCCCGCCGTCGTCGGGTAGCCGATGCCCGAGCCGTACGGATAGAGCACCCGGCTGCCGTCGGGGGTGCGGACGGTGACCGGCAGGCGGCCGACGGGTTGCCCGCCGGTCAGCACGTCGGTGAGGGCGGTGAGCGAGACGTCGCGGTACCCGTACGCCGCCAGGTAGACCGGGGCGGTGGGGAGGTACGCGATGTCGCACGGCCCCCCGACCGCGACCGTGACGACCTTGGCTCCGCTGGCCAGCAGCGCCGTGACCAGGTTCTGCTGCGTGACGTCGCCCCAGGCGTTGTTGGTCAGCACCACGGTCACGTCGCTCGCGCCGGCCGCCGCCACCACCTGCCTGATCGTCTGCGCGTCGGGCGAGCCGGTCCACATCGGCGTCGCGACGAGACCTCGCCCGTTCAGCTTGTCGGCCAGGGCGGGTACGGAGCTGAAGCCCCAGCCGGTGACCAGCACGTGGCGGCCGGAGTCGGCGGGCAGCGGCAGCAGGCCGGTGGCGTTGCGCAGCAGGGTGATCGAGCGGCGGGCGGCCTCGGCCATGACCTGCTGCTGGGCCGGGGTGCCGACGGTCGAGTCGACCGCCTCGCCGGTGGTGAACGGGTTGTCGAAGAGCCCCAGCTCGGCCTTCATCCGCAGGATCCGGTACACCGACCGGTCGATGCGCTGCCGGCTGACCGTGCCGTCGCGGACCGCCGCGGAGAGGGTGGCGATGGCGGCGGGCGGGTCCGTCGGCAGCAGCAGCTCGTCGTTGCCGGCGTGGACCGCGCCGAGGATCACCTGCGGCTGCGGGATGCTCGCCAGCGCCTCGGCGCGCAGCGCGTCGGTGATGATCACGCCGTCGTAGCCGAGCTGGTTCCGCAGCAGCCCGGTCAGGATCGGCCGGGACAGGATGGCCGGGGTCCGGGTCGGGTCCAGCGCGGGGACGATCACCGCGGTCGGCATGATCGATTTGACCCCGGCGGCGATGGCGGCGCGGAACGGCGGGATGTCGGTGCGCAGGATCTCCTCCCGGGTCTCGTCGACCACGGCGATCCCGGTGTCGGGGTTGGCCTCGGCGCTGCCCAGGCCGGGGAAGTGCTTGGCGGTGGCGGCGACCCCGTTGTGCTGGTACCCGGTCACGGCCGCCGCCCCGAACACCGAGACCGTCCGGGTCCGGTCGCTGAAGGCGCGGGTGCCGTCGACGGTGTTGCGGGGGTTGGTGTTGACGTCGACGACCGGGGCGTGGTCCATGGCGATGCCCATCGCGCGCAGTTGCCGGCCGGTGGCGGCGGCGGTCGTGTAGGACAGGTCGCGGTCGAAGGTGGCGCCGATGGCCATGTTGCCCGGGGAGATCGCCGACGGGGGAGGGATCCGGGTGACGACGCCGCCCTCCTGGTCGGTGCTGATCTGCAGCGGCACGCCGTGCCCGGCCAGCGCGGCCCGTTGCAGCCCGTTGGAGAGCAGCGCGACCTGCTGCGGGTTGTTCAGGTTGTCGGTCCCGGTGAAGTAGATGATGCCGCCGGGGTGGTACGTCGCCACCAGGTCCGCGCCGTTGCGCACGCCGGCGCCGTATAGCGCCTGGTTGGCGGCCACGTCGGTCGGGTTGGTGGTGGTGGCGGTGTCGCCGTTGACCTGCAGGACGAACATCTGGCCGATCTTCTCCGGCAGGGTCATCCGCGCCATGGCCGCGCGCACCCGTCCGTCGATCGGGTCCCGGTCGCCCGGGCCGTGCCCGCCGTCGGCCCGGTACGCGGCGGCGGCCGTACCCGTGCCCGCGGAACCCTCGGCGGCCAGGACGAGACAGCCCAGGGCGAGGAGCGCGACGGGAACCCGTAGGGCGGCTCGGAACATGGCGGCGACCTCCTGGGACCGGTGACCCCGACCGTCGGGGACCCACGCCCTCGGACCCTGCCGCATCGAACGCGAATGTGGGGTTTTGTCGCTTTCCGATCACCCAGGAGGGGTGGAACCACCCGTCAGGCCGCGAGCCGGACGATCGCGGCGATCGACCGGTCCACGTCCGCTTCCGTGGTGGTCGCGTTGGACACCGAGATCCGCATCAGCCGTCGCCCCCGCCAGGTGGTCCCGCCCGCCCAGCAGGTGCCGTCCGCCTGCACGGCCGCCACCACCCGGTCGGTGCGCGCGTCGTCGCCGAAGCCGACCAGCACCTGGTTGAGCACCACGTCGTTGGCCACCTCGAAGCCGGCGGCGGTGAGCCCGTCGGCGAACCGGCGGGCCAGCGCGCAGCAGCGGTCGACCAGCGCGGCGACCCCGTCGCGGCCGAGTTCGCGTAGCCCGGCCCAGACGGCGAAGCCGCGCGCCCGCCGGGACGACTCGGCGGTCAGGTCCGCGCCCACCGGCTCGCCGCCGGAGCCCACCAGGTAGGCGGCGGTGTACGACATGGCTGCCGCGTGCGTGTCGGGCCGCGCGCAGAACGCGAACGCCGAGTCGTACGGCAGGTTCAGCCACTTGTGGCCGTCGCAGGCCCACGAGTCCGCCGCTGCCAGCCCGTCCACCAGATGCCGGGTGCGGGGGCTCGCCGCGGCCCACAGCCCGAACGCGCCGTCCACGTGCACCCAGCCGCCGTGCCGGTGCACCAGGTCGCAGGCCTCGCGCAGCGGGTCGCAGGCGCCGGTGTTCACGTTGCCGGCCTGCAGGCAGACGATGGTGGGCCCGCGGGCACCCGAGCGCAGCACCGCCCGCAGCGACCCGAGGTCGATGGCTCCGTTCGGGTCGGCGGCCACCGGCTGCACCGCGTCCGTCCCGAGGCCGAGCAGCCGCAGCGACCGGTCGACGGTGCCGTGTCGTTCGGCGCCGGCGATCACCCGGATCGCCGGCGCGCCGGGCAGCCCGCGCCGTTCCACGTCCCAGCCGACGTCGGCCAGCACCTTGTGGCGCGCGGCGGCGAGGCCGACGGTGTTGGCCGCCTGGCAACCGGTGACGAAGCCGACCGACGCCGATCCGGGGATGCCCAGCAGCTCCTTGAGCCACCCGCCGGCGACGGTCTCGGCCGCCATGGCCGCCGGCGAGGTGACGGTGTTGAACGCGAGCTGGTCCCAGCCGGTGGCGACGATCTCGGCCGCGGTCGCGGCCGGCAGCGCTCCGCCCACCACAAACCCGAAGTAGCGGGGGCCGGCGCCGGCCACCAGACCCGGCTCGGCCGCAGCGAGCAGCTCCGCCAGCACCTGTTCCGGCGGTGAGGGGGTGCGGGGCAGCGGCCCGGCGAACGCGTCCACCACCGCGGCCTGGTCGATCGGTACGGCCACCGGCCGGCCCGGCAGCGACCGCCGGTAGGCGGCCGCGTGCTCGGCGGCCCGCAGAAACAGTGCCCGGTGGTCCTCCACGCGCGCACCCTACTCCCGGCCCGGCGCCGGCGCGTCCCGGCCGATCGGCGGTGCGCCGCCGGCTTCCGGGCCGGTGGGGATCGGGCCGCGCAGGCCGTCGGCGGGCGACCGACCGCGTCAGCGGCTGACGCAGTCGGTCGCGCCGTGCTGCCAGCCGTGGTCGTAGCGGCCGGCGACCCGGGTGACGAACTCCTCGACCGCGCGCTCGTCGACCGCGTCGAGGCGTTGCAGCCGCTGCCAGCCGGTCAGCCCGATGCCGTGGCCCAGCGGGGGGTACGGCGCGACCACCGTGTCCCGGGGGTGGCGGCGGCCGATGCGTTCCAGCGCGCGCACGTCGGCGGCGGGCACGTCCCGGGCGTACTGGATCAGCACGTGCCCGTGTTCCAGGACGTGCACCTGCAACTCCTCGGGCACCGGGTCGCGGTAGATGCCCGGGATGACCACCCGGGGCGAGTGCGGGCCCGAGGTCGGCGGCACGGTCCGGTACGGCTCGTGCGGCGCGCCCTCGTACGGGATGTGCCGGTTGCCCTCGAACGGCTGGGCGGTGCCGGGCAGCCGGTCGCAGGGCAGCGCGGAGTCCTCGGCGGCGAGCCCGAGCACCACCCCGAAGCCGAGGCTGGACATGGTCACCACGCCGAGCGTGGTGACGATCGCGCTGACCAGCGTGCCCCACCAGCGACGGCTCATGCCACGGCCCTCCCGGCCCGACGACGGTTGCGCACGACCACCCCGAGCGGCAGCAGCACGTTCAGCGACGCGAACAGCGCCAGCGCGATCCCCTCCCACCAGTACGCGCTGGCGACGGGCGCGCCGACGAGCACCCCGGCGGCCCAGCCGAGCGTCACCTTGGCGCTGGGGTAGAGGAAGTGCACCGCGAACCAGGCCATCCAGACCAGCCCGGCCAGGTACAGCAGCCGGTACCAGCGCGACACCCGCAGGTCGCGCTCGTGCGCGTCGCGCAGCACGGTCGACTCGGCGGGGGTGAGCCGGCGGATCCGGCGCTTGAGCGACAGCCGGGTCACCTGGTGCAGGTTGCGGCAGCCGGTCGCGGTCGCCATCACCAGGTACATGTCGGTACGCAGGTACGCCAGGGTCTGGAAGGCCAGCTTGACCACCTGGCTGAAGACCACCATGGCGAGGAACCGGATCACCTCGGGGGAGAGGTCGATCCAGCCACGCGACCAGGCGAAACGGGGCGCGACGGCGGCGAAGAGCAGCACCGCGTCGATCGCCATGCCGGCCAGGAACGGTCCGTAGCGGCGCTCCGGCGGCAGGGCCCAGAGGCCGGTCAGGTCGGTCTCCAGCACCGGGAAGATGCCCCGCCGCTCCACCCGTAGCCGCGACGGCACGCCGACCGCCGCGCCGGCCAGGGCGTGCCATACCTCGTGCACGACCGTCAGCACCACCACCACGACGTTGGTGACCAGCAGGCTGAGCACCACGTCGGGGAAGATGAAGGTGTCCTCGTACGTGGGCAGCAGCGACGGCTCGGCGGCGAACATGAGCGCGGTGGCCACCAGGCAGCCGACGTAGCAGGTCCAGGCGGTCGGGCCGAACAGCGGCCGGACGTAGCGGGCCGGGATCCGGGAGATCGACCAGTGCCGGGGCGCGGGGCGGGCGGCCTCGACCGGGCGGTCGTCGAGGACGCCGGCCTCGGTCAGCACGGTGACGAAGTCCAGCGCGTCGATGGCCTCGCCGGTGTCGCGTTCCACCTGCTCGGCGGCCTCGGCGACGGTCCGGCCGGCGGCGAAGAGCTCGACCAGTCGGGCGCCGACCTCGGGCACCACCACGAAGGTGCCGGTGGCCGGGTCCCCGACGACGTACTCGTCGTCGTCCTCGCGCCGGACCACCAGGTGCGCCACCCGGGGGCGGCTCTGCTCGTCCAGGACCGTCACCGGTCCTCCTCCCGCCAGCCGCAGGTGCCACAGGTCCGCCCGGGGCGGGGCCGCACGGTGTAGTGGTAGGTCAGGTCGGTGAGGCTGAGGTGGAACATCCGGCCCCGGGTGCTGGCCGGGATGCCGGCGAGGTGGTGCACCGCGTCCAGGGCGGCGAGGTGGCCGGTGAGGTTGGCCGACGGGGCGATCACCGCGTGCCCGGTGAACGGGAACAGCTCCTGCGGTTCGCCGCCGTAGTGCTCGCGCAGCCGGTCGTTGACGCTGGGCAGGCAGTCCTGGCAGCAGGTCTGGCCGGGGACGAAGAGCCCGACCACGGCCATCGGGCCGGCGTACTGGGCGAGCAGCCAGGGAGTGCCGGTGCGCAGGGCGGCGGTGTTGGTCCAGTCCCGGATGGCGTGCCGGGGCTGGTCGGCGCAGAGCACCAGCAGGTCCCTGTCGCGCATCAGCCGGGCCAGGGTGTCGGCGGAGTCCACCCGGGTCTCCTCGCCGGTGACCTCGACGTGGGAGTTGAGCGCGCCGAGCCGGCGTACCGCGGTGGCGATCTTCGGCGCGCCGACGTCGTCCTCGGTGTAGATGAGCTGCCGGGTGAGGTTGCTCGGCTCGACCCGGTCGAAGTCGACGCAGTGCACCGCGCCCACCCCGGCGGCGACCAGGGCGGACGCGACGGCCGAGCCGGTGCCGCCGAGCCCGACCACCACCACCCGGCTGGCCTTGAGCCGGGCCTGCGCCTCGTACGGGGACGGCCGGGGGGTGAGGTCCACCCAGGCGTAGTAGGTCAGCGCCCGGTCGTACCGGTCGAGTTCCGCCGGGCTGAGCGTCGGCGGCGGGGCGGCGGCGGCGTCCTCGACGTAACCCGCGTCGATGATCGTCTGCATCGCCTCGGCGGTCTCGTCGGCGCTGGTGTCGGGTCGGGCGGCGGCCTGGTCGGCGACGATCTCGTCCCGGGTACGGGTGCCGTCCATCAGGCCCAGCAGCGACCACAGGCTGCCGTCGGGGTCGTCGATCTCCGCGCCGACGCCCATTTGCCGGCCGCCGATGTTGATCAGCTCGGGGGTCAGTCGGACGGGTTTGTGAATGCCCTTTATCCGGGGCCGCAGCATGGTGCCGGACACCTCCTCCACCGGCCGGCCGGGGCGCGATTCCGCGCCCCGGCCGGTATTGTTCGGTCAGCCGCAGACGTCGTTGCGGCAGCCCGGGTCGATGATGATGGCGGTGGTCTCGAGCTTCTCCAGCTTGCGCACGACGACCTTGGCCGGCTTGCGCTTGGTCTGCACCTTCTGCTCCACGTTTTCCTCCTACGGAGTAGCGGGTCGCGACGCGGTGGGCCCCTCGCGTCGCCACCATTAGAGCACCCGGTAATCGCTGTCACAACATTCAGTCATGTCGAATTCACGGCACCCCGAAAATGATTCGGGAGAGTCGTGGCGGCGGCAATGTAAAGCGTTTTTGTCAGGGCTGTCGGACAGGGTACGCATGGAGAATTGTGTGCGTCTATGCGCGATTCACTGAGGTCAACAGATGATTGACTGGGGATGGTCCCCTGAACGCCCGTTTGGGCCGATCTGACGGCCTCCGGTGGCCGCGGTGCACCGGAAGCGGCCGGACGGCCGACTCCCGGCCGGTACCAAACGACCGTTAAGCTCGGTGGGTGGGATCCGAGGAGCTGTACCCCGCCGAGCGGCTGGCCGCCGCGCAACGCGCCACCGCCGCCGCCGGTCTCGACGCGCTGCTGCTCACCCCCGGCTCCGACCTGCGCTACCTCACCGGCTACGACGCCCACGAGGGAGAGCGGCTGACCTGCCTGGTCCTGCCCGCCCAGGGCGAGCCCATCCTGATCGTGCCGACGCTGGAGCGCCCGGGCGCGGAGGCCGCCCCCGCCACCGGCGTGCGGATCGTCGACCACCCCGACGGCACCGACCCGTACCCGCTGGTCCGTGCCGCGCTGCCCGGCCCGGTGGCCGCGGTGGGCCTGGCCGACCGGATGTGGGCCGAACAGGTCCTCGCGCTGCGCGCCGCGCTGCCCGGGGCCGCCCAGCGGCTCGCCTCCGAGGTGCTGCGCGAGCTGCGCGTCCACAAGTCGCCGGCCGAGGTGGCCGCGCTGGCCGAGGCGGGCGCGGCGATCGACGCGGTGCACACCCGGATGGGGGAGTGGCTGCGGCCCGGCCGGACCGAGGTCGAGGTGGCCGCCGACATCGCCGCCGCGATCCGGGCCGCCGGCCACGTGAGCGTCGACTTCGTCATCGTCGCCGCCGGCCCGCACGGCGCCAGCCCGCACCACGGCGCCGCCGACCGGCCGATCGGGCGCGGCGAGCCGGTGGTGGTCGACATCGGCGGCACCATGCCGTCGGGCTACCGCTCCGACTGCACCCGCACCTACGTGGTCGGCGGGCCACCGCCGGCCGAGTTCAGCGACTACTACGCGGTGCTGCGCGAGGCGCAGCGGGCCGCGGTGGCGGCGGTCCGCCCCGGGGTCACCGCCGAGGCGCTCGACGCGGTCGCCCGGGACCTGATCACCGCCGCCGGTCACGGCGACGCCTTCCTGCACCGCACCGGCCACGGCATCGGCCTCGACACCCACGAGGAGCCGTACGTGGTGGCCGGCAACCCCCGGCCGCTGGCGGCCGGCATGGTCTTCTCGGTCGAACCCGGGATCTACCTCGCCGGGCGGCACGGCGCCCGGATCGAGGACATCGTCGTCTGCACCCCAGACGGCGGGCAACGGCTCAACACCACCCCCACGGAGCTCATCGCGCTATGAACGTCGACCGGATCCTGCCCACCGACGAGGCCCACGACCTGCTGGAACTCGCCACCGAGCTCGCCGACCGCGAACTCGCCCCGAAGGCCGCCGGCTTCGAGGAGCGCGCCGAGTTCCCCCGCGAGGTGCTGCGCACCCTGGGCCGGGCCGGCCTGCTCGGCCTGCCGTACGCCGAGGAGCACGGCGGCGCGGCCCAGCCGTACGAGGTCTACGTCCAGGTGCTGGAGGTCCTCGCCAGCCGCTGGCTCGCCGTCGCCGAGGCGGTCAGCGTGCACACGCTCTCGTGCTACCCGCTGGCCCAGTTCGGCACCGACGAGCAGCGCAAGCTGCTGCCGGACATGATCGGCGGGGAACTGCTCGGCGCGTACTGCCTCTCCGAGCCGCAGGGTGGCTCCGACGCGGCGGCGCTGACCACCCGGGCGGTCCGCGACGGCGACGACTACGTGGTCTCCGGCACCAAGGCGTGGATCACCCACGCCCGGGTCGCCGACTTCTACAACGTCTTCTGCCGCACCGGCGGCCCCGGCCCGAAGGGCATCTCCTGCCTGCTGGCCGACCGGGGCACCCCCGGCATCCACCCGCAGGCCGCCGAGCGCACCATGGGGCTGCACGCCTCCCCGGTGGCGCAGATCGCCTTCGACGACGCCCGGGTCCCGGCCGAGCGGCTGCTGGGCGGGGAGGGGATGGGCTTCACCATCGCCATGTCCGCCCTGGACTCCGGCCGGCTCGGCATCGCCGCCTGCGCGGTGGGCCTGGCCCAGGCCGCCCTCGACTACGCGGTCGGGTACGCGAAGGAACGCCAGCAGTTCGGCCGGGCCATCATCGACTTCCAGGGCCTCGGCTTCACCCTCGCCGACCACGCCACCCAGATCTCCGCCGCCCGGGCGCTGCTGCTGGCCGCCGCCCGGCTGCGCGACGCCGGCCGGCCGTACTCGATCGAGGCGGCGAAGGCGAAGCTGTTCGCCACCGACGTGGCGATGCGGGTGACCACCGACGCGGTGCAGGTGCTCGGCGGCGCCGGCTACGTCGCCGACCACCCGGTCGAGCGGTACATGCGCGAGGCCAAGGTGCTCCAGATCGTCGAGGGCACCAACCAGATCCAGCGGCTGGTCATCTCCCGCGCCCTCGCCAAGGGCCACTAGCCTGTGCCGATGGCCTTCGAGCGGATCACCGTCGACCCCGACGTCATGGGGGGTGCGCCCTGCGTGCGGCAGTCGCGGATCCCCGTGGCGACCCTGCTGGCGATGATGGCCGAGGGGATGTCGGTCACCGACATTCTCACCGACCTGCCGTTCCTCGACGAGGAGGACCTGGCGGACGTGCTCAACTACGCGGCGGACGCGGTACGCGACCGGACGGCCCGCCCGGCGTGACGCCGGCCGGGTCGGGTACGCCATGGGAGCGTTATCTCCGGTAGGTTGCACCGCGTGGAGGAGATCGACCGGGCCATTGTCGCCGCGCTGACCGGGGACGGTCGGCTGTCGTACACCGACCTCGCCGAGCGGGTGGGGCTGTCGGTGTCCGCCGTGCACCAGCGGGTCCGCCGGCTGGAGCAGCGCGGTGTCATCAGGGGTTACGCCGCGCGCGTCTCGTTCGAGGCGCTGGACCTGCCGCTGACCGCGTTCGTGGCGATCCGGCCGTTCGACCCCTCCCAGCCGGACGACGCGCCGGAGCGGCTGGCCCACCTGCCGGAGATCGACTCCTGCTACTCGGTGGCCGGGGAGGACTTCTACATGCTGCTGGTGCGGGTGGCCGGGCCGGCCGACCTGGAGCGGCTGCTGCAGGAGATCCGCACCGCGGCGAATGTCACCACCCGCACCACCGTGGTGCTCTCCACGCCGTACGAGAACCGTCCGCCGCGGATCAGTGGGGACCGGCCAGGTCGGGGGCGGTCCCGGGCGGCGGGGGAACCGGCTGGTTCCAGCGCAGGATGACCTGTCGTCCGTGCTCGTGACCGAGCACGGAGACGGTGGCGGTGTCGAGCCGCAGCAGTCCGCCGCCGGAGGGCGGCAGCCCGATCCAGCGGGCGCCCAGCACCCGCAGGCTGTGTGCGTGCCCGACCAGCGCGACGGTGCCTCGCTCCAGCAGGGGAGTGACGTGGGCGAGCACCCGGTCGAGGCGGGCGCCGACCTGCTCCGGTGACTCCCCGCCGGGGCAGCCGTCGGTCCAGATGTTCCAGTCCGGGCGGTCGGACCGGATGTCCGCGGTGGTCCGGCCCTCGTACTCGCCGTAGTTCCATTCCGCCAGGTCGGGGTCGGTGGCGGTGACCTCCAGCCCGGCGAGCTGCGCGGTGCGCAGCGCCCGCTGCCGGGGGCTCGCCAGCACCCGGGCGAAGCGGCGTCCGGCGAGCACCGGGGCCAGGGCGCGGGCCTGCCGCTCGCCGTCGGGGGTGAGCTCCAGGTCGGTGTACGAGGTGTGCCGGTGGCTGGCGCTCCACGTGGTCTCACCGTGGCGGATCAGCAGGATCTCTCCCATCCGCCCAGTTAACCAGCCACGCTTCCCCACCGTGCACCTAGTGTCCTAGGACGCCTTACAGGTGGTGCACCACCACGCCTGGGTGACGTTTCACGGCACCCAGGGTGGGGACGCGACCCGGAACGGGCCGGACGGCCCGGCGTACCGCGACGGCGGAGGGAGTCCGATGAGCTTCACCGAGAAGGCGAAGAACAAGGCCCAGGAGCTGAGCGGCGTGGCGAAGGAGCGGCTCGGCGACGTCACCGACAACGAGCGGTTGCGGGCGGAGGGCGCCAGCGAACAGAGCACGGCCCGGGCTCGGCAGGCGGGGGAACACGTCAAGCAGGCCGGCCGGGACGTGAAGGACGCCTTCGAGAAGTGACCCGTACGGACGGTGGGCCCCCGGAAGATCCCGAGGGCCCACCGTCGTGTCCGGGGCGGGCGGGGCGGCTGGTTAGGGTCGCGGGGTGACGGTGCTGCGTTCCCTGCTGCTGTTCGTGCTGGCCGCGCTGGCGGAGATCGGCGGCGCGTGGCTGGTCTGGCAGGGCTGGCGGGAGCAGCGCGGGCTGTGGTGGGTGGCGGCCGGGATGCTGGCGTTGGGGGCGTACGGGTTCGTGGCGACGTTCCAGCCGGACCCGAACTTCGGCCGGATCCTGGCCGCGTACGGGGGTGTGTTCGTGGCCGGGTCGTTGGCGTGGGGGGTGCTGGTGGACGGGTTCCGCCCGGACCGGTGGGACGTGACGGGCGCGGTGATCTGCCTGGTGGGGGTGGCCGTGATCATGTACGCGCCGCGCGGTTGAGGGAGTCCGGGGGTGTCCGGCGGAGTTGGTGGCGGAGCCGGGGGAGGGGCGTCGGGTGTTGCGGGTGGTGGCGGGTCTGGTGTGCTGCTGATACGGGGTCGCCCCCGCGGCCTGAGGTGGGCGGCGGGGGCGACGGGTGGTGCTGCGGTCAGTCGTTGCGGTGGGCGTGCCACCAGGTCTGGCCGGCTTCGGGGAGGGTGTCGATCGGGTCGTAGTAGGCGTAGCGCTTGTTGAGCGCTTCCAGGTCGGCGGACTCGATCGAGGTGCGGTAGTTCTTGGTCCAGTAGGAGATGCCGCGTTCGCGGTCGTACTCGGTGAGCATGTGCACCCAGCGCTTGCCGACGAAGGGGACGTCGCAGACGATGCGCGGCGTGGCGTAGCCGGGCAGGTAGCCCATGATGTCGTGCTGGAGCTGCTGGGCGTGCCAGACGGGGACGCGCCAGTGCTCGGCGTTGGGGATCATGTCGCACATGTAGAAGTAGTAGGGCAGGATGCCGGCTTCGCCCTGCAGCGCGAAGCAGAGGTCGAGCAGGTCGGCGCTGGTGGCGTTGACGCCGCGCATGAGGACGCCCTGGTTGCGGACGTCGCGGACGCCGACGTCGAGGGCGGTCTGAGCGGCCTTGGCGACCAGTGGGGTGATCGACTGGGCGTGGTTGACGTGGGTGTGGATGGCGAGGTTGACGCCGCGGCGGGCGGCGGTGCGGGCGACGCGTTCCAGGCCTTCGACGACGTCGTGCTGCAGCCAGTGCTGGGGCAGGCCCATGAGGGCCTTGGTGGCGAGGCGGATGTCGCGGACGGTTTCGAGTTCCAGCAGTCGCATCAGGTAGGACTCGAGGTTCTTCCACGGCACGTTGGCGACGTCGCCGCCGGAGACGACGACGTCGCGTACGCCGGGGTGGTTCTTGAGGTAGGCGATGTGGGCGTCGTAGCGGTCGACGGGCTTGAGGGTGAGCTTGAGCTTGTCGACGGCGGGGGTGGAGTTGCCGACGAGGTCCATGCGGGTGCAGTGCCCGCAGTACTGCGGGCAGGTGGAGAGCAGTTCGGCGAGGACCTTGGTGGGGTAGCGGTGGGTGAGGCCTTCGGCGACCCACATGTCGTGTTCGTGGAGGCTGTCGCGGCTGGCGTAGGGGTGTGAGGGCCAGTCGGTGCGCCGGTCGGAGGCGACGGGGATCATGTAGCGCCGGATGGGGTCGGCGAGGAACGCCTCGGTGGTCATGGGCTGATGCGGCACCATGGTGTTGAGCATCTGCGGGGGCACCAGCATGGACATGGTGGCGAGGTTCTGCTGGTCGGCCTCGAGGTCGGCGTAGAAGGTCTCGTCGACGAGGTCGCCGAGGACGGTGCGCAGCTGCTTGATGTTCTTGACGCAGTTGACGCGCTGCCACTGGGCGTTCTCCCACTGTTCGCGGGTGATGTGGCGCCAGCCGGGGAAGCGGGTCCAGTCGGGTTCGACCAGGGGGCTGCGGCGGTATTCGTAGGGCTGTCCGGCGGTGGGGACCGCGACCGGCTCGGTGCGGGGCGCTGGGATGGTCTCCACCGGTTGGGTCTGGGTCACGGCCCCTCCTCGTTGCGGTGCGGGTTGATCATTGTTTTGCGAAGGCTACTGGAAAATATCCGGTGAAGAAATTAGTCTGCCGGAAGTTTTCCCGTGAAGCGAGCCCTGGTCGAGGGTTCGGGTGGCTTGGCATAGGGGGTCGGCGTGACGTCACCGGTGGGTCTGCACCGTGTTGTGGAACCGGCGGGGGTGCTGCCGCAGGCGGCCTGGCGCCTCGACGCCGACCCGCGGATCGCCGCGAACGAGGTGCGGATCCGGGTGGAGCGGCTGAACCTGGACGCGGCGAGTTTCCGGCAGTTGTCGGAGAAGCACGGCGGGGACGGCGAGAAGGTCCGCGCCGAGGTGCTGGAGATCATCTCGGCGCGCGGCAAGATGCAGAACCCGGTGACCGGCTCCGGCGGCATGCTGATCGGCACCGTCGAGGAGGCCGGGAAGCGCTCGCCGCTGGGGTTGACGCCCGGTGACCGGGTGGCGACGCTAGTGTCGCTGACGCTGACCCCGCTGACGGTCACCGACGGCCTGGCCCGCTGGGACGGGCGCAGCGAGCAGGTGCCCTGCGACGGGTACGCGATCCTGTTCGCCCGCTCCATCGCGGCGGTGCTGCCGGCGGACCTGCACCCGGAGCTGTCGTTGGCGGTGCTGGACGTGTGCGGGGCGCCGGCGTTGACCGCGCGGGTGGTCGCCGAGCAGGTGGCGCGCCGGCGGCGCGCCGGTGACCCGCGGCCGGTGCGGGTGGCGGTGATCGGTGGGGCCGGCAAGAGCGGCTCGTTGTCGCTTGCGGCGGCGCGGCGGGCCGGCGCGGACCGTACCGTCGGGGTGGTGCCGGTGGCGGCGGAGCGCGACGCGCTGGACGCGGCCGGGCTGGCGGACGTGGTGGCGTTGGCCGACGCCCGCGACCCGGTGGGCCTGTCGACGGCGGTGACGACCGCGTTGGGTTCCCCGGCGGACGTGACGGTGGTCTGCGTGGACGTGCCGGGTTGCGAGCACGGGGCGGTGCTGGCCACCGCGGACGGCGGCACGGTGATCTTCTTCTCGATGGCGACGAGTTTCGCGGCGGCGGCGTTGGGCGCGGAGGGCCTGGCGGCGGACGTGACGATGCTGGTCGGTAACGGCTACGTGCCGGGGCACGCGGAGCTGGCGTTGGAGCTGCTGCGCGGCGAGCCGGGGGTGCGTCGTCTGTTCGAGGCCCGGTTGGCGGCAGACTGACGTCATGACGAACCCCTCGATCTTGTACCGCGGTGGCGTGCTGCACTGTCCGGCCGACCCGTCCGCGACGGCGCTGCTGGTGCGTGACGGCCGGATCGCCTGGCTGGGCGCGGACGCGGACGCGCCGGGCGCGGACCGGGTGGTGGAGCTGGACGGGGCGTTGGTGACGCCGGCGTTCGTGGACGCTCACGTGCACGCCACCGACACCGGCCTGGCGTTGTCGGGGCTGGACCTGTCGGCGGTGCGCTCGGCGGGTGAGCTGCTGGACGCGGTGGCGGGGTTCGCGGCGGGTCTGCCGGGCGACGCGGTGGTGCTGGGGCACGGCTGGGACGACTCGACGTGGCCGGTGCCGCAGCCGCCGGACGCGGGGGCGTTGGACCGGGCGGCGGGCGGCCGGCGGGTGTATCTGTCGCAGGCGTCGATCCATTCGGCGTTGGTGTCGGCGGCGCTGCTGGCGGCGTGTCCGGACGCGGCGGCGGCGGCCGGCTTCGACCCGTCGGGCTGGTTGCGCCGTGACGCGCATCACGTGGTGCGGGCGGCGGCGTTCGCGTCGGTGACCCGGGCGCAGCGGGTCGACGCGCAGCGGCGGGCCCTCGGGCACGCGGCGTCGTTGGGGATCGCGGCGGTGCACGAGTGCGGTGGGCCGGAGATCTCCGACGAGGAGGACTTCACCGGGCTGCTGGCGATCTCGGGGCAGGGCGTGCCGGAGGTGTACGGGTACTGGGGTGAGCTGCTGGGCGCGGCGCGGGCCCGGGAGCTGGGCGCGGTCGGCGCGGGCGGGGACCTGTTCGCCGACGGGGCGTTGGGCTCGCGGACGGCGCACGTGTCGGCGGCGTACCTGGACGGTGAGCCGGGTGGCTGCGGGCACGGGTACGTCAGCGCCGAGCAGGTGCGGGAGCATCTGCTGGACTGCGCGGCGCACGGCCTGCAGGGCGGCTTCCACGCGATCGGGGACGCGGCGATCGCGACGGTGCTGCAGGGGTTCGCCGGGGCGGCGCGCACGCTCGGGGTGGACCGGTTGCGGGCGGCCCGGCACCGGATCGAGCACGCCGAGATCATGAGCAAGCGGTTGATCGCGGGGTTCGTGGAGTACGGCATCGTGGCGTCGATGCAGCCGGCGTTCGACCGGTTGTGGGGCGGCGCGGGCCGGATGTACGAGTCGCGGTTGGGTCTGGACCGGTCGTTGGCGTCGAACCCGATGGGGGCGATGCACGGCGTCGGGGTGGCGTTGGCGTTCGGGTCGGATTCGCCGGTGACGCCGCTGGACCCGTGGGGTTCGGTGCGGGCGGCGGCGGCGCATCACAATCCGGGGCAGCGGATGAGTGAGCGGGCGGCGTTCGCCGCGCACACCCGGGGCGGGTGGCGGGCGGTGCACCTGGACGCCGAGGGGGTGCTGGCGTTGGGTGCGCCGGCGACGTTCGCGGTGTGGGACACCCCGGCCGGGGTGCAGCGGGGGCTGCCGGTGTTGCAGGCCGACGACCCGGAGGCGCGGGGCGCGCACGACCCGACGCCGCTGCCGGTGTGCCGGGCGACGGTGCTGCGCGGTGACGTGATCTATCAGGAAGGTTCCTCGTGACAGGCAAGCTTGGGCTGGATCCGGCGCTGGTGGCGCGGGCGCGGGAGTTGGCGCGCCGCGCCGGGCAGCCGGTGGTGGAGTTGGCGCGCAGCCACACCACGGTGTCGGTGGAGCGGGCGGCGTTGCGGCTGGCCGGGGTGAGCGGCGCGGACCCGGACGGCATTCCGTGGGTGAACCGGCTCGTCGACGCGGTGGTGGCGGACGTGGGGCTGGGGCACGGGGTGAGCGTGCCGGTGTTCGACGCGCTGGCGCGGGAGCAGATCAGCGACGTGACGTTGCTGGCGCAGAAGGCCGCCGCCGGGTCGGTGCGTTTCGGCCAGCCGACCGGCCGGGCCGCCACCGCGGCCCGCCGGGCGGCCCGTAAGGCGGTCGGCGCCGGGATCCGGCAGATCGACCGGCGCCGCGCCGAGCGGGACCGCCTCGTCAAGCGGTACGGGGACCCGAAGCAGCGGCCGTGGATCTATCTGATCGTGGCCACCGGCGACATCTACGAGGACATCCCGCAGGCGCAGGCGGCGGCCCGGGCCGGCGCGGACGTGATCGCGGTGATCCGCTCGACGGGGCAGTCGCTGCTGGACTACGTGCCCGAGGGCGCCACCCGGGAGGGTTTCGCCGGCACGTACGCCACGCAGGAGAACTTCCGCCTGATGCGGGCGGCGTTGGACGAGTCGTCGAAGGAGTTGGGCCGCTACGTGCGGCTGACGAACTACGCGTCGGGGCTGTGCATGCCGGAGATGGCCACCCTGGCCGGCCTGGAACGCCTCGACATGATGCTCAACGACTCGATGTACGGGATCCTGTTCCGCGACATCAACCCGATCCGTACGTTCGTCGACCAGCGGTTCTCCCGGCAGGTGCACGCCCGGGCGGGGATCATCATCAACACCGGTGAGGACAACTACCTCACGACCGCCGACGCGGTCGAGGAGGCGCACACGGTGACGGTGTCGCAGCTGCTCAACGAGTACTTCGCGCACGAGGCGGGGCTGGCCGACGCGCAGTTGGGGCTGGGGCACGCGTTCGAGATCAACCCGGATCTGCCGGAGTCGTTCCGGTTGGAGCTGGCGCACGCGCTGCTGGCCCGGGAGCTGTTCCCCGACGCGCCGCTGAAGTGGATGCCGCCGACCAAGCACATGACCGGTGACGTGTTCCGCGGCAACCTGCTCGACGGGTTCTTCAACCTGGTCGGCACCATGACCGGGCAGGGCATCCTGCTGGTCGGCATGATGACCGAGGCGGTGGTGACGCCGTGGCTGTCGGACCGTGACATCGCCCTGCAGAACGTGCGTTACGTGCTGGGCGCGGCCGGTGGGCTGCACGAGGACTTCGTGCCCGCGCCGGGCGGGTTCATCCAGCAGCGCGCCCACCGGGTCCTCGGTGAGGCCGTCGACCTGCTGGAGCGCATCGGGCAGCAGTCGCTGCTGACCGCGATCGCCGAGGGCACCTTCGGGATCATGAAGCGGCCCGCGGACCGCGGCAAGGGCCTCGACGGCGTCGCGAGGCACGAGGCCGACTACTACAACCCGGCCACCGACATCCTGGAAGGGGAGGCGGCATGACCGCCGTCGAAGCGGGAGCGGCCGCGCCCGACGCCGCGAAGAAGATCGTCCGGCCGTACGGGGACACCACCGGCGACGGCATGGTGCAGGTGTCGTTCACGCTGCCGGTGCCGCACGACAAGCGGGCCGAGGGCGCGGCGGTGCAGTTGGCCAACAAGATGGGCATCGACCCGGCGATGCTGGTGCACGCCACCCAGATGGGCGACGGGTTCACCTTCTTCGTCGTGTACGGGCGGGTGAACCATCTGGTGGACCTCTCCGCGGTGCAGGTGGTGGAGCGGGACTTCCCGTTGCTGTCGGCCAAGGAGGTCAACGCGACGGTGAAGCAGAAGTTGCGGCGCAAGCTGTCGGTGGTGGGGGCGTGCATCGGCACCGACGCGCACACCGTCGGCATCGACGCGATCCTCAACGTCAAGGGCATCGCCGGGGAGAAGGGCCTGGAGTACTACCGGGAGCTGAAGGTCACCAACCTGGGCGCGCAGGTCAGCGTGCCGGAACTGGTGGAGGCCGCCCGGCAGGAGAAGGCCGACGCGGTGCTGGTGTCGCAGGTCGTCACCCAACGCGACGCGCACCTGCACAACACCCGGGAGATGTCGGCGGCGTTCCGGGAGGCGATGCCGGCCGGGAAGCGGCCGCTGCTGATCGTCGGCGGTCCGCGCTTCGACGAGACGATGACCGGTGAGCTGGGCGTCGACCGGATCTTCGGCCGGGGCACCACCCCCGGTGAGGTCGCCTCCTACCTGGTCCACGCGCTGATCACGAACAAGAAGGCGAGAGCATGAGCGACGCACGGCTGGGCCTGACCGTCATCCACCGCCGGTACGTGCCGTACTCGCACGCCCACTACGCCGGTAACCTGGTCGACGGCGCGTACGCCCTCGGGCTGTTCGGTGACGTCGCCACCGAGGTGTGCATCCGCACCGACGGCGACGAGGGCCTGTTCGCGTCCTACTCCGACGTGCAGTTCGTCGCGCCGATGAAGGCCGGTGACGTGCTGGAGGTCACCGCCACCGTCACCCGCGTCGGCACCCGCAGCCGCACCATCGACTTCGCCGCCCGGGTGGTGTGCCGGGGCCGCCCCGACCGGGGCGAGTCCGCCGCCGAGGTGCTCGCCGAGCCGATCGTGGCGGTCACCGCGACCGGCACGGTCGTCGTACCGCCGGCCGCGTGAGGACCGGCGGTGTGCCGGGTCCGCGCAGCGGGGGACGGCGCGGCGGGCCGGGGCCACGCCTGACAGGTCCCGGGCGGTGAGGCTCGCGGTCTGCGCCGACGTCGGGTCCACGTACACCAAGGCGGCGGTGGTCGACCTCGACGGCGGGCGGCTGGTCGCGGCGGCCGCCGCGCCGACCACCGTCGGCAGCGACGTGCTGCACGGCCTGGACGCCGCGGTCGGCGCGGCCACCGCGCAGGTCGGCGCCCAGGACCCGCCCTGGTACGTGTGCTCGTCGGCCGGGGGTGGGCTGCGGCTGGCCGTGATCGGCTACGAGCCGCTGGTGACCGCGCAGGCCGGCCGGCGCGTCGGGCTGTCCGCCGGCGCGAACGTGGTGCACGTGGCCGCCGGGCGGCTCGGGCAGGGCGACCTGGTGGCGTTGCGCGCCGCCCGACCCGACGTGGTGCTGCTCGTCGGGGGCACCGACGGCGGCGACGCCGAGGTGCTGACGCACAACGCGACCCGGCTGGCGAAGGCCCGCTGGCGGGTGCCGGTGGTCCTCGCGGGCAACGCCGACGCCCGCGACGAGCTGCACGCCCTGCTGCACGCCGCGCGGGTGCCGGTCACCGCCGCCGACAACGTGCTGCCCCGCATCGGGGTGCTCGCGCCCGCCGGCGCGCGCGCCGCGATCCGGGAGGTGTTCCTGCGCCACGTCATCGGCGGCAAGAAACTGTCCCGGGGCGGGCGCTTCGCCCGCCTGGTGCGCGCCGCCACCCCCGACGCGGTGCTGACCGGGGTGGAGGTCCTCGCCGACACCCTCGGCGGTGACCTGGCCGTCGTGGACGTCGGCGGGGCCACCACCGACGTGTACTCGGTGCTGACCCCCGACGAACGCGACAGTGGCCCCGGCCGGGAGGTCGCCGGCACCCTGTGGCGGGCCCGCACCGTCGAGGGGGACCTGGGGATGCGCTGGTCCGCGCCCGGGGTGGTGCGTGCCGCCGCCGAGGAGCGGCTGCTGGCCGCCGGGGAGCAGGACGGGTTGGCCGCCGCGGCGGCGGCCCGTGCCGCGGACCCCGGATTCCTGCCGGTCGACGCCGCGGGCCGGGCCGCCGACCGGCGGATCGCCGCGCTGGCCGCCACGGTGGCGCTGCGCCGGCACGCCCGGGGCGCCGCCACCGGTGAACGCGCCGGACGGGACCTGCGCGACGTGCGGCTCGTCGTCGGCTCCGGTGGGGTGCTGCGCCACGCCGAGCCCGCCGACGCGGCCCAGGTGCTGGCGGCGGTCCTCACCGACCACGCCGGTGGGTGGCCGCTGCCGCGTGCCGCCCGGGCGGTCGTGGACGTCGACTACGTGCTGGCCGCCGGGGGACTGCTCGCCGCCGAGCACCCGCAGGCGGCGGCCGCCCTGCTGCGCCACCACCTCGACGCCGGCTGACCGTGGGCGGGCATCGAGACGCGCCGACGCGACACGCCGTGGCGCAACACACGACAGGCCGGGGTGGGTTGACAGCGGCGGGGGTCCACGCCGTACCGTCTTTGAGTCCTACTACGGGAAGCGGCTGTTGTTCGCTTCGTCCCTTCGTCCGCTGGCCGAGCGACCTGATGGTTGCGGCGGCCAGGTCCAGCGGGCGGGGGTCGGCGGGGCGGCGCGAACCGGCCGCGGTTACCGGTGTACGGGCAGGGTGAAAGGCACGGCCAGTAGACAACGGCCACACGCGGGCAGCCAGCTGCGCGGGTGGTCGGTCCGAAGGTCGGCGCCCTTCTCCCTCGCCCCACCGGCCGGGAAGGGCCTGGGAGCATCGGGGCGCGGCGCGAGCCGCGCCCCGATTTCCGTCTGCGGTCCTCCCGCCGCGATCTCTGCGGTGGGCGCGGCGGTCCGTTACGCTCACCGCTCGTCCCGGTACCCGGCGGAGAGGCAGCAGCAGACATGACGGCGGTATCCGGCCCGCGGCCCACCGCCGCCGACCCGGCACCCGTCCGGCCCGCCGACGAGGACCTGCGGGCGCTGTTCGGGCAGTCCAGCGTCGTTTTCGCCGCCCTCGCCGGGCCCACCCACGTCGTCGAGGCGGCGAACCCGGCGTTCTTCGCCACCATCGGCGAGGACCGCGCCCGCACCGGCGTCGCGCTGGCCGACCTGATGCCCGAACTGGCCGGGCAGCACGTGCTGGCCCTGCTGGACGAGGTGTACCGCACCGGGCGGCCCTGGACCGGCCGGGACGTGCGGGTGCTGCTCGGCGGCGGCGCGCACGCCCGGGAGGCGTACTTCGACCTGACCTACGAGCCGCGGCGCGACGCCGCCGGCACGCTCACCGGCATCCGGGTCGTCGGCGTGGAGACCACCCAGGTCACGCACGCCCAGCGGCTGATGGCCGAACACCGCGCCCTGCTCGAACAGATCGCCCGGCAGGCGCCGCTGGCCGAGGTCCTCGACGGGATGGCCCGCTGCATCGAGGACCTCGCCCCGCAGCAGGTGCTGGTCTCCGTCCTGCTCGCCGACGCCGACGGCCGGCACCTGCGCCACGGCGCCGCGCCCAGCCTGCCCGACTTCTACAACCGGGCCATCGACGGGATCGCCACCGGTGAGGGCGTCGGGTCCTGCGGCACCGCCGCGTACCGGCGCGCGCCGGTCGTCGTCACCGACATCGCCACCGACCCGTTCTGGGCCGAGTTCCGGGACCTGGCCGGGCGGGCCGGGGTGGCCGCCTGCTGGTCCACGCCGATCCTGGCCCGCGACGGCAGCCTGCTGGGCACCTTCGCCATGTACCACCGCACCCCGCGGGTGCCGCAGGACAGTGACCTCGCCCTGGCCCGGGTCTTCGCCGGCACCGCCGCGCTGGCCATCGAACGCCACCGCATCGAGCAGGCCGAGGCGGCCGCCGAGGCGCGCGCCCGGGCCGCCCACGAGGAGCTGGCCCGGGTGGTGCGCGCCGAGCGGGAACTGCGCGCCGACGCCGAGCGGCGTGCCGCCGACGCGGCGGAACTGGCCGCCCGGATGCGTGCCGCCGCCGCCGCGCAGGCCGCCGCGCCCCGCCCCGGGCAGTGCCAGCTGGGCGGCGCGGCCGGCTGCCCCGACGCCGCCGAGATCAAGGTCGCGGACTCGTGGGGGGACTCGGCGTGGGGCTGCCCCCGCCACGTCGAGGAGGCCATCATCAACCTGCGGTCGGTGTTCATCGCCAACGAGGAGCTCGGCGGTCTCGCCGCCTACCTGCGCCGCTGAGATCCCGACCGTCGGCGGCGGCCGGGACGCCCGGCCGGGTAGCCTTCGGCCCGTGATCGTGGTGAGGTGCCGGTGACGACGCTCGACCGGGAAGAGGCCCGTGCCACCGACGTGGCACGCGACGACGCGCGGGCGCGCCCGCTGCCGCTGAAGGTCGCCGTGCCGGCGGCCGTGCTGGCCGGACTGGCGCTGCTGCTCGCCTTCCCCCCGTACGGGGGGTGGCCGTTGGCGCCCGTCGGGGTGGCGCTGCTCGCCGCCGCCGCGCACCGGCGGCGGTTGCGCGCCGGCGCCGGGCTGGGCTTCCTGACCGGGGTGGCGCTGTTCGCTCCGCTGCTGGAGTGGACCAACCTGCACACCGGCTGGCTGCCGTGGATCCTGCTGTCCCTGCTGCAGGCCGGCTACCTGGCGCTGCTGGGCGCCGCCACCGCCTGGGTCAGCCCGCTGGTCGACCGGTACCGGCCCGCCGCCTGGCCGGCGGTCACCGGGCTGCTGTGGGTGGGGCAGGAGGCGCTGCGCGACCGCACCCCGTTCGGTGGGTTCCCGTGGGGGCGGCTGGCGTTCAGCCAGGACGACTCGCCGCTGCTGCGGCTGGCCGCCGTCGGTGGGGCGCCGCTGGTCACCTTCGCCGTCGCGCTCGCCGGTGGGCTGCTGGTCGCCCTCGGCTGGCGGGACTGGCGGCGGCCCGCCGGGCAGTGGCGGCCGGTCGCGGCCCTCACGGCGGCGCTGGCCGCGCTGGCCGCCGTCGGCGCGGGCGTGCCGACCGGGGTACGCGGCGGCGGTGACCCGCTCACCGTGGCGATCGTGCAGGGCAACGTGCCCCGCCTCGGGCTGGACTTCAACGCCCAACGGCAGGCGGTGCTCAACAACCACGTCGACGCCACCCTGAAACTCGCCGAGCAGGTACGCGCCGGTACCCAGCGCCGCCCCGACCTGGTGGTGTGGCCGGAGAACTCCAGCGACATCGACCCGCTGCGCAACGCCGGCGCCGGCTACCGCATCTCCCAGGCGGCCGACGCGGTCGGCGCGCCCATCCTGGTCGGCGCGGTGCTGCTCGGCCCCGGGCAGGGACAGGTCCGCAACGCCGGCCTGCTGTGGCGCCCCGGCAGCGGCGCGGACCTCGAACAGCTCTACACCAAACGCCACCCCGTGCCGTTCGCCGAGTACGTGCCGCTGCGCGACGTCGCCCGGATGGTCAGCTCGGAGGTCGACCGGGTCCGCTCCGACTTCGTGCCCGGTACCCGCCCCGGCGTCCTGAACGCGGGCCCCGTCACCGTCGGCGACGTGATCTGCTTCGAGGTGGCCTACGACGGGGTGGTCCGCGACACCGTCACCGGCGGCGGGCAGCTGCTGGTGGTGCAGACCAACAACGCCACGTTCGACGCGGCCGAGGCCCGCCAGCAGCTGGCCATGGTGCGGCTGCGCGCCGTCGAGCACGGCCGCGCCGCGCTGATGGCCTCCACGGTCGGGGTGTCCGGGTTCGTTACCCCCGACGGGCGGGTAGACGGGGCCACCGGGTTCAACACCGCCGAGGTGGTGGTGCGCCAGATGCGACCCGGGAACGGACGTACCCTGGCCACCCGCGTCGGGGTGTGGCCGGAGGTGGCTCTCGCGGCGCTCGCCGTCGCGGCCCTGGCCGGCGCGGCGGTGCTGCGCCGCCGCCGGGAGGACACCGCCGGCTAGTCGAGGCGAGCCGGCACCGGCCGGCGGGGAGGCGGGACGACGGTGGTCGTGGCAGCCGACAGACGCACGGTCGGCCATCCCGGAGTGGGTCGGGTGCTGGTGGTCATCCCCACCTACAACGAGGCCGACAACGTCGAGCGGATCGTGGCCCGGGTACGCGCGGCCGCGCCCGGCGTGGACATCCTCGTCGCCGACGACAACAGCCCCGACGGCACCGGCGCGATCGCCGACCGGCTGGCCGGCGTCGACCCGCACGTGCACGTCCTGCACCGGCCCGGCAAGGAGGGCCTCGGCGCGGCGTACCTGGCCGGTTTCGGGTGGGCCCGTCGCCGCGGCTACGACGCCGTGGTGGAGATGGACGCCGACGGCTCGCACGCCCCGGAGGACCTGCCGGCGCTGCTGGACGCCGCCCGCGACGCCGACGTGGTGATCGGCTCGCGGTGGACCCGCGGCGCCCGGGTGCTGAACTGGCCGCTGCGGCGGCTGCTGCTCTCGCGTGGCGGCAACCTGTACGCGCGGCTGGCCCTGCGGATGCCGGTCTCCGACGCCACCGGCGGCTACCGGGTGTACCGGGCGGCCGCGCTGGACGCCATCGACCTGGCGTCGGTGCGCTCACAGGGGTACGCGTTCCAGGTGGAGCTGTCGCGGCTGGCGCACCGCGCCGGGGTGCGGATGGTGGAGGTGCCGATCACGTTCGCCGAGCGGGAGCACGGCGACAGCAAGATGAGCCCGCTGATCGTGGCCGAGGCGCTGTGGCGGATCACCCGGTGGGGGTGGCGGGACCGGCGGGTCGACGCGCGTCGCCCGGCCGCGCTGTCGCGGTGGCCGTGAGCGCCGCCGTGTCATGCTGGAGGGGCGTGATGACGCCCCTGGCTGATGAGGTGAGATGCGCCGAGGACTGAGGTACGTACCGCCGGCCCTGCTGCTGCTGGCGGTGCTGGAGCTTGCCGTGTTCGTCCTGGTGGGTCGGGGCATCGGTTTCGGGTCGGCGGTGCTGCTGGTGTTCGCGGCGTCGCTGCTCGGGCTGGTGCTGCTGCGTCGGGAGGGGATGCGGGCGTGGCGGGGCTTCCGGGCGTCGCTGGAGTCCCGGCAGCCGCCCGGCCGGCAGGTCACCGACGGGCTCGTCGGCTTGGCCGGTGCGCTGCTGCTGGCGCTGCCCGGCCTGGTCAGCGGGGTGGTGGGGCTGCTGTTGCTGGTGCCGCCGGTGCGCCGGCTGGCGCGCGGCGCGGTGCAGCGCACCGCCGAGCACCGGGTGTCGTCGATGGTCGCCGGTGACCTGTTCGGGCCCCGGGTGGTGCGGGTGCGCCGCGGCGCCCCGCAGCCGCCGCCGACGGCGCCACCCTCGGCGACGGTGCAGCAGCCGATCACGGTGGAGCCGGGCCCGGCCATCGAGGGTGAGATCGTCGAGCCCGGCCGACCCTGACGGACGGCACGAAAACGCCCCCGGGTGATCCCGGGGGCGTTTCGCGCGTTCGGTGTTGCGTCAGGCGCGGCCGCGCCGGGTACGGACCTCCTGCAGCCGCTCGGCGAGGATGTCCTCCAGCTCGGCGATGGAACGCCGCTCCAGCAGCATGTCCCAGTGGGTACGCGGCGGCTTGGCCTTCTTCTGCTCCGGCTCGCTGCCGTCGACCAACCGGGCCACGCTGCCGTCGAACTTGCACTCCCAGGTCGTGGGGACCTCGGCGTCGACGGCGAACGGCACCTCGAACTGGTGTCCCTTGGCGCACAGGTACTCGCGGGTCTGACGCGGCGCGAGCTCGGTGTTGCGGTCGGATTCGTAGCTGACCGCGCCCAGGCGGCTTCCGCGCAGCATGCGCTCGCCCATGATCGGCTTCCCCTCGTCGTGGTGCTGGTCTTCTCGGTGTAACGGTGTGTCTGCGTCGGGGCATTCCCGCCCCGGCCGGCGGGTTTCGCCCGGAGCGGACCCTGCAAGGGTAGCTGGCCATGACAGCACCCCGGCGGGGTCGTCCCCGGCCGGGGAGAAACGGTGGAGTGTTTCGCCTGTCAACGGGGATGTTAGCCGCCTGCACCGCTGCGGGAGGTGAGCATGACCAGTGACGCGCCGGCCGAGGCCCGGCCGCCCGGCGGGAAGACCTTCTTCGGTCACCCACGGGCGCTGTCGACCCTCTTCCTCACCGAGATGTGGGAGCGGTTCAGCTTCTACGGCATGCGCGCCATCCTGGTGCTGTATCTCACCGCGGCGGTCGCCGACGACGGGCTGGGCATCCGCGAGTCCACCGCGAACGCCGTCTACGGCACGTACAACGCGATGGTCTACCTGATGGCGCTGCCGGGCGGCTGGGTCGCCGACCGGCTGCTGGGCGCGCGCCGCAGCGTGCTGTGGGGCGGCATCGTGATCGCCGCCGGGCACTACGTGATGGCCGTGCCCACCGGGTGGAGCGTGTTCGCCGGCATGACCCTGATCGTGCTCGGCACCGGACTGCTCAAACCCAACATCTCCACCATGGTCGGCGACCTGTACGACCGGGACTCGCCGCGCCGCGACGCCGGCTTCTCGATCTTTTACATGGGCATCAACCTGGGCGCGTTCATCGCCCCGTTGATCACCGGTTTCCTCGGCGAGAAGATCAACTGGCACCTGGGGTTCGGGGCCGCCGCGATCGGCATGACCTTCGGTGTGCTGCAGTACGTGCTGGGCGCGCGCAACCTCGGTGACGCCGGGGCCCGGCCGGCCGACCCGCTGCTCGGTGCGGACCGGCGCCGCGCGCTGACCCGCATCGGCGTGGTGACCCTCGCCGTGCTGGTGGTCCTCGCCGTGCTGGCCCTGTTCGGCTTCTTCACCGTCAACACCGTGGTCAACCTGCTCACCGTGGTCACCGTGCTGGTCGCCGTCGGCTACTTCGCGCGGATCCTCACCGACCGGGAGATCAGCGCGACCGAACGCAGCCGGATGAAGGCGTACACCTGGTTGTTCGTCTTCGCCGCCGCGTTCTGGCTGATCTACGACCAGGCCGGGTCGGTGCTGAACATCTTCGCCGCCGACCGCACCGACCGCGACGTGCTGGGTTTCACCTTCCCGGCGTCCTGGCTGCAGTCGGTGAACCCGATCCTGATCATCATCGGCGCGCCGCTGGCCGCCTGGCTGTGGCTGCGGCTGGGGCACCGGGTCTCCACGCCGATGAAGTTCGCCGTCGGTCTGGTCCTCAACGGCCTGTCGTTCGTGCTGATGGCCGCCGCCGCGCAGGCCGCCGTCGGCGGCGGCCTGGTCTCGCCGTGGTGGCTGGTCGCCGTGTACGCCATCCAGGTCGCCGGTGAGCTGTCGCTGAGCCCGGTGGGCCTGTCGGCCACCAGCAAGCTCGCCCCGGTCAAGTACGCCAGCCAGATGATGGGGCTGTGGTTCCTGGCCTCCGCCGTGGGCGACGCGATCGGCGGGCAGGTGGCCCGGCTGGCCGAGACCTGGCCGGAGCCGACCTACTTCCTCACCTTCGGGTTGGCCTCGGTGCTGCTGGGCCTGGGCGCGGTGATGTTCACCCGGCACATCCGGCACCTGATGGCCGGCATCCACTGACCGCTACGACGCCGGGGTGGGCGGCAGCGGCAGGGGCAGGCCGGGCAGGCCGTCGATGCTGGTGGCCACGTGCTCCTTGCCGGCGAAGTACGCGCTCAGCGACGCGTCGTCCTCGCGGGCGAAACGCCGGGCGTGCAGGTCCCGGTCGGTCCGGTAGGTCATCAGCGGGACGTTGTAGCCGCAGGTGTCGCGGACCAGTTCGGCGCGGACCAGCACGATCGCGCGCAGGCCGTGGTCGCTCGGGTCGATGTCGAAGTGCCGCAGCAGTTGTGGCCAGCGGGGGTCGTCGCGGAACACCGGCTCGCCGCGCCCGTGCACCCGCACGATGTTCGGCGGCCCGTCGAAGGCGCACCACATCAGCGTGATGCGGCCGTTCTCCCGCAGGTGGGCGATCGTCTCGGCGTTGCTGCCGGCGAAGTCCAGGTAGGCCACCGTCAGCTCGTCGAGCACCGCGAACGAGCCGCGCAGCCCCTTCGGGGACAGGTTGATCGTGCCGTCGCCCGCGAGGGGGGCGGTGGCGGTGAAGAACATCGGCTGCGCCTCGATGAAGCCGCGCAGCCGCCCGTCGATGCACGCGTACGTCTTTCCCACGCCTCGCATCATCGTCCGGGTACCGGGGCCGCCGCTGCCCCGTCCCAGCCGGTGGCGTCTTACGGCAGCGCGGCGCGCACCCCGAGCGCGAGCAGGACCGCGCCGGTGAGCCGGTCGAGCAACCGGCGTACCCGGGCGGCGCGCAACAGCCGGGCGGCGGCCCCGCAGACCGCGGTCCAGCCGGCCAGCCAACAGGTGTGCAGGGCAGCGTGCGCCGTGGCGAGCACCAGCATCGGCACCAGCACGGGCCGGCCCGGCTGCAGGAACTGCGGGGCGAGGGTCAGGTAGATCGCCGCGGCCTTGGGATTGAGCACGTTGCCGAGCAGTGCCTGTGGGAAGGGGTGATGCCCCCGCCACGGCAGCCGCCTGGTGGCGGGCGTCCGCCGCCGGGCCGGTGCCCGCGGCCGGCGGGTGGAGGTCCAGAGCAGCCAGAGCCCCAGCCCGGCCAGGTAGCCCGCGCCGACCAGCTTGACCAGCCAGAACGCCTGTGACGAGCGGAGCACGAGTGCCGCGAGGCCCAGCGCGGCCAGGGTGGCGTGCAGGTAGAGCCCGGTCACCGTGCCCAGGATCACCCACCAACCCTGCCGACGACCTCCGGCGGCCACCCGGGACACGACGAGGGTCAGGCTGGCGCCCGGCGTGGTGGTGATCGGCGCGACGGCGGCGAGAAAGCCCAGGACAGCGACCCCGCGCACGCTCAGGGCACCACGCGGTAGTGGGTGGTGAGCAGCCCGGTGTCGTCGTAGACGTGAAAGGCGACGCCGGGTGGCTGGCTTTGGGTGGCCAGTGGACCCGCGCCCTCCCACGGCATCCGCAGGGTGGAGACCACGCCGGGCGCGATCCGCAGTGGACGATCGGCGAAGGTGCTCGCGGCGGCGGTGTGGAAGTGCCCGGTCAGCACGGCCACGACCTGCGGATGGGCGGCGACCAGCTCGGCCAGGGGATCAGCCGGCAGCAGCCGCATCGCATCGACGACCGGGTGGTGCAGCGCCACCGGCGGATGGTGCAGGGCGATGAATGTCGGCGTACCGGCGGGCACCGCGGCCAACTCGGCGGCGAGCCAGTCGAGCGTCTCCGCGTCGAGGTGACCATGGTCCTCGCCGGGTACGGAGGAGTCGGCGAGGAGAAAGGATGCGCCGGCCACGTCGTGCCGGGCGTTGATCGGCCCGTCGCCGCCGCTGTCGTCGCCGAGCAGCCCCTTGCGGTACGCGTCGCGCACGTCGTGGTTGCCCGGACACACCAGCACGGGCGTGGGGGACGCGAACAGCCGCGCCGCCGTCTCGTACTCGGCCACCTCGCCGTGGTCGGCCACGTCCCCGGTGATCAGGATCGCGTCTACCGGTCGGGCCAGCGCGTTCAGGTGGTCCATCACCCGGGCGGTCCGTTCCGCCGAGCGGGGATGGCCGTCGATGTGCGTGTCGCTGAGGTGGGCGATGATCACCAAGGAGAACCTCCTAATGGCTTTTACTGGCTGAGGCATTAGTGAAGCTACAGTCGTCCGTGACGACCCCACAAGACCGCACCGGAGGAGAACGTGACCCCGCACCTCGCGCTCGCGCTGGCCGGCACCATCCGGCACGACGGCAACGGGGGAGTCGCCGACGACCTCGGCGACGTGGCCAGCCTGGCCGCCTGGCTGCGTACCCGGGCTCCGCTGCTGCGCGGGTACGTCGGCGCGGTCGAGTCGCTCGTCGGGTCCGCCGACGAGGCGACCCGGGCCGAGGTGGTGGCGGTACGCCGGGCGGTGCGTACCCTCTTCGCGGTGGCCGTGCGGCCCGGGCCGCCGAGCCGGGCGGACTCCTCGTCGTTGCTGCCGCCGGAGGAAGCCGTCGAGCGGCTCAACCGTGCGGCCGGCGCGCTACCGGTCCACCCGGTACTGCGGTGGCCGGACGGCGCCGCACCGAGCCTCAGCTGGGTGGGTGAGCCGGCCGACGCCCGGGTGCGGCTCACGGCCGGGCTGGCCCGGGCCGCCGTCGAGTTCCTCACCGGACCGGCCCGCGACCAGTTGCGTGCCTGCCCGGCGCCCCGCTGCGTCCGCTACTTCGTCAAGGACCACCCGCGCCAGGAATGGTGCAAACCGTCCTGCGGCAACCGGGCCCGGGTCGCCCGCCACTACCAGCGGCACACCGCCCGCTGACCAATCAGCCGGTGCGGGTGCTCAGCCGCGCCAGAGCGCTGGCCAGGTCGCTGACCTGGTCGGCGAGCTGCCCGGCCCGACGCTGGGCGGCGTCGCGGTCGGCCTCGGCGGCGGCCAGCCGTACCGTCAGCTCCGCCAGCCGGGCCTCGGCGGCGCCGGCTGCCTGCCGGGCGGCGGCCAGCTCGGCGGCGAGCGCGTCGCGTTCGCCGGTCCGGGCGGCCAACACGCCGCGGGCGTCCTCGGTCTCGGCCCGGGCGGCCGTGGCGGCGGCGTCGGCCTGCTCCCGCGCGGTCTGCGCGGCCCGCTGCTCCGCCCGGGCCTGCTCGGCCTGCGCCCGGGCCTGCTCGGTCTCCTGCCGGGCCTGCGCGGCCGCCGCGCGGGCGGCCTCGGTCTCGGTGCGCGCCCGGTCGGCGTCGGTGCGCAGCTGCTGGGCGCGGGTCAGGGCCTCGCCGGCCGAGCGGGTGGCCCGTTCGGCGTCGGCGCGGGCCGCGTCGCGCTCGGCGGTCAGGTCGGTGCCCCGGCGCCGCTCGCCGTCGAGTTCGCCGCGCAGGGTCCGCAGCTCGTGGCGGGCCGCGTCGCGGTCCCGTTCGGCCTGCACCCGCAGGGCCTGCGCGGCGGCGGCGTCGCCGCGCGCCTCGTCGCGGGCCGCCTCGGCGCTGCGGGCGGCCCCGGTGGCGCGGGTGGCCTCGGACTCGGCTCGTTCGGCGCGCTCCCGGGCGGCGTCGCGCTCGGCCGTGGCGGCCTGCGCCTGCTGCCGGTGCCGGGCGGCGGTCGCGGCGGCGTCCTCGGCGTCGCGGCGGGCCTCGTCGCGGGCGGTGTGCGCGGCGGCCACCTGGGTGGCCGTCTCGGCGCGCAGCTCGGCGAGCTGCCGCTCCACCCCGGCCGGGGAGAGTTCGGCGTGCAGCGCCTCGGTGAGGGTCTCCACGAGCTGGTCGAGGCGGTCCACCGCCTCCCAGGTGCGGGCCACCTGACCGGGCAGGCCGGGGGAGTTGCGGTGACGCATCCGCGAGTTGCGCGAGGCGCGCTGGCAGGCGCCGTCGTTGTCGCGGCAGTAGCGGAACGGGCGGCCCGCGCCGGCGCGTTGCGGCACCTCGCGTCCGCAGTGGGCGCAGGGGCGGGTGTCCGGGGCTGGCTGGGCGTCCATCGAGGGCGGAGTCTAGTGGCCGGCGCGGGCCGCGTGGTCGAGGGTGTAGCGGCGTTGCAGCAGCACCGCGCCGAGCATCACCACGGCCGGCAGCAGCCCGAAGCCGTACCGGATGGCGGCGTGCGCGGCCGTCGACTGGGTGACGGCCTGCCCGGCGGTGGAGGCGACGAAGCCGCCGGCGGCCAGGCAGAGGGCGTACGCGTACGGGCCCAGCGCCGCGCCGGTCGCCTCGGTGGCCGTCCACACCCCGGTGTACGTGCCGGCGCGCGCGGCCCCGGCCGCGTTGATGACGTCGGGCAGCATCGCGAACGGCAGCAGCTGCATGCCGGCGAAGGCCACCCCGAGCACCGCCACCGCGGCGACGAGCACCGGCAGGCCGGCCGGCCTGCCGACGGCGAGGACCAGCGCGCCGAGCGCGAAGGCGGCCTGCGCGCCCAGCAGCGCCCGCTGCTTGCCGACCCGGCGGGCCACCGCCAGCCAGCCGGGGGTCACCACCAGCGCGGGCGCGACGAACGCGGCGACCAGCACGGTGGTCAGCCGGGGCCGGCCCAGCTCGTACTCGGCGTAGTAGGGCACCCCGGCCAGCACCAGGTGGGTGGTGGTCGACATGGCCAGGTACGCCCCGGCCAGCGCGCGGAACTGCCGGTCGCGCAGGCTCGCCGTCAGGGCCCGCCAACCGTCGGGGCCGGCCGGCGCCGGATTCGCGGCGGCGCGGCGGCGCAGCCGGTCGATCCCGGTGACACCGACCAGCATCGCGGCCAGCATCCCGGCGGCGAGCAGCAGGCCCATCCGCTGGTAGCCGCCGCGCGTCGGCGCGTCGCCGCCGGCCAGCAGCGGCGCGAGCAGCCCGGAGAGCAGGATGCCGACGGTGAGCACGACCATCCGGAAGGCCATCAGCCGGGTCCGCTCGTGGTAGCCGATCCGCAGGTCCGCGGGGGTGGCCAGGTAGGGGACCTGGTAGGCGGCGAAGAGCAGGTTCCCGGCGATGAAGAACAGCGCCACCCACGCCGCCGCGGCGGCACCGGTCAGCCCGCCGGGTACGGCGAAGAGCGCGGCGAACCCCACCGGCAGGACGCAGCCGGCCAGCAGCAGCCGGCGGCGGTGACCCCGGCGGGCCTGCTCGACGTCGCAGCGGTGCCCGATCCACGGGTGCAGCAGCACGTCGGCGACCTTGGGCAGCAGCAGGGTCAGCCCGGCCAGCCACGGGGCGACCGCGAGGGTGTCGGTGAGGAAGTAGAGCAGCAGCAGCCCCGGCACGGTGACCCAGATGCCCATCCCGAGCGATCCGGTGGCGAACCCGGCCAGTGGGCCACGTGGCAGGGTCGCCCCGGCGTCGGACCCGCTCATCTCGCCGTCCTTCCTTGGGCGCGCCGCCCCTACAATCCAACGGATGATGGATTGTAGGGGGAACAATGGCCGGATGACCATGCCCCGACGCCGGCCGGGCCGGCCGCGCCGCGACGACCAGCGACCCACCCGCGACCTCGTGCTGGACGCCGCCACCGCGCTCTTCGCCGCCCGTGGCTTCGACGCCGTGGCCCTGCGCGACGTGGCCGCCGCCGCCGGGGTCGACGTGGCCACCGTCGCCCACCACACCGGCAGCAAGGGCGCGCTCTACGACGCCTGCTTCGCCCGGGTCTTCACCGCCGAGCGGCGGGTCCTCGAAGCGGCCGGCGAGCAGGCCCGGGCGGCGCTGTCGGCCGGGCCGCACGAGGCGCTGCGGGCGCTGCACGACCTGGTCGACGTTTTCGTCGACTTCCTGGAGGACCGGCCCGAGACCACCGCGCTGTGGCTGCGCCGCTGGCTGGAGCCGCAGCGCCACGCCGAACTGGACGCGCGCTACGCCGCCCCGCTGTACGGACTCGTCGAGCAGTTGCTGGCCGCCGCCGCGCAGCGCGGGGCGCTGGTCGAGCCCGCGCCGCACGTGACCGTACGCAGCCTGGTCTGGGCAGTGCACGGGCACGTGGTGGCCCTGGCCGCGCAGCGCGGATCGCAGGCCCGGGAGCGGCGGGAGTTCCGCGCCTTCGTGCACCGCTTCCTCGACGGGCTGTACCCGCCGGCCGGCTCTTGACGGCTCGCCCCGCCCCGTAGATTATCCATCGGGCGTTGGATTAAGGAGGCGGGTATGACGGCACAGCCCAGGGTGGCGGTGGTCGGCGCCGGGTCGGCCGGACTGGCCACCCTCAAGGCGCTGCGCGACGCCGGCGTGGCGGCGGTGGCGTACGAGAGCGCCGACACCGTCGGCGGCCTCTGGGTGTACGGCGCCCCCGGCTCGCCCGCGTACCGGACGCTGCACCTGAACACCAGCCGGGGCCGCACCCAGTTCGCCGACCACCCGATGCCGGCCGACTGGCCCGACTACCCGGACCACTCCCGCGTCGCCGGCTACCTCGCCGACTACGCCGACCGGTTCGCGCTGCGCCCGATGATCCGCTTCGGCCACACCGTCGAGCGGGTCGAGCGCGCCGGCGACGGCTGGACGGTGCACGCCACCGGACCGGACGGACCGCTCCGGGCCGACGTCGAGGCGGTGGTGGTCGCCAACGGCCACAACCGGACGCCGAAACTGCCCGAGCCCTACCCCGGCGAGTGCGCCGCCCAGCAGCTGCACAGCCACGACTACCGGGGCCCCGAGCAGCTCACCGGCCGCCGCGTCCTGGTCGTCGGCGGCGGCAACTCCGCCATGGACATCGCCGTCGACGCCTCGTACGCCGCCCGCCGGACCCTGCTGTCGCTGCGCCGCGGCGTCTGGGTGGTGCCCAAGTACCTGCTCGGCCGCCCCGCCGACACCCTCAACGGGGCGCT
The DNA here is from genome assembly GCF_900089595.1 of Micromonospora auratinigra. Taxonomy (GTDB): domain Bacteria; phylum Actinomycetota; class Actinomycetes; order Mycobacteriales; family Micromonosporaceae; genus Micromonospora; species Micromonospora auratinigra. The sequence continues at coordinate 1,818,633 of NZ_LT594323.1, read as the reverse complement.
GGCGCGCCGGCTGCCCTGGCGGCTGCGACAGCGGATCAGTCAGGGCATGCTCACCGCCACCGTCGGGCCACCCACCCGCTACGGGCTGCCCGCACCCACCCACGGCTTCCTGCAGGACCACCCCACCCTCTCCGACGCGCTGCTGTCCCGGCTCACCCACGGCGAGATCGAGGCCCGGCCCGGCATCGCCCGCTTCGCCGGGCACCGGGTCGAGTTCACCGACGGCCGCGTCGACGAGGTGGACCTGGTGGTGTGGTGCACCGGCTACCGGGTGGTGGTGCCCTTCCTGGACGCGGAGCTGCTCGGCGACGGCGCCGACCGGCTGCCGCTGTACCGGCACGTGTTCCACCTCGACGCGCCCGGGCTGGCGTTCGTCGGGCTGATGCAGTCCACCGGTGCGGCGTTCCCGCTGGTGGAGGCGCAGGCCCGGCTGGTCGCCGCACGGCTCGCCGGCCGGTGGGCACCCCCGGACCCGGCCACCCAGGCCGCCGCCTGCCGCGCCGAACTGCGCGCCGCCACCACCCGGTGGGGACACCGCCGCCCGCACCTGCGGGTCGACTTCGACGCGTACCTGGCCGAGCTGGAGCGCGAGCTGGCCGCCGGGCGACGCCGCGCGGGGGTGCCGGCATGAGCGCGCTCACCGGCCGGCGGGTGCTGGTCACCGGGGCGCGCGGCACCTTCGGCCGGCACCTGTGCGCCGCCCTCACCGCCGCCGGGGCCCGGGTCGTCGGGCTGGACCTGCACGCCGACGAGGACGCCGAGGTGCCGGTGCTCGGTTGCGACCTGACCGACCAGGCGGCCGTCCCGCCGGCGGTGGCCGCCGCCGTGGACCGCCTCGGCGGGTTGGACCTGCTGGTCAACAACGCCGGTGTCGGGGGCCCCGCCCCCGCCGAGCTGCCCCCCGACGAGGTCGTCCGCCGGCAGTTGGAGGTCAACCTGCTGGCCGCCTGGCGGACCACGGCGGCGGCGCTGCCGGCCCTGGAGGCGTCGCGCGGGCGGGTGGTCTTCGTGGCCAGCCGGATGGCCGTGCTGCCGCTGCCGCTCGCCGCCGCGTACGGGGTGAGCAAGCGGGCCCTGGTCGCCTACGCCGACGCGCTGCGCCACGAGGTCGGCACCCACGTCGGGGTCAGCGTCGTCTACCCCAGCATGGTCGCCTCACCGATCCACGACAGCACCGAACGGGCCGGACTGTCGCTGAACGGGGTGTCCCGCGCGGAACCGGTCGAGGGGGTCGTCGCGGCCATCCTGCGGGCCGCCACCGCACGCCGGGCGCCCCGCGACGTCGCCACCACCCGGCGGGGCCGCGTCGAGCTGGCCCTGGCCCGGCACGCGCCCGCCCTCGCCGACCGGCTGGTGCGGCGTACCGTCGCCGGCCGGATCGCCGCCGGTGACCTGGACGGCGCTGCGCTGGCGGCCGGCATGGTACGGCGGCACCGGCCCACCGACCGGTAGGGTGCCGGGATGCCGCTGTCGCCCTACATCGCCCGGATGCGTCGCCACATCGGTGCCGAGCTGCTGATGCTCTACGGGGTGAGCGCGGTGGTGACCGACGACGCCGGGTGGCTGCTGCTGGCCCGCCGGGGCGACAACGGCCGCTGGTCCATCCCGGCCGGCGTGGTCGACCCGGGCGAGCAGCCCGCCGACGCGCTCGTGCGCGAGGTCCGCGAGGAGACCGGCGTCGAGGTGGTCGTCGAGCGGATCGGCGGCGTCGCCACCCACCCGGTGGTCTACCCCAACGGCGACGCCTGCGAATACCTCAACGTCTGGTTCCACTGTCGACCGGTCGGCGGCGCGCCCACCGCCGACGGCGACGAGTCCCTCGCGGTCGACTGGTTCGCCCCGGACGACCTGCCGGAGCTGGACGACTGGTCCCGGCTGCGGATCAGCACCGCGCTGCGGACCGAGCCGGCCGCCTGGTTCGCCGCGCCGGGCGAGCACCACCCGGCGCTGCACCGACCCGACAACCTCTGACCGCCCGTCACCGGCCGGCGGCGCCGCCGTCCCGGACGGCGCTGGTGTCGCGGACGGTGAGCCGCGGCGGCAGCAGCGTCACCTCCGGCACCGGCTCACCGGACAGCCGCCGCATCAGCAGCCCCACCGCCTGTCGGCCGACCTCCTCGGCGGGCACCGGCACACAGCTCAGCCCCGACTGCTCGGCGAACTGGTCCGGGCAGATGGCCACCACCGACACGTCCTGCGGCACCCGACGGCCCAAGGACGGCAGCGTGGCCAGCACCGGGCCCACCGCCGACTCGTTCTGCACCACCAGGCCGGTGACGTCGGGATGGCGCTCCAGCAGGGCCGCCAGGTCCGCGCGGACCGCCGCCGGCCCCTCCTCGCAGGGCAGCGTCACCGCCTCGACGCCGAGGCGGCCGGCGGCCTCGACCACCCCGGCCCGGGTCCGGTGCGCGAAACCGGTGCCCCGCGCGTACACCGCGGCCGGGGCCCCGAGCAGCGCCACCTTCCGGTGCCCGGCCGCGGCCAGGTGCTCGACGCACAGCTCCCCGGCGCGGCGGAAGTCCAGATCCACACAGGCCAGCGCGGTGCTGTCGGCGGGATGCCCGATCAGCACGCTGGGCAACGGCAGCTCCCGCAGCAGCGGCGCGCGGGAGTCCTCCAGCTCGACGTCCATCAGCAGCACCCCGTCGACCATGGCGCTGCCGGCGATGCGGTGCAGCCCCGCCGGCCCCTCGTCGGAGGTCACCAGCAGCACGTCGTGGTCGTGCCGGCGGGCGGTGGTGACCACGGCGGTCGCGAACTGCATCACCACCGGCACCTGCATGCCGGTGCGCAGCGGCAGCACCAGGGCGATCACGTTCGCCTTGCGGCTGGCCAGCGCGCGGGCCCCCGCGTGAGGGTGGTACCCGAGGGCGCGGACACTGGCCAGCACCCGGTCGCGGGTCACCGCCGAGATGGTGCGCTTGCCGCTGAGCACGTACGACACGGTGCTCGCCGCGACGCCCGCGTGCCGGGCCACGTCGGCGATGGTGACCTGCTCGCCGCCGGCGCGCCCGCTCACCGGGCCACCCCGGCGGGCTCGGCGGGGGCGTGCGGCGCCGCCGTGCTGCCGGTCACGGTGACCGCCCCGACCAGTCGGATGTCGTGTGCCGAGCGCCCCACCAGCAGGCTGTGCGTGGCGTCCTCCACCACCATGGCCCCGCGCGTCTCGTCCCACCAGGACAGCTCCGCGGTGCGCAGCCGCAGGACCACCCGACCGGTACGCCCCGGATCGAGGGTCACCCGGGCGAAGTCGTGCAGCCGGCGCAGCGGCTGCTTGACCCGGGAACGACGCTGGCGGGTGTAGAGCTGCACCACCTCGGTGCCGCGGCGGGTGCCGGTGTTGGTGACCTCGACGCTCACCTCGACCTCCTCGCCGACGTGCGCCGTGCCGGCGGCGCACCGCAGGTCAGCGTAGTCGAAGCAGGCGTAGCTGAGGCCGTGCCCGAACGGGTACAGCGGCTCGCCCCGGTGGTAGAGGTAGGTGGCGTCGGCGCCGATGATGTCGTAGTCGAGCAGCTCCGGCAGGTCGGCCGTGTCGGCGTACCAGGTCTGGGTCAGTCGCCCGGTCGGGTCGGTGTCGCCGAGCAGCACGTCGGCCAGGGCGTTGCCGTGCTCCTGACCGCCGTGCGAGGTCCACAGCACCGCCGGCAGGTGTTCCTGCGCCCAGCCCAGCGCGTACGGGTAGCTACTGGTCACCACCAGCACCGTGCGCGGGTTGGCGGCGTGCACGGCGCGCAGCAGGGCGGCCTGGCCGGCCGGCAGGTCGAGGTCGGCGCGGTCCTCGGTCTCGCGCCCGTTGACCATCGGGTGGTTGCCCAGCGCCACCACGGCCACATCGGCCGCGGCGGCCAGCGCGGCCGCCGCGGCGGCCCCGTCGGCGACCAGCTCGGGCGTGAACACGGCCGCCGCGTCGACGTCCGCCCCGGCCACGAGCCGCCCGGCGCCGTCCACGCTCACGTAACCGTCGGTGGCCAGGTGGTGCAGCAGTACGGTGCCGTCGGCGCGGTACCGGAACCGGAACGTCTCCCGGACCACCCAGTCGCCCGGGCCGGGCCGGTCGTTGACCAGCACGCCGTCGTCGCGCGCCCCGACGTGCCGGCCATTGCCGAGCGCCCGCAACGCCACCACACCCTGGCCCCAGTCGTACACCTCGAATCCGGTCGGCTCGTCGGCCAGGGCCAGCGGGCCGCCGTCGGCGGTGTCCGGGCAGCCGACGTGGCGGTCACCGACGCGCAGGGTGATCCGGTCGGCGCCGGTGTGGGTACGCACCTCGGGCAGCCGGGCGGCCAGCCCCGCGTACGCGCTGACCGCGTACGGCAGGGTGCCGCTGTACCAGTCGGTGTGCACGGCGTCGGCGAGCGGGCCGAGCACCGCCACCCGGTGGCCCGCCGCGGGGGAGAGGGGCAGCAGTCCGTCGTTGCGCAGCAGCACGATCGCCTGGCGGGCCGCCTCGCGGGCCAGCTGCCGGTGCGCCGGGCGCTCGGTCGCGTCGACCGGCACGTCGGCGTACGGGTCGTCGCCGTCGAGGTCGCCCAGGCGCAGCCGGACACTGAGGACGCGCCGTACCGCCCGGTCCACGTGGGACTCGTCGATCAGCCCCCGCCGCAGCGCCTCGGTCATCCGCCGCACGGTGGGGGCGCTGTCCCGGTCGTCCTCGGTGAAGCTGTCGATGCCGGCGCGCAGCGCGGCGGCGAACCCCTCGACGTGGTCGGGCAGGTGTGCCTGCACGCCGGCGATGTTGCCGACCGCCCCGGCGTCGCCGACCACCAGGATCTCGTCGTCGGCCCAGCCGCGCAGGGCACCGTCGATCAGCGGGCTCAGGTGCGCGGGGAGCCCGTCGACGCGGTTGTACGAGGCCATCACCGCCACCGCCGCGCCGGCCTCGATCGGGGCCCGGAAAGCGGGCAGCTCGTACTCGTGCAGCACCCGGGGCGGCAGGTTGCTGGAGGTGACCGCCCGGTCGGTCTCGTTGTTGTAGCCGAGGAAGTGCTTGACCGTCGGTGCGGTCCGCAGCCGTCGCGGGTGCGCGCCGCGCAGTCCCCCCGCGTACGCGGTGGCCAGCCGGCCGGTGAGCCACGGGTCCTCGGACCAGCCTTCCTCGTTGCGCCCCCAGCGGGGGTCGCGCAGCGGGTTGACCACCGGCGCCCACACGTTCAGCCCGACCTGGTGCGGGTCGGCGCGGTGCTTGGCGCGCACCTCGTCGCCCACGGCCGCGCCGACGGTGCGGATCAGCTCGGGGTTCCAGGTGGCGGCCAGCCCGATCGCCTGGGGGAAGACGGTGGCGGGGCCGAGCCAGGCGACGCCGTGCAGCGCCTCCGTGCCGGTCCGGAACGACGGTAGGCCGAGTCGGGGCACCGGAGCCTGCCACTGGTGCAGCAGGCCGAGCTTCTCGGGCAGGGTGAGCCGGGCCAGCAGGTCGTCGAGCCGGCGGGCGGTGGGGTCGGTCATCGCGGGGGCCTTCCGTGGGCGTGCGGTGCGGCCAAGGCGTCGAATCGCTTCGACGACCGTGCGGCGAGCGGCCGCGCGAACGGTGGTGGGGTGGGGTGTGCCGGCCGGCGGCGAGTCGGCCCGGAACGCGTGGTGAAGCGCTTCGACGACCGCCGGAAAACATGCCGCCCCGACCTGCCCTGTGCCGGGAACGGCGTACCGAGGTTGGCACCCGCACACCGCCGCGGTCAAGGCCCGGATCGACGTCCGTGCCCGGGCGGCCTCAGCCGGCCGGTAGCCGGCCCGCCTCGATCGCGGACAGCGCGGCGGTGGCGCCACCGAGCGCGCCGGCGGTCGCGCCGAGGGTGCTCGCCTCCAACCGGCAGCCGCCGGCCGGCGGGGCGAGAGTGGCGGCGGCGAGCGCGGTGCGGGCCGGGGGCAGCAGCCACGGCGCCAGGGTCGCGAAGTGCCCACCCACCACGATCACCTCCGGGTCGAGCAGGTTGACCAGGACGGACAGCCCGTGGCCGAGCTGCCGCCCGACGTCGGCGAGCCCGTCCAGGACGGCAGCGTCCCCGGCCCGGGCGAGCGCCTGGATCCGGTCGAGTTCCGGCAGGTAGTCGGTGACCGGACCGTCCCGGGTGGCATCCGGCAGCAGGCGGCGCACCACGGCGTCCACGCCGGTCAGCGCGGCCAGGCAGCCGCGCCGGCCGCAGGCGCAGGCCGGTCCGGCCGGATCCAGCGGCACGTGCCCCAGCTCGCCGGCGAAGCCCCGGCCGCCGCGCAGCGGCCGGCCGCCGCTGACCAGGCCGGCGGCGACCGAGACGCCGCCGGTGAGGTGCACCAGGTCGGCCGCGCCGGCGTACGCGCCGTGGCGCTGCTCGGCCAGGACGGCGAGGTTGGCGTCGGTGTCGATGCCGACGGCGAAGCCCGGCTCACGCAGCACGCGGCGCAGCTCGGCGGCGAGCGGCACGGCGCGCCAGCCGAGCACGGGCGCGAGCGGTACGCCGCCGTCGGTGTCGACCAGGCCGGGCACGCCTGCGGTGAGGCCGAGCACGGTGCGACCCTGGCCGGTGACCCGGTTCGCCGCCCGGCGGGCCAGGGCGGCCAGCGCCTGTACGGTCTCGGCCGGGGAGGCGGCCGGCGCGGCGAAGGCGCGCCGCCAGGTGAGCAGCCGGTTCCCGCCGAGGTCCACCGCGACGACCACGATCTCGTCGGCGCCGACCTGCAGGCCCAGCCCGACGTACGGCTCGCCGTCGAGGACGAGCATGGTGGCCGGTCGGCCGACCCGGTTCTCGGTCAGCCCGGTCTCGCGCAGCAGCCGCCGGTCGATCAGCTCGGTGACCAGGCTGGAGACGGTGGCCTTGTTGAGCCCGGTGGCGGCCGCGATGTCGGCCCGGGAGCAGGGCGCGTGCCGGCGGACGTGCCGCAGGACCACGGCCCGGTTGGCCACCCGGACGTCCCCGAGGTCGGTCGGCTGCGGTGGGGTGTGGATGCTGATCACGGGCGCCGCCCACTTCTTTCGGCTGGAAATCCAACTAACTCTACCGTGCCGGCGGGCGCCCGGCGCCGCGCCGCCCGCTCAGCCGGGGAACCAGGCCCGGAACGGGGTCGGCGGCAGCGCCTCACCGTTGAGCAGCACCCGGCGCGGGCAGTCCGCCCCGACCACGCTGACCCGGCGGACGTCCAGCGGTCCGTCCACCCGGATCCGCAGGGTGTCACCGTCGCGGGCGGCGGTGATCGTGGTGTCCCCGGTGACGTCGCCGAGCACGGCACGGCCGTCCACCCCGCCCCAGGCGACCAGCGTGACGTCCCGGAACGGCCCGTCGGCGACGGTGCCGGCCGGTGCCACCTCGGGGATCAGCGCGCCGTGCCGGACGTAGAGCGGCAGCCGGTCCAGCGGCACCTCGACCCGCAGATGGCGGCCGCCGGCGTGCCGCTCTCCGGTGGTCGCGTCGAGCCAGTCGTCCCCGGCCGGCAGGTAGACGTCGCGTCGCCCGGACGGGTCCAGCACCGGCGCGACCAGCAGGTCGGGGCCCAGCCGGTACTGCAGGTCGGTGGCCCAGGCGGTCGGGTCGTCGGGGGTGTCGAGCAGCAGGGCCCGCAGCATCGGCGTCCCGGTCCGCGCGGCGGCCACCGCCACCGACCAGAGGTACGGCAGCAGCCGGTAGCGCAACCGCAGCGCGGCGACCGCGTCACGTTCCGCCTCCGGCGGGAAGTCCCAGGGCAGCCGGCTGGTGGTGCCGTGCAGCCGCACCAGCGGGGAGAGCGCGCCGAACTGGGTCCACCGGACGTACAGGTCCGCCTCGGGGGTGCCGTGGAAACCGCCGGTGTCGTGGCTCCAGAACGGCACTCCCGACAGCCCGTGCGAGAGGCCGCCGCGCAGGGTGCTGGCCAGCCCGGGCCAGGTGGCGTTGACGTCGCCGCTCCACTGGGCGCTGTGCCGCTGCCCGCCCAGGTACGAGGAGCGGGCCCACACCGTACGGTGTCCGGCCACCTCCTCCGTGACGTCGGCGACCACGTCGTTGAAGAGCAGGGCGTACACGTTGTGCAGCTCGACCCCGGTCATGCCGTTGTGCGCCACCGCGTCGGCCGGCACCCCCTCGGCGAAGTCGGTCTTGAACACCGCGACGCCCTGCGTCAGCAGCGGTCGCAGCAGGCCCTGGAACCAGCGCACCGCCGCGGGGTTGGTCAGGTCCACGATGGCGCAGACCGGGTAGCTGCCGTGCCACGTGTCGGCGACGTACGTGCTGCCGTCGGCGCGGCGCAGGAAGTAGCCGGCGGCCTCGGCGTCGGCGTAGAGCGGGCTGTCGGTCATCAGGTACGGGTTCATCCAGAGACAGACCCGCAAGCCCTGCTCGGCGAGGGTCTTGAGCATGCCGGCGGGGTCGGGGAACGCCTGCTCGTCCCAGCGCAGCTCGGACCAGCGGCCGGCGACCTGCCAGTAGCAGTCCAGGTGCAGCACGTCGCAGGGGATGTCGCGCTCGCGGATCAGCCGGGCCCGCTTCAGCACCCGCTGCTGGCTGTCCGGGAAGAAGCCGGAGGAGATCCAGGCCCCGAACGCCCAGCGGGGCGGCAGGTAGGGCCGGCCGGTGAGCCGGTCGAAGCGGTCGAGCACCTCGGTGGGGGTCGGCCCGGCGAGCACGTAGTAGTCGAGCAGGTCGTCGGGGACCAGCAGCTGCACGCTGCTGTGGGTGGAGGCGCAGACGTCGAACTGCACGGGCAGTCCGCTGTCCACGAGCAGCCCGTAGCCCCGGTTGGACAGGTAGAACGGCACGTTCTTGTGGGAGCGGTCGGACTCGCCGCCGAAGGCGTCGAAGTTCCACATCAGCGGCCGTTGCCCGCGCTTGTCCAGCGGGGTGAACTTCTCCCCGAAGCCCACGAAGCGTTCGTCGCCGAAAGCGGTGAAGCTCTCGTGCCAGGCGACCGGCGTGCCGTCGACGGTGGAGCGGCCCAGCGGTAGGGTGCGGCGCCGGCCGCTGATGTCGTGGGTGCCGCCGTCGGTGGCCAGCAGCAGTTGCCCGTCGGGGCGCAGGAACCGCAGCCCCCAGGGGGCGAGGCGGATCTCGGCGACCACCGCGCCCGCGTCGACGTGCGCGTAGCTGTCGTCGACGGTGACCACGGCCGGGTGGGGCGCGGGGTGCACCAGGGACAGCGCGCGGGCGGAGCGGCTGCGGGCGTCGAGATCCTCGGCGAGGCGTACCCGGATGATGCCGTCGCCGGCGGCCTCGACCCGGGCGACCAGCAGCTCGCCGGCGGAGGTGGTGACGGTGAGGGTGACCCCGTGCGGGTCGGTGCCGGCGACCTCGGCCCGGACCACGTCGCTGGCCCCCTGCTCGCCGGGCGCGCGGACCGGCAGGTCCGGTGGGTCGGCGACGAAGGTCTCGTAGGGGACCAGGGGCGGGCGGTACGGCATCGACGTCTCCTCGCGACAGCCGGCACGGACGGCACCCCAGTTTCTTTGGATCCCCAACTAACTGTCAATGTCATCCGGGATTGACTTGGCTTTGGCCTGTCCATAATTTGAACACCTCCTCAACAAAAGGATTGGGTGTCGGGCGATGTGGGACGACGATCGGCTCTGCTACGGCGGTGACTGGAACCCGGAGCAGTGGCCGGTCGAGGTCTGGCACGAGGACGTCGCGCTGATGCGCCGGGCCGGCGTCAACCTGGTCACCATCGGGGTGTTCGCCTGGTCCCGCCTCGAACCGGCCCCCGGCCGCTACACCCTCGGCTGGCTCGACGAGGTCCTCGACCTGCTGCACGACAACGGCATCCGGGCCGCCCTGGCCACCCCGACCGCGTCGCCGCCACCCTGGTTCAGCCTCGCGCACCCGGGGGCGCTGCCGGTCACCGCCGACGGGGTGCGGCTGCACCACGGCAGCCGGGACACCTACTGTGCCGCCGCGCCCGCCTACCGGGCCGCCGCCCGCCGGATCGCCGGGGTGCTCGCCGACCGGTACGCCCACCACCCGGCGCTGGCGCTGTGGCACGTGCACAACGAGTACGGCACCATCTGCCACTGCGCGTACGCCGACGCGGCGTTCCGCCGCTGGCTGGCCGGACGCTACGGCGACCTCGACGCGCTCAACGCCGCTTGGGTGACCAGCTTCTGGGGCCAGCACTACTCGGACTGGGCGCAGGTCAGCGGCCCGCGCGCCACGCAGTACCTGGCCAACCCCGGCCAACTGCTCGACCACCGCCGGTTCTGGTCGGACACCCTGCTGGCCGCGTACGCCGAACAGCGCGACCTGCTGCGGGCGGCGAACCCGGCGGTGCCGGTGACCACCAACTACGTGCTCGGCGACTGGGTGCCCGTCGACCACGCCCGCTGGGCCGCCCAGGTCGACCTGGTCGCCGTCGACCACTACCCGTCCGCGGTGGACGGCGGCGCCGAGGAACAGACCGCGCTCGCCGCCGACCTGGCCCGCGGCTGGGCCCGGCACGGCCACGGCCCGGACGCCGGCTGGCTGCTGATGGAGAGCGCACCGAACCAGATCCACACCGCCGGCGGCCGGATGCACGCCAAGGAGCCCGGCCGGATGATCCGGCACAGCCTGGCCCACGTGGCCCGCGGCTCGCGCGGGGTGATGTTCTTCCAGTGGCGCGCGCCGGCCGGCGGCGCGGAGCGGTTCCACTCGGCGGTGGTGCCGCACGCCGGCCCGGACAGCCGGGTGTTCCGCGAGGCGACCCGCCTCGGTGGGCTGCTGGCCCGCATCGGCGAGGCGGCCACCGGCCGGGTCGAGGCCGGCGTGGCCATCGCCACGGACGCCGGTAGCGGCTGGGCGCTGCGACACCCGGGGATGCCGGCGCCCGGGCTGGACCACCCGGCCGAGGTGGCCGCCGCGCACCGGGCCCTGTGGCGCGCCGGCATCACCGCTGACCTGGTCACGCCGGGCGACCCGCTCGACGGCTACCGGCTGCTCGTGCTGCCCGCCCTGTACCTGGCCGGCGAGCCGGACGTCGACTGGGTCCGCCGGTACGTCCACGGTGGCGGGCACCTGCTGGTCACCTGGCTCAGCGGCGTGGCCGACGAGCACGCCCGGGTCCGGACCGGCGGTCACCCGGGCGCGTTCCGCGACCTGCTCGGTGTCCGGGTCGAGGAGTTCCATCCGCTGGCCGAGGACGAACGGGTGCCGTTGACCAGCGGCGGCATCGGCCGGATCTGGTCCGAGACCGTGCACCTGGCGGGCGCGGAAACGGTCACCGCGTACATCGGTGGGGTGCTGGACGGCTCGCCGGCGGTCACCCGGCACCGGGTCGGCGCCGCGCTCAGCTGGTACGTCTCGACCCGCCCCGACGACGAGACGTACCGGCGGCTGCTCGTCGAGGCCGCCCGGGCCGCCGGCGTCACCCCGGTCTGCCCGCAGGCGCCACCGGGGGTCGAGGCGGTACGCCGCCGGTCCGGGGACCGCAGCTGGCTGTTCCTGCTCAACCACACCGGCCGGCCGCAGCGCATTCCCGCGCTCGGGCGGGAGCTGGTCACCGGCGAGGCGGTCGACGAGGCGGTCACCGTCGCGGCCGGTGGGGTGGCCGTGCTGCGCGAGACGCCGTGGTGAGCCCCGCGCGCGGGGCTCCCGCCGCGCCCTCCGGTCGGCGAGAATGCCCGGATGTCCATCGTCCTGCACGCCCCGGCCACCCCCACCGCCCCCGACCTCGTGCTCCGGCCGTGGCGGGCGGACGACCTCGACGCGGTGCTGGAGGCGTACCGGGACCCGGTGCTGCGCAGCTGGACCCGGCGACCGGTCACCACCCCGGCCGAGGCCCGGGCCTTCCTGCGTCGCAGTGACCAGGGCTGGGCCGCCGACCGGCGGTTCAGCTTCGCGGTGCTGGAGCGCACCCCGGACGGGGAGCGCGTGGCCGCCAACGTGGTGCTCAAGGAGGTCACCCCCGGCCGCCCGGACGCCGAGGTGGGCTACTGGACGGCCGCCCCGGCGCGGGGACGCGGGGTGGCGCCGCGCGCCGTCGACGCGGTCAGCGCCTGGGCGTTCGCGCGCTTCGCCGCGACCGGGCTGACCCGGCTGGAGCTGCTGCACCAGGTGGACAACCCGGCCTCCTGCCGGGTGGCGCAGAAGTGCGGGTACGTCTTCGCGGAGGTGCTGCCCGCCCACCCGCCGTTCCCGCGCGACGGGCACCGCCACATCCGACAGCGGCCCTGAGCACCGTCGCTTCTGTCCGGTTGTGTCCGTCGCGGCACCCGGCGCGCGATGGTTGCCGATACCGTGGTCGGCATCGGCAACGCCGGCCGCGCGGGTGCGCCGCGCCCGCGCCGAGCGGAGCGAGGTGCGGCTCATGTCCGACCCGAGTACCGCGTCGATGGTCTCGACGCCCCCCGCGACCATGCCCACCGAGGCCGGCTCCGGCGCGCCCACCGACGCCGGCCTGCCCGAGCGCGTCCGCCGCCAGCAGGAGCCGCGCGGGCTGCTCGGTGACGCCTGGCTCGACCTGCGCCGCAAGCCGCTGTTCTGGATCTCGGCCACGATCATCGTGGTGTTCCTGGTGATGGCGGCGTTCCCCCAGCTGTTCACCTCCGGTGACCCGGTCAACGGTTCGCTGTCGCGCAGCCGCGTCGAGCCGTCCGCCGACGCCTGGTTCGGCTACGACGTGCAGGGCCGCGACGTCTACGCCCGCACCATCTACGGCGCGCGGGCCTCCATCGTGGTGGCGGTGCTGTCCACCCTGGGCGTCCTGCTGATCGGCGGGGCGATGGGCCTGATCGCCGGCTACCGGGGCGGCTGGGTCGACGGCCTGCTGTCGCGGATCGCCGACATCTTCTTCGGGCTGCCGTTCGTGCTCGGCGCCATCGTCATCCTGACCACCTTCAACGGCGCCGGCACCGACAACAGCGAATGGCAGATCATGGCCCTGGTCACCGCTTCCATGGTGGTGCTGATGTGGCCCGTGGTGATGCGGTTGATGCGCTCGTCGGTGCTGGCCACCAAGGAGGCCGACTACATCGTGGCGGCCCGCGCGCTCGGCGCCGGCACCGGCCGCATCGTCCTCAAGCACCTGCTGCCGAACTGCCTGGCCCCGCTGCTGGTCTACGGCACGATCATGGTCGGCTCGTTCATCGGCGCCGAGGCCACCCTGTCCTTCCTGGGCATCGGCCTGAAGACCCCCGTCGTGTCCTGGGGCATCATGATCAGCGAGGCGCAGCAGTACATCCGGGTCTCGCCGTACCTCCTCTTCTTCCCGGCCGCGTTCCTGGTCACCGCGGTGCTCAGCTTCGTCATGCTGGGCGAGGCGGTGCGCGAGGCCCTCGACCCGAAGCTGCGCTGAGCCGTCCCGCTCAGCGCCCGGCGAGGAAGAGCAGCGCCGCCGCCACCAGGCCCGCCTCGACCAGCGCCACGAAGGCCCGGTCGCTGATCCGCCCGACGACGCGCCGACCGACCCACGCGCCGGCGAGGGTGGCCGGGGTCAGCGCCGCCCCGAGCAGCAGCACCCGGCCGGAGAGCAGTCCCGCCGCCGCGTACCCGGCGGTCTTCGACAGGTGCAGGGTCAGCGCGGCGGCCGCCTCGGTGCCCACGTACGCCGCCCGGGTCAGCCCGTACGCCAGGAAGAACGGCGCGGTGAGCGGCCCGACCGAGCCGAGCAGCGCCGACCCGATGCCGGAGGCCGCGCCGACCGCCACGAAGGACCGCTCGCTCGGACGGCCCGGTGCGCGACCGCAGCGTCGCCACACGACGACCGCCAGCAGGAACACCCCGAGCAGCCGCTTGAGCGCGGCGAGCGGCGCGTGCGCCAGCAGCAGCGCCCCGGCCAGCGCGAACGGCACCGCCCCGGCGGCGAACCGGCCGACCAGCCGCGGGCGCAGCTCCCGGCGGTTCAGCCACACCCGGGCGGCGTTGCTGGACAGCTGCGCGAGCGTGAGCACCGGCACCGCCACCCGCAACCCGAACAACGCGGTGAACACCGGCAGCAGCAGCACCCCGCCCCCGAACCCGGTCACCGCGGAGAGCGCGGCCAGCAGGAACGCCGCCGCCGAGGCGACCAGCAGCGTCGCCGTCACTCAGCGGCCGGGCGGTCCGGCCCCGGGGCCACCGGTCCGGTACCCGGGTGGTCCGGCGCAGGGCTCACCGTTGCGGTACCCGGGTGGTCCGGCGCGGGGCTCACCGCACCACCGGCCGGGCCGAGCAGACGCAGCAGCAGCCGGGGCTCGCCGGGCCACGCGTCGAGCAGCACCTGTCGGGGCACCTGCCGGCCGGCGTAGCGCAGGGCCAGGGCGACCACCACGATGTCGTCGAGCGGGCCGATGACCGGCAGGAACTCGGGGATGAGGTCGATCGGGCTGGCCAGCCAGATCCCCGCCACGACGATGGCCACCTTGGCGCGTGGCGGCACCCGGGGGTCGCGGCGCAGCCGGCGCACGGTGGTCAGGCAGTCGGGGATGAACGCGGCCAGGTCGCGCAGGATGCCCGGCGGCAGCCGCCGGGCCAGCAGCACCAGCAGCGCCCAACTGGCCAGCAGGCACGCCACGGCCATGCCGAGACCGATCAGCCAGTCGCGCACGCCACCGACACCTCCCCGGACCGACCGCCGGCCCCTGGCGAATGTACGCCCCACCGACCCCGGCCGCCTGCGGGGAATGCGTTCCTGCCGGCGGGCGCTGACCAGGGACGGGAGCGGCGGATACGGTGGAGCGCGGGAGGTGACGACGGTGACGTACGGCTGGGAGGCGTCGGTCGAGGCGCAGATCCGCTCGGCGCAGGAACGCGGCGAGTTCGACAACCTGCCCGGCGCCGGCCGGCCGATCCCGGGCCGGAACCTGCCGTACGACGAGTCGTGGTGGATCAAGAGTTTCCTGGAGCGCGAACAGCTCCCGTCGGACCTGCTGCTGCCCACCCCGCTGCAGCTGCGTCGCCGCGTCGAGCAGCTCCCCGACGAGCTGCGGGACCTGCCCACCGAGCAGGCCGTCCGGACGTACGTCGCCGCGCTGAACACGGAGATCGTGGCCTGGCTGCGGGCGCCGACAGGCCCGCGGGTGGTGGTCCGCCCGGTCAACGTCGACGACGCGGTACGCCGCTGGCGCACCGAGCGGCAGCACCGCGCGGCCACCGTCGCCACCACCGCGCCGCCGGCTCCCCCCGCGCCGACGCGTCCTCGCCGGTGGTGGCGGCTGCCGTGGCGGCGACGCTGACCGCCTGATCAGCCCCGGAACCGGCGAAAAGCACTCGCGGGACAGGACGACCGCTTCCTACCCTGACCGCCATGGACACGACGGGGGAGTGGGCCCGGGGGATCACCCGGGTGGCGGTGCTGACCGGCGCGGGTATCTCCACCGACTCCGGGATCCCGGACTACCGGGGCCCCGACGGGCTGTGGACGCGCGACCCCGCCGCGCTGGACGCCTTCACCTACGACCGGTTCCGGCGCGACCCGGAGGCCCGCGCCCGGTTCTGGCGCACCTACGCCGAGCACCCCGCCTGGCGGGCCGAGCCGAACGTCGCCCACCGGGCGCTGGTCGCGCTGCGCGACGCCGGCACCGCCGTGCGGGTGCTCACCCAGAACGTCGACGGCCTGCACCAGCGGGCCGGCCTGGCCGACCGGACCGTCCTGGAGCTGCACGGCACCATCCACCGGACCCGGTGCACCGGCTGCGGGGCCACCACCCCGACGCCGCCGGTGCTGGCCCGGGTCCGGGCCGGCGAGGAGGATCCGACCTGCGGCGGGTGCGGCGCGGTCCTCGCCCTCGCGGTGACGCTCTTCGGCGAGTACCTCGACGGGCAGGTGCTCGACCACGCCCGCCGGATCGCCGCCGTCTCCCCACTGCTGCTGGCGGTGGGCAGCTCGCTGCGGGTCGAGCCGGCCGCCTCGCTCTGCGCCGTCGCGGTCGAGGCGGGTGCCCGCCTGATCATCGTCAACCGCGACGAGACGCCCTACGACCACCTCGCCGACGAGGTGATCCGCGAGCCGATCGGATCGGCGCTGCCCCGGATCGTCGCCGCGCTGATCGCCGGCCGGGACCTGACGCCGGCGCGCTGAGCACGGGACCCGGCAGCGCGCCGGCCTGTGCGACCATCGCACGGGTGACGACCGCATCGAGGTACGCCGCGTTCGCCGCGCGTGAGGCGCGGGGTGTGTCACCGACGTACGAGCGACTGGCCCTCGCGATCGCCGACGACCCCGAGGTCCTGGCGCTGCTGGAGACCGTGCCCGTGGCGAAGCGGCAACCGAATCTGCTGTTCGGCGTCCTCCGGCTGCTCGGTGGCCCGGTGCACGACCCGGCCGCCTGCCACGACTTCACCGTGGCGAACTGGCCGGGCGTCGCGGCGCAGCTGCGTACCCGCGCCACCCAGACCAACGAGGCCGGGCGCTGCGCGCTGCTGCTGCCCGCGCTCGCCACGCTGCCGCAGCCCCTCGCGCTGCTGGAGGTCGGCGCGGCCGCCGGGCTGGGCCTGTACCCCGACCGCTACACCTACCGGTACGGCCCGTACCGGCTCGGTGCCGGCGGTCCGGTGCTCGACTGTGCCCTCTCCGGTGCGGCGGCTCCGACCCGGCTGCCCGACGTGGTGTGGCGGGCCGGGCTGGACCTGAACCCGCTGGACGTCACCGACCCGGCCGACCTGGCCTGGTTGGCGGCGCTGGTCTGGCCCGAGCAGCGGCACCGCCGCGAGCGGCTGCTCGCGGCGGCCGCCGTCGCCGCCGCGGATCCGCCCCGGCTGGTCCCCGGCGACCTGGTGGACGACCTGCCGGCGCTGGCCGCGCAGGCCCCATCCGACGCGACCCTGGTGGTGTTCCACACCTCGGTGCTCTACCAGGTCCCGGCTGCCCGCCGGGAGGCGTTCACCGCCCTGGTCCGTGACCTGCCCGGGCACTGGATCTCGGTCGAGACGCCCGAGGTGCTGCCGTACGCCGGGCTGCCGGCCGCACCGGACGAGCGGCTGCACAACGTGCTGGCGCGCGACGGTGTCCCGCTGGCCTGGACCCGCGGCCACGGGGAGGCGATGGCCTGGTTCGGTTGATCCCTACCTGCGGCGGACCCGCAGGACGCAGGTCACCATCGGGAGGGTGAACTCACCCTGCGCGGTTTCCGGCCGGCTCGCCAGGTAGGCGCGGATCCGCTCCAGGGTGGCCTCGCGCTCCGGTGCCGGCATGACCAGCATGCCGGCCCGGGTGGCCAGGGTCGCCACCAGTGAGTCCGCGGTGCGCCGCTGCCCGTGCGGGAACTCGGCCTGCTCGGGCCCGGTGAACCGGACGTCGTCGCCGGTCTTCGGCAGGTGCATGTCGGCCGTCTCGACGCGCCAGCCGGCGGGGGTGTCACGCGGGCCGATCGCCGCGCTCCCGCTGACCCGGGCCAGTCCGGCGACCCAGTCGACGCGGTCGTCGAGGGCGTTCCAGAGACCGGCCAGGATCCCGCCGGGGGCCAGCACCCGGGCGATCTCCGGTCCGGCGACGGCCATGTCGAACCAGTGCATGGCGTTACCGGCCAGCACCGCGTCGACGGACGCGTCCGGCAGCGGGATCGCCTCGGCGCTGCCGGGCAGGGCGCGTACCTGCGGCAGGGCGTGGCGCAGCTCGGCCAGCATCGCCGGATCGGGCTCCACGGCGGTGACTTCCGCGCCGACGGCGAGCAGGGTGGTGGCCAGCTTGCCGGTCCCGGCACCGAGGTCGAGCATCCGCCGACCGGGGGCGGGGTCGAGCGCCCAGCGCACGGCGTCCTGCGCGTAGTCCGGGCGGTGCTCGGCGTACGCGGTCGCCGCCGCGCCGAACGACGAGGCGTGGCGGAGTCGGTCGTCCTGTCCCATGTGGTCACCGTAGTGGCCGCTCGACGCCGGCGGGTGCCCGTCTGCGTCGAGGTTGGGCGGCGTTGCCGGGCACTCCTGAACTCCTTGACCGCCAGGAGCGGGGGTGGTCCGGTACCAGGCCGACTCGTTCCACTCACACGATCAGCTCATTAATGAATTACTGATAATGCCAATCAGGTAAATCGGCCGTGCAAATCGGACATATGGTCGGCACATCATAATGACAGTTCTTGTGCGTAAGGACTCAAGATGTTGTGAAAGCCGAAATGCGGCTGCCTCAGGGCATGCGACGGGCTACGGTGCGGCGATGCAGGCAGCACGGACCCGACAGGCGACGCGGGCGGCCCTGGCGGGTGCCGCGCGGCTCGGCCTGACCGTCCACAACGCCACCGTCCTGCACGACTCGAACACGCTGACCCTGCGCCTGGTGCCCTGCGACGTGCTCGCCCGGGTGTCGCCGGCCGCACGCCAGTGCGCCCAGCTCGAAGTGGACGTCGCGTCGCGGCTGGCCGAGGCGGGGAGTCCGGTGGCCGCACCGGCGGCGCCCGAGGTCCTGATCCAGGGCGAGCACGTGGTCACCTTCTGGACCTATCACCCACCGGTGACCACCCGGCCGGTGCCGCCCACCGCGTACGCGGACGCGCTCCTGCGGCTGCACGCCGGCATGCGCACCGTCGACCTGCCCACCCCGCACGTCACCGACCGGGTCGCCGAGGCCCAGCTGCTGGTGTCCGACCCGGCCCGGACGCCGGAGTTGACCGCCCCGGACCGGGTGTTCCTCGCCGGGACGTTGGCGCGTACGCGTCGGGCGGTCGGCGACAGCGGTCGGCCCGAGCAGCTCCTGCACGGCGAGCCCCATCCCGGCAACCTGCTCGCGACCCGCGCCGGGCCGCTCTTCATCGATTTCGAGACCTGCTGCCGAGGGCCGGTCGAGTTCGACCTGGCCCATGCGCCCGAGGAGGTCGGCGACCACTACCCGGGCGTGGACCGGCAGCTGCTGCGGAACTGCCGGACCCTCGTGCTGGCGATGGTCACCGCGTGGCGCTGGGACCGGGACGACCGGTTCCCCGACGGCCGCCGGCTCGGCGTCGAATGGCTGAGCGCGTTGCGGACGGCGACGGCCGGTCCGGACCGGTAGGTCGGGACGTCCGTTACGGTGCGGCGGTGGCAGACACGATCCGGATCGCCGTCGCGCAGACCGAGGTCGGCACCGAGCCGGCCGCCAACGGCGCCGCTATCCGCGCCGCGATGCGGCGGGCCGCCGACGAGGGAGCGCGACTGGTCCACTTCGCCGAGGGGGCGCTGTCCGGCTACGCGGGCGCCGCGAAGCCGCACTTCGCCGGATGGCGCATCGACTGGGCGCCGGTGGCCGACGAGCTGCGCCGCACGATGGCGCTGGCCGGGGAGCTCGGCGTCTGGGTGGTGGTGGGCGGCAACCACCGGCTCTCCGGCGGTCACCGCCCGCACAACTCGCTCTGGGTGATCGACGACCGGGGCGCGCTGGCCGACCGGTACGACAAGCGCTTCATCTCGTACGCCGAGCTGACCGGCTACTACACGCCCGGCGACCACACCTGCGTCGTCGAGGTGGACGGGTTCCGGTTCGGGTTCCTGATCTGCATCGAGGTGGCCTTCCCCGAGCTGTGGTCGGAGCAGCGTGCGCTCGGCGTGGACTGCGTGCTCTTCTCCACCTTCTCCGAGGATCCGGTCTTCGAGACGATGGTGCGCGGACACGCCGCCGCGCACGGGTTCTGAGTCAGCGTCGCGGTGCCCGCCCAGTGCGCTCCCGCCGGCCCGTCGGCGGTGATCGGCCCGCACGGGCACGTGCTGCGGCGGGCCCGCCCGGACGCGCCGGACGTGATCTGCGTCGACCTCGACCGCACCGACCCGGCGTTGGACGTGGCCCTGCACAAGGCCCGGCCGTGGCGGTACGTCGCCCGGGCCGGGAAGGCCTACGCGGCCGCCCGCGTCGACGACCCGCGCAGCGCCGATCGCGCCGGTATCTGAGGAACGCGGGATGGCCCGAGAGCTGTCGCTATATCGCCTCGCGTAGTACGCTCGGCGATATAGCGAATGACGGAGGAGCTGTGGGCGAGGAACTGGGCCGGTGGGCCGAACCGGGGCTGTTGGTGCTGACGAGCCTCGCGGAGGGCCCGAAGCACGGCTACGCGATCACCATGGACATCGCCGCGCAGGCGGACGTGACGCTGGGCCCGGGAACGTTGTACGCGGCTCTGCAACGGCTGGAGGAGCGCGGGCTGATCGAAGGCCTGCCGGTGCAGGGACGGCGCCGGCCGTACCGGTTGACCGCTGCCGGAGCGGCTGAGCTGGCCGGGCAGGCGCAGCGGATGCGGCGGCTGGCCACCCTCAGCCTGGACCGGCTGCGGGTGAGGCCGGCATGAGCGGCGACATCCGCCTGGTACGGGTGCTGGTCGGCTGCTACCCGTCGACCTGGCGGCACCGGTACGGCGAGGAATACGCCCAGTTGCTCTGCGACATGCAGGTCCATCGCAGGCCCCGGCTCGTGGTCGATTCACTGCTCGGGGCCGTTCGCGCTCACGGAGGTGCGCTGATGTCCGTCCGTTCACCACTCGCCCTGCCCGTCTGGTCGGCCGCGTTGTTCACCGCGGCCGGGCTCGGCTTCGCCAAGCTCGCCGAGGATTTCCCGGGTATCGCGCCCACCGCCCACACCGCGATGGCGATCGCGTCGGCGGTGGCCCTGCTGGCGCTGGCCGCCGCGGCGGCGCCGGCAGCCGCCGTCATCGTCCGCGGCCGGGCGAACGGCACGGGGAAGTACGTCGCGGCCCCCCTGGTGGCGGTGGCGGCCTGGTGCGCGGTGGCGTGGATCGTCACCGCCGTGGCCACGGGACACGGGGCGCGCTCGGGACCGAACGCGGCCGCGTTCGCGGTGCTCGTGGCCGCCGGGCTCGGCGTCCTGGCCGCGACGGCGTGGGCGGCGACGCGGGTGCTGCGGCGGGTGCCGGCCGCCGGGCCGGCGCGGCTGCGGTCGGCGGCCGTGACGGCGACGGCGGTGGGCATGGCCGCCGCCACCACCGCTGTGCTGGCCTGGGGTCTCGGTGTACGCACGGCCGACCCGGCCGCCTTCGCCGGCAACCAGGGCTTCGTGGCCACCCCCTTCGTGTCCAGTTGGCTCGCGGTCCTGATCGCCCTGGCTGCCGCGACCGTGCTCAGCGGGGTCGCCGCCCGGCGTCACCCGACCGCCTAGCGGGCCGTCCGGCGGTCACGTGCGGCCGTGCCGGGCGCGGGCCTCGGCGACCTGCGCGGCCCGGCGCTCCCGCCACCGCCGCTGGGCCTCGCTGTTGCAGCGGCGGCAGACCGCACGGTAGCGGCCGGTGCCCGGATCGGTCTCGCGGTCGTGCCCGTTGCGGCACTGCGGCCGTTGGGCCCGCAACCGGGCGCTGTCGGCCCGGCTGAGCTGGCGCAGGTGCGTCGGCTCGATGCAGTCGGCGACCCCGCACGAGTGGTGGACGTCCAGGTCGGGTCGGTAGCCGCCGACGAAGACGGCGTACGCCGCGACATGCGCCCAGGCCCGGCCGGCGACCTTCTGGTGCACGCCGCGCCGGTCGCCGTAACCGCGCACGATCAGGCAGCCGCCGGACTGCCGTTCGGCGCGGCGCAGCAGGTACGCCCGCAGCGAGTCCTCGGTGAAGTGGCGCGAGAGCCCGGGCACCTGTGACAGCACCGCCCGAGCCTAGGCGGTGGGGAAATGTGGCGGCGACCGCGGCACGTGCCGTGCCAGGATGCTCGGCATGCCTGGACGCGCGTTGAGCTTCGGAACGGTGGCCGAGGCGTACGAACGGTTCCGGCCGGGGTATCCCGACGAGCTGGCCGACCTGGTGCTGGCGTACGCGGGCCGGCCGGTGCGTACCGCGCTGGAGATCGGGGCCGGGACCGGCAAGGCGACGCGGCTGTTCGCCGGTCGGGGGATCACGGTCACCGCCACCGAGCCGGATCCGGCCATGCTCGCCGAGCTGCGCAAGCACGTGCCCCCGCAGGTCAACCCGGTGCTGGCGGCGTTCGAGGAGTTGCGCCCGGGCGAGCGCTACGGGCTGGTCTACGCGGCGGCGGCGCTGCACTGGACGAAACCGGATGGCCGGGCCGCGCGCCTGGCCGCCCTGCTGGAGCCCGGCGGCGTCCTCGCCTCGTTCGGCGGGCCGGTGCAGCAGTTGCTCGACCGGGCCGTCGAGGACGCGGTCCACGCCGCCCGCGCACCCTTCCTGGCCAGTGACGACGTTCCCTCGCCGGACGGGACGCCGCCGACGGAGTCCATGCAGTGGCCGGGCACGGAGCTGCGCCGGTCGCCGTGCTTCACCGACGTCCGCCAGCACGTGATCGCGCGTCGGCTCACGATGACCGCCGACGAGTACGTCGGCCAACTGTCCACCGTGTCGGCCTACCTCGAACTGCCCGCCGCGCGGCGGGAGCAGGCGTTGCAGCGGATCCGGCAGGTGCTGCCGGACACGGTGGCGGTCGTCGCCGACCTCACCGTGCACCTGGCCCGCCGGCGCGACGACCGGTGAGCACGCGTACGCCGGGGTGATCCGCGCGCACCGCCGCCCCGGCCGGCGCGGGCCGGGGCGGCCGGACCGCGCCGGTCAGCGTTGCGTGCGGTCGTCGATCTCGGTGCCGGACTCCCCGGGTCGGGCGTCGATCGCCTCCTCGGCGGCCCGTCCGCCGGTGCTCTCGTCACCCAGGCGCAGGTCGCTGCCGCCCACGCCGGACCAGCCGGCCGGGTCCGCGATGTCGCCCCGGACGCCGCGGGCGTCCTGCGGCGCGGGGGCCTGCGACTGGCCGCGTCGGGCGCCGGTCGCCTCCTGCGCGGCGCGCCCGCCGGTGCTCTCGTCACCCAGGCGCAGGTCGCTGCCGCCCACGCCGGACCAGCCGGCGGGATCCCGGGTCGGTTGGTCCGGCCAGCCGCTCCGCGCGCCAGTGGACTCGCGTCGTCCCACGCCGCGGGCGTGGTAGAGGCCCTCGTCCGGGCCGGTGTCGGTGCTTCGGGCGTCCGGCTCGGCCAGCCCGGCGCGGCGCAACATCTGCACCAGTTCGTCGTGCGGCATGCGCTCGGTGTCCGTTATGCCGGCACCGCGCGCGATGGACCGCAGGGTGGTCAGGTCCTGGTCTGCGAAGGTCTCGGCCATGTTCGTGGCTTCCCGAGGGCCAAGACAAGGAAACCTGTGCCGGTCAGGCGCGTGCGCCGCCGAGCCCGAGCAGCACCGCGAGACCGAGGGCGCTGCGCGGGGCGTACGGCACCCGCCACAGGCCGCCGTGCGCCGCCGCGTACGCCTCGTCCTGCCAGGGGTGCGGCTGCCGTGGTCCGCCCTGGGTGCGCAGGTCGTGCACCAGCACCGCGGCCATCAGCGTGTTGCTGGTGGCCGGCTCGAACACCTCGATGCCGAAGCGGTGGGCGCCCGCGTACGCGGCGGCCAGGGCCCGGTTGCGCAGCACCGAGCGGGTACGCGTCGGCGGGGCCACGGTGAACGACACGGTCGTGCCGGCGTCGCGGGCCACCGCCGCGCGCCACCGTTGCAGCCGCTTGGCCAGGGCGTAGTTCGGGCCCTGCTGCGGCACCAGGCTGTCGTTGAGCCCCGGGTCGGCGTGCGGCGGGTAGTTGCGGTGCAGCAGCCGGCCCCCGGAGAGCACCCGCAGCGACCGGCGCAGCGCGCCCCGGGCCGCGTAGCCGCGTTCGGCGTGCGCGACCGCGTCGGCCGGCACGGCGTACACGTCGGTGGGGGTGGCCAGGAAGGCGAGCGCGACGTCCGGGCGGTGCCGGCCCAGGTGCACGGTGAGCGCGTCGACGGCGGTGGCGACGCGGACGTTGGTCGCGCCGTCGGCGTACACGTAGTTGCCCAGCACCAGGCGACCGTCCAGGCCGCGCAGCCAGGCGGCGGCCTGGGGGAGGTGGTGCAGCAGGTCGGCGCCGGCGTGCGCGGCCAGCGCGGCGTCGTCGGCGGCGGTGCCGGGGCGGACCGGCAGGTGCAGTCGGCCGCCGTGGCGGTGGGTGGTGCGCAGCAGCCGCTGCCAGATGTCGGGGCGGGGCAGGTCGACGGCGACCACGTCGCCGCCCCAGCGCAGCACCGACGGCAGCGGGCCCATCTCCGCGCCCGCGCCGAGCACCACGATCTTCTGGTCGCGCAGGTCCAGCCAGTCGGGGTTGGCCGCCACCGCGCCGACCGCCTCGGCGCAGCTGGGTTCGATCACCCCCGCCGCCACCCAGGCGTCGAGGCGGCGGCGCAGGTCGTCGCCGCGCAGCCGCTGTCCCCGGTACGGCAGGGACAGTTCCCGCTCGACCTCGCCCCGGCCGGTGACCGTGGCGGTCTCCAGCGGCTGTTCGGCGGGCAGGTCGAACGCCCTGCGCCAGGCCCACCTCGGGACCACCGTCGGGCAGGTAGCGCATCCGGCCGTGCAGGGCGGCGAGGCCGTCGCGGGCGACGGTCAGCGCCGCGTCCCGCGACAGCAGTCCGGCCTCGACCAGGCGGCGGAAGTGGCCGAGGTAGCCGTGCCGCCAGTCGGTCTCGTGCTCGGCGGCACGGGCGCCGACCGGGTCGACGGCGCGCAGGGCGTCGGCCACCACGGCCCGCCCCAGCGCGCTGGTGCTGCGGGTGGTGCCGGTGGTGGGGAACACCACCCCGCTCGGGCCCTGCACGGTCGTCCGCCCGGTGGTCTCGGCTGCCGACACCGGCCCACTCTGCCGCATCGGTGGTGGGGGCGCAGCACGGGGCCGCCGATCGTGCCGACCGGTTCCGGTCACGCTTCGCGCACGGCTCGGTCACGACTCTCACGCTTGGGTATCGGCTCGGCCACGGCGGGAGCCGCCGACCCGTCGGGCTGCGTCAATGACCGCAACGGATCCGGCGCGCCACGGCCGGACCACATTCCGTCCAGTCCATTCGGGAGGGTCCGATGAGCCATCTCAGACGGTCACTGCTGGTGCCGGTGCTGCTGGCCGCCGCGCTGACCTCCGGCGCCTGCACGGCCGGCGGCCCGCGCAGCGACTCGGCGCGCGGCCCGGCCCGCCCCGGCGCCACCGCGCCCTGGTCGGGCGGCGGCGAGACGAGCACCCGGGAGGATCCGGCGTCCACCTTCGCGATGGACGTCGACACCGCCTCGTACGGCTACACCCGCCGGCTGATCCGCGACGGCCGGCTGCCCGAGCGCGCCGAGGTGCGGCCGGAGGAGTTCGTGAACTCCTTCCGGCAGGACTACCCGCAGCCCGCCGGGGACGGCTTCGCGGTGCACGTCGACGGGGCCCGGCTGCCGCAGCAGCACGAGGCGGCCGACGACGAGCGGCTGCTGCGGGTGGGGCTGCAGACCCGTGCGGAGGACCGCCGCGACCGCCCGGACGCGGCGTTGACGTTCGTCGTCGACGTGTCCGGCTCGATGGACGAGCCGGGCCGGCTGGACCTGGTGCGCGATGCCCTGCACACGCTGGTGGACCAGCTGCGGCCGACCGACTCCATCGCGATCGTCGAGTTCAGCACCCGGGCGCGGGTGGTACGGGAGATGACGCCCGTCGCCGAGGCCCGCACCCTGCACGAGGCGATCGACTCGTTGCGTACCCGGGACAGCACCAACCTGGAGGCGGGCCTGGTGCTCGGCTACCGGGTGGCCCGCGACGGCTTCCGGGAGGGGCGGACCAACCGGGTGATCGTGCTCTCCGACGGGCTGGCCAACACCGGCAGCACCGAGGCGGAGCCGATCCTGCGCCGGGTCCGCGAGGAGGCGCAGAAGCAGATCACGCTGCTCGGCGTGGGGGTGGGCAGCGACTACGGCGACGCGCTGATGGAGCAGCTGGCCGACCGGGGTGACGGCTTCGCGGTCTACGTCGGCGAGCGGGAGCAGGCCCGCCGGGTGTTCGTGCAGCAGCTGCCGGCGACGCTGAGCCTGCGGGCGCTCGACGCCAAGGTGCAGGTGACCTTCGACGAGGCGACGGTGACCTCCTACCGGCTGATCGGCTACGACAACCGGGCGATCGCCGACGAGAGCTTCCGCGACGACCGGGTCGACGGCGGCGAGGTGGGCCCCGGGCACAGCGTCACCGCCCTGTACGCGGTGCGGCTGGCCGAGGGGGCGTCCGCCTCGACGCGGGTGGCCCGGGTGCAGGTGCGCTGGACCGCGCCGAAGGACCGGGCGCCGGCCGAGACGTACGAGTCGGTGACCGTGGCCGCGCTGGACCGACCGTTCACCGAGGCGTCCCCACGGCTGCGGACCTGCTACGCGGCCGGCTACTTCGCCGAGGCGTTGCGCGGCGGCACGCAGGCCCGGCTGGCCGATCTGGCGGCGATCGCGCAGGGGGCCGCCGAGGCGACCGACGACGCCGAGGTGCGGGACCTGAGCCGGCTCATCCGGGAGGCCGACGCGCTGCGCTGAGCGGCGCGGACCGCCGGCCACGCCGGGCCGGCGGTCCGGCCGTGCCGTGGGCGCGACGGCCCGCGGTCAGCGGTCAGCGGCGGGCCAGTGTGCGCTGCGGGTCCGGGCGGGTGCGGTCGGCGTCGATGCCGACCAGCGCGCCGAGGCGGGGCGCGACGGCCAGCAGCGGGCGCGGGCCGTACAGGGCCATCGCGGTCAGCAGCTCGTCGGTGCCGTGTTCGCTCCAGGCGGGGCGGCGCTGCGGGTCGAGCTCCGCGTGCCGGCGGCGCAGCCGGCGCAGCAGCCGGCGGGCGGCGGCCCCGGTCTCCGGCACCTCGCTCAGCCACCAGCCGCCGAGGGCGGTGGCCACGCAGCACAGCAGCAGGCCGACCACGGAGGCGGGTCCGCCGGCGTCTCGGCCCTCGACGGCGCTGTCGACGATCCGGGTCAGCCCGACGGCGGCCACCGCGAACAGGGGCAGGGTGCCCAGTGCCACCCGCCGCCGTTGGGCCGGGGTGAGCAGCCAACCGTCGCGCAGCAGCCGGGCCACCAGCCGGCGCAGGGCCCGCCCCACCTGCGGGTCGGCCAGCACACCGGCCCAGGTCTGCGGCCGGCGCAGTGCGGCGTGCAGGGCCCGGACCAGGTGCGGGGAGCGGACCGGTGGCGGGCCGTCCACGGTCAGGGTGGCCAGTTCGCCGGGGCGTACCACGCCGGCGCGGTGCAGCGCGGCCATGCCGACCTGGCAGGCCAGCCCGGCCCGGTCGGTCAGGTACGCCAGTTCGACCGGGTCCGGCTCGGCGCCCCGGGCCCGCGCGCCGGTCAGCTCGCGTACCGCCACGGCGATCGCGAGGGCCACGGCGACCGCCGAGACGTAGTCGAGCAGGAAGAGCGGTCCGCTGACACCCCAGAGCATGGCGCCAAGTATGGCGGGCCGTGGTGCCGGTCGCGCAGCCGGCGGAAACCGGCTGGCGTCACCGCGCGGGGCGCGGCTAGCCTCCCGGCGTGCGGATCCGCGAGTACACCGAGGCCGACTGGGCGCAGGTCCGGCCGATCCTGACCGAGGTGATCGAGGCCGGCGACACCTTCCCGTACGACCCGGCGTGGCCGTCGGAGGTGCTGCACGACGTGTGGGTGGAACGGCCGCCGGGGCTGACCGTGGTCGCCGAGGCGGACGGGCGGATCCTCGGCACCGCCAAGGCGGGTCCCAACAAGCCCGGTCCCGGCTCGCACGTGGCCAGCGCCAGCTACATGGTGCCGGCCGCCGCGCGGGGACAGGGCGTCGGCCGGGCGCTGGTCGAGCACACCCTCGACTGGGCCCGCCGCCAGGGCTACGCCGCGATGCAGTTCAACGCGGTGGCGGAGAGCAACACGGTGGCCGTGCGGCTGTACCGGCGGCTCGGGTTCACGGTGATCGGCACGGTGCCGCAGGCGTTCGCGCACCCCACCCTGGGCCGGGTCGGCCTGCACGTGATGCACCGGTTCCTCTGACCGGCGCGCTGCGTCAGGATGGGGCGATGAGCACTGAGCCGATCGAGTTGGCCGCCGCCCTCGCGAGCTTCGAGCAGCTGTGGAGCCCGCGCATCGTCACCACCGTCAACGACTACGACGTGCGGATCGCCAAGGTCGCCGGCGAGCACGTCTGGCACGTCCACGAGCACACCGACGAGTTCTTCCTGGTGCTCGACGGGGAGCTGCGGATCGCCCTGCGCGACGGCGCGGACGGCGCCGAGCGGGAGGTGGTGCTGCCGCGCGGCGCGGTGCACGTGGTGCCGCGCGGGGTCGAGCACCGGCCGTCCGCGCCCGGCGGCGCGTCCATCCTGATGTTCGAGCCGTCCGGCACCTCCAGCGTGGGCGACCGCCACGACGAGGTGCCCGGGCACGTCGACGCCACCACCGGGCACCGGCTCTGACGCTGGTCGGCCTCACGCCGGCACCGGTGCCTCGGCCGCCGCCGGGGCGGGGGCCGGCCAGCGCAGCCGGCGTACGCCGGGCACGGCGGCGGTGCCGGCGCAGGCGAGCAGGACCAGCGCCCCGGCCGCCACGAGCGGGGTCGACGCGCCCCAGGTTCCGGCGGCGGCCGGGGCGAGGGCGTACCCGATCGGCATGGCGGCCAGCGACATCAGCCAGTCGTACGAGGTGACCCGGGCCAGCACCTCGGGTGGGAACTGCGCCTGCACCACGGTCTCCCAGACCGGGTTGAGGAAGCCGAGGGCGGTCA
The DNA here is from genome assembly GCF_900089595.1 of Micromonospora auratinigra. GTDB lineage: Bacteria > Actinomycetota > Actinomycetes > Mycobacteriales > Micromonosporaceae > Micromonospora > Micromonospora auratinigra. The sequence continues at coordinate 1,790,376 of NZ_LT594323.1, read as the reverse complement.
GCGCGAGGCAGTAGGCGACGACGGTGGCCGCGGCGGGCGCGGCGGCGGCGAGCAGCAGCAGCGGCGCGGCGTACGTGGCGAGGGCCAGGTTGCCCACCAGCACCGGGCGGGCGGGGCGGACCCGGCCGGCGAGCAGCGAGCCGGCCAGCAGGCCGACGGCCCCCGCCTGCTGGAGCAGCACCCAGACGCCTTCCCCGCCGAGGCGGTCCACGGCGACCAGCGGGCCGAGGGTGAGCAGCACGGCGGCGGCGCCGTTCCACACCGCGTGGGCGAGCAGGCTGCTCCAGTACCAGTCGCGGGAGCGCACCTGGTGCCAGCCGAGGACCAGGTCGGCCCGGAGCGACCGGTGCGCGACGGGCACGTGCCGGACCCGGATGACCGCGAGCAGCGCGGCGCTGACGGCGAACGACGCGGCGTCGAGCACGAACGCCCAGCCGGGCCCGAGGCTGAAGATCAGCAGCCCGGCCAGCGCGGGTCCGGCGAGCCGGCTGGCGTTGGCGCTCACCCCGACCAGCGCGTTGGCCCGCTGCCGGCCCTCGCCGGGCACGGTGCCGGCGACCAGCGGCGACGCGGTGGGAATGGCGAAGCCGGAGGCGGCGCCGCCGACGGCGGAGGCGAGGGCGAGGTGCGCCAGGGATGGCGTGCCGCCGAGCAGTTCCAGGCCGACGACCAGTTGGGCGGCGCAGCGGACCAGGTCGGTGCCGAGGGCGACGCGCCGGGCGTCGAAGCGGTCGGCGAGCACGCCGCCGAGGGGGAGCAGCAGTAGCCGGGGGACCATCGCGCAGCCGAGCACGACGGCGAGGGCGGTGGTGGAGCCGGTGGCCCGCAGCACCGCCAGCGCCAGCGCGGTGGGCACCACGGCGTCGCCGAGGGCCGAGACGGTACGGCCGAGGAAGAGTAGACGGAAGGCGGGAAGCCGGAGGGGATGCGTCACGGCAGACACGTTACTTCGACGTCGAATATTTCGACAGTGAATTTCCGGACGCGGCGTACGGTGATCGGGTGAGCGAGCGTGACCCCGTCGACGAGCACGTCGACCGCTGGCGACCCGTCCTGCCCGACCTGGATCCCGACGTCGAGGGCGCGGTGGTGCGGATGTCGCTGCTGACCCGCCACCTGCGCGCGGTCAAGGAGCGGACCCTGGCGGAGCTGGACCTGCAGGAGAAGGAATTCGGCACCCTGCACGCGCTCGCCGGTCGGGGCGGCCGGGCCGCGCCCTCGGACATCGCCGGCGACCTGCGGATGGCGCCCGCCTCGATCACCGCCCGGGTCGACGCGCTGGTGCGGCGCGGATTCGTCCGGCGCATCCCCTCCACGGTCGACCGACGCCGCATCGACGTGGAGCTCACCGACGCCGGCCGGGCCTACTGGCGGCGGGCGATCGGGGTGGTCGGCGACGAGGAGCAGCGGGTCCTGGGCGCGCTCTCCGCCGACGAGCGGCAACTCCTGTCCGACCTGCTGCGCCGGGTCACCCTCGCCGCCCAGCGGCCGGCGGGCGATGCCGGGGTTCCGGGCTAGCCCGACCGCGGAGCACCACACCGCCTGAGCCTCACCGCGGCCGGAAAAACGCCTGGCGGGGCCGCCGCCACGGGTGGCAGGGTGCCGGGCATGAGTTCACCGGCCCTGACGCCGCGCTCGCCCGCGACCACGGCGTCCACCGGCGACCCTGATCGGCGGACGCCCGTGAGCACCTGGACGACCAGCCCGTCGCGACCCGACGCCCCGGACGCGGCGGTGCTGCTGCGCGAGTACCTGGCGGAGATGGTCCGCCGCTGGTACGGCCGGCCGGAACGGCCGGAGGAGGTGGCGGCGGCGCTCGCCGACTTCCCCAGCGACGACCTGGTGCCGCCGTCCGGCGTGCTGTTGCTGGCCCGCCGGGACGGGGCGCTCGCCGGCTGTGCCGGTCTGCGCCGGCATCCCGGCTGGGCGGAGCTGACCCGGGTCTACGTGCGTCCGGCCCACCGGGGCGCCGGCGGCGGAGCGGCGCTGCTGGCCGCCGTCGAGGCGTACGCCGCGTCGGCCGGGGCGGACCGGATCCGGCTGGACACCCGCAGCGACCTGGTGGAGGCGCGCGCCCTGTACGCCCGACACGGCTACCGGGAGATCCCCGCCTACCACCGTGGCCCGTACGCCCAGCACTGGTTCGAGAAGCTCCTGCCGGCCGGAGTTGACGGCGCGCCCGCCCCGCGCTAAAACAGGAAAGCGAGAAGTTGAGTCACGTCGACTCAACCCGAACCTTCACCTTCGGCCAGGAGAACCGAGGAGGCACGGCCATGTTGATGCGTACCGACCCGTTCCGTGAGATCGACCGGCTCGCCGAGCAGTTCTTCGGCACCACCGCCCGGCCGGCGGTCATGCACCTCGACGCCTACCGCGACGGGGACCACTTCTACGCCGCCTTCGACCTGCCGGGCGTCGACCCGGACAGCATCGACTGCACCGTCGAGCGCAACGTCCTGACGGTCCGCGCCGAGCGGCGCCGCCCCGCCGGGGAGAAGGTCGAACTCGTCGCCGCCGAGCGGCCGATGGGCACCTTCAGCCGGCAGCTCTTCCTCGGCGACACCCTCGACACCGACCGGCTGGAGGCCGGCTACGACAACGGCGTGCTGACCCTGCGCATCCCGATCGCCGAGCGGGCCAAGCCCCGCCGGATCAGCGTCACGGCGAACGCCGACGGCAACGGCCGCCGGCAGATCAGCGCCTGAGCGCGGCGTCGGTGGGGGCGTCCGGTGCGGGCGTCCCCACCGGCTCGCCCGGGTAGAGCCGGGCCAGCGCGTGCGCGGTCGCGGCCAGCCGCTCGCGCAGCGCCGCCGGTTCCAGGACCTCCACCTCGGCGCCCAGCTTGAGCAGCTCGACGTGGGCGTGCCGCACCGACTCGATCGGCACGGTCGTCTCCAGCCAGCCGTGCGCGTCGGGTTCCCCGGCCGCGGCCCGCGCCGCCCGGCTCATCTCCGGCGGGAACACGTACGGCAGGAACTCCAGCGCGGCCACGGTCAACCGGATCCGGGCCTGTTCGGTGTAGACGTCGCGCTCGTAGCGCCGCGCCCACTCCTGCCACCACTCGGCCAGGTCGAAGTCGTCCGGCCGCTGGTAGCGCTCGTCACAGAGCACCACGTCGAGCACCGCCCCGACCCGGTAGGTGCGCAGCTGGTCGTCGCAGCGGGCCACCAGGTACCAGCGGCCCGCTTTGAGCACCACGCCCAGCGGGGCGACCAGCCGGATCACCTCCCGGGGCGCCCGCCAGCGCCGGTAGCGCATCCGCACCAGCCGGTCCTCCCAGACCGCGCGGGCCAGCGCGGCCAGGTGCGGGGTCGGCTCGGGATGCCGGAACCAGCCCGGCGCGTCCAGGTGGAAACGCTGCCGCATCCGGCCGCCCCGGTCGGCCAGCTCGTCGGGCAGGGCGGCGAGCACCTTCAGCTCGGCCGCCGCCACCACCGGCCCCAGCCCCAGCTCGGCGGCCGGGCCGGGCATCCCGGCCAGGAAGAGCGCCTCGGCCTCCGGCGCGGTCAACCCGGTCAGCCGGGTCCGGTAGCCCTCCAGCAATTGGTAGCCGCCGGCGGGACCGCGGTCGGCGTACACGGGGACCCCGGCGGCGCCGAGCGCCTCGACGTCGCGGTAGACCGTGCGCACCGACACCTCCAGGGCGTCGGCCAGCTCCCGAGCGGTCATCCGCCCCCGGGTCTGCAGGAGCAGCAGCAGGGAGACCAGCCGGCTGGCACGCACGAGGTGACCGTATCCCGGGCGGAAAACCGGTCGCACCCGGCCTCGCCGGCTGGCACAGTCGACCCCGACGGCGCCGCCGACCCACGAGGAGCCGACCGACAGATGTGATCCGCGAGGACGCGGCCGGGCAGCCCGCCCGCCGCCACGGTCCCGACCGCCGCCGCACTGCGGCCGCGGTCCCCGCCCGTCGTCCCCGCCGGAGGATCACCCGTGTTGAAAGCCGTCTCGCTCAGCAAGTCCTACGACACCGAACCGCTCTTCGCCGACCTCGACCTGATCGTGGGCGCCGGCGACCGGGTCGGCCTGGTCGGCCCGAACGGGGTGGGCAAGAGCACCCTGCTGCGGGTGCTCACCGGCGCGGAGCCGCCCTCGTCCGGGACGGTGGAGCTGGCGCCCGGCAGCCGGCTGGGCTACTTCGCCCAGCAGGTGCCCGACCCGGGCGCCACGGTCGGCGAGTTCGTCGCCGCCGGCCTCGGTGAGCTGCCCGCCGTGGCCGGGCAGCTGCGCACGCTGGAGCGGCGGCTCGCCGACGGCGACCACACCGCCCTGGAGGCGTACGGCCGGGCCCAGGACCGGTGGGCGGCGCTGGACGGGTGGCGGGCGCAGGCCCGGCTCACCGACGTCCGGCAGCGCCTCGACGTCGCGCACCTGGCCGACGACACCCCGCTGCACCGGGTCAGCGGCGGCGAACAGGCCCGGCTGACGCTGGCCCGGCTGCTGCTCGACGCCCCCGACCTGCTGGTGCTCGACGAGCCCACCAACCATCTCGACGCCGGGGGCATCGCCTGGCTGGGCGACTGGCTGGCCGCCTTCCCGGGCGGGGTGCTGGTGGTCAGCCACGACCGCGCGTTCCTGGACCGTACGGTGCAGCGCGTCGTCGAGTTGGACGGCATCCACGAGCAGCCGCAGACGTACGCCGGCGGCTACACCGACTACCGGGCCGAGAAGGTGCGCCGCTGGCAGCGGCTGCTGCTGGACTACGAGGCGCAGCAGAAGGACCTGCGCCGGTGGCTGGCCGACATCGACCGCACCAAGCAGCAGGCACGCGGGGTGGAGGAGTCGGTGCGCAGCGGTCTCGGCGCCGACCAGCAGCGCCGCTACGCCAAGAAGGTCGCCCGCAAGGCCAAGGCCCGGGAGCGGCGGTTGCGCCGGCAACTGGACTCGATCCGCTGGCTCGCGCAGCCGCGTACCCGCCCGACGCTGTCCCTGGCGTTCCCGGCCGACGCCCTCGCGGACACCGAGGTGCTGCGGGCCCGCGAGTTGACCCTGCGCGTCGGCGACCGGACCCTGCTGGACACCGTCGACCTGAGCGTGCGCGCCGGGGACCGGATCCTGCTCACCGGCGCGAACGGGGCCGGCAAGACCACCCTGCTGCGGGCGCTGGCCGGGCAGCGGGCCCCCGACGGCGGCCGCGTCGAGGCCGCCACCGAGGTGGCGCTGCTGCCGCAGACCCACGACGAGCTGCGCACCGACGTCACGGTGCTGGACCACTTCCGCTCCCGGGTGCCGGTGTACGCCGACGACGCGGAACGGCTGCTCGACGGCTACCTGTTCGGCCCGGACCAGTGGTCGGCGCGGCTGCGCACACTGTCGGCCGGGGAGCTGCGCCGGCTGCTGCTCGCGGAGCTGGTGAACTCCCCGGCCCGGGTGCTGCTGCTCGACGAGCCCACGAACTACCTGGACCTGGACTCGCTGGAGGTGGTCGAGGCGGCGTTGCGCGAGTTCCGGGGCACGGTGCTGATGGTCAGCCACGACACCTGGTTCGCCGAGGCGGTGGGCTTCGACCGGCGGTGGCGGGTGGCCGACGGCTGGCTGGCGACCGAGGCGGTGTGAGGATCGTCGGGTCCCCGCCGGGCGCGCCTCGTCGCGATTCCCGCCACCGCCTGAGAGCCTTTCTCACATGCTGCGTTCCGAGGTGCTGCCCCGCGGCCCGGCCCGCGCCGCCCTGCCCGGCGGCCCGACCGACTTCACCGAGGCGTGGCTGCGCAACCGCCGGCTCTCCGAGCACACCCGCGACGCGTACCGGCGGGACGTCGGCGGCTGGCTGCGCTGGTGCGCCGAGCGAGGGCTGGACCCGCTGCGGGCGACCTTCCTCGACGTCAACACCTACGGCCGGGAGCTGGAGTCGACGCCGGGGGTGCGCAGCGGCCGGCCGCTGACCCCGGCCACCGTCGCCCGCCGGCTCTCCGCCCTGTCCAGCTGGTACGACTTCCTGGTCAAGCTGCGCGCGATCGAGGCGAACCCGGTCGCCGCCGCCGACCGGCCCCGGATCGACCGGGACCACTCCGCGACCGTCGGGCTGACCCCCGAGGAGGTCGACGCGCTGGTGGCGGCGGCCGAGTCGGACACCGGACCGACGGCCCCGCGCAACCGGGCCGCCATCGCCCTGCTGGCCGACCTGGGCCTGCGGGTGGGCGAGCTGATCTCGCTGGACCTGACCGACCTGGGCGCGGAGCGTGGGCACCGCAGCGTCCGCTTCGTCGGCAAGGGCGGCAAGGTACGCCGTCGGGCGTTGACCCCCGCCGCCGCGTACGCGGTGGACGCCTACCTGTCGGCGCGGGCCGCGGCGCGCCGGGTGAGCGTGGCGGAGCTGACCGGGCCGCTGCTGGTCACCGCCAGCGGCGCCCGGCTGGACCGGCACTCGGTGTTCCGGCTGGTGCGCCGCCTGGCCCAGGTGGCGGGCATCCCGGCCTGGGCGAAGCTCTCCCCGCACTCGCTGCGGCACGCGTTCGCCACCACCGCCCGGGCCGAGGGGGTGCCGCTGGAGGACGTGCAGGACGCGATGGGGCACGCGGACCCGCGCACCACCCGCCGCTACGACCGGGACCGGCACAACCTGGACCGGGACCCGGCGTACGTCATCTGGGCGGCCCGGGCGCGGCGACGCGCGTAGACCTCGGCGTCGTACCCGGGCGGTAGCGTGCCCGGATGCGGCACGGACTGGAGATCTGTTGCGGTGGGCCGGCGGTGACGGTGTCGCTGCTGGTGGAGTTGGGGCAGCTCGCGGAGCAGGCCGGCTGGGACGGCGTGTTCTTCGAGGACTACCTGGTGCACCACGCGGGCGACGACCCGCCCACCTTCGATCCGTGGCTGCTGCTGGCCGCGATCGCCGGCCACACCTCGCACGTCCGGCTGGGCACCACGGTGACGGCCCTGCCGCGCCGCCGCCCGGCGAAGCTGGCCCGCGAGGTGCTCACCCTCGACCACCTGTCCGGCGGCCGGGCCGGCGTGGCGGTCGGTGTCGGCGACCCCGGTGACCGGGGGCTGGCCGCGTTCGGCGAGCAGACCGACCTGAAGACCCGCGCCGCCATGCTCGACGAGGGCATCGACCTCCTGCTCGGCCTGCTCGGCGGCGACCGGGTGACGCACCACGGCACCCACTACCGGGCCGACGGGGTGAGCATGCGACCCGCGCCGGTGCAGTCGCCCCGGGTGCCGGTCTGGATCGGCGGCAGCACCCAGGCCCGGGCGGTGCTGCGCCGCGCCGCCCGGGCCGACGGGATCGTGCCGTACAAGCTGACCGACACCGCCGGCTGGTCCGACTTCACCCCGACGGAGGTACGCGACCTGGTGGCCGCGCTGCCGGCGGCGCGCGCCGACGGTGCGCCGTTCGACGTGGCGCTCGGCGGGCGGCGGCGGCGCGACGACGAGCGGGCCGAGCGGGCGTACCTGGCGGAGCTGGCGGCGGCCGGGGCGACCTGGTGGCTGGAGTACGTGCCGGCCGGTGACCCGGAGACGATGCGGGCGATGGTGGCGCGGGGGCCGCTGCGCTGACCACGACGATCCACATCGTCCCAGCGTTTGCGGGAGGTGCCTGGTGCGCCGATGCTGAGCGGGACGTGGTGCGTCGTGCCGTCGGAAGGGGCGGATCATGGGGACACGACACCGGACCTTCGCACTTCTGACGGCGCTGATCGTGGCGGCCACCACCGCCGTGCCCGACGTGCCGGCGCAGGCCGCGGTGGCGGTCGACGCACCCACCATCTGGACGATGGCCGGCACGCCGGACGGCGGCCGGGTCTTCGTCGGGGCGGTCGAGGGCGGTGTGCTCGTGGTCGACGCCGGCGCCACCTCGGCCGGGAAGGTGGCGGGCATCGGCCGGGCGGTCGGCCTCCGGATGGGGGAGGACGGTCACACCCTCTGGGTGGGGCTGCCCAACGACCGGCAGATCGCCGCCGTGGACGCGACCACCCTCGCCGTCACCGCCCGCTACGACGTCGGAGCGGAGATCTGCCCCGGTGACGTCGCGCCCACCGGCCCCTTCGTCGCGTTCGCCTTCGACTGCCTGCACTACTCCGACCAGACTCTCCCGCCGACACCCACCGGGGTCGGGGTGCTCGACACCCGCACGGGCGCGGTGTCGCTGTCCCCGCCGGAGTGGTCGTGGTACGAGCCGATCATCGCCACCTCGCCCGCCCTGCCCGGGCGGGTCTTCGCCACCGACTACCTCGTGCACACGGTCAGCCTGTCCATGCTGGACGTCAGCGACGGCACCGTACGCGCGGTCACCAGCCGCAAGCTGGGCATGGCGAACCCGGTGGACCTGGCGGTGTCGCCGGACGGCCGGGAGGTGGCACTGACCGGCGTGGACGTCGGCGGCATCCAGACGTACGCCACCACCGACCTCAGCCCGGTGACGCTCTATCCGACCTCCTGCTCGTCGCGCTCGGTGGCGTGGTCCGCCGACAGCAGCCGGCTGGCCACCATGTGCAACGGCCAGGACTACACGGTGGCCCTGTTCGCACGCGGCACGCCGACGCCGCTGCGGACCGCGGCCTTCGTCGGCGGCCCGGAGCGTACCCCGGTGCAACGCGGCCTGGTGCTCGACCCGGACGCCGGCCGGGTGACGATCGGCTCCTCGGGCCTCTGGCAACCCACCGGCCGATACGTCGACCGGATCGGCCTGCGGCCGGCCTCGGCCACGGTCACCGGGCCGGCGCGCGGCTACACCACCCGGGCGTCCACGTTCACCGCCCGGGTGCTGCTCGGCGGCGCGCCCGCCCCGGCCGGCACCCAGGTCGTCGTCTACCGGGAACAGCCCTTCGACAACACCGCGCTGGGCACCTTCACCACCGACGCCACCGGCAGCGTCTCGTTCACCGACGCCACGCCGCGCAGCGGCACCTGGACGTACCGGGCGCACTTCCCGGGCGACGAGTCCTTCGCCCGCACCGACGCGACGGCCACCTTCCAGGCGGACAAACTCCCCACCGCGCTGACGGTGGCCTTCACGCCGATCAGGAAGAAGCGGGGCAGCGTGTACGGGACGGTGGCCGTTGACCTCGGCCCGACCGTCGGGCACCGGTACGTGACGGTCACGGTCACCACCTCGACGGGTACGCAGGTCCTGACCAGCGGTTCGGTGCCGGACGGCGCACCGTTCACGGCCACCTGCACGGTGACCGGGCCGACCACCTTCACCGCCACGTACGACGGCAACGACTGGCAGGACGCGGCCACCGCCACGACGACCGCCGCGCCCTGACCTCAGCCGCGTCGGCCGCCGGCGCGCGGCCGGTCGTCGTACTCGCGCCGGCGTCGGTCCACCTCATCCAGGTGGTTCGCGGACCACTCGGCGAGGGTGGCGAACAGCGGCGCGAGGCTGCGCCCCAGCTCGCTGATCTCGTACTCCACCCGGGGCGGCACCTCGGCGTGGTAGGTGCGCAGGACCAGCCCGTCGCGTTCCAACTGCCGCAGTCGCTGGGTGAGCACCTTCGGGGTGATGCTGACCAGGCGGCGTTCCAGTTCGACGAAGCGTTGCCGGCCGTACTCGTGCAGCGCCCAGAGGATCGGCGTGGTCCAGCGGCTGAAGACGATGTCGACGACCGGCGCAGATGCTGCGGTTCATGCCGGACCCGGTGGTCGCGGCGACCCTCGGCATCCTGGGCACGCCGACGCCCGAGGAGCAGCGGATCAGCCCGGACGTCGCCCGGCTGCTGGGGCGGGCCCCACGCGACTTCGCCGACTGGGCTCAGCGGAACGCCGCGGCGTTCCGCTGAGCCACGCGCCAGCAGCCACACCGGCTCAGTAGGTGAGCGAGCGTCGCCCTGCCGGGTCAACTCCGCAGCGTGAGCTGACCCGGCGGGGCGACGGATCAGCGGCCCGTTGTTCCGCGCGAATGGAGCGGGGAGGGCAGGGTGATGCGCGCGGTGACGGCGCTGAGTCCGAGCAGGCCGAGTCCGGCACCGATGGTGAAGGCCGCCACTGCCGCGCCCGAGGCGGCGAATCCCGCGAGGACCGCCACCGGCATGAGGCGGACGGCGAGCGCCCAGCCATGCCGGCGGTGGGCGGCGAAGTGCCGGGCGAGCACGAGGAACGCGACGCACAACGCGAGATAGCCGATGGTGCCGCTGAGCATATGGACCGTGCCGTGCGCGCTCAACGAGGCGACCCGATCCGCCGGGGCTCCGGGCGGGAACCCGGCTCCCGGGTCGGCACGGAACACTCCGGCGACCAGGAACGAGGCGCCGAACCCGCCGAGCAGCCGGGGCGCCCAGGTCGCGCCCGGGCTTTCGCCCAACGCCCGACGGATCGCGACCGCGCCGCCGATGACCGACAGGCCGGTGATCAGGAAGGCGGTGATCTGGATCCAGCCGAGGGCGCCGAGGCTCAGCTGGCTGAGCGCGTTACGGGTGAAGTCGAACCCGTCCCGGGCCAGGCCCTGGATCAGGCCTGCGGCAAGGAAGAACGGGCCTGCTGCGATGCCGGCTGCGGCCAGGAGTCGTGGCGCCGGGCGAGCCGGGGCCACCGCGAGGGCGGCCGGCGGATTGAGCGTCTGGACCATGCGGAGTCCTTCTCTGTGTGCGGGCGAAGCGGTCGGACTGGTCAGCGGGGCTGGGGGGTGTAGTGGGCCTCGATGACACCGTTGGCGAAGGCTCGGGTGGCCGCCAGGCGCATGGGAATCTGCTCGCCGTCGGCGAGCGTGCGGCCGGTGCCGGCGATGACCGGGGCGATCTGCAGGTAGAGGTCATCGAGCAGGTCGTTGTTCATCAGCCACTGGACGAGGGTGATGCTGCCGCCGACGTTGATGGTGCCGCCGGGCTGCTGCTTGAGGGCCTGGATCTGGCCGATGATGTCGTCGCCGGTGATCAGATGGCTGTGTCGCCATTGCCCGACCTCCGTGAGGGTGGTCGAGACGACGTACTTCGGGGCGGCGTTGAGCCAGTCGGCGGTGGGTACCTGCTCGCTGGTGACGTGGGGGAAGAACGAGCCCCAGAGCTGATAGGTGGTGCGGCCCAGCAGGGCGGTGTCGGCGTCGTCGAACAGCCGCGTCACCGCCTCCGCCGCCTCGCCGGTGTTGTAGGGCATGCCCCACTTCTCCGGACCTTCCACAACGCCGTCCAACGAGACGAACAGGCCGGCGACGATCTTGCGCGGTGCGGTCATGTGATCACTCCTCCTGCGGGTTCGCTTCGGACATTCCGACATCCGAACCAGAAGTGAGCTTGCCTTTTGCAAGTAAGCGTTGTCAACTGCTTCTTGCGTTACGATGTGAACCATGGCGACTCGCGAGTATGGACAGTTCTGCGGCCTGGCCCGGGCCATGGAGATGGTCGGTGAACGGTGGGCCATCCTGATCGTCCGCAACCTGCTCAGCGGCCCCCAGCGCTACACGGACCTGCGTAAGGGTCTGCCCGCCATCCCCACCAACGTCCTGTCCACCCGACTCAAGCAGCTCGAGGAGGCGGGGCTGGTGACCCGGCGGGCGTTGTCCCACCCGACCCGCGCAATCGTCTACGACCTCACCGACTACGGACGTGATCTCGAGCCCGCACTGATCGCGTTAGGGCGCTGGGGGGCCCGCACGATGACCGAGCCAGGCCCTGGCGAGGCCGTCACCGCGGAGTCGGTCGCCATGTCGTTCCGTACGACCTACCGGCCAGAGGCGGCGCGGGAGAGCACCGTCGGATTCGAGGTCCGCATGGGCGACTTCACCATCCGCATCCAGGTCACCAACGGCGCACTGGCCGTTGGCGTCGGCCCGCACCCGGATCCTGATCTCGTCATCGAAAGACTCGCCGACAAGGCGATCATGGAGCTGATGAGGGGAAGCAAGACCGCCGCCGAAGCAGCCGCCGACGGCAGTGTGCGCCTGAAGGGAGACCCTGCTCTGCTGAGCCGGTTCACCGAGATGTTCCACTTCTGATGAAGGTGCCACTGGTTCACCAGCTCCGACGCGGAAGGCGGGAGCGGGAGCAACCGTTCCTAGACACTGAGCAGGAGTGAGTCCTGGCCGGTGCGCGCACCCCGAACGGTGTCGGGTGCGCTGGTCGCCCGCTTTCGGCCCGCGTCCGGTGACATGCCTTCACGGCGTGGTCCGGTGTCGCGTCGGCGGGGTTCCTCACGTCCGGTGGTGTCCCGCCCGGCCTGGACGTTGCGATGCCCCACACCATCGCTCTGGTGGTGTGGGGGCGGTGACGTCCGACGCCGGGCGCGATGCCCGTGGGCGCGTCGTCCGATCACGGTGCTCGCGGCGTCGTGACGTGTGGTGTTGCGGGTAGGTGTGGTCATCGGCTTGCGCCAGTGCTCGGCGCCCCACCGGGAGGTGTACGCCGGGTCGACCGCGACCACGGTGATGCCGGCTTCGGCGGCCATCGAGGTCAGGCGGGCGCGCAAGCCGGCGGTGGGGAAGCGGGAGATCAGGTTCCGCAACCGCCTCTTGCGGCCGTACTTCTCGCGGGTCTTGCGCCCGAGGGCGCAGCCGCATACCGGGCCATCAGTTCCGCGCCGATCCGGGCCAGCTCGGTCCGGACCGCGTCGGGGTCGACGACCTCGATCAGCGTTCCCCAACCCGCCAGGTGCCGGGCGATGTCGCGTGGCGTGGGAGCGGCGACGCGCAGCCGGGCCCGCCCGTCGACGGGGTCGCCGGCACGCTCGCAGTGCCGGCCGAACTGGTTGTGCAGGATCGGCGCGAACCGCTCTGGGACGAGCACGGTCGCCCAGGTGCGGGAGCGTCTCCGCTCGATCTCGTCGGCGACCTCCCGCCACGCGTCGGCGAGGACGAGATCGTCGGGGCGGTCGGCGGGTCGGTCGGTCGGGGCGGCGTGCAGGATCCGGTCGATCCGGAAGGTCCGCCGGCCCCGCTCCGTGCCGGCCAGCAGGTACCAGACGTCGTCCTTGTCGACCAGGCCCCACGGGTCCACCAGCCGACGTGTCGGTTCCCGGTCGCGGCCGCCGTATGTCAGCTGGACCTGACGGCGGCGGACCACCGCGGCCTGCAACAGGTCGACGACCGCCGGCCGGGGCCGGTCCCGCTCACCCCACCGCACCCGGTCGACGGTCGTGGCGTCGGTGGCGGCCTCGGCGTCGGCGCGGAAGGTGCCGGGCAGGGCGCGCAGCAGCTTGCGCAGCGCCGCCCGGAGCTCGGGCGACCCGGCCGCGGCCGGACCGGCGAGCAGGAACAGGGCCTGCGCCTCGGCGGCGGTCAGGCCGGTGAGGTCGGTGCGGGCGCCACCAACCAGGGACCAGCCGCCGCCGCGGCCGGGCTGCGGATAGACCGGTACGCCGGCGGTGGCGAGCGCGGCCAGGTCACGGCGGGCGGTGGCGACGGAGATCTCCAACTCGGCGGCGAGGTCGGCCGCGGTGACCCGGCCCCGGGTCTGCATGAGCAGCAGGGCGGCCACGAGACGGTCAGCGCGCATGACACCGGATTCTTCCGCAAAGTACGCAGAGGATGAGCACTTTGCCGCCGAGCATGAGTGGTGTCGTCCACCGAGGAGGAGAACACCCATGCTGCGAGGCCTCACCACCGTCAGCTTCTACGCCGACGACGTCACCGCCGCCGCCCGCTGGTACACCGCACTGCTCGGCGTCGCGCCGTACTTCACCCGGCCGGCCGAGGGGACGCCCGCGTACGTGGAGTTCCGCGTCGGCGACCAGCAGCACGAGCTGGGCATCATCGACCGGCGCTTCGCCCCCGTTCCACGGTCCGGGCAGGCCGGCGGCGCGGTGGTCTACTGGCACGTGGACGACGTCGAGGCCGCCTACGACCGGCTGCTGTCCCTGGGCGCCACCGGTTACGAGAAGCCGGTCGAACGGGGCCCGGGCTTCGTCACCGCCTCGGTCGTCGACCCGTTCGGCAACGTGCTCGGCGTCATGTACAACCGGCACTACCTGGCGATGGCGGCCGGGTAGTGCCGGGGTGCGGCGGTCGGCCCGGGCGCGCCGACGAGGTGCGGCGCGCCCGGGCCCGCGCTCACGCCGTCGGGCGCGGGCAGAGGCAGAACGGCTGCCCGACCGGGTCCAGCAGCACCGTCCACCGCTCGCCGCCGGGCTGGAACTGCGGCCGGGTCGCGCCGGCGGCCAGGAACTCCTTCTCGGCGACGCTCACGTCGTCGACGTACAGGTCCAGGTGATAGCGCTTGTCGGCGGTCTCGTCCGGCCAGGCCGGCGGGGTGTAGCCGGGGACCAGGCCGAACCCGATCGACGTCCCATCCTTACCGATCATGGCGTACTCGGCCTGGCTGTGCGTGACGTCCCAGCCGAGGACCTGGGCGTAGAAGGCGGCGTGGGTCACCGGGTCGGAGCTGTCGAGGTTGACCATCGCGAGGTCGGCGTGCACTGTCATGCCCTCATCCTGGCCCGGGAAGCTGACACCTTCTGGCAGGTACGGCGGATGGAAGAATCGCTCAGCAGAGCAGCTCCAGGTGCCGGTGGGCGTCGACGGCGATGTCCTCGTGCCGCAGCCACCGCCGGGCCCACAGCCCCGCCGCCACCTCGGCCTGCTCGTCGCCCCACGCGGCGTGCTCGACGAGCAGCGCGGTGCTCAGCGCGTACGCCAGCCGCAGGGCCAGCCCGCGCGCGCCCGCCAGCTGCGCCACGGCGGTCGGGTCGGCGGCGAGGTCGGCGAGGCGGCCGCGCAGCTCCGCGGTGACGCCGGCGAGCGTGTCGGCCAGCGCGGGGGACAGCGGGCGGGCCAGCTCGACCGCGGCGTCGAGCCGGCGCAGCAGCGGCGCGCCGGCGTCCTCCCGCGTCACCGCGCGCAGCACGTCCAGGGCCAGCACGTTGGTGGTGCCTTCCCAGATCGGCAGCACCTGGGCGTCGCGCAGCAGCCGGGGCACCCCGGTGTCCTCGACGTAGCCGGCCCCGCCGAACGCCTCCACGTACTCGGCGGCCGACGAGACGGCCAGCCGGCCGGTGGCGAGCTTGGCCAGCGGCGCGACCACCCGCAGCTCGGCGGCGGCGTCCGGGTCGGCGCCGACCTCGACCCGGCCGAGCAGGGCGAAGGCGTGCCCGGCGAGCACGAACGCGCCAGCCGCGTCGACCGCGAGCGCGCCCAGGGTGGCCCGGTGCAGCGGCGAGTCGGCGAGCCGGCCGCCGGCGACCTGCCGGGCGTCGGCGTACGCGCGGGCCAGCGCCAGGCCCCGGCGCATGCCGGAAGCGGCGGCGGAGGCGTTGTGCACCCGGGTCACCACGACCAGGGTCATCGCCCGGACCAGGCCGGGCACGGCCGGGTCGCCCAACGGCAGCGCGTACGCGTCGCGCAACCCGATCTCGGCGGTGGGCAGCGCCCAGGTGCCGAGCTTGTCCTTGAGCCGATGCACCGTGACGCCGGGAGCGGGCGAGTCGGGGGCGACGCTCGCCCCGGCCAGCGGGGAGTCGGCCGCGTAGCGGGGCACCAGGAACGGGGCGAGCACCCGGCTGCCCCGCCCGGCGCCGTCCGGCCGGGCCAGGGCCACCGCCATCGGCGCGTCGGCCGCCGAGCAGAACCACTTCTCCCCGGTCAGCCGCCACGAGCCGTCGGCGGCGGGCCGCCCGACGGTGCTGGAGCGGGCCAGGTCGGAGCCGCCCTGTGACTCGGTCATCCACTGCCCGCTGACGATCGCGGTGTCGGGGTCGGTGGAGATCAGCCGGGGCAGCCAGGCGTCGCGCACGCCCGCGTCGACGTCGTCGAGGCTGAGCAGCGCGGCCGCCCCGTCGGCCATCGCCACCGGGCAGGAGAAGGTCGCCGACTCGGGCGCGTGCAGGTGCAGCAGGGCGTGCTGGACGACCCGGGCGGCGGCCCCCCAGGTGTCGCGCGCCGACGGCAGGTAGGGCAGCGCGACCACGGCGTGCCGGGCGGCGGCGGCCCGCTGGGCCTGCCAGCCGGCGGACGTGCGCACCCGGTCCACCCGCGCGCCCCACGGGTCGTAGCGGACCAGCGTGGGCGGGTGCGCCTCGGCGTCGGCGTGCGCGGCCCGCAGCACGCCGGTGACCTCGGCGGCCAGCTCGGTCAGCGGCCCCTTCGCGGCGGCGTGCCCGGCCGGCCCGAGCTGCCGCTCCAGCCAGGACCGCAGCAGCGCGTCGCCGGTGTACGGGTCGTCGGGGGTGGGCGCCGGCTGCACGTAACGGGTCATCCGCGAGCTCCTTCGAGGGTGTGCGCCGACGGTAGACGATGCGCCGGGGCGGCGACAGGGGCGCAACCGGCTGCGTACCGTCGCGGTGGTCTCTACCGTCGGTAGGTGATGGGCGAACGGCAGGGGTGGAACAGGTCGGCCCGGCGGCGCCGGCCGCTGCGCGCCGGGGTGCTCGTCGGCGGCCTCGGCGTGGGCCTGTGCCTGGTCGGGGTGGCCGGCGTGGCCGTCTGGAACGCTCAGGTGGTGCTCCAGGCCAACGGTCCGGTGCGGGAGACCGCCGACACGTTCCTGCGCCAGGTGGCCGCCGGGGAGACCGGGCCGGCGTACGGGAAGCTGTGCCGCGAGGCCCGCGGCAAGTGGAGCGAGGTCGGCTTCGGCAGTTGGGTGCGCACCCCGCCGCAGGTCAGCGGCTACGAGATCGTCGACGTGTCGGTGGCCACCCGGGGTGGGCGCCCGCGCGGGACGGTGACGGTGCGGCTGACCCGTGACGGCGGCGGCAGCGAGGAGCGGCAGCTGCCGGTGGTGCAGGAGGACGGCGAGTGGCGGATCTGCGGCGACCCGTTCTGAGCGGTCAGGCGCGCGGGCCCAGGTCGCCGGAGCGGTAGTGCCGCCGGCAGAGCACCTGGTAGCGCACGTCGGCGCTGTCGACGGTGTCGCCGATGACGACCTGTTCGCCCTCGCGGACCACCCGGTCGTCGACGACGCGGGCGTTGAGCAGCCCTTCGCGTCCGCACCAGCAGAGCACCTCGACCTGGATGCGGGCCACCTCGTCGGCGAGTTCGAACAGCCGTTGCGCGGCCGGGAACAGGCAGGACCGGAAGTCGGTGGCCAGGCCGAAGGCGTACACGTCGACGTCGTAGTTGTCGACCAGCTCGGCCATCTGCTCGACGTGCTCCAGGTTGTAGAAGGACGCCTCGTCGCAGATCAGGTAGTCGACGCGGACCCCCTCGGCCCATGCGTCGCGGACCAGGTCGCGCAGGTCGAGCGCGTCGGTCACCTCGATGGCGGAGTGGGCCAGGCCGATGCGGGTGGTGACCTGCGGGCCCAGCGAGCGGTCGATGCGGGTGGTGACCAGCCCGCGGCGGCCCTGCCGGGCGTGGTTGTAGTTCATCTGCAGCGCCATGGTGGACTTGCCGCAGTCCATCGGCCCCCAGAAGAACTTCAGCGCGGCGGCGTGCAGGGGTCGCCCGTCGAGGCCACGGGCGGCGGCGCAGCCGCCGGCACGGTCGTCGCCGGGGCCGGGCAGGGGACGGGCCAGGCAGATCGGGGCGGCAGCGGCGTCGTCGGTCACGTCGGGGCAGCCTAGCCCATCGAGGCAGACGGATCGTCCCCCGCGCGCGGCGTCATGATCTACGCCGCGCGCCGGGGGTGGCCCTACAGCACCCGGGGCGGCGTGTTGCCGGCCGCGACGATGGCCTTGCGGATCGGTACGGCGGCCAGCAGCGCGAAGCCGACCACAAAGAAGATCAACAGCGAGACCAGGCCCACCCGGTACGAGGAGGTGAGCTGGAAGACCAGGCCGAAGGCGAGCGGGCCGAGCCAGCTGGTGCCCTTGTCGCTGATCTCGTAGAAGCCGTAGTACTCGCCCTCCTTGCCGGCGGGGATGAGCTGGCTGAACAGCGAGCGGCTCAGCGCCTGGCTGCCGCCGAGCACCAGCCCGATACAGCCGCCGAGGATCATGAACGGTACGGGCGCCTCGGCGGGCAGCCGGAACGCGGCGATGATCACGCCGGTCCAGAGCACCAGGGACAGCAGCACGGTCTTCCACGCGCCGACGCGCCGGGCCAGCGCGCCGAGGGCGAGCGCGCCGCCGAAGGCCAGGAACTGCACCAGCAGGATCGTCACGATCAGGGTGCTCTGCTCCAGCCGCAGCTCCTCGGTGCCGTACTGGCTGGCCAGGGTGATCACGGTCTGGATGCCGTCGTTGAAGACCAGGAACGCCAGCAGGAAGAACAGCGTCAGCGGGTACGTCTTGACCTCGCGCAGGGTGCGCCCGAGCTGCCGGAACCCGTCGGTGAGCACGTTGCCGCCACCGCGCTGCGCCTCGGCGCTCGGGTGCTCGCGCAGCCAGCGCAGCGGCAGCAGGGTGAACGCCGCCCACCACACGCCGGCCGACACGATCGACCAGCGGGCCAGGTCGAGGGTGCGCTGGGCGTTGCCCTCCTCGCTGAGCACGGTCACCGCGACCAGGTTCAACGCCAGCAGCAGCCCGCCACCGAGGTAGCCGATGGCCCAGCCGCGGCTGGAGATGCCATCGCGTTCGTCGGGGCCGCCGAGCTGCGGCAGGAACGAGTTGTAGACCACCACGGCCGCGCCGAAGGAGATGTTGGCGATCAGGAACAGCGCCCCACCGAGCAGGTAGCGCTCGCCGGTGACGAACGCGAACCCGATGGTGGCCCCGGCGCCGGTGAAGGCGGCCGCGGCCAGCAGTCGCTTCTTGTGCACCGAACGGTCGGCGATCGCGCCGACGACCGGCAGCACGAAGACGGTGAGGAACACCGACAGCGAGATCAGGTACGGGTAGTAGGAGCCGGCCGCGACCCGGATGCCCAGCGGGTGCACCACCCCGTCGCAGCGGTCCGCGCCCAGCTCGCAGCCGGCGGCCAGTTCGGTGACGGTGGTGAGGAACGGCCCGAGGAAGACCGTGATCACGGTGGTCTGGAAGGCGGAGTTCGCCCAGTCGTAGAGGTACCAGCCGGTGCGCTCGCGGCGGGTGCTGGCCGGCGGGGCGGGCTCGGCGACGGCGGGGGTGACCGTTTCGGCCATCGGGGTCCTCGGGTCTCAGGCGGCCCAGTGGCCGCGGGCGCGGTAGACGTCGCGCAGCACGCCGACGTGATCGGTCATGATGCCATCCACGCCGAGATCAAGTAAGTCGTGCATCTCGGCGGGTTCGTCGATCGTCCAGACGTGCACCTGCAACCCGATCCGGTGGCAGTACGCCAGGAACCGCCGGTCGACCACCGGGATCCGCCCGTAGCGGACGGGGACCTGGGCGGCGACCACGGACGGGGGCAGCCGCAGCGGCCGGCCGTGCAGCGAGGCCAGCCGCAGCCGGGCCACCCCGCGCATGCCGAGGCTGGTGGCGATCTTCGGGCCGGCCAGGGCGCGCAGCCGGGTCAGCCGGGCGTCGCTGAACGAGGCGAGCAGCACCCGGTCGGCGGCCCCGGCCCGGCTGATCGTCTCGACGGTCGGCGCGATGCCGCCGTCGGCCTTCACGTCGACGTTGAAGCGCACCTGCGGCCAGGCGTCGAGGACCTCGTCGAGGCGGGGCACGACGGCCGCGCCGCCGACCCGGACCGAGGCCAGGTCGGCCCAGCGCAGGTCGGCGATGCGCCCCGGCTCTCCGGTGACCCGGCTCAGGGTGGCGTCGTGGAAGATCACCGCCACGCCGTCGGCGGTGGCGTGCACGTCGGTCTCCACGTACCGGTAGCCCAGGGCGACGGCCCGGGCGAACGCGGCGGCGGTGTTCTCGTCGCCGTCGGCCGCGCCGCCGCGGTGGGCGAAGGCGAGCGGTGCGGGCGCGTCGAGGTAGCCGTGTCGGGGCTGCACGCGCCGAAGTATGCCCGGCGCGGGTGACGTACGGATTGCCGCCCGGCGACCCCGTAAAGAAATTCCCCATCCTTCCCTTTCACGCTTAGAGTAGGGAACGATGAGTGATGACATGTACTCGGTGGAGCAGGTAGCGGAGCTGCTCGACCTGCACGTACGCACCGTGCGCGGCTACATCCGCGCGGGCCGGCTGCGGGCGGTGCGGATCGGCAAGCAGTACCGGATCGCGCGCGCCGACCTCGACGCGCTGACCGGCCGGCCCACGCCGCCCACCACCGCACCGTCGGCCGAGGTGTCGAGCATCGTGACGCTCGACGGCGTCGACCGGGCCACCGCCGACCGGCTGGGCACGCTGGTGCTGGCCGGCGTCAACACCCACCACGACCCGGCCCACCCGGTACGGGTGCAGACCGTCCACGACGAGGAGCGCCACCGCATGAAGATCGTGATCCTGGGCGACGTCCCCGCCACCGCCGACCTGCTACGCCTGCTCGACGCCGTGCTCGGCGGCGAGGGCGGCCTGCTCGCCGAGGAGGACGGGCGTGGCTGACGAGCTGCAGGAGCGCGCCGGGGTGCCGGTGCTGGTCTGCGACCCGGACGGCCCGCCGATCGCCACCGAACGCGACGCGCTGGACCTGATCGGTGCCGCCTTCGCCGGCGCCACGGTCGTCGCCGTGCCGGCGCAGCGGCTCGCGCCGGCCTTCTTCGCGTTGGGCACCCGCTTCGCCGGGGAGGTCATGCAGAAGTTCGTCAACTACCGGCTGCGCCTGGTCGTGGTCGGCGACATCTCCGCCCACCTGGCCGCCAGCGCCGCCCTGCGCGCCCTGGTCGCCGAGTCCAACCGCCACGACCACATCTGGTTCGTCCCCGACCTCGCCGCCCTCGACGCCCGCCTCACCCCCCACCCCTGACCGTTCTCCCGCACCCGGCCCGCACCTCCCGGCCGCGCCGACCTTGCACTTTCGGCCCTCGTCGCGGGCGGTATGCCCGACCTGCCCGGGCACAAAGTGCAAGATCGACGCGAAACGGCGGGACGGCGACGGGTCAGCGGAGCCAGGAGGTGGTGAGGGTGGTGACGGCCAGGCCGTCGAGGTCGGCGAGTTTGGTGCCGACGAACTGGCGGGCGGCGGGGGAGGTCTGCACCCGGGGGGCGGGATCCGGGTCGGTGAGGGTGGCCACCACGGCGGCGGCCGCGTCGGCCGGTGACTGGGCGGCGGCGAACGCGTCGGCGCTGCGGGCCAGGTACGCGCGCAACGCCGGCCCGTACGCCCCGGCGCCGGCGATCGCGGCCTCCCGGTCGAGGCCGACGTTGGCGACGAACTCGCTGGCCACCGCGCCGGGCTCGATCACGGTGACGCTGACCCCGGCGGAGGCGGCGACCGGCGCGAGGGACTCCATGAACCCCTCCACGGCGAACTTCGCGGCGCAGTACGCCTCGTTGAACGGCTGACCGACCACCCCACCGACGCTGGTGACGGTGAGCAGCCGCCCCCCGGCGGCGCGCAGGTGCGGCAGGGCGGCCCGGGTGACGTGCAGGACGCCGAAGAAGTTGACCTCCATGACCGCCCGGACGTCGTCGACGGTCTCCAGTTCCAGGGTGCCGACGTGACCGGCGCCGGCGTTGTTGACCACCGCGTCGAGCCGGCCGTGCACGGCCATCACGTCGGCCACGCAGGCGACCACGGAGGCCTGGTCGACGACGTCGAGTCGGCGTACGTCGAGCAGGTCGCCGACCCCTGCGGCGTCGGCGGCGTCGCGCAGCCGCTGCGCGCGACCGACGTCGCGCATGGTCGCCACGGTGCGCCACCCGGCGCGGGCCGCGCCCACCGCGATCTCCAGGCCGATGCCGGTGGACGTGCCGGTCACCAGCACGACGGGTGCGCTCACGGGATGCCTCCTCCACGACGGGGTACGGCTGAGAGCCTCTCACCCGGCGGCGGGCCCGCGCGGGCGGATCGGTGGACCGGCGCGCCGGTCAGTCCGACCGGTCGGTGGCCGCGTCGCGGGCCCCGGGTGGCGGGTAGGGCCGGTCGGCGAGCAGCCGGGCCAGGTGCGCGCTGTTGAGCGCCAACGCGGCGGTGGTCCGCCCGGTGGTGTCCGGTTTCGGGCGGGCGTCGACGTAGTCGGTCTTGTGCAGCGCCTCGCCGACCCAGTAGGTCGCGCCGGCGGCGGCGCAGGTGAAGCCCACCTCGTTGAGCGCCTGCTGCACCTCGCCGATGGTGTGGTGCGCGCCGTCCTCGTTGCCGACCACGGCCACCCCGGCGACCTTGCCGTAGGTGAGCAGGCGGCCCTGCGCGTCGGTCTCGGACAGTTCGGCGTCCAGCCGTTCGAGCACCATCTTGGTGACCGACGCGGGCTGGCCGAGCCAGATCGGCGTGGCGATGATCAGGATCTGGGCGGCGAGCAGCTTGGCCCGGATGGCCGGCCAGCCGTCGCCGTCGCCCTCGTCGACGGACACCCCGAAGCGCACGTCGTGGTCGACGACCCGGACGATCTCGCCGTCGACGCCCTGCTCGGCCAGCGCGTCGAGGACCTCCTGGCCGAGCACCTGCGAGCTGGACGTCGCGGGGGAGCGCTTGAGGGTGCAGTTGAGCACGAGAGCTCTGATGGCCGCCATGGCGTGGGTCCTCTCCGCGTACCTGTGGTGCGGCTCCTTACCCGTCCCGGCGGCGGCGATGCGTCAGCCGGCGGGCCGGCGATGGGCCCGGCTGGTGTCGAGCGGGCGGCCGGGGTCGACGTGCCGGGGCCGGTCGGGTTCGTCGGGCCGCAGCGGGGCCAGGTCGTCGGTGATCGCGTCGATGATCCGGTCGGTGGCGCGCCGGGCCGCGCCGGGGGTGCCGGGGTGCAGGTCGCGCAGGGCCACCGGGGCGCCGAAGTGCACCTTGATGACCGGGCGGCGCACCAGCGCCCGGGCCACGCCGCGCAGCAGGCCCTTGGGCGCCCGGTACGGCAGCACCTCGTGCGAGCCCCACTGGGCGACCGGCACCACGGCGGCGCCGCTGGCGAAGGCGAGCCGGGCGGTGCCGGTCTTGCCCCGCTCGGGCCACATGCCGGGGTCCAGCCCGATGCGTCCCTCGGGGTAGACCAGCACGACCGAGCCGCCGGCCACGGCGGCGGCGGCGTTCTCCAGCGCCTGGTGCACGGAGGTGGTGCCGCGGTCGACGCGGATGTGCCCGGCGTGGCGCATCAGCGCGCCGAGCACCGGGGTGCGGAACAGCCCGCCGGTGGCCATGATCCGGGGGGCGACGCCGCGGGCCCGGCAGGCGGCGGCGAGGACCACCGGGTCGAACGGGCTGATGTGGTTGGCGGCCAGCACGAGCGGCCCGTGCCGCAGCGGCTCCGGCACGTCGCCGCTGACCTCCAGGCGGCCGAGCAGGCCGACGGCGGCGCGGGCGAGTACCTGGGCGGCCCGCCAGAACAGTGGCGCCCGCCAAGGGGTGATCGGGGTGTCCATCAGTGCTGGATGGTCGCACGTGCCCGGGGTCCGGCGGGCACCGGAGTCCGGGTGATCAGGGTCATTGGTCCCGGGTCGGATCGGGCCCTGCGGCCCTGCCGATTCTTCTACGACGCCGAGTAGTATTTACTACGTCTCGTAGTATGCACAGCTGGGGGTTTCAGGTGGACGCGTTGGACGTCGCCCGTTGGCAGTTCGGTGTCACCACCGTCTACCACTTTCTCTTCGTGCCGTTGACCATCGGCCTGTCCGTGCTGGTGGCGATCCTGCAGACCATGTGGCACCGCACCGGCAACGAGCGCTACCTCAAGCTCACCAAGTTCTACGGCAAGCTCTTCCTGATCAACTTCGCGATGGGGGTGGTCACCGGCATCGTGCAGGAGTTCCAGTTCGGCATGAACTGGAGCGACTACTCCCGCTTCGTCGGCGACATCTTCGGCGCGCCCCTCGCGATCGAGGCCCTGGTCGCCTTCTTCCTCGAATCCACCTTCATCGGCCTGTGGATCTTCGGCTGGGACCGGCTGCCCAAGCGGCTGCACCTGGCCTCGATCTGGGCCGCCGCGATCGGCACCAACCTGTCGGCGTACTTCATCCTGGCCGCGAACTCGTTCATGCAGCACCCGGTCGGCTACCGGTTCAACCCCACCACCGGCCGCGCCGAGCTGACCGACTTCTTCGCCGTGCTCACCAACAAGGTCGCCCTGATCACCTTCCCGCACACGCTGGCCGGGGCGTTCCTGGTGGCCGGCTCGCTGATCGTCTCGGTCGGCCTGTGGCACGTCATCCGCAACCGCGACAGCGCCGACACCGACGCGTACCGCTTCGCCACGAAGTTCGGCTCCTGGGTGGTCCTGGTCTCCTCGGCGCTGGTGCTGCTCACCGGCGACATCCAGGGCAAGATCATGACGGATGTGCAGCCGATGAAGATGGCCGCCGCCGAGGGCCTCTACACCACCGAGAGCCCCGCCTCGTTCTCCGTGCTCACCGTCGGCAGCCTCGACGGCAGCCGCGAGGTCTTCGCCATCAAGATCCCGTACCTGCTGTCCTTCCTCGGCACCGGCGACCCGAACGGCACCGTGCAGGGCATCAACGACCTGCAGGCCCAGTACGCCGCCCAGTACGGCGCGGGCAGCTACACCCCGATCATCCCGGTCACCTACTGGAGCTTCCGGTTCATGATCGGCCTCGGGCTGGCCGCCGCCGCGATCGCCCTGATCGTGCTCTGGACCCAGCGCAAGGGCCGCACCCCGCGCAGCAAGTGGCTGCTGCGCGCCGGCCTGGTCATGCCCGCGCTGCCGCTGCTGGCCAACTCCTTCGGCTGGATCTTCACCGAGATGGGCCGCCAGCCCTGGATCGTCTTCGGCGAGATGCTCACCCGCAACGGCGTGTCCCGCACCGTCTCGCTGACCGAGGTCCTCACCTCGTTCACCGCCTTCACCCTGATCTACGCCACCCTCGCGGTGATCGAGTTCAAGCTGCTGGTCCGCTACGCCAAGGCCGGCGTCCCCGACGTCACCCCGGTCCCCACCGACGACGACACCGACGACGCCGAGCGCCCGCTGGCGTTCGCCTACTGATCCCCGGAGCCCATCGTGGAACTGACCACCATCTGGTTTCTGCTCGTGGCGGTGCTCTTCACCGGCTACTTCATCCTCGAAGGCTTCGACTTCGGCGTCGGCATGCTGCTGCCGGTGCTCGGCCGCGACGACCGGCAACGCCGCGTCCTGATCAACACCATCGGCCCGGTCTGGGACGGCAACGAGGTCTGGCTGATCACCGCCGGCGGCGCCATGTTCGCCGCCTTCCCCGAGTGGTACGCCACCCTCTTCTCCGGCTTCTACCTGCCGCTGCTGCTGATCCTGCTCGCCCTGATCGCCCGCGGCGTCGCCTTCGAGTACCGGCACAAGCGCCCCGAGGCGTCCTGGAAGCGCCGCTGGGACGCGGCGATCTTCTGGGGTTCCCTGCTGCCGGCGGTGCTGTGGGGCGTCGCGTTCGCCAACATCCTGCGCGGCGTGCCGCTCGACGCCGACCACGAGTACGTCGGCGGCCTGCTCGACCTGCTCAACCCGTACGCCCTGCTCGGCGGGGTGACCACCCTGGGCCTGTTCCTCACCCACGGCGCGGTGTTCATCGCCCTGAAGACCACCGGCGACATCCGCGAGCGCGCCGGCGCCCTGGCGGTCAGGCTCGGCGTGGGCACCGCCGTGGTGGCGGTGGCGTTCCTGAGCTGGACCTTGACGATCCGCTCCAGCGCGGCCGCCGTCGTGTTCGCCGTCGGCGCGGCGCTGGCCCTGCTCGGTGGTCTCGCCGCCGCCCGGGTACGCCGCGAGGGCTGGGCGTTCACCGGCACCGCCGTGGCCATCGCCCTGGCCGTGGCGACCCTGTTCGCGGCGCTGTTCCCGAACGTGATGCCGTCGACCCTGGACGCCGCCGGCACGCTGACCGCCAGCAACGCCGCGTCCACCCCGTACACCCTGAAGATCATGACCTGGGTGGCGGTGGTGTTCACCCCGATCGTGCTGGCCTACCAAGGTTGGACGTACTGGGTGTTCCGCCGCCGAATCGGGGTACAGAACATCCCGCAACACTGATGAGCCTGCGGGCGCGGGTGACGCGGGGCCGGTGCGAGGGGGTCGCACCGGCCCCGCGGGGTGTCCGGGGGAGCGTCAGCCGGTGGCGCGCTCGTCGGCCCGCCGCCGGCCCGAGCTGTCCGGGTCCTCCGCGTGCAGTGGCTGCTCGTAGCGCCGGGGCGGGCGACCCCGTGCGGCGTCGTACTGCGCTCGCAGGTCCGCCGCCCGACGCGCCAACCCCGCCACGTCCACGCCCGGCCGGTACAGCGACGCCCACAGCTCGTCGTCGAGTCGGACGGCCGGCGCCTCCCACGGTGCCGCCGGCTCGGGTTCGACGCCGTCGCGCACCTCCGCGTCGCGATACGCGGCCTCCGCCCGGGCCCGCGGCCCCAGCAGCTCCGTGACCCACCGCAGCGGCCACTGCTCCAGCGGCACCGCCCATGGCCGGGTCCGGCCGATCCGCGCCACCCCCAGCGCCCGCACCAGCGCGAACAGCAGGTCATCGGCCACGACGGGCGGTTCCCGCCGCAGCAGGGCGTGCAGCGTCGTGCCGTCCGCGCGCAAGCCGGCCGCCGTCGACCACGCCACCAGTTCGGCGACCACCTCGTCGACGCCGCGGCCCGCTGGCGCCGGCATCCCGCGCGGCTGGTGCCGGTACACCCCGCACGGCCCGTCGGTGTCCCACAGGTGGGTCAGCGGCCCCACCCCGGTGGGCGTCGCCGCCACCATGACCGCGCAGTCGCCGTCGCTGACGTAGGCGGCGAGAACGGGCTGGCCCGTCGACGCGGTGAGCGCCCGCGCGGGGGCGAGCAGATCCGGTGGGTCGTGCACGCCGGTGGTCTCCACCGACTGCCAGCCGTCGCCCAGCTCCCGCACCCACCGGTGCCGGTACCCGAACCCGTCGATGCCGTCCTGGTCGACCAGCAGCCCGTCGGCGCGGGCCACCACCACCGTGCCCCAGTAACCCACCCCGGCAGCCTAGGGGCGCACACCGACCGGCGTGCGCCCCCAGGCGGCGCTCACATCAGGTGACCGGCCGGGTTGGCGGCCGGCACGACGATCCCGGCCAGGGCGGCCCGGGCGGTAGCCGCCGTCGGCGTACGTCTCGCCGGGCAGGGCCCGCCCGACCAGTCCCGGGTCGGGCAGGGAGTCGAAGAGGTGTTCCTCGCTCGCGCGCAGCGGGCGGATGACCAGGTCGGTCACGCAGAAGGTCCTTCCAGGAAGGGGATGCGCCCCCCGGTTCAGGAACCCGGCGTCCTCGCGGTCGGGTGAGAGCGTATGACAGTCGTCGGTGCCATGGCGCTCACCTCCCGTGCGGTCTCGTCGAGGACGTGGCGGAACCTTGACATCCTCTCCGCCCTAAAGGGCGGAGATTCCCTCCACGCTGCGTGTGGAACACGCAAGGTCTGGGTGGGTTACCGCTTCTCTGCGCGCTGCCGGCACGGGTGCTGGTCTTCTGTGCGCTCCACGGTCGTTTGAGTTGTCCGCCTGTCCGGCGGCCAACACGTTGATCGCGGCGTTGACGTCCCGGTCGTGCGCTGCCCCGCAGGGGCAGTCCCACGACCGCACGTTCAGCGCCATCTTGGCGTTGATGCAGCCACACGCCGAGCACATGCGGGTCGACGGGAAGAACCGGTCCACCCGGGCGAAGGCGCGCCCGTGCCGGGCGGCCTTGTACTGCAACATCGCCGTGAACGACGCCCAACCCGCGTCGTGCACCGATTTCGCCAGCCGGGTCCGGCCGAGGCCAGCGACGCACAGATCCTCGACGGACACCGCTTGGTTCTCGCGGATGATCGTCGTGGAGAGTTTGTGCTGCCAGTCTCGTCGGGTGTCGGCCACCCGGGCGTGCGCCCGAGCGACCTTCACGACGGCCTTCTTCCGGTTGGCCGAACCCTTCTGCTTGCGCGAAAGGGCCTGCTGCAGCCGCTTGAGCTTGCGCGCGGCCCGACGCAGAAACTTCGGCGCGGTCACCTTCGTACCGTCGGACAGCACTCGGGCCTTGACGGCCCTCCCAGCGCGGGCCTTCACCCCCGCCCTCAAGGGCGGAGCACTGGCCCGCACCCCGGTAGCAGCCCGCCCCCGCCTCGACCCAGCCGATTGTCTTCCCCGTCAGCGGGCCTCGCGCAGCTCCGCCAGCCGCGCCTCGATCTCCGCCAGCTCCGCGCGCAGCTTCTCGGCCTGCTGTTCCGCCTCGGCCCGCTCCGAGGCGAGAATCTGCTCCACCGCCTCCTGCACCCCGGGCACGTCCACCAGCGCCACCATCCGCAACGCCTCCGCCGGCTTCACCACGTACGGCTTCGCCAGGGCCTTCGCGCCCTGCTGCGCGGCCACCGTCCACTCGCCCTCGGCGTACGCCAGGGTCACCGTCAGCCCCGGCGGCGTCTTCGGCTTCGCGGCCTTCACCGCCCGCTTCGCCGGCCGCGACTGCTCCTGCGGCTCCGGCTGCTGCTGCTCCACCTTCGGCTCCTCCCGACGCGGCGCGGGCACCCGCGGCGTGTCCAACACGAACTCCGGCTCGACCGGTGCCGGCGGCACCACCTCCGGCTGCGGCTTCGGCTCCGCCGCCCGGCGCCCCGCGCCCTTCGGGGCGATCGCCACGTCGGCGGGGGAGAAGGGCAGCTCGTCGCGGCCGAAACGCACCACCACGAACTCCTCGGACTGCTCGGGATCGGTCAACTCCACCACCTGCCCGAGCTGGCCGGCCATCTGACCCGCCGCGGCCGTGAACACCACCCTCGGCTTGCGGCCCGCCGCCAGCGCCTCCCGGATACCCTGCACCTCGTCAGTGGACAAACCCTGGCCCGCCATCACGCCCTCTTCCGTACACCTGTTTGATTGCAGCCTTGATACCAGGCGACTACGACGAACGGAAGATCAACCCCCCAGGGCGCGCAGCGCCTCGTCGGCGTGCTCGTTCATGCTCAACTCGCTGTGCACCACCGCCAGCACCCGCCGGTCCGGCCCGATCACGAAGGTCATCCGCCGGGTGCTCAACGGCCCCAGCGGCAGCCGCCGCCGCACCCCGAACGCGTCGGCCACCGCCCCGTCGACGTCGGACAGCAGCGGATAGTCGAAGCCGTGCCGGCGGGAGAACTCGGCCTGCCGGTCCACGCTGTCGCGGCTGATCCCCACCCGCTGCGCCCCGACCGCCGCGAACTCCGCCGCCAGGTCACGGAAGTGGCAGCTCTCCGCCGTGCAGCCCCGGGTCATCGCCGCCGGGTAGAAGAACAGCACCACCGGACCGGCCGCCAGGAACTCCGACAGCCGGCGCGGCGTGCCGGTCTCGTCCGGCAGCGTGAAATCCTCGACCAGGTCACCGACACTGACACCCACCGCGTACCCCCACCCTCGACGTCGACGCGGTGAGCGTAGCGGCCCGCCGGGCGGCGGGGCGCGTCACTGTACGCAGAACTCGTTGCCCTCCGGGTCGGTCAGCACCACGTGGTCGGTGCCCGGCTCGCTGACCTGGCGCACCACCGTGGCGCCCAGCCCGCGCAGGCGGGCCACCTCGGCGTCGCGCCGCTGCGGCCCGGCGTGCACGTCCAGGTGCAGCCGGTTCTTGCCGGTCTTGGGCTCCGGCACCTGCTGGAACAGCAGCCGCCGGCCCAGCCCGATCCCGGTGCCGTCCTGCACCGGGTCGTCCGGGTGCCGCACCGCCTGCAGGGTGCGCAACGCCGGCCGGCCGGCCACCGTCACCACCGCCTCCTGCGGCAGCGCGCCGGCGGCGGACAGCCGCTGCACGAGCGCGCTGTTGTCCTCCACCGTGTAGCCCAGCGCGGCGGCCCAGAACGCGGCCTGCGCGTGCGGATCCGCGCAGTCGATCACCAGCTTCCAGTGCAGTGTCATCCGCCCAGCATGCCGGCCGGGACTGACATCCTCCGTCAGGTACGCCCCCGCGGGTCAGGCCCACACGGCCGCCACCTGGTCGGCCACCGCCGTCGCCTGCGCCAGGCCGGCCCGCGCGGCCCCGGCCCGCCGCGCCGGGTCCAGCACGTTACGCCCGATCGCCCGCCGCGACGACCGGTCCGGCGACACCACCGCCACCCGCGTCCCCGCCGCCCGCAACGCCGCCACCTGCGCCGACAGTCGCGGCATCGGCCCGAACCCGGCGGTCACCGGCGCGAGCACCAGCACCGCGTCCGCGCCCGCCGCCAGGTCCGCGTTCACCGCCGAGCGCACCCCACCGTCGACGTAGCGGCGCGCGCCGATCGTCACCGGCGGCCACACCCCCGGCACCGCGCAGCTCGCCCCGACCGCGTCCAGCAGCGACACCCCGCTGTCGGCGTCGAAGACCACGAACTCACCCGAGGCCGCATCCACCGCCGTGACCAGCAGCCGTCGCGCCGGCCACCGCGCGCCCGCCAACCGGGCCGCCAGCACCGCCCGCCGCGACTGCTCCGACGGGGTACGCGCCGCCAGCGCCATCGCGCCCACCCGGGCCCGCGCCCGCACCGCGTCGCCGCCGCGGGCACCGGCCCACGCCCACCGCAGCAGCACCCCCGCGCCGAGGCGGGCCGGCAACTCGGCGCGCGGTGGCCGCAGCTGCGCCTCGTACGACTCGCGTACCGGCGTGCCCGAGCACAGCTGCGCGCCGACCACCGAGCCGGCCGACGTGCCGACCACCAGGTCGGCGTCGGACACGTCCACGCCCCGCCCGGCCAGCCCCGCCAGCAGCCCCCACTCCCAGGCCACCCCGGTCACCCCGCCGCCACCCAGCACCAACGCCCGCGTCATGGTGTGACCGTCCTCTCCACCGCACCGACCTCCCGGCCACGGTAACGTCACCGGCACCACCGGGGCAGGGGAGAGGCATTGACCGTCACCGTCGTCACCGGCGGCAGCCGGGGTATCGGCGCCGCCACCGCCCGGCGTCTCGCCGCCGCCGGCCACGACCTGGCCATCGGCTACCGCCGTGACCACGACGCCGCGGCGGCCGTCCTCGCCGACGTGCACGCCGCCGGGCGCCGGGGCGTCGCCGTGCCCGCCGACACCACCGACCCCGCCCAGGTCGCGCGCCTCTTCGACGCCGCCGCCGACCTGGGCGCGCTGACCGGCCTGGTCAACAACGCCGGCGTCACCAGCCCGATCGGCCCGTTCACCGAGCTGCGCCCCGACGACCTGCGCGCCGTCGTCGACGTCAACCTCATCGGCTACGTCCTCTGCGCCCAGCAGGCCGCCCGCCGGATGAGCCACGGCGGCGCGATCGTCAACGTCTCCTCCGCCGCGGCCACCCTCGGCAGCCCCGGGGAGTACATCCACTACGCGGCGGTCAAGGCCGCCACCGACACCCTCACCGTCGGCCTGGCCAAGGAACTCGCCCCGCACGGCATCCGGGTCAACGCCGTCGCCCCCGGCATCATCCGCACCGACATCCACGCCCGCTCCGGGGTGCCCGACCGCGCCGAGCGCGCCGCCGGGCGCATTCCGCTGGGCCGCGCCGGGGAACCCGACGAGGTCGCCGCCGCCATCGCGTTCCTGCTCGGCGGCGACTCCTCGTACACCACCGGCGCGGTGCTGCGCATCTCCGGCGGCCTCTGACCCTCGCTCTGTCCGCGCTTCGGCGTGACTCGGGACGAGGCCCGGGCCACGCCGAAGCGCAGCCGGCTCAGCCGGTGAACAGCTTCGCCGCCGTGATCAACGTCTGCACCACCCCGTAGACCAGCAGCGCCGACACCACCAGCCACGACACCACCAGCCGGACCCGCTGCCGCCGGCCAACGCGTCCGTCATCCGTGACACCACCGGCCGCCTTGCGCGGCGCGGGCGGGACCGGGCGTGCTGCGGGCGGCGGCGGTGCGTACGCCCGGACCGCCTCGGGCGGCGCGGCGGCCCGCCGGGCGGTCGCCGGGGCGGGGGCGAGCGGGCGGGCGAAGATCAGCTTCACGAGCGCCATGAACGCCAGCGCCGGCACGGCGGACAGCAGCCATCCCGAGAGGCCCGGCTTCGCTACGGCGAGCTGCGCGGCCAGTGACAGGCCCCCCGCCCCGATCAGGAGGGCGAGCGGGTAGCCGACCGGGGCGGACGCCCGGCGGCGTCACCGGATCTCCAGCAGCGCCGCGACCGGGACTAGCTCGGACACCACGGCGTTGACCCAGCCGAAGGCGTCCGGGGCACCGGCCGGCGTGTTGGTCATGGTCCAGTCGTGGACGTGTGTAAACGACGCCCAGCCGGACGCGCCGCCGACAATGAGCAGGATCGGGACCAGTAGCGCCGCCTCGGCGCGCTCGGCGCGGCTCACGCGGCACCGCCCAGGACCTCGGCGAGGGTCACAACCGGAACGGCGTACAGCGCGGCGTAGACGCCCTCGGGGAGGCCCTCCGCCCCGGGCAGGGTCACGACGGCGTCAGCGGCGCGGGCGGCGTCCATGTCCTCGGCGACGACGGCGACCAGGTCGTCAGCGTCGACCGTCTCTGCGGCGGTCGCCGGGGTGACCAGGAAACCGGCGGCGGCCAGGGCGGCGGCAGCGGCGGCCAGGGCGGCGGCCAGGGCGGCGGCAGCCTGCGTCGGGGCGGTGATGTAAGCGCGGGGCTGGGTAGGGTTGTGGGTCATGGCGGAAGCTCCGTTTCCGTCTAGGGCCTTGGTCGGCGGTGGAGTCGCTTACCGGGGCCCGCCTTAATTGGGGGCTACTGGTCTTCCGAGGGCCGGACCCACTCGATAGACACGCGGGACTCAATCGGCGGTCGGGTCATGCCGGGCGGTGCCTTCTGGACGGTGATCGCGCGGACGAACAGGGCGACGAACGCGCGCCGTTCGGAGACCGGGGCTCGGACCCACCAGGACCCCGGACCAATCGGATCCTGGCCCGGTTCGCCCAGCCACTCGCCGATCGGGAGAAGGGGCGTCGCGGTGGCGTCGATCGCGGTCAGTTGCTCGGTCAGGACCTCGATACGCGCGGACAGGGCCTTCTGTGCGTCCAAGAAGCGCCGCTGACCGACCTTCCCGGAGTACCCGCCCTGTTCCCGGTCGTCGTACAGGCGATCCAGCGCGCGTTCGGCGTCGTCCAGTTCGCCTGCAATCGCGCCCCGCTTCGCGGCGTTCGCCGGGTCGGCCGAGGCGAGTCCGAAGAGTCGGGCGGCCTCGGCGAGGACGTCCAGGGTTCCCGGGTCATCCTCAGCGGTGGCGATCAGGGCGAAGATCCGGCGGGCGACGTAGTCGTCTAGCGCGTCCATGGAGACCGTGCAGTCGTTCGCGTGCTGGCCCGGCCGGCGCAGACCACGGGGCCGGGCGCACCGGTACGCGGACCGGGACCTCTGGCCGCTGGCTCGGTGGGATTTTAGGATCGCCCCGCATTCGCAGTACAGGACGCCGAGGGAAGACAGGAGGGACTGAATCCCGGTGGGGACAGGGGCGGCACCGGGGCGACCGTCTAGCCGGGCCTGTAGGGCGTGCCAGGTCTCGGCGTCGATGATCGCCGGATGCGCGACGACCGGGGCCCCGTCAGCGTCCCGGATGATCCGGTAACCGGCGACGTTCGCCGACTTCTGGCCGTTAGGGCGCGTCGCGTAGATGATCTCGGCGGAGTACCCGCAGAGGCGCGGGTCCCGCAGGATGCGGTTAAGGGTGTGGGCCCACCAGGCGGACCCGGCCGTGTTCTTCCCGGTCGTCCCGCCCCGGGTCGGAACCTGGTCGCGGTTCAGTTCGGCGGCGATGCTGGCGAGGGTGGTCGGTTCGTCGTCCATCATCCGGGCGACCATGCGCCGGATGACGGCGGCTTCGTCCTCGCGGACGGTGAGGGTTTTGATCGCGATCGGTCGGCCGTCGGCGTTCGGGCGGACCTCGGACGCCAGGGCGAAGCCGTAGGGCGGCTTCCCGGATACGTACCCGCCAAGGGCGCGGGCGGCGGCCTTGGCGCCCCTGACGGCGGCGCTCTTGTTTTTCGACTCACTGTGAGCGGCGTCCAGCCGCATGATCAGGTGGATCAGGTCCATAAGGTTGCCCTTACGAAATTCGCCCTCCATCACGCTGATGATCGTGATTCCGCGGTTCAGGAGGTCGGTCACGACAGGGATCGCATCCAGCGGGTCCAGGCGAGACAGTCGCGACACGTAGTAGACGATGATCGTGTTGATCTTTCCCGCATGACAGTCAGCGATCAGCCGGTCAAACGACGGGCGCTCGGCCCCGCTGAACGCGGAAATGCCGATGTCTTCGTAGCTGCCGGCCCACGTCGCGCCCAATTGGTCGGCGCGGGCCCGGTTGGCTTCCCGCTGGGTTGCGGGCGATGCTTCGGACTTGTTCTCACGGGCGCGCGACTGGCGGACATAGCCAGCGGCCCGGGTCTGAAACGGTGACATGCCGAGGACTGTGGCGCCCACAACAAGAATCCTTGTACACGCTGGTCGCGTAGACCTGCCCGATACACAGGTGAATCGCCAACGCCGCCGGCGGGATCAGCCAACGGCTGTACCCCGGCGGCGCGACGGTGTGCCGACGATCGAGTGCGGAAAGCATCGTTGCTTCCTCTCCGGAAGATGGCGGAAACCACCCGCCACATGCCCACCCCGCCCGCACACCCCAAACCCGTCGCGCGCCCGACGGTCGAAACCCTGAGCCGAACGGTCCCGGCGCACACCCAGCGCCACCACACCACACCGCTGCGCCACCCCAACCGACAGCCCGACGCACCCGTCCTACCCTGACGACCGTGAACAGGCGACAGCGCAAAAAACTCACCGGGCGCCTGATGGCGGCGCTGCTCCACGAAGACGCGACGGCCGCCGACGCCCTCCTGCGCCGGGGCGCGGACCCCGACACGCCCGACCGCGACGGCACCACCCCGCTCTACCAGGCGTCTGTGCACGGCGCGGTCGACCTCGTGCGGCTCCTGCTCGCCGCCGGCGGCGCCCCGGACACCGCGAGCGGGCACGGCCAGCAGGGCACGCCGCTGTGCGCCGCGGCGGCCTGGGGCCACACCGACGTCGCACGGGAACTGCTCGCCCACGGCGCGGACCCGAACCGTCGCGAGGACCGGGGAACCGGCCACTCGCCCCTGGACTGGGCGCTACGCGGCGGCCACCGCGAGACCGCCGACCTGCTGATCAGCGCCGGAGCCCGCCGCGCGCCCCTGGTCCGGCCGCCCGCCGACCCGGCGGATGCGACGATGGGCGGGTGAAGATCCTGTCCATCCAGTCCTCGGTCGCCTACGGCTACGTCGGCAACTCCGCCGCCGCCTTCCCGCTGCAACGCCTCGGGCACGAGATCTGGCCGGTGCTGACCGTGCACTTCTCCAACCACACCGGCTACGGCGCGTGGCGCGGCCCCCTGCTGGCCCCGACCGACGTCGCCGACGTGATCACCGGAATCGAGGAACGCGGCGTCCTCGGCGACGCCGACGCGGTCCTCTCCGGCTACCAGGGCGACCCCGCCGTCGGCGCGGTCATCCTCGACGCCGTCGACCGGGTCAAGGCCGCCAACCCCGACGCCGTCTACTGCTGCGACCCGGTCATGGGTGACGTCGGCCGCGGCATGTTCGTCCGCCCCGGCATCCCCGAATACCTGCGCGACACCGTCGTGCCCCGCGCCGACATCGTCACCCCCAACCAGTTCGAACTAGAGTTCCTGGCCGGCCGCCGCACCGACACCCTCACCGACCTGCTCGCCGCCGTCGACGTGGTACGGGCCACCGGCCCCCGGCACGTGCTGGTCACCAGCGTGCTGCACGGCGACGTACCGCAGGGGTCGCTGGAGGTGGTGGCCGTCTCCGACGAGGGCGCCTGGGCCGTCACCACCCCGCTGCTGCCGATCAGCCCCAACGGCGGCGGCGACGTCACCGCCGCCCTCTACCTCGCCCACCTGCTCAGCACCGGCGAGCCGGCCACCGCCCTGGAACGCACCACCAACACCGTCTTCGCGATCTACGAGGCCACCCTCACCGCCGGCACCCGCGAGCTGCGACTCGTCGCCGCCCAGGACGCCATCGCCGACCCGCCGACCCGGTTCACCGCCCGCCGGCTGCGCTGACCCGACCACCGTGCGCCGGCGTGGCACGCCACGCCGGCGCGGGCCGGTACGTGGCACGATCGGTCAGGTGAGCAGCACATCCGCCGAGGCGCAGCGGCTGGCGGACCTCGCGCGGCTGCGCCGGGTCCGCGACCGCATCGACCGGGAGTACGCCCAGCCGCTGGACGTCGAGGCCCTCGCCCGGGCCGTGCACCTGTCCGCCGGTCACCTGAGCCGGCAGTTCCGGCTGGCCTACGGCGAGTCGCCGTACGCGTACCTGATGACCCGCCGCGTCGAGCGCGCGATGGCCCTGCTGCGCCGCGGCGACCTGAGCGTCACCGAGGTGTGCTTCGCGGTCGGCTGCTCCTCGCTCGGCACCTTCAGCACCCGCTTCACCGAACTCGTCGGCGTCCCGCCCAGCGTCTACCGCGCCCAGGTCGCCGACACCACCGGCGGCCCACCCGCCTGCCTCGACAAGCAGGTCAGCCGGCCGATCAGGAATCGAGAAGACCGCGCCTCCCGGACCCCACTAGCGTGAGCGCCATGTCCTCACCGTCAACGCCGCACGTCGCCGACAGCCACGACCTGATCCGCGTGCACGGCGCCCGCGAGAACAACCTCAAGGACGTCGACGTCGAGATCCCCAAGCGGCGACTGACGGTGTTCACCGGCGTCTCCGGCTCGGGCAAGAGCTCCCTGGTCTTCGACACCATCGCCGCCGAGTCCCAGCGGATGATCAACGAGACCTACAGCGCCTTCGTGCAGGGCTTCATGCCCACCCTCGCCCGACCCGACGTCGACGTGCTGGAGGGGCTGACCACCGCCATCATCGTCGACCAGGAGCGGATGGGCGGCGACGCCCGCTCCACCGTCGGCACCGCCACCGACGCCAACGCCATGCTGCGCATCCTGTTCAGCCGCCTCGGCCAGCCCCACCTCGGCTCACCGCGGGCGTTCTCCTTCAACATCCCGTCGGTCAGCGGCGCGGGCGCGATCACCGTGGAGCGCGGCGGGCGCACCGTCAAGGAACGCCGCAGCTTCACCGTCACCGGCGGCATGTGTCCGCGCTGCGAGGGCCGCGGCACGGTCACCGACATCGACCTGTCCCAGCTCTACGACGACAGCAAGTCCCTCAACGAGGGCGCGCTCACCGTCCCCGGCTACAGCGTCGACGGCTGGTACGGGCGCATCTTCACCGGCTGCGGCTACTTCGACCCGGACAAGCCCATCCGCAGGTTCACCCAGAAGGAACTGCACGACCTGCTCCACAAGGAACCCACGAAGATCAAGGTCGACAACATCAACCTGACGTACGAGGGCCTGATCCCCAAGATCCAGAAGTCGATGCTCAGCAAGGACGTCGACACCCTCCAGCCCCACGTACGCGCCTTCGTCGAACGCGCCGTCACCTTCACCACCTGCCCGGACTGCGCCGGCACCCGACTCAACGAGGGCGCCCGCTCCTCGAAGATCAACGGAATCACCATCGCCGACGCCTGCGCCATGCAGATCAGCGACCTCGCCCAGTGGGTCCGCGACCTCGACGACCCCTCCGTCGCCCCACTGCTCACCGCACTGCGGCACACCCTCGACTCGTTCGTCGACATCGGCCTCGGCTACCTCAGCCTCGACCGCCCCTCCGGCACCCTCTCCGGTGGCGAGGCCCAACGCACCAAGATGATCCGCCACCTCGGATCCTCACTCACCGACGTCACCTACGTCTTCGACGAACCCACCATCGGACTGCACCCCCACGACATCCAACGGATGAACGACCTGCTGCGCCAACTGCGCGACAAGGGCAACACCGTCCTGGTCGTGGAACACAAACCCGAGACCATCGCCATCGCCGACCACGTCATCGACCTCGGACCCGGCGCCGGCACCGACGGGGGACAGATCGTCTTCCAGGGCACCGTCGACGCCCTGCGCACCAGCGGCACCCTCACCGGCCGCCACCTCGACGACCGCGCCCACCTCAAGCCAGGCGTCCGCACCCCCACCGGCACCCTGCCGGTACGCGGCGCCGCCACCCACAACCTGCGCGACGTCGACGTCGACATCCCCCTCGGCGTCCTCGTCGCCGTCACCGGCGTCGCCGGCTCCGGCAAGAGCTCACTCATCCACGGCTCCGTCGCCGACCGCGACGGCGTCGTCACCGTCGACCAGAGCGCCATCCGCGGCTCCCGCCGCAGCAATCCCGCCACCTACACCGGACTGCTCGACCCCATCCGCAAGGCCTTCGCCAAGGCCAACGGCGTCAAACCCGCCCTGTTCAGCGCCAACTCCGAAGGCGCCTGCCCCACCTGCAACGGCGCCGGCGTCACCTACACCGACCTCGGCATGATGGCCGGCGTCGCCACCACCTGCGAGGAGTGCGACGGCAAACGCTTCCAGGCCGCCGTCCTCGAACACCACCTCGGCGGCCGCGACATCAGCGAGGTCCTCGCCATGCCCGTCACCGAGGCCGAGACGTTCTTCGGCACCGGCGAGGCCCGCACCCCGGCCGCCCACACCATCCTCGGCCGCCTCGCCGACGTCGGACTCGGCTACCTCACCCTCGGCCAACCCCTCACCACCCTCTCCGGCGGCGAACGCCAACGCCTCAAGCTCGCCACCCGGATGGCCGACAAGGGCACCGTCTACGTCCTCGACGAGCCCACCACCGGCCTGCACCTCGCCGACGTCCGACACCTGCTCGCCCTGCTCGACCGACTCGTCGACGCCGGCCGCTCCGTCATCGTCATCGAGCACCACCAGGCCGTCATGGCACACGCCGACTGGATCATCGACCTCGGACCCGGCGCCGGCCACGACGGCGGCCGGATCGTCTTCGAGGGCACCCCCGCCGACCTCGTCGCCGCTCGCTGCACCCTCACCGGCGAACACCTCGCCGCCTACGTCGGCGCCTGACCCGGGGGAGCGGCCGGGGCCGCGCCCGACCGCTCGACGCTCTACCGTCGAGCCGACAACGCCCGTCCGACGAAAGGGGTCACGCGATGGCCACCACCGCACGCGAGGTCGTCACCGAACTGCTGCGCGCCGGCCGCGACGCGGACATCGACACGTTCGTGGCGCTGATGGCACCCGACGGTTACCTGGAGTGGCCGTACCGGCCGCCGGGCGTGCCCGAGCGGATCCAGGGCCGCGCCGCCATCCGCCGGCACCTGACCGAGACGGCCGGGGGATTCGTCCGGTTCGACGCGTACCACGACGTCGTGCTGCACGAGAGCACCGACCCGGAGGTGGTCATCGTGGAGTACGAGGCCCGGGGCATCCTCGTCGCGACCGGCGCGCCGTTGCGGCAGCGGGTCATCGCGGTGTTCCGGGTCCGCGACGGTCAGGTCGTGTCGTACCGCGACTACGTCAACCCGCTGCCATTGATCGAGGCGCTGAAGAGCGTCCAGAGCGCCTGAGCTGCCCGACCTTCAAGGTTCGATAATCTACATTATGTCAAGTTGACGTTGTCGAACCCTCCTCCGGCAACGCCAGCGGGGCGGTCACCGCGAAGTCCCGGTCGACGGCGGCGACCAGAGCCGCCGCCGTCGCACCGACGTCGTACGCCCACCGGTCGAGCCGGCCCAGGAAGCCGACGAGGTCGGCCTGCGCGCCGAGCAGCAGCCGCGCCAGCTCGGCGCGCGTCAGGTCGACGTACGGGCCGCGCCGCTCGGCTCCGCCGTGCTGCCACACCCGGAGCAGGTCGCCGTGCGGCGTGATCTCCGGCCACGGGTCGTGTCCCAGCCAGGGCGCACCACCGGTGAGGACATCCGCCCACTGTCGCCAGTCCTCCAACCCGGCGCAGCATCCGGGTGACACGGTGGCGCCGGTGGCGCTGTCGTGCAGCCGCAGCCCACCGGCCACGATCAGCATTTCCTCGCGCAGCAGGGCCGCCACCGCGTCCCTCGGCCCGGCCGGTGCCTCGACGTCGAGATAGGCCACGAGCGCCTCCACGAACGCCTCGACCTCCTCCGGCGGGCAGGCGCCGTGCAGGGTGAGCCAGCGGTCCGGCCGGCGGCCGGGCAGCTCGACGACGGGTCGCAGAGTGATCATGCGGTCATCTCACCCTGTCGGCCCACTCCCCTGCCACCCCGACACTGTCGCGAACCCGAAAATCATGCATAATATCCCTTATGCATGACAAAACGGGCGAATCGGTGGGACGGTTGATCGAGGAGTTCCTGACCGACCGGGCCACCCGCAAGCCCTCCCCGCACACCCTCGCGGCGTACCGGCGGGACCTGACCACGGTGGCCCTGCTGACCGGCCCCGGCGAGGCCACTCCCCTCCCCCTCGACCAGGTGCCGGTCACCGCCCTGTCCCCCCGGGTCATGCGGGCGGCGTTCGCCCGGTTCGCCGCGCCCCGGGCCGCCGCCTCCGTGCACCGCGCCTGGTCCACCTGGAACAGCTTCTTCAGCTTCCTGGTCGCCGAGGGCGTCGTGCCCGGCAACCCGATGCCCGCGGTCGGTCGTCCCCGCGCCCCGCTCCCCCGGCCCAAGCCGTTGCGCGGCGAGGACACCCCCGAGGAGTTGCTGGCCGCGGTGGCCCGGGAGCAGGGCCGGCAGCGCGATCCGTGGCCCGAGCGTGACCTGGCGGTGCTGGCGCTGGCGCTCTGCGCCGGGTTGCGCCTGTCAGAGCTGCTGGCGCTGCGGGTGGCGTCGGTGACCGGACGGGCCGGCGAGCGGCG
The DNA here is from genome assembly GCF_900089595.1 of Micromonospora auratinigra. Classification (GTDB taxonomy): domain Bacteria; phylum Actinomycetota; class Actinomycetes; order Mycobacteriales; family Micromonosporaceae; genus Micromonospora; species Micromonospora auratinigra. Next base: position 1,750,119 of record NZ_LT594323.1, on the reverse strand, counting down.
GGTGGACGTGGCGGGCAAGGGTGGGCGGCCGCGGACGGTGCCGATCGAGGCGGGGCTGGACCGGGTGCTGGTGGGCTATCTGGACAGTCGGCGGCGGCGGTTCGGGGCGCGCAGCGTGCGGCCGGATTCGCCGTTGCTGGTCGACCGGCGGGGTGAGCCGTTGCGTCGGGGTGGGCTGCAGTACCTGGTGGAGTCGTGTTACCGGCGGGCCGGCATCGGTGACCGGGTGCCCCGGGGCGCGCGGCTGCACGCGTTGCGGCACACGTTCGCGACGCGGTTGGCCGAGGACGGGGCGAGCGCGGCGGAGATCATGCGGTTGCTGGGGCACGCGTCGTTGGCGTCGTCGCAGACGTACATCGAGGTGACGGCGGGTCAGCAGCGGGCGGCGGTGGCGTCGAACCGGACCAACCGGGTGTTGGCCGGGTTGGTCGGTCCGGTCTGACGTGGTCGTCGGTAGGTGGCAGCATCGGCCGGATGCGGGTGGGTGCGGCGCGGGCGGTGGCGGTCGACTGGGTACGCGAGCGGGCGCGGCGGGATCCGTCGGTGCAGGGGGCGTTCTTCAGCGGCTCGACGGTGGGGTTGCCGGACGAGGCGGTGCTGCCGGTGTCGTCGGACGTGGACGTGCTGCTGGTGCGCGACGGTCCGGGGGTGAAGCTGGGCAAGTTCCGGCACCGGGGGGTGTTGCTGGAGGTCAGTGAGGTGTCCTGGGCGGACCTGGGTACGCCGGAGGACGTGTTGGGGTCGTGGGTGTTCGCGCCGATGTTCCGGACGGACACGGTGATCGTGGATCCGACGGGCCGGCTGGGGGCGGTACGGGAGCGGGTGTCGGCGTGCTATGCGGACCCGGTGTGGGTGCGGCGGCGGTGTGCGGGGGTGCTGCGGCGGGTCGAGTCGGGGTTGGCGGGGCTGGTCGATGCGGGGCCGTTGCACGAGCAGGTGTTGGCGTGGATCTTCCCGACGTCGGTGTTGGCGTTGCTGCCGGTGGTGGCGGCGGGGTGGGATCCGACGGTGCGGCGGCGGTACGTGCGGGCGCGGGAGGCGTTGACGGCGTGCGGGTTCGGTGCGCGGTATCCGCAGCTGTTGGCGTCGCTGGACGGTGGTGGGGTGGGTCCGGGGCGGGTGCGGGAGCATCTGGCGGCGTTGGCGGTGACGTTCGACGAGGCGGCGCGGGTGGCGCGTACCGGGTTCGCGTTCAGCGCGGATGTGACGGCGGTGGGGCGGCCGGTGGTGGTGGACGGTGGCGCGGAGCTGGTGGCGGCGGGTGCGCACCGGGAGGCGATGTTCTGGGTGGTGGTGACGTTCGCGCGGTGTCACGCGATCCTGGCGGTGGACGCGCCGGAGCGGGAGCGGGTGTTGCGGCCGGCGTTCGAGGCGGCGGTGGCGGATCTGGGTGTGGGGTCGGCGGCGCTGCGGCGCGGGCGGTCGGCGGCGGTGCTGGGGTCGTTGCCGGGGTGGGCGGCGGTGGCGGATGCGGTGGTGTCGCGGGGTGTGGCAGGCTGAGCGGGGACGCGACTGGCGGCACGGGGATGGGTGAACCATCGGGGAGCTCGTCGCGGGGGTCGACCGCCTGGGCCTCCGCGGTCGAGGGTGGGTCATGTCTTCTTCGGGTGCGACGGCGCGGTTGTTGCCGGGTGGGCCGGTGGCGCAGCAGGTGTTGGCGGAGGTCGCCGAGGGTGTGGCGGCGTTGCGCGCGGCGGGGGTGACGCCGGCGTTGGCGACGGTGCTGGTGGGTGACGACGACGCGAGCGCGGGCTACATCCGGATCAAGCAGCGGCAGGCGGCGGAGTTGGGTTTCGCGTCGCCGCACGTGCATCTGCCGGCGTCGGCGTCGCAGGCGGATCTGCATGCGGTGCTGGCGGACTTCAACGGGGACTCCGGGGTGCACGGGGTGTTGGTGCAGCATCCGATTCCGGGGCATCTGGACTACGACCGGGCGTTGGCGGTGCTGGATCCGGACAAGGACGTCGACGGGATGCACCCGGTGAACATGGGTCGGCTGGCGTTGGGGTTGCCGGGTCCGTTGCCGTGTACGCCGGCGGGTATCGAGGCGTTGTTGGCGTTTCACGGGGTGCCGGTGGCGGGTCGGGAGGTGGTGGTGCTGGGTCGGGGTGCCACGTTGGGGCGGCCGTTGGCGATGTTGTTGGCGCAGAAGCGGCCGACGGCGAACGCGGCGGTGACGGTGGTGCACACCGGGGTGCCGGACTGGGCGCGGTACACGCGGCGGGCGGAGATCCTGGTGGCGGCGGCGGGGGTGCCGGGGATCGTGCGGCCGGAGCATGTGCGTGCGGGCGCGGTGGTGGTCGGTGGTGGGGTGCGTTACGAGGGCCGGCGGTTGTTGCCGGATGTGGACGAGTCGTGTGCCGAGGTGGCGGGGGCGATCACCCCCCGGGTCGGTGGGGTCGGTCCGACGACGGTGGCGATGTTGTTCCGGAACGCGGTGCGGGCGGCGCAGCGGGCGGCCGGGTTGGGGTGAGGTCGGTGCGGGGGCGGCTGAGCCAGGTGGAGAGCCAGTCGAAGGCGGTGGCCTCGACGGCGCGCCAGGTGGCGGGGTTGTGGCCGCCCCCGTCGATGTAGCTGGTGGTGAGGGTGATGGGTGCGCCGGCGAGGTGGCTGAGGGCGCGGGTGTCGCGTAGCGCGTGGTGGTCGGTGCGGCCGCAGGACAGGTAGAGGGCGACGGCGGGGCGCGGGAGGTGGCGTAGCCGCCAGAGGTCGTCGTTGACGGTGTGTTCGCTGCCGTCGCCGACGGTGATGCCGGGGTCGGCGTAGCCGGAGAGGCTGGCGGCGGCGGCGTACCGGTCGGGGTGTTTGAGCAGCAGGTTGGTGGCGCAGTAGCCGCCGGCGGAGAGTCCGGTGAGGCCCCAGGCGTTGCGGTCGGCGCGTACGCGCAGGTGGGTGGTGGCCCAGGCGGGTACGTCGGTGGTGAGGAATGTTTCGGCGTGGGGGCCGTGGACGAGGTCGAGGCATTCGGTGTCGAGCATGGTGTCGGGGGTCTGGTAGGGGAAGAGCACGACGGTGGGTGCCATCCGGCCGGCGGTGATCTCGCGGTCGAGGTGGGCGGGGGCGTCGAGGCTCTGCAGCCAGCCGGCGGGTGAGCCGGGGTAGCCGTGCAGGGTTTCGATGACGGGGAAGCGTTGGTCGGGGTGGGTGTCGTAGGCGGCGGGCAGGTAGACGTACATGGGCAGGTTGAGGCCGCTGGCGGTGCCGGGGACGGTGACGGTGACGACGCGGCCGTGGTGGCCGTCGCCGGTGCCGGCGGCGACGGCGCTGGTGGCGGTGTCGGGGTGGCCGAGCAGGTCGGACCAGGTGGTGTAGGTGGCGCTCTGCCGGTTGGCCCAGCTGAGGCCGGCCAGGGCGGTGGTGGCGAGGCAGAGCAGCGCGGTGCCGGCGCGCACGGTGTGCCGTTGCCAGCCGGTGCGGGTGTCCCAGCAGGCGGCGAGGAGGGTGGCGGCGGCGACGGCGAGCGCGGCCGCGGTGAGTTCAGCGGGAAGGCTGTCGGGTGACATGGCTGCCTGCCGTCGTGGTCGTGGTGATGGTGGTGGTGGGGTGGGGCCGGTGGGGGTGGTGTGGGCGCGGTGCGGGTGGGATGAGCGGGGCGGGCGCGGCCAGTGGCGGTGGGGTCTGCTGGCAGGCCCAGCGCAGCGCGGCGGGCAGGGCCCGGCCTGGGCCGCCGGGGTCGAGGCGGGTGGGGTGTCGGCCGGTGGTGGGGCCGGTGGCGGCGACGGCTTCGCCGGTGGGCAGGTCGGGGCCGGGGGCGGGTGGGGTGCGGGTGTCGTCGACGAGGGCCAGCGCCGGGTAGCGGTCGGGGGCGGCGTGCACGACGGCGTGGGCGAGGTTCTGGCGGCGGGTGGTGGTGACCAGGGCCCAACTGTGGCCGGTGACGCGTAGGTCGCGGGTGAGGCTCAGGGGTAGCGCGCCGGCGAGGACGCCGGGTTCGACGGTGTCGGCGGGGTGGGTGAAGACGAGGATGGCGGGGCCGGCGGCGGTGGTGGCGCGGGCGGCGTCGCGTTCCTCGGCGGCGCTCCAGCGGTCGTCGTCGGCGGCGACGACGACGGCGGGGTAGCGCCAGTCGGGGTGGCGTAGGTAGCCGGCGGGTACGACGACGGTGGGCGCTTCGGTCAGCTGCCAGTTTTGCCAGCCGGTGGGTTTCCAGGCGAAGGTGCTCGGGGTGTCGGGGTCGGTGTCGTGGTGGGCGAGCCACCGGTCGAGTCGTCCGGGTCGTTCGTCGTGGCCGGTGCTGGCGTGTGCGCCGCTGTCCAGCAGGTCGGTCCAGGAGGTGTAGAACTGCTCCTGCCGGTTGACGGCCAGGCCGAGGGTGAGCAGGGTGAGCGTCTCGGTGAGCAGGATGGCGGTGACGCGCAGCGGCAGCCGGGCGCGGCGGGCGCGGCGCCAGGTGTAGGCGGTGGCGCAGGCGAGGGCGATGGTGGTGGCCGCGGCCAGGGCGAGCAGCGGTATGCCGGTGAGCGACACCTGTGGTCTCCCGTCGTCGCGCCCATCGTCACCCCGGGGTCGGTGCCGGCGGCGGGGAACGGCGCAGCCGGTGGGGTGGCTGCGCTGATGATGCGGGCCGTGGCTGTGGATTGACCGGGTGGTGGCTGACAGTCGGCTGTACGGTCGTGGCGGGGGTCGGCGTGCCGGCCGGGTCAGGGGGCGGTGAGTGCCTTGCGGAACAGGACCATGTCGTCGCCGGCCTGGTAGTAGTCGCGTACGCGGGCTTCCTCGTGGTAGCCGCAGGCCAGGTAGAAGGCGCGGGCGGCGGCGAAGGCGGGTGTGGCGGACGTCTCGACGAGCAGCAGCCTTTGGTCGCGGGCGCGCAGGTCGGTCTCGACGGCGTGCAGCAGGCGGGCGCCGAGGCCGTGGCGGTGGTGGTCGCGGGCCACGCCGATCATGGTGAGTTCCCAGGTGCGGTCGGTGGCGGGCCGGGGCTGGTAGTAGGCCACCGCGACCGGCTGTCCGTCGTGTTCGTCGACGAGGCAGGTGTGTCCTTCGTCGGCGCCGGTGGTGAAGTGGTCGGCCATCATCTGCTCGACGATGCCGGCGTCGTCGGCGGTGAACAGGCCGGCGTCGACGGCGAGGGCGACGACCGCGGGGGTGTCGGCTGGGGTGACGGTACGGATCATCGGGTCACCTCGGTGCGGGCGGGGTGGCGGGCGGGTCGCAGGTGAATGTACGCGCCGGCGCTCGCCCTGGCGGCGGTGTGGGTGGGTCAGCCGAGGTCGACGACGAGGGGCCGGTGGTCGGAGATCACCGAGGGTGGGGTGTCGACGGCGGTGACGGGTGGTAGCCGGTCGTGGCCGTGCCGGTCGGCGAGGATGTGGTCGAGTTGGACGCGGGGTTGTCCGGCGGGGTAGGTGGGGCGGCGGCCCAGCGGCCGCCAGCGTGACAGCAGGGCGGCGGGGCCGGCGGGCAGGTTGAGGTCGCCGAGCAGGATGCGGGGGGCGGGCAGCGCGCGCAGGGCGCGTACGACCCGGCGTAGTTGCAGGATGTTCCAGCCGGGGACGAAGGACAGGTGGGTGGCGGCGACGGTGAGGGTGCCGTGGGGGGTGTCGAGGACGGCGGCGAGCACGACGCGGGGTTCGTCGCGCAGCAGCACGAGTCCACCGCCGGGTCCGGGTACGTAGATCGGGGATCTTACGGGCGCGGGGCGTAGCCGGGTGACCTGCCAGGTGCGTACGGGGTAGCGGCTGATCAGGCCGATGCCGTAGAGGGGTTCGCCGTGGCCGTCGTCGTCGTGGGTGAGGGGGCGGAACTGTTCGCCGGGGGTGCCGACGACGGCGGCGGCGAAGCGGTGCGCGGGGGCGTCGAGGGCGCGTGCGGCGATGGCGGTGAGGTCGAGGTTGCCGCTGCGGGTCTGGTCGCGGTCGACCTCCTGCAGGGCGAGCACGTCGGCGTCGAGGGCGGTGACGGCGGCGCTGAGCCGGTCGGGGTCGACGAGCCCGTCGGTGAGGGATCGACCGTGCAGCAGGTTGAAGGTGGCCAGGCGCACCTGCCCACCCTACGTCCGCGTGGCAGGCTTGCCGGGTGCTGAAGGCGTTGCTCTGTTCGGTGCTGGTGTTCGTGGCGGTGGCGTGGGTGGGTCTGTGGCTGCGGCGGCGGCGTGGCCGGTGAGTCTGGCCACAGGGTGGCTCGTGGGCGTGCCGGTGGTGGGAAGAATGGCGGCCCGTGGATCCTCTGTCGCTGAGCACCCTGTTGGCCGCGGCCGCGGTGGCGGGCTGGGTGGACGCCGTGGTGGGCGGCGGTGGGCTGTTGTTGCTGCCGGCGTTGCTGGTGGCCGCGCCGGGGGTGCCGGTGGCGACGGCGTTGGGCACGAACAAGCTGGCGGCGATCTTCGGTACGTCGACGGCGGCGCTGACGTACGCGCGGCGCACGAAGCTGGACTGGGCGGTGGCGGGTCCGGCGGCGGGGCTGGCGGTGCTGACCGCGGGTCTGGGGGCGGCGTTGGCGGGGCTGGTGCCGGCCGGGGCGTACCGGCCGGTGGTGCTGGTGGTGCTGGTGTCGGTGGCGGTGTTCGTGCTGACCCGGCCGCGGTTGGGCACGGTGGCGCAGCCGGCGCGGCGTACCCGGGCGCGGATCGCGGTGGCGGTGGCGGTGGCCGGGTTGGGTGTCGCCCTGTACGACGGTCTGATCGGTCCGGGGACCGGGACGTTTCTGGTGTTGGCGTTCACCGCGCTGGTGGGGGCGGATTTCGTGCACGCCTCGGCGATGGCGAAGGTGGTCAACGCGGGCACGAACCTGGGGGCGCTGGTGGTGTTCGCGGCGACCGGTCACGTGTGGTGGCTGCTGGGTGCGGCGATGGCGGTGTGCAACGTCGCCGGAGCCGCGCTGGGCGCGCGGATGGCGCTGCGGCGCGGCTCCGGCTTCGTGCGGGTGGTGCTGCTGGTCGTGGTGCTGGCGTTGGTGGCCAAGCTGGGCTACGACCAGTGGTCGGCGCGGTGAGCGGTGCGGCTCAGGCGTGCCGCACGACCTCGTCGTAGTCCAGGCGCGGCAGGCGCGGGAACCAGGCGTCGGGGCCGGGGTGGCCGATGTTGACCACCAGCAGGGACCGCCAGCTGCTGTCGGCGAAGAACTCCTTGTCGAGGCCGTCGGCGTCGAAGCCGGCCATCGGGCCGGCGGCCAGGCCGGCGGCGCGGACGCCGAACAGCCAGTAGCCGATCTGCAGGGTGGCGTTGAAGCGGGCCATCCGCTCACGGGCGACGGGGTCGGCGGCGAGGCCGTCGCGCATCTCGGGGCGGATCGGGAAGACCCGCGGGATGGTGTCGTGGAAGTCGGTGTCGGCGGCGAGGACGGCCACGACGGGGGCGCTGGCGGTCTTGGCGCGGTTGCCCTCGCTCATGTGGGCCAGCAGCCGCTCGCGGGGCTCGCCGTCGCGGATGATCAGCACCCGCAGGGGCTGGGTGTTGGCGGCGGTGGGCGGGTACTTGGCGAGTTCGAAGATGGCGCGCAGCTGCGCGTCGCTGACGGGCTCGTCGGTGAAGGTGTTGGCGGTGCGGGCGTCGGTGAACAGCTGGGCCTGCGCGTCGGGGTGCAGGGTGATCAGGTCGCTCATGGGGGTCCTCGCTCGACGACAGCCACTCCCACCACGGGAGGGGCTAGCTTTTTAATAGTGCCTTCGAGGGTGAAGGGTAGCGCGTACGATGGAGCGGTGACAGTGAGGTCGGACGCCGACGGGGCGCCCCGGGCGTGCGCCCGGGGGCTGGGCCGCGCCTTCGCGTTCCTCGGCAAGCGGTGGAACGGGGTGCTGCTGGGCACCCTCGCCCACGGTCCGGCCGGTTTCGCCGAGCTGGGCCGCGCGCTGCCGGGCATCAGCGAGTCGATGCTGTCGGACCGTCTCGGTGAGCTGTGCCGCGTGGGCCTGGTCTCGCGCACCGTGCGCGAGGGTCCGCCGGTGGGCGTCAGCTACCAGTTGACCGAGCGCGGGGTGGCGTTGCTGCCGGCGCTGGACGCGCTGGCCCACTGGGCCGACGAGAACCTGCCCACCGACCAGGGCGGCTGCTGAACCGATGGCGGTGCGCGCCGAGCACGACCGTGCCGTCCTGGCCGACCTGCTGGGCCGCGACCCGGTGCTGCACGCCTACCAGCTGGGCGACCTGGACGACTTCTTCTGGCCGTACACGTCCTGGTACCGCCGCGACGACCAGGTGGCGCTGCTCTACCACGGCGTCGACCTGCCGACCCTGCTGGCGTTCGCGCCACCGCCGCGCACCGACGACCTGGCGGCCCTGCTGAGCGACCTCGCGCCGGTGCTGCCGGCCCGGCTGTGGGCGCACCTGTCCCCCGGCCTGGACGCCACCCTGGCCCGGTGGTACGAGCGCGACGACCCCGCGCCGCACCTGCGGATGGCGTTGACCGACCCGGCCCGGCTGGCCCGCGTCGCCCCCGCCGGGCAGGTGCTCGACCGCACCGACCTGCCGGCGCTGCACGCGCTGTACGCCGCCGCCTATCCGCAGAACTGGTTCGACCCGCGCATGATCGACACCGGCCAGTACGTGGGCATCCGCGACGGCGCCGAGCTGGTGGCCGTCGCCGGGGTGCACGTGTGGTCGCCGACCTGGCGGGTGGCCGCCCTGGGCAACGTCACCACCCATCCGAGGCTGCGCGGGCGGGGCCTGGCCGGCGCGGCGGTCGCCGCGCTCTGCGCCCGGCTGCGCGACAGCGTGGCGCACGTGACGTTGAACGTGCGCGCCGACAACACCGCCGCGGTGCGCCTCTACCAGCGCCTCGGCTTCACCGCGGTCGCCGACTTCGTCGAGTGCGGGCTGCGCCGGCGGCCGTGACGGCGCTCACCCCGCCCGCGCGCCGGGGCCGGGTGCGTCGGCGTCGGTCCGACCGGGCGGGAGCGGGTCGCGCCGGCGTTCAGCCCTGGCGGCCGGGCGAGTGGAAGCGGCCGGCGCGGATCTCGCGCAGCGCCCGACGGCGGGCGTCGCCGCGCAGCGTGTCGACGTACAGGCGCCCGTGCAGGTGGTCGGTCTCGTGCTGCAGGGCGCGGGCCAGGAACCCGGTGCCGGAGATGGTCAGCGGCTGACCGTGCTGGTCGACGCCGTGCGCGGTGGCGTGCAGCGCGCGGCGGGTCGGGAAGTACAGCCCGGGAATGGACAGGCAGCCCTCGTCGTCGTCCTGGGACTCCTCGGACAGCTGCAGCGTCGGGTTGATCAGGTGACCCCGGTGGCCGTCGGCGTCGTAGACGAACACCTGCGCGTTCACCCCGATCTGCGGGGCGGCCACGCCGGCGCGCCCGGGCGCGCCGAGCAGGGTGTCCATCAGGTCCTGCACGAGGGCGCGCAGTTCCGCGTCGAAGCTGGTCACCGGCTCGCTGGGGGTCCGCAGCACCGGGTCGCCGATGATCCGGATCGGGCGCATAGTCATGCCCGGAAGGCTATCCGCCGGTTACCGGGCCGGCCGCGCCCACCCACCGCCCCCGGCGCGTTGCCGGCCGCGCGGCGCTCAGCCGTGGCGCAGCAGCGCGCGGACCGGGGCGGCCTTGGCGGCGGCCTCGGCGACCTCGGCGGCCGGGTCGCTGCCCCAGGTGATGCCGCCGCCGGCCCACAGGTGCAGCCGGTGGGCGTCGGCGGCGGCGGTGCGGATGGTCAGGCCCAGGTCGATGCGCCCGGGCGCGACCCAGCCGAGCGCGCCCATGCCGGCGCCCCGACCGACCGGCTCCAGGGCGGCGACCTGGCCCAGCGCGGCCAGCTTCGGCGCGCCGGTCACCGACCCGCCGGGGCACAGCGCGCGCAGCAGCGCGGCCAGGCCGAGCCCGTCGGCGGGGACCGCGCTGACGGTCGACTCGGCCTGCCACAGGTCGCACCAGCGGCGTACGGCGAACAGCTCGTCGACGCGCACGGAGCCGGTGCGGGCGACGCGGGCCAGGTCGTTGCGTTCCAGGTCGACGATCATCACGTGTTCGGCGCGTTCCTTGGCCGAGGCGAGCAGCTCGGCACGGCCGGCGGCGGTGGCCGGGCGGGTGCCCTTGATCGGGCGGGTGACCAGGCGGCCGTGCTCCAGGGCGATCAGCGTCTCCGGGGAGGCGCAGCCGATGGCCCAGCCGTCGCCGGCGAGGGTGCCGCCGTAGCGGGCGCCGGGCAGCGCGGCCAGCCGGGCCAGCGCCGGCAGCGGGTCGCCGGTGTACGCGGCGGCGGCGTGCCCGACGAGGTTGACCTGGTAGACCTCGCCGCGCGCGATGGCGCGGCGGACCGCCCGCACGGCGTCGGCGTGCTGCGTGGCGCTCCAGCTGTCGTGCCAGTCCCCCAGCCACCAGCCGCCGGGGGCGGGTGGCGGCCCGGCGGGCCGCCGGGCGTGTGCGTAGACCACCACGACGAGTTCGGGCAGGGCCGGGGCCGGGGTGGGCGCCCCGGGTGGCGCGCCGACGGCGAGCGCCCCGGCGGCCGCCGACAGGTACACCGCCGCCCCGCACACCGCGTCACCGTGGTGCTGCCCGGCGGCGGGACGCGCCAGGTCGTGCAGGGCGATGCCGTGGGCGGCGAGGAACTCCTCGGCCAGGGCCGCCGGGTCGCCGCCGTCGGTGGGCCACCACTGCAGGCGGGCACGTTCGGTGAGCCGGTGCCGACACTCGGTGGGCGCCCCCGGCACGTCGACCGGCCTCTGTGGGAGCGCTTCCAAGCCGTCCGGGCCGTACCGCCTCATCCGTTCAGCCCATCTTCGGGAAACAAGTCGTAACCTTGCTCGATGCCGCGCGGTTTCGCTTGGTACTGTGCGTCACTGGTCATGTGAACCATGACACAGTGCCCCCACAGTCCGGAGAACCCGATGTGCCAGCACCTACCCACCTGCCCCTCCGCCGACGCGACCGACCGCGAAGCCGCCCGCGTCATCGCCTGCTTCCCTGAACAGGGGTGGAGCCTGCTCTGCAACGGGGTGATCGTCTTCGAGGACACCGGCGAGCTGCTCCCCGACGGCAGCAGCATCGCCCCGCACCGCGGTCCCGCCCGACACGCCCTCGTCGCCTGACCCCTGCACGCTGCGTGAGCGCAGCGTGCGCCGTCGACCCAGGCTAGCGCCCACCGGCGCCGCCCCCTCCCCAGGTCGACGAACCCACCCCGGGGCGGCCACTGACGACCGCCCCGGCACGCGCCCCCCGGTCAGTCCTCGAACGCCTCCGGCGACGGGCACGAGCAGACCAGGTTCCGGTCGCCGTACGCGCCGTCGATGCGCCGCACCGGCGGCCAGTACTTACCCGCCCGGTCCACCCCGGCCGGGTACGCCCCCACCGACCGCGGGTACGGATGCGGCCACTCGTCGCCCGAGACCATCGCCGCGGTGTGCGGAGCGTTCGCGAGCGGGTTGTCCCCCGCCGGCCACTCCCCCGACCCCACCTTGTCGATCTCCGCCCGGATCGCGATCATCGCCGCGCAGAACCGGTCCAGCTCGGCCAGGTCCTCGCTCTCGGTCGGCTCCACCATCAGCGTCCCGGCCACCGGGAACGACATCGTCGGCGCGTGGAAGCCGTAGTCGATCAGCCGCTTCGCCACGTCGTCGACGCTGACCCCGGTCGCCTTCGTCAACGGCCGCAGGTCCAGGATGCACTCGTGCGCCACCAGGCCCTTGTTGCCGGCGTACAGCACCGGGAAGTGCTGCCGCAGCCGCGCCGCGACGTAGTTCGCCGCCAGCACCGCCACCCCGGTCGCCCGGGTCAGCCCCGCCGCGCCCATCATCCGCAGGTACGCCCACGGGATCGGCAGGATCCCCGCCGACCCGTAGCGGGCCGCCGAGATCGCCGGGGCGCCCTCGGCGCGCGCACCGACCGGGTCACCGGGCAGGAACGGCGCCAGATGCGCGCGCACCGCCACCGGCCCCACCCCGGGACCACCACCACCGTGCGGGATGCAGAACGTCTTGTGCAGGTTCAGGTGCGACACGTCCGCCCCGAACCGGCCCGGCTTGGCGAACCCGACCAGCGCGTTGAGGTTCGCCCCGTCGACGTACACCTGACCGCCGGCGTCGTGCACCTTCGCGCACAACTGCGCGATGCCCGTCTCGTACACCCCGTGCGTCGACGGGTACGTCACCATGATCGCGGCGAGCGCGTCCCGGTGCTTGTCGATCTTCGCGTCCAGGTCCACCAGGTCGACGTTGCCGTCGACGTCGCAGCCGACCACGACCACCCGCATGCCGGCCATCACCGCCGACGCGGCGTTCGTGCCGTGCGCCGACGACGGGATCAGGCACACGTCACGGTGCCCCTCACCCCGCTGCCGGTGGTACGCGCGGATCGCCAGCAGCCCGGCCAGCTCACCCTGCGAACCGGCGTTGGGCTGCACGCTGACCGCGTCGTAGCCGGTCACCTCCGCCAGCCACGCCTGCAGCTGCCCGATCAGCTCCCGGTACCCGGCGGTCTGCGCGTCCGGCGCGAACGGGTGCAGGTGCGCGAACTCCGCCCAGGTGATCGCCTCCATCTCGGTGGTGGCGTTGAGCTTCATCGTGCACGAGCCCAGCGGGATCATGCCCCGGTCCAGCGCGTAGTCGAAGTCGGCCAGCCGGCGCAGGTAGCGCAGCATCGCCGTCTCCGAGTGATGGCTGCGGAACACCGGGTGGGTGAGGAAGTCACTGGTGCGCGCCAGCGCGTCGGGCAGCGCCGCGTCGACGTCGGCGTCGACGCCGTCGACGCCGAACGCCGCCCACACCGCGCCCAGGTGCGCGTCGGTGGTCGTCTCGTCGCAGGAGATCCCCACCCGGTCGGCGTCGACCAGCCGCAGGTTCACGTTGCGCGCGGCGGCGGCCGCGACCACCTCGGCGGCCCGGCCCGGCACGCTCGCCGTCACCGTGTCGAAGAACGCGCCGTCGGCGACGGCCACCCCACCGGCGCGCAGCCCGGCCGCGAGCCGCGCCGCCATGGCATGGGTACGCCGGGCGATCTCCCGCAGCCCGTCCGGGCCGTGGTAGACCGCGTACATGCCGGCCATCACCGCCAGCAGCACCTGCGCGGTGCAGATGTTGCTGGTCGCCTTCTCCCGCCGGATGTGCTGCTCGCGGGTCTGCAACGCCAGCCGGTACGCCGGGTTGCCGTCGGCGTCACGCGACACGCCGACGAGGCGCCCGGGCAGCATCCGCTCCAGGCCGGCGCGCACCGCCAGGTAGCCGGCGTGCGGCCCACCGAAGCCCATCGGCACCCCGAACCGCTGGGTGGTGCCGGCGGCGATGTCCGCGCCGATCTCGCCCGGCGCCCGCAGCAGCGTCAACGCCAGCAGGTCCGCCGCTACGCACACCAGCGCCCCGGCCGCGTGCGCCGCCTCGATCAGCGCCGCGTGCTCACGCACCGCCCCGGACGCGCCCGGGTACTGCAGGTGCAGGCCGAAGAACTCGCCCGGCAGCTCGTCGCGGTCGGTGTCGAGGACCCGCACCTCGATGCCGAGCGGCTCGGCCCGGCTGGTGATCACCGCGAGGGTCTGCGGCAGGGTGTCGGCGTCGACGACGTACACCGGACTCTTGCTCTTCGACGCGCGGCGCGCGAGGGTCATCGCCTCGGCCGCGGCGGTGCCCTCGTCGAGCATCGACGCGTTCGCGGTGGCCAGCCCGGTCAGGTCGGTCACCATCGTCTGGAAGTTCAGCAGCGCCTCCAACCGGCCCTGGCTGATCTCCGGCTGGTACGGCGTGTACGCGGTGTACCAGGCCGGGTTCTCCAGCACGTTGCGGCGGATGACGCCCGGCGTGTGGGTGCCGTGGTAGCCCAGGCCGATCATCGACACGGCGACGGTGTTGCCGGCCGCCAGTGCCCGCAGCTCCGCCAGGGCCTCCCGCTCGCTGGCCGGGGCCGGCAGGTCCAGGGTGCCGTGCCAGCGGATCACCTCGGGGATCGCGGCGTCCATCAGCTCGTCGATGGAGCTGTACCCGACGGCCTCCAACATCCGGCGCTCATCGTCCGGGCCGGGACCGATGTGCCGGTCGGCGAACTGCTCTGCGGTCATGCGCGGCGCTCCTTGTGGGGGCGAGGTCGACAAGGCGGCCTCCCCCTGAGTCGCGCTGACGCGCTCCACAGTGCCTGCCCACGCGGTCCTTTTGCCTGAGAGGTTCCGGGGAGAATCTGCCCCTTCGGCGCCGTCCGGGATGTTCCCGGGCGGTCTCTCCCGCGTGGGTGGTACCGGCATGGTCAACGCTACCAGCGACCATGTTTCCGGCTCATGTCGTACCCCGGGCGCGGTGGCCTCACACAGCCGTGGGCTGCGCGCCGAGCGGGGTGACGCCCGCCACCACCGGCGGTGCCGGCGCGGGCGCGACCCGGCCCGCCAGCGCGGTCAGCGTCGGCCCCAGCGGCGCGTCGAGGGTGACGGTGGCGTGCCCGTCGCCGCGCGTCGGCCCCTGGTTGACGATCGCGACGGGAATGCCGCGCTTCGCGGCCCGGATGACGAACCGGCGCCCCGACATGACCGTCAGCGACGAGCCCAGCACCAGCAGCGCCCGGGCCCGCTCGACCAGGGCGAAACAGTCGGCGACCCGCGGCGCCGGCACGCTCTCGCCGAAGAACACCACGTCCGGTTTCAGCATCCCGGTGCCGCAGATGCCGCAGTCGACGGTGCGGAACCCGGCGACCGCCGCGTCGGGCAGGTCCACGTCCCCGTCGGGGTTGACCCGGGCCACCTGCGCGTCGAAACCCGGGTTCGCCTCGCGCAGCCGCCGGTCCAACTCGTCGCGGGAGGTCAGGTTGCCGCAGTCCAGGCAGGTGACCTCGTCGAGGCGGCCGTGCAGCTCGATCACCCCGGTGGCGCCGGCGGCGGCGTGCAGGCCGTCGACGTTCTGCGTGATGATCCCGTCGAGCAGACCGGCGGCCTGCAACCGCGCCACCGCCCGGTGCCCGTCGTTGGGCGCCGCCCGGGCGATCATGCGCCAACCCAGGTGGCTGCGCGCCCAGTAGCGCCGCCGGGCCACCGGGTCACGGGTGAACGCCTGGAAGGTCATCGGGGTGTGCCGGCGCGCCGCGCCGCTGGGCCCCCGGTAGTCCGGGATGCCCGACTCGGTGGACAACCCGGCCCCGCTGAGCACCACCACACCCCCGGCCCCCACCAGCCGGCTCACCCGCTCGAACGTCTGCGTCACCCGTCCATGCTGCCTCGCCGCCCGCCCACCGCCCACCCCCGGCGGCGATCCCCCGGCCCCGACGGCCCGGCACGACTAGGTTGAGGGGTATGCGCGTCGTCATCGCCGGAGGACACGGCAAGATCGCCAAACTGCTGGAACGGGAACTCGCCGGACGCGGCGACACCGCCGTCGGACTGATCCGCAACCCCGACCACGCGGCCGCGCTGCGCGCCACCGGCGCCGAACCCGTCGTGTGCGACCTGGAACACACCGACGTCGACACCGTCGCCGGGCACCTCACCGACGCCGACGCGGTGGTGTTCGCCGCCGGCGCCGGCCCCGGCAGCGGCGCGGCCCGCAAGGACAGCGTCGACCGGGCCGCCGCCGTGCTGCTCGCCGACGCCGCCCACCGCGCCGGCGTCCGCCGCTACCTGCTCGTCTCGTCGATGGGCGTGGACGCCGCACCCGCCGCCGGCAGCGACGACGTGTGGGCGGCCTACCTGAGCGCGAAGAAGGCCGCCGAGCAGGACGTCACCGGCCGCGACCTCGACGTGACCGTGCTGCGGCCCGGACGGCTCACCGACGACGAGCCCGTCGGGCGGATCAGCCTCGCCCGCCACGTCGAACCCGGCCCGGTCACCCGCGCCGACGTGGCCCGGGTGCTGCTCGCCCTGCTGTACGCCCCCGCCACCGCCGGACTGACCCTGGAACTCGTCGGCGGGGAGACCCCCATCGCCGACGCGATCGCCGCGCTCACCGACTGAGCCGCGAGCGGCGCGGCCCGCCCGGCGCACACCGGACGGGCCGCGCCGCCGCACTCAGCGGTGGTGCCGGGGCAGGGCGGCCTGCGACGGACCGGCCCCCACCGGGGCGCTCTCCCGGGCGAGGCGCTCCATCGTGCGCGCCAACTGCTCACTGCCGTCGTCCAGGTGCCGCGCCGCCGCCCGCATGTGCGACATCATCATCTCGCCGAAGATCCGCAACGCCTCCCGGGTCGCCACCGAATCGTCGAAGTTCGCCCCCGCGCTGCTGCGGTACTGCGCGACCGCCCGCTCGGCCTCCTGCTTGGCCTCCTCGGCGGCCGCCCGCATGTACGCCTCGTACTGCACCTGCGCGTACTCGGCGACCCGGCGGGCGTAGTCGTGCGCCTGCGCGATGATCTGCTCCGCCTCCCGCTGCGCCGCCGACAGCAGGTTGACCTCCTTCGCCGCCGGCAGCACCGCCTTCGGGTCGGTGCTCGGCAGCACCCCGTGCCGGTGCAGCTCCAACTGGTCCTGCAGCCGCTCGACCTCCGCGCGCAGGTTCGCCACCTGCGTGGCCAGCAGGTCCATCTCGTCGGCGACCTGCACCTTGAACCGGTCCACGTCGGCGTGGTCGTAGCCGCGGCGGGTGAACGACGCGCTGCCGAACTCCCACCGCCGCACCCGGTCCGACGTCAGGCGCACCTGCACCGCGCCGGAGAACTGTCCACTCTCGTACCTGCTGATCGGGGTCGCGCTCACCGGACACCTCCGAGATCGTCAGGGGCGGTCGCCGTCCGCCAGGTCGGCCCGTACCAGTACTTGCCGAAACCCTCGTGGTGCAGCTGACCGGCCTGGTAGCCGGCCCGGGTCAACGCCGACACCGAGTGGCCCACCATCTCGTCTGACCCGCACACGAACACGTGCCGGGCCCGCCAGTCACCGTCGGCCAACGCCCGGTCCGCGACCTGGACGACCTCGCCCGGCCGCAGCGGATCCGCGCCGACCACGTACGTCACCGTCAACCACGGGTACGACGCGGCCATCTTGTCGATCGACTCCGCGTCGTAGAACTCCGACCGCGAGCGGGCTCCCACGTACAGGTCCACCCGCCGGCCCGAGTTCTCCGCCGCGACCTGCTCGACGAGGGCCTTCACCGGCGCCCAGCCGGTCCCGGCGGCCAACAGCAGCAGATCCGCCGACCCCGCCGGCCACAACGTCAACCGGTCCCCCACCGGCGACGCCAGATGGATCTGGTCACCGACCGCGCACCCGTACACCAGCCGCGACGACACCACACCACCCGGTGTCGCCCGCACGTGCAGCTCCAGCGTCCCGTCCGGGCGGGGCGCGTTCGCCGGCGAGTAGTACCGCCACGACCGCACCGACGGATGCGACACCCCGACCGACTGGCCCGGGGTGAACGGCAGCAGGTACTGCGGGCGCACCGTCAGCACCGCCACGTCGAACGTGCGCCGCTCGTGGGCGAGGATCTCCGCCACCCACCACGGCGGCGACACCGACTCCGCCGCCTGCGCCGACTCGACCATCACCTTCGACACCAGCCCGTACGCCGCCGCCCACTCCGCGGCCAGGTCCTCGGTCCACACCTCACCGAGGAAATGCCGCAGCGTGGCCAGCAACGCCTCACCGACCGCCGGATAGTGCTCCGCGCGCACCGCGAACTTCCGGTGATCGGCGCCGAGCTCCTGCAGGAACCCGACGAGACGCTCCACCTGGTCCACGTGGGACACGATGTGCCCCAACGCGGTCACCAGGCGGTCCCGCTGACCGGCCATGTTCGTGGGGAACATCTGCCGCGTCTCGGGATGGGCCAGGAACAACGTGGAGTAGAAGTAGAGCGGCACCTGGTCGCCGTGCGCCGCGACCAGGGACCAGCTCTGCTTCAACCGTGCCGCGTCCACGCTCAGGCGATCCCCGCCGACACGACCTGGTCACGCACCTGACCCAGCACGACCTGCACGTCGGCGATGACGTCGGCCGGCACGCCCAACTCGGTCAGCGTCGCCGTCAGGTGCTCACCCACCAGCGCGTAGTGCGCCGGCGGGATGTTCAGCGGCTGGTGCGCCTCGGCCAGCCCGCGGCCGGCGTACTCGTTCGGGCCCCCCAGCACCACGGCCAGCATCAGCGCCAGGTGCCGGCGCTGCTCGGGCATGTCCACCGCGGTGAAGTAGCCGGCCAGCTCCGGGTCGGCCAGCACCTTGTCGTAGAACAGCTCCACCGCCGCCTTCACCGCCGCGGCGCCGCCGATGCGCTCGTAGTGGGAGATCGGGGTGGTCTCTTCGGTGACCGTCATGGGTGGTTCCTCTCGGGGTGAGGGGTCACGCGGACACAGCCGCGCGAAAGGGGCACCGGCAGCCGGCACGCGACACACCGCGGTCCGCAGCAACGTCACGCGCAAGCGACCGAAGGGGACCATAGCGCCTCCGCGACGACGGCTCACCCCGGCCCTATCCGATTCCCGACAACTGTCAACTACGGACAGTCAACGCCGCGCCGCCACCCGATGGCACGACGCGATCACACCACCACACTGCGTGGAAAAGGCCTCCTGCCGGACCCGCCCGCATTCCTTTTCGGACAAGCCCCCGACCCCGTCGCGACCTGCGCACATACGCCGAACACCCGGCCGCGCCACCGACCGCCGACCCCGCCACCCATCCCGGACACGTGCCGTCACGAAAAAAGTGGACCACCCCGTACCCTTTTGGGCGCGGCGCGGTCCACCGGAACTCCGATATCGACGGGTCAACCCGCCCGACGACGCGCCCGCCGCGCCGCCAACTCGTCACCCACCGGCTCCACCGACTCGGCCGCCACCACCGGCGCAGCCGCCGGCTCCCGGCCAGCCGCAGGCTCCGCCGGCAGGTGCGACAACGAACCCTGGATCTCCTTGAACGCCCCACCGATCGCGATACCGAACACCCCCTGGCCGCCCTGCAACAGGTCGACCACCTCCTCCGGCGACCGGCACTCGTACACCGTCGTCCCGTCGGAGATCAACGTGATGCCCGCCAGATCCTCCACCCCACGCGACCGCAACGCCTCGATCGCCCGACGGATGTTCTGCAACGACACCCCGGCGTCCAACAACCGCTTCACGACCTTCAACACCACCAGGTCGCGGAAGGAGTACAAGCGCGACGTCCCGGAACCCGACGCGTCCCGCACACTCGGCACCACCAGACCCGTGCGCGCCCAGTAGTCCAACTGGCGGTAACTGATCCCCACCGCCGGACAGGCGGTCACGCCCCGGTAACCCACCTCACCGTCCACCACCGGCTCGGGCTGCTGCTGTGCCGAACCCGGATCAGGATCACGCGACTCGTGCATCCGGACAACCTCCCCGCCCGCGCGGTGCCACGCCGTCTCCCCGTACGCGCACCCCTCGACACCGCAACCCTATAGCGGCCCCCAGGACTTACCACGCAGGAAGCAGCACGACACGCCGCGCCACCACCAGGAAGATCACCACCAGGGCCACCGACCCCGGACCCCACTCAACCCGCGAAGTCCTCCGGACGCACCTGATCCAGGAACTCCCGGAACTTCTCCACCTCGTCCTCCTGCTCGTCCGGGATCACGATCCCCGCCTCGGAGAGGACCTGCTCCGCACAACGAATCGGAGCACCCACCCGCAACGCCAACGCGATGGAATCACTCGGCCGCGCGGACACCCGCACCCCGTCACCGAGCAACAGATCCGCGTAGAAGACGTTCTCCTTCAACTCGGTGATCTCCACCGCCCGCAACGGCGCCTGCAACGCCGCCAGCACATCGCGCAACAGGTCATGCGTCAACGGCCGCGCCGGCTTGACCCCCTGCTGCTCATAGGCGATCGCCGTCGCCTCGACCGCGCCGATCCAGATCGGCAGATAGCGGTCCCCCTCGACCTCCCGCAGCAGGACGATCGGCTGGTTGCTGGGCAACTCCACCCGAACTCCGACCACGCTCAGCTCGCGCACCGCCCGCCTCCGTGTCGTCGTCGCCTACGCACCGCGCCCTTGCCTGCACGGTACACGGACCGCGACACGAGAGTCCCATGCGCTACGTGCACCACGCCCCGCCAGAAACGCGATTACCCCGGCAAGCCTACGACACGCACCCCGCAGCAGATCTTTCCGCGCCCACCCACGACGAAGGGCCGGGCGCCCCCACGACACCCGGCCCCACGCCACACCACTCAACGACCCAACGTCGACCGCAGCCCCACCCGCACCAGAGCCGCGTGCAACTGCTGCGACAACGCCACCAACTCCCGCGCCGTCTCCGCCGCCCGCGCCCGCGCCGCCGGATCACTCTGCCGCGCCAACGGCGCCACCAACTGCGCGAACAGACCAACCTCACGATCCGCCGCCGTCCGGTAACCCCGCAGGTGCCGCGGCTGGAACCCGTACGCCGCCAGACCCGCCACCGCCGACGCGATGATCAACCCATCCGCGTCGTACCAACCCGCCGGATCCGGCACCAGCACACCGAGCCGCTCCAACTCCACCAACGTCGACTCGTCGATGCCACTGCGGGACACCAGATCCGCCCGACCCAGCCGCACCTCCGACGACTCGGCGGACTCCGCGACCTCCCGACCCGGCACCTCACCACCGGGACCGACCGCGACCAACGCCGGCCGCTGCCGCCCCGGCCCCGCACCCGACGCGTCCCACTCCGCCAACTGGTCACGGATCACCCGCAACGGCAGATACTGGTCCCGCTGCGCGGTCAACACGAACCGCAACCGCGCCACATCGTCCCAGCCGTACTTCCGATACCCCGCCGGCGTCCGCTGCGGCTCCACCAGGCCCTCGGCCTCCAGAAACCGCAACTTCGAGATCGTCACGTCCGGGAACTCCACCCGCAACTGCGCCAACACCTCGCCGATACTCATCAGCGGGGTCGCACGCGCCGCCCCGGGAGGCGTCGAAGCCGCAGGCTCGTTCACCCCCGGCCGGCCTCCTCCGGACGCGGACCGGCGATGAACACCACCCGGAACTTACCGATCTGCACCTCGTCACCATTGCTCAACGTGGCCGCCTCGACCCGCTCCCGGTTCACGTACGTGCCGTTCAGACTGCCCACGTCGCGCACCGTGAACGTCCCACCGTCCCGGTGGAACTCCGCGTGCCGCCGCGACACCGTCACGTCGTCCAGGAAGATGTCACTGTCCGGGTGCCGGCCACTCGTCGTCACATCGTGGTCCAACAGGAACCGGGCACCCGCATTCGGACCCCGGCGAACCACCAGCAGCGCCATCCCCGGCGGCAACGAACCGGACATCCGGCTCGGCACCACATCGGTGTCCGGACCCTCCAGCACTTCGTCGAGCGAACCGAGATTGAGCGTCGAAGTGACGTCGAGCGGGGGGAACTCGTCGTCTGGGCGCGTCATGGGGACCACCTCACGGATCTGTTTCGGTCGGCGTCGCGGCAATGGCGGGTCTGGCCGCCGGGCAGACACACACCCGGCGGCTGGCTCCCCGTGCCCGGGAAGGCGCATTCCACAACACTCAACTATTGGGTTCTCGGTCGACTGGGCGAGCCTAGCCAGCGCCGAAAAGCAGGGCAACCGGACGCGCGGAACAAGATCCCGCCGACCGGCACGACAACTCAGCTCTCAGTGAGCTCGCGGTACGCCTCGGCGGTCAACAGACCCTCGACCGCACCCGGATCCTCCGGCGTGATCTCCACCAGCCACCCGGCACCGTACGGATCCGTGTTGATCAGCTCAGGAGTGTCCGCCAACGCCGCGTTACGCGCCGCCACCGTCCCACTCACCGGCGCGTAGATCTCCGACACGCTCTTCGTCGACTCGATCTCACCCAGCGACTCACCCGCCGCCACCACCGCACCCTCGTCCGGCAACTGGACGAACACGATGTCACCCAACGCATCCTGCGCGAAGTGCGTGATACCGATCCGGACGGCCGCGCCGCCACCACCGGCCACCCACTCGTGCTCGGCGGTATACCGCAGATCCTCAGGAATCACCAGCTGCGTCCTTCATCCATCGAGGCACCGGAGACACACCGGCGCCGCCGCGACCGGTCAGGAAACCGGCCGGGCGTGATCCAGCTTGATCGGCGCGTGCAGCTGCGAAACCTCCACAACCTCACGATCCTCGGGCGTCACGTTACCGCCGTCGTCCCGCACCGCCGCGACCACCCCGCCCGGAATGTTCAACGCCGTACGCATCGTCGCCGGGTCACCGATCACCGTGATCGTGAA
The DNA here is from genome assembly GCF_900089595.1 of Micromonospora auratinigra. GTDB lineage: Bacteria > Actinomycetota > Actinomycetes > Mycobacteriales > Micromonosporaceae > Micromonospora > Micromonospora auratinigra. The sequence continues at coordinate 1,728,116 of NZ_LT594323.1, read as the reverse complement.
CGGACCCGCCAACCGCTTCCCGTCCACCACCAGACCACCACCCTCGGCGTCCACGAAATACGTCGACGCGATGATCCGCACCGCCGCACCGTCCGCCCCGGCGATCTGCATCGCCTCCGCGCCCGCGCCCCGCAACTCCTGCACCGCGTCCAGGATCCGCACCGACGACACCGCCTTCGCCGGACCCTCGAACCGCACCGTCAGCCCCGGACCCACCGCCGGCAACGTCCCCGCCAGGATGCCCAACTCGTCCGCCCGCCGCGTCGCCTCCTCCAACGCCGCCTGCCGACCCTGCTCACCCGAACGCAACTGACGCTGGCTCTCCTCCAACGCCTCGATGTCCTGCCGCAACCGGCGCTCCCGCGAATCCAGATCCGACGAGATCCGCACCAGATCCTCCTCCCGCGTCGCCGCGAGCGTCGGATCCGTCGACGTCGTCTTCAACTGCACCACCAACGTGAACCCCAGCAACGCCAACAACACCGCGATCATCGCGCCCGCCGACGTCAACCGCCGCCCCACCGGAGCCGACCCCGCCGACTCCTCCACCGGCGGCACCTGCGGCTCACCCACACCCGGCTCCGCAGGCTCGACCACCGGCTCCACCACGGGCTCGGAGGGCGCCAACGGGCTCACCTCGTCCGGATCCGGCGCGTCCGGGCGCGGATCCGGCTCACCCGCCGGACCCGACGGCCGACCCGGTCCCGCCGGCACCGGCCACCCCGTACCCGTCTCGCTGTGCTCCTCGCTCATCGCCACCACACCTACGCCCGGAACAGGTGCCGACGGATCGCCGCCACATTGCCGAAGATGCGCACACCCAGCACGACCACCACACCGGTGGACAACTGACCACCCACCCCGAGCTGATCCCCCAGGTACACGATCAGACCCGCCACCAGCACGTTCGAGATGAACGACACCACGAACTGCTTGTCGTCGAAGATCCGGTCCAACTTCGCCCGCACCCCACCGAACACCGCGTCGAGCGCCGCCACCACCGCGATCGGCAGGTACGGCTGCAACGCCGCGGGCACCGTCGGGTCCAGATACACCCCGAGCACCACACCGGCGAGCAACGCCAGCACCGCGATCATCGGCCACCTCCGGAGGGACTGGGAGAAACCCCCGAACCGGACGGCCGGGGACTGGACGAACCCACCACACCCGAACCCGGCGACGGGCTCGGACTGACCGGGGACTCGGCGTAGCGTAGCCGTGGCTGCGGCGCGGCCGGCAACGTGAGCCCCTCCGCGTCCTTGACCCCGAAGGACAACCCCGTCGACCGCGCCACCTCACGCATCAGACTCGCCGCGCGGCTACCGTCGAACTTGTCCCGCATCGACCCCGGCCCGATCGCCGACACCTCGTACGGGCTCGTCACCGGCCGGTAGTCCACCAGGATCGCCTCACCCGCCGACCGGATCGTCGACGTCGCCGTCAGCCGTTGCCCGTTGACCGCCACCGCCTCCGCGCCCGCCGCCCACAACGCGTTCGCCACCTTCTGCAGGTCCGAGTACAGCACGTGGTCCGGACCGGCGTCGGCCCCCGTCACCGCGTCCTTGTCACCCTGCGCGTCGGCCAACCGCACCACCACACCGTCACCGCGCACCCGCGCCAACCCGGTACCCGCCTCCAGGTTGCGCAGCCGGTACGCCTGCGAACCGCTCAGCGCCGCGTCCCGCTCCCGGTTCACCTCTTCGCGCAACTGGTCCGCCCGCGCGGTCAACCGGTCCGTCTCGGCCTCACGCTGCTTGATCTCGGTGACCAGCCCGGCCCGCGCCTTCGCCCGACCCGGCTCCTCGGCCATCGTCTCCCGGTACGCCACCGCGAACAGGAACCCGATCACCACGACCACCACCAGGCCCACCGGCCGCGCCAACAGCCGCCGCGCCGCCGACGGCGGCTCCCGCCGGCGCCGGGCCGCCGCGTCGGCGTACCCCGGATCCAACGGGTTGCGGAACAACTCGGTCAGGAAGTCCGGCGCGAACACCCGCGCCGACGGGTCCCGCTGCTCCCGGCCCGGCGCGCTCACGCCGCACCCCCGGCCCGGCGCGCCCGCATCGCCTTCACCAGCCGGTACGCCTGCACCACGTACATCGCCCCGGCGACCCAGTAGAGCACCAGACCCCACCAGGCCAGGCCCCAGCCGATCGCGCCCGCCACGGTGGCCGCGCCCGGCGCCGCGGCGGCCAGCAGCAGGATCGGGAACGCGGCCAGCAGCAGGAAGGTCGCCGTCTTGCCCACGTAGTGCACCGGCGGCGGGCCGTACCCGTACCGGCGCAGCACCCCCAGCGAGCCGAGCAGCAGCAACTCGCGGGCCAGCAGCGCCGCGGTGAACTGCCAGGGCACCACCTCGCGGGCGGTGAACGCCAGCAGGGTGGCCAGGATGTAGAGCCGGTCGGCGAGCGGGTCGAGCAGCTCGCCGAGGCGGCTGACCTGGTGCATCCGGCGCGCGATCCAGCCGTCCACCCAGTCGCTGGTGCCGCCGATGGCCAGCACCACGATGGCCGCGACATCGGCCTTGACGACCAGGAAGAGATAGAGGAAGAGCGGTACGCCGACGAGACGCACGAAGCTGATCAGGTTGGGCAGGGTGAGGACACGGTCCCCCACGACCGCCGTCGTACCGCCCGGAGCCGGGTGCTCCGACGGAGCCGGCCGACGCGACACCGAACCTCCCTTCGCGGCACGCTCCGGCGACCGGCCGTTGACGGGCCGCTCCTCCAGGTTCGTGCGCGTTGCCGGCCGGTCGACGCCGGCGCCCTGTGCAGTCCCGGGCTGGGACCTCCCCCGACACGGCCCTGATCGCGTCGATCATGAGCCGGCCACGTTGCGCTGCCACTATATCGGGCGCTTCCCGCCCGCCCCGGTGCCCGTGGCCCTGGTGGCGTCGCCTGTGGGTGTGTGCCGCGTCGCACTACCCGTGAGGCATCCTAGGACACTAGCTGAGTAGCGGAACGCGGTCGGGTGGGTCGCTGGTCAGGCCGTGCGGGCGGTGGTGTCGGAGTCGACCGGGGCGCCCGTCGACGCCGCCTGGCTGAACGCCAGCAGGGCCAGCAGCAACTCGTGCTGCACCCGGTTGGGCATCCGGTCGAGCACGGCCTGCACCGCCTGGTGCCGCCGCTCCTTCAGCTCCCGCAGCAGGGTCTCCGCCCCCGCCGTGGGGACCAGCCGCACCTCGCGCCGGTCGCGCGGATCCACCACCCGCCGCAACAGGCCGACCGCCTCCAGGCGGTCGCAGAGCCGGCTCGCCGAGGACGGCACCACGTCCAACAGCTCGGCCAGCCGGTTCACGTTGCTCTGCGGATGAGCCATGATCAGCGAGAGCACGCGCAGCTGCGTCGGGGAGACGGTGACGTGCCGGGCGGTGGCGGAGTCGAGCACACCGACGAGCGCCTCGGCAGCCGCGTCAATGGCTGCGGCGAGATTAGGAGGTCGCTCCACCCGCTGTCCCCTGCGATCGTCCCGCTCGTGTTCCCCGCCGTCCGGTTACCGCCCGCCCTCGTCGTGCGCCGGGCTGGAACCGCGCCAGTCCAGGCAGACGACGACCGCGTCGTCGTGGAGATCCGCGTCGACGTGGTACGCGTGCAGTTCGCGCATCACCGTACCAACTGCCTCGGTGGCCGGCTGCAGCCGAGTGGACCGCATCGCCCGCGCCATGGCCTTTTCCCCGTACGGCTCCTGGCCGTCGGGCTGCGCCGCGTACACCCCGTCACTGACCGCGAACAGTCGGTCCCCGGGCTCCACGGTGAACTCCTGCACGTCGTACCGGGTCTCGGCGAACATGCCCAGCGGCAACTGCTGCTCCAGGCCGATCCGCTCGGCCGACCCGCCCCGCAGCCGGATCAGGTGCGGCGAGCCGGCGTCCACCGCCCGCACCACCCCGCGCCGGCAGTCCAACTCGAGCAGCAGCGTGGCCACGTGCCGCGCCCCGCGGTGCTGGTAGAAGATGGTGTCCGAAGCCAGCTCGGCCTGCTCGACCAGGCTCCCGCCCGAGCGCCGGGCGTTGCGCATCGCGTTCACCGTGACCGCGGTCAGCAGGGACGCGGCCAGCCCGCTGCCGGCGCCGTTGAGCACCGTCACGGTGAGCCGGTCCCCGTCGAGCGACCAGTCGAAGTGGTCGCCGCCGACGGTGTAGGCCGGTTCGAGCTGACCGGCCAGCACCACGTCGCCGTGCCGGACGCTGCGCCCGGGCAGCAGGTCCCACTGCATCTCGGCGGCCATGCTGAGCCGCTCCCGGCGGCGCGCCCGGCGGTAGCGGTCGGTCTCCCGGTCGGCGGCGCGCAGCGCGACCGCCAGGTCACCGGCCACGTCCCGGGCCGCCTCCACCGTGCTGCCCGCCGGGGTCTGCGGCAGCTCGACCAGCAGCACCCCCAGCCGCTCGCCCCACACCGACAGCGGCAGGTAGGCGCGGCAGTGGCCGTCATCGTCGGTGTCGAGCACCGGCTGCTGGCTGCTGAAACAGCGCTGCGCCCCGCCCTGACCGGCGAGCGGGCCGCCCTCGCGCCGCTCGGGGTCGAGCACCGGCCACAGGCCGGTGAAGCGGTAGTCGGCGATGAAGACCTCGGTCCGGGACGCCCCGAGCGCCAGACGGAGAGCCTGGTCGGCGGCCTCCGCCAACTGGTCGGGCGGGGCCGCGCGCAGTGCGCGGGCCACCTGTCCGGGCCGGTGCGGCATGCTGATCCTCCGAAGCCGACTATTGCTGTGGAGCAAGCATCATACGGAGGGCGGCCGACATCCCGACGCCCCGGCTCCGACCGTCGCCACCGGTAGCCCGCTCGCCGGCCCTGAGCTGCGCGAACCCGACCTGAGGCGGCACCCGGTCAGGGCGCCGGCTTGCGGGCGATGCCACCGAGGAAGGCGTCCGGGACGGGCTCCGGCGGGCCCTCGGCGCGCCACCGGGCCACCGGCACGATGCCGTCGTCGGTCGGCTGCCAGCGACCCAGCAGTGGCGCGAACGCCGCCGGCGCGCGCATCCGGAACGCCGGCCCCATCATCGCCAGCGCCTGCGGGTGCGCGGCCAGTTCCTCGCTGTCGAAGTCGACGGCGAGGACGCTGCCCGGGGCGACCGCCTCGTACAGCTCGTCGAGGGTGCGGGCCAGGGTGGCATCGTCGAGGAACGCGGCCAGCCCGAGGAAGACCACACCGACCGGCCTCCTCCCCCACCCCGGCACGAACCGGTGCAGCTGCGCCGGGTCGATCGTGCCGATGTCGGTGGCGTCGCCGAAGCCGTAGCCGGCCCGGTCGCTGTCGGCGAGCAGCCGCTGGCCGAGCCGGATGGTCACCGGGTCGACGTCGGTGTAGAGGACGGTCGCCTCCGGGGCCACCTCGTGCACGTTGCCCCGGGTGGGCACCCCGGCGCCGAAGACCAGGAAGCCGTCCACCCCGTCGTCGGCGATCGCGCGGACCGCCCGGCCGAGGAAGTCGCGCAGCGACCGGAAGATCGCCGCGCAGGGCCCGTACGCCCCCTCGAACGCCCGGGCCGCGGCGACGTCCACCGGGAAGTGGTGCCCGCCGCCGAGCCAGAAGTCGATCATGCGGGCGGTGCTCGGCTGGTCGGGCTCGGCCATCGACGAGGCTCCCTTGCTCGGGCGATGCACGCCAGCGTACCGACGGGTGGGCTGCGGCGGTATCGCCCCGGCCGGGGTCCGCCGGCCGCGATACTGGCCGCGGGCGGGCGGCGGTCAGGGAGGTACGGGGTGAACTCGGCGAACGGCGCGGCGGTGGTGGTCGGGGTGGACGGCTCGGAGCAGGCGCTGCGGGCCGTCGACCTGGCGGCGGGCGAGGCGGCCCGCCGGCACCGACCGCTGCGGGTGGTGCACGGGTTCATCTGGCCGCTGCTGCGCGTACCCACCGAACAGCTCTCCGGGGGGCCACCCGGCGGCGGCCTGCGGCACCAGGCCGAGGAGCTGGTCGCCGCCGCCGTGGCACGGGCGGAGGCCGCCGCCCCCGGGCTGCGGGTGACCGGGGAGATCATCGACGGCGAGGCAGCGGCCGCGCTGCTCGGCGAGGCCCCCACCGCCGCCATGTTCGTGCTCGGCGACCGCGGGCTGGGTGGCTTCGCCGCGCTGGTGGTCGGCTCGGTGGCGCTGCAGGTGGCGGCCTACGCCGACTGCCCGGTGCTGGTGGCCCGCGGCGCGGACCGCCCGCAGGGCCCGGTGGTGGTCGGGGTGGACGGCTCCGCGCTGTCGCGCGCCGCGGTGGAGTTCGCCGCCGAGGAGGCCGCCGTGCGCGGCGCCCCGCTGCACGCCGTGCACGCCTACACCCACCCGCGCTCCGGCGGCCCGGGCGACATGCAACCCCTGGTGTACGACGAGGACCAGCTGCACGGCGAGGAGGACCGGGTCGTCGCCGAGTCGCTCACCGGGCTGGCCGAGCGGTGGCCGCAGGTGCCGGTCACCCGGGAGGTGACGCACGGGCGTCCGGTCGCGGTGCTCACCGACGCCTCCCGCAGCGCCCAACTGCTGGTGGTGGGGGCGCAGGGGCGCGGCCAGCTGAGCGGGCTGCTGCTGGGGTCGGTGAGTCAGGGGGTGCTGCACCGCGCCGACTGCCCGGTGGCGGTGGTCCGCGCGCCGGACTGAACGGTTGGCGGCGCGCCCGGCGGGTAGACGGCCGGGAAGCCACGACGACCGTCAGGAGGCAGCGATGCCAGGACCACGGCCGGGCAGCAACGCGTACGACAAGGAACGGGCCAGGCTGCGCGATGTGATCGAACAGTCGGGGCGCGCGTCGGACCAGGAGGCGAACCAGGTCGCCAACCGGATCCTGCAGGACGACCGGGGCCAGCGGGGCGTGGTCCGGGGCGAGCGGACCTACGGCCCCAAGGGTGAGCGCGAACCGGGCGACCCGAAGTGAGAGCGGCACCCGCGGTCGACGGCGCCATCGCCGGCGCCGTCGGCAGCGCCGCCCTGAACATCGTCAGCTACCTGGACATGGCGGTACGGGCGCGCCCGGCGAGCAGCACCCCGGAGGAGACCGCCCGCGCCCTGGCCGGTGCGGCGCACGTCGACCTCGGCGCCGAGCCGGCGGCGGCGAACCGGCGCTCCGGCCTCGGGCCGGTGCTCGGCTACGGCACGGGCATCGCCGCCGGGGCGCTGTTCGGAGTGCTCGCCGCCCGGCGACGGATCCCGGCGCCGGTCGCGGTGGGCCTGCTCGGCGGCGGCGTGATGGCCACCTCCGACGGGTCGATGGCCGCGCTGCGGGTCACCGACCCGCGCACCTGGCGGCGGGCCGACTGGCTCGCCGACCTGGTGCCGCACCTGGCGTACGGACTGGCGGCCGCAGCCACCTGGCGGAGGCTGCGGCCGCCGACGGGCCGCTGATCAGCGGTCGCTGTCGTCGTCCGCGACGGGTTCACCGGCCGGACCGTAGGGCGATACCTGCCCCTTCGGTACCGGCCGGCCCGCGTCGCCGTTGGACGTGCCGCGGCTGCGCGAGCCCCCGGCGGCCGGCATCCCCTGCCGACTGTCCTGGCTGGTGGCGCCCTTGTCGTTGCGGCGCAGTTCCTCCTGCTGCGGCTTGACCACAGGCCTCTCCCTCCGGTGGAGCACGCGGCGTGGGCCGCGCACGTGGCCCGGGTACCCGTCGCCCCGGCCGGCATTCGGGCCCGCCCGGGCGGGTCTGGAGCGGGCCGGGGCGGGTACCCCTACCGGATGGCGAACGATCGGAACGTGGCGCGGACGCTGCTGGACCGGCAGGGCCGCACGTACGCCGAGGAGGCCGGCATCGCGCTGGCCGACCGGCCCGGCCCGCTCTACCAACTGCTGGTGCTCACCACGCTGCTGAGCACCCGGATCCGGGCGTCGGTGGCGGTGGCGGCGGCCCGGGAGCTCTTCGCGGCCGGCTACCGCACCCCGCAGGCGATGGAGGCGGCGAGCTGGCAGGACCGGGTCGACGCGCTCGGGCGCGGCCACTACCGGCGCTACGACGAACGGACCGCCACCATGCTCGGCACCGGCGCCCGGCTCTGCCTGGACCGCTGGCACGGCGACCTGCGCCGGATGCACAAGGAGGCGGACGGGGACCGCGCGGTGCTGCGCCGGCTGCTCACCGAGTTCCCCGGCATCGGACCGACCGGGGCGGACATCTTCCTGCGCGAGGCGCAGACGGTCTGGCCGGACGTGCGCCCGTACGCCGACCGGCGGGCGTTGGCGGGAGCCCGGCGACTGGGGCTGCCGGCGAACCCGAGCGGGCTGGCCGGGCTGGTCGGCGAGGGCGAGTTCGGGCGGCTGGCGTCGGCGCTGGTGCGGGTGGCGCTGGGCGAGGAGTCGGCCGGCGAGGTCAGCCGCACGGCCGCCGCGGCCGGCTGAGCACGCGGCTCACTTCGCGGCGGGCTTGGTCAGGTTCCAGGCCAGCGCCGAGGCGAGCAGGGCCAGCAGCACGACCCCGCCGGAGATACCACCCTCACCGCCGTTGTTCCGGTGCCCGGTCGCGCCGAAGTAGATGACCGCGAGGCCGGCCAGCACCGCGATGAACGTCCGCATTCCTCGGTCCTTCACGCCCCGCACGGTACGTCCGTTCCACGCCGGTACGGGACGTTTCGCGACCACGTCACCCGGTCGGGCTCACTCCTCCGGGCAGCCGACGGCCGCACCGCGCAGCCGCACCCGGCGGATCGCCCGGTCTGCCACCTCGACCACCTCGACGGTGAGCCCCGGCAGCCGCACCCGCTCCCCCGCGTGCTCCGGCAGCCGGCCCAGCCCGGCCAGCACCAGCCCGGCCACCGTGGTGTAGTCACGCGACAGCGGGAAGGTGACCCGTACCCCGGCGTCGGGCAGGTCGTACAGCGGGAAGTCGCCGGGCAGCAGCAGCGCACCGTCCGGCTCGCGCACGGCCCGGCGCACGTCGGCGTCGGTCTCGTCGTACAGCTCGCCGACCACCTCCTCGAGCAGGTCCTCCATGGTGACCAGGCCGTCGATCCCGCCGTACTCGTCCACCACCAGGGCCAGCCGCTCGTGGCCCTGGCGCAGCTGCCGCATCGCGTCGGCCACCGGCAGGCTGGCCGGCAGCAGGACCGGCGGCCGGGCCCGCTGCCCGGTGCTCGCGCCGTCGGCGTCGACCAGGTCGCGGATGTGCACCACCCCGCACACGTCGTCCAGGCCGCCGGGGCCGGTGACCGGCGCCCGGGACCGGCCGGCGGCGGCCAGCCGGCGCATCGCCTCCGCCGCCGGCAGCGCGGCGGGCAGCAGCATCACGTCGCGCCGGGTGACCAGCACCTCCCGCAGGGTCCGGCCGGCGATGTCGAAGGCGCCGGCCAGGATCTCCCGCTGCTGCGCGGAGAGCCCGCGCTGGCTGACCAGCAGCTCCCGCAGCTCCTCCTCGGTCATCTCCTGCCGGCCGGCGCGGGGATCGCCGCCGGCCAGCCGGACCAGCAGGTCGGTGGTGCGGCTGAGCAGCCACACCGCCGGCCGGGACAGCCGGGACAGCAGGTCCAGCGGCGCCGCGCCGAGCAGCGCCCACCGTTCCGCCGACTGCATCGCCAGCCGCTTCGGGGCCAGCTCGCCGACGACGAGGGTGACGAAGGTCAGCGCCACGGTGACCAGCAGCACCGCGACCGGGTGGGCCGCGCGGCCGAGGAAGCCCAGCGGGCCGACCAGCGGCTGCGCCAGGGACACCGCAGCGGCGGCCGAGGCGAGGAAGCCGGCCAGCGTGATGCCGAGCTGGATGGTGGCCAGGTAGCGGTTCGGCTCGCGCGCCAACCGGACCACCCGGGCACCGGCCCCACCGGCCCGGCCCAGCCGGCGCAGCTGCCCCTCTCGCAGCGTCACCATCGCCATCTCGCTGCCGGAGAGCGCGGCGTTGACCAGCACCAGCAGCAGCACCACCGCGAGCTGGGCGCCCATCAGTCGGTCTCCAGGTCGTCCAGGGAGATCGCGTGGGTCATCAGCCAGCGGGCCAGCGCCGCCATCCCGAACAGCCACAGCGGCGCGGACTCGGTGGGGCCGTTCGTGGCGAAGATGGCGAAGCGCAGGTCGGGCGCCCGGTAGGCCTCGATCCGCCACCGGTGGTTCTTGTCCCGCCAGATGGCGGAAGGGTCCATGGCGTCACCGTAGGTGACCGTCGCGGGCGGGCGGGGCCGGTTGGGGCAGCCGACCGGCGCGGACGCCGCGCCGCCGGCCTGAGCCGGTGCTCAGCCCGCCGGGGTGACCACCTCGCGGGCGTCGTCGGGGAGCCGGCGGGTCGCGCCGCGCCGGTCCAGCAGCTCCAGCAGCGGCACCGCCACCCGGCGGGTGGTGTCGAGGGCCTGCCGGGCGGCGCTGAGCGTGAACGGCTGCGGCAGCCCGGCCAGGACCCGGACCGCGTCGTCGAGCGCCCCCGGCAGCAGCACCACGTTGTCGGCCAGCTTCAGCAGCGCCCCGGCCCGCACCGCCGCGCCGATCTCCCGGGGGCCCAGGCCCAGGTCGGCGAGGCGGTACGCCTCGGGCGCCTGGAACGGACGGTCGCCGTACTCGGCGCGGACCCGCTCGACCGCCCGGGCCACCGGGGCGGGCAGCCCGGCGGCGTCGGCGGCGCCGACCCGGCCGGCCGACAGCCGCAGCGGCGGGCGGACCAGCGCCTCCACCAGCGCCCGGTCCGGCAGCTCCAGCCGGTGGCGCAGCACGTCGACCGGGACGCCCGGCTCGAGCGGGTGCTCCCGGGCGTACCGGGTGACCTCCGTGGTGAGGCGGGTCGCCAGCTCCCGCCAGTGCGCGGGGTCGGCCAGCCAGTCCCCGGCGACCGGGGTGGCGGTGGCCGCCACCCCCATCCGGGTCAGCTCGCCGGCGCGCACCAGGCGTCGGCGGCGCAGCTCCCCGGCGAGTTCGGGCCGGCCGTCCAGCCCGGCGAGGACGCCCGCCCGGGCGGTCGCCGCGCCCCGGCGGCGCAGCGGCGGCGGGGCCACGTCGAGCACCGTCACCCCGCCGGCCACGTGGTGCCGCCCCGGGTCGCGCAGCAGGGCCCGGTCGCCGATCAGCAGCGGCAGCGGGCGGGCCAGCCGCAGCCGTACGGTGTCCGGGCCGAGCGGCCGGACCCGGGCGGGCACGGCGGCGGACCCGACGTGCAGGGTGAGGGTGGCGGGCAGGTCGGCGGCGGCGTCCCCGGCGAGCCGCACGTCCAGCAGGTCGGTGCGGTGGAACCGGCCGGGGCTCAGCAGGGCGTCGCCCCGGGCGACCCGGTCGCGGGCGACGCCGCGCAGGTTCACCGCCACCCGGGCCACCGCGTCGACCGCGTCCCGCGCGGTGCCCAGCGACTGCAGGCCCCGCACCCGCACCGGCTCCCCCGAGCCGGTCAGTTCGAGCTGGTCGCCGACGCGCAGCCGGCCCGCGCCGAGGGTGCCGGTGACCACCGTGCCGCTGCCCCGGATGGTGAACGACCGGTCCACCCAGAGCCGCACCGGCGCGTCCCCGACCGGGGCGGGCAGCCGGGCGACCAGCCGGTCCAGGGCGGCGCGCAGCTCGGGCAGGCCGGCGCCGGACACCCCGCTGACCGCCACCGCCTCCACCTCGCCCAGCGACGTCGCGGCGATCTCCCGGCGGGCCCGCTCGGCCGCCGGTCCCGGATCGGCCAGGTCCGCGCGGGTCACCGCGAGCAGCCCGTACGAGACCCCGAGCGCGTCGAGGGCGGCCAGGTGCTCGGCGGACTGCGGCATCCAACCCTCGTCCGCGCCGACCACGATCAACGCGGCCGGGGCGGGGCCGACGCCGGCCAGCATGTTCGGCACGAACCGCTCGTGGCCGGGTACGTCGACGAAGGCGACCGTCCCGCCCGAGGGCAGCGTGGTCCAGGCGAAACCGAGGTCGATGGTCATGCCCCGGCGGCGCTCCTCGGCCCACCGGTCCGGCTCCATCCCGGTCAGCGCCCGCACCAGGGTGGACTTGCCGTGGTCGACGTGGCCGGCGGTGGCGATCACCCACACGTCAACCACCCACCCGCAGCACCGCGGCGCGGACGGTGTCGTCCGCGTCGACCGGTACGCAGCGCAGGTCCAGCAGCAGCCGGCCGTGCAGCACCCGGCCCAGCACCGGCGGGTCGCCGGTGCGCAGCGGCTCGGCGTACCGCTCGGGCAGGCTCAGCGCCCACGAGTCGAGCTGCACGCCGGGCGCGCCGCCGCCACCGACGACGGCGGCGCTGGGCACCACCTCGGCCTTGCAGCCGTCCGCGCCGAGCCGGTCCCGCAGCAGTTCGACCCGGGCGCGCAGCGCGGCCGGGTCGGCGTGCAGCGCCGCCCGGGTGGGGGTGTCGGGACCGTGCAGGGTGGCGGCGAGCGCGGCCAGGGTGAGCTTGTCGACCCGCAGCGCCCGGGCGAGCGGGTGCCGGCGCAGCCGGCCGACCAGGTCGGCGGTGCCGAGCAGCAGCCCGGCCTGCGGGCCGCCGAGCAGCTTGTCGCCGCTGGCGGTGACCAGGTGCGCGCCGGCGCGCAGGGTGCCGGCGGCGTCCGGCTCGTCGGGCAGCAGCGGGTCGGCGGCGAGCAGCCCGGAGCCGATGTCGGCGACCACCGGCACGCCGAGGGTGGCCAGCTCCCGCACGCCGACGGCGGAGGTGAAGCCGGTGACCACGAAGTTGGACGGGTGGACCTTGAGCACGAACCCGGTGTCGGGGCCGACGGCGGCGGCGTAGTCGGCGAGGCTCGTGCGGTTGGTGGTGCCCACCTCGCGCAGCCGCGCTCCGGTGCTCTCCAGCAGGTCGGGCAGGCGGAACCCGTCGCCGATCTCGACCAGCTCGCCCCGGCTGACCACGATCTCCCGGCCGGCGGCCAGGGCGGTGGCGGCGAGCACCAGCGCGGCGGCGCCGTTGTTGACCACGTGCACGGCGGCCGCGTCGGGCACGGCGGCGGCGAGCGCGTCCAGCGCGTCCCGGCCGCGCCGGGCCCGCCGGCCGGTGCGCAGGTCCAGCTCCACGTCGGTGTGCCCGGCGGCGGCGACCAGCGCCTCGACGGCGGCGGCGGAGAGCGGCGCCCGGCCCAGGTTGGTGTGCAGCACGACGCCGGTGGCGTTGAGCACCGCCCGGGGCGCGGGCGGCGGCAGCTCGGCCAGCGCGGCGTCGCGTACCTGATCGGGGGTGATCTCCCCGGTGCGGGCCCGCTGCTGGGCGCGCAGCACGGCGGCCTTGACCCGGTCGCGGCCGAGCGTGCCCACGGCGGCGGCCAGGGCCGGATCGGCGAGCAGCACGTCGGTGCGCGGCACCCGCCGACGCGGGTCGACGTCACGCATCGGGTCATCTCCCTGGCCGGCCCCGAGGGGCACGGATCGCTTGGCGGAGACGGACGGGAATCGAACCCGCCTGGCCCGGGTCCCGGACCACACCGGTTTTGAAGACCGGGAGGGGCACCAGCCGCCTGAACGCCTCCACGCAGCAGTCAACCACAGCGTCGGGGCACCCGCGCGGGGAGGCCTCAGCCCTGCTCGGCGGCCCGCCGGTCGGCGCGTTCGCGCTGCGGGACCACGGTGTACCTCGGGTCCTTCGCGGACGCGACGCCGCCGTGGAAGATGCCGAACCGGGTGCAGACCGAGGCGGCCAGCAGCGCGGCGCCGGACAGTGCGGAGAGCGACCGGTGGCGGCGGCCGACCAGCGCGCCGGCCACCCCGGCGGCGGTCAGCGCCCGCCCGGCGCGCAGCAGCCGGCCGGCGGTGCCGAGCGCGTACGGTTCGCTGAGCAGCCCGAGCCGGTTCTCGACCCGGTGGGCGCCCCACAGCTCCAGCGCCGCCCCGGCGACCGCCATCCGCCGCGCCGGGCCGGCCTGCCCGGTCGGCGCGGCCAGCAGCCCCACACCCGCGCCGCTGGCCAGCGCGCTGCCCGCGAAGATGGTCGGCAGCTCCGGGTACGCCTCGTGCCAGGACGGCACCGCCGTGTCGGCCAGCAGCACCCCGGTGTACGTGGCCAGGGCCGGCGCGGTGACGGCGGCGACCAGCCCGGCGGCCTGCCCGACCGGGGGCAGCAGGGTGCGGCCGACCCCGGCCAGGCCCCGCCGCGGCAGCCAGGGCGCCGCCTCGGCGATCGCGGCGAGGCCGGCGGCCGGCCCGAAGGCGCTCAGGATCCAGGTGCCGACGCTCATCGGCGAGGTCAGCTTCGCCACCCGCAGCATGTGGTGGAACCGGCTCGGCTTGCCCAGGTCGTTGATGAGGAAGTACGCGCTGGCGCTGACCGCGGCCAGCGAGGTGACCCGCCCGGCGCGGCGCAGGGCCGGCCGCCCGGTCAGCTGCCCGCCCGCGGCGAGCAGCGACGATCCGGCGGCGAGACCACCGGTGAACAGGTACGCGGCGATGTCCCAGCGCCACACCGGCGCCTTGAGGATGGGCCGGCCGTAGTAGGAGGTGAACTCGGCCGGGGGGACGTTGAGCTGCTCGCCGCCGCCCTTGCCGCGCCGGCGTGGCCGGGAGGCGGGTTCGGCGTCGCGGGGCGGGTGCGGGGCGAGCCCGACCTCCTGCGCCCCCCGGTCGGTGCGGGCCACCCCGGCGTCGCCGGTGGCCCGTGCGCCGGTGCCGTTCGCCGCCGGCCCCACGCCGCCGGTGCCCACCGGTGCGTCGGCGCCGGGGGTGGCGGTGACCTTCGCGCCGTGGCCGGTGGGGTGGCCGGGGCCGCCCAGGCGCTCCGGGCCCTCGGCGGCGAGCCGCTCCCGGAAACGGCGGAACAGGGTGCCCACCGGGGCACGGTCCGGACTCACGATGAACCTCCGACGAACGCGGCGACGGCCGCCGCCGTCATGGCCAGGGCGGCCAGCCCGGCCCGCTTCCACATCTTCGGCAGGTCCCGGGTGGTGACCACCGGGTCCGGGGGCAGGCCGTACACCTCCGGCTCGTCGAGGAGCAGGAAGAACGCGCCGTCGCCGCCGACGCCGTCGGTCGGGTCGTGGCCGTAGAGCCGCGCCTCCGGCACGCCCCGCTCGTGCAGCGCGGTGACCCGCTGCGCGGCGCGTTCCCGCAGCTCGTCGAGGGGACCGTACTGGATGGACTCGGTCGGGCAGGCCTGCGCGCAGGCGGGCGTCATGCCGGCGCCGAGCCGGTCGTAGCAGAGCGTGCACTTCCACGCCCGGCCGTCGTCCTTGCGCTGGTCGATGACGCCGTACGGGCAGGCGGAGATGCAGTAGCCGCAGCCGTTGCAGATGTCCTCCTGCACCACCACCGTGCCGAACTCGGTGCGGAACAGCGAGCCGGTCGGGCAGACGTCCAGGCAGGCGGCGTGCGTGCAGTGCTTGCAGACGTCGGACATCATCAGCCAGCGGAAGTCGGTGCGCGACTCGGCGCCGGTGTCCCGGCCGGGCGGCTGGGCGCCGGGCATGCCGAGGAACTCCGGCCCGGCGGCCATCCGCGCGGCGGCGTCCGGCTTCCCCGGCGGCACCCCCGGGTCGGTGCCGGTGTCGTTGCCGGTGCCGGTGGCCGCCGCGGCGCTGACCGCGCTGACCGCCGGTCCGGTCGGGTTCCCGGCGAACGGCGGCGTGCGGTGCCCGGCCGGGCGGGGCTGCTCGATGAACGCGACGTGCCGCCACGAGTTGGCGGTCAACGCGCCGGTGTTGTCGTACGACATCCCGAGCAGGTCGAACCCCGACTCCGGGACGCCGTTCCACTCCTTGCAGGCGACCTCGCACGCCTTGCAGCCGATGCAGACGCTGGTGTCGGTGAAGAAGCCCATCCGGGGCGGGGCGTCGGTCCAGCCGGCGTCCGGCGCCGGGTCGAGCGGGCCGTAGAGACTGTGGGCGTCAGGCATCTCCCGCTCCGTCCTGCGCCGCCGCCTCGGGGGTCTGCTCGTCGGTGCTGCCGGCCGCGTCCTCCCCGCCGAGCACGTCGGTGGTGACGATCGGCACCCGGCGGTCCGCTGTCATGCCGGCCCGCCGTTGGTAGTCGGCGACCAGGTCGAGCAGCGCCGGCCCGGTCGGGCGCCGGCCGGGCCGCACGTCGCAGGTGCCGACCTTGCTCTCCTGGATCAGCACGTTCGGGTCCAGGGTGATGCCGAACAGGTCGTTGGCCGAGTCGCCGGTGACCAGGCCCTCGCTGCCGAAATGGTACGGCAGCCAGAGCTGGTGGATCACCCGGCCGTCCACCCGCAGCGGGGCGAGCCGGTCGGTGACCAGCACCTTGGCCTCGATCACCGCGCGCCCGCTGATCAGGTGCGCCCAGCCCAGGTGCGCCAGCCCGACCTCGGCGGCCAGCTCCGGGGACACCTCCACGAACATCTCCGGCTGCAGCTCGGCGAGCGGCCGGACGGTGCGGCTCATCCCGCCCGCCGTGTGGTGCTCGGTGAGCCGGCTGACCGTGAAGACGTACGGGAAGACCTGGCTGTGCGGCTCCGGCGGGCTCGGGTTCATCCGGTTCACCGGGTGCTCATAGATCTTGCGGGTGGGGTTGGCCTGCTGCCCGTACAGCGGGTTGCGCACGGGGGACTCGGCCGGTTCGTAGTGCGTCGGCAGCGGCCCGTCGAGCACCCCGCTGGGCGCGTAGAGCCAGGCCTTGCCGTCGCCCTGCATGACGAACGGGTCGTCGCCGGCGAGGGCCTCCGGACCGGAGGCGTCATCCGGCGGCCGGTACGTCGGCGGCTTGGTCTTCTCGAAGTCCGGCACGTCGTGGCCGGTCCACTCGCCCTTCTCGGCGTCCCACCAGACGTACTTCTTCCGCTCGCTCCACGGCCGGCCCTCCGGGTCGGCGGAGGCCCGGTTGTAGAGGGTGCGGCGGTTCGCCGGCCACGCCCAGCCCCACTCGGCGGCGACCCAGTCCTGCTCATGGCGGGACTTACGGCGGGCGGCCTGGTTGACGCCGTCGGCGTAGACGCCGGAGTAGATCCAGCAGCCGATCGCGGTGGAGCCGTCGTCCTTGGCCTCGGCGAACGCCGACAGTGGGCGGCCGGTGGCCACCTCGTAGCCGTTGATCTCCTTGAGCACCGCCTCGGCGCTCGGCTCGGCGTGCTCGCCGTGGGTCGGGTAGTCCCAGGCGAGGTCGAGCAACGCCCGGTCGCGGGGCTTGGTGGAGGCGGCCAGCTTCTCCCGCAGCACCCGGCCGAGGTGGTAGAAGAACCACAGCTCGGAACGGCAGTCGCCCGGCGGGTCGACGGCCTTCTCCCGCCACTGCAGCAGGCGCTGGGTCTGGGTGAAGGTGCCCTCCTTCTCCACGTGCGAGGCCGCCGGCAGGAAGAACACCTCGGTGCGGCACTCCTCCGGCACGATCTCACCGGTGGCGATCTCCGGGCTGTTCTGCCAGAACGTGGCACTCTCGATCATGAACAGGTCGCGCACGACCAGCCAGTCGAGGTTGGCCATGCCGAGCCGCTGGGCCTTGCCGTGCGCCGACCCGACCGCCGGGTTCTGCCCGAGCAGGAAGTAGCCCTTGATGTGGCCGTCGATCATGTTCAACACCTGCTGGTACGTCCCGTGGTCGCCGGTCAGCCGGGGCAGGTAGCCGTAGCAGAAGTCGTTCTCCGGCGTCGCCGCGTCCCCCCAGTACGCCTTGAGGAGGCTCGCCGCGAAGGCCCGCGAGTTGCCCCAGAAGCCCTTCTGGCCGGGGTGGCGGATGCTGTCCACCCACTTGTCGAAGGTCGGGTGGTCGGCGTGGTGCGGCATCGGCAGATAGCCGGGCAGCAGGTTGAACAGCGTCGGGATGTCGGTGGAGCCCTGGATGCTGGCGTGCCCGCGCAGCGCCAGCACACCGCCGCCCGGGCGACCCATGTTGCCCAGCAGGGTCTGGATGATCGCCCCGGTACGGATGTACTGCACGCCGACGCTGTGCTGGGTCCAGCCCACCGAGTAGACCAGCGCCCCGGTGCGCTCCCGGCCGGAGTTCTCCGTCCAGGCCCGGGCCAGCTCCAGGAACTTCTCCTGGGGGATGCCGCAGACCCGCTCGACCATCTCCGGGGTGTAGCGGGCGAAGTGTCGCTTGAGGATCTGGTAGACGCAGCGGGGGTGCCGCAGCGTCTCGTCCCGGTGCGTCTCGGCCGACACCGGCGCGCCGTGCGACTCGTGCTGCATCCCGGCCGCGGTCTCCCGCTCCTTGCCCGTCCCCCGGGCCCGGATGCGGTTCTGGTGCCCCTCGTACTGCCAGCTGGTGTGGTCGTACGAGCCGGTCTCCGGGTTGTAGCCGGAGAAAAGGCCGTCCAGGTCCTCGGTGTCGGCGAAGCGCTCGCTGACGATGGTGGCCGCGTTGGTGTACGCCAGCACGTACTCCCGGAAGTCCAGCTCGTTGTCCAGGATGTAGCGCACCACGCCGCCGAGCAGGGCGATGTCGGTGCCCGCCCGGATCGGCAGGTACGTGTCGGCGAGCGCGCTGGTCCGGGTGAACCGGGGGTCGACGTGGAAGACCTTGGCGCCGCGCTTCTTGGCCTCCATCACCCACTGGAAGCCCACCGGGTGGGCCTCGGCCATGTTGGAGCCCTGGATGACGATGACGTCAGCGTTGGCGAGGTCCTGCTGGAAGTCCGTCGCGCCGCCGCGACCGAAGCTGGTCCCCAGACCGGGGACGGTGGCGGAGTGTCAAATACGGGCCTGGTTCTCGATCTGGAGTGCCCCCATCGCCGTGAACAGCTTCTTGATGAGGTAGTTCTCCTCGTTGTCCAGCGTCGCCCCGCCGAGACTGGAGATGCCCAGGGTGCGGTTCAGCGGCCGACCCTCGTCGTCGACGTCCTCCCAGGTCTCGTCGCGGGCGGCGAGGATCCGGTCGGCGATCATGTCGAGCGCGACGTCGAGGTCGAGGTCCTCCCACTCGGTCGCGTACGGCCGGCGGTAGCGGACCTTGGTCTGCCGCAGCGGGCTGGTGACCAGGCTCTTGCTGGCCGAGCCCTTCGGGCAGAGCCGTCCCCGGGAGATCGGGCTGTCCGGGTCGCCCTCGATCTGGGTGACCTGCCCGTCCTTGTGGAACACCCGCTGCCCGCAGCCGACCGCGCAGTACGGGCAGACCGAGCGGGCCACGCCGTCGGCGGTCTCGGTCCGCGCGGTCAGGGCCGCCGAGCGCCCCGACCGGACCGCGGCGCCCCGCCCGAGCGGGTCGGTGCCGGTGAGCTGCCGGTAGACCGGCCAGCCCTGGATGAAGGTCTTCACACCCATCCCGGACCACCCCTCCCCCGCTCGCGGAAGCTGACCTTGTCGACACTAGGCCAGCCGCTCCGACCGCGCGACTCGAGTGGCACGTTTGACCGGGCGCGGGCTGGCAATGCGCCCGCCATGCCGGGAACCCGCCGATGACACCGGTGCTGCTGGTGGTGGCCAGGGCCCCCGTACCCGGCCTGGTCGAGACCCGGCTCTGCCCGCCGGCCACCCCCGACGAGGCGGCCCACCTCGCTGCCGCCGCGCTGCTCGACACCCTCGACGCCGTCGGCGCGACCCCCGGCGTCACGCCGGTCGTCGCGCTCACCGACGACCTGCGCCACGCCGTGCGCGGCACCGAGCTGGCGCACGCGGTACGCGACTGGCACCGGCTCGACCCGCGCGGCGGCACCCGGACCGACCGGCTGGTCGCCGCGCACGCCGAGGTGGCGCTCCGGTTCCCCGGCCGGCCCGTCCTGCAGATCGGGGCCGACACCCCGCAGCTGCGCCCGGCGGTCCTGGACCGGGCGGCCCGCCGGCTCACCGGCACCGGCACGGCCCTGCTCGGGCCGGCCGCCGACGGCGGCTGGTGGGCCCTCGGACTGGGCGACCCCCGGCAGGCCGAAGCGCTGCGCGGGGTGCCGCTGTCCCGCGGCGACACCGGGCTGCGCACCCGCCGCGCGCTGCGCGCCCGGGGGCTGCGGGTGGTCAGCCTGCCACTGCTCAGCGACGTCGACACGATGGCCGACGCGGTGGCGGTGGCGGCGACCGCACCGCACGGCCGCTTCGCCGCAGCCGTCGCTGCGGTGCTCGCGCCCGCCCGGGGCACCTGACGCCGGTTGCGGCGTGGGTTCGTCGCGCCGGAGACACAACAGCGCCCCGGTCCGTGGGACCGGGGCGCCGCTGGGCGTCGGTGTGCAGGTCGCCTCTCGGCGAGTGGCGCGACGCGGCTCCAGCCGAACGGTATTCCGCGAAGGCAATTTAGGTGAGGCCCGGGGACACTGGACACACCGACGCTCTGCACAACGGTACGTCGTCTTTCGTTCTTCCGCTGCCGTCCGGTGACCCCGATCACCGCCGGCCGGCACCCCGGGTTCGGGGTGCCGGCCGGTGTGCTGTCGGTCAGCTGTTCCAGTGCTGGGTGACGAGGTCGGCGGCCTGCTGTTCCCACTGCGCGTAGGCGTCGGGGTAGGCGGAGACCTGGACGGTCTGGGCGGCGTCGGTCAGGGGCATGTCCTGCCAGCCGTCGACCTGCTTGAGGCCCTTGAGGAAGGCCAGGGTGGCGTACTCGGGGTCGGTGATCTGCTCGGGGGTGCCCCAACCGCTGGAGGGGCGCTGCTGGAACAGGCCCAGCGAGTCGTGGTCGTTGCGGTCGCCGAGGTGGCCGAGGTTCTCCAGCTTCGACTCCTGCAGGGCGGTGGCGATCGAGATGACCGCGGCGCGCTCGGGCAGGCCGGCCTTCTTGGTGGCGGCGATGATGGCCTTGACGTTGGCGCTCTGCTCGTCGTTGAGGTCGATGCGCGACTGCGTGCCCTGCACGCCGTGCGGGATCAGCTTGCCGGCGTCGGGCTTGTCGGCCTGCACGGCCGCGACCGGCGTGGTGGCGGTGACCGGGGTGGCGTCGTGGTGGTTCAGGGGGCCGGCGGCCAGACCACCGGCGAACGCGAGACCAGCGATACCGAGCACGCTCTTGCGGATCATCGTGGTCATGGGGGTAGCTCCATTCGTGGGTCGGCGCACACAGGGGGGTGTGCGCAAGCACCGTCAGGCGCTCAGGAAGGTCTTCGGGGGAAATCCGGCTGCTCGCGGGGCTCTCGCCGGGGGGCGGGCCACTTCGCGGCGCCGGAACCAGGTACAACGACCGGCGGCCCACCGTCATTCCCCGGCGGCGGCGCCCCGTCGGGCGGGGCGCGGTCTTCCTCGGTCGTTCACCAGGGTTCAACGACCCCGCCCCCGCCACCATTCCGCCCCCACGATGGCCCCCACCACACCCCGGAACCGGACACCGGGCTCATCCGTCGCCGCCACACCGATGCCCGGCCCCGCACCGCGACATCCCGTGCCGAAGCGGATCCCGGGCACGAAACGCCCGCCCGGACACCGCCCGTCCGAGAGCCCGCCCCGCGCACACCTGCGGGGCACGAGTGGAACGCCATGGCTGTCGACGACGGCAGGGTCGGGCGGGCGTGGACGGACGGCACGGCCGGAAGGGACGACGGAAGAACGCCGGGCAGGGGTTACCCTGACAACATGCAGGCCACGACCGCGCACCTCGCCCGACCCGGGCGTCCCGCCGTGGTGGCCCGTACCCTGGCCGAGCTGACCGGCCCCACCCGGGGCGTGGTCGAGCTGCCGGTCCGGCTGATGTGGTGCGGCCAGCGGGTCTTCGACCTCGCCGACCCGGACGACCTGCTCTGGATGTACGAGAACGTGCTCCGGGAGACCACCCGCGCCGACGACCTGCGGGAGCTGATCAACGGGCGGACCCTGCGCCGGGTGTGGGCACGGCTGAACCTGCCCCGGGGTGTGCGCCAGGCGTGGGAGAGCCGGCACCGGGGCCTGCGTACCGCGTGAGCCATCTGCACGACTTCTACCGGGAGGTGGCCCGGGTGGCGTTGGCCGCCGCCGGGCCGCACCGGTTCGTGCTGGGCGGCGGGGTGGCCTGGGCGGCGCACGGCCTGGTGGTGCGCCCCACCGAGGACGTGGACCTCTTCGCCGACGTCGAGGGCGCGGCGGCGGCCGCCGCCGCCGAGGTCCGGGCCGCCCTGGAGCGGGCCGGGTACCAGGTGCTCGACGCCGACCCGGACAGTGACCTCGCGGAGCTCTTCGACGGCTTCGACCGGGACATGCGCGACTTCGTGGTGAGCCGGGACGGCCGGCAGATCCGGCTCAGCCTGGCCCGCCTCGACCGGTACCGCAGCCCGGTGGTGATGGACCTCGGCCCGGTGATGGACGTGCGGGACCTGATCGCGAACAAGACCGCCGCGCTGGTCAACCGGCGGGAGGTACGCGACTACATCGACGTGGCCGCCGCCCTGGACCGCTACGCGGTGCCGGAGCTGCTGGAGCTGGCCCGCCAGGTGGACCCGGCGCTGGACCAGGCCGACGTCCGGGCCGCCGGCCGCTACCTGGACACCCTGCCGGACCGCCGGTTCACCCGCTACGGCCTGGACCCGGCACAGATCGCCGAGGTCCGGCAGCGGCTGTCCGGCTGGCCCCGCTGACCCACCTCACCCCGGCGCGGAGGGCGCAGGGCCGGCCGCCGGGCCGCGGCGACCGGCCTGCGGACCGGTCCCTCACTTCGTCGGCCGGCCGCCGGTCACCCCGAGGATCTCGCCGGTGACGTAGCTGGACTCCTGGGAGGCGAAGAAGACGTACGCGGGGGCCAGCTCGGCGGGCTGGCCGGGGCGGCCGAGCGGCACGTCGGTGCCGAACTGCTTCACCTTCTCCTCGGGCATGGTCGCCGGGATCAGCGGCGTCCAGATCGGGCCGGGCGCCACCGCGTTGACCCGGATGCCCCGGTCGGCCAGGTTCTGCGCGAGCGCCTTGGTGAAGTTCGCGATGGCCGCCTTGGTGGTGGCGTAGTCGAGCAGCTGCGGGGACGGGTCGAAGGCCTGGATGGAGGTGGTGTTGATGATCGTCGACCCCTCCTTCAGGTGCGGCACCGCCAACTTGCAGAGCCAGAACATGGCGTACACGTTGGTCTTGAAGACCCGGTCGAACTGCTCGGTGGTGATGTCGTCGATGCCGTTGTCCTGCGACATCTGGAAGGCCGCGTTGTTCACCAGGATGTCGATGCCGCCGAGGTCGGTGACCGCCCGGTCGATCAGCTCCCGGCAGTTCGCCTCCTCCCGCAGGTCGGTACGGACCGCCACGCCCGTGCGGCCGGCCTCCTCGATCAGCCGGACGGTCTCCCGGGCGTCGACCTCCTCCTGCTCGTCGAGGTAGGAGACGAGCACGTCGGCGCCCTCCCGGGCGAAGGCGATGGCGACGGCCCGGCCGATCCCCGAGTCACCGCCGGTGATCACGGCGCGCTTGCCGGTGAGCCGGTCACTGCCCCGGTACGACTGCTCGCCGTGGTCCGGCGCCGGGCCCATCTCCCCGGTGGAGCCCGGCGCGGACTGCTGCTGCGCCGGCTGGCCCTGCTGCTGGCCGTACTGCGCGGTGGGGTCCTGCTGGGTGTACTGGTCCTGGCTCACCGGGATCTCCCTCGAAGGCTGCGGTCGGGGTGGGTTCCCTCTCGGCCCTACCCCCGGACCCCGCCCGGAAACGGCCGGTAGGTGACCGTGGTGTTACGCCCAGGGGGCCGTTGACGCTGGTGGGGTGAAACACCTCGGGGCGATGTGGCGCGGCCGACCAGTGCTCGTTTATGGTGCGCAACGGCGCCCACGAGGCGCATCCACCCCCATGGAAAGGCACCTCATGACCTCCTCCTCCGGCGCCTCGCGCCGTCAGGTGCTGGCCGTCGCGGCCGCCGCCGCGACCGCTCCCCTCATCGCCGGCGGCCCCGCCCGGGCCGCCGAGGCGAAGGGCCCGAAGACCTGGGACCTGACGGTCCTGGGCACGTCGGACACCCACGGCAACGTCTACAACTGGGACTACTACAAGGACGCCGAGTACGACGACAGCAAGCACAACGACGTCGGCGTCGCGAAGCTGGCCACCCTGGTCAACCAGATCCGGGCGGAGCGCAAGGGCAAGGCGACCCTGGTGCTGGACGCCGGTGACACCATCCAGGGCACCCCGCTGGCCACCTACTACGCCAAGCAGGAGCCGATCACCGTCACCGGTGAGACGCACCCGATGGCCAACGCGATGAACGTGCTGAAGTACGACGCCGTCACGCTGGGCAACCACGAGTTCAACTACGGCCTGCCGCTGCTGGCCCAGTGGATCGGCCAGCTCGGCTTCCCGGCCCTGGCCGCGAACGCGATCAACGAGGCCACCGGCAAGCCGGCCTTCCTGCCGTACGTGATCAAGAAGGTCTCGCTCGGCGGCTACGACTCGCCGACCATCAACGTGGGCATTCTCGGCCTGACCAACCCGGGTGTGGCCATCTGGGACAAGGGCAACGTCGAGGGCAAGCTGGTCTTCGCCGACATGATCGCCACCGCCGCCAAGTGGGTGCCGGTCATGCGCGAGCGCGGCGCCGACCTGGTCATCATCTCCGCCCACGGCGGCGACAGCGGCACCTCCAGCTACGGCCCGGAGCTGCCGAACGAGAACCCGGTCGCGCTCATCGCCCAGCAGGTCCCGGGCATCGACGCGATCCTCTTCGGCCACGCCCACAACGAGGTCGTGCAGAAGTTCGTCACCAACACCGCCACCGGCGCCCAGGTGCTCACCGCGGAGCCGTCCAAGTGGGGCCAGCGGCTGACCCGGATGGACTTCACCGTGCAGAAGGTCAAGGGCCGCTGGACGGTGCTCAACAAGTCCGCCACCATGCTGAACACCAACACCGTGGTCGAGGACCCGGCGGTGCTCGCGGCCGTGCGCGGCCAGCACACCAAGACGGTCACCTACGTCAACAAGGTCGTCGCGCAGTCCAGCGTGGAGCTGTCCGCCGCCGAGTCGCGGTACAAGGACACCCCGATCCTGGACTTCATCAACCACGTCCAGACCGAGGTCGTCGGCGCGGCGCTGACCGGCACCGCGTACGCGGGCCTGCCGGTGCTGTCGATCGCCGCGCCGTTCAGCCGTACCGCGGTGTTCCCGCAGGGCGACGTGCGCATCCGCGACGTGGCCGGCCTCTACGTCTTCGACAACACCCTGGAGGCGGTCGTGCTGACCGGCGCCGAGGTGAAGGCGTACCTGGAGTACTCGGCGAAGTACTTCGTGACGGTGCCGGTGGGCGCGACCGTGGACCCGGCGACCATCAGCGACCCGGCCGTGCCGGACTACAACTACGACGTGATCTCGGGCGTCGACTACGACATCGACATCTCGAAGCCGGTCGGCCAGCGGATCACCCGCCTGGTGCTGGCCGGCACCGACACGCCGGTCCCGGCGGACGCCCAGTTCGTCGTCGCGGTGAACAACTACCGCCGCAGCGGTGGCGGCAACTTCCCCGGCATCGTGAAGACCCAGGTCTACAACCAGCAGCAGGAGATCCGCCAGCTGCTGATCGACTGGGCCCAGGCCAAGGGTGTCATCGACCCGGCCGACTTCTTCGTGCCGAACTGGAAGCTGGTCCGCGAGGGCGTGCCGGTCTTCTGATCCGTACCACCGTCGACGGGCTCCGGGTGTCGCACCCGGGGCCCGTCGGCCGTTTCCCGCTCAGGCGGCCCCGTTGCGCAGGATCCACTCGTCCGGGTCGCCGACCGGCTCCGGCAGGCCCCGGGGAGGCTCCGTCTCGGTCGACTCGGTGCGGTCCTCGGGGCGGACCGGGGACGGCAGCTCACCGAAGCGGGCATACCGCAGGAACGCGTACTCCTCGTCGGTGAACGACTCGCGCGGCTCGCTCATGAGGGCATTGTGCGCCCACCGGCCCACCCCGGGCATCAACCTGTCGGGTCCGGGTATGCCGCCGCGACGGCCCGCCGGCGACGAAGGTGGAGGACCACGATGCGCGCGGTACGGATGACCGCCCCCGGAGTGCTCGAACTGGTGGAGGCGCCCACCCCGACAGCCGGCCCGGGTGAGGTG
This sequence comes from Micromonospora auratinigra, assembly GCF_900089595.1. Classification (GTDB taxonomy): domain Bacteria; phylum Actinomycetota; class Actinomycetes; order Mycobacteriales; family Micromonosporaceae; genus Micromonospora; species Micromonospora auratinigra. The sequence goes on along the minus strand of NZ_LT594323.1, from coordinate 1,702,492 downwards.
CTGCTGCGCGTCGGCGCGGCCGGCGCCTGCCACTCCGACCTGCACATCCTCGACGCGCCACCCGGCCTCTTCCCCACTCCGATGACGCTCGGGCACGAGATCGCCGGCACCGTCGACAGCGTCGGACCGGGAGTCGCCGGCTGGTCGCCCGGGGACCACGCGGCCGTCTACGGCATCATCGGCTGCGGGCACTGCCGGGCCTGCCTGCGCGGCCTGGAGAACCAGTGCCGGACGGTGCCGGTCGGCGGCATCGGGCTCAGCCGCGACGGCGGGCTCGCCGAGCACGTGGTGGTGCCGGCGTCCCGGCTGCTGCACGTGGGTGACCTGGACCTGACCCAGGTGGCGCCGCTCACCGACGCGGGGCTGACCCCGTACCACGCGATCGAGTTGGCCCGGAACAAGCTGCGGCCCGGCACCACCTGCGTGGTGATCGGCATCGGCGGGCTGGGCCACATGGCGGTGCAGATCCTGGCCGCCACCACCGCCGTACGCATCGTCGCGGTGGACACCAACGTCGCCGCACTGGACCTGGCCGGACGGCTCGGCGCGCACGATGTGGTCAGGGCCGGCCCGGACACGGTCGAGCGGATCCGGGAGATCGTCGGTCCGCCGCCGGACGGCGCGGACGTGGTGCTCGACATCGTCGGCGCGCAGCCCACCCTGGACACCGCCCGGCAGGTCATCGCCACCGGCGGCCAGCTGCTGCTGGTCGGCCTGGCCGGTGGCACGCTGCCGGTGCGTCCGGTGGCCGACGAGCCGCCCACCGTGCCGCTGGAGACCAGCGTCCAGGTGCCGTTCTGGGGCACTCGCGCGGAACTCCAGGAGGTGATCGCCCTGGCCCGGGCCGGCCGGCTGCACGCCGACGTGCAGACGTTCCCGCTCGAGCAGGCGCCGGAGGCGTACGAGGCGTTGCGCCGGGGCGAGATCCACGGCCGGGCGGTCATCGTGCCCTGAGCCTGGTCTTGGTCAGGCGTGCTGGAAGACAGGGGCGAGGACCTCGATCAGGCGGGCCTTGACCGCGTCGCGGTGCGGCTGCGCCAGCGGCGTGCCGCGCGGGACGATGCCGATTCCCAGGTCCATCAGCAGGTACAGGGCGTGCAGCGTACGCATGCTGTTCGCCAGGTGCGCCGGGGTGGCGCCGCGCGGCTTCGTGGCGTAGTCGGCGGCGATCCGGTCGAGCCAGGCCAGGGCGTCCCGCTCCGTCAGCCCCGGGCGGGCGAGAACCAGCGCGATGGCCCGGGCCAGCCGGTCGTCCTCCTGCTCGGCGAAGAGCTGGTCGGTGGGGGCGACCAGGCGCGCCGCGGCCAGATCGAGCATGGCCGCCGGATCGACCCGGGGGTGCCGGCCGAAGGTGGCGAGCAGGTCGGCGCCGTGCGCGACCGCGTGCAGCCAGCCCAGGCGCTGGTCGTACCCACGCAGATCGGTTTCCGTCGGATACCAGTCGGTGAACGCCGCCAGCCACGCCGGGTCGAAGTCGCCCCGACTGACGATCATGTCGAGCACCAGCGGGGCGAAGGTACGGGCCTGGATCTCGGGGTCGGTGAACCGGGCGGCCATCTCGGCGCCGAGCTTCGCGCGCCGGCCGGCGTCGATGACGTCCTCGGCGATCCAGGTGCGCAGCACCACGTACGGCGCGCCGTCGCGTACCGCCGGGTCGGGGTCGCGCAACGCGGTGGCCAGTTCCGCGACGAGGTCGTCGAGCGGACGGCCGACGGGGACGGCGCAGCCGGTGTCGTGGACAAGATCCCAATCGGTCACCGGGGAAGGCTAGCGACCACCCGCACCGGGTCGTGGGGCCACCCCCGAGCGCCGCGCCGGGAGCCGGTCCAGCAGGGCCAGGGCGGCGCGGACCGGGCGCCGGGCGAGGGTCTCGGCGAAGCTCGCCCGGCCCTGGCAGAAGCGGACGAACATCCGCCAGCCGGGTGGCGAGGCGAGCAGCGCGTGGAACACCTCGGGGCGCCGCTCGAAGACCTCCAGCAGCCGGTGCCCGGCGCGCATCTCCGGCACCAGCAGCCGGCGTACCTCCCGCTCGTAGCCGTCCAGGTCACCGGCGGCGACCGCCTCGCCGGCCAGCCGGCCGGAGCGCAGGGCGTAGCTGATCCCCTCCCGGCTCCACGGCTCCAACAGCCCGGCCGCGTCGCCCGCCACCAGCACCCGGTCACGGCGCAGGGGCGAGTCGTCGGCCCGGCAGCGGGTCAGGTGACCGGAGTCGTGCTCCGGGGTCACCTCGGACAGTCCCAGCCGGGCGAGGAAGTCCCGCAGGTAGGCCCGCGTCCGTTCGCCCTCGCCCCGGGCCGCGATGACGCCGACGGTGAGCCGGTCGCCCTTGGGGAAGACCCAGGCGTACGAGCCGGGCACCGGACCCCAGTCCAGCAGCAGCCGGCCCCGCCAGCGCTCCTGCTCGGCCGGGGGCACCGGCAGCTCCCGCTCCAGGCCCAGGTCGACCTGGCGGAAGGTCACCCCGACGTGCCGGGCGGTGATGCCGGACGAGCCGTCCGCGCCGATCACCGTGCTGGCCCGTACGACGTCGCCGTCGGCCAGCCGCAGGCGTACCCCGTCGGGGTCCTGCTCCACGGCCCGCGCCGCGACGCCCTCGCGGACCTCGGCCCCGGCGGCGACCGCGGCGGCCCGCAGCCGGTCGTCGAACTCCTCCCGGCGGACCATCGACAGCACCGCAGTGGCGTGCCGGCGGGTGAACTCGCGTCGCCCGTCCCGGGTGATCGTGACCCGGTCGATCCGGTCCTCGGCGGGCACCTCGATGCGGTCGGCGACCTCGTCCAGCGAGATGCCGATCAGACCGCCGCCGCAGGTCTTGTAGCGGGGATGGGTGGCGCGCTCGACCACCAGCGTGCGCAGGCCGCCGCGCGCCGCGGCGTGCGCGGCGGAGAGTCCGGCGGGCCCACCGCCGACCACGACGAGATCCCAGATGATCACCGCAGCAGCCTAGGCCACGGAACGGCTCCGCCGCGCGGCACGCGCCCGGGCAACGGACCCCCGATCGGGTGGGCATCATCGGGCCGACCTCGGGTAACCGCCGGGCGCAGACCGCCCGCCGGCGCGGGCGGGTCACGCCGAGGAGGGAAGCGATGCAGCAGGTACAACTGTCTGAGGTCGAGGCACGGGTGTACCAGGCGGTGTCCGCGCTGGAGGCGCGGGGACACGTCCCCTACCCCGACCTGATCGCCGAGGAGACCGGCCTGACCGAGGAGGAACTGCGCGAGCCGCTGCACCTGCTCACCGAGCGGGGGCTGCTGCACCGGGAGGACTCCCCGATGGCCGGCCTCGACTTCGGTCCCCGGTGGTGCGCCCGCCAGCCGGCGTGATCCGCGCCGTTTGCCCCCGGCGGGGCCGGGTAGCGATCGGGGATGCGTGATCGACGGCCGTCAGGGGGCACCATGAGCGCGGACCGGGCAGCAGCGCCCGCCGATGCCGCCGGCTATGACGACCGGCGGCGCTGGCGGGCGCTCGGCGTCGGCCTGGTCGCCGCGTTCATGACCCTGCTGGACGTCAGCATCGTCAACGTCGCGGTGCCCTCGATCGACCGGGCCCTGCACGCCACCCCCAGTGATCTGCAGTGGGTGCTGTCCGGGTACGCGCTGACCTTCGGTCTGGTGCTGGTCCCGGCGGGCCGCTTCGGTGACGCCCGGGGCCGGCGCACCGCGTTCGTGGTCGGGGTCGCCCTGTTCACCCTGACCAGCGCGCTGGCCGGGCTGGCCCGCTCGCCGGAGTGGCTGATCGTCGCCCGGCTCGTCCAGGGTGCCGCGGCGGGTGTGGTGAACCCTCAGGTCAGCGGCATGATCCAGCAGTTGTTCCGGGGCGCCGAGCGGGGCCGCGCGTTCGGCCTGCTGGGCGCCACCATCGGCATCTCCACGGCCGTCGGCCCGCTGCTCGGCGGCCTGCTCATCCAGGTCGGCGGCGAGCAGCACGGCTGGCGCTGGGTGTTCTTCGTGAACATCCCGGTCGGCATCGTCGCGGTGCTGCTCGGCTGGCGGCTGATGCCGGCCCGCCCCACCGGGCAGCCGGACCGGCACCGGCTGGATCCGCTGGGCGTGCTGCTGCTCGGCGTGGGCGTGACGCTGGTGCTGCTGCCGCTGGTGCAGCGGGAGCAGTGGCACGGTCCGGCCAAGTGGGCGCTGATCCCGGTCGGGCTGCTCTTCCTGCTCGGCTTCGGACTCTGGGAGCGGTACTACGCCCGGCGGCAGCAGCCGCTGTTCGACCTGCGGCTGTTCGGGCTGCGCTCGTACACGCTGGGTGCCCTGATCGGCCTGGTCTACTTCGCCGGCTTCACCGCCATCTTCTTCATCTTCACGCTCTACCTGCAGATCGGGTTGGGCTACAGCGCGCTGGTCGCCGGCGTGGCGATCACCCCGTTCGCGCTCGGCTCGGCCGCCGCGTCGGCCCTCGGTGGCCGGGTGGTGACCCGGTACGGCCGGCCGCTGGTCGCGGTCGGGCTGCTGATCGTCCTCGTCGGACTGGTGGCGACCGTCCTCGTGCTGCGCGGCGAACCGCACGGCTCGGTGCCGCTACGGACCGCGCTGCCCCTGCTGGTGGCGGGGATCGGCAGCGGCCTGGTGATCGCCCCCAACCAGACGCTCACCCTCTCCGAGGTGCCGGTGCCGCAGGCGGGCAGCGGCGCCGGCATGCTCCAGACCGGGCAGCGGATCGGCTCCGCCGCCGGCATCGCGGCCGTCGGCGCGCTGTTCTTCTCGTCGCTGGCCAGTAGCCGTGGCGACTGGGCGAGCGCGTTCCGGTCCTCGTTGCTGCTGGCCACCGGGATCATCGCACTGGCCTTCGTGGCCGCGTTGGTCGACGTCGTCGCGGGGCACCGGCGGGACTGAACGCCACTGGCCGGCACCCCGTGTTCGGGGTGCCGGCCGGCGGTCATTGTGGTGGTCAGCTGTTCCAGTGCTGGGCGACGAGGTCGGCGGCCTGCTGCTCCCACTGCGCGTACGCATCCGGGTAGGCGCTGACCTGGACGGTCTGGGCGGCCTCGGTCAGCGGCATGTCCTGCCAGCCGTCGACCTGCTTCAGACCCTTCTCGAACGCCAGGGTCGCGTACTCGGGGTCGGTGATCTGCTCCGGCGTACCCCAACCGCTGGAGGGGCGCTGCTGGAACAGGCCCAGCGAGTCGTGGTCGTTCTTGTCGCCCAGGTGACCCAGGTTCTCCAGCTTCGACTCCTGCAGCGCGGTGGCGATCGAGATGACCGCGGCCCGCTCCGGCAGGCCCGCCTTCTTCGTGGCGGCGATGATCGCCTTGACGTTGGCGGTCTGCTCGGCGTTCAGGTCGATGCGCGACTGCGCGCCCTGCACACCGTGCGGGATCAACTTGCCCATGTCCGGCTTGTCGGCGCTCTGCACCACCGCGACCGGCTTGCCCTGCACCGGGGCGGCGTCGGCGTGGGCCGCGAGCGGACCACCGAACACACCACCAGCAAACGCCAGACCAGCAACACCGAGCACGCTCTTACGAATGATCGTGTTCATGGGAAAAGCTCCATTCGGGGGTCGACGCACACAGGGGGGTGCGCAAGCACCACGTCAGGCGCTCAAGAAAGTCTCGGGGGGATCCGGCAGCTCGCGGGGCTCTCGCCAAGGGCGGGCCACTTCGCAGCGCCGGAACCAGATGTAACGACCGGCGGTCCACCGTCATTCCCCGGCGGGGCCACCCCGTCGGGCGGGGCGGGTCCTGCTCGGCCGTTCACCCGGATACAACGACCCCACCCCCGCCACCATTCCGCCCCCACGGTGCCCCCGACCACACCCACGAACCGGACACCCGTGCCTGATCCCGACAGCCGCCCACCGCACCGGGCGCGGCGCTCGGCCCGAAACCGCCCGCCCGACGGGCGGAGATCCGCCCTCGCACCCGAACCCGGTGAGTGGAACGGCACGGAGGTCACCACGCGGCGGAGACCGCCGTGCCGTTGCACTCACGGCCGGCGTTCACCTGGTCGCGCCGGCGAAGCGGACACGTCGACCAGGGGGCGTCGGGCAGGACAGGCGTCGCGGGAGCCCGGGGCAGCCGTGGACGCGTCCGGCCGGCCCCCGGAGCGGGGACCGGCCGGACGAGCGGGCAGGAGGTCACCAGAGCTGCGCGACGATGTCCGCCGCCTGCTCCTCCCACTGCGCGTACGCGTACGGGAAGGCCGAGACCTGCACCGTCTGCGCGGCGGCGGTCAGCGGCAGCTGCTGCCAGCCGCCCACGTTCTTCAGCGCGCCGAAGAACGCCTTGCTGGCGTAGTCGGGGTCGGTGATCTGCTCGGACGTGCCCCAACCGGACGACGGGCGCTGCTGGAACAGGCCCTCCGAGTCGTGGTCGTTGTACGTGCCCAAGTGGCCGAGGTTGTACAGCTTCGACTCCTGCAACGAGGTGGCGACGCCGATCACGGCGCCCCGCTCCCCCACGCCGCTCTCCTTGGCCGCCTTGACGATGGCCTTGGCGTTGGCGAGCTGCGCGTCGTCGAGCGGGATGCGCGACTGCGCGCCCTCGACGCCGTGCGGGATGAGCTTGTCCCGGCTCGGCCGGTCGGCCTTGGCGGGAACCTTGTCGTTGCCGGTGGTGAGGTCCGACGTGAGGCGGTCGGTGGCGGTCTTCTTGCCGGTGGCGAGGTCGATGGCGGCGACGGCGCCGGCGTGCGGACCGCTGGTCACCGGCGCGGCGAGCGCGGTGGGGCCGAAGGCCAGTCCGCCCAGGGCGGCGACGCCCGCGACGGTCAGCGCGGTCTTGCGGTGCGGGGTCTTCGCGATGGCGGGGAGCCATCGAGTGAAGGTCGGCTTCACGATGGTTGCCCTTTCGATCGTTACGACGCGCTCCCGGTTGAGCGCCCCTCGGGGGAACTACCGGCCGGTAAGGGTTTGCGTTCCGGCGGTACGGGGGACACAACCAGCTCGCCGTGTCGGTCATTCCGGATATGCCTGGTGGACGGGGAGCTGCGGTCCAGGTCACGCGGCTGATCGGGCGGTCTGGCCGGAGCCGGACCCGACCGGGTGGAACCGGACGAGCGGCACCCGGCCAGGACGAACCGAGCGGCGCTCAGCCTGGCGGAGCCGGGCCGTCGGCGCTCAGACGGCTGCCGGTGCCCCGAACCGGACCAGGACGTGCCAGAGCTGCTTGAGGTGCTGGAGGGTGTCGGCGACGGGTCCCCGGTCGGCCCAGCGCTGCGGTTCGGTGACCACGGAGGCGGCGGCCCGGCCGATCAGTGCGGCGTGCACCGGCTCGCCCGGTCGGGCGAACTCGGCGTGCACCCGGGCGGCGAGGAGCGGGATCGCCGGGCCCCGGAAGTCGGCGTCGACACCCTCGACCGGCAACTCGAACCCGCCGTGCCACTGCAGCGCGAAGCCGTGCCGGGCCGCGATGCCGGCGAGCAGGCGGCCCGCCGCGGTCCCCCGGAAGGAGGGGTCGGCGACGATCGCCTCCACGTCCCGGGCCAGGCTCAGTTCGCCGTGGACCTGCGCCTCGATGTAGTCGTCGAGGGCCCGTCCGGGCGAGGTGGACCGCCGCTCACGCAGCCGCAGCAGGCACCGCAGCAGCGTGCCGGTGTCCAGGCCGGTGACCCCGAGGCTGACCCCGGTACCGTCGGTGGCCGTCAGCAGGGCGGCGAGCACCGGCTCGAAGGCGTCGACGGTGCCGAACTCGGCGGGTGCGAAGGCGGTGTCGCCGAAGCTGAAGGTGGACCGGCGCAGCACCTCGGGCCGCAGCCGCAGGTGACAGGAGCCGAACCGCGGGCAGGCACCGTCCGGGTGGTCGAGCAGGTTGAGGCCGCCGTACTTCGGGCGCTCGGCGGGCGGCACCCCGTGGCGGTGGTACGCCCCGCCGAACAGGGCCCGTTCCCACCGGTCCCGGTCACCGCCGGGAAAGGCGGTCAGGCCGCCGTTGGAGATGCCGGTCTCGAACTGACTGCGGTAGACGTCCTCCCGGTCGAGCGCCTCGGCCACCGTACGACCGTCGCGCAGCAGCCGGTCGGGGTGGAAGTTGAGGGTCAGCCGGCCGTGCCGGGCGACCGAGGCCAACACCTCCCCCGGCTGGTACCCGACGCCCGTACCCGCCAGGTGCCGGGCGATGACGGCGAGCGCGGCCGCCCGCTCGCGCACCGCGACGGCACGGACGTGGCGCAGTGCGGCGGTCTGCGCCGGAGTCAGGGGCGGGGCGGTCACGGGCAGAGTATCGCCAGGTCCACGCCGGCACCGCCACCCGGATTGCCGCCGGCGTCAGCGACGCGGAGCCGCCGTGCCGTCCAGCCGGGCCAGGAACCGGTGGTTGTCCGGGGCGGTGGCCAGCTCGCGCAGCAGCTGCTCCAGGGCCTGCCGGCGGTCCAGGTGGGACAGCGCGGCACGCAGCCCGCGCAGGCGCTCGCGCTCCACCGGGGTCAGCAGCAAATCCTCGCGGCGGGTACCCGAGCCCCGGACGTCCACGGCGGGGTACGTGCGCCGGTCGGCCAGTGCCCGGTCGAGTCGGAGTTCCGCGTTGCCGGTGCTCTTGAACTCCTCGTGGATCAGCGTGTCGGCGGCCGATCCGGTCTCCACCAGCGCGGACGCGAGAATGGTCAGCGAGCCACCCTCCTCGGTGGCCCGGGCCGCGGCGAGCAGTTGCTTCGGCGGGTTGAGGGCGGCCACGTCCACCCCGCCGGAGAGGGTCCGACCGGTGGACCGGACCGCGAGGTTGTAGGCGCGGCCCAGACGGGTCAACGAGTCGATCAGCACCACCACGTCCTGACCCGCCTCGACCAGGCGTTTCGCCCGCTCGATCGCCAGCTCCGCCACCGTGGTGTGGTCCTGCGGCGGACGGTCGAACGTGGCCGCGACGACCTCGCCCTTCACCGACCGGGACATGTCGGTCACCTCCTCCGGCCGCTCGTCGACCAGCACCACCATCAGGTGGCACTCCGGGTTGTTGCGGGTGATCGCGTTCGCGATCGCCTGCAGCACCATGGTCTTACCGGCCTTCGGCGGCGACACGATCAGCGCCCGCTGCCCCTTGCCGATCGGCATCACCAGGTCGATGACCCGCGTGGTCAGGAGGTGCGGCTCGGTCTCCAGCCGCAGCCGCTCCCGCGGGTACAGCGGAGTGAGGGTGTGGAACTCACGCCGGCGCCGGGCCTCCTCCGGGCCGGTGCCGTTGACGGCATCCAACCGGACCAGCACGTCGGGTCGGCCACGGCGGGGCGCGGCGGCGGCCGCGCCGGTCACCAGGTCGCCCCGGCGCAGGCCGTGGCGGCGGAGTTGCGCGAGGGAGACCTGCACGTCGGCGGTGGAGGGCAGGTAGCCGCACACCCGGATCCGGGCCTGCTCGTCTCGGACGTCCAGGATGCCGCTGACCGGGGTGGTGCTGTCGTCGTTCATGGCGTGCCTTTCCGATGTGGTGGAGGAACGGGAGGGGTCGGTCCGGTGGGGCCGGACCGGGCCGTGGACGCCCGCCGAACTCGTCACGGGCCGCGGACGGGCCGACGCGGTGGGCCCGCCGAACCGCGGGCGCGGCGGACCTGTGAGAAGGAGCGGCGCGGACGGGGCGACAGGCCCGGCGGACCGGCCGCACGGCGCGACCCGTCGGCACACCAGCGGAAGACCGGCCGGCCGCGGGAAGCGACGACCCGGCGGACGGGAACGCGTACGCGACGAGAAGGTCGTCCGCGCGTTCCGGTGAGAGGGGCCCCGGGCGGCTGTGCCGGCATCCGGGTCCCGCCGCAGATTAACCCCGAGGACCGGGCGGGGGCAAGCGGTTCCGCCCGGGACGGCCGGTTGGGTCGGGGTACCGGCCGGCGTTAAGGTGAGGGACGGCCGATCGGAGGGCGAGCACCGTGACTGCTTCGACCGTGGTCGACCAGATCCAACTGGGCGACCACGTCTGTTGGACCCACGAGGACGAGAGCGACGCTCTCGACACCGTGGGGCGCTTCGCCGCCACCGGCCTCCGCCTCGGGCAGAAGGTCATCTGCTTCACCGACACCGCCACCCCGCAGTCGGTCCGGGCCCGCGTCGACGCCCTCGGGGTGCCCACGCAGGATGCCGTGGCGGGCGGCCAGCTGCGGATCGTGCCGGCCCTGGAGGTGTACCTCTCCGGTGGGCGGCTCGCCCCGGAGGCGATGGTGGCCACCGTGGTCGACGAGATCACCCGCGCCGGCCAGGAGGGCTATCCCGGCGTACGGCTGGTCGGCGACATGGCGTGGGTGCTGCGTACCGGCACCACCCTGGACGACCTGCACCGCTACGAGAGCGCCCTCAACCCGCTGTTCCTCGACGGGCGGGTCGCCGGCATGTGCCTGTACGACCGGCGGCTCTTCCCCGCCGAGCGGGTGCGGGCGCTGGCCGCCGCCCACCTGGGTACCGCCGGGTCGCACCTCCACCGCACCTGGTCGCCGTTGCTGCGGGCGTACCGGACGACCGATCCGCCGGGGCTGCGGCTGGTGGGCCAGGTGGACCAGAGCAACCGGGAGGCGTTCACCGCCGTGCTGGACGACGTGACGACCGATCCCCGCAACGTGGACCGGGCGACGGTGGTGGACCTGTCCGAGGTGAGCTTCGTCGACGCGGGCGCGGCCACCGCCCTGGTCCGGGCCGGTCAGGCCGGTGCCGCAGGGGTTCGGCTGGTCGGCTGCCGGCCGGCGCTCGGCCGGCTGATCGGGCTGCTCGGCGGCGCTCCGGGCGAAAGTCTGCCAGCATGACCGCGACCGTGGGAGCGGGCGGCTCGCTCCGCCACGAACTGCTCCTCTACACCGACCACGACAGCCTGCTGTCCGGGGTGCTGCCCTTCGTCCAGGAGGGACTGGCCGTCGGCGAACCGGTGCTGGTGGCCACGCCGGGCCCCCAACTGGCGCTGGCCCGCGCGGCGCTGGGGGCCGCCGGTGACGCGGTCACCTGGACCGACATGACGGAGGCGGGACGCAACCCGGGACGGATCCTGCCCTGGGTGCTGCAGGCCTTCGCCGACCGGCACCCCGACCGCCGGGTGCGCATCGTCGGTGAGCCGGTCTGGCCGGGCCGCACCGCCCAGGAGTATCCGGCCTGCGCCCAGCACGAGGCCGCGATCAACTGGGCGTTGGCGGACCGCCCGGTGAGCGTGCTCTGCCCGTACGACGCGGGCCGGCTCGAGCCGGGGGTGCTCGCCGAGGCCCGGTGCACCCATCCACTGCTGGTCGACGGCTCCGGCTGCCGGCCCATCGCCGGCTACGCCCCGCACGAGGTGGCCGAGCGGCACAACAAGCCGCTGCCCAGCCCCGCCGAGCCGGTCACCACGCTCCGGTACGACCTGGACACGCTGCCCCTGCTGCGCCGGTTCGTCGCCGACCACGCCGGCGCGGCCGGCCTCGACGCCGACCGGGTGGCCGACCTGCAGATCGCGGTGACCGAACTGGCCACCAACAGCGTCGCGCACGCCGGCGGCGGCGGCACCCTTCAGGTGTGGCGCACGGAACGTCACCTGGTCTGCGAGATCCACGACGACGGCTGGCTCTCCGATCCGCTGGCCGGCCGGCTCGCCCCGGCCCACGACGGCATCGGCGGTCGCGGCCTGGTCATCGTGCAGGCGCTCTGCGACCTGGTGCTGCTGCACACCACCGCGGCGGGCACCACGGTGCGCCTGCACATGCTGCGGGCAAACCCGTGACCGAACCCCGGCTGCGGGTGGTCGGCCGGGTGGAGTCCCCGCTGACCGACCCGGCGACCGCCCCGAAGCAGGGCGACGAGGGGGCGCCCGAGGCGTGGCTGGTCTTCGACGAGACGTACGCCCCGGCGCTGCGCGGGCTGCGGACCGGCGCGGACGTGCTGGTGCTGACCTGGCTCGACCGGGCCGACCGGGACGTGCTGGTGGTGCACCCGCGCGACGACCGGTCCCGCCCGGAGACGGGGGTGTTCGCGACCCGCTCGCCGCACCGGCCCAACCCGATCGGGCTGCACCGGGTCCGGGTACTCGAGGTGGCGGGGGTCCGGGTGCGGGTGGCCGACCTGGAGGCGGTGCACGGCACGCCCGTACTCGACGTCAAGCCGGTGCTCGACGGCGAGCGGTGAGGCCCGCGCCGCCGGCCGGGGCGGGTGACCCGGCCGGACGGCCGCGCTCAGTGCCCGCGGGCGAGCCACTCCGGCAGGTGTGGCGCCTCCGCGCCGATGGTGGTGTCGTCGCCGTGTCCGGTGTGCACCACGGTCTCCGGCGGCAGGGTGAGCAGCCGGTCCCGGATCGACTCGATGATGGTCCCGAAGTCGCTGTACGAGCGCCCGGTGGCCCCGGGACCACCGGCGAAGAGGGTGTCGCCGGTGAAGACCGCGCCGAGGTCGGGGGCGTACAGGCTGCACGCGCCGGGGCTGTGCCCGGGGGTGTGCAGCACCCGTAGCACGGTGCCGGCGACCTCCACGCGCCGGCCGTCGGTCAGCTCCCCGTCGGGCGGCGTGCCGGGGTGGACCTGGTCCCAGAGCACCCGGTCGGCCGGGTGCAGCAGCACCGGGGCGCCCGTGACGCGGGCCAGTTCCGGGGCGACCCGGACGTGGTCGTCGTGGGCGTGGGTGGCCAGGATGGCGCGCACCCGGCGGTCGCCGACCAGGGCCCGGATGGCGGCCACGTCGTGCGGGGCGTCGACCACCACGCACTCGGTGTCGTCGCCGACCACCCAGACGTTGTTGTCGACGTCGAAGGTCTGCCCGTCGAGGGAGAACGTGCCGGAGGTGACGGTGTGGTCGACCCGGGCGGTCACGGGAAGACCACCACCGAGCGCAGCACGTCGCCGTGGTGCATCCGGGTGAACGCCTCCTCGACCTGGTCCAGGGCGATCTCCTCGGTGACGAACGCGTCGAGGTCGAGGCGGCCCTGCCGGTACAGCTCGGTGAGCAGCGGGAAGTCGCGGCTGGGCAGGCAGTCGCCGTACCAGCTGGACTTGAGCGCGCCGCCGCGCCCGAAGACGTCCAGCAGCGGCAGGTCGACCGTCATCTCGGGCGTGGGCACGCCGACCAGCACGACCGTGCCGGCCAGGTCGCGGGCGTAGAAGGCCTGCTTCCAGGTCTCCGGGCGGCCCACCGCGTCGATGACCACGTCGGCGCCGAACCCGCCGGTGGCGGCGCGGATCGCCTCGACCGGGTCGTCCTCGGAGGCGTTCACGGTGTGCGTCGCGCCGAACCTGCGCGCCCAGTCGAGCTTGCGGGAGTCGGTGTCCACGGCGACGATCGTGGTCGCGCCGGCCAGCGCCGCGCCGGCCACCGCCGCGTCGCCGACCCCACCGCAGCCGATCACCGCGACGGAGTCGCCGCGGCCGACCTGCCCGGTGTTCATCGCCGCGCCGAGCCCGGCCATCACACCGCAGCCGAGCAGGCCCACCGCGGCCGGCCGGGCGGACGGGTCGACCTTGGTGCACTGGCCGGCGTGCACCAGGGTCTTCTCGGCGAACGCGCCGATGCCGAGGGCGGGGCTGAGCTCGGTGCCGTCGGTGAGCGTCATCTTCTGGGCGGCGTTGTGGGTGGCGAAGCAGTACCAGGGCCGGCCCCGGCGGCAGGCGCGGCACTGCCCGCAGACCGCCCGCCAGTTGAGCACCACGAAGTCGCCCGGGGCGACGTCGGTGACGCCCGCCCCCACCTGTTCGACCACGCCCGCGGCCTCGTGGCCCAGCAGGAACGGGTAGTCGTCGTTGATGCCGCCCTCGCGGTAGTGCAGGTCGGTGTGGCACACCCCGCAGGACTGGACGCGGACCACCGCCTCGCCGGGCCCCGGGTCGGGCACCACGATGGTGGTGACCTCCACGGGCGCGCCCTTGCGCCGCGACACGACTCCCCGGACTTGCTGGCTCACGCTGCCCTCCTGGCCCGGCGGGTACGCCGACGCGCCCGCCCTGTCTCGGTCTCCTCTGCGCCGAACCTACCGCCGATCGGCACGGCCGGCCCACCGTCGACCGGTGGTTATCGGGCGCGTCGCCGGGTACGCGGGGCCCGGTTCGCCGGTACCGGGACGGGAGTGATCATGAGACTGACGCATGCGCCGCTACGGGTCAGCATCGGCGCGTACATCCTCAATTCCGGGCTCGGCAAGCGCACCCTGGAGGGTGCGGCGGCCGAGTCGGTGCACGGCATGGCGGTGGGCGCGATCCCCCAGTTGGGCCAGTACGAGCCGGACCGGTTCGCCAAGCTGCTGTCCCGGGGCGAGGTGGCGCTGGGCGCGGCGCTGCTCGCCCCGTTCGTGCCGTCGTTGCTGGCCGGGGCGGCGCTGACCGCGTTCGGCGCCGGGCTGGTGCAGCTCTACCTGAAGACCCCGGGCATGCGCGAGGGCAGCAGCCTGCGGCCCAGCCAGGCCGGCATCGGGCTGGCCAAGGACGTGTGGCTGGTGGGGGCCGGGCTGACCCTGATGCTGGACGCGCTGACCCACCGCAGGCGCCGCCGCTGAGCCCGCCGCGACGGGCCCCCGGGCCCGCCGGGTCCGCCGGGCCGCCGGCCCCGCCGGTCAGGCGCCGGCCGGCACCGGGAGGTCCGCACGGTCGGCGGCCCAGCGGCGGCGGGCGGCGTTGCGGTACCGCAGCACCTGCACGGCGCCGACGCCCCAGAGCAGGTACTGCACGGCGAAGGCCCAGCGGAACGCGTCCAGCGGCGGGGTGGCCCGCCCGGCCGGGGTGGCCAGGTCGAGCACCACGCCGACGGCCAGGATCAGCAGGATCGAGGCGACGAACCCGCCGACGTTGACGATGCCGGTGGCGCTGCCGATCCGGTGCACCGGGTTGAACGTGCGCGCGTAGTCGAAGCCGATCACCGAGCCGGGGCCGTTCACCGCGAGGACCACCACCAGGGCCACCAGCAGCCCGTGCGGCGCGCGCCCCGGCCAGGCCAGCACGACCGCCCAGATCGCGGCGGTCGCCGCGGTGATCGCGAAGACCACCACCGACCGGTGGAACGGGTGCCGGGCGCACAGGTGCGCCACGACCGGGCCGCAGATCAGGGTCACCACGGTCATCAGGGTGAGCAGGGAGGCCGCCGCGGTGGGCGAGAAGCCCTGCCCCTGCACCAGGAACGGGTAGCCCCAGAGCAGCGCGAACACCGCCCCGGAGAACTGGGTGACGAAGTGGCTCCACAGGCCGAGCCGGGTGCCGGGCTGCGCCCAGGCGTCGGCGAGCTGCCGGCGTACGGTGGCCAGGTCGGCGGCGACCGCGCCCGGTCGTTCGGCGTGTGGGGTGTCGCGGACCCCGACCAGGACCAGCAGCAGCACGGTCAGGCCGAGGGCGGCCGCGGTGAGGAACGCGGGTGTCCAGCCCGCGTGGTGCAGCAGCGCCACCAGGGGTACGGCGCCGAGCACCGCGCCGAGCTGTCCGAAGGTGCCGGTGAGCTGCACCAGCAGCGGGTTGCGCCGGCCCGGGAACCAGAACGCCACGATCCGCAGCACGCTGATGAAGGTCATCGCGTCGCCCAGGCCGACCAGCACCCGGGCGGTGACGGCCAGCGGCACGTCGGTGGCGACCGCGAAGCAGAGCTGCCCGGCCACCATGAGCGCGCCGCCGGCCAGCAGCAGCCGGCGGGAGCCGTACCGGTCGAGCAGCACCCCGACCGGCACCTGCATGGCCGCGTACACGGCCAGCTGGGCGACGGAGAAGGTGGCCAGCGCGGCGGCGTTGATGTGGAAGCGGTCGGCCGCGTCGACCCCGGTGACGCCGAGCGAGCTGCGGTGGAACACGGCCGCCACGTAGGCGGTGACCGCGACGGCGTAGACCAGGGCGGCAGGGCGGCGGGTGGGGGCGCTCACCGCAGCGTCCGCAGCACGGTCGCGGCGTTGTCGATGTGCGCGGCGACCGAGCCCAGCCAGGCCTGCCGGTCGTCGCCGCGCAGGGCGGCGAGCTGGGCGGCGTGCTCGGTGAGCACCACCTCGGCCCAGCCCGGGGAGAGCCGGAACCCGGCCTCGCCCATCCGGATCTGCCGGTCGCGCAGCCGGTGGTAGAGCTCGGTGAGGATCTCGTTGCCGGCCGCCTCCACCACGGTGGCGTGGAAGGCCCGGTCGGCGGCCATCAGCGCGGTGACGTCACCGGCGGCGTGGGCCCGGCGCATCTCGTCGAGCCGGGCGGCCAGGCCGGCGCACAGCTCGGCGCGCCGGGGCCAGACCCGCTCGGCGGCGTGCAGCTCGACCAGCCGCCGGGCCTCGATCACGTCGGTGATCTCCCGGGCCGACACCGGCCGGATCAGGGCCCCGCGTTTCGGGTAGAGCTTCACCAGGCCCTCGGTCTCCAGCCGCAGCAGCGCCTCCCGGACCGGGGTCCGGGAGACCCCGGTGGCCTCGGCGATCTCGCCCTCGCTGACCAGGTGCCCGCCCGGGTAGACCTGCGCCAGGACGGCCTGCTTGAGGTGCCGGTACGCCCGCTCCGCCGCGGAGACCCGTTCGTCCCGCGCGGCAGCGCCCACCACCGTGGAATGCGTCATGTATCCATGATGCGTCCCTGACCTCCCGCCTCCCCGCCCACCCCACCCCACGGTGACCCCGCCCACCCCACCATCACCCTCCCCCTCGCCTCGCCGATCGTGCGAGGCCGAAAGTGCACGATCGCGCGCGGAGGGTGGGACGGGCGGGACGTCCTGGCCTGCGCCGTGGTGCTGCGCCGCGCGGCGTACCCGCAGGTCGGCGGCTTCGCCGAACGGCTCGGCAGGTACGGCGGGGAGGCGCTGCTCTCGATGGACCTGGCCGGCGGTTGGCGTACGTGCCGGAGCTGGTCGCCCATCACCTGCCCACGCCCTCGGGCCGCGACCCACGGGCCCGGCAGCGGGTGGAGGCGCGCAACCGGTGCTCACCGCGGCGCTGCGCCGCCCCGGTGCTGCGCACGGTCCTCGCCGAGGCGTGGCGGGAGCCGGCCGGGCCGGGGTGCTCGACGCGCTCCGGCACACCGGCTGGGTGCTGCGGCACCGGCGGCGGCTGCCCGCCGAGGTGGAGGCGGCGCTCGTCGCGCTGTCCCGGCCCGAGCCGGCCGGGGAGGTCCCCGGCGACCGGGCCCCGACCGCCGCCACGACCGCCGGAGACCGGGCAGTGCTAGGCCGGGGCGGTGTCCAGCTCCGCCCAGAAGCCCCGGACCAGCGTCTCGAACTCGGCGGCCCGCTCGATCTGGGGCATGTGACCGGTGTCCGGGAAGAGGTGGGTGCGGGCGTGCGGGAACTGGCGACCGGCGCGGGTCAGGTGCTGCACCGGCAGGATGCGGTCCCGGTCGCCCCAGACCACCAGGGTGGGCAGGCCGAGCGCGGCGACCTCGGCGAGCAACTCCGCGCGCCACTGCGGGCGGACCCCACGGAAGGTGCCGAGACTGCCCACCAGCTCCAGCATCACCCGGGCGGCGTGCGGCTCACGGGCGGCGGCCAGGGCGGTGGACAGGCGTACCTCGGTGACGTAGCTCGGGTCGTGGAAGATGGCCCGTTCGGTGCGGCGGGTGACCGCCGGGTGCGGGCGCAGCAGCAGCCGGGCCAGCGGGCGCAGCGCGAGCACCCGCAGCGCGAAGGTCACCTCGCGGCCGAAGCCGGCGCTGTTGACCAGCACCAGGCTCGCCGCCCGGTCCGGCCGGTCCACGGCCAGGCGCATCGCCACGGCCCCGCCGAGCGAGCTGCCGACCAGGTGGGCCCCGCCGGTGACGCCCGTCGCGTCGAGGAACTCGGCGACCGCGCGGGCCAGCGCGGGCAGGGTGTGCGGCGCGTCCAGGGGCGCGGAGCCGCCGTGTCCGGGCAGGTCGACGCTGAGCACCCGGTGGTCGCGGGCGAGGGCCTCCTGCTGGTCGGTGAAGTCGTCGAGGGTGCGGCCGATGCCGTGGATCAGCACCACCGGCGGGCCGGTGCCGGTGACCCGGCAGCGGACCCGCCGGCCGGCCACGGTCAGCTCGTCGGCCGCCGGCAGGGTGACGGTCACGCGGGGCCACCCGATCCGGTGGTGACGGCCCCGGTGGGCGCGGGGGCCGCGGCGCGCGGCGGGCGCATGCCCAGTGCCAGGACCTTCCCGTACGAGGCGGGGGCGAGCCGGGCCAGCAGGTCGGGCAGCTTCGCCGACCAGCCGATCAGCACCCGGCCCCGGCGGCGCTCGACGCCCCGCAGGATCACCTCGGCGGCCTTCGCCGGGTCGATGGAGAGCAGCTTCTCGAACTGCTTCCGGCCGGCCTCGTACTCGGCGACGGGGACGCCGCTGCCCACCCGGGCGCTGGCGGCGATCCGGGTCCGGATGCCGCCGGGGTGCACCGAGGTGACGCCGACGCCGTCGTCGACCAGCTCGTGGCGCAGCGCCTCGGTGAACCCGCGTACCGCGAACTTGCTCGCCGAGTAGGCGGCCTGCCCGGCGGGGGCGATCAGCCCGAAGAGGCTGGAGATGTTGACCAGGTGCGCGCCGGGCTCGGCCTTGAGCGCCGGCAGCAACGCGTGGGTGAGCCGGACGACGGCCCGGAAGTTGATGTCGACGACCCAGAGGAACTCGTCCAGGGTCACCTGGTCGAAGCGGCCGCCCAGCGCCACCCCGGCGTTGTTGACCAGCAGCCGGATCCGGGGATGGGCGGCGCGGACCGCGGCGGCCACCCGGTCGGTGGCGTCGGCGTCGGCGAGGTCGACCAGGTGGGTCTCGATCCGCCGGTCCGGGTGGGCGGTGCGGATCGCCGCCACCACGGCGTCGAGCCGGTCGGCGTCCCGGTCGAGCAGGACCAGGTGGGCGCCGCGCCGGGCCAGGCCGTGCGCCAGCGCCTCGCCGATCCCGCTGGCCGCGCCGGTGACCACGGCGGTGCCGCCGGGGAAGACGTAGTCACGCATCACGGTGCTCCTGCTCCGGCGACGGGGGCGGTGGGTTCGGTGGCGGGCGCGGTGGCGCGGGAGAAGCGCACCCCGTCGGTGAGCGGGCCGCGCCGCATCAGCCGGACGTCGCGGGGGTAGTTCTGGTGCAGCCGCCACGGTGCCCGCGGTCCCTGCTTGGGCAGCTGGTCGACGGCGCGCAGCACGTACCCGGACTGCAGGTCGATGATCGGTTCGAGGTCGTCGGTGTCGGGGGCCAGCGGGGTCACGATCTGCTGGCCGGTGGCGTCGAGGTGGCGCAGCAGCCGGCAGACGTACGTGGCGACGAGGTCGGCCTTGAGCGTCCAGGAGGCGTTGGTGTAGCCGATGGTCATCGCGAAGTTGGGTACGCCGGAGAGCATCATGCCCTTGTAGGCGACCGTCCGGGCCAGGTCGACCTCGGCGCCGTCGACGACCAGCGTCATGCCGCCGAGGGCGAGCAGGTTGAGGCCGGTGGCGGTGACCACGATGTCGGCGGGCAGTTCCTCGCCCGAGGCGAGCCGGACGCCCTGCTCGGTGAAGGTGTCGATGGTGTCGGTGACCACCGCGGCCCGGCCGGCGCTGACCGCCGCGAAGAGGTCTCCGTCGGGGATCACGCAGAGGCGCTGGTCCCAGGGGTTGTAGCGGGGCGAGAAGTGCCGGTCGATGTCGTACCCGACCGGGAGGCTGCCCTTGGCGGCCCGGCGCAGGAACTTCTTCACCAGGCCGGGGGCGCGCCGGCTGAGCTGGAAGTTGGCCACCCCGAGCGCCACGTTCTTCCAGCGCACCACCGCGTACGCGGCCTTCGCGGGCAGCCGGCGGCGCAGCGCGTCGGCCAGCTTGTCGCGCGACGGCAGCGAGATGACGTACGTGGGCGAGCGTTGCAGCATGGTGACGTGGGCGGCCTGCTCGGCCATCGCCGGCACCAGGGTGACCGCGGTCGCGCCGCTGCCGATCACCACCACCCGCTTGCCGGCCCAGTCCAGGTCCGCCGGCCAGTGCTGCGGGTGCACGAGCCGCCCGGCGTAGCGGTCGACGCCAGGCAGGACCGGGGTGTAGCCCTCGTCGTAGCGGTAGTAGCCGGAGTTGGTGAAGAGGAAGGCGCAGGTGAGCACGACGTCCTCGCCGGTGTCCTCGCGGTACGCGGTGACCGTCCAGCGGGCGGTCGCGCTGTCCCACTCGGCGCGCACCGCCCGGTGCCGGAAGCGGATGTGCCGCTGCACGTCGTACTCCCGGGCGGTCTCCCGGACGTATGCGCGGATGGCGTCGCCGTCGGCGATCGCCTTCGGGTTCGTCCACGGCTTGAAGGAGTAGCCGAGGGTGTACATGTCGGAGTCGGAACGGATGCCCGGGTAGCGGAACAGGTCCCAGGTGCCGCCGATCGCGTCGCGCGCCTCGAGCACCGCGTACGTCTTGTCGGGGCAGTTCTGTCGCAGGTGGACGGCGGCGCCGACGCCGGAGAGCCCGGCACCGACGATCAGGACGTCCACGTGGTCGGCGGCCATGGCTTCTCCCGTTCGGGTGGCGGTCGACCGGACCTTATCCACCACCGTCGACCCGGGTCAACACCCTGTCGACTGGAATCGACACCGTGTCGACCGGGTGTAGCATCAGCCGACATGACCTCCCCCCGTACGCCGGCCGTGGCCACGCCGACGCGCGGGCGGCGACCGGCCCGCTCCACCGGCGACGACCGGGAGACGGCCATCCTCGCCACCGCCGAGCGGCTGTTGCAGGAGCGCGCCTTCGGCGACATCTCGATCGACGACCTGGCCCGCGGCGCGGGCATCTCCCGGCCCACGTTCTACTTCTACTTCCCGTCCAAGGACGCGGTGCTGCTGAGCCTGCTCGATCGGGTCACCGGGGAGGCGAACCTCGCGGCGGGCGACGTGCTGGACCGGCTCGCCGAGGACCCGCGGGCCCGCTGGCGGGAGCTGATCGCCCGGTTCCACGCCACCTTCGGCGGCCACCGCGCGCTGGTGCTGGCCTGCGCGCAGGTACGCGGCACCAACGCCGAGGTCCGCCGGCTCTGGGCCGAGGTGCTGGAACGCTGGGTACGGGCGGTCGAGGCGGCGATCGAGGGTGAGCGGCGGCGCGGCGCGGCCCCGGACGGGCTGCCCGCCCGGGACCTCGCGATCGCGCTGAACTCGATGAACGAGCGCGTCTGGTACGCCACCTTCGCCGGTGACGGGCCGGCCGTGGCCGAGCGGGACGTGGTCGACGTGCTGCTCGACGTCTGGCTGACCGCGATCTACCGGAGCACCTCCCCGCCGCCGGCCTGAGCGGCCCGGGTGAATTCCATGATCCAGTTCGTCTCCCAGGTGCGCTCGCCGTCGGTCGAGAACGCCTGCTCCCACCGGCACGAGTCGGCGTTGCGCACCGACCAGCGGAAACGGCAGCGCACCGGCCGGCCCTCGTCGGTGTCGTCGGCGTAGAAGGTGCCCACCCCGTCGACGAACCGGCCCACCACCGGCGGCAACTCCAGCACCCCGCGCGAGCTGTTCATCCAGTAGATCGACCAGAGCCCGGTGGCCGGGTCGCGCAGACGCACCGTCGAGCCCGAGAAGCCCCGGGTCGGGAAGCGGATCTCGTCGAAGCTGCCGGCGCCGTCGAAGAACGAGCGGGCCACCGAGACGCCCGGGAAGACGTCCCAGTCGTCGCTGCCGACGTGCCGTTCGCGAAGCCGCCGGTTGGTGACGTCCCAGGTGCCCACGAAGAAGTCGAAGTCCCCCATCACCGACCCACCGGCCCTTCGGCCCGGCTGTCGGCCAGATAGCCGGCCAGGTCCGGTGCGTCGGGGGCGAGGACGTGCCGGATCCAGGCGGCCCGCTCGTGCTCCAGCACGCCCAGCTCCCAGACGCAGCCCACCCCCGGCTGCGCCAGCGGCACGAAGTGCGTCGGGTCGTCGTCCGGGCAGTCCAGCGCGGGCTGGCCGGCGACCGCGATCCGGCACTGCACCACGTTGTCGAAGAACCAGCTGTACGCCAGCAGGTACGCGCCGGTGTCCGCGCCCCGGTGCAGCACCACCCAGCCCGCCGCCGGGGTGCCGTCCGGCTCGGGCAGCAGGTGCGGCAGGTACGCGTAGGCGGCCTCGACCACCGCCGGTTCGAGGCGACGGTCGGGTTGGTCGACGTGGTAGCGCTTGACGTGCCGGCCGCCCACCTCGACGGGCCCCGGCACGGTCAACTCCTTGTCCTGGAAGGTCATGCCGGGACGGTAGGAGCACTTCCCTGACAGCTACTGTCAGCAGAGTGCGGGCCAGTCGTCTCCTGTCCATCCTGCTGCTGCTCCAGTCGCACGGCCGGCTCACCGCCACCGACCTGGCCCGGCGGCTGGAGGTGTCGGTGCGCACCATCTACCGCGACGTGGAGTCGCTGCACGCCGCCGGCATCCCGCTCTACGGCTCCGCCGGGCACGCCGGCGGGTACCGGCTCGTCGACGGGTGGCGGACCCGGCTGACCGGGCTGACCACCGAGGAGGCCGACCGGCTGCTCTTCGCCGGGCTGCCCGGCCCGGCCGCCGAGCTGGGCTACCAGTCGGTGGTGTCGAGCCTGCAACGCAAGCTGCGGGCGGCGCTGCCCGATCCGCTCGCCGACCGGGCCACCCGGCTCCAGGAACGCTTCCACCTCGACACGCCGGGCTGGTACTCCGACGGTGACCCGTCACCGCACCTGGCCCCCACCGCCGAGGCGGTGTGGCGGCAGCACCGCATCCGGGTGCGCTACCGCAGCTGGCGCGGGGAGGTGAGCCGGGTCCTCGAACCGTACGGGCTGGTGCTCAAGGGGGGCCGCTGGTACGTCGTCGCCGCCCGCCCCGACCGGCCGGAGCCGGCCACCTACCGGATCAACCAGATCCTCGACCTGACCCCGCTGGACGAGTCGTTCGACCGGCCCGGGTTCGACCTGCCCGGCTGGTGGCGGGCGCACGTGGTCGGCTTCCGGGCCCGGCTGCACCGCGACGAGGCGACGATCCGCCTCTCCCCCGCCGGTCGGGACCGGCTGCGCGAGATCGCCGCCGACGCGGTGGTCGCGGCGGTGGACGCCAGCGCCGGCCCGCCGGACGCGGCCGGCTGGGTGTGGGCGGTGATCCCCGTCGAGTCGCTCACCCACGCCCACGGCGACCTGCTCCGGCTCGGCGCCGAGGTGGAGGTCCTCTCCCCCGCCCCGCTGCGCGAACGGCTCGCCGACACCGCCGCGCGGCTCGCGACGCTCTACCGCGCGCCGTCGCGCCCCGGCGACGAGGGGCCGGCACCGGGCTGACGGCCGGCCCGGCGCAGCAGCACCGCCCCGCCGGCCGCGCCCAGCACCTGGCAGGCCGCCACCCCCAGCAGAAGGGGGCCCGCGCCGAGGCCGGTGGCGGCCCCGGCGAGGACCGCCCCGGCCGCCGCCGCGGTGGTCTTCAGGCCGGCGCCCAGCGTCATCACCTGCGTCCGCACCCCGGGTGGGGCCTCCCGGTCGCGGACGGCGAGGACCGCGCAGAACAGCGGCCCGTTCAGCAGCCCCACCAGGACGAACAGCGCCAGCGCCAGCACCGGCGACGACGCGAACGCCACCAGCGCGAAGGGCACCGCCATGAGGGCCAGCACGACGGTCACCACCCGCTCGGGCGGGTGCGCGCGTACCGGGAAGCGGGCGTACCACAGGGAGCCGGCCAGACCACCGAGCGAGGACGCGGTCAGCAACCAGCCGGTGTACGCGGTGTCGTGGAGGCGGGCCGCGAGCAGCACCGCCACCACCGGCAGGGCGCCGACACCGAGATAGCCGACGCTGCTGGCCAGGGTGACCGCACCGAGCCGGGGTCGGCGCCAGAGCAGCGGCACCGCGGCCGTCGGGCGGGGCCGGGCGGCCGGGTGCCGGGCGCTGACCGGCCGGTCGGCGACCGGCAGGGTGCACAGCACCAGCGCGCCCAGTGCGACCAGGCCGGTCAGCACCGCGGTGGCGACCGTGGCGCCGCACCGTCCGGCGACCACCGCCGCGATCGCCGGGCCGGCGATGCCGGCCAGGTTGTACGAGGTGGCGTCCAGGCCGAAGGCGGTGTCCAGGCGGCGCGGCGCGAGGTCGCGCAGCAGGCCGGTCAGCCCGCCGAGCATCACCGGTGCCAGGCACCCGGCCAGCAGCACCAGGACGACGGTGAGCGCCCGCGAGGCGGCGGCCGACAGCGCCGCGCCGAGCAGCGCGGCGGCGAAGCCGAGCAGGGCCAGGCAGTAGAAGAGCCGCCGTCGGCGTACCGTGTCGGCGATCATGCCGACCACCGGGCCGGCCACCACGTGCGGGACCATCAGCGCGGCGACGAGCAGGCCGCCGTAGCCCGCGCCGCCGGTGTGCTCGACGGCGAGCAGCACCAGCGCGACCCGGGCGCCCTCGTCGGCGAGGCGGACCAGCACGGCGGTGGCGGTGTAGCGGGCGAGCACGGCGCGCCCCGGGTCCGTTGCGGGACCCGGACCGTCGGACCGGACGACTGCTTCCGCGACCATCTGCGCACCCCCGTTCCTCCACTTCCTGCCCACCGCACCGCCGGGTCAACCGGTCGACGGCGGCCCGAGGTCAGGTCAGCTCGCGCAGGGCGGCGCCGAGCTCGGCGACGGCGCGCTCCAGGTCGCCGGTCGGGGTGGCGGCGTAGCCGAGGACCAGGCCGGGCGGCTGGCGTCGCTGGCCGTGCCAGGCGAGCGGGTGCACCTTGACGCCGCGCCGCAACGCGGCCGCCGCCACCGCCACGTCGTCCACCTCGTCGGGCAGGGTGACCAGCAGGTGCAGGCCGGCGGCGGCGCCGTGCACCACGGCCCCGGGCAGCTGTTCCCGGACCGCGCGCAGCATCGCGTCGCGGCGACGGACGTGCCGGCGGCGCAGCATCCGCAGGTGGCGTTCCAGGGCGCCGGAGGTCATCAGCTCGGCCAGCACCAGCTGGGGCAGCGCCGCGTTGCCGAGGTCGGCCATCCGCTTGGCGTCCACCAGGGCGGTGTGCCACCGGGGTGGCACCAGCAGCCAGCCGATTCGCAGCGCCGGGGCGAGCAGCTTGGAGACGCTGCCGGTGTAGCAGACCCGCTCCGGCAGCGTGCCGCGCAGGGCCGGCACCGGGGGGCGGTCGTAGCGGTGCTCGGCGTCGTAGTCGTCCTCGATCACCAGGCCACCGCGCTCGGCCCAGCCGAGCAGCGCGCGGCGCCGCTCGCCGTCGAGGACCACGCCGGTCGGGAACTGGTGCGCCGGGGTGACCAGCACCGCGCGGGCACCGGCGGCCGCCAGCCGGTCGACGCGCAGGCCGTGCGCGTCGACCGGCACCGGCGGGGTGTCCAGCCGCCAGTTGTGCAGGTGCTGCCGTACGCCGAGCGACGAGGGGTCCTCCACCGCCACGGTGTGCACACCCTGGTCGTGCAGGACCTGGGCGAGCAGGCCGAGCGCCTGGGAGACGCCGGCGACCACCACCACCTCGGCCGGGTCGACCCGGATGCCCCGGTTGCGGCCCAGCCAGGCGGCCACGGCGCGCCGGAGCGCGGGCGTGCCGGTGGGGTCGCCGTAGCCGAAGTCGGCCGGGGTGAGGCGGCGCAGCACCGCGCGTTCGGCCCGCAGCCAGGCCGCGCGGGGAAAGGCGGCCAGGTCCGGTACGCCGGGCGTCAGGTCCAGCTCGGCCGGCGCGGCGCGCAGCGCGTCGAAGACCGACACGCCGGGGCGGGCGGCGAACAGCTCCGGCGCCGGGGCGGGGGTGGGGACGCCGGCGACCACGCCGGCCGGACCGGCCAGCACCACCGTGCCGGCCCGGCCCCGGCCGGCGACCTGCCCGCTCTCGGCCAGCCGCTGGTACGCCTCGGTCACCACGCCCCGCGACACGCCCAGCTCGACGGCGAGCACCCGGCTGGCCGGCAGCCGAGCTCCCACCGGCACCCGACCGTCGGCGATGGCCGCCCGGAGCCGCGTGGCGAGCCAGTCGGCGCGGCCGCCCGGCGGCGCGTCGGTCACGTCGAGCTGGAGGAAGTCGGCACCGGTCGTTATGGACTTCCCCGTCGGTGCCGTTATGGCCCTGTCCACCGGGCCATTATGGTCGCAGGCTGGAGCGCATGACCATCGCCTTCCTGCTGACCACGCTGGTCGTGGTGCTCACGCCGGGCACCGGCGTGCTGTACACGCTCTCCACCGCGCTGGCCTCGGGCCGCCGCGCCGGCCTCGCCGCCGCGCTCGGCGGCACCGTCAGCCTGCTGCCGCACCTGGCCGTCGCCGTCACCGGGCTCGCCGCCCTGCTGCGCGCCGGGACCCCGGCGTACCGGGTGGTCACCTGGCTGGGCGTGGGGTACCTGCTCTGGCTCGCCGTCGCCGCGCTGCGGGACCGCGGCGCGCTGCGGATCGACGACGGCCGGCCCGCCCCGTCGACCGCCCGGATCGTCCGCCACGGCATGGTGGTGAACCTGCTCAATCCCAAGGTGACGGTCTTCTTCGTGGCCTTCCTGCCGCAGTTCGTGCCGCCGGACAGTCCGGCCGCCACCAGCCGGATGCTGCTGCACGGCGGGGTCTTCGTCCTCACCACGCTGCTGGTCTTCGCCGGGTTCGCCGCGTCGGCCGGGGCGCTGCGGCACCGGGTGCTCGCCCGACCCCGGCTGACCGCCGCGCTGCGGCACGGCTTCGCCGGCAGCTTCCTCGCCCTCGGCCTCGGCCTGGCCCTCACCGCCCGTTAGGAAACTCCCGTGCGCGTCCGGCACTCCCCGCAGGTCTGGCCGACCTTCCCCGAGCTGTCCTGCGGGGTCCTGCCCGCCGTGACCGTCGCGGACGGCGGTGCTCACCGCCGACGCGCCGGCGTTCGACGTGCGCGTCGGTCAGAGCGTCTCGCCGGGGGCGAGCGGACGGTAGCCGGGGACGGTCTCGCCGAACCAGCCGTGCACGCTCGCCAGGCCCCGGTCGTTGAGCTGCGCGTCGTGGATCGCGACGGTCCGGTCCGCGCCGATCGTGGTGGCGAAGGAGATCGCCTCGGTCAGCTTCAACCAGGAGCCCTGCGCCGGCAGCAGCAGCGTCCGCACCGGCCGGTCGGGCAGCGCCAGCGCATCGCCCGGGTGGTAGAGGGCGTCGTCGACGACGTACCCCAGGTTGGCGCAGTCGGGCTGGCCGTCGTGGATCAGCGCGTGCCGGCCGCCGACGGCGGTGACGGGGAAGCCGGCGGCGTCGAACCGCTCGCCGGGCGTCACCCGGGTCACCTCCAGCGGCACCGGGCCGGGCAGCCGAGCCCCCTTCGGCGCGAAGACCGGCACGCCCAGACCGGCCAGCCGCAGCACGTCGACGTGATCGGTGTGCTCGTGGGTGAGCAGCACCGCGTCGGCACCCACGAGGGCCGCCGGCTCGCTCCAGGTGCCCGGGTCGATGACCAGGACCCGGCCCTCGTGCTCGATCCGGACGCACGCGTGGGTCCACTTGGTGATCTTCATCGGGTCACCGTACCGAGGCAGGACCGTCCGCGGTGTCCGGTCAGCGCTCGCCCGGCTCGGGCCGGCCGCATTCGGCACCGAGCGCCACGGCCTCGTCGGCGTCGCTCGGCAGGGTGCGCCGTGCCGCATCGGCGGCGGGCTGCGCGTCGTCGGTGTCGGCGTGCAGGGTGCGCAGCGCCGTCGCCAGCTGCGCGTCGCCCGCGTCACCGCTGCCCCACCAGCGACGCGCCAGCTCGACCGTGCGGCCCAGGGTGTCCGCGCCGGCCGGCTCGGCGCGCACGGCGGCGCGCATCATGCTCAGGAAGGTGACGGTGACGGCGTCGGACTCATCGGCGATCATGCCGGCACCCTAACCGGCGGGTGCGACGGAACCCGCCGGGCCGCCGACCGTCGCGGGGCATGATCGGTGCATGCACGCCCGACCACCGCGGGGTCACCGGACCGTCCCGCACACCGCCGACGTACGCGTCGAGGCGTGGGCGGCGGACCGCGAGGGCTGCCTCGCGGAGGGGGTCACGGCGCTGGTGGCGACCTTCGTGGACGCCACCGGCGTCCGCCCCGACGGGGAGGCGGTGTTCGCGGTGCCGCCGGGCGACGACGCGGACCTGCTGGTGGGCGTCCTCGACGAGGTGATCTTCCGGCTGGAGACGGCCGGTACGCTGCCGCTGCGCGGCGAGGTGCAGGCCACCGACGACGGGGGCCTGCGGGTGCGCTGGTGGACCACCGGCACCGACCGGGTGGAGCTGGTCGGCGCGGTGCCGAAGGCGGTCTCCCTGCACGAGCTGCGCTTCGGCCCGGACGGGCCGGGGTGGTCCTGCGCGGTGACCCTCGACGTGTGAGCGGCTCAGCCCTTAACCACGCCCAGCGGCACCAGCCGGGCCACCCGGCGGCACAGCCCCGCCCCCTCGGCCGCCGCCACCACCGCGGTGACGTCCTTGTACGCGGCCGGCATCTCCTCGGCCAGCCCGCGTCGGGAGGCGCCCCGTACCGCGATGCCCTGCGCCTCCAGCTCCTGGCGCGGGTCGTGGCCCCGGACCGCCTTCGTCGCCTGCTTGCGGCTCTGCGTCCGGCCCGCGCCGTGGCAGGTGGAGGCCCAGGCCGGCGCGCCGGTCACGCCGGTCAGCACGTACGAGCCGGTGCCCATCGAGCCGGGGATCAGCACCGGCTGCCCGACCGGGCGCAGGTCGTCGGGGAGGTCGTCGTGCCCGGGCGGCAGGGCCCGGGTGGCGCCCTTGCGGTGCACGCAGAGCCGACGGGGCGCGCCGGCGACGTCGTGTGTCTCGATCTTGGCGAGGTTGTGCGAGATGTCGTACACCAGCGCCAGCTCACCGCCGGTGACCCGGCGGAAGACCTGGCGGGCGGCGTGGGCGAGCAGCTGCCGGTTGGCCCGGGCGTAGTTGGCGGCGGCGGCCATCGCCCCCAGGTACGCGCGCCCCTCGGGCGACGACACCGGCGCGCAGGCGAGCTGCCGGTCCGGCACCTGGATGCCGTACCCGGGCATCACCCGCTCCATCGCCCGTACGTGGTCGGTGCAGATCTGGTGGCCGAGCCCGCGCGACCCGCAGTGGATCATGACGCAGACCTGGCCGGCGGCCAGCCCGAACGCGGCCGCGACCGGCTCGTCGTAGACCTCCGCGACGGCCTGCACCTCCAGGAAGTGGTTGCCGGAGCCGAGGCTGCCGACCTGCCCGGCGCCCCGCTGCACCGCCCGCTCGCTCACCTGCGCGGGGTCCGCGTCGTCGACCGCGCCACCGTCCTCGCAGCGGGCCAGGTCCCGGGGCACGCCGAAGCCGCGCTCGACGGCGTACCGGGAGCCGCCGCGCAACACCGCGTCGAGTTCGGCGCGGTCGGCCAGGTGCCACACCGCGCCGGTGCCCATGCCACGCGGGGTGGCCTCGCCCAGGCCGTCCAGCAGCGCGTCGAGACGGGGACCCAGCGCGGCCCGGTCCAGGTCGGCGGCGAGCAGCCGGACCCCGCAGGAGATGTCGAAGCCCACGCCGCCGGGCGACACCACGCCGCCGTCCGCGACGTCGGTGGCGGCCACCCCGCCGATCGGGAAGCCGTAGCCCCAGTGCACGTCCGGCATGGCGTACGAGGCGGTCACGATGCCGGGCAGGGTGGCCACGTCCGCCACCTGGTCCAGGGACCGGTCGGCGTCGACGTCGGGCAGCAGCGACCGGGTGGCGAAGACGACGCCCGGCACCCGCATCGGGTCGCGCCGGTCGATGCGGAACCGGTACGGCGTCTCCTCGACCAGGTCCATTCGGCCCGGCTACCCGGGCCCGGGGCGGTTACACCCGCCTCCGGTCGGCCCCGCCCGGCGCGGGTGATGAGGCGTGATCCCCGCGCCGGGCGCGATCGCCCCCGGCTTGTCGTGGGTCAGCTCGACGGGTCGGGTGCCGGACGTGGCTCGGGGTAGTGGCAGGCGGTGGCCTGCGCGCCGCCGTCGCGGGGCACGAGTGCCGGTTCTTCGGTGGCGCAGCGGTCCTGGGCTTTCCAGCAGCGGGTGCGGAAGCGGCAGCCGGAGGGTGGGTTGAGGGGGGTGGGGACGTCGCCGGTGAGGCGGATGCGGCCGGCGGGGCCGAGGGTGTTGACATCCGGGACCGCGGAGAGCAGGGCGCGGGTGTAGGGGTGCTGGGGGCGGTGGTAGATGTCGTCGCGGTCGCCGATCTCGACGACCTTGCCCAGGTACATGACGGCGACGCGGTGGCAGAAATGTCGGACCACGGCCAGGTCGTGGGCGATGAACACGAACGACAGGTCCAGGTCGCGTTGCAGCCGGCGCAGCAGGTTGACCACCTGCGCCTGGATGGAGACGTCCAGGGCGGAGACGGGTTCGTCGGCCACGATCAGCTTCGGGCGCAGCGCGAGCGCGCGGGCGATACCGATGCGTTGGCGTTGTCCGCCGGAGAACTCGTGCGGGTAGCGGTTGTAGTGCTCCGGGTTCAACCCGACCAGTTCCAGCAGCTCCTGTACCCGGGCGCGGACCCCGCCGGGTGGGGTGATGTTGTTGACCTCCAGGGGCATCGCCACGATCCGCCCGACGGTGTGCCGGGGGTTCAACGACGCGTACGGGTCCTGGAAGATGATCTGCAGGTCCTGCCGCAACGGCCGCAACGCCCGACCCTTGGCCCGGGTGATGTCCCGACCCGCGAACTCGATGCTGCCGGCGGTGGGTTCCAGCAGGCGCACCAGCATCCGACCCGTGGTGGTCTTACCGCAGCCGGACTCCCCCACCAGGCCCACCGTCTCACCCGCACGCACGTCGACGTCGACCCCGTCGACCGCCCGTACCGCACCCGTGGCCCGGAAACCCTCACGCACCGGGAAGTGCTTCGTCAGCCCCCGCACCCGCAACAACGGCTCGGTCGTGACGGCAGCCGTGCCCGCCGGCCCGGTCACATCGTCCACCGTGGTCATGACGGTCTCCTCTCACCCGACGCGAGGTCGACGCCGCCGGACCGGGGGTCCACCGCGCCGACCTCCTCGCGGAAGATGCGCTGCCGGGCGGCTTCCGGCAGGTGGCAGGCCACGTCGTGGCCCGGCTCGGCGGTCGCCCGCAGCTCGGGCACCTCGGTGCGGGAGCGGTCGCCGGTGCGCCCCGCGTAGCGGCAGCGCGGATGAAACGCGCACCCCGACGGCAGGTTGATCAGCGACGGCGGGTTGCCCTTGATGGGCACCAGGTCCGCGTCGGCGTCACCGTGCAACGACGGCACGCTCGACAACAACCCCCACGTGTACGGATGCTGCGGCGACCGCAACACCTGCGCCACACTGCCCTGCTCGACCGCCCGCCCCCCGTACATCACCAGCACGTCGTCAGCGACCTGCGACACCACCCCCAGGTCATGCGTGATCAACACAACCGCCGAATGGAACTCCGCCTGCAGATCGGCCAACAGGTCCAGGATCTGCGCCTGCACCGTCACGTCCAACGCCGTGGTCGGCTCGTCGGCGATCAACAGATCCGGGTCGTTGACCAACGCCATCGCGATCATCGCCCGCTGCCGCATCCCACCCGAAAACTCGTGCGGATACTGCTCGTAGCGCTGCGCCGGCTGCGGAATCCCCACCCGGTCCAGCATGTCCACCGCCCGGGTACGCGCCTCCCGCCGACCGGCCCTCGGGTGGTGCACCCGGTACGCCTCGGCGATCTGCCGCCCCACCGTGTAGTACGGGTGCAACGCCGACAGCGGATCCTGGAAGATCATCGCCATGTCCCGGCCCCGCAGCCGACGCACCTCCTCCTCCGGCAGCCCGACCAACTGCCGGCCACCGATCGAGATCTCCCCGGAGACGGTCGTGCGCCTCGCGCCGTGCAGGCCCAGGATCGCCAACGACGTCACACTCTTACCCGAACCCGACTCCCCCACGATCCCGAGCGTGCGACCCCGCGCCACCGAGAACGACACCCCGTCGACCGCCCGGACCACCCCGTCCTCGGTGTCGAACCGCACCCGCAGATCCCGCACCCGCAGGTAGGGGTCCTGCTCCGCACGCTGCACCATGTCGATACCTCCCTCAGCCCAGCCGGACCCGCGGGTCGATGACCGCGTAGAGCACGTCCACGACGATGTTGGCGACCACGATGAACACGGCGGCCAGCAGGACGGTGGCCATCACCACCGGCAGGTTCAGGAACTGCACCGCCTCGACGGTGGCCTTGCCCAGCCCCTGCAGGCCGAAGATGGTCTCGGTGATGAAGGTGCCGCCGAGGCTGGTGCCGATGTCCAGGCCGGCGATGGTGACGATCGGGGTGATCGCCGCCCGCAGCGCGTGCCGCAGGTGCACCTGGCGGGCCGGGAGGCCCTTCGCCCGGGCGGTCCGGACGAAGTCCTCCGACAGGGTCTCCAGCATCTGCGCCCGGGACAGCCGGGCGTAGAGGGCGGAGTTGAGGAAACCGAGCGTCATCCAGGGCAGCAGCAGCCCCTGCGCCCAGCGCAGCGGGTCCTCGGTCAGCGGGGTGTAGTCGGGGAACGGCAGCAGCCCGGTCGCGTACACGAGCAGGTAGAGCAGGATCAGGCCGAAGAAGTAGACCTGCATGGACGCCCCGGCCAGGGTGACGCCGATCGCGGCCCGGTCGAGGGCGGTGCCGCGGCGCAGCGCCGAGACCATGCCCAGCGAGACGCCCAGGGCCAGCCAGAGCACCGCCCCGCCCAGGACGATGCTGAAGGTCACCGGGGCGCGCTGGGTGATGATCTCGGTGACCGGTTGGTTGTTGCGGAACGAGTAGCCCAGGCAGGGTGCCGGGCACTCCTGCCGGAAGTCGCCCGAGCCGTAGGTGCGGCCCGCGACGATGCCGGTGACGAAGTCGGCGTACTGGCGGGGCAGCGGCTGGTCGATGCCGAGCCGCTGCTCGACCTGGGCGATGTCCTCGGCGGTGCAGTTCTTGCCGCACATCACCTTGGCCGGGCTGCTCGGCACCGCGAAGAAGAGACCGAAGGTGACCAGGCTGATCACCGCCAGGGTCACCGCGGCCACGAGCAGCCGCCGGAGCACGAAACGGAACACGGAACACCTCCCCGGTGGACGGTGGGGGCGGCCGGCGCGGGCCGCCCCCACGCGCGGTCACTTCTTCACGTAGATGCCGTTGAGCGAGATGACGCCGAACGCGTCGCTGAGGAACGCGTTGCCGACCCGGGAGCCGTGCAGCTCGTACGCGGCGTCGTAGTAGCAGGGCACCACGGGCGCGTACTCCTTCATGATCTTCTCGTCCAGGGCTGTCCACCCGGCGTCCTGCTGGGCGGCCGGCAGGGCCCGGACCCGGTCGATCTCGGCGCTGACCGCCGGCTCGTCGAGGTACGAGACGTTGTTGTTCCCCTCGGCCACGATCTCCCGCCCGTCGTAGACCGGGGGTATGACGGTGGAGCCGGTCGGCCAGTCCGAGCCCCAGCCGCTCATGTAGAGGTCGTACGGGTTGTTCTTCCGGCCGATCTCGTCGTAGTAGCTGCTGTTGTCGATGGGCTTCATGACGATGTCGAAGCCCATGTCGGTGAGGTTCTTGCGGATCGCCTCGGCCTGCTGGGTACGCAGCTCGGTGTTGGAGTGGGCGAGCACCAGCTTCGGGCGCCTGCCGCCGAGCAGCTCGGTGACCTTGGCCTTGTCACCGGTCACCGGGGCGTGGAACACGTCGTACTTCTGCCAGCCGGCCGTGGTCGGCGACATCAGCGTGGTGGCCGGCGTACCGGCCGCCTGTCCGCCGAGGGCCTTGAGCGCGGCGTCCTTGTCCACCGCGTAGTTCAGCGCGCGGCGCACGGTCAGGTCGGTGACCCGCTGGGTGTTGATGCTCAGCACCCAGGTGTACTGCGTCGGGCCCTTCACCACCCGCTCGGCCACGCCGGCGGCGGTGGTCCGGGGCAGCACGGCCGGCGGCACGTCGGTCCAGCTCAGCGCCGCCCGGTCGGCCGGGGCGTCGGCGACGAGACGCTCGGCGATCTGGGCCTGCTCCAGGCCGAAGGTGATCCGGACGGTGTCCGGGTAGGCGTTGCGCAGCGGATCGGTCCTCGGGTCCCAGTTCGGGTTGCGCTCCAGCTCCAGCGCGACGTCGCGCTGGTAGGACTTCACCTTGTAGGGCCCGGAGGAGAAGGGCCGCAGGTCGTAGTTGGCCCGGGTGTCCCTGGCCGCCGGCACCGGGGCGGTGGTGGGCAGCGCCGCCGCGTACGGCAGGTCGCAGTGCGGCTGCGGGAAGGTGAACCGGATGGTCCGGTCGTCGGGCGTCTCGATGCCGTCCGGCGCGGCCCTCCCACCGTTGTACGGCCCCTGGTACTTCGCGTTGTACGCCCCGCCCGGGTAGAGCCACTGCTGGATGTAGTGCGGTCCCTCGTTGAGGTTCGGCGCGAACGAGCGGGCGATGCCGTACGCGACGTCCTTGCTGGTGACCGGGGAGCCGTCCTCGTACCTCACGCCGTCGCGCAGGGTGAACTCCCAGACCTTGCAGTCGTTGTCGACGTCCTTGCCGGGGTTGGTGGCCAGGTCGCCGACGAGCAGCAGCTTGCCGCTGCCGTCCTCCTTGTAGCCGTTGAGCGACCGGTAGAGCAGTCCGCCGGTCACCTGCTGCACGTTGACGTAGTTGCGGGCCGGGTCGAGGTGCTCGAAGTCGGAGTTCTGCATGACGGTGACGGTGCCGCCGGCGGCGGCCCCGTCGACCGCCCTGGCCGGGCCCTGGTTGTCGGCCGCCTGGTAGGAGATGGAGCCGGTCTGGGTCTTGGTCTTCTCGTCGCCGCCCCCGCCGGTGTCGGTGGTGGGGCTGCAACCGGCGGCGACCAGCGTCGCCACGGCGAGGACACCGGTCAGTGTCCGGGTTCGTGCTGGCACGGTGGTGCTCCCTTCCCGCCCGGCGGCCCCCGCCGGCCGGACGTGTCGTCGGTCGGGGGTTACCGGGTCGACCGGGGATCCAGCGAGTCGCGCAGCGCGTCACCGAGCAGGTTGAACGCCAGGACCAGCAGGAAGATCGTCAATCCGGGGAACAGGGTGTACCAGGGGTCGCTCGCCACGTAGCCGATGCTGTTGTAGATCATCCGGCCGAGGTCGGGCGTGGGTTCGGTGACGCCGACGTTGACGAAGGCGAGGGCGGCCTCGATGGCGATGAACTGCGGCACGTTCAGCGAGACGGTGACCAGGATCGGCGCCCAGATGTTCGGCAGCAGTTGCCGGAACAGGATGTGCCCGGTGCCGGCGCCGGCGGCCCTGGCGGCGTCGACGAACTCCCGCTCGCGCAGCGAGATCACCTGGCCGCGGACCAGCCGCGCGGTGTACGTCCAGCTGAACAGGCCGAAGGTGGCCACGATCAGGGCGACCCGGAAGGCCGGCGACGGGGCTTCCCGCGCCGAGTAGAACCGGTCCTCCAGGATCGGGATCACCGCCAGCGCGAAGATCAGGAACGGGAACGCCAGGGTGAGGTCGATCAGCCAGTTGACCAGGCCGTCGAGCCAGCCCCGGGCCCAGCCC
The DNA here is from genome assembly GCF_900089595.1 of Micromonospora auratinigra. Classification (GTDB taxonomy): domain Bacteria; phylum Actinomycetota; class Actinomycetes; order Mycobacteriales; family Micromonosporaceae; genus Micromonospora; species Micromonospora auratinigra. The sequence goes on along the minus strand of NZ_LT594323.1, from coordinate 1,667,442 downwards.
GCGAGCACCCCCACGGTGACCCCGACGAAGGAGGCCAGCAACGCCGAGGCGAAGGCGATGAACAACGAGGTACGCAGACCGTGGACCAGTTGCAGCAGGATGTCGCGGCCACTGCCCGGTTCCAGCCCGAGCCAGTGCCGGGCGGAAATGCCGCCGGCGTACCCGATGGGCATTCCGAAATCGTTGAGCCGATCGACGAACTTGTCGGTCGGGTCGATTCCGGTGAGCCGGCCGAGCAGCGGTGCGCCGAGGGCCACCACGGCGGCGACGAGCAGGGTCAGCGCGCTGACCCGGGCGGTCCGGTCCCGCTTGAGCCGCCGCCAGGCGAGCTGGTTGGGTGACCTGCCGACGATGTCCCGGCGGTCCCCGACAGGCGGCGTGACGACCTCGGGGACGGCCGGTGCCGGGGTCGCCGGCTCGCCCGGTGTGGTGAGTGACGGTGGGTGGGACAGGTCGCTCATGCCGAGCCCTCCCGACGGTGCCGAATACGTCCGTGCCCCGACGGTAAACCGTTCCACAACCGGCTTCGGAATCGTTCCGGTAACGGCCGTTCCGGTTGTCGGAATTGACAACGATCGCGTTGACGAAATGACTCGTTGCAATAACGGCGCAGTTCGGTTGTCAACCGTTCCAGGCAGTTTTCCCGACGGATCGGAAATGCGCCGGAGCGAGGTGTCGCTCCGGTTGTCAGCCGTTCGGGCATTACCGGGGATCAGCGCGCCGGCCGGCCCGGCGGCGCCGGACGACGTAAAAATCGGTGACGCTTCGCGTTCACACCGTGCACCTAGGGTTCTCGTCGGCCCGGATCGCACGACGCCCGGGCCGTCACCGGCCCCGACCCCGGGGCCCGACGGAAGGACACACCATGCCCTTCGCCCGACGTACCGCCGCGTTGGCTCTCGCCGCCGCGCTCGGCGTACTCGCCACGTCCGCCGCCGCCCGGCCGGCCGCCGCGGCGCCCCGACCCGGACCGCAGCTGCCCTCGGTCCTGCTGCTCACCGTCGACGACGGCGTCGGTGCGCCCCGGGCCACCGTGCTGACCTGCGGGCCGGCGGGTGGACTGCACCCCGACCCGACGACCGCCTGCCGGCTCGTCGCCCGCGTCGACGGGGACCTCGACGCGCTGAGCGTGGACCCCTCCCCCTGCATCGAGGTGTACGCCCCGCTGACCGTGCGGGCGGTGGGCTTCTGGCAGGACCGGCCGGTCGCGTACGCCCGCAGCTTCGACAACCGTTGCCTGCTGCGGCACGGCACCGCCGCGCTGTTCGACTTCTGAGCGTCCCCGCGCCGCGGCGGTCCGGGATCCGGGCGCCGCGGCGCGGCTCAGCGGTTGAGCGTGACGGAGATCCGGTTGAGGTAATCGATCTGGGTGGCGAACGCCACCACCGGGCCGATTGCGGTCGCCGGGCCCGGCGCCGGCCCCCACAGGCCGGTGAGCAGGGTGACGCCGAGCCCGAGCAGCAACTCGGCGATGATGGTGCTGCGGGAGGTCTGCAGCACGACGTGCTCGGTGGTGAGGGCGGTCAGCAGGGCCTGTTCCCGGGCCTCCTCGTCCATGCCGCCTCCTCCGGTCACCGTCACCGTACGGAGCCGGCGCAGGCCCCCGGCCGGAACGGCCGGCGTACCCGGCGGCGGGCCCCCGGCGACCCGGGCGGACAATGGAGGGCCGGTCCGGCAGGGCGACCGGACAGACGGTGACGAGGGGAACGACGTGTCCGACACGGAGCAGCAGCGGCCGGTGGCCGACACCGGCCACGAGCTGGCGGCCGACTGCACCCGCTGTTTCGGCATCTGCTGCGTCGCGCCGGCCTTCGCCGCCTCCGCCGACTTCGCGATCGACAAGCCCGCCGGCCGGCCCTGCCCCAACCTGGGCGCCGACTCCCGCTGCGGCATCCACCGCGAGCTGCGCCAGCGCGGCTTCCCCGGCTGCACCGTGTTCGACTGCTTCGGCGCGGGCCAGCACCTGTCCCATGGCACCTTCGGCGGGCGGGACTGGCGGGACGATCCGACCGTCGCCCGGCGGATGTTCGACAGCTTCGCGGTGCTGCGACCGCTGCACGAACTGCTCTGGTACCTGACCGAGGCGCTCGCGCTGACCCCGCCGGGCGCGCTGCGCGACGAGCTGACCGCCGCGCTCACCGAGACCGGACGGCTCACCGACGGCACCCCGGAGGACCTGCTCGCGGTGGACGTCGACGGGCACCGCGACCGGGTGAACCGGCTGCTGTCGCGGGCGGGCGAGCTGGCCCGGGCCGACGAGGCGGGCAGCGACCGGCGGGGGGCGGTGCTGATCGGGGCCGACCTGCGCCGGGCCGGACTGGCCGGGGCGAACCTGCGCGGCGCCTGCCTGATCGGCGCCGACCTGCGCGGCGTGGACCTGGGCGCGGCCGACCTGACCGGCGCGGACCTGCGCGGCGCGGACCTGCGCGGGGCGGACCTGGGGCGGTGCCTCTTCGTGCACCAGTCGCAGCTCGACGCGGCCCGCGGCGACCGGTCCACCGCCCTGCCGCCGCGCCTGCGCCGCCCGGCGCACTGGTCGCTCACCGTCACCCCGGCCCGACGGGCTCCGGCGTCTCGCGGCGGGTCCGCCGGCGGACGCCCGGCCGGCGGCAGGCCGGCGCGCCCGCGCCGACGCTGAACTGGCTCACCCCGACACCGTCGCCCGGCACCGCGCCGGGCCGGGCCGCTTCGGCCCTGTCGCGGCGCGCGGCCGGCGCGGGTGGCCGGACGGCGTGTGCCACGCGGGTCGCCCGGGAGGACAGCCGGACGGCGCGTTTCGGCGCGGGTCACCCGGGAAAGCGGGCGGACCGGCACGGACGGGAGGCGGGGCAGGTGGGATATCGGGCGCGCGACGGCGAGCAGCCGGTGGATCCGGCACACGCCGAGGACGAGGCCGGCCAGGCCCGGCTGGTCCAGGTGGAGGCGGACACGGACGTACCGGCGCCGCAGCGGGGTGCGCCGAAGCCGGACGAGGTGACCGAGGACGACGGCTCCGGGATGGCCGGCGGCGCGTCGGGCAGCAGCTCCGGCGGCTCGTCCATGCCGACCCACCCGGACGCCCGCCGCTGAGCGGGCGTTTTGCCTCCGGCGGAGGCGGGCAGGAGTGCCACATGACGAGTGAACAGTCCTTCGGCCGGGCGGCCGACGACGAGCCCGACGGCGCGACCGCGTACGAGGCGTCGTTGCGGCCGCCGGGCGATTCCCTGCACACCACCGACGACGCCGGCGACGACTTCGCCGACCTGCCGGCCGAGGAGCGGCGTTCCGCGCAGGAGACGAGCCGGGCCGGCTACGACGTCGACGCCGTCTCCGGCACCGGCGACCCGGCCGTCGAGGGATACGCGACCGAGGAGGAGTGAGGCGGGCTACGGCCGGGGCGGTGGGTGCAGGCTGATCGCCCCGGCCGGGCAGAGGTCGACGGCGCGCCGGACCCGGTCGAGCGCGTCCGGCGCCGGTTCGGTGCCGCGCAGCAGCACCAGGCCGTCCTCGTCGTCCTGGTCGAAGACGTCGGGGGCGGTGAGGACGCAGTTGCCGGAGCCGCAGCAGCGGTCGCGGTCCACCCGGATGCGCACCGGCGTCGCCCCGGTCACCAGGTCACCGGCAGTTCGTCGAGCCCGTAGACGATGGAGCTGTCCCGGGTCGGCAGGCGGCGGGTGGTGACGGCGGGACGCAGCCGGGGGAAGCGTCGGGCCAGTGCCACCAGCGCGATCCGCAGCTCGGCGCGAGCGAGGGGCTGGCCGATGCACTGGTGCACCCCGAAGCCGAAGGCGACGTGCTGCTGCGCCGCCCGGTAGGGGTCGAAGGCGTCCGCCGCGGCGAAGACGTCGCCGTCGCGGTTGGCCAGGGAGAGCACCGCGATCGCCCCCTCCCCCGCCCGGATCAGCCGCCCGCCGATCTCCACGTCCTCGGTGGCGAGCCTCGGCAGCCCGGTGCGCACGATGCTCAGGTAGCGCAGCAGTTCGTCGACCAGGCCGTCGGCGTGCCCGGGGTCGTCGCGCAGCGCCGCGTACCGGGCGGGGTGGCGCAGCAGCAGCAGGGTGCTCAGGCCGATCATGTTGGCGGTGGTCTCGTGGCCGGCGATGAGCAGCAGCACGGCCATGCCGACCAGTTCGTCGACCGCCAGCTCGCCGGTGTCCACCCGGTCGCGGGCGAGCCGGCCGATCAGGTCGTCGGTGCGGTCCCCGGCGGCCACCTTCACCTCGACCAGGCGGTGCAGGTAGTCGCGCAACTCCTGGACGTGCCGCTGGACGCGGTCGGGCGGGGCGTCCCGGTCGATGAGGGTGCGGCTGCGCTCCTGGAAGAAGTCGTGGTCGGCGTAGGGGACGCCGAGCAGGTGGCAGATCACCATCGAGGGCACCGGCAGGGCGAAGTGCGCGATCAGGTCGGCGGGCGGGCCGGCGTCGCGCAGCCCGTCGAGGGCCCGCTCGACAGTCTCGGTGATCAAGGGCTCGATCCGCCGCACATTCTTGATCATGAATTCGGCGGTCAGCATCCGGCGCAGCCGGCTGTGTTCCGCGCCGTCCATCCGGATGAAGCCGCCGCGTCGGTCGCTGAGCGCTCCGGGTGCCAGCCGGCGCAGCAGCGGGAAGCCGGGCCGGGAGAGGTCGGCGCTGAAGCCGGGGTGGCGCAGCAGGGCCCGCACGTCGGCGTGTCGGGTCACCAGCCAGGCGGTGGCGTCGGTGGGCAGCCGGACCTTGGTGACGGGCCCGGTGAAGCGGCGGCGCTCGTCGGCGTCGAGCGGGACGAGTGGGTCGCGGTCGAGGTTGACCGGCGGCCAGAGCGGTAACTCGGTGAGGGGTGCGACGGTCACGCGAAACCTCCGGAGGGCGACGTTCCGTGACGGTGCCGATCCGCAACGTTACCGATCGAGGGACGTCGACACAACCCGTCCGGTCAGCGGGCCCCGACGGACCGCGCCTCGGTCATCCCCCGGTTGGCCAGCCCGTCGGCCCGCTCGTTCTCCGGGTGTCCGTTGTGGCCCTTCACCCACAGCCAGGTCACGTCGTGCCGGGCGCAGGCGGCCTCCAGCCGCTGCCACAGGTCGGCGTTCTTGACCGGCTGCTTCGCGGCGGTCACCCAGCCGTTGCGCTTCCAGCCCGCCAGCCAGCTCGTGATGCCGTTGCGCACGTACGTGCTGTCGGTGTGCAGCCGCACGGTGACCGGCCGGGTGAGGCTCTCCAACGCGCGGATCGCGGCGGTCAGCTCCATCCGGTTGTTGGTGGTCGGCGTCGCCTCGCCGCCGCAGAGCTCCCGCTCGTGCCCACCCCAGCGCAGCACCGCGCCCCAGCCGCCGGGCCCGGGATTGCCGCTGCACGCCCCGTCGGTCCAGATCTCCACGACCCTGGTCGCCGCCTCCGTCATGCCGGCAACCTACCGGGTACGCCGGCCGGCCCGGCCCGCGCCACCCGCCGCGCCACCGGGAAAACGGGCGACAGCCGGGCGGTGTCGTGGCAGGGTCCACGATCATGGACGGAGACTGGGACGGCCTGCGGGCCGAGGTACGCGCCACGCTCGACGACCTGGTCGGCTCGGGCCGGGAGACCGGGGTGCAGGTGGCCGCGTACCTGCACGGGGTGCCGATCGTCGAGGAGCAGGCCGGGCTCGCCGACGCCAGCACCGGCCGGCCGCTCACCGCGGACACCCCGATCCACGCCGTCTCCACCGGCAAGGGCCTCACCAGCACCGTCGCGCACGTCCTCGCCGAGCAGGGCCACCTCGACCTGGACCGGCCGATCGCCGAGGTGTGGCCGGAGTTCGCCCGGCACGGCAAGGACCGGATCACGTTGCGGCACGCGCTCACCCACACCGCCGGGCTGCCCGCGCTGCCCGCCGACATCACCCCGCAGGACTTCACCGACTGGGACCGGATGTGCGCGCTGCTCGCCGACACCGTGCCGCGCTGGGCGCCCGGCGAGCGACTGGCGTACCACGCGTGGACGTTCGGCTGGCTGGTCGGTGAGGTGCTGCGGCGGGTCACCGGCCGGCCGGTCTCGCGGCTGCTCGCCGAGGAGGTGGCCGGGCCGCTCGGGGTGACCGGGGAGCTGTTCCTCGCCGTCCCGGCGGCGGACCTGTCCCGGCTGGCCCGGCTGGAGGACGCCGGCCTGACCGCGACGATGACCTGGGCCGCCGCGAACCTGCCGCACTTCGACGAGGTCGCGCCGCCCGCCGTGCGCCCCGACGCGACGATCGGCAGCCGGCCCGACGTGCTGCGCGCCGACGTGCCGGCGGTCGGCACGCTCACCGCCCGGGCCGCCGCCCGGATGTACGCGGCGCTGCTCGGCCCGGTCGACGGCGTACGGCTGATCTCCCCGGCCCGGTTGGCGCAGGTGTCGGCGGTCGCGGTCCGCGCGCCGGAGTGGGTGTTCGGGCAGGAACTCTCCTTCGGCCTCGGCTACGCGGTCGACGACGACGGCGCGTTCGGCACCGCCGGCAGCGGCGGCAGCCTCGCGTTCGCGTACCCCCGGCTGGGCCTGACGGTGGCGGCGGTGCGCAACCGGCTCGGCGCGGGCGACGGCGACCCGATGGAGCAACTGCGGGTACTGATCCGCGACCGGGTGGCGGCGGAAACCGACCGGTGACGACTGTTGAAATCGGGGTGGCCCGTTCGTGTGGAAGGTGACGGGCCGGCACCGGGCCGGCCCCGCACCGCGAGGAGCGGCATGCGCAGGATCGTCGTCACCAACAACGTCAGCCTGGACGGGGTCATGCAGGCACCCGGGCGCCCCGACGAGGACACCCGGGACGGCTTCACCCGGGGCGGCTGGGCGCTGCCCTACCAGGACCCGGTGCTGGGCCGGAAGATGGGCGAGGGAATGGCGTCCACCGGGGCGCTGCTGCTGGGCCGGCGCACCTACCAGGACTTCGCCGGCTACTGGCCGCGGCAGACCGGCAACCCGTTCACCCCGGTGCTCGACGCGCTGCCGAAGTACGTCGCCTCGACCACGCTGACCGGCCCGCTGCCCTGGGCGAACTCGCACCTGCTGGGCGGCGACGTGATCGCCGCGGTGGCCGCGCTCAAGGAGGAGCCCGGGCCGGACATCTCGGTGCTGGGCAGCGGTGAGCTGGTCCGGTCGCTGCGCCGGCACGGGCTCGTCGACGCGTACGTGCTGCTGGTGCACCCGCTGGTGCTGGGCACCGGCCGGCGGCTGTTCGCCGACGGGGACTCCCCCGGCGAGCTGCGTCTGACCGACAGCGTCACCACCGGCACCGGCGTGGTGATCGCCAGCTACGAACCGGCCTGATCACCGGCGCGCGACCCGACCTGCGGCACGGGGGTGGGGGTCGGGTCGCGGCGCAGCCGGGCGCGCAGCCGGCCGACGGCGTCGCCGAGCACCGCGCCGGTCATCGGCAGCAGCGGGCTGGACCGCATCACCGCCAGGTCCTCGGCCGGCGAGGTCACGCCGTCGAGGAAGCGCAGCACCCGCTCGGGCGGGTTGCGGTCGAAGAGCCGCTCGAAGAACTCCACCCCGTCGACGTGCCCCCGGTCCAGGGCGCGCAGCGCCACCGCGTCCATCCACAGGTGCCGGCCCGGATAGGCGGGGGCCGGCACCGGCGGCCGACCGGCCGCGAGCGCCGCGGCCACCTGGTCGGCCTGGCGCAGCATCGCGGAGAAGGTGAACCCGGTGGACGGGCGGGTGGCGCCGCCGGCGGTACCCAGCCGCACCACCCGCGGCGACGGGCGGCCGGGGAACGGACCGTCGGTCATCGGGATGACGCCGTTCTCCACCTCCCGGACGGTCAGCGCGGTCAGGTCCAGCCCGAGCAGGGCCGCGTACCCGCGCAGCGCCGCGTCGTACGCCGGGTCGCTCAGCGGGGCGGGTGAGAACTCGGTGTACTCGACCAGCGCGTACCGGTCGCTGACCGGCAGCACGTAGCCGAAGGAGACGCCCCGCGCGGGCTGTGGGGTGCGGAAGTCCATCAGCACCGCGCGCTGCGGGTCGAAGGTGGGCCGGGCCGCCTCCAGCCACCAGCCCCGGAAGTGCTGCAACCAGCTGGTGCGGCCGGGGCGGCGCGGCGGGCGGGGGCGGGAGTCGAGCACCCAGTCGGCGCGCACCAGGAGCCGCCCGGTCGGGTCGGCGACGGTCACCCGCTCCCCGTCGTCGGTCAGCTCGCCGGCCGGTGCGCCGATGCGCACCGCGCCCAGCCGCCGCTCGGCCTCGGCAGCCCGGTCGTAGACCGGGGCGGAGCGCAGCATGGCGTACCGCAGCGGGGCCAGCGGGAGCACGCGGCGGCCGGCGGCGGTGACCACGTCGACCCGCGACCAGCTGGCGCTCAGCAGCGGGTCCAGGTCGGTGCCGGGCACGCCCCAGAACGCCCAGGTGCGGTCCTGGCCGCGCTTGTGCACCGGGTCGACCACGGCGACCCGCAGGCCGCTCACCCGGTGCCGGTCCAGCGCGGCCAGGACCAGCGAGGCGGCTCCGCCGCCGCCCACCAGCGCGAGGTCGACGTCGACCGGGGATGCGTGCACCCGCCCACGCTGTCACATCCCCGCCGTCCGGCCGGCGGCCGGGGTGGCCGCGCGGACTCCGCGTCGCCGCGCCGGCCGGCCGCGTAGATTCGCAGGAGATCACCGGACGAGGTCGGGGGGACGGCATGGCGCAGGCGCCGCTGCGGGTGGGCTTGCTGGGATACGGGCTGGCCGGGCGGGTGTTCCACGCTCCGCTGATCGCTGCCACCCCCGCGCTGCGGCTGACCGCCGTGGTGACCCGCGACCCGCGACGCGCCGAACAGGTCCGGGCGGCGCACCCCGACGCCCGGGTGGTCGCCGACGCCGGCGAGCTGTGGCGCACCCCCGACGCGCTGGACCTGGTCGTGGTGGCCGCCCCGAACCGGGAACATGTGCCGCTGGCCCGCGGCGCGGTCGCGGCCGGCCTGCCGGTGGTGGTGGACAAGCCGCTCGCGCCGAGCGCCGCGCAGGGTCGGGCGCTGGTCGCCGAGGCGGCCGAGGCGGGGGTGCCGCTGACCGTGTTCCAGAACCGCCGCTGGGACGGCGACTTCCTGACCGTGCGCCGCCTGGTCGAGGCCGGCGAGCTGGGCCGGGTGACCCGGTTCGAGTCCCGGTTCGAGCGGTGGCGGCCGGCGGTCAAGGCCGGCTGGCGGGAGAGCGCCGCCCCCGGCGAGGCCGGCGGCGCGCTGTTCGACCTGGGCGCCCACCTGATCGACCAGGCGGTGCAGCTGTTCGGCCCGGTGACCCGGGTGTACGCGGAGGTCGACCGGCGGCGGCCCGGCGCCGAGGTCGACGACGACGCGTTCGTCGCGCTGACCCACGCCGGCGGGGTCCGCTCGCACCTGTGGACCAGCGCGGTGACCGCCCAGCTCGGGCCGCGGATGCGGGTGCTCGGCGACCGGGCCGCCTACACCACGTACGGGCTGGATCCGCAGGAGGCGGCGCTGCGCGACGGCGGCCGGCCGGGCAGCCCGGGTTGGGGCGAGGTCGACCCCGACCGGTACGGCCGGCTCGGCACCGACGACGACCTGCGCCCGGTGCCCACCGAGGCGGGCCGCTACCAGGACTTCTACGCGCAGGTGGCGGCGGCGCTGCGCGACGGCGGCCCGCTGCCGGTGGACCCGGCCGACGCGGTCGACGTGGTGGCGCTGATCGAGCTGGCCCACCAGGCGGCGCTGGAGGGCGTGACGCTGCCGGTGCCCCCGCTGCGCTGAGCGGTGGTCACCCGACGCCCGCCGGGGTGTCCCGGGTCGCCGGCACCGGATCGGCGTACGCGGCCGCGACGGTGGCCCGGTCGAACACCCGCCAGGTCGCGGCGATGACCAGTAGCGCCACCACGAAACCCACCCAGTACGGCGCGGGCAGCCCGTAGCGGTCCGCGACCACCCCGCCGAGCAGCGCGCCGACGCAGTTGCCGCCGGCCGCGAGGAACAGGGTGGTGCTGCCCACCCGGCCCAGCAGGGCCGGCGGGGTGAGCCGCTGCCGCAGCGAGTTCGCGACGATGTTCCACAACGACGAGTGCACGCCGAAGGCGAACAGCGCGACCCCGACGACCACCGCGCTGCGGGACGCGGCCAGCGCCAGGTGCAGGCCCGCCTCGATCAGCAGGCCCAGCCGGACGGTCCAGGTGGCGGTGATCGCGGCGACCAGCCGGTCGCCGACCAGCGCGCCGAGCAGACCACCGACGGCCATGCAGGTGAACAGGGCGCCGTAGCCGACCTCGTTGAGGCCCAGCCGCTCGGTGGCCAGCAGCACCAGCACCGCCAGCGCGGCGGTGAGGGTCACGTTGAGCAGGCCGATCAGCAGGGTCATGGTGCGCAGCAACCGCTGCGACAGCAGGAAACGGAATCCCTCGGCGACCTCCGCGCGCACCGAGCGCCGCGCGGCCGGCTCGGCCGTGCCCCGGTAGCTGCCGGCGAGCAGGCCGACCAGGACGGCGCTGAGCGCGTACGTGCCGGCGTTGACGGCGAACGGGATCGCGGCGGCCACCAGGAACAGGAACCCGCCCAGCGGGCCGGCCACCATGTTCTGCATCACCTGGGTGCCGCCGCCCAGCCAGCCGTTGGCCCGCTCCAACCGGGACCGGGGCACCACCGCCGGGACGACCGCCTGGGCGGCGGTGCGGAACACCACCTCACCGGTGTTGACCACGAAGAGCACCACGTACAGCAGCGGCACCCCGGCCCGGCCGGTGAGCATCGCGGCGGCCAGCCCGGCCAGCACCGCCACCCGCACCCAGTCGATGAGCACCATCAGCCGTCGCCGGTCGACCCGGTCCACCAGCACCCCGCCGGGCAGCGCGAAGAGCAGCCACGGCAGCCAGCCCACCGCCGCGCCCGCCGAGACGACCAGCGGGTCGTCGGTACGCGACGCCACGTACAGCGGCGCGGCCACCGTCGCCATGCCGCTGCCCAGCGCCGACATGGTGCTGGCCGTCCAGAGCCGGGCGAAGCGCCCGTCGAGCCTGTCCCCCGTCACGGCGACGCAACCTACCAGGACCGCACCCGGACGCCGACCGGATTACCCGGGCCACCGCAGCGCCACCGGGGCCAGCGGATCGGCCAGGTCGAGCAGGATGTCGGCCCGCTGCGCCGGGCGCGCCTCGGCCCGGTAGAGCGCCTGGCCGGGCAGGTAACGGCGCTGGTAGCGCTGCCGCACCGCGTCGGCGGAGCCGAACAACTCCCGGTCACGGACCAGCGCGCGGCGCAGCGACTCCGCCGGGAGCGGGCGCAGCAGTCGGTCCACGACGGTCTCGTGGTCGAACGAGTCCCGGTAGTACCCCTGCGGGGAGAGCGGCCCGCGCCGCCGCCGTTGCTCGGCCGGGCGGTGGAAACCGTCGACGCTCACCCGGATCACCTCGCGCCGGCCGGCCAGCGCCCGGGCCAGGTCGTCGGCCAGCCGGGTCTTGCCGGCCGCGTCCGGGCCGTCGATCGCCACCCGCAGCGGGTGCGGGCGGTGCTGCCCGGCCAGGTGCGCGGCGAGCCGGGCCAGCAACGCGGCACGCCGGTCGGGGGTCGTCATGGACGGCGAGCGTACGCCGGGCTCAGGGGCGGTCGTCGGTGCGCCAGCCGGGGGCCAGCCGGGCGGCCAACCGGTCCCACCCGGCCGCCCCGCCGCGCAGCGGCCACGCCCGGGTGCGCCCCTCGGTCCGCGCGGTGTCCCGCAGCGCGTCGGCGTACCGGTGGGACAGGCTGGCCAGCCAGGCCGGGGTGGCGTCACCGGCGACGGCGTGCGCGGTGCGTTCGGCGTACCCGCGCTCCTCGTGCCGCTGCCAGGCGGCCCGCCACACCGGGTCGACGGCCGGGGCGAGCACGAGCACCGGCGGTGGCCCACCCTCGGCGAGCGCGGCCACGATCCGGTCGTGGCCGTCGAGCACGGTCAACGTGTTCAGGCCGCTGACCCACCAGAGCAGCACGGGCGGCAGGATGCCGTCGCGGGCCTGGCGACGCCAGGCCCGGACCCGGCCGCTGCCGTCCGGGGCGAGCCGCCGCAACGGCAGCACGTCACGCTGGTCGTCGTCGGGGTGGCCGTAGCCGAACCAGGTGATGTGGCCCCGGTCGGGGTCGACGCGCCGCAGCCGCTCCCAGTGCCCGGCGACGGCCCAGCGCGGCATGCCGTCGGCGAGCACCCAGGAGCCCTGGTGCAGCGGCCCGTCGACCGCCGCGGCAAGGCGGTCGACCAGGTGGTGGGCCCAACGGGCCGTCCAGGCGGCGTCGTCGACGCTGGTCTCCCGGATCCGCCGGGCGAGCGCGGCGGGGACCGGCGGGACCGGCGAGCGGTAGTCGCCGGTGCGGGCGTAGTGCACGCCGTAGTGCCAGGGATGTTGCCGGGCCAGCAGGACGACCCGGTCGGCCCGGCGCAGCAGGAAGCGCCCGGCGCCGGCCGCCTCGGCCCGCAGGCCGGGACGCGCGGGCGCGTCGACGTCGAGGGCGAGACCGGACCAGCCGCCGCCCGCCGCCGCCGGCAGGGCCGTGCGCCGGATGCTCACGCCGTCGGCGGCGCGAGCCGCCGGATCTCGGCCAGGACGTGGTCGACGTGCGGCCGCACCTGGGCGGCCAGCTCGTCGCTCCACCGCTCCGGCGCCTCACCGAGATAGATCGCGCGGGCGTGGGCGAGCACCGGCCGGTGCGCGGCCGGCAGCCGCGCCAGCGCCCAGTCGGCGGCGACGTCCTTCGGCACCAGGCCGCCGGTGGCCAGGGTGGCCCAGATCCGGGCGAAGGTGAGCAGCACGTTGCGGGTGTCGTCGGCGAGGTCGGTGAGCAGCCCGGGGATCCCGGCGACGACGGCCCGGGCCAGATCGGCGGCGGGGACCGGGTCGAGCAGGTCGGCCGGCGGCGGGCCGAGCAGCGCGGTGTCGCCGCGCAGCACCATGGCGATCAGCGGCGCGAGGTCCGGCGTCGGCTCCGGCTCGGGTGCCCCGCCGGCCGTGTACTCGTCGCGCAGCCACTCGCCGTAGAGGAACTCGCCGCGCGGCGGGTAGCGCCAGGGCCGCACGTCACCGTGCACGACGACGGTCAGCTCGACGGGTCGGGCCGGCCCGCGGGAGGCGCGTCGGCCGGAGATCTCGAACAGCCCCTCGACCAGGGCCCGCCGTTGCCCGGCGGTGGTGCGGCGGCCGGACACCACGAGCACGTCCACGTCGCTGGCCGGGCGGAGCCCACCCGACACCCCGGAACCGTGCAGGTACGCGCCGAGCACGTCATGTCCGAGGACCCGCTCGACCACCCCCAGCACATCCTGGATCTGTGCCCGGGTGACCGGGTCGAGGGCGGTGCCGGCGAGGTCCATCCGCCCAGGATGGCGGTTCGGCCCGCCGGCCGCAGCCCCGTTTCGCGGCTGTGTCACGATCACTCATGCCCGTCACGAATCCCTGGCTCGCCGGCCCCACCCCCACCGCCCGCCTGGACCGCGAACGGCTCGCGGAACGGATCCTCCACCTGTTCTCGTCGCAGAACATGTGTGTGCTCGCCACCACCGGCCCGGACGGCCCGCTGGCCACCCCGGTGCGCTACTTCCACCTCGACTTCACGCTCATGTTCACCGCCGTGCCGTCCTCACCGAAGATGCGCAACCTCGACGCCGACCCGCGCGTCTCCATCGGCATCTTCGCCCCGCTGGTCGGCCAGGCCAGCAGCCGCGGGGCGCAGGTCTTCGGCCGGGCCCGGGTGCTGCACCCCGGCGACCCGGACTTCGACCACCACTGGCCGGCGTACCGCTGGCAGTCCGACCACGTGGAGCGGTCCCGGCCGCTGGCGGAGCCGCCGACCGGGCCGCTGGTGGTGGTGCCGGCGGAACGGATCGTCTACACCGAACACTGGCTGCGCCGCGAGGGGTACGCACCCCGCCAGTTCTGGCGGCCCACGGCATGACCCCGCGCGGGCGCGCCCCGGGCGGTACCGTCGCCGGATGCCCGAGTTGGTCGCGCCGACCGTACGCCTGGACGCCGCCTGGCTCGACGCGCGCGACGAGTGGGGGCCGGGTAGCCACGAGGACGGCTTCGGGCTGCGCCCCGACGACGAGGTGGACACGTCGGCCGGGTTCGCCGCCTGGGTCGCCCGGCTGACCGCTGCCGCCCGGTCACCGGACGGGCCGCGCTGCACGTACCGGTGGATCGTCGAGGACGGCCGGGTGCTGGGCGGCATCGCGCTGCGCCACCAGCTCGCCGACCCGGTCGGGGACGTCCGCGGCCACATCGGCTACGGCGTGCGTCCCTCGGCCCGGCGGCGTGGGGTCGCGGGCCGGGCGCTGGGCGCGATGCTCGACGAGGCCTGGCAGCTGGGCCTGGACCGGGTCCTGGTCGTCTGCGTGGCCGACAACGTCGCCTCGGCGCGCACCATCGAGGGCCGGGGCGGTGTCCTCGAGGACATCCGGGACACCGCCCACGGCCGGGTACGCCGCTACTGGATCACGCGGTGATCCGGCGCCCGCGGCCCGGCCCGGGATGTCCGGCCAGGGTTGTCCAGCCCGCGCGGCAGACTGCCCGGCACGCGTACGCCGTTCCCGGATCCCGGCCCGTCGTCGGACGTGCCGGCGCTGTTGCTGACCTACCTCGACTACTACCGGGACACGGTCGCCGACCGGTTGGCCGGGCTGACCGAGGCACAGGTCCGCACGACCCGGGTGCCGTCGGGCTGGTCTGCGGTCGAGCTGGTCACGCACCTGAGCTACCTGGAGCGGCGCTGGCTGGTCTGGGGTTTCCTCGGCGAGCAGGTGCCCGACCCGTGGGGCGACCGGGTCGACGACCGCTGGCACGTCGGGCCGCAGGAGACCGTGGCCGACCTGGTGGCCGCGCTGCGCCGGGCGGCGACCGGACCCGCCGGATCGTCGAGTCGACCCCACCGGACACCCCCGCCGCGCTGGGCGGCCGATTCACCGACCCGGCCCGCCGCCCTACCCTGGTGGCGATCCTGCTGCACGTCCTGCAGGAGTACGCCCGGCACGCCGGCCACCTGGACGTCGTCCGCGAGCTGACCGACGGGCGTACCGGGGAGTGACCCGCCCGGCGCGGACGGCGACACCGACAGGGGGTCCGATGGGTGCTCGGCGGCGACCCCGGACCGGCGCGCTCGTGCTGCTGGCGGTGTTGGCGGTCGGCGCGGCGCCGGTTGCCCGGGAGGTGCTGCGGCCGGTCACCGAGGAGGTCTCGGTCGTGGCGTACGACCGGACGGCGGATCCCCGGGTGATCGTGGCTCTGTTCGAGGCGCACCCCGATCTCGTGCCGCACCGGGTGACGGCCGACGAGGACACCGGGCGGGTGGTGCTGCACGTGGTGCTGCGTCCGCCGTCGCGATGGTGGTGGTCGGGCGACGACCACGCGGTGTCGCGGCGGATCCGGGTCCGGCTGGACGCCCCCCTCGCCGACCGCGAGGTGATCGACGGGCGGCTCGGCACGCCGGTGCCGGAGCGCTGATCGGCGTCGGGTGGGCCCGGCTCAGCCGGAGATGCGGTCGCCGAGGTCGATGGCGTCGTAGCGGCCGGGTGGCACGCACAGCTCCCGCCGGTGCCCGTCGTCGGTGACGTAGGTGATCTGGTGGCAGGTCTCCAGCCGGCAGCCGTCGCGGCACACGGTCTTCTGGACCACCCGCTTGTCGGCGACGATGCCACTGGTGTCCCCCGTCGCCCAGGCCACCAGGACCCCGATCGCGGTGGCGCAGCCGGCGGCGAGCAGCGCCAGGATGAGCTTGTCCCGCAGCCGCAGCGGGACCCGCTGCGGCGGCTCGACGTCGCCGGAGTCCGGCCACCGGTTTCCGTTGTCGGCGCGCATCCTCCCCGCTCCCTCGTTCGGGCCGGTCTTCACGGTAGGTGGCGGTGGCCACCGCCCGTAGAGCGTCCTAGGAGGCTAGTTCAAGCGGAGTGCTGGACAGGCAACCGTGCGGTTGCTTATGGTCGATGACAGGCAGCCGAACGGTTGCCTGTCATCGACGGTGGGGACGGCGGCATGGACGAGGTCTTCCGGGCGCTGGCCGACCCGACCCGGCGCCGGTTGCTCGACCGCCTGCACCTGCGGGACGGCCAGCGCCTGCGCGACCTCTGCGCCGACCTGACCATGACCCGGCAGGCGGTGAGCAAACACCTCGCGGTGCTGGCGGCCGCCGGGCTGGTCACCAGCTCGCGCCACGGCCGCGAGAAGCGGCACCACCTCAACGCCGCCCCGATCAACGCGGTGGCGGACCGGTGGATCGGCCGGTACCACCGGGACCACGCCCGAGCCCTCGCCGACCTCCAGACCGCATTGGAGCGGGAGCCCATGCAGAACCCGACCTTCGTCTACACCACCTACATCCGCACCACCCCGCAACGCCTCTGGCGGGCGCTGACCGAACCGGAGTTCACCCGCCGCTACTGGGGCGGGGCGGCGCCGATCTCCGACTGGCAGGCCGGTTCCCCGGTGCTGTGGCAGGACACCCCGGACGCCGAGCCCCGCGACCTCGGGCAGCGCGTACTGGTCGCCGAGCCGTACCGCCGGCTCTCCTACAGCTGGCACCAGTTCCAGCCCGAACACGCGGAGCACTTCGGCTGGTCGCCGGAGGAGTACGCCACCCGGCTGCGGGAGCGCCGATCCACGGTGACCTTCGACCTGGTCCCGCAGGGCGACGTGGTCCGGCTGACCGTCACCCACGACGACTTCTCGCCGGGCAGCGAGATGCACCGGGCGATCAGCGGCCAACTGGACGGCAGTGGCGGGTGGCCGGAGCTGCTGGCCAGCCTGAAGAGCCTGATCGAGACCGGCGAGCCGCTGCCGGAGCGGGTGCCCGCCGGCTGATCCGGGCCCGGGGACGACCGCCCCCGTGACGGCGTCCCCGGGCCGGCGGGTCAGCGGCGCGGCAGCAACGGCACCAGCACGGCGGCGGCGACCAGGTGCATGCCGACCAGCGTCACCGTGGCGGCCGTGCCCACGCCCGACCCGATCGGGCCGAGCAGCGAGACCAGCAGCACCAGCAGGGCGATCCCGGTCCAGACCGGTCGGGCCCGGACGGTGAGCCGCTCCAGCAGGGCCAGCAGCCCCCAGCCGGCCAGCCCGGCCAGCAGGGTGGCGACCCCGACGGCGGCCGGCGCGACGGTCTGCTCGGTGGCGCCGCTGCGGGCGACGAGGTCGACCCCGGCCAGCGGCACGGCGACGACCCAGACGGCGAGCGTGGCGAGGGTGGCGGCGAGCACGGTCAGCGCGCGCCGGTAGCGGCGGACCGGCCGGACGGTGGCGGCGACGGTGGACATGGGTGGTACCTCCTGCGATGGTCGGAGACGACGTGCCGGGAACGCTAGGCGCGCACCGGTCCGGTTCGGATCGGGCCGCGGACCGGTCCGTGGTCCGTCCACGGGAGGGGATCCGGGACGCATCTCCGTCTGGCGACCGATGAGGACGGCGCCACCGGCACCTAGCATCCGGAGTGTGCGCTGTGTGCCCCGCTCCCCTGTCCTGCTGCTGATCGACGCCGGCATCGCCACCGCCTGCGTCGGGGCCGCGCTGATCGTGGCGCTCGCCCCCGACACCGGCCCGGACACCACCGCCGGGACCGCCGCCGTGGTCGGCCTGGCCGCCGGGCAGGCCAGCTGTCTGCTGTGGATCCGCCGGCAGCCGGTGTACGGGCTGCTGGTGGCCGCCCTGCTCGGGATCGGTCTGGAGGCGCTCTGCCCCCAGCTCGGCTGGCTCGGGTTCGTCGCCGCGCCGCTGGCGTACCTGGCCCGGCTCCGGCCGCCCCGGGTCTCCCTGGTCGCGCTGGGGCTGTTGCTCGCGCCGACGCCGTGGAAGCTGCTCACCGGCGGCTGGCGGGACGTGCTGCTCGCGGCCGCCGCCACGGCGCTCGGCTGGGCGGCCGGCGAGCTGCAACGCGGGCAGGCGCAGCGGCGGTGCGAGCGGGAACGCGCCGTGGTCGGCTGGGAGCGGGAGCGGATCTCGCGCGAGCTGCACGACGTGGTGGCCCATCACGTCGCCGTCATCGCCGTGCAGGCCGCCGCCGCCGAGGACGTCTTCGACCGGCATCCGGAGCAGGCCCGGGCGGCGCTCGGCGCGATCCACGAGGCGGCCCGCGCGGCGCTGACCGAGCTGCGGTCCGTGCTGCACGCCCTCGCCGCCGTCGACGGGACCGACGCGGACGGCCCGCAGCCCTGTCTGGCGCAGCTCGACGCGCTGGCCGAGGCGGTCCGGTCGGTGGGGCTGGCGGTGACGGTGAGCCGGGATGGCCTCGACGACGAGCTGCCCGACGGGGTGCAGCTGTCGGCGTACCGGATCGTGCAGGAGTCGCTGACCAACGCGTTGCGGCACGGCCAGGCCACCCGGGCCGACGTCCGGCTGCGCTACGCCGCGGGCGCGCTGCGGCTGGAGGTGGTCAACGACGGCACCGCGCGGCCCCGCCGGGCCGGGGCGGTCGAGGGCCGGGGCATCGTCGGCATGCGGGAGCGGGCCCGGCTGCTCGGCGGCACGCTGGACGCCGGTCCGCTGCCGGGTGGCGGCTTCCGGGTCCAAGCCGAGCTGCCGGTGGGGGCGGGCCGGTGACCGTGCGGGTGGTGATCGCCGACGACCAGGACCTGATCCGCGCCGGCCTGACGATGATCATCGAGGCCCGGACCGATCTGACCGTGGTCGGGGAGGCCGCCGACGGGATCGAGGCGGTCGCCGTGGCGCAGCGGACCCGGCCCGATGTGGTGCTGATGGACGTCCGGATGCCGCGCCGCGACGGTATCGCCGCCACCCGGGAGCTGGTGGGCGCCGGCAATCCGGCCCGGGTGCTCATGTTGACCACGTTCGACCTGGACGAGCACGTGTACGCGGCGCTGCGCGCCGGGGCGAGCGGCTTCCTGCTGAAGGACACCCGCCCGGCCGACCTGGCCGAGGCGGTCCGGGTGGTGGCGCGCGGCGAGGCGCTGCTGGCGCCCACCGTCACCCGGCGGCTGCTGGACCGGTTCGCCGACCGGCTCCCCGGCGCGCCGGGCAGCGCCGGGCGGTTGGCCGCCCTCACCGCCCGGGAGGTGGAGGTGCTGACCCTCACGGCGCGGGCGCTGTCCAACGCCGAGATCGCCGAGCGGCTCTACCTGAGCACCGCCACGGTCAAGACCCACGTCTCGGCGATCCTCACCAAGCTGGGTCTGCGCGACCGGATCCAGGCGGTGGTCTTCGCGTACGACGTGGGGCTGGTCCGCGCCGAGCCGCCGGACTGACCGGGCGGTCAGGGGCGCGGCCGGGCGTCGCGGGCGGCGAGCCGACTGCGGCGCACGCCGTCGCGCAGTTCCTCGTCGCCCATGACCAGCCAGACCAGGCCGCAGTCCTGCGGACCGGTGGCGCCGGGCAGGCAGAGCGTGCACGGCTCCCCCGGGCGGATCGGGCAGCTGGCCGCCGGTCGGGTCGCTCGCGTCGCACCGTTCACGGCACCAGCCTGCGTCCCGGCCGGCGACCCGGGTCAGGGCCGTTGGTCCCGCCCCCGTGGGTCGCGCGACCACCCCACTCCCCCTCCCTGCCCGGCCGACCTCGTCGAGCCTGCACTTGTGCCGGGCGACCTGGGCGGTAAGGAGCATTTTGTCGGGGCAGAAAACGCAAGATCGACGCGGGCGCACGGGAGCGTCAGGGTAGGGACGGGGCGGGGCAGGTACGGCCGGGCGCGCCCGGACCGGGAACACGTGACGGCAACGAAGATTTCTCAATTACGCCGAGTGACCGCCCCAACCCTCCTAGTGTTGGTCACACCGGTGTTAGTCACGGAGTTGGCCACCCGAACGACGTCCCACGCAGTCAGCGGACGAAAAGTGAGGGAATCGCGGATGAAGGCACAGTCAGTTCTCGGATCGGCGGCGGTCGGCGTGGGCCTCGGCGCACTCCTGCTCCCGGCGGCCGCGCTCGCGGACACCACCGTCTCACCAGCCACCACCCCGGTCGGCGGGACCGTCGTGCTCACCACCACGACCTGCAACCCGAAGTCGGGCGACGCGCTCTTCCGCGTCACCGGACCGGACCGGGACCAGAACGTCCGCTCCACCACCGCCGCCGCCGGGGGCGGGCTGAGCGCGGAACTCTTCACCGCCGGGTTCACCCTCGGCACGTACACGGTGACCACCACCTGCGGCGACGGCAGCAACGGTGGATCCGCCACCTTCACCGTCACCCCGATCGGCGGCGCCCAGGCCGGTGCCGGCGGCTCGGGCGGGGACACCGGTGTCCTGGTCGCGGGCGGCGCGCTCGCCGCCGCGGCGGTCGCCGGCGGAACGTACCTGGTGGTGCGCCGCCGCCGGCGCAGCACGGCCGTCGCCTGACGACGCCGCCACACCCCATCCCTGGGCGGAGGCTGCCCGCGCCGGAACCGACCGGCGCGGGCACCGCGCCCGTACCGACGGAGGTGGGAACCTGTCGCCGTCGACGCATCCCCCGTCCCGGGCCCGTACCGTCGTGGTCGCGGTCGCGGTCGTACTCGCCGCCGCCACCTCGGCCGGCCTGGTCGCCGCCGGGCTGGGCACCACCTCGGCGCGACCACCGCAGCCGGGCGCGTCGGTCGCCCCGACCGCCGAGCGGTCCGGCTCGGCCGGGCCGCTGCTGCCCCGCTCCGAACCGGTCCGGATCACCATCCCCCGCATCGGCGTCGACGCCGACCTGGTGCCGATCGCCACCGACGGGCGCGGCTCGCTGGAGGTGCCGCCGCTGGACCATCCGGAGCTGGCCGGCTGGTACCGGCCCGGCCCGTCGCCCGGCGAGGCGGGCAACGCGGTGGTGGTGGGCCACGTCGACTCGCAGCGCGGCCCGGCGGTCTTCTTCGAGCTGGGCCGGCTGCGTCCCGGCGACACGGTGCGGGTCACCCGGGCCGACGGCCGGACCGCGGCGTTCACCGTGGACGGTGTCGGGGCATACCCGAAGAGCCGGTTCCCCACCGAACGGGTGTACGGCGCCGGCGCGGACGCCCGGCTGCGGCTGATCACCTGCGGCGGCCGGTTCGACCCGCGGACCGGCAACTACCCGGACAACATCGTGGTCTTCGCCACCGCCACCCGCTGACCGGCCCGGGCGGCACCGACTCGCGCGCACCCCGTACGGTGGGCCGTCGGTATCCGGCGGACGGAGGTAGCGGTGGATCGGTCGGCGGATCCGGGTCGGTGGCGTCGACGACTGCTCCCCGCCCTGCTCACCCGCCTGGTCGGCCGGGGCGACGAGGGCGCGACGGCAGCCGCCCCGCGACGGTCCAACCCGGACGCGGTGGTGGACTGCGCGGTCTACACCGCGGGGCGGCGCGCCGCCGGCCGCCCGCACTACGCCGACGCGTACGCGCAGGCCCGCCGGCAGCGGCGCGCCTTCGTCTGGCTGGGCCTGCACGAGCCGGGCGCGGCGGTGATGGCGGCGGTCGGGCGCGCCTTCGGGCTCGACGAGCTGAGCGTGGAGCAGGCCCTCGCCGACGGGCACCGGCCGACCGTGCAGCGGCACGGCGCGGTGACCCTGCTGGTGCTGCGCACCGCGGCCTACGTGGAGCACGCCGAGCTCACCGACACCTCCGAGGTGATCGACACCGGGGACGTGCTGGTCTTCCTCGGCGAGCGCTTCGTCATCACGGTCCGGCACGGCGCGTCCGGCGCGCTGGCCCCGGTGCGCGCGGACATCCAGGGCCGGCCGGGCCTGCTCGCCGAGGGGCCGTGGGCGGTCGGCTACGCGGTCTGCGCCCGGATGGTCGACCTCTACCTGGAGGTCGCCGGGCACCTGGAGCGGGACCTGGAACGGGTCGAGGAGAGCGTCTTCGCCCGCGACCGCAGCGCCGACATCCAGCACATCTACCAGCTCAAGCGGGAGCTGGTGGAGTTCAAGCGGGCGGTGCTGCCGTTGCAGGCCCCGTTGCGCGCCCTGCTGGAACAGCGCGGCGACGGCCCGCCGCCCGGCCTGCACCGCTGGTTCGTCGACGTGGAGGGGCGGCTGACCCGCGCGGTCGAGCGGATCAGCTCCTACGACGACCTGCTCAACTCGATGCTCCAGGCCCGGCTGGCGCAGCTCGCCGTCGACCAGAACAACGACATGCGCAAGATCGCGGCGTGGGCGGCGATCGCCGCGGTGCCGACGGCGGTGGCCGGGGTCTACGGGATGAACTTCACCCACATGCCGGAGCTGGGCTGGCGGTACGGCTACGGCGGCGCGCTGCTGCTGATCGCGGGCGCCGCCCTAGTCCTGCACCGGCTGTTCCGCCGCTCCGGCTGGTTGTAGGCCGGCTCACGGCTTGTCCAGGTCGGACAGCTCCTGGTCGAGCAGCCCGGCCAGCCGGGCCACCCGCCCCGGATCGGACGCCGGAGTGATGCCCCGGCTGGGCATCTCCACCGTCATCAGCAGGTAGAGGTACAGCCGGTAGAGGCCGAGCCGGCGACGGACCGCGGCGTCGAACGGGAACGGCGCGACCGTGCGGTACGCCCGTACGAGCGGGTCGCCGGGTTCGTCCTCGGTGCGCCGGAACAGCAGCGGTGAGACCAGGTCCATCAGCGGGTCGCCCCACAGGTGCCGCTCGCCGTCGACGAGGCCGCTGAGCCGGGGCGTGCCGTCGGGACCGTCGACGGCCAGCACGTTGCCCGCCCAGCCGTCGAAGTGCAGCAGCGCCGGGCGGCGCACCGCGTCGAGCACCCCGGCCCGCCGCTCGACCAGGTCCCGGATCCGGTCGGCGGGCACCGGCAGCGTCACCCGCCAGTCCGCCGCGTCGGCGAGCAGCGCGTCCAGCATCGCGGTGTACGCCGTACGCCAGGTGTCGCCGTCGGGTCGTCCGCCGTCGTAGCCGTACCGGTCGCCGGTGACGCCGTGCAGCGCGGTGAGCGCGAGGCCGAACTCGACCCGGACCGGGTCGGTGTCGACGCCGGCGGAGTCCAGTTCGGCGAGGGTCCGGCCGGGTCGCAGGTCGGTGAGCAGCCAGTCGCCCAGCACCGGGTCGGCGCCGTGGTGCAGCAGCGCCGGCACCGGCACGGCGGGCGCCCGCTCGGCGACCAGGCGCAGGTAGCGGGCCTCGGCACCGATCATGTCGCGCTCGTAGCGCAGCAGTGGCACCGTGCGGGGCGGACCCACTTTCAGCACCACCGCACGGCCGTCGTCGAGGGTCACCCACCAGACCGCGGCGAAGCCGCCCCCGGCCAGCGGCCCGCACCCGGTCACCCGTGGGGTGGGACCGAGGGACGCGGCGACGTAGCGGCGGACCTGGTCCGGATCGAGGCGGCGTCGGGTCGGGCTCATCCGGCGCGCCCCGTTACGCCGGTGAGTGCCCCCGTGGTCAGGTCCATCGTCCGTCCCAGATTAGCCGCCCGCGCCGCGGCGTGGAGACCGGCCGACACGTGGTGAGAGCCACCGTCGGCGGCCGTACGCTGGCGGTCGTGATGTGGCAGCGTTACGTGGCGATCGGGGACAGCACCACCGAGGGTCTGGACGACCCCGACGGCGACGGCGGCTACCGGGGCTGGGCCGACCGGTTCGCCCTCGCGGTGGCCCGCGCCCAGGGCGGCCTCGAGTACGCCAACCTGGCCATCCGGGGACGGACCACGGCCCGCATCCGCGCCGAGCAGCTGCCCGTGGCGCTCCACCTGGCCCCGGACCTGGCCACCGTGGTTGCCGGGATGAACGACGTGCTGCGGCCGTCGTTCGACGCCGACCGGGTGGCCGAGGACGTCGGTGCGATGCAGCGGGCCCTGGTCGGCCAGGGCGCCACCGTCCTGACCTTCACCCTGCCCGACCCGGTGCCGGTGATGCCGATCGCCCGGCCGCTGCGCGGGCGGATGCTGGCGCTCAACGCCGCCGTCCGCGCGGTCACCGCCGAGACCGGGGCGACCCTGCTCGACCTGGGCGCACACCCGGTCGCCTCGGACCCGCGACTGTGGAGCGACGACCGGCTGCACGCCAACACCGCCGGGCACGAGCGGATCGCCGCCGCGCTGGCGTACACCGCCGGCCTGCCCGGCTACGACGACTCGTGGACCCGGCCGCTGCCGCCGGGCGGGCGGCGACCCCGGACCGAGGTGGTCCGCGCCGAGCTGGCCTGGACGCGCCGGCACCTGCTGCCCTGGCTGGCCCGTCACCTGCGCGGCCGCTCCTCCGGCGACGACCGGGTGGCGAAGCGCCCCGTCCCGCTGCCCGTCGCCCCGGACTGACCGCCCCGCCCTCCTGCCCAGGGCGCTGATTCACGGAAAGAGTGCCTATCCGGCGTCTGATAGCCACTCTTTCCGTGAATCAGCGCCGGGTGGGGTGGGTTCAGGGGGCGGTGAGGAGGGTGACCCGTTCGACGGCCAGGGCGGCCAGGCGGCGGGCGGTCTCGTCGGCCTCGCCGGCGAGGCGGTCCCGCAGCCCGGTGACGGTGGCGGCGGCCCGGTCGACCGACGCCCGGGCCTTGCGGATCCGGCCCCGTACGGCCAGGTCGGTGAAGATGTTGTCCAGGAAGATGTCGGTGAAGCGGGTCAGCCCGTCCAGCTCCAGCTGCGGCGCGAGCCACCAGCCGGCCAGCTCGGCCAGCTCGGTGCGCAGCGCGGCCAACTGCCGGTCGGCGGCCCGGGCCGCCGCGGCCGCGTCGTCCATCCGGCCGTGCTTCACGACGCTGCTCACCGCCCCGCCGCC
This sequence comes from Micromonospora auratinigra, assembly GCF_900089595.1. Classification (GTDB taxonomy): domain Bacteria; phylum Actinomycetota; class Actinomycetes; order Mycobacteriales; family Micromonosporaceae; genus Micromonospora; species Micromonospora auratinigra. The sequence goes on along the minus strand of NZ_LT594323.1, from coordinate 1,642,960 downwards.
GAGGAAGGTGTCGTAGGTGGACCAGGCGTCCGCTCTGGCCAGCTGATCCCGGGCCGCGCCGAGCGCGGTCAGCGCCGCCCCAGCGGTACGGCGTGCCCGGTCCAGCTGCCCGGAACGCGCGGTGAGCCGGCCCCGTTCGGCGGTCAGCTCGGTCAGCCGGGCGGCCCGCGGGTCCCGGTCGGCGGTGAGCTGCCGTTCCCGCTCGTCCAGCAGCGCCGCGTACGCCCGCGGCGCGTCGGCCAGCTCGGCCCGCCGGGCCTCGGCGGCGCGCCGCCCGTCGCGCAGTGCCGCGAGCCGGGCCCGCTCCTGCGCCTCGCGCTGCCCGGCCCGCTGCGCCTCGGTCCGCTCCCGGAGCAGGTCCTCCTCCCGGGTGCCCCGCAGGGCCGCGACGAGCCGGGTGAGGGAGGCCCGCTCCAGTCGCGCCACGTCCCGCCGCTCCCGCTCGTGCGCGCGGCCCAGCGCGGCGACCCGGCGCTCCGCCTCGGCCACCTGCCGGCCCAGGAGCTCCACCTGCTCGCCGGCCCGCTCGTACTCCCGGACCCGCTCCACCGCCGCCGCCAGCCGCCGCACCCCGTCCCCGTTCACGTCGCCCATTGCAGCGCAGCGCCGCAAGGCCGGGTCGCCGCCGACCCGCCGGCCGGGCTGCGGCAGGATGGCGGTCGTGGCGAAACGTGGTGCCCGCCGGAGCGCGGCCGAGCAGACCGGTGCCTGCCCGTGCGGCGGCGGGCTGCCGTACGCGGACTGCTGCGGAGCGGTGCACCGGGGCACAGCCACGGCGGCCACCGCCGAGGCGCTGATGCGCTCGCGGTACAGCGCCTTCGCCGTCGGTGATCCCGGCTACCTGCTGCGCAGCTGGCACTCCTCGACCCGGCCGGCGCGGCTCGACCCGGACCCGGGCACCCGGTGGACCCGCCTGGAGATCGTGGCGACCGAGCGGGGTGGCCTCTTCGACACCGCCGGCACGGTCACCTTCCGCGCCCACTACCGCGAGGCGGGCCGCCCCGGCGTGCTGACGGAGCGCAGCCGCTTCGTGCGCGAGGACGGCCACTGGGTCTACCTGGAAGCGCTGCCCGACTGAGCCGGCCGCCGGGCGGCCAGCAGCAGCGCCACCAGCAGGTAGGGCACCGCGGAGACGGCGAACGCCACCGGGTTGCCGGTGCCCGCGGCGAGCAGCCCGTAGCCGGCGTAGAACGCCACGATGGTCAGGTCGGTGGCCATCCCGGCCAGCGAGGTGACGGTGGCGCGGGCCGGGCCGGCGATGCGGGCCTGCAACCGCGCGTCGGCCAGCACGGTGGCGAGCTGGAAGGCCGCGAAGGCGACCGCGAGCAGCCCGAACCCGGCGGGGTGGCGCCACAGGGCGCCCGCCGCGAGCATGGTCGCCGCGAACACCAACAGGCCCGCGTACCCGCGCCGGGTGAGCCGCTCGCCGAGCGGGGCGAGCAGGCCGCCGACGGTCATCCCGGACCAGAGCAGCAGGAGCAGCAGCGGCACGGTCGCGGTGGCCACGCCGGTGTCGCGGGCCAGCAGGCCGGTGTACTCGTCGAGGCCGCCCCAGATCGCGGTCACCGCGGCCACCAGCAGCACCGCGTGGCGTACCGGCGGGTGGGCGCGGGCCTCCGCGAGGCCGGCGCGCAGGCTGGCCCGCCAGCCCGGATCGTCCGGCTCGTCGGCCGGCGTCGCGTCGAGAAGCGGGTGTTCGGGGAACCGGGTGGCGACGGCGGCGGCGAGCAGGCAGGCCACGATGCTGGCCGCGCCGACCGCCGGGTAGCCGCCGACGGCCAGCACCGGGGCGGCCAGCGCACCGGAGACGGCCGCGCCGAGCACCCCGGCGGTGTGCGCCCGGCCGGTCAGGCGGGCGTACCGGTCGGCCGCCCCGAGCCGGTCCAGCGCGGTGAAGACCAGCGCCTCCAGGGCCCCGGAGCGCAGCGAGCCGCCGGCGCCCCAGAGCACGAAGCCGAGCGCGAACACCGGGTACGAGGGCGCGAGCACCCAGAGCGCGAAGGCCACCGCGGGCAGCAGCGGGGCCAGGGCCAGCAGCAGCCGGCGGGAGACCGCGTCGGCCCAGGCACCGGAGGGCACCTCCAGCAGGATGCCGCTGGCCGACCAGATCACGAAGAGCGAGGAGATCTGCCCGACGGAGAGGCCGGTGTCGGCGAAGAGCAGCACGTACACCGGGTAGAGCAGGACGAGGTCGGTGAGGAACGCGTACGCGTAGAGCGTCGCGGCCAGTCGGCGGACGGGCACACGCGCGGAGACGATGGTCATGAGGCCTTCCCACGGGGACGAGACGGACGCCGGACGTGCGGCGTCCGCGGCGGCCCGCGGCCACGGCCTCTAGGGCAGGATCAACATCGCCAGGTCATGCCGCGATGTTATCCCGCGCCGGCACCCTCGTGGGTACCCGCGCACACGAACGGGGTGGGACCCGATCGGCCCCACCCCGTTCGATGCGCGCCGCCGGTCAGCGGCGGAACTGCTCCGTGGCCTCCGACGGGATGACCATCGTCTCCTCGCTGTCCGTGGCGTCGGTGGCGGTCCGCTGGCGCGGCGTCGACACCGGATCGGTGGACGGCGGCACCGGCTGGGTGGGCTCCGCCGAGCCGTACGGGGCAACCGGCTGGGTGCGGTCGGCGTCGGTCTCGCCCGCCACCGGCCGGGTCAGCTCGGCGTCGGTCCCGCGCGGCACCGGCTGCGTCAGCTCGGCCTCGGCGTAGGGGTTGGCCGGGGCGCCCAGCCGGGCCTCGACGTCGCGGCGACCCGCCTGGTACGCCCGGGCGTGGGTGGCGATGGTCCGCGACTCCTCCTCGGCGCGGGTCAGCCAGTTCTCCCAGCGGCTCTGCATCGGCCGGACCAGGCCGCCGCCGACGCCGACGACGAGGATGCCGCCGACGGTGGCGAGCACCGCGATCAGCACCGGGGTGGTGATGGCGGTGGCCACGCCGATCTGGTTGAGCGCGGCGATGATGCCGAGCCCGAGGATGAACACCGACGCGATGGTGGCCAGGATCCGGCCGTACGACAGGCCGCCGAGGGCGCTGGAGATGATGTCCTTGACGGCGTTGGCGATGGCCGCCGCGACGACCACGATGACGATCGCGACGAACGCCCGGGGCAGCCAGGCGATGACGCCGGCGATCAGGTCCGAGATCGGGTTCGGGCCCCAGATGCCGAAGGCGAGCTGGAGGGTCACCAGCAGCACGGCGTAGTACGCCAGCTTGGCGACGATGTCGCTGGCGTCGTAGCGGGAGCGGGCCAGTGCGGTCTTGATGCCGCCCCGCTCGACGGCCTTGTCGAAGTGGACCCGCTCGAGGAGCTTGTCGACGATCTTCAGCACCGCCTTGGCGACCAGCCAGCCGACCACCAGGATCGCGATGAAGGCGACCGCCTTGGGCAGGAACAGCATCACGGAACGGAACGCGTCACCCACCGCGTCGCCGACGTTGTCTCTCATCGAAGGGCCTCCACGCAGAATTCAGCTCAGTCTGCGTCGGACCTACCCGACCCGCCCGGCGCGGAAACCCGGTCAGCCCCGCCGGCAGCGGTAGGTGACCTGGGTGCCGGCCTGCACCGGCGAGGGTTCGATGAGGTTGACGGTGGCGGTCTCCGTGGTGGCGCCGACCCCGCTGAACGTCCACCGCAGGGTGAGGGTGGCGGTGCGTTGACCCCGGCCGACCCGCTCGGTGAGCACGGCGCCGGGCGGGGCGTCCGAGCGGAACCACTGGTAGCGCAGCACGCCGCCGCGACCGTTGGTGCGTACCGTGGCGACCACGTCGACGGTGACGTCGCACCGGTCACCGGCCGGCCGCGGCACCGCGACGGTCACCCCCTGCACCTCCAGCGGGCTGAGCCGCTGCCACAGGTAGAGGCCGACCACCGCGACCAGCGCCAGGGTCAGCAGGCCGGAGAGCACCGAGACGACCCGGCGCCACACCGGACGCGGCCGGCGCGGCGGGGCGACGGCCGGCCAGGCGGGCGCGCCGGGCGGCGCGGCCGGCACACCCGGCCCGAAGCGCAGCTCGCCACCGGACCCCGGCGCACCGGCACCGCTCGTCGGGCGCGCGGTCGCGGTGCCCCCGGGGTACGCGCCGGTCGTCCCGCCGAAGCCGGGGCCGGCCGGTCCGGTGGCGGCACTGGGTGGGCCGAAGTGCGTGGTGGCCGCGTCCGGCGCGCCGAAGCTGACGGTGCGGTCGGTCGCCCCGGACCGCGCGGCGGGGCCGGTCCCGGCGGGCGGCCCGGCCGCCGGCACCGCGCCGAGGTGCGCGGTCCGGTCGGCACCCCCGAGGTACGTGGTCCGGTCGGCACCGCCCAGGTACGCGGTCGGCCCGCCGACCGACGGGGTCGCTCCCGGCACGCCCAGGTACGCGGTCGGCTCGGCGCCCCCGCCGGCGCTGGTCCCCGCCGCGCCCAGGTACGCCGTCGGCTCCCCCGCGGCCAGGTGCACGGTGGCGTCCGGCGAGCCCAGGTACGCCGTCGGCTCCCCCGCCGCCAGGTGCACGGTGGCGTCCGGCGAGCCCAGGTGAGCGGTCGGCTCCTCGGTGCTCGGCCGTCCGGTGGCGGCCGGCGCGCTCGCGCCCGGGTGGACGGTCGGGTCGGGGTGCACCGCCGGCCCGGGGGCACCGAACGCCGTGGTGCGGTCGAGGTCGACGGTCGCGCCCGGGTCGGCGGGCAACGACAGCGCCCGGGTCGGCAGCGCCTCGGTGGGCTCCTCCGGCCGGGTCACGCGGACCGCCCCGGGGTGACGGCGGGGCTGGGCACAGCGGACACGTCGTACTCCTAACCGGGCGTGCAGTAGTTGTAGAGGGTCACGTACACGGTGGACGCCGAGGTGGCGGCGTTGCCGGCCGCGTCGAAGGCGGTGACCTGGATCGGGATCCGGGTGCTCAGTCTCGGCATGGCGAGCGGGCCGAGGCTGCCCCGGAAGCCGCCCTGCCCGTTCCCACTCATCGGCACGGTCGACACCACCCCGCCGAGGGTGTACCGGAAGCTGACCCGCAGCGCGGTGGGGCCGCTGCGGTCGTCCTTGGCGGTGGCGGTGACGGTGCTGGTCTGGATGCCGTACGGGCAGCCCTTGGGTTCGAGCTGGTTCGGGTCGACGGCGAGGTCGCCGACGGCGGGCGCGGTGACGTCGGGCGGGGGTGGCGGGGCGGTGCTCCTCGTCGGCGGCGCGGGCGGCGTGCTGGTGCGCACCGGCGGGCGGGTCGGCCGGCTGCTGCGGGTCGGGGCGGGAGTGGCGGTCGGGTCGGCCGACGGCGTGCCGGTCGGTGGCGCGCCGGTGGTGGGGTCCGGGCTCGGCGTCGGGCTGTCCGTCGCGGTGGCGGCGGGCGTGCCGGCGCCGGTCGGGGTCGGGGTCGGGCCGGTGGGGGCGACCGGCGGGTCGGCGACCACGGGACCGTCGTTGGCGGCGTAGCTCCAGCCGGCGCCGCCGGCCAGCAGGAGCGCGACCAGGGTGCCGCTCGCGAGCAGCGTCCGTTTGCGCCCCCGGTGCAGCAGGCCGCGGCGGGTCGGGGTCGAGGCCGCGGCGGACCCGAGCGCGGTGCTGGCGACGCTGGTGGCGCCGCCCGCGCCGTCCGGGAAGGGCCAGAGCGCGGCGAGCAGGGCGGCCCGGCGGGCCAGCTCCCGCAGCCCGCGCTCCTCCCACTGCGGCCCGTACGCGGTGCCGGCCACCCGGTCGAGGAGTTCCAGGAAGACCTGGGCGGGTTGGGGCCGCTGGTCGGGCTGCTTGGCCATGCCGTGCCGGAGCAGCTCGTGCACCGGCAGCGGGGCGGGGTCGGTCGGGATCGGTGCGGAGGCGTGCTGCTCACGCAGGGCGAACAGGTTCCCGCCGTCGTACGGCGGCTTGCCGGTCAGGCACTCGTAGAAGGTCGCGGTGGCCGCGTAGATGTCGCAGGCGGGGCTGGCCGGGGCGCCGGTCCACTGTTCGGGGGCCATGTACCGGGGCGTGCCGGAGACGGTGGTGTCGGAGCCCTCACCGATCGGCATGGCGATGCCGAAGTCGGCGAGCTTGCTCACCCCGTCGCCGGTGACCAGCACGTTCTCCGGCTTGTAGTCGCGGTGCACCACCCCGTGGGCGTGCGCGGCGGCGAGACCGGCGAGCGAGCCCTTGAGCACGCAGAGCGCCGACTCGGGCGTGGTGGGACCCTGCGCGCGCAGCATCTGCCGCAGCGAGACGCCGTTGACCAGCTCCATGACGATGGCCGCGCCCTCGTCGCTCTCGACGTACTCGTAGAGCCGGGAGACGTGCGGGTCGTCGATCTCGCCGAGCAGCCGGGCCTCCTGCCGGAAGGCGGTCCGGAAGGACGAGTCCTCGCCGAGGTCGCGCACCAGGTACTTGACGGCGACCGGGGTGCCGGTCGCCTCGTGGGTGGCGAGGACGACACTGCCCGACGCACCGGCGCCGAGCCGACGGACGGGCGTGTAGCCGGACAGCTGCCAGCCGCTCATGCGAGGTACTCCACGGCGCTCCAGGGACGGGTGTCGGCCCCCGTCTCGCTGATCATTCTGGTCGCCGGGGAGCTGCGGGCCATCGGCGCAACGGGTGCTTCCGCCGTCCGGAAGGCGACACCGCAGCGCGGGCGGCGGGCGGTCGAGGGACCGGTGGACCGGGGGCGGGCCGGGCCCGGCGGCGGATGGTCGGTTACGGACACCCGGCCACCAGGTACCGGACCGGGGCAAGGCCGGGCCGCGGTTGCGCGCAACCCGCCCGGCACTCGGTTAGGGTGCTGCCGTGAGCAGCGCAGCGACGGCGGACCGGCCCGCCTCCGGGGGCCGGCGGTCCGGGATGACCACGAGCCGGCGGCTGAGCGTCATGATGATCGCGATGACCGTGCTGGTGCTCACCGGTGGCGCGGTCGGGGCGGTGGCGCTGTCGCACACCGCCGCCGTGTCGAACCGGCTGGCCGATCGGATCTCCCCGGCGCGCACCGCGGTGAGCCGGCTGGAGACCGGATTGCTGGAGCAGGTGGCGGCGGTGCGCGGGTACGTGATCACGGGCGACCCGGTGCTGCTGGGCCCGTACGAGAACGGGGTGGCCGCCGAGCGGGTCACCGCGCGGCGGGCCCGCGAGCTGCTCGCCGACGAGCCGGCGGCCCGCCGGGAGCTGGACGCGGCGCTCGGGTTGGCGGACCGGTGGCGGGCCGACTTCCCGACCCGGTTGATCGCCGCCCGGCGCGGTGGCGCGTCCCCGGTGGACCTGGCCCCGATCGTCCAGCGTGGCCGGTTGGCCTTCGACGCCGCCCAGGCCGCCCTGAAGTCCCTGGAGGGCCGGCTGGACCGCGAGCAGGCGGCCGGGCGGGCCGACCTGGACCGGGCCCGGGCCGTGCGCGACGTGCTGTTCGTGGCGATCCTGGCGACGCTGCTGCTCTCCAGCATCGTGATCTCGGTGCTGGTCCGGCTGACCGTGCTGCGCCCGCTGGGCCGCCTCGGCGCCTCGGTGCGGCAGGTCGCGGGCGGCGACTTCGAGCACCGGCTGACCCCGGAGGGCCCGGCGGACATCGCCCGGCTGACCGCGGACGTGGAGACGATGCGGCAGCGGGTCGTCGACGCGCTGAAGACCAGCCGCCGGCACCGCGACGCCCTCGAACAGCAGGCCGACGAGCTGCGCCGCTCCAACGAGGACCTGGAGCAGTTCGCCTACGTGGCCTCGCACGACCTGCAGGAGCCGCTGCGCAAGGTGGCCTCGTTCTGCCAGATGCTGCACCGCCGCTACGCCGACCAGCTCGACGACCGGGCCCGCCAGTACATCGGGTACGCCGTCGACGGGGCGACCCGGATGCAGAGCCTGATCAACGACCTGCTGGCGTTCTCCCGGATCGGCCGGGTCTACGGCGACGACCGGGAGGTGGACCTGGCCGAGGTGCTGGCCCAGGCCGAGTCGAACCTGTCCGGGCCGATCGCCGACGCCGGGGCGCAGGTCGTCGCCGACCCGTTGCCGGTGGTCAACGGCGATCCGACGCTGCTGACCATGCTGTGGCAGAACCTGCTGGGCAACGCGGTGAAGTTCCGCAGTCCCGATCGGGCCCCCCGGATCCGCGTCGAGGCGACCGAGGAGGCCGACGGCTGGTCGTTCGCGGTGGCCGACAACGGCATCGGCATCGAGCCGCGCTACGCCGACAAGATCTTCCTGATCTTCCAGCGGCTGCATCCCCGGGGCAGCTACGACGGGACCGGGATCGGGCTGGCCATCTGCAAGAAGATCGTCGAGTACCACGGCGGCACGCTGCGACTGGACGACGGGTACGCCGAGGGCGCCCGGTTCGTCTTCACCCTGCCGAAGCCGGCGGCGGTGGCGGTGCCGGAGCAGGCGGGTGAGCGGACGCCGGTGGCCCCGGCCTGAGCGCGGGGCCACCGGTTGGCCCTGTCGGGGCGGTCAGTTCCGGTCGGCGGCGCGGCCCAGCGCCAGCAGGCGTCGGGTCTCCTCCCGGCGACGGACCAGCAGCACGCCGGCCAGGAAGGTGGTCAGCGGAGCGAGGACCAGCAGGGCCACCTCCCCCGCGTCGAGCGGCACGACCGACCCGGGCCAGGTGTGCATGTTGTCCATGACCAGGGCGAGCGCGGCCAGCGGACTGAGCGCGACCAGCACCCGCACCCGCACCGGCGGGGCCAGCGTGGCCAGACTGACCAGCAGGACGAGGCCGGCCCCGGCCAGTACCGCGACGTAGAGCCAGAGCAGGGCCTCGCTGCGGGCGCCCAGCAGGCCATAGAAGACGTGGACCGGCACGGCGCCGACCAGGTCGGTGCTGGCCTGGCTGAGCCGGCTCAGTTCGAGCACCGCGGTGCCAGCCAGCGGCGCGAGGACCAGGGCCACCAGCCGGCGTACGCCCAGCACCGACACCGCCCGCCGGGTGGCGGTGGGCACGGTGAGCGCGGTCGCCGCCATCAGGGCCAGGGTGAGCTGCGGCAGGGTGGAGACGGTGAACCCGGGCTGGTCGAGCAGGCCCCTGCCCACCAGCACACCCCAGGCGGCCACCGCCGTCCAGGCCAGGCCGGCGGCGAGCCACAGCCAACCGAGCAGCGTCGCCACGGCCACGGCGAGCCACCCCGCCACCCGAAGCCAGTCGAGGAGGTCGGCACCGGTCGGTGGGACGTACACCAGCACGTCGGGGTTCGGCACGAGCCGGTCGGCGAGGTCCTTCGCGGCCGACGCGAGCAGCAGCAGCGCGGCCAGCAGCCCGGTGACGGCGGCGGCGTCCACCCAGGCGGGTGCGGTGAACTGCCGCGCACCCGCCCTCGCCCGGGCCCGCAGGCCGCCGCCGACCAGGTCGAGCGCGTCGGCGGCGTCGGGCCGGGTCTGACCGGGGCGGGCGCCGGCCAGGAGGACGGCGAGCATCTCCTCCTCGTACGCCCGGCGGTGTTCCCACGGGTAGACGGCGAGCAGCCGACGGTAACGGCGCTCCAGCTTCTCGTCGGTCACGCCGCTCCTCCCTGCGGGAGCAGGCCGGCCCGGCGCAGCCGCGCCCCGGCGGCGTCGGCGTTGCGGCGCAGTCGGGTGGCCTCGTCGGCGAGCCGGGTCGCGCCGAGGGCGGTGAGCCGGTAGTAGCGGCGCAGCCGGGACTGCACCACCTCCTCGCGCTCGACCTCGATGAGGCCGTCGGCGCGCAGCCGGTCGAGGACGGCGTAGAGGGTGCCGGCGCGCAGCCGGACCCGGCCGTCGGAGACGCGCAGCACGTCCTCGATGACGGCGTACCCGTGCCGGGGCGTCTCGGCCAGCGCGGTGAGGACCAGGAACGTGGGTTCCCGCAGCGGACTGTCGGTCATGCTCGCGAGGATATACAGCTAGGCGGTATATACGCTGTCCCGTCAGCGGGCGGGGCGGTGCCCGTCCCCCTCGGCGGCCACCGCGACGCTCTCCGTGACCGGCCCGAGCGGCGGCGCCTGCTCCGCCGGCCGCGCCCCCTCGGCAACCGCGTTGAAGAACTTCAGCAGCTCGACCGGGAAGGGCATGACCAGGGTGCTGTTCTTCTCCGAGGCCACGTCGACCACCGTCTGCAGCAGCCGCAACTGGTACGCCCCGGGCGTGTCCGCCATCGCCCGGGAGGCGTCGGCCAGCCGCCGGGACGCCTGGAACTCGCCGTCGGCGGCGATCACCCGGGCCCGCCGTTCGCGCTCCGCCTCGGCCTGGCGCGACATCGAGCGCTTCATCCCCTCCGGCAGCGCCACGTCCTTGACCTCGACCCGCTCGATGAGCAGGCCCCACGGCTTCTCGGTGGGGGCGTCGATGACCGACTTCAACTCGGCGTTGATCCGGTCCCGGTCCCGCAGCAGGGTGTCCAGGTCGGCCTTGCCGATCACCGAGCGCAGCGCGGTCTGCGCCACCTGGAGCACGGCCGACGGGTAGTCGCGGACGTTGACCAGCGCCTTCACCGGATCGACCACCCGGTAGTAGACGACCGCGTCGACGGTGAGCGTGACGTTGTCGCGGGTGATCACGCCCTGCGCGGGCACCCCGATCACGGTGGTCTGCATGCTGACCCGCACCATCCGGTCGGCCACCGGCACGATCAGGTGGAAGCCGGGCTGCCGGAGCCGGTCGAGCACCCGGCCGAAGCGGAACACCACGCCCCGCTGGTACTGCTGCACCAGCCGGACGCTCAACGACAGCACGAGCAGCACGATCGCGACGACGATGACCACGGCGACGGCGGTGGCGACCATGCTCCCCCTCGATCCCGGAGGCGACCGCCTCCCCGGCGCCGCGCCTACCCGTTCCGGCGCCCCGCATGCCTGCCGGCGGCCACCGGTGCGCCGGCGGCCGGCCGCTGACCGGCCCCGCCCCGCTCACCGGGCCCGGGCCCGCCACTCGTCGGCCAGGATCGCGAAGACCAGTTGGTCGGCCCACTCACCCCGGAACAGGTAGCTGCGTACGTGGTGCGCCTCGCGGCGCATGCCGAGGCGGGACATCAGCCGGGCGGACGCCTCGTTGCCGGCGTGGCAACGGGCGAACACCCGGTGCAGCCCCAGCTCACCGAAGCCCCAGTCGAGCAGCGCCGTGGCGGCCTCGGTGGCCAGCCCACGGCCGCCGTGGTCGGGGTGCAGCACGTAGCCGAGTTCCGCCGTACGGTCCGGCCGGCTGCGCCAGACCAGCTCCACCGTGCCGATCACGCCCGCTCCGGTGGCGATCGCCAGCGTCAGGCAGTCGCCCTCCGCCCGCAACGCGTCCTCGGCCGCCATGGCGCGCACCGACGCCCGGGACTGCTCCCGGGTCCGCGGCCCGGCGCCGCGCATCCACCGGACGACGTCCGATCGGCGCTGGTAGGCGTGCACGTCGTCGAGGTCGTCGAGGGTGACCGGGCGCAGGGTGAGCCGCGCGGTGCGGATCGGGTAGGTCGGCGCGTACATCCGGTGATCGTAGGAGGCCGGCTCACGCCCGGGTGCGCTGCTCCGCCCGGCTGGCCGAGGTGCGGGTGCTGGCGCCGCTGAGCTGCCGCGCCGAGTTGACCAGTCCGACCAGGCTGAACGCCTGCGGGGTGTTGCCGAGCTGCCGGCCCGCCGCCGGGTCGCACTCCTCGCTGAGCAGCCCGACGTCGTTGCGCAGGTCGAGCAGGCGGGTGAAGGTGTCCTCCGCCGCCCGTACCCGGCCGGTGTTGTGCAGCGCGTCGACCGTGCCGACCACCCGGGGATCGGTCCAGGGCAGGAACCCGCCCCCGGGGATCAGCAGCAGCGCGGCGTCCAGGCCCCGGGAGCCGTAGGCGGGCACGGTCGGCGCGGTATCGAGGGGCGTCGGCGGCCGGGCCGAGCCCCTAGGCTGGCGCGCATGATCGAGGACCTCGCGGACCGGCTCCTGCGCGAGATGGCCACCCTGGACCCCTGCACCGCGGTCGTCGACGCCGGCGAGCAGGATGTCGACGGCCTCACCGACTACGGCCCGGAGGGCCACCAGGCCCGCGCCGACCTCGCCGCCCGCGCCCTGCGCGCGCTCGACGCCCTGGCCGACCCGCGGTCGGCCGTGACCCCGCTGCACGCGCACCTCGCCGAGCGGCTGCACACCCGGATCGCCTTCCACGAGGCCGGCGAGGACCTGCGCGAACTGCACGTGGCGGCCACCGGTCCGCTCCAGCTCATCCGCCAGGCGGTCGAGGCCGCGGTGCCCGGGCGCGATGTCGGGGGCGCGGCCGTCGAGGAGGGCTGGGCCCGGGTCGGCGCGCGGCTGGCCGCGATCCCCACCGCCCTGGACGGATACGCTCGCAGCCTCCTGATCGCCGCGGAGCGCGGCCAGGTGCCGGCGCGGCGTCAGGTGGAACTCGTCAGGCAACGCTGCCGCACCTGGATCGACGACGACGTCGCGCTGGTGGAGCGTTACGGCGAGGGGCCCCAGCGGGCGTCGCTGCAGGCCGCGGCCACCGGGGCCCGGGCGGCGTACCGGAAACTGGCCGAGCTGCTGGCCGCGGACCTGGCGCCGCGGGCCGTCGAGGAGGAGGCGTTCGGCCGACAGCGGTACGCCCTCTGGGTGCGCACGTTCCTGGCGGCGCAGCCCGACCTGCGCGAGCTGTACGACTGGGGCTGGGACGAGTTCCGCGCGACCGAGGCGGAGCTGGTCGCGGAGGCGAAGGCCCTGGGCGGCAGCGTGCCCGAGGTGCGCGCCCGGCTCGACCGCCCCGACGCGCCCGGCACGTTGGACAGCAGGGAGGCGTTCGCGGCCTGGCTGCAGGAGCTGTTGGCGGCCGCCGTCGCGCGGCTGGACGGCGTGCACTTCGACATCCCCGCCCCGCTGCGGCGCATCGAGTCGCGGGTGACCGTGTCGTCCGGCACCGGATACACCGGACCGTCGCGGGACCTGACGCGTCCGGGCCGGGTCTGGTGGTTCCTGCCGGAGGGTGAGACGCGCTTCCCCACCTGGTGGGCCTACAGCACCGCCTACCACGAGGGGGTGCCCGGTCATCACCTCCAGCTCGGCCACGAGGTCTGCCGGGGCGGCCTCGGGCAGCGGCTGAACCTGCTCGGCGGCCTCTCCGGCAGCCAGGAGGGCTGGGCCCTGTACGCCGAGCGGTTCATGGACGAACTCGGGTGCTACGACCAGCCGGGCGCTCGGCTGGGGTACCTGTTCCTGCGGCTGCTGCGGGCGGCCCGGGTGGTGCTCGACATCGGCCTGCACCTGCGCCTGCCGATGCGCTCCGGTGACCGGGCGGTGTGGACGCCGCAGGCCGCGCTGGAGCTGCTGCGCGAGCGCTGCCACCAGGGGCCGTACGCCTCCGGCGAGCTGGCGCGTTACCTGGGCCGGCCGGGGCAGGCGCTGGCCTACGCGGCGGGCGAACGGGTGTGGCGCGCCGGCCGTGCCGCCTTCCCGGGCGACCGGCGCGCCTTCCACCGCCACGCGCTGGAGCTGGGCTCGCTGGGCCTGGACCAGCTGGCCGCAGCCCTGCGGGGTGGCCAAGCCCTCGCCGCGGACGGCGGTGCGGGCAGCCGGTGACCACGGCGACGGGCGACGGTCTGCAATGCTTCGCCCATGCCTTCCTTCCCGCCGACCTTCGCGGACCGGGTCGTCGCGCTGCCGGCCCGGGCCCAGTTCGAGGCGTTCCTCGACGAGCACCGCGCCGCGCTCGACGGCTGCCTGGACGGGCTGACCGAGGAGCAGGCACGCCGCTCGCTGGTGGCCTCCCGGACCACCCTGCTGGGTCTGGTCAAGCACGCCACCTTCGTGGAGAGGGTCTGGTTCGACGAGGTCGTGACCGGCCGGTCGCGCGCCGAGATCGGCATCCCGGAGTCGTCGGAGGACTCGTTCGTCCTCGCCGACGACGACACGATCGCCACCGTCCGGCAGGCGCACCGCGAAGCCTGCGCCGCCTCGCGCCGGGCGACGTCGACCCTGGACCTGGACGACGTCCTGCCCGGGCACCGGCGGGGTCCCCTGCCGCTGCGGTGGGTGTACCTGCATGTGCTGCGCGAGCTGGCCCAGCACTGTGGACACGCGGACATCCTGCGCGAGCAGCTCGGCGCCGGATAGGGCGCGCCGGTCAGCTCAGGGCGTCGACGGATCCGCGGTCCCGGGCTTGCTCGGCACCGGGCCCACTGGTTGGCTGGCCGGCGTGAGTGACCTCGGAGGCGTCCCCTGGCCGCCCGCGCCGATCCGGACCGCGCGGCTCCTGCTGCGCGCGGCCGAGGCCCGGGACCGGGCGGCGTTCCTCGACCTGCTGGCGTCGCCGCAGGTGCACACCTACCTCGGTGGTCCCCGCGAGCGTGACGCGCTCGACCGCGAGCTGCCCGAGGTGCCCGAGCGGTGGCCCGGGAGCTTCGTCGTGGCCCGCGACGGGGCGATGATCGGCCAGATCCTGCTGCGGAGGGCGACCGCGCACCGTCGTCCGGCCGCCGTGGGAAAGGCCGACCTCGGCTATCTGTTCCTGCCCCGGGCGTGGGGATCCGGGTACGCCGCCGAGGCGTGCGCGGCGGCCCTCGACTGGTTCGACGGCGTCCGCCCCGGCGAGCCGGTGGTGCTGACCACCCAGACCGCCAACACCGCCTCGCTGCGCCTCGCGGCCAGGCTGGGCTTCACCGAGGTGGAACGGTTCCGGGCCTGGGACGCCGAGCAGTGGCTCGGCGTGCGGTCCCCGGTCGGCCCGGGCGGCCGGTAGCCTGTCGCCATGCCGGGTGCCGAGCTGGACGAGGTGGTCGTCGCCGACGCGGCCGCGCTGCGCGACTGGTTGTCGGCGCACCACGCCACGTCGCCCGGGGTCTGGCTGGCCCTGACGAAGAAGGGCGGCACGGTCACCACGCTGACCTGGCAGCAGGCGGTCGACGAGGCGCTCTGCTTCGGCTGGATCGACGGGCAGGCCCGGGCCCGGGACGCGGAGAGCTCCTGGATCAGGTTCACCCCGCGCCGGCCGCGCAGCTCCTGGTCGCGGCGCAACGTGGAGCACGTGGCCCGGCTGGAGGAGCAGGGTCGGATGACGCCCGCGGGCCGGGCCGCGGTCGAGGCCGCGAAGGCGGACGGACGATGGGCCGCCGCCTACGCCCCGCCGTCCGAGGCCGAGGTGCCGGACGACCTGCTCGCCGCCATTGCCGCCGAGCCCGCCGCCCAGGCCATGTTCGACGTCCTCACCAGGACCAACCGGTTCTCGCTGATCCACCGGCTCAACGCCGTCAAACGCGCGGAGACCCGCGAGCGCAAGATCCGTGAGTTCGTCGCCATGCTGGCCCGCCACGAGACACCCCACCCGCAGAAGGCCCGCCCGGCCGGCCCTCCGGCCCGACCCGTGTCCGGCGCGGACGAAGGCTGACCGGACCGCTGCGCCCCCGGACGGAAATGGGGCGGTGCGTGGCGGCGGGGCTGGTTAGGCTCCCGCAGGTGAGCAGGGTCGTGTCGATCAACCTGGCGGTGCCGGAGCCCAACCCGGCCAAGGACGTCGGGGTCACCGGCATCAACAAGCGGCCGGTCGACCGCCTGGTGCACGTGCGGGCGCCCGGGCCGAAGACGACCGGACTGCACAGTGGCCTCGTCGGCGACCAGATCTTCGACATCGCCCACCACGGCGGTGACGACCAGGCGGTCTACGCGTACGCGCGGGAGGACTACGACTGGTGGCAGGCGCGGTTGAGCCGCCCGCTCGCCGACGGGCTGTTCGGCGAGAACCTGACCACCGAGGGCGTGGACGTCAACGGCGCGGTCATCGGCGAGCGGTGGCACGTCGGCCCGCGGCTGGTGCTCCAGCCGACGTTCGGCCGGATCCCGTGCGTCACGTTCCAGCACAAGATGGGCGAGCCGCGGTGGGTGAAGACCTTCACCCGGGCGATGCGTCCGGGCGCGTACCTGCGGGTGCTGGAGCCGGGTGACATCTGGGCCGGTGACCCGGTGACGGTGCGGGACCGTCCGGCGCACGGGGTGACGATCGCGCAGGCGTTCCGGGCGTACCTGACCGAGCCGCGGCTGCTGCCCGACCTGCTGGCGCGCGACGGGCTGCCCGACGACCTGCGGGCCACGCTTGCCGAGCGGCTCCGGTGACCAGCTTCCCGGCCCAGGCGCGCCGGGTCTGCGACCGCACCCTCGCCCCGCAGCGCCGGCTGTACGCGTTGCGCGAGTGCACGCTGCACTGCGCGCCGTACGGGTTCCGGGCCACCTGGCACCACCTGGTCGTCTCCGCCGCCATCCCGCGTCGGCTCACCGACGACCTCGACGCGCTCGGGCGCGCCGCCGACGAGCTGCAACGGGCCCGCGACGTGGTGCTGCCGCGGGCAGAGGAGTACGCCGCCCGCCGGCGCCGGGAGAAGGCGACGGGCCGGCGGACCCCACCGAACCCGCCGCCCTGGAGCTCGTGGGGCTGGTCCCGGATCGCCTACTGTCCCGACCCGGAGCGCCACCCGACGGCACCGCTCGCCACGGTCGTCCGGGCGGTCCTCGAACGCTGGGCCGCCGGGGTCGACGCGGCCACCCACTGCCTGGCCTGCGGCACCGAGCGGCGTCGACCGGGCCGGGCCTGCCCGGCCTGCGGCGTCCACCCGGACGGTCCCGCCGCGCGGTGGTCGGCCCCCTCGGCGCCGGAGCGCTGGCACCGGATCTGGCGGCGCGAGCTCGACCTGGACGCCGCGCCCCACGGTTGACGACCCGGAGACCGCCCGCGACAAGCGGTTCCTGCGCCGTGCGGATGTGGAGTGCCCCTTGCCCGCCCTCGCCGTCGTGGACCTGCACGTGGTGATGCGCGGTGTGTCGTGCGCTGTTCCCGGTGCGCGGGTGCGGGGCTGCGTGATGCGTCCGGGGAGTCGAACCCCTGCGCTGCCCACCGCGCGCCAGAAAGGGTGGGCCGGCGTACAGCCGGTCCGGGTGTGCTCGCCTCCGCGACGGCTACCTGCTCCACAGTCCTCAGTCCAGCAGGTCGGCCTCCCAGTTGGCGCGCTGGATCGCCACGTCGAGTTCGCGCAGGTCGCGGGCCAGCCCGTCGGCCCGCTGCCGCAGCTGTGCCACCGGCAGCGCCGCGAGCATCCGCAACTCGGAGCGGAGCTGCCGGGCGGGCCCCCGCCCGCCCGCGGCCGCGTCGGCGGCGGCGCTGACCGCGGCGTGGCGCAGCCGCAGCACGTCACGGCGGGCGAGCGCGTCGGTGAGGGTGCCGATCCCGGGCACCGGGAACGACGAGTTGCTCCGGTTGATCCGGCGGATCAAGGTCTCCAGCCGCGCCAGCACCTCGTCGAGTTCGGCGAGGAGCTGCCCCGCGTCCTCGGCCGGCGTCTCGCCCTCCTGGTAGCGCGCGTTCGCCACGATCCGGGTCCGCAGCTGCTCGACGCGGCGCACCGCGTCGGCGCGGTCCGCCAGCGCCTCACCGAGCTTCATCCGTCGTCCTCCCCCGCGATCGAACCCGGTCGAGGATAGGCGGGCCCCCGGCCGGTTGTCAGCCCGGGCCACCGGGCCACGGGCCGCCGCGTCGTGGGCCGCCCGGGGAGGCGGCGCGGCGGCACCGCGGCGAGGATGGTCCGGATCGGTCAGCGGGTCGGGCGGGAACGACCCGAGACGGTCAGCGGGTCGGCGCGGGCACCCGGGCGGCCAGCGGCCGGCCGAGCAGCCGGCGGATCGCCAGGTAGCCGACGCAGCCGAGGCAGAGGTCGAAGGCGGCGTTGAGGAAGGCGGCGGCGAGCGCGGCGCCGGTGGCGGCCAGCCCCAGCGCCGGTACGCCGGCCAGCCAGCCGGTCGCGCCGAGGCCGGCGAAGACCAGGCCGACCAGCTGGGCGAAGCGGACCGGCGCCACCGGCTCCAGCTCGGCGGGCGGCTCCAGGCGCGGGGCCACCAGCGTCCGGTAGAGCAGGCCGTACGGCCCGAGGCGGGGGTTGGCGGCGGTGATCGCGAAGATCACGGCCTGGGCACCGACGAGCAGCCCGGAGCCGGTGGCCAGGGCGACGGCGAGGACGACGGAGGTGAGGGCGGCGGCGAACCGCGGCCCGCGGGGGTCGAGCGGCATGGGTGTTCCGTTTCGGACGAGGGGTCGGTCGGTCAGGCGGGACGGAAGGACGCACAGAGGCTCGTCGCGAGCCGGCCGTGGTCCACCACCCGCCGCCGGGTCAGCACCAGGGCGGTCACCGGGGGGCCTCGGCGAGCAGTGGGGTGAGCGCCGCCCGCAGCGCGTCGGCGGACGGTACGCCGGCCGCCCGCTGCGCCACCCGTCCGGTGGCGTCGACCACCAGCACGGTCGGGGTGCGCCAGACGTCGAGCGCGCGGGCCACGTCGAGGTGCTGCTCGACGTCGACCTCGATCAGGTGCAGGCCGGGCAGGTCGGAGCGGAGCTGCGTCAGCACCCGGCGGGTGGTCCGGCAGGGCGCGCAGACCGGGGCGGAGAACTGCACCAGGGTGACCACCCCGGGTGGTACGCCGATGCCGGCCAGCGCGGCCGCCGGGGCGGGCGCGGTGCTCGGGGCGGGACGGCGCAGCCGGCCGTCGCGGCGACGCCACCACCAGCCGAGCAGGCCGGTGCAGGCGAGGACGGCCAGCGTCACCAGGATGCCGGTTGAGCTGGGGCTCTGCACGGCACCAAGGGTGCCACACGGTGCCGGGTCCGGCGTCGCCCGTCCCGGTGCTCGGACACGGACCACCGTCGGGGCCGGCTGCCCGCTCTCCCGGCCCGGGGCGGCGCACCGGCCGGGCGGCCGGTGCGCATCGATCCGGCTCAGCCTCTGGCGCTCGCCCGTCGCTGGCAATATCCTCCACAACACGCGCGGTTTCTGGAGGTCCTTTTCAGGGCGTCCGCCCGGGCCGCCGCCCGTTCCCGCGTGCCGCCGTGGGCCGCTGCGACCGGCCACAGAGGAGATGACATGCACTTCGACCACCCCGAGCTGGACCGCCGTACGCTGCTGCGGGCCGGACTCGGCGCCGCCGCTGTCGCCGTCGTCGGGAGCGAGCTCGCCCTCCCGGCCGCCGCGCAGGCCGCGCCGGGCGCCGACCTCGACTGGATCATCAGCTGCGACGAGTGGGGCGCCCGGCCGCCGGCCGACCCGCTGTCGATCAGCGCGATCGCCACCAACAAGATCATCGTGCACCACATGGCGTTCCCGAACGTCACGGACTACTCCGAGGAGCACGCCAAGCAGCTCGCCCGCGACTGCCAGGACCTGCACCTGGACGTCAACCACTGGTCGGACACCGGCCAGCACTTCACGGTCAGCCGGGGCGGGTACGTGATGGAGGGCCGGCACGGCAGCCTGGAGCGGCTGGAGGCCGGCGACCGGCAGATGATCTCGGCGCACTGCCCGGGCGAGAACGGCCGGGCCATCGGCATCGAGAACGAGGGCACGTACGTCACCGAGACGCCGCCGCAGGAGCTGCTGGCCGCCCTGACCAAGCTCTGCACCACGATCTGCGAGCAGTACGGCCTGCACGCGCACGACATCTTCGGCCACTGGGACTTCCGGTCCACCCAGTGCCCCGGCGCGATGTTCTACCGGGAGTTCCCGGCGCTGCGACGCGCCGTCTTCGCCAAGCTCGGCACCGACCTGGCCGACGTGCCGGCCCGCCGTTGGCCCGACATCTGGCGTTTCGTCGGCGGCCCGGTGGTGAAGGTCGCGCAGTACCTGCTCACCTTCCGCGGCTACACCGTGCCGGTCACCGGGGTCTTCGACGCCGCCACCGTGGCCGCGGTGCAGGACTGGCAGGCCCGCAACGGGATCCCGGTCGACGTCGACGCCACCCTGACCGCGCCGACCTGGGAGACGCTCGCGCCGGAGCTGGAGAAGGACGCCACCGGCATCCCGGTGACCGCCGTGCAGTTCATGCTCAACTCCAAGGGCTACGCGGACGTCGCCCTCACCGGCGAGTACGACTGGGTGACCAAGAAGGCCCTGCAGGACCTGCAGCGCCTGCACGGCCTGGAGCCCAACGGCAAGGTCAGCACCACCACCTGGTGCGCCCTGGTGGGCGGTGTGGTGCGCCAGTCGTTCCAGAAGGACTGACGGCGTACCGGCGGGGAGAGCGGTGGGGGTGTCAACGGCGCCACCTCCACCGCGCCCCCGGGCCCCGCGCCTCGTTGTCCATCCGGGACCGGGCATCCCGCCCGGGCCGTGGACGCGAGGAGCCGACGTGGGTTCGAGACTCAACCCGTACCTGAGCTTCCGGGGTGACGCCCGGGCGGCGATGGAGTTCTACCGCGACGTCTTCGGCGGGGAGTTGCAGCTGATGACGTTCGGCGAGATGGGCGGCGCGGAGCCGGCGCTGGCCGAGCAGATCATGCACGGGCTGCTGCGCACCGACCGGGGCTACGTGATCATGGGGTCCGACGCGCCGCCGGGGATGGAGCTGCACCCGGGCGACAACGTGTCGCTGATCCTCAACGGCGACAACGCCGACGAGCTGACCCGCTGTTTCGGCCGCCTCAGCGAGGGCGGCAGCGTCTCCGTGGCGCTGGAGAAGCAGATGTGGGGCGACGTGTACGGCGCCTGCGTCGACCGCTTCGGGACACACTGGATGGTCAACATCAGCCAGTCCTGGGACTGATCCGGGCGGAAAGTCGGCATTCGCGGGTGGTGAACGGCATCTATCCCGTGGCATGGAACGCCATCGATCATTACCCGGAGGTAGATATGAGTGATTCTCACCTCCGGGTGTGACGCCCGGGCGCGGAGGGCGAGAGGTCGGTACCTGGCCGCCGGGCGTCGGACCGGCCCGACTCCGCACCCCCGGAGGATCCGCCATGACCCGTACCACCACCCGTGCCCGGCTCGCGGTGCTGACCGCGGCCCTCACCGCGGCGGCGAGCGCCCTGACGGTCGTTCCACCGTCACCGGCGCTCGCCGCCACCACGTTCGCCGCCAACGACTACTGCCTCGGCCAGTGCGCCGACATCCTGCCGCCGGGCGAGAACGGCAACGCCACCCTCGCCGGCATCCTCGCCCACCAGGCCCTCGGCACCCGCCCCGCGCACTCCAGCGACCAGCTCGACGAGTACGCCAACCTGGTCTACGGCTACGCCGGGCTGACCGACGAGCAGATCGCGCAGTTCTACAACGACGCCTCCTTCGGCGTCCCCGACGCCCTGGTGGAGAGCCGGATCCAGCCCCGCGCCGACGTGACCATCGTGCGGGACAAGGCCACCGGCGTACCGCACGTCACCGGCACCACCCGCGCCGGCACCATGTTCGGCGCCGGCTACGCCGGGGCGCAGGACCGGCTCTGGGTGATGGACCTGCTGCGCCACGTCGGCCGGGGCACCCTCACCTCGTTCGCCGGTGGCGCGCCCGGCAACCGCGACCTCGAACAGAGCGTCTGGGCCAACTCGCCGTACACGGAGGCCGACCTGCAGGCGCAGGTGGACGCGCTGCGCCTCAAGGGCGCCCGGGGCCAGCAGCTCTACACCGACGTCGGGGACTACATCGCCGGCGTCAACGCCTACATCGACAAGTCGATCGCCGACGACAACTACCCCGGCGAGTACGTGCTGACCGGCGCCGGCAAGCCGACCCACTTCACCATGACCGACCTGATCGCCACCGCCGGCGTGGTCGGCGGCCTCTTCGGCGGCGGCGGTGGCTCGGAGATCCAGTCCGCGCTCGTCCGCATCGCCGCCCGGGCCAAGTACGGCACCACCACCGGTGACCAGGTGTGGCAGGCGTTCCGCCAGCAGAACGACCCGGAGACCGTGCTGACCCTGCACGACGGGCAGAGCTTCCCGTACGGCGGGGCGGCCGCCAACGCGCCCAGCGTGGCGCTGCCCGACGCCGGCACCGTCGCCGCCGAGCCGCTGGTCTACAACCGGACCGGCTCCGCCGGCGCCGCCGCCCTCAGCAGCGGCGGCAGCAAGACGACCGAGGGCCTGCTCAGCGGGCTCGCCGGGCTGAAGTCGCACGGCATGTCCAACGCGGTGGTGGTCTCCGGCCGGCACACCACCAGCGGCAACCCGGTGGCCGTGTTCGGCCCGCAGACCGGCTACTTCGCCCCGCAACTGCTCATGCTCCAGGAGTTGCAGGGCCCCGGGGTCAGCGCCCGCGGCGCCGCCTTCGCCGGGCTGAACCTCTACGTGCTGCTCGGGCGGGGCCAGGACTACGCGTGGAGCGCCACCTCCGCGAGCCAGGATCTCACCGACACGTACGCGGTGCCGCTGTGCACCACCGACGGCAGCGCCCCGACCCTGCAGTCCAGCCGCTACCTCTACCACGGCCAGTGCCTGGCCATGGAGGTGCTGGAGCACACCAACTCCTGGTCGCCGACGCTCGCCGACTCCACCCCGGCCGGCTCGTACACGCTGCGCGCACTGCGCACGAAGTACGGCCTGGTCTCGCACCGGGGCCTGGTGAACGGGCAGCCGGTGGCCTTCACGAAGCTGCGCTCGACGTACCGGCACGAGGCCGACTCGGCGATCGGCTTCCAGGCGTACAACGACCCGGCGGCGATGGGCTCGGCGGCGGCGTTCCAGCAGTCCGCGGCCGACGTCGGGTACGCGTTCAACTGGTTCTACGTCAACTCCACCGAGGCGGCGTACTACAACTCCGGACTGAACCCGGTACGCGCGGGCGGGGCCGACCCGAACCTGCCGCAGAAGGCGGACGCCGCGTACGAGTGGGCGAGCTGGAACCCGGACACCAACACCGCCGGCTACACCCCGCCCGCCGCCCACCCGCAGTCGGTCAACCAGGACTACTACGTCAGCTGGAACAACAAGCAGGCCAAGGACTACGGCGCCGCCGACGGCAACTTCAGTTTCGGCTCGGTGCACCGGGGTGACCTGCTCGACGGGCGGGTGCGCGCGGCGATCGCCCAGGGCAAGCTGGACCGGGCCGGGGTGGTCCGGATCATGGCCGACGCGGCCGTCACCGACCTGCGCGGCGAGCAGGTGCTCGGCAACCTGCTGCGGGTGCTGACCAGCCAGCCGGTCACCGACCCGGCGCTGGCCGACGCGGTCGCGAAACTCCAGGCGTGGCGGCAGGCCGGCGCACGCCGGGTCGAGACCGCTCCCGGCTCGAAGGTCTACCAGCACGCCGACGCGATCCGGATCTTCGACGCCTGGTGGCCGCTGCTGGCGTCCGCCGAGTTCCGCCCCGGCCTGGGCCCGGACCTCTACGCCGCCCTCGTCGACGCCATCGAGGTCAACGAGGCGCCCTCGGGCGGGCAGAACGGCGGCCGCGACGGCACCGCCGTCTGGGCGTTGCAGGGCCAGCCGCACAAGGGCTCGTCGTTCCAGTACGGCTGGTGGGGGTACGTCGACAAGGACATCCGGGCCGTGCTCGGCGACCCGGTGGCGGGCGGCCTCGGCCGCACGTACTGCGGCAACGGCAGCCTCGGCGGGTGCCGGCAGGCGCTGCTGGACGCCCTCGGCCAGGCGGCCGCCGTACCGGCCACCACGGTCTACCCCGGCGACGCGAAGTGCGGGGCCGGTGACCAGTGGTGCGCCGACGCCATCGCCCAGTCCGGGTTGGGTGGCATCACCCACCCGCTGATCGGCTGGCAGAACCGGCCCACCTACCAGCAGGTCGTCTCCTTCCCGGCGCACCGGGGCGACGACGTGGGCAACCTCGCCCAGGGTCGCCCGGCGAACGCCTCCAGCACCCAGTTCCTCACCAGCTACACCCCGGACAAAGCGGTCGACGGCAGCCTGGGCAGCCGGTGGGCCAGCTCGTACAACGACAACCAGTGGATCCGGGTCGACCTCGGTGCGGCGCGCGGCGTCGGCCGGGTCGTGCTGCGCTGGGAGTCCGCCTACGCCACCGGGTACCGGATCGAGGTCTCCGGCGACGGCAGCACCTGGACGCCGGTGTTCGCCACCACCGTCGGCAACGGCGGCGTGGACCTGGTGACCTTCGCCCCGACCACCGCCCGCTACGTGCGGATGTACGGGGTCAAGCGGGCCACCTCGTACGGCTTCTCGCTCTACGAGTTCGAGGTCTACGGCCGGTGATCGGCGGGCCGGCCGGCGGGTACCCACCCGCCGGCCGGCCACCGCCGCATACCCTCACCGGATGAGCGGTGGCACGGTGGCGATCGGCCCGGCGCTTGCCGTCACCCTCGGCGCGCTCACCGTGGCCGGGGCGGCGGTGCTGCGGCTGAGCGGGCTGGGCCGGGCCCGGAGCGTGCTCACCGCCGCCGCCCGGGCCACCGTCCAGCTCGGCGCCGTGTCCCTGGTCATCGTCGCGGTGCTGCGGGCCTGGTGGAGCAGCGTGCTGTTCGTGCTGCTGATGTACGTGGTCGCGAGCGTCACCGCGACCCGCCGGATCGGGCCCGGCTGCCCGCGCCGGCTCGCCCCGCTGGCGATCGCCGCCGGGGTGGCGCCGAGCCTGGGCGTACTCCTGGCCGGCCGGGCGCTGCCGGCGACGCCGCTGGTGGTGCTGCCCACGGCGGGCATCCTGATCGGCGGGGCGATGACCGCGACCAGCCTCGCCGGCCGGCGTACCCTCGACGAGCTGCGCGCCCGGCACGGCGAGTACGAGGCGGGCCTGGCCCTGGGGCTGCTGCCCCGCGACGCCGCGCTGGAGATCTGCCGGCCCGCCGCCGGGCAGGCGCTCGTCCCGGCCCTGGACCAGACCCGCACGGTCGGGCTGGTCACCCTGCCGGGCGCGTTCGTCGGGGTGCTGCTCGGCGGGGCCGGCCCGGTCCGGGCCGGCGCCACCCAGTTGCTGATCCTGGTGACGTTGCTGGCCGTGGAGACGGTGGCGATCGCGCTGGCCGTGGAGCTGGTAGCCCGAGACCGGGCCCACCGTCACCCGTGAGTCACGGCGTGTAGCGGGGCGGCAAAGGGGTACAGGCCGCCGATGACCGCGGTGCGCAACCTACGCGTCCGGCCCGACCTGCTCTATCTGGCGAGCGGGTGGAGCACGCTGGTCACCGACGTACGCGGGCGGATCGCCGGTACCGACCCGCACGGCTTCTTCGTCGACAACACCCGGGTGCTCAGCCGGGAACGGATCACCGTCGACGGCCGGGAGCCGGTCCCGTTCAGCACGGCGAACGTGAGCGGGCACGCCCAGCTCTCGTACGCGGAGTTGGGTGACGGCGAGCAGCTGCCGTCGCGGGCCGCGTACCTGATGACCGAACGGTTCGTCGGTCCCGGGCTGCGGACCCGGCTCACCGTGGCCAGCTACGCCGCGCGGCCACTGCGGTTCGCGCTGGAGATCCGCGTCGAGGCGGACTTCGCCGACACCAGCGAGGCGGAGACCGGCCGCCGGCTGCAGCACGGTGACGTCGACGCCCGCTGGGACCCGGCGACGGGTGAACTGCGCCTGAGCTACCTGCGCGCGGAGCTGGACCGGTCGGTCGCGGTCCGGATCCGGGCCGACCCCCCGGTGACGTACGCCGACGGCGCGTTCCGGGTCGACCTCGCGGTGCCACCGGGCGGCAGCGCCCGGGTCGAGCTGCTTGTGGAGCCGGTCTTCGACGGGGCACGACGAGCCGCTCCCCCGCCGGTGTTCACCGAGCCCGACGATCCCGCCGCCCGGGCCCGGGTCCGGCTCGCCGCCGAGCTGGCGGGGTTGAGCAGCAGCAACTTCGACGTGACGGCGGCCTGGCGGTGCGCCGTGGAGGACCTGGCCGTGCTACCGCTCGGCGAGCCGGCCGGGCCGGCCGCGCCGATGGCCGGGCTTCCCATCTACCAGGAGATCTTCGGGCGGGACACGATGACCGCCTCCTGGCAGGCACTGCTGGCCGGTCCCACCATGCTGGCCGACAGCCTGCGGCTCAACGCCCACCACCTCGGTCAGCGGCTGGACGACTGGCGCGACGAGGAGCCGGGCGAGCCGCTGCACGAGGCCCGCCGGGGACCGGTCTCCGCGCTCGGGCTCAACCCGTTCACCGGGTACTACGGCGACTGGTCCACAGCACCGGACTTCCTGGTCTTCCTCGGGCAGTACCTGGCCTGGACCGGCGACCTGGACACCGTGCGCGACCTGCTGCCCACGGCCCGGCGGGCGCTGGGTTGGATCGAGCGGTACGGCGACCCCGACGGGGACGGCTTCCTGGAGTACCACTGCCGGTCCCGGGCAGGGCTGAAGAACCAGGGCTGGAAGGACTCCGACACGGCGATCGTGGACGAGGACGGTCGGGTGGTGCCGAACCCGATCGCCACCAGCGAACTGCAGGGCTACTGGTACGCGGCGTTGCGGCACGCGGCCGTCGTGTTCACGGTGACCGGCCATCCGGCGCGCGGCGCGGCCCTGCTCGTCCGGGCCCGGGCGCTGCGGCGACGCTTCCACCGGGCGTACTGGCTGCCCGAGCGGGGCTGCTACGCGATGGCGCTCGGGCCGGACAAGCGGCCGGTGCGCTCCACCAACTCCAACGACGGGCACCTGCTGACCACTGGCATCGTGCCGGCCCGGGTGGCCGCGCGGGTCGCCGACCGGCTGCTCGCCCCCGACATGTTCAGCGGCTGGGGGGTGCGGACGCTCTCGGCCGACCACCCGGCGTACAACCCGTTCAGCTACCACCGGGGCAGCGTGTGGCCGGTGGAGGCCGGCACCGTCGGCCTGGGGCTGGCCCGGTACGGCTGCTGGGCCCACCTGCACCGGCTGGCCGAGGGGATGTTCGCCGCGGCGGCGCTCTTCGACGGGCACCGGCTGCCCGAGGTGCTCAGCGGGCTCCCGCGCGACCCGGCCCACCCCTTTCCGGGCGTCTACCCGAACTCGTGCTCCCCGCAGGCCTGGTCGGCCAGTGCGGTCATCGCCCTGGTCCAGGCGCTGCTGGCGCTGCGGCCGGCGGCCCCGCTGCGCACCGTCTTCGTCGACCCCCATCTGCCCGAGTGGCTGCCCGACCTGCGGCTGGAGGGTGTCCGGGTGGGCGGTGCCACCGTCGACCTGACCGTGCGGCGGCGACGCGGCGGGCGGGCCACGGTGACCGCGCGCGGTGACCGGCTGGCGATCGTCCGCCGCGCCCCGCACCAGGCGATCTCCGTCAGCGCCCAGGTGTAGTCCGGTCGGGACGGGGAACCCCGGGCCGGCCTGGGGGCGGAGAACAGGAGAACGGCATGGAGAGTCGCGCGAAGGCGATGGGGCACGGAATCCACCCCATCCTGATCGTGTTCCCCCTCGGGCTGCTGGCCACCTCGGTGATCTTCGACATCCTGTACCTGGTCACCGACCGGGCGGGGTTCCAGATCTCCGCCGCGTACACGATGGGGGCCGGCATCGTCGGTGGCCTGGTCGCCGCCGTGTTCGGCCTGATCGACTGGAGCGCCATCCCGGCGGGAACGCGGGCCAAGCGGGTCGGCGCGGCGCACGGCCTCGGCAACGTCGTGGTGCTGGTGCTGTTCGCGGTGAGCTGGCTGGCGCGTCGCGCCGCCGACAACTGGGACCCGAACGCCCTGGCGCTGATCTGCGGCTTCGCCGGCATCGTCCTGGCCGGCGTGACCGGCTGGCTCGGCGGTGAGCTGGTCGAGCGGCTCGGGGTGAGCGTGAGCGACGGGGCGGGGGTCGACGCGCCGAGTTCGCTGCGCCGCTCCCCCGGCCGGCCCGGCACCCGGGGTGTCTGAACCGGCAGTTCCGTGCAGGTCAGCCTCCATGTGTCGAACAGGTGTGCGAAGATGTGCCGGTGTCCACCGACGCCACGATCCTGCACGCCGACCTGGACGCGTTCTACGCCTCGGTCGAGCAGCGCGACGACCCGCGGCTGCGCGGCCGGCCGGTGATCGTCGGCGGCGGGGTGGTGCTGGCCGCCAGCTACGAGGCGAAGGCGCGCGGGGTGCACAGCGCGATGGGCGGCCGGCAGGCCCGCCGACTCTGCCCGGACGCGGTGGTGGTGCCGCCGCGGATGGCCGCGTACACGGCGGCGAGCCGGGCGGTGTTCGAGATCTTCCGGCGGACCACCCCGCTGGTGGAGGGACTCTCCATCGACGAGGCGTTCCTCGACGTCGGCGGCCTGCGCCGTCTGGTCGGGCCACCCGCCGACATCGCCGCGACCCTGCGCCGCACGGTACGCGAGCAGGTCGGGCTGCCGATCACCGTCGGCGTGGCCCGGACGAAGTTCCTCGCCAAGGTGGCCAGCGGGGTCGCCAAGCCCGACGGTCTGCTGGTCGTGCCCCCGCAGCGGGAGCTGGCCTTCCTGCACCCGCTGCCGGTGGAGCGGCTGTGGGGCGTCGGGCCGGTGACCGCGGCGAAGCTGCGGGAACGGGGCCTGCGGACCGTCGGACAGGTGGCCCGGCTCGACGAGCCCACCCTGGTGTCGCTGCTCGGCGCGGGCTCGGGCCGGCACCTGCACGCCCTCGCGCACAACCGGGACCCCCGCGCGGTGCAGGTCGGGCGACGCCGCTCCTCGATGGGCGCCCAGCACGCCCTCGGCGCCGGCCCGCACTCCCCCGACACGCTCGACGCGGTGCTGGCCGGGCTGGTCGACCGGGTGGCCGGCCGGCTGCGGGCCGCCCGCCGCACGGGTCGCACGGTCACCCTGCGGCTGCGCTTCGGCGACTACACCCGGGCCACCCGGGCGCACACCCTCGGCCGGGCCACCGCGCAGACCGGCCCGCTGCTCGGCGCGGCGCGCGCGCTGCTGCGGGCGGCCCGGCCGGAGCTGGTGGACCGGGGCGTCACCCTGATCGGCGTGGCGGTGGGCAACCTCGACGACGGGCACGTGCAGCTGACCCTGCCCTTCACCCGCGACCCGGGCCCCGACCTGGACGCGGCCGTCGACCAGGTGCGGGACCGGTTCGGCGCGACGGCGCTGACCCGGGCGGCGCTGCTCGGCCGTGGGCCGGGGACGGAGGCCCCCCGCCTGCCGGACTGATCGACTACGGTTGCGCAGATGCCCCTGTTCCGCACCCCGCAGGTGATCCTGTTCAGCGAGGACGTGGCCCGGGCGGCCGGCTTCTACACCGGGCTCGGCTTCACCGAGGCGTTCCGGGTGCCGGCCGAGGGGGATCCGATCCACGTCGACCTCACCCTCGACGGCTACCGGATCGGCATCGCGTCGGTGGCGTCCACCCGGGACGACCACGGCCTCGACCCGGTCCCGTGCGGGCAACGCGCGGCGGTGGTGCTCTGGACCGACGACGTCGTCGACGCGTACGACCGGCTGACCGGGCAGGGCGCGCCGGCCATCGCCGCCCCGCACCGCTGGCTCGACCGGTTGCTGATCGCCTGGACCGCCGACCCGGACGGCAACCCGGTCCAGCTCGTGCAGCACCTGCCGGCCGGTTAATCCACTCGTCCGGCGACGAGGGCTGCCGCACAATCGGCGGATCATGAGCACCCGACTACGGGCCATCGCCCGCGACACCCTGGCCATCCTGGACGCCGGCCACTACGTCAACACCCACGGCGAGACCGTGCAGCTGGCCGAGTCGGCCCACGCGGCGGTCGCCGGCACCCGGCTGCACCTGCCCGACGACCCGATCACCACGCCACCGGCCGGCGGCCCGCCACCCGTGGTCGAGGTGACCGGCGAGAGCACCCTGCTGGCGGCCCGCCGCCTCGCCACCGACGGGGAGGTCGCCGCGCTGGTCTTCGCCTCGGCGAAGAACCCGGGCGGCGGCTTCCGCACCGGCGCGCAGGCGCAGGAGGAGAGCGTCGCCCGGGCCTCCGCGCTCTTCCCGTGCCTGACCGCCGTGCCGCAGTACTACGAGTTCCACCGGGAGCAGCGGGACCTGCTCTACAGCGACCGGGTGATCCACTCGCCCCGGGTGCCGGTGTTCCGCGACGACAAGGGCCGGCTGCTCGACGGCGTACACCTGGTGTCGATGTTGACCTGCGCCGCGCCGAACCGCGGCGCGGTGGCACGCAACCAGCCGCAGGACGCCGACCGGGTGGGACCGGCGCTGCGGGACCGGGCCCGCCGGGTGCTGGCCGTGGCCGCCGGGCACGGCCACCGACGGTTGGTGCTGGGCGCCTGGGGCTGCGGCGTGTTCCGCAACGACCCGGCGGAGGTGGCCGACGCGTTCGCGCTCGCCCTGGCCGAGGCGGCGGGCTGGTTCGACCAGGTCACCTTCGCGGTGCTGGACCGCGCCGACGGGCCCACCCGGGCGGCGTTCGCCGCGCGCCTCCTCCCCCGGTAGGAGGCGCCGCTCCGACCGCCGGCCGCAACCGGGGCCGCTGGTCGGGCGCTCGCGGGCGGCGGCGCCCCCAGCATCTACAGGCATGACGACCACACTGCGCCGGGCGGCACACTGGCACCGCCCCCTGATGCTCCTCGTCGCCGCGATGGCGGGCCTCGCCGTCGTCTCGGCGATCGGCCTGCTGGCCGACCCCCGCGTGCTGACCGGCGCGCCGATCTGGCTCAAGCCGCTGAAGTTCGCCGTCTCCTTCGTGCTGTACGGCACCACGCTGGCCTGGATGCTCTCCCTGCTGCCGCGCCGCAGTCGGGTCGCCGGGTGGGCGGCCACGGTCGTGGTGGCGATGGCGGTGGTGGAGATGGCGGTGATCGTCGGGCAGGTGCTGCGCGGCACCACCAGCCACTTCAACGACAGCACGCCGCTGAACGCGGCCCTGTTCCAGGTGATGGGCCTGGCGGTGATGGTGCTCTTCACGGCGCATCTCGTGCTCGCCGTCGCCGTGCTCCGCCGGCCGCTCGCCGACCGGCCCGCCCGCTACGCGGTGGGTCTCGGCCTCGGCCTGACCCTGCTGGGCATGCTGGCGGCGGTCCCGATGACGCTGCCCGGCGCGCAGCTGGGGCTGGCCGGGGTCGGTGGCGCGCACAGCGTCGGCGTACCGGACGGAGGGCCGGGGCTGCCGCTGGTCGGGTGGAGCACCACCGGTGGGGACCTGCGGATCGGGCACTTCGTGGGGCTGCACGCCCTGCAGGCGCTGCCGCTGCTGGCGATCCTGCTGTCGCGCTGGGCCGGCCGGCTGGACCAGCGCACCCGGGTACGGCTGCTTCTCGTCGCCGGGGCGGCGTACGGGTCGCTCACCGTCGGACTCACCTGGCAGGCGTTGCGCGGCCAGCCGCTGCTGCGGCCCGACGCGCTCACCCTCGCCGTGGCAGCCGTGCTGCTGCTCGGCACCGTGACCGCCGCCGGCCTGGTGCTGGCGCGCCGCCGCCCGGACCTGGCGCTGGTCGCATGACCGGGGTGCTGTTCGGCCTGACGTTCGCGCTCGCCGCGCCGTTCTGGGCGCTGATGATCCTGGCGCCGCGCTGGTCGTGGACCGCCCGGATCGTCGGTTCGCCGCTGATCGTGGCCCCGGTCCTGGCGATCTACGCGCTGCTGGTGCTGCCCGCGCTGGGCACGGTGCTGCCGGCGGTGCTGGCGCCGAACCTGACCGGGCTGCGCGACCTGCTCGGCAGCGCCGACGGGGCGGCCGCGGCCTGGGCCCACATGATCGCGTTCGACCTGTTCGTCGGGCGGTGGGCGTGGCGGGACGCCCGGCAGCGGCGGGTCCCGGCGCTGGTCGTCTCGCCGCTGCTGGTGCTGACCATCCTGCTCGGGCCGCTCGGGCTGGCCGCCTACCTCGCCGTACGCCCGCGATGGGACCGGCCGGCGGACCCGGCCGGCGGACCCGAGCATCTAGGCTGAGCCGGTGGGGTGGATGGGGCGGCTGTTCGACGCGCGCGACACCCTGGCGCGGATGCTGCTGCTGGACCTGAGCGGCCTCGGTTACCTGCTCTTCGCCACCCAGGAGCGGCCGCCGACCGCCGCCCAGTGGCTGCTGGCCCTGGCCGCGTTCGCGGTGGCGCTGGCGCTGCACCGCCGCTTCCTGGCCAATCTGCTCACCCAGAGCGCGCTGCTGGCCGTCGCCCTGCACCTGCTCGACGACACGACGATCAACCAGGTCGGGGCCAGCTACGCGCTGCTGGAGCTGACCATGTGGGCCCGCTCGCCCCGGCTGATCTGGCTGGCCGCCGGCCTGGTGGCGGTGGTCGACCTGACCGACTCGATCGGTGATCCGCCGGCCCGGGTGGCCTCGGGCCTGTTCGGACTGACCGTGCAGGTCGGCCTGCCGCTGCTGCTCGGCCTGGTCATCCGTACCACCCGGGAGTTGGGCCGGCAGGCCGAGGAGCGGGCCGCCGCCGAGCGGCGACGGCACGAGTCGGAGCGGCGCGCCGACCGGGCCGACGAGCGCAGCGCGATCGCCCGCGAGCTGCACGACGTGGTGGCGCACCACGTGGCGTCGATGGTGCTGCGGGTGGGGGTGGCCCGGCACGTGCTGACCGACCTGGATCCCCGGGTCAGCGCGGTCTTCGACGACGTGCACGCCACCGGCACCTCGGCCCTGACGGACCTGCGCCGGCTGGTGGCGGTGCTGCGCGACCCCGAGGGGGTACGCGGCGACGCGGCGCTGACCGCGATCGAGCCGACCGCGCTGCCGGCGGCGCTGGACGCGGCGGTGGACCGGGCCCGCCAGGCCGGGATCACCGTGGAGGCGGACGTCGACGCCGCCGTGGGCACCCTCGACGCGGTCCGCGGCATGGCGGTGCTGCGGCTGACCCAGGAGGCGCTGACCAACGTGGCCAAGCACGCCGGCACTTCGGCCCGGGCCCGACTGACCGTGGCGGTACGCGACGGCGCGGTGCACTGGGAGGTCTACGACGACGGTCGCGGCCAGGTGCCGGCGGCGGTGCCGTCGGCCGGTGGGCACGGCATCACCGGGATGCGGGAACGGGTCGAGGTCCTCGGCGGAGAGCTGCGGGCCGGGCCGACCGACGCCGGGTGGCGGGTCGCCACGGTGCTGCCGGCCACGGTCCCCTCGTCCGCGCCGCAGCAGCGCGACGCGGGGCCGGCGTGATCCGGGTGCTGCTGGTCGACGACCAGCACCTGATCCGGGCGGGGCTGCGGA
Organism: Micromonospora auratinigra; assembly: GCF_900089595.1. Lineage (GTDB taxonomy): Bacteria > Actinomycetota > Actinomycetes > Mycobacteriales > Micromonosporaceae > Micromonospora > Micromonospora auratinigra. The sequence continues at coordinate 1,610,386 of NZ_LT594323.1, read as the reverse complement.
TGCTCTGCGACGCCCAGCCCGACATCGAGGTGGTCGGCGAGGCCGACAACGGCCGGGAGGCGATCGTCCTGGCGGTGCGGCTGCGGCCCGACGTGGTGGTGATGGACCTGCGGATGCCGGGGGTGGACGGGATCACCGCGACCAGCCGGGTGCTGGCCGACCGGCCCGCCACCCGGGTGCTGGTGCTCACCACGTTCGGCGACGACGACCACCTCTATCCGGCGTTGACCGCCGGCGCGTGCGGGTTCCTGCTCAAGGACGCGCCGCCGGACGACCTGCTCGACGGGATCCGCCGGGCCGCCGGTGGCGAGAGCCCGTTCAGCCAGGAGGTGCTGCGCCGGCTGGTGCAGCGGGCCGTGCACGCCCGGGCCGAGACGCCCCGACCGGTCGACGGGTTGACCGCCCGCGAGCGGGACGTGCTGAACCTGGTGGCGGAGGGACTGTCCAACACCGAGATCGCCGAGCGGCTGCACATCGGCGTGACCACCGTGAAGACCCACATCACCAGCCTGATGACCAAGACCGACAGCCCGAACCGGGTACGCCTGGCCCTCTACGCCCGGGGCGGCTGACGGCTCACTCCTCGATCGCGCCGCCCACCGAACGCAGGTGCGCGCGGAAGGTCAGCGTCGGCTGTGCGGCGCGGGCGGCCAGGTAGCCGGCGAAGCCCACCTGGGCGCGCAGCGACGTGCCGGCCCGGATCCGCTCGGCCTGGCGCCGTTCGGTGTCCCGGATCGACTCCGCCAGGTCGAGCAGCTCCCCCGCCCGTGGTGCCGGGACGAGCAGCACCCCGTCCTCGTCGGCCAGCGCGACGTCGTCGGGGCCGACGGTCCAGTCGCCGACCCGGGCCGAGGTCAGCGCCTCGGCGGGGCGGGGGTCGAGGCGCTGCGGGCCGGTGGGGGTGGCGCCGAGGCTGAACACCGGCAGCCCGACCGCGCGGATGTCGACGGTGTCGCGGTGCAGTCCCCACACCACCAGACCGGCGATGCCGGCGGCCTGCGCCTCCAGCACCACCAGGTCCCCCACGCACGCCTCGTCGGTGCGTCCTGCGTTGTCCACCACCAGCACGTCCCCGGGGGCGGCGTGTTCGATCGCCTCCAGGAAGACGTCGACGCTGCCGACGTGCCGGGTGGGCAGCACCCGGCCGGCGAGCCGACCGCCGGGGAGCACCGGCCGCAGCTCGGCCGGGGCGCAGCGCACCGGCACGCCGGCGCGCAGGCAGGCGTCGGCGACGTGGGCGGTGGTCAGGGCGTCGAAACGCCGGCGCAGGTGCTCCGCGTCGATGGTCATGGCGAGACGGTAACCAGCCGGACCGGCGGGTGGGAGCGGCCAGTTGCGGGTCGGTGGCCTGCGGTTCAGCTCGGTGACGGCTGCGGGGACGCGTTCGCCTGCTCGCGCAGCCGCTCTTGCAGCCGCTCCTCGGCGGCCTGGTCGGGGCCGGTGAAGGCGGCGTCGCGCAGGCGGGCCGGGAAGATCCGGCGGATGTCGGGCTCGTGGTCCGCGCCGTCGCCGGGAACCTGGTACGTGACCGGCGGGCCGGGGCGCAGGGCGACCGGCACCGCCTCGCCGGGCAGGTCGTCGAGGCTCGTCGTGGCGGCCCGGTCGGCCGGCGGCAGCCAGGTGCAGTTGGCCCAGGTGTAGATGGTCTCGACCTGCGCCACCGTCTCGGCGTCGGGCGGGGCGGCCCCGAACACGGTGGCCACGCAGACCGGATGCCAGCCCGGCTCCCGGGTCACCTCGGTGCGGAAGGTCGGGTCGTGTTCGAGGAGCTCCACGGCGCGCGCGGCGAGCTGGTCGCGCAGCGGGCCGGGCAGGTCGTCCCCGGGCTGCGGTGCGCAGGCCACGGTGGCGACGGCGAGCAGCGGGACCGCCAGCAGGGCGATCGGTCGGGGCGTCACGGACCGGACGGTAGCCGACGCGGCCGACCGGTGTGGCCCCGTCGGTCAGCGGCCGGCGAACACCGCCGCGCCGTCGCCGGAGAGGTCGGCCAGCGCCGCCCGCCGCCCGGTCAGCGCCAGCAGCAGCGCCCCGGCCGAACCCCGTACCAGCGGCCCTTCCCCGGCGGACCAACCCAGGTCGGTGGCCTCGAAGCGCAGCCCGGCGAGCCGGCGTCGGTCGACGAAGCCGATGGCCCGACCGCCGAGCAGGAAGTCCAGCGACACCCGGGCCCGCTGCGGATCCAGGTCGGCCGGCAGGCCGAGCGGGTGCCGGATGTCCTGCCCGTGCACCTGCAGGTCGGTGAGCTGCCCGTAATAGCCGACCACGGGCGGCCGGAACGGGTGCTCGGCGTGCCGGCGCAGCGCCGCCGCCAGCTCCGCCGTCGGTCGCCGGCCGACCTCCCGGGCCAGCCGGGCGTTCGCCGCGTGCAGCCGGAACCCGGAGCGCACGACGAGCGAGGCCAGCCGCCACGGTGAGCCGACCAGCGGCGACACCAGGTGCCCGAGGACGTCGCGTACCGTCCATTCGCCACAGAGGCTCGGGGTGGCGAGCTGCTCGGGGGTGAGGGTGTCGACCAGGTCGGCGGTGCGGCGCCGCTCCGCGGCGATCATCGCCAGCAGCTCAGAGTTGTTCACGTGACCATTCTGAACCAGCGGTGCCGCAGCCAGTGGGTCAGGAACTCCGCGTCCCCGACGTGGTAGGCCCAGCGTTCGCCGGCCGCCGTCGGGTACGGCACCTCGATCAGCCGCCCGGGCATCGCGGCGGCGGCCGCGCGCAGCCGGTCCCGCCGCTGGGCGGGGTCACCGTGGGCCGGGTCGTGGTCGGGACCGGTGAGCGGCAGCAGCCCGTCGAAGTCGACCTGCCGGCCGTGGCGGCGGGCGAGGGCGAGCACCAGGTGGCCCAGCACCACGTGCGCGTCGGCGGTGTTGACCGCGGCGGCGACGACCAGCTGGGTGACCGGCGGGTGGCCGAGGTGCCGGGTCAGCACGGCGGCCTCCCCGGCGGCCTCGCCCTCCCACGGCTCGGCCCAGACGTCGAACGGTCCGGACCCGTGGAGCGGGGCGGGCAGGTCGAGCAGCGTCGGGTCGGCCGGCCACCACTGCTGGTAGGTGTCGTCGTAGCGGCCCACCTCGGCCAGCCAGCCGCGCAGCGCCCGGCGGTCGTCCGCGGTGAACTCCGCCGGCAGCAGCACACTCGCGGTCGGGCCGGCCATCGGGCCAGTCTGCCACCGGCCCGCCGGGCCCGCCGTCCCGCGCCCGGCCCGGGTCGGCGCACCGGAGGTCAGCGCGAGAACGTCCGGTCGAGCAGGTCGAACAGGGCCGCCCAGTGCCGCTCGGTGGCCTGCGCGTCGTACATCGGTGTGTCGGCCTGGGTGTAGCCGTGCCGGGCCCCGGCGTAGACCTCGGAGCGGTGCCGGACGCCGGCGGCGGCCAGCGTCTTGTCCAGCGTGGCGATCTGCTCGGCGGTCATCGACGGGTCCTGGTCGGCGTGGCCGAAGTACAGCTCGCCGGTGACCGCGCCGACGCCCAGGTGAGGGCTGTCCGGGGCGTCGGTGACCACCCGTCCGGCGTGGAAGGCGGCAGCAGCGGCGATCCGGTCCGGGTGTGCCTCGATCGCCCGCAGCGCGTTCGTCCCGCCCATGCAGTAGCCGGTGATCGCGACCGGGCCGGGCGCCACCTCGGGCAGCCCGGCGAGGAAGTCCAGATAGGCGGCGGTGTCGTCGGCGACGACCGCCGGGGTGAGCGCCGCGATCATGGGGGTGAGCTGCTGGAACAGCGCCCCGCGCTGGGCCTCGTCGGCGAGGCCGGAGAGGTCGACCAGCGGGGCCCGACCGGAGCGGTGGAACAGGTTCGGCACCAGCACGACGTAGCCCCGCTCGGCGATCGTCGTGGCCATCTCGGCCAGCCGGGGGCGCAGCCCGAACGCGTCCATGAAGAGCAGCACGGCCGGGAAGGGGCCGGGGCCGTCGGGGCGGACCAGGTAGGCGTCCGCCGTCCCGTCGGTGGTGGGCACGTCAACGGTCGTGGTCTGCACTGCGGGACCTCCTCGGGCGGCGTTCACCGTTGGCACGCTACCCGCGCCGAGGTGCCGGGGCACGTTCAGGCCTTTTCCTCGGCACGCCGGACGGGCATGCTGGACCGATGGGAGAGGTGCGACCGATGCCCAGCTTCGGTGACCTGTTCACCGACCTGCGCGGCGAGGACCGGACGATGCGGGTCAGCTACCACGCCGACCGCGGCGCGGTGGTGCTGTCGCTGTGGAGCGGCACGGTCTGCTGCGGCTCCTTCCGGCTGCCCGTCGACGAGGTGGACCGGCTCCTGGCACTGCTGGGCGAGGTACGCGCCACGACCACCGCAGCGCCCGACGACGCCGGAGTGCCGCCGGCCGCCGCCGAGGGCCCGGTCGTCGCCCCCTCACCGGCCGTGGAACGCACCGGTGACATCTCGGGTACGACACACCGGTCGGCGCTCCTGCCGACCCCCCGGGTGGCCTGAGCGTCCACTCGCGACGTCCAGGGGGCAGCTTTTCCCGGCAACGCGAACTACCGTCACATCAGGAGTTCGCGAAGGGAGGAGCCATGTTTTCCGTCCCCGCACCATCCACCGTCCGCCGGTCCGCCGCCCACGCCGCGCTCGGGCTGGCGCTCCTCGGCACCGCCGGCCTGTTCGCACCGGCCGGCACCTCGCCGGCGGTCGGGTCGACCGCCGGCAGCAGCGCCACCGTGCCGGTGGCCGTCACCGCCGGCCGGCCCACTCTGCAGCAGGGCGCCCGGGGCGCGGCGGTGTCCACGCTGCAACGCCGGCTCACCGCGCTGCACTACGACGTCGGCGGCGTCGACGGGGATTTCGGTCCGTCGACGTACCACGCGGTGGTGGCGTTCCAGAAGATCAACCGTCTCACCCGGGACGGCATCGTCGGGCCGCGCACCTGGGCGGCCCTGGACCACCCGGTGACACCGAAGCCGAGGTACACGCACACCGGCTGGTCGCTGGAGGCCGACCTCACCCGCCAGGTGTTGTACCTGGCCCGTGGCGGGTCGGTGGTCCGCGTCCTGGACGCCTCCAGCGGCAAGACCAGCACCCCCACCCCGACCGGCGACTACACCGTCCAACGGCGGATCGACGGTTGGCGGCGCAGCGACCTGGGCCTGCTGTGGCGGCCCAACTACTTCTACCGGGGGTACGCGGTGCACGGCGCCACGTCGGTGCCGGCGTACCCGGCCAGTCACGGGTGCGTCCGGGTGCCGATCCCGGCGATGAACCGGCTCTGGCCGACAATCGGGGTGGGCGTGCCGGTGCACGTCTACCGCTGATCGCGACGGCGGCGGTTCCGGGGCCCGCCCGGGGCCGCCGTCGCCGTACCCTGGCCGGATGTCGATCCGGCTGAGGTTGCTCGCGTTGGTGGCGGCGGGCGGGTTCCTGGCGGTGGCGCTGACCATCCGGGCGCTCGCGGACGGGGCGCTGGAGCAGCACTCCGGCACCGCCCTCTACGCCTCGATGGTCTACGCGGGCGTGTTCGTCCTGCGGCCCCGGACGCGGCCGGTGCCGGCCGGCGTGGCGGCCACCGTCTTCTGCTGGGTGGTGGAGACCGCGCAGCTCACCGGGGTGCCGGCGGCGCTGTCGGCGCACAGCCTGCTGGCCCGGTTGGTGCTCGGTGTCCGGTTCGACCCGCTCGACCTGTGCTGGTACCCGGTCGGGGTGCTGCCGCTGGTCGCCCTGCACCTGCTGCTGCCGTTTGCCGCGGCGGTGGCCGGGAACACGGGGCATCCAGCCGAGAGAGGGGCCCTCACGATGGACGACAACCAGTTCATCGGCCTGGTGGCGCAGCGGACCGGGGCGTCGTCGGAGCAGGCGACGGCGTTCGCCCGGGCCACGCTGACCACCCTGGCGGAGCGGATCGACGGGGGCGAGGCGCGCGACCTGGCCGACCGGCTGCCGGCGGGCCTGCGGCCGTACGCGTTCGGTCCGGGTGAGACCGCCGAGCGGTTCGGGCTCGACGTCTTCGTGCAGCGGGTCAGTGGACGCGCCGACGTGGACGTGGCCGCGGCGAAGGACGGCGTGACGGCGGTGTTCGACGTGCTGCGCGAGGCCGTCGGCCCGGCGGCGTACGCGCAGGCCGTCGGGCAGTTGCCGGCCGAGTACGGCGAGGTCGCCGACCAGCGGGCGCCGTTCGTGGAACGGACCCGCTGAGCCGGGTCACCGGTCCGGGGTGCCGGCGGGCGCCATCACCCGCAGCGCGTTCGGGTCGAGGCCGATCCGCACCGGGGTCTGCCCGTAGGGTTCGCCGTCGACCTCGATCCGGGCCGGCCGGTCGGTCTCCAGCCAGAGCTGGCGGACCGCGAGGAACGGCTCCTCGGCCAGGCTGCGGCGGTGCCCGGTGGCGGCGTTGCGGGCCGTGGCGCGCAGCAGGCCACCCCGGGTCGGCCCGCCCACCGGGTACGCGACGAGCAGCCGGTCGTCGGCGTCGGCGTCGGCGGTGATCGGGCGGCCGGCGTGGAAGCCGCCGTTGGCGACGTACACCTGGTGGGTGTCGAGCACGTGCTCGCGGCCCTCGGCGCGGACGGTGACCCGCAGCGGCCGGTGCCGGGCCAGCAGTCCCAGCGCGGTCAGCGGGTACGCGAGCCGGCCGGCGACGCGCTTGAGCCGGGGTGGCGCGCCACGCATGATGTCGGCGGAGAGGCCGATCCCGACGTGGTTGGTGAACCGGGTGTCGCCGATCAGGCCCAGGTCGACGTCGACGACGGTGCCGTCGGTGAGCACGCCGAGGGCGGCGTCGAGGTCGAGCGGGACGCCGACGGTGCGGGCGAAGTTGTTGGTGGTGCCCAGGGGCAGCAGGCCGAGCGCGGTGTCGCGGTGGGCGAGCAGCCGCGCGGCGGCACCGATGGTGCCGTCGCCGCCGCCGACGACCAGCAGGTCGGGGTCGAGCGCGACGGCGTCGGCGAGGGCCTGGTCGAGTTCGCCGGGCCGGTCGGCCGGGTACGCGCCGAGCAGGGTGAACCCGGCGGCCTGCAGGCGGGTGCGGACGGTGTCGTAGTGCCGTCGGCCGCGCCGGGACCGGGCGTTGACGACGAGCGCGGCCCGCCGGTGGCGGCGGATGGCGTCGCTCAGCTCGGATTTGGTCCGCACAGGTTCCGACCCTATCCGCCGTGGGCGACCCCGACGGCGCGTCAGTGCCCGGGCGCGCCGCGCGGGGCCCGCTTCGGGAACACGGTGTACGCCAGTGGCCAGAACACCAGCCAGGCGGCCATGGCGAGGCTGAGCCGGCCGATCCAGGCCCACAGTTCCCCGGTCCGGTCGGGGTCGGCGACCAGGGCGATGCCGCCGAGCAGCACGGCGCAGGCGACGGCCCAGCCGAGCATGCCCTTGCCCCATTCGCGCCACTCGTGCCGGGCCCGGGCCATCCCGTAGCGGGGGGCGCGGCGCGGTGGCGGGCCGCCGGCGAACCGGTGGGCGAAGCGTTCGTCGGTCCAGCGCACCATGCTGTGCCCGAAGGCGACGGAGAAGCCGAGGTAGGCGGCGGCGAGGCCGTGGGCGAAGGTGGCGGTGCCGCCACGGCGCAGGTCGAGCATCGTGGCGGCCAGCAGCACGAGGTCGACGGCGGGCACCGCGAACAGCAGGGCCGCGCCGAGTCGGGGCCGGCGCAGCGGGTAGCGGGCGACCAGCCCGGCGAGCAGGAACAGCCAGAAGCCCACCTCGCAGGCGACGATGACTCCGATCAGCATGGGCACCCCTTTTTAGTACGCTGTGCGACAACCGTAGCAAGTGCTGTCCCGCGACACCCGGAGTGGCCCCGTGCCCAAGATCGTCGACCATGACGCGCGCCGCGCCGAGCTGGCCGCGGCCATGTGGCGGGTCGTCTACCGCGACGGCATCGGCGCGGCCACCGTCCGCAGCATCGCCGCCGAGGCCGGCTGGTCGCCCAGTGCCCTGCGGCACTACTTCCGCAGCCAGACCGAGCTGCTGGTCTTCGCGATGGAGCACGTGCTGACCGAGGCCGGCGCCCGGTTCGCCACCGGCGACTGGAGCGGCCCCACCCGCCAGGTGGTCCAGCGGATGCTGGAGGAGCTGCTGCCGCTGGACCGGCAGCGGGCCCGCGAGGCCGAGGTGTGGCTCGCGCTCGCCGCGCGTACCCAGGTCGACCCGGCGGCCCGGGAGCGGATGCGCGAGGCCGACGACGGCGTCCGGCGCGCCGCCGACGTCGCGGTCGGCGCGCTCGCGGCGGACGGGCTGCTGGCCGGCGACCGCGACCCGGCGCAGGAGACCGCGCGGCTGCACGCGCTGGTGGACGGGCTCACCCTGCACCTGCTGCTGCACCCCGACCTGATGCCGCCCGAGCGGGCCCGCGCCGTGCTCGCCGACCACCTGGACAGCCTGGTCCGCCCGGCCCCCGGGCAAGCCGCGCCACCTGCGTGATCCTCGGCCGAACGGCAGATTATCGGCGGCGACGCGATGTGACATCGTTCTGCCATGACCGCAGGAGTGGCGACGCCGACCGAACCGAGCGCCGCCGCCGTCGCGCAGCCCGCGCTGTGGCGCACGATCGGGGTGGCCGCCACGGTCCTCGCCGCGTACGCCCTCGGCGCGGTGCTGCCCTGGACGCTGCTGGAGCCCAGCTCGGTGGCGGTCTTCTACCCGCCGGCCGGCATCACCCTGGCCGCCCTGGTGATCAACCCGACCGCCCGCTGGCCGGCGATCCTGCTGGCGGCGGCCACCGCGGAGTTCGGCCTGGACCTGCTGCACGGGCAGAGCGCCCCGGTCGCGGCCGGCTTCACGCTGGCCAACGTCGCCGAACCGCTGGCCGGGGCGCTGCTGTTCCGCCGCTTCCGGCCGGCCGGCGAGGACCTCGGTCGCCGGGGCACCGCGCTGGCCTTCGTCGGCTGCTGCGTCATCGCCGGTCCGCTGGTCGGCGCGACCGTCGGCGCGAGCGTCGGCGCGCTGGGCCAGGGCCGGGGCTGGTGGTCCACCTTCGGTCCCTACTGGGCGGGCGACGCGCTCGCCGTGCTGACCCTCGGCGCGGCGGTCATCACGGTCGCCGGCCGGCGCACCCCGCTGGGCTCGGCGGCGACGTGGCGGGCCGTCGGCGCGCTCGCCGCCACGGTGGCGCTGACCGTCATCGGGTTCTGGTCACCCCGGCTGCCGATGGCGTACCTGCCGGTGCCGTTGCTGCTCGCCGCGGCGTTCCGGGCCCGGCTGGGGCTGGTGACGGCGGCCGGCTTCGTGATGGCGGGCACCGCCAACCTGCTGACCGCCGCCGGGCGGGGGCCGTGGGCCGGGATCGCCGACAGCGACGTCCGTGCCGCCACCCTGCAGCTCTACCTGGGGGCCACGGTGCTCGGCGCCGGGGCGCTGGCCGCGGCGGTGCTGGAACGTGACCGGGCCCGCGCCGAGTCCCGGCTGGAGTCCGCCGCCCGGCGTCGGCTGCAGGCCCTGCAGGAGCTGACCGCGCGGCTGTCCACCGCGGCGACCTCCGACGAGATCGCCGCGCTGGTCGCCGCGAACGACGCCGGCCTGGTCGGTGAGATCGCGGTGGTCGTGCTGCTGGACCGCGCCGACGGGTCGGTGCGGACCTGGACCACCGACGGCGTACCGGCCGAGTTCGCGATCCGGTTCCGGCGGCTGAGCGCCGACGAGGCCCTGGTGTCCCCGGCCGGCTGGGTCGCCCGCACCGGCACCCCGCTGACGCTGACCGATCCGGACGAGCTGCGCGCCCGCTTTCCGCTGGTCGCGCCGGCGGTCGCCAGCACCGGCACCCGGTGCGTGGTGGCGCTGCCGCTGCGCGCCGGCGACCGGCTGCTCGGCGCGATCGGCTTCGGCTTCACCGCCGACGGCGAGCCGCCACCGGACACCCTGGCCATGGCGCAGGCGGTCACCGGCCTGACCGGGCAGGCCCTGGCGCGGGCCGAACGGTACGAGGTGGAGCACGAGGCCGCCCGCCGGCTGCAACGCTCCCTGCTGCCCGACCCGCAGCGGCACCTGCCCGGCGTCGACGTCGAGGTGCGCTACCGGCCCGCCGAGCGCGGCGACGAGGTCGGCGGCGACTGGTACGACGTGTTCGAGCTGCCCGGGCACCGGGTCGGGCTGGCGGTCGGTGACGTCGTCGGGCACGGCCTCGACGCGGCCACCGCGATGGGTCGCCTGCAACGTGCCCTGCGCGCGGCGGCGCTGGCCGGCGGCGGACCGGCCGAGGTGCTGGAGGCGCTCGACGAGGCGAGCCGGCGCATCCCCGGCGCCGAGTACGCCACCGTCGGCTACGCCGTCTACAGCCCGGCCGAGGGCACGCTGCGCTACGCCTGCGCCGGGCACCCGCCGCCGCTGCTGGTCCACGCCGGCCGGGCGGACTTCCTGGGCGAGGCCCGGTCGCTGCCGTTGACGTTGGCCCGCCGGCCACGCACCGACGGGGTGCTGGCGGTGCCCGACGGCGCGACGCTGATCTGGTACTCCGACGGGCTGGTGGAGCGGCGCGGCGAGGTGATCGACGACGGGCTGCGGCGGCTGGCGGAGACCGCCGTGCGGCTGCCCGACCCGGCGGAGGCGGGCTGGTGCGACGCGCTGCTGGCGGCCCTGACCGAGGGGCAGCAGAGCCGCGACGACCTGGTGCTGGTCCGGTTGCGGCTGCTCGGCGCGGGCGGCCTGCCCGACGACCCGGACGTGCTGCGCCGGGTGCTGACCGGCCCGGGTGACCTGGTGGAGACCCGCTCGGCGATCCGCGCCTGGGCGGCTGACCGGGGGCTCTCCGCGGAGCTGACCGAGAACCTGCTGCTGGCCTGCGGGGAGGCGCTGGCGAACTCGCTGGAGCACGCGTACCAGGGGCGGGAGCCGGGGCCGGTGCTGCTGCGGGCGGGCCGGGCCGGGCGGCGCACGGTGACCGTGGACATCAGCGACCACGGCACGTGGCGGCACCGTCCGAGCGCGACGGACGGCCGGGGCCGGGGGCTCATGCTGATGGGCGCGGTGGCGCAGCGCACCGTCCTGGAGATCGGTCGGCAGGGCACCCGGATCGTGCTCACCCTCGACCCCGACTGAGCACCGGATCCGGCGGTCAGCGGGACACGGGTGGGCCGGCGGCGTAGCCGGCGGCCTGGAGGCTGAACAGCTCGGCGTAGCGGCCACCGGCGGCCATCAGCTCGTCGTGGCTGCCGGCCTCGACGAGGACGCCCTCGTGCAGCACGAAGATCCGGTCGGCGTGCCGGACGTTGGCCAGCCGGTGCGTGATCAGCACCGTGGTCGCCCGCCCCTGCCGGTCCCGGATCGCCTGGAACAGGGCGTCCTCGGCGCGCGGGTCGAGGGCCGAGGACGGCTCGTCCATGATCAGCAGGTCCGCGTCGCGCAGGAATCCGCGGGCTGCGGTGATCCGCTGCCACTGGCCGCCGGAGAGGTCCTGCCCGTGGGCGAAGGTCCGGTCGAGCAGCGTCTCGTACCCCAGCGGCAGGGCCTCGATCATGTCGTGGGCGACGGCCCGCGCGGCGGCGGCCTCGATCCGGTCCTGCCGGGCCTCGGTGTCGACGTCGCCGATGGCGATGTTGGTGGCCGCGGTGAACGGCCACTTGTGGTACTCCTGGGTGACCACCGCGACCCGGGCGCGCAGCCCGGCGGTGTCCCAGTCGGCCAGCGGTCGCCCGTTCCAGCGGATGACCCCGTCGGTGGGGGTGCGCAGGGTCGCGATCATCGCGGCCAGGCTGGTCTTGCCGGAGCCGTTCTCGCCGACCAGGGCGACCGTCTCGCCGGCCCGCACGGTCAGGGTGACGCCGTCGACGGCCGGGGTGTCCCGGTCCGGGTAGTGCAGCACGACCCGCTCGGCGGTCAGCTCGCGCAGCGGTCCCGGCGCCGGCGCGGCTCCCGGGGCGTCCCGCCCGGGCAGGTACGCCTCGGCGCGGGTCATGAAGCCGGTGTAGTCACCGAAGTGCTGGCCCTCGGTGTAGACCTGGTCGACCTGGAAGGTGACGACGGCCAGTGACCGCTGCGCGGACTGCAGGGCGATCACGCAGGTCGCGGCGGCGGCGAGCGGGATCTGCCCGTCGACCAGCAGCAACCCCAGCAGGACGTAGACCGCCCCGGCGGCGACTCCCCCGACCACCGCGCCGACGGTGGTGGTCGTGGTGACCCGGCGGGCCAGCCTGAGCTGGATGTCGGTCTCCACCCCCATCACCCGGTCGTACTGGTCGAGGAGGAACCCGCGCAGCCCGTAGGAGCGCAGCTCCGGCGCGGACTCCCGGTCGGCCATCAGCCGGTGCAGCAGCCACAGCCGGCGCCGCCGCACCGAACCGGCCGTGTAGGTGCGGTACTTGAGGTGCCCGGCCCACAGCGAGGCCCACCCCCGGGGCAGCGTGGCGACCAGCAGGGCCAGCAGCAGCAGCGGGTGGATGACCACCACGGCGACGGCCACCGCGACCACGCCGGCCAGGCCGGCGAGCAGGTTCATCGTCGCCTGGACCAGCCCGATCGCCGAGTCGGTGCCCCGGGAGGCCCGTTCCATGTCGTCGGCGAAGGCGTCCGCGTCGAACGCCTCCAGCCGCACCGCCGTGCTCATCTCGAACAGGCCCCGCTCCACCTCGCGGCTGACCCGGGGGGTCAGCCCGTTCTGGGCGTACCCGGTGACGATGCCCATGCCGGCGCGCAGCGCGGTCGCGCCGGCGAGCGCGGCCAGCGCGGGCAGCGCGGCGCGCACCTTGTCGGGGGTCGGACCGCCGGCGAAGAGTTCGACCAGGACCCGCTGGGTGGCGAGCAGCCCGAAGGCGGCCAGCACGCCACCGCCGACGGTCGCGGCGGCCACCACGGCGGTGCGCAGCCGGTCGGCCCGCCAACTGGTCCGGAACGCCGTCGCGACCAGCCGGGGCAGCTCGGCGAAGACCGCCAGCAGGCCGGCCTCGGCGCGGGCCCGCAGTCCGGTCTCCCACCACATCTCCCGCAGCTCGGGCAGGACCGAGCGGGTGCCCGGCGGGGCCGGCTGCGCGGGGACGGTGACCGGGTGGTCGGGGGCGGCGGTGTCGGTCATGGACGCGCCTCCTCGGGAAGTCGCCGAGTGTCGGGCCGATCGGGCGTCGAGCCTAGAAGACATCTGTCCGTGATCGGAAGACGACCCGCTGTGACGACGACTCCGGGTCGGACAGTGCCGCCGTGATCCGCGACGATGGCAGGGTGGAGCCCGCACCGCCGCTGCCGGATCCGGCCGCCGACCCCGTCCGCCGCCGCTATGTGATCGTCACGCCGCGACCGGCCCGACCCCGCTACCTGGGTCTGCTGGGCGGCCGCCTCGCCCGGGCCGACAGCGGATTCGTGCACGCGCTACGACGGGACGCGGAGGAGATCGGCGACGAGGAGCTGACGCTCCTGCTGCAACCGGGCGGGACGCCCGACTGGCGGCCCCGGTTGGTCGCCGCCTACCTCATCGGCATCGGACGTCGGACCCGGTTCCGGGAGACCATCGCGCACCTGCTGCTGGCCAGCGAGTCCTGCTACAGCGGCCAGGGCTACTGCTTCGCGCTGGCAGCCTTCGGCACCGGCCGCGACGCCGAGATCCTCAGCGCCTACCTCGACCGGTACCTGCCCCGGCTCGACCTGCGCTACGACCAGCACTGGGCGCTGGCCGCCCTGCGCCACCTCGACACCCGGCTCGGCACCGGGTACGCCGAGCGCCACCTCGGTCCCGGGGGCGGCTGGGAGACCTGGGCCCGGGCGGGCTCCAGCCCGGACCTCGACAGCTACCAGGAGTTGATCGCCGCGATCTGCGCCGGGCGAGTGCTGCCCGCCCGCGTCGCTGCACCGGGTCAGTAGTCGTCCGTCTCGTCGAGATCGTCGGGATCGATGTCCTGCGCGGTCAACACCTCGGTCGCCTCGTCGGAGCGGCCCTGGGCGCGCAGGGCACGGGCAAGCAGGAGACCGGCCGACCAGCCGTGTTCGTCGGGGTCCTCCGCCAGCACCGAGCGTGCCTCCGCCTCGGCCGCCGCGGGGTCACCGGCGCGCAGCCGCAGGCGCGCCCGCGCCAGTCGGGCGGCGCGCCGCTCGTCGGCCAACTGGTCGGTGCCGAGCAGGGTGACCGCCAGATCGAGTCGGGCGAGTGCCTCGTCGACCCGGTCGGCGGCGGCCAACAGGCGTGCCGCGGCGACCTGGACCTTGCCCGCCAGCTGCGCCGGCAGTGGCGGCGCGACGTCGGTCAGCGCGTCGATGCGACCCAGGACGGTCCAGGCCTGCTCGCTGGGCGGTCGCGGTGCGAGCTGCACGAGCGCCTTGCTCAACACCCGCAGCTCCGCTTCGACGGCGCCGTCGGCGCGGTGCCGGTCGGCGGCGGCGAGTAGGTGGCTGAGCGCCTCCGCGCCGTACGTCGACTCGGCGGCCTCCTCGAGGATCGCCGCCACCGGCGGCACCCCCTCGGGCAGCTGCGCCAGGCCCACGAGTTCGGTCAGCAGCGCCCGGGCGGAGTCCCGGTGCAGGTACGCCCGCCGGTACAGCTGCCACAGCAGGTAGCGGCAGCGCACGGCGTCCGCGGTCAGTCCGGCGCGGTCGAGGCTGCGCAGCGCCTCCTCGGCGGCCTCGGCGGCGTCCTCCGGCCGGCCCGCGTCGCGCAGGGCGTGGGCGACGTCGAGCCGGGCCCGCGCCGCGCCGGCGGTGTCGCCGGCGGCGGTCAGCTCGGCCACCCGCTCCACCAGGGCCGTGAGCTTCGGGTCGGCGGTCGGCGCGGTGCCCACCGTGCGCCCGGCGAGGACCGTCAGGGGCAGCCGTTGCGTCACCGGCTCGGCGACCATCCGGGCCTCGATCCGCGCGCTCTGGTGCCGGTTGCCGTTGCGGGCGTCGAAGCGGGCGGCGAGCACCCGCGCCTGTCCGGTCAGCTCGTCGTGGACCTGCGCCACCGTCGCCTCCCAGCGGCGGGTGCCGTCGTCGGAGCGGCGGGACAGCACGGCGTCCCCGTGTCCGGAGGCGCGCAGCCGGCCCAGCACCAGCGCGGCGGAGGCGGCGAACTCCATCGCCGCGTACGGCGACGAGGGCCGCTCCAGCCAGCTCAGGTGCCGCTCCACCAGCTCCAGTCCGCGCGCCTCGTTGCCGGTCAGCCCGCAGAACAGCACGTGCTGGGCGAGGTTGTCGAGGTGGTGGCGGTCGTCGCGGAGGCGTCGGTAGCCCTCCCGGTGCGCCTCGATCGCCTCGTCGAAGCGGCCGGTACGCAGGTACGGGGTGAGCAGCTCGCTGAGCATCCACTGGGGCTGTTCGGTGCAGCCGCCGCTCTTGAACGGCTCCCCCACGGTGATGGCCTCGTCGAAGCGACCGAGGGAGGTGAGGTGCCGCACCTGGCCCGACGGGACGCACGCCGCGCAGTCCGACACGCCGTCACGCTTGGCGGTGAGCATCCGGTCGTACGCCTCCTGCGCCGCGGCCTGATCGCCGACGTGGTGGGCGACCAGCCACCGGTGCTGGTACACGGCGTGCAGGCTGTGACCGGCGAGCTGGTAGCGGCGTTGCATGTCGTCGAGCACCGCCATGGTGCGCTCGAGGGGGATGTCGGGGAACTGGGGCAGCGCCCAGACGATCCACTTGAAGTCCCACAGCAGGCTCCAGGCGTGCTGACGGCCGACCACCTCCGGTTGCCGGTCGAAGGCCGACAGGCACCAGGAGAAGGCGAGGAACGCCCGGGTGGGGTCGCCGCCGTGGTGGAAGTCGCTGATCGCGTTCATCCGGGCGGTGAAGGCGAACGGGACGTCGCCGGCGGCGTCGGCGTGCCGGAAGACCGCGTCCAGCGCCGCGAAGCGGGCCGGACCGCGCGGCAGCGCGCGGGCCCGGGCGAGCCGCTCGTGAAGCTCGGCTGCCGAGGCGCTCATCGCGGCTGTCCCATCGCCCGGGCGAGCAGGCCGAGGAACGACTGGTTCAGGGCGGCGGTGTCGGCCGGCCGCAGCGGTTGGTGCCCCAGCAGCAGCGCCTGCACGTACAGGCCCTCCACCGCCATCGTGGTCAGTTCCTCGTCGGTCACCGTGACCGCCTGCCGGACCAGCGGGTTGCGGTAGTTGAAGACCAGTTGGGGGCGGTCGGTGCGGTCCTGGGTGAAGCTGCCCAGGATCGACGACCACAGCTCGTCGGCCTGGTCCTGACCGGCCCGCAGGTCGACCACGAGGGCGGTGTCCCCGTCGAGCAGGTGCAGGGCCGGCAGGCTGGCCGGTTCGAAGGCGCGCACGAGGACCTCGACGCCGAGCGGGTCGAGGGTGCGTTGGGCCAGGGTCCGGAACGGACGCACCGCGAGGTCGACGTCGGGGGGCAGCGGTTCCAGCCGGGTGGCCAGGTCACTGGCGGTCAGCAGCTCGGTGACGATCGCGGGGTCGAGGTCGGGCAGCCGGCCCAGCAGCTGCGCGTCGTAGACGTAGCCGGCGTTGACCACGGCGATGCCCTGGGCCGCGGCGACCGCGGCGAGCTGGCGGAACTCGTCGACCGACGGCGTGTAGCGCACCACGGTGTGCCGGTCGCGGAACTCGGCGAGGGTGAGCGGTCCCATGTTGGTCTCGAAGGGCCACCACTGCTCCACCAGGCGCAGCATGTCGTCGTCGTGCACGGCGAGCGCCTTGACGCCGAGGTGGTGGATGCGCAGGAAGTCCTGCAGGCGGTGGGGATCGGTGCGGCCCAGCCGGGTGAGCCAGCCGCGCAGTCCGTCGCCCAACGTCTCGCGGACCTGGTCGAGCAGGGCGTCCTCGTAGAGCGCCTCCCGGCTGGCGGTGGGTCGCAGCTCGCCGGTGTCGATGACGCAGCGGACGAAGAACGCCCAGTCGGGCAGCAGCCGCTCGATGTCCTCGGAGAGCAGCATCTGCTTGAGGTAGACCCGGTGGGCCACCCGCGCCGCCGGGTTGGCCGGCACGGGCAGCACGAACGCCACGCCGCGCAGGCCCGCCGCGGGCACCGCGAGGTCGATCACGTCGAAGGGCGTGAACCCGAAGACCTCCTGGGCGTACGCGTCGAGACGCGCCCGTCGGGCCGTCGGCGACTCCGCGGTGTCGGTGTCCCAGGGCGCCGGACCGGTGGTGACGAGCCGGTCTCCGACGTGCACGGGGATGGGCAGCATGGAGCCGTACTGGGCGGCGATCTCGACGACGGCGTCGTGACGCAGCCAGTGCTCCTCGCCCCGGCGCGGCACGAGGGTGACGGTGGTGCCCTGCCCGGCGCGCTGCCGCTCGGCCGGGGCGAGGTGCAGCTCGTAGCGCCCGTCGGCGTATCCGGTCCACTCCACGGTCGGGGAGTCGGCGGTGCGGGTACTGACCCGGATCTCGTCAGCGACCAGGAAGCAGGAGAGCAGGCCGATGCCGAACTGGCCGAGGAACTCGTGCCGGGCGAAGCCCAGCTCGTCGCGCTTGGAGCTGCGTCCGATGGTGGCCAGCAGCTCGTGCACCTGCGCCTCGGTCAGGCCGACGCCGGTGTCCTCGATGCGCAGCGTCCCGTCCCCGGTCGCCTCCGGGGGGTCGATCCGGATCACGGCGGCGGCGTCCGGGTCGGCCGCCCGGCGGGCGGTGATGGCGTCGACGGCGTTCTGCATCAGCTCCCGGACGTACACCCGGGGGCTGGCGTAGAGGTGATGGCTGAGCAGGTCGACGATGCCGCGCAGGTCGACGTGGAACGTGTGACTCACTACCGCACTCCCCCTGATCCGGTCGGAGCACCATAGCTGCTGCGGCCACCTCCGGGCAGCCCCGTTCGCGCACCCGCGTAGGGTCGCCCGGTGACCGTCCACGACCTCGCCGCCCGACTGCCCGACATCGACCTGCTGCGCCGGCGCGGCATGGCGTTGGCGGTGCTGGAACGCCTCATCGACAGCGACTTCCCCCACTACGGTTACGCGTCGGCGTGGGGCCCGCACGAGGCGGCGTCGATGGACAACGGCAGCGGTGACGAGTGGGCCGTCGTGTTCACCACCGAGGGGGCGTTCATCCGGGTCTTCGACCACGAGTCGCCCCTGTCGCCGTACCGGAACAGCGACCGGGAGCTGTGGCCCGGCCTGCTCGACGGCCTTCCGGCGGCGTTCGAGGGGCAGGTGCGCGAGCCCGCGTTCGGCGACGAGGACGGCCGGTTCGTCGCGACCGCCGTGCTGTGGCGGCTGGCCGGCGACGACCGCTGGCACGCCGGGGACGGCATCGAGTTCCCGCCGCCGCGCGCCCGGCACGGCGACGGCGAGGTGGACGGTTCCGGGATGCTGGAGATCCTGCTCGACGACATCGTCGAGCAGTTCGTCGAGTTCGCCGCCGACTACTACGAGATCACGCTGGACCCGGCGGCCGTGGCGCACGTCGTCGCGCACCGGCCGCTCACCGACGCCGTGGTGCGGGCGGTGAATCCGCGCCTGACCGTCGCCGACGTGCACCGCGACGTCACGGCGATGGGGTATCCGGTCGCCGCGAGCTGAGCGCGTCGGCCGCACGGCTCGCGGCGGACGGGGTCGGATGGAATCCTGGAGTGATGACGGGCCCGGATGACGCCGAGGTGGCCTACCTGCGGCAGGTGACCGCGCTGGCCAGGGACCTGGTGGCCGCCGACGACCCGTACGAGCCGGCGCTGGAGATCTCCGGTGTGTCCGCTCAGGCGTCCCTGGAGGTGGAGCCGGCCGGCTACGTCTGGCTCATCTGGGGGGATCTCACCGACCGGATGGAGCTCAGGCCGGACGAGGACGAGCAGTCCGCGGCCGAGATGCTCCGCGCGGCCCGGGCGTGGCTGGCGCTGGACCTCACCGATCGCGCGGCCGTGGCCGGGTACCTGGAGCACTGGGTGCACGACGTGTGCGGCTATGCCCGGCGGACCGGATCGGACGCCGGCTGACCGTCTCCGCTCCCCCGATGTCCGTCCGTTGACGACGCCGTTCGCCGACCGGCCTGTTACCCCAGGGAGTTCTGCGATGAGCACGGGTCCGTCGTCAGGGGCCGCCCCGCAGCCGCGCGTTCCCCGTGCGCGCACCGCCCGGCCCGGTCGGCGGGCGGAGACGTACGCGCACCGGGGCTCGTCGGGCAGCGCGCCGGAGAACACCACGGCGGCGTTCTTGCTGGCGATCGCCGAGGGCGCCGACCACGTCGAGACCGACGTGCAGCTCAGCGCGGACGGAGAGCTGGTGATCATCCATGACGTCACGCTGGTACGCACGACCGATGCCCGGCGGGTCTTCCCGGACCGCGCGCCCTGGCGCGTGCACGACTTCACCCTCGCCGAGCTGCGCATGCTCGACGCCGGCGGCTGGTACGACGGCCGCTTCGGCGGCGAACGGATCCCGACCCTCGACGAGGTCCTCGACCTGTTGGACGGTCAGGTGGGGCTGAACCTGGAGCTGAAGTCCCCCGACGCCAACCCCGGGCTGGTGGCGGCGCTCGCCGCGCGGTTGCGTACGCGTCGGGAGTGGGTCGGGGCGAATCGGCTGGTCGTCGGGTCCTTCGACCGGCCGGCGCTGCGCGACCTGCACGCGCGGTTGCCCGACGTGGCCGTCTCGCTGATCAGTTACGAGGTGCCGACCGGCGACGAGCTGGCCGACCTCGCCGGCTGGGTGTGCTCGGTCAACCCGGACGTGCGCCGGTTGCACCCGGAGGACGCGGACCGGGTCACCGGAGCGGGCCTGGCCCTGGTGCCGTGGACGGTCGACGCGCCCCGGTGGTGGCGGTGGGCCCTCGACCTGGGCGTCACCGGGATGATCACGAACTATCCGGCGGCGTTGGCGGGACTGCTGGACGGCCGCGACCCGGTGCCCGGCGGGGCGGGTGTGGTGATCGAGGACGTCGCGTACGACTCCCCCGGGCAGCCCGTGCTGCTGCGCAACGTCTCGGAACGCCCGGTGGACGTCGGCGGCTGGTACCTGCGCAACCAGGCGTCGGAGCGGATCCCGGTCGGCCACGGCGGCGTCGTCGCGCCCGGCGGACGGCTGCGGGTGCCGACCGGCCCCGGCGCGGTCTGGAACAAGGCGTACGGCGACTCCGCCGGGCTGCACCGCGCCGACGGCACCCTGGTCGACCTGTACGCGTACGTCGTCGGCGGTGGCGTGGGGCCGGCTCCGGGTAGCGCCGGCCCCACGCGCGCCGGTCAGCCGACCGACTTGTTGTAGCTGTCGATCGCGGGCTGCACGCTCGTCGCGGCGTCCTTCATGGCCTGTTCGGCCGGCTTGCTGCCGACGATCGCCGCTTCCAGGCCGTCCTCGGACGCCTTGCGGGCCTGCGGCATCACGCCGAGCAGGCAGCCGGCGGACGCGACCGACGGCGGCAGCGCGTGCAGCTGGTCCACGGCGGTGGTGAACTGCGGGTACTGCGCCACCCAGTCCTTGTCGATCTGCTCGTCGAGCGCCTTGGTGTTGACCGGGACGTACCCGGTGCCGGTGTGCCACTTGGCCTGCTGGGCGGGGCTGGCGGCGAACTTCACGAACTCCCAGGCGGCCCGCTTCTCCTTGTCGTTGTGCCCGACGCCGCTGATCCACAGCGAGGCACCGCCGATGATGGGGCCGCCGGTGGCGGTGCCGCTGGCCTTCGGGTAAGGGGCGGTGAGCACGGTGAACTTGCCCTTGGCCGCGTCGACGTAGCCGCGCATCGCGCCGGTGGACTCCAGGTGCATCGCCACGGTGCCGGCCTTGAAGGCGGCCTGGGCGTCGTCGGTCTTGCGGCCGGTGTTCGTCGCGTAGCCGCCCTTGACCAGGTCCGCCCACCACTGTGCGACGCGCACGCCGGTCTCCTGGTCGAACTGCACCTTGGTGGCCAGGCCCTTGCGTCCGTTGCCGTTGTCGCAGTACTCCTTGCCGTCGGTGGCGATCAACTGCTCCAGTAGCCAGCCGTAGATGGCCGCGCCGAAGCCGTACTGCACGGTCTTGCCGCCGGCGTCCTTGACGGTGAGCTTCTTCGCCAGCTCCCCCAGCTCGTCGAGGTTCTTCGGCGGCTTCGTCGGGTCGAGGCCGGCGCGGACGAAGGCCTCCTTGTTCAGGTACAGCAGCGGGGTGGAGGTGTTGAACGGCATCGACTGGAGCTTTCCGTCGATCGAGTAGTAGTTGGCGATGTTCGGCTCGATGTCGCCGACGGGGAACGCGTCCTTCTCGATGAACTTGTACATCGGCACGGTCTGCTTGGAGTCGACCATGAACCGGGAGCCGATGTCGTAGACCTGGACCAGGGCGGGGGTGTTCTTCTGCTGTACCGACGCCTTGTACTTGGCGATCGTCTCGTCGTAGTTGCCCTGGTAGATGGCCTTGACCTCGACCTTGCCGCCGCTCTGGGCGTTGAAGTCGGCGACCAGCTTGTCGATCGCCGCGGCGTTGGCGCCCTTCATGCCGTGCCAGAACTCGACGACGGTCTTGTCGGTGGCCTTCTGGAGCACCTCCGCGCCGGGCGCGTCGAGCGCGTTCTTCCCGGAGTCGCCGCCGGACCCGGTGCCACCGCACGCGGTGAGGGCGGCGGCGGTCGCCAGGGCTACGACGGCGCTCATGGCACGGTTGAGCTTCGGTTGTCTCACGTTCTCTCCTCTTCGAGTCAACGCAACGCGCCGGCGGTGAGGCCGCGGACGATGTAGCGCTGGCCGAAGAGCACCACGGCCAGCGTCGGGAGCAGGGACAGCGCGACGCCCGCGAGGACGAGGCCGGGCTGGGCCACCTCGGCGTCGTTGAGCTGGGAGATGCCGATCTGCAGCGTCTGGTACTCGGAGTCGCGGATCAGGATCAGCGGCCAGAAGTACTGGTTCCAGGCGGAGAGGAAGACGTACACCCCCACCGCCGCAATCGACGGTTTGGACAGCGGCACGATGACCCGCCACAGCAGCCGCCAGTGGCCGCACCCGTCGATCACCGCGGCGTCGCGCAGCTCGGTGGGGAACTGCAGGAACGCCTGACGCAGCAGGAACGTGCCGAACGCCGAGGCGAGGAACGGCAGCACCAGACCGAGGTAGGTCGCGCCGCCCCGGGCCAGGCCCCAGCCGGAGACGGCCAGGTAGTTGGGGATGATGATCGCTTCCCACGGCACCATCAGGGTGGCGAGGAAGAGACCGAAGGTCGCGGCCCGCGCCGGTAGGCGCAGGAACGCGAAGGCGTACGCGGCCAGGATGCTGGTGACGATCTGCGCCACCGTGATGGCGCCGGTCTGTACGGCCGAGTTGAGGTAGAAGCGGCCCAGCGGCACCGACCGGAAGACGTCGGTCAGGTTCTGCCGGTACAGCTCGTGCGGCACCAGCGCGGGTGGGTAGGTGGCCAGGTCGCCGGGCCCCATCACGGCGCCGGCGAAGGCGTAGTAGATCGGGAACAGCACCGGGATGGCGGCCAGGCCGAGCACCAGGTAGACGGCGAGCTTGCCGAGGCTGAGCTTCTTCATCGGTAGTGCACCCGCCGTTCGAGGACACCGAACTGCACGGCCGTGCAGCCGAGCATGACGACCAGCAGTACGACGGCCTGGGCGCTGGCCGAGCCGAAGTCCGACGACCCGAAGGCGAACGCCTTCTCGTAGATCGAGTAGACCAGCGTGGTGGTGGCCTGGTCGGGGCCGCCCTTGGTCAGGATGTGGATCTGCCCGAAGCTCTGCAGCGCGTGGATCGTCGACACCACGACGAGGAAGAACAGCTGCGGCGACAGCAGCGGTACGGTGATCCGCGAGGCCAGCCGCCACCCGGTGGCGCCGTCCAGCCGCGCCGCCTCGACCACCTCCGGGGAGATCGCCGCGACGCCGGCGGAGAGCACCAGCACGTTGTAGCCGAGGTTCATCCAGACCGTCGCGGCGGCCACCGCGGGCAGCGCGATCGACGGGTCGGTGAGCCAGTTGACCCGGTCGATGCCCAGCGAGCCGAGCACCCCGTTGGCGACGCCGATCGCCGGGTTGTAGATGACCGCGAAGATCACCGATGCGCTGGCCACGGAGAACGCGAACGGCAGCGCGAAGGCGGTGCGCAGCACCCGTACGCCCCGGATGCGCGCCTCCAGCAGCAGCACCACGACCAGGGCGCCCAGCACGGCCGGCAGCACGGAGAAGAGCGTGAACAGGGCGGTGGTGGCGAGCACCGTGCCGAACTCGGGCGAGAGCATCTCCCGGTAGTGCTCCGCGCCGACGTACACCGACGGGGCGCCGAACAGGTCGTTGCCGTGCACGGACAGGTAGAGGGTGCGCCCCAGCGGCCAGAACACGAACAGCGCGAAGACCACGACCGACGGCAGGAGCAGCAGCCAGCCGAGACCGGCCTCCGTGACGCGCGCCGGCGTGCCGCGAGGAGCGGCGGACGACGTGGTCGCGGCAGGTTCTACCTGCGCTGCGGCGACGCTGCGAGTGACAGGCACCGATGCACCGTATCAACGGTGTCGATTGAAGGAAATCCTTACGCGCCCGACCTCGCACTGGAACTTTCCTCCGTTACGGCCCGCCGGCCGGCGACGGCAGCCCGCCGATCGGGGCGGGAAAACGCGGCGACGACGCCGGGCCGACGACCGACCATGTACGGATGCGTGCAGCGGATGCGCTCACCCGCCTCCAGGACGCCGCCGTCCTCTGGAGCGCCCGAGCGGCCACCCCGGCGGAGGTGATCGAGGCCGCCTGCGACTGCCTCGTGGCGGGCGTCGACGGTCCGTCCCTGCGGATCCTGGCCGGCATCTCCGGCGCCCGGGGCGGGGACAGTGGCGAACCGCGCCGATGGCTCGGGGACACCCTCGCGGAACTCTCGTTGACCCACTATCGGGAGGGCAGCCGGGACGCCGAGGACGCAGCCGTGCGGATCATGGCCCGCCGGCTGCTCGCCGGACACCTGACCCCTCGTGAGCTCACGGCGTGGGCGTACCGGTACGTCACCAGGGACGGCACTCCCCTGACAGAGGAACTGCTCGACCTCGACAACGCCTACGAGTACGTCGAGGCCGTCGTCCACGACGGGCAGGCGTACCCCACCGCGGCGGCAGCGGAGGTCGACGCGTACGTGATCGCCGAGGCCCGACGCCTGGTCGGCGACACCGCCACCGGACCGGCGCCCACGGCCCACCCCTGACCAGGGCGGCGGGCACGTCCGCCCTGATCCACTACGCTGGCGGAGCCACCACCCGCGAGCCGAAGGACGCGCATGGGCCGCCCCTACAGTCCAGGACCGAAGCGATTCGTCTTCGCCGTCGGCGACGGCAGGGACGACGAAGTGTCCGTGGGCGACCCGCAGGAGGCGTACGAGGCGTTCTCCGCGTTCCTGCTGGCGGCTCCGGAGGACGCGGAAACCGTCACCATCACGGATGACTCGGCGAGGCAGAGGCTGGTCCTCCGGCTCGGGCCGGGGGTGATCTCCCGGATCGACGAGGCAGACCCGGCGCGGTCCGCACACCTCAAGGTCGACCGGCCCCACCGCCTCCTGACGAGCACGATGCTGTTCTTCGAGAACGGGTACGCCGGCCTCGACCACTTCGGCCAGTGGTTCGCCGACCTCGCCGACCTCGACGCGGCACCGGAGACCCGCGGCGCCGCCCGCGCGGCCGCGATCACGACCGAAGCCGCGGCGATCGACGAGGTCGGCCGGATCTGGGCGGATTCGGGCCACGTCGACCCGAGCGACCGGTACTACGTCTTCTTCGGCTCGCACGGTGTCGACGACGACCGGGCCGACCGGGCCGAACTGCTGCAGTTGATCGAGTTCCTCGGACTCGAACGGGTCGACGCCCCGGCTGGGGCCGCCGGAGGCGAAGTCTGGGTACGCAGCGACCCACGCCTCGACGCCGAATCCGCACGGTGGTCGTGAACAGTTGGTGGCGGGTGCGCGGCGACACCCCGGGGACCCGCAGCGACCACGTCCCGCCCGTACCACCCTGGGGAGGTCTGACCTGTGAGAGACACCGTCTTCACCCGTCGCAGCGGCTGGATCCCGACCGTGATCAGTGAGGACGGCGAGCTGAGGCTGATGCTCGGCGCCGGGGCCGACGCCAACCACGAGCCCCGCACCTTCACGTTCCCGATCCGGGACGCCCATCTCGCCGTGATCCGGGAGTACCTGGCCAGACATCTGCTGTTGTGGAGTGCGGTGCTACCGCTGTGCGACGCCGCCGGAACCCGCGGCCGGCTCGACGAGGACGCCGCCGTCGCCCTCCTGGACCCGATCCTGCTGGGGCCACCCGCGGACGTCGACGCGCTCTTCCGGAGCATCCGGTGGGACCGTGGCCGGCTCGTCGCCCACGGCGCCGACATCGGCCTCCTCGATCGCGGGCAGGTCTGGGCGGCGATGCGCGCGGCGACCGAGGTGCCGGACGAGAAGCGTGCGCAGAAGCAGCACGCGGACCGCCGTCGGGCCGGACGCCGCGTGGTCCTCGGCCCACTCGACGCCGAGATCCTGCGGTACACGGGCCAGTATCTGCACGGCTCGACGCTGCCGAGACGGCTGCCCGACGCCGTCGACCGCGCGCGGCTGCCGCAGGTGATGCGCGTGATCGACACGGCGGAGCAGGCGTGCGCCGGACTGCGGATCGGCCTCGATCCCCGGCGGGGGAACCGGGCCACGGACAAGCGCGACTGGGACCGGATGGCCGCGACGGTCGAGGCG
This sequence comes from Micromonospora auratinigra, assembly GCF_900089595.1. Taxonomy (GTDB): domain Bacteria; phylum Actinomycetota; class Actinomycetes; order Mycobacteriales; family Micromonosporaceae; genus Micromonospora; species Micromonospora auratinigra. The sequence continues at coordinate 1,584,998 of NZ_LT594323.1, read as the reverse complement.
GCCGTGCGCCGGGCGTACCCCGACCTCGCTGCTGACGCGGTCCATACGGTGAGCTTCCTGATGTGCGCGGAGGCGGCGGACCGCGCCAGGAGCACGCCGGTGGCGGACGACGACGAGCCCGCGGGCGCGGGGAAGGCGGCCCTGTCCTTCACCGATGACAAGGGCGGCGAGAGGACATGGCTGCGCAGCGGCCCGCGCACCGCCTCCGCCGAGTTCTGGGATTTCGTCGCCGACCGCTCCGCCGGGGACAACGAGGTGTTCACGATCGAGGACGAGGAGCTGGGCGAGGGGATCCAGCTGCACTTCTACGCCGACTCGATCGCTCGGATCACGACGGTGCGACCCGGGGACGCGGGGTCGGATCCGCAGTACCGGGTCGAGTACCGCCTGGTCGACGGGATGGGCGAGTACCGGGACCTGGTCAGCGCCTTCGTCCGCGGCGGCTGCGCCGCTCTCGACACGCACGGCCCCTGGATGTCGGATGTCGCCGAGTTCGAGCGCGCGCGTCGCCGACGCGGCGCCCGGTAGGCCACGGCCCAGCAGGTGCACGTCGCGATGTCGGAGCTCCCCACCCTGGCCGCACCGGCTACGCGTCGTGACGCATCTGCACATGCGCGCGGTGCGTGGCGTCGAGTTCGCCGAGTCGCCGCTCGACGGTGCGCCACGGTCGGATGTCGAACTCCTCGGCCAGGTGCCGGAGCAGCAACGCCTCTCCGGCATCGTCGGGTGGCCGCCCCGCCTGCAGGCGGGTGATCGTCTCCTGGCGTCCCCAGCCGTAGGCGAGGCGCTCGAGACAGAAGTAGCCGGCGCGGCTGCCGAGCGCCAGGAACTCACCGAGGCTCTCCGCGAGGATGTGGTTCGGGTTGTCGAACGCCATCGGCACCGTCATGACCACCGGAGTCGCACCGTCGTGGTCCGCGACGTCGACGACTGAGAAGTGGACCCCGTCGCCGCCGGTGGAGGCGAACGTCGTGACGTTGACCGGCGTGGCGTCGTACTCCCACGCCCGGGCCCGGGCCGGGTCCTCCAGAAGCAGCCCGACCGGCTCGAACGCGTACCCCGGCTCCCCCTCAGTCGCTACCGCGACCCGTTGGGCCACCTCCCACAGCCTGGTCCACTCGGCCAGAAACGCCGTCGGCGGGGTGCTCATCTGAATGAGTCTGCCAGGCAGAGCACTGCGGGCCGTACCCGCACGGCCCAGTGGCTGCCGTCGCCGTCCTCCTGCGGGATGGCGACGGCAGCCCGGACACACCTGCCTCAGAGCGTCACACCCGGGCCTGGGCGAGGTCGCGGCCGGCGGTGGCGCGCACGGTCCGGGGCCACGTCCAGGCGGCGCGCAGGATGAAGGCCAGGAGCAGCAACTCGAGCCCGATCGAGAGGCCGTAGAAGTAGACGTAGGTCCAGGTTTCACCCGCCGCGTTGTAGGCCGAGACGGGGATGTAGAGCGTTGCCACGACGAGGTTCGTGGCGCGGTTGACCCGGGCGGGCAGGGTCACGGACAGCATGATCATCAGGAGCGGGATGGCCACGAGCGTGAGCGCCAGGGCGACGAAGGTCGGGCCGGTGTCGAACTCGTGGACGATGCCGGCCCGGATGTCGTCGATGAAGCCGGGCTTGTACAGGGCGAGGTAGTCGACGTAGATGTAGAGGAACATGAAGCTGGTCCAGGCCGCGGCGAGCTTCGCCTGGATCGGGATGTGCGGTTCCTGGAGCGCACCGGCTGGTCTGGTGGTTCTGGTCATCAGGTCTCCTGTGGGTCGGCGTCAGCCAGGTCGGCTGAGTCGATGTCGTCAGCATGACGAGCGCTGGAGGGGCTCCACCTCCGTTTGCGGGCTCGGGCTGTGCTGGCCGCAGGCACGGGACAGCCGCCGTACTTTCGACTGATCCGCCCGGGCGGCGGCCCCCTTACGTTGTCGGTGAGGGGGGAGAATGCTTGCTGGGATCTGGGCTGAGCCTCGCCCGGCGCGTCCGCCGGTGCGGGTCTGGCGGGACTGGGTGCTGTCCTCGGCTCTCGTCGCGGTCTCGCTCGTCGAGCTGCTGCTGCGCGACGACCGGGCGTGGGCGCCGCTGCTGGTCGGTGTCAGCGTCGTGGTTGCGGCGTGCCTGCTGTGGCGGCGCACGCGGCCGCTGACCGCGGTCGCCGTCGCCTTCGGCACCGTGCTCGCGTTCGACACGGCGAGGATCGTGGTCGTCGACGCCACCGGCCTGCTGGGCATCGCGGGCCTGCTGGTGTTGCCCTACGCCCTGCTGCGCTGGGGGTCCGGTCGTGAGGCTGCCCTCGGACTCGGCATCATCCTCATCTGGCTACCCGTCACCCTCATCGCGGAACCGACCTCACCCGCGGAGAAGGTCGCCGGTTACGGCTTCTTCCTGTTCTCCGCCGCGCTCGGTGCGGCAGTGCGCTACCGCACCAGAAGCCGCGACCGCGACATCGAGCAGGTACGGCTTCACCAGCGCAACGAGCTGGCCCGTGAGCTGCACGACAGGGTCGGTCACCGTGTCGTGGCCATCGCCGTGCAGGCGCAGGCAGGTCGCGCGCTGTCCGCCGCGGATCCGGAGCGCGCGCTGGCCACCCTGGTCACCATCGAGGAGGAGGCGTCCCGGACGCTCACGGAGATGCGCGCCCTCGTGGGCGTGCTGCGCGACGGAACGGACGCCGAGCTCGCCCCCCGGCGCGGGGTGGTGGACATCGAACGACTCGCGCGTCCCGGCGGCGAGGTGCTGGGCGTCGGCGTGCAGGTCTCCGGTGACGTCGAGGCCGTGGAGCCGGCGGTCGGCACCGCCCTCTATCTGATCGCCGCGGAGGCGGTCACCAACGCGACCCGCCACGCCTGCGGCGCCACCCGGGTCACCGTCGACGTCACCGCATCCCGCAGCCAGGTGCACCTGCGGGTGCGCGATGACGGCGAGGCGACGACGACCGGCTCCCGGTACGCCGGCTACGGGTTGCGCGGTATGGCCGAACGGGCGAGCCTGCTCGGCGGCACCTTCCGGGCGGGACCTGACCCGGACGGCGGCTGGAGCGTCGACGCCGCGCTGCCCCGGCGAGCGCGGACGTCATGAGCATCCGCGTGCTGGTCGCTGACGACCAGGACATCGTCCGGGCGGGGCTCTGCATGATCCTGGGCGCCCAGCCGGGTATCACCGTCGTCGGTGAGGCCGCCGACGGCCGCCGGGCGATCTCCCTGGCCCGTTCGCTGCGTCCCGACGTGTGCCTGCTGGACATCCGCATGCCCGAGGTCGACGGGATCGAAGCCACCCGCCAGCTCGCCGGGGCGGACGTCGCCGATCCGCTGGCCGTCGTCGTCATCACCACGTTCGACCTCGACGAGTACGTCTACGGCGCGTTGAAGGCGGGCGCGCGAGGCTTCCTGCTCAAGGACGCCGGCGCCGAGCTGCTCGCTCAGGCCGTCCATGCCGCCGCCCGCGGCGACGCCCTGATCGCGCCGAACATCACCGCGAGGCTCCTGTCGTCGTTCGCGAACAGCCGCTCGCGCGCGGTGCCGCCTGAGCCGGTCGAGCCGCTGACCGCGCGCGAGGAACAGGTCCTGCGGGCTGCCGCGCGCGGACGGACCAACAGCGAGATCGGCGTCGAGCTGTCCATCAGCCTGAGCACCGTCAAGACCCACATCGCCGCCCTGATGCGCAAGCTCAACGCCCGCAACCGCGTCGAGATCGTGATGTGGGCCTACGAGACACGCCGCGTCGGCACCTGATCGGTGCCCGAGCAACAGCGGAGAAGCCCATTACCGGCGGTTCCGGTGACGGGCAACCTGCGTTGTCACATCGATCATGGCCGAGATTTTGATCAAGTCAGCGACCTCTTCGGTGTGAACCAGGACGCCGCACCGACTCTGACCTGCTGCGGAAATGAGAATGTGCAGGTCGGGGTGGGCGCAGTTGGATTCAACTCACTGCCGTTGGACACTGTTCAACAGCAGTCAGGGAGTCGCCAGGGACTCAGAACCGGCCGGCGGCGTAGTCCACGAGTTCGGCAGTCGGCCTGGTGTTTCCCCGGCGCGTGCGTCCGGTGGGCGCGGTAGCTCTGACCGCGCTGGAGAACAGCAGCGGGAAGGCAGCACCCAACACCGCTACGGTGAACGCGCGCTGCGGCTCCTCCCAGCCGAGCAGCGCGGCCCCGCCGCCGAGCAGCGTGTAGATGACCGAGACGGCGATCTCGCCGCCGGTCGGGATCCTGTTCTTTTTGAGGGCGGGGGTGATCCGCAGTAGCTCGGCGATGAACGCGCCGAGGATGCCGAGAGCGATAGTTTGCCAAAGGCCAGAGATCACTGTGTTCCCTAGGTTAGGCACCGAAGTGGATCAGGTTCGCCCAGAGGCTGGGCTGGTCAGGGCGGGTTTCGCGGAGCCAGCGGATCGAGCGGTGCAGGGCCGTCTCGGCGTCCGGCGCACCGTCTGCCCGCCGGTCGAGTTGCTCGTAGAAGCGCTTGGTCAGGTCGACGGCGATGGCGTCGTCGAGCGGCCACAGGGTGCCGACGACCTGCCGCCATCCGGCGTACTGGAGTGCCGCGGTCAGGGTGATGGCCTCGTCGGTGTTGGCCACGCCGGCGAGTGCAGTGTGGCAGGCCGACAGGAAGGCAAACTCGCCGCTGGTTGGTGCGGCGCGTAGCCGGGCGACGGATAGCATCTCGCCGCCTGCCAGTAAAAGGCCGCTGCTCGACGGTTTCTCCAGGTGGACAATGCCGTGGCAGCAGAAGTGGCTCCAAGAGGCGCGGGTCAGGGCGGCGAGCACCGCGGCGGGTGTCGCTTCGGAGGAGTCCAGCCACTCCGATGGGCGATCAGCCCCGCTCACCACCGCGGCGGCCTCGGCCTTCGCTCCCTTGAGTTCCTGACGGGGCAGATCGCCGACCGAGACCACCACTAATGACGCCGGCTTCGCGGGCCGCGGTGCACGGCTGTGCCGTAGCGCTGCCACGGTCGGGGTGTACGACGACACTACGCGGTCCAACATGCCGGGCGAACCGTCGCGCGGTTGCGCGGCGTGCAGGGGCAGCATCGCAAACAGCCCGGTCGGGCACCACCACAGCCGGCCCGGCCGGTTGCCGCCCAGCGCGCCAAGAACTGGCCGCCCAACCGCGTGCCAGAGCCAGTCGAGCAGGTCGGTCAGGTCCCGCTCCATGCTTCGAGCTTCCTCCAGCACCGACACCAGGTGTTGCCGAGCCCGCCGGACCAGCTCGGCCGCCCCGGCGTCGGGCAGCGGGACGACCTCAACGCCGGCCGGGGTCACCACAAGAGCGTCGCAGCGCCACCTGCTCGCGTTGATGACCACGATCGGGCCGTCGGCCGTCGCGTCCCGGATCGTGCTCGCCGAAGGTGTGCCAAGGAAATCAGTAAACCGCGGATCGGTCCGGATCTCCCCGACCAGGGCCGTAATCTGGTCTGAGAGGGCGGCCCGACGGGCGACGTCGCCGCCGTCCGCGCGCAGTTCACCGAACAGCTGTTGCAGCTTGATGGCCGCTGCGGGTCGCTGGTCGTGCAGATCGGCGAGGTCGCCGTTGAGGTGCAAAGTCTGCGACCAGAGCACCGCCCTGCCGCGTTCCAGCAGCTCCAGCGCGCGTTCTGGCTGGTCGGCGGCGATTGCGCAGGCTGCTGCGTCATTCGCCAGGTGGGGCCAGTTCGCCATCCGGTGCTCGCTGTCCTCAGCCGCAGACCCGGCCCAGGTCAGCTCGGTGAACAGGTCGACCGCAGCGGTGTACGGCTCGAGTGCAGCGGGAATGTTGTCCGACTTCATCAGTGCGTGCGCCCACATCCGGCAGGCCATCAGGCGTACCTCCGTCCGGGCGCTTGTCTCGGCACCCGCTACTCGCCACAACGCGATGATCTCGGACGTCGGTGCTCGGCCTTCGCGCTGAAGGGCATAGCCCAGCACGGTGGATGCCCTGGCGTTCTCGGCTCCGCGATCCCTGGTCGCGTCGGCGGCCTCGCGAGCCAGTCGTACCGCCTCTGTGATGTCCTCGGTCCGGCCGGTGAGCTCATGGCGGCGCACGAGCATGGACGACAGGCTGCACTGGTAGACGGCGCGCTCCTGGTACCCCACGGGCAGCATGTCCACCGCCTCCCGGGCCAGCCGGACTGCCTCATCGATTTGCCGGGTATCCCGGCGCTTCGCCCGGCGTTGCCGTAGCCCGGGCCTCAGCGCAGAGGTGTTCTCCTCGCCATTGGTGTCCGCAACTGATTCTACGATCTCGGCGGCCATGTTCATCACGAGCGCGGCCCGCTCGGGTCCACCCCCACCGATGCCGGTCAACGCGGCGCGGTGCAGCCGCTCGGCCTGCCGGGCATGCTCTACGTCGCGGGTGCGCTCGTGAGCGGCGGTGTAAGCGAGGGCCAGGTTGGTCTCCACGCCGGCACGGGTCGCGGGATCCTCGACGGGGATAGTGCGGGCCCGCTCCGCGACGCCCAGCGCCTCGGTGAGGTCGTGCTGCTGCCCGCGGTGTTCGAACCGCGCCGCCAGGCTCCGGACCAGCATTGACATCGCCATGGCCTGCTCGTCCTCAGGCTCCGGGTACAGGTCGATCGCGGTGCGAAAGGCTGACACCGACGCGTCCAAGTCCTCCGGCTGCCGAGTGATGTCGTAGCGCAGGCGGCACGCTGATCCAAGGAAGAACGAAGCCGTGCGCAGGTCGACCGGCAGTAGGCTCCGGCACAGCTCCACCAGGCTGTCCGAATCCTCCAGGCGTCTTAAGTGTTCCACTCGGTACTGTAAAAGGTGCGCGAGGATGATGCCGTTGGACGGATCCTCCTGAAGCGACTCGGCAAGCAGGTCGATCGCCGGATTCAGCAGGCTGACGTCCCGGAATGCGGCGTACCACTCCCCTCGCAGAAGACCCACGGCGGATGCGACCATCGCCGGCGGCATCGCATCCAGCTCCTGCAGCTTCCGAAGGGCCAGGTCGGCCGCCTCCAGTTCCGAGACCGGCCCGCCGAACTCGTAGCAGCGCTGGTGCGCAAGATTCAGCTGCCACAATCTGAAAGCGCGGAAATCCTCGTCCATCTCGCCGTTGAGCGACTCGCGCAGCACGCCCGCTGCCTCGATCGCGTCCTTCCGACTACGCGTCAACTCCGACCGTTCGATCAGGCCCTCGCCGAGATCCGCGAGCAGCACCGCGCGGGCCTCGTCGGTCCAACCGTCGTTCTTGAGGAGAGCGCGAAGCTCCGCGATGCCCTGATCGATCCTAGGGAGGTCACGTTCCTTGCCTCCGCGTTCGATGATCTGGCGCGCTGCTAGCGCACGCTCGCCTGGCTCGATGGACTGCCCCGCCATGCGCCCCGCTCCTCGCCATCGAAAAAACAGACGCTAATAGGCTGAACACGTTGATCGGAAGCGACGATCGGCCGATCACGGATTTTATCGAACGGTGGAATCGGATCTATCCTCGAGCATGGTTCGGCCATGGACACGTCCGCAACGCCGTCGTGCTCGGCGTCCCAGGAGCCACCCTCGCCGCTTTCCGGGGCCACCTTCAACCTCGCGTGAAGCGCCAGGCCTGGCCGGCATGGTCACGTGCACTCAATTCGGCATGGGCGGACGTCTTCGGCCCGCGAACTCGAGCCACGGGGCGTGAAGCTTTCGGGCACGCCGAAGGAGTCATCGCCGAGGAAACGCTGGTCAACGCGTTGCTGGCGGGATTCGAGTCTCAGCCCTCGGGATCACATCGACGCGAGCACAGCGCGAGCCAGAGCCATCTGTCGATACGACAGGGCCCTCTCGACCGGCGTCAGCGGTCCCCGGAGGCAGCCGGCACCAGCAGGACGGGGAGCAGCGAACCCTGACCACTTCGGTGTTCTCTGAGAGGGCGGTCCGCAGTAACTTGACCTGATCTATGAGTCTGCCAGGCAGAGCGGGCAGCATCGGCAGGGCTTACTGGCCCCGCTCATCCAGGACGCGCCCCCACTCGCCGACCACACCGATCTCGAGCGATTCGTCCATGCGACCTTCGTGGATCGCACCAATCAGCTCCCCGGCGAAGTCAACATCGAGCGTCTGATCAGTCGATCAGCTCAGGCGGCCCGAGGACCCATGGCCGCCGGCTGGGCAACTGCTGAGACAGCATGTGCATCGAATCGCCGACCGAGGCGGGCACCGTTCCTTCGACCGTCGCAACCAGACGGTCGATCGGGTGATCTTTTCGCACGAAGCCTCCCGCAATCCGGGCCACCGCCAGCGGACACCTACCACCTCCGAACCAGCGTTGTCAGGACTGCGGAACCCTTTCGCGCCGGCGCATCGGCAACCGTCGTGGCTCCGCTCACTCCTGGCGCAGCAGGTCCGGGCGGCGCTGCCCCGCCCGCAGGGTGAGCAGGGTGATCTCGCTCGGCGCGAAGATCCGGAACGGCGGACCCCAGAAACCGGTGCCCCGGCTCGTGTAGAGCTGGGTACGGCCGTGCCGGCTGAGCCCTTGCACCACCGGCTGGTCGAGGCGGACCAGATAGTGGAACGGCCACATCTGGCCACCGTGGGTGTGCCCGGACAGTTGCAGGTCGACGCCGGCCGCGACCGCGTCACCGATCTGCTTCGGCTGATGGGCCAGCAGCAGCACGGGCAGCCCCGGGTCGGTGCCGGCGAGCGCCGCGCCGTGGTCGGCCCGGTGACCGGCGAGGCCGGACGAGCCGGCGGTGACGTCGTCCACCCCGGCGACGACGAGCCGGGCACCGTCGCGCTCCACCACGTGGTGCCGGTTGTGCAGCGGCTCCCAGCCGAGGGTACGCATGTGGTCGACCCAGCCCTGCGCCTCGCCGTAGTACTCGTGGTTGCCCGTCACGTACGCCCGCAGGAGCCGGGCCCGGACGGTGCCGAGCGGCGCGGCCTGCGCCCGGCGCTGGTCGACGGTGCCGTCGGCGATGTCGCCGGTGTGACAGACGATGTCGGCGTCCAGCACGTTGACGACCTCGATGGTGCGGGCCGACCAGCGGGCCCGGTCGATCGGGCCGTAGTGGGTGTCGGTCAGCAGCACCACCCGCACGCCGTCGAGACCGGCGCCGAGCCGGTCGACGGTGACGTCGACCCGCCGGACCCGGGGCACGCGCATCGCCTCGGCGTACCCCCAGGCGGCCAGGACGGCTGAGACCACCGCGACGCCGACCGCCACGGCCCGCGACCGGGTCGGGTCGGCGACGCCCGCCGCGGTCAGCGCGAGCCGGGCCACGTTGCCGAGCAGCGCCCAGACGAACAGGATCCAGACCAGGCCGAGGAGGGCGTCCCCGGCGCGGGCGGCCGCGTCCGACCGCCGCCGGCCGTGCCCGAGGTACATCAGGGCGGGGAGTGCGACCAGCGCGACGGCGAAGACCGCCGTGCCGGCGGCCACCACCGGGGCCGGCCAGCGGGCCGCGATCGTCAACGTCCACCAGGGCAGCCCGAACAGCAGCAGGAGGATCGAGACCAGCGTCGCCCCGGACGCCAGCGCGCGCCGTGACCGTCGGGTGGGACGTACCTGTACGGCTTCGCCGGCTGCCATCTCGTCCTCCTGTCGGGGTCCGTGCAGCATGACACGACCCGTCCCCGATCGACCACGCGCCGGCCGTCCGACGGCGCGCATCGGACCCGGCCGCCGGCACCGGTTCCCGGTGGTCGCCCGAGCGCCCGACGTAGCGGGGCCGGACCGCTCAGTGCCCTCGCCGGGTACGAGACGTTCCGCTTCGCACCCGTGCCAAGTACCGATGACGGCCGTGATGTCGACGGCATCTTCTCGGCGACGGTCGATGGTGATCGGACCATCGTGACCCCAGATCAGCTGCTTCCACGACCTGCGGCCGGTGGCAGCTCCGAAACGGCGCAGCTTGTGTTGCTGCCAGTTGGGTTACAGCAGGTCCAGCAGTGTCTCCACCCGCGTGGCCAGCACCAGGTCCATGGCGCCCTCGACGCGGACACTGACCACCGCACTACCGGGTGCCTGTGCCAGCCGGACCACCAGGGTGGGCGTGCCCGCCAACGGGTACTCGAACCAGCCGTCAGGTGTCTCGTCGTTCGTGTCATCGAGCACGCCGGTCAGTGCCGCCTCGTCCAGATCGTCATACGGGTAGCCGATGTAGACGCTGATCTGCCGGAGCAGTCGCGCGATGTGGTCCTCGATCACCCATCCCGCGACCTCCGCCGTGCCACGAACATCTCTCTCCTGCGGCAGCGATCCCGGCGACACCAGCTGGCCTGCCTGCGGGTCGTACGAGTCGAGCTCGAAGGAACCTGCCAGCGCAGGAAGCACGTCGGTGTCCTCCCAGCCGTAGGGCAGCGTAAGGGCGACGAATCGATCTGCAAGGTCAGTACGACCCCATGGTTGCCGCCGACCCAGGTCGTGATGCCACGGAGAGATCATGTCGGCAAGGGCCGGCCAACGACGCAGCAACTCGGCACGGAAAGCAGGGACACGTGCATCCGCCGCCAGGCCCTCGGCCCCTTCGTCCGCGAGCCGATCTGCGAGCCACTGAGCGTCCTCTGCCGCTCCCGTCGGCCAGAAGTACAGGTCGTAGCTCACGCGAGCAGCGTACCGATCACCAGACGCGCGCACCCTCTGGGTTTCGGCTGCGAGCTTCCGCGGCTCGCGGTCCGCCAGCAGAACGAGGCGGGTGGCGAGGACGATGGCGACGACCGGTGGTCCGTCGGGAACGGGAATCCGGCGAGATGACGTGCCGTGGCTGCAGGGGCGAACCGACGGGTTGAGCGATTGCTCAAAAGGTCCTAGACTCCAGGTTTTGAGCGATAGCTCAAAACCTGGACGGCGGCTGCCCGCGCAGGCATCACTCCGGCAACGCCAGGCGCGCGCCGGTAGAGGGAAGGTGGCCACATGAGAGCCCTCCGGTTGGTGAGCGTCGTGCAGCGCCGTCTGCTCGTGAACTACCGCACGGATCCGGAGGCCACCGCACGGCTGCTACCCGCCCCGCTGCGACCGCAGGTCGTCAACGGATGGGCCGTGTCGGGCATCTGCCTGATCCGGTTGAGCGACGTCCGCCCACCGTCCGTGCCCGCACCGTTCGGCGTTGGTAGCGAGAACGCCGCGCACCGGATCGCGGTGGAGTGGGACTCACCCGGCGGTGTCACACACGGCGTCTACATTCCACGCCGTGACACCGGCTCCCGGCTCAACTCCTGGGTCGGCGGCAGGCTCTTCCCGGGGCGACACCACCTCAGCCGCTTCGACGCGAGAGAGAGCGCGAACGAGCTGCGGATCGCCTTCGCCGATCCGTCCGATGCGGTCCGCGTCGACGTCCACGTCCGGATGGTGGCCGCCCTGTCGGGCAGCCACCTCTTCTCCGACGTCGACCAGGCGTCGGAGTTCTTCCGGCGCGGTGCCAGCGGATTCTCCACCACCCCCGACCCGAGCCGCCTCGACGGACTCGAGCTGCTCACCGAGGGCTGGCGGGTCACGCCGGTGGAGTTGGCATCGGTCCAGTCCACGTTCTTCGACGACCCGGTCCGGTTTCCCCCGGGATCCGCGATACCCGACTGCGGGCTACTGATGCGCAATGTGCCCGCCACGTGGAAGTCGCTTCCGTCGATGGCCGTGCGGCCCGCCGGTGACCCGACCACCAGCAGCCGCCGATGAAGATCGTCATCGCCGGCGGTTCCGGCGCGCTCGGGCAACGCATCGCCCGTGACCTGACCGGTCGGGGCCACGACGTGGTGGTGCTGAGCCGTTCGACCAGGCGGCTCCGGTGGGGCCGGCCGGTGCTCTGGGACGGTCGGACCGTCGGCCCCTGGGCAGCCGAACTGCGCGACGCCGCATTGGTGAACCTCTGCGGTGAACTGGTGCTCCGGCGGCCCACGCCGGCCAACGTCGCGCTGCTGACACGTTCCCGGACGGAACCCACCCTGGCGCTCGCCCGCGCCTGCTCCGATCTGGACCGGCCGTTGCCGGTGCTCCTGCAGATGAGCACGCTGGCGATCTACGGCGACGCCGGCGAGGCGGTGCTCGACGAAACGGCCCCGCCCGCCGACGGTCCCCCGCAGATGGCCGATGTCGCGCGGGCGTGGGAAGCCGCCGCTGCGCAGATCACCGCGGCGCGCACGATCACGTTGCGTACCGGCATCGTCTTCGACAACGGCACCCCGGCCCTCGATCGACTGACCGGATTCGTGCGGTGGGGACTCGGTGGCCGGATGGGCAGCGGCCGGCAGTGGATCAGTTGGCTGCACATCGACGACCTGTGCGCGATCGTGCGCCGCTGCCTGGACGACTCCTCGCTGTCCGGCATTGTGCATGCCACCTCCCCCAACCCCGTACGCAACAGGGACCTCATGGCCGCGCTCCGCCGGACGATGGGTCGCGCCGCCGGTGTTCCCACCCCTGCGCCTCTGATCCGGGTCGGATCGGTGTTCATGCGCGCCGACCCGCTCCTGGTCCTGACCGGCCGTCGGTGCGTCCCCCAGCGGCTGTGCGATGCAGGCTTCGAGTTCACCCATCCGGAGTTGGGGTCCGCGCTCGCCGACCTGCTCGCCGGAGCAGGCCGCCGATGACCGCACCCGTGTTCCTGGCCGGGCAGGGACCAGCGAGCAGCGCCGCCGCAGAGGTCGGCCTTCGCTCCGGCGAGTGGTGAGCATCGGGCTCGCGTCGCGGCGCGGGAGAAGGCGGCGGGGCGAGCGATCGCGGACGAGGTGCGCAGGGCGATGGAGACGACGCATCGGCCCGCTGCGCGGGCCATGTCTGCGCCCACGCCCCTACCGCACTGATGCTCCATCTCGGTGAGGGCGTCCGCAGGACTGCAGCGGGAACGCCGCGGTGAGCTGCCAACCGCCGCCGCGCGCCGCGCCTGCGACGAGGGTGCCGCCGAGCACCTCGACGGCTGCGGCGAGCGCGCCCAGGCCGGAGCCGCCGTGCCAACGCCCGTCGCCGGCCGCATCCCCGGTGCAGGCGTCATTGACCACGCTGGCCTCCAGCAGGTCCCCGTCGCGGCGCACGATGATGCGCACTCGCTGCGCTCGCGGCGCGTGGCGGCGGACGTTGGTGAGCGCCTCGACCACGATCCGGTAGATGGTGGCACCGACCTCGCGGGGCGTCACCACATCGAGCTCCACGTCGATGTGTGCCGTGACGAGGGCGGTGCTCGACGCGACGAAGCGGGCCACCAGCGCCGGCAGGTCCCGCAGGCCCTGCTGCGAGACGAGAGCCGCCGGCCCGTCGTTGCCGAGCATGTGGACCGTGCGGTCCAGGGAGGTGAGGGCTTCCAGTCCGGCCTGCTCGATCTGCCGGAACATGGCGACCGCCTCGACCGGGTCGCGTTCGGCCACGATCTGGCCGGCCTGCGCCTGAGCGAGCATGGCGCTGATGTCGTGCGCGACGAAATCGTGCAGGTCACGCGCCAGGCGCAGCCGCTGCGCGCGGCGCGCGTCGCGCACGCTGCTGGTTCGCTTGTTCTCCAGCGCCCGCAGGTACAGCCCGACGCCGACGGCGATGGCGGCACCGAGTCCCCAGCTCATGCAGCCGGCCAGCGTCTCGGCGGTCAGGCGGGGTGCGCCGAAGCGCAGGATCCAGGTCGCCATGCCGACACCGGCCGGGACCACCGTGGGGAACACCAGCCGAGCCGGAGCGTCACGGACGGCGAGAACCACCAGACCCGCCAGCGCGCCGACCTCCAACAGGGCGAACCCGACGGTCAAGGGGTTGGCGCGAGCCGGACGCTGCAGCAGGACGACGCAGACCGTGACCGCCACGGAGGTGCTGCCCGCGCCTGCGGTGAACAGCGGATTCCTCGACGCCGGACGCGACCGCGTGACGAGCAGGATGCTCAGTGCCGTCACGGTGACGGCCATCGGTAACACCATCAGGACGCCGAGGGCCGTCACCGCCGCCGCAGCCACCGCTATCGAACCCACCGGTACGAGGACCCGCCGCTGGCGGCTCTCATGCGGCAATCGTACGGCAGGGCACCGCTGCCGGTCGTGTCGCTCGGTCCGGCAATCGTCCACGGGTGCGACGAGCGGGCGCGGTCACGCCCGATCCGCCTCGACCGCCCGGACCGTGCCGGACAGGTGCTGTGCCCGCTCACCCGGCTGCCGATCCCCCCGTCCGCAGACGCCGCAGAGGGCGGCCCGTCGCCGCAGGTGGTAGGCGTACGTCGCGGCACCGAGCGCTACCCCCCAGAGCGGCCAGAGCCACGCCGGCCAGGTCATCGCCCAGGCCTCGGGCTCGGGTCCGCGGATCGCGTCCAGGCGGATCTCCATGATTCCGGCGGGAATGATGAACACCGACACGATCGTGGCCGGAATGACGGCCAGTAACGGCGGGACGCGACGGCCGGCCTTGAACCAGATCCATCGCGGGTACACCTCGCCCCACCGCTGGACCAGTCCCAGGGTCAGCGCGACTCCGCCGAGGGCCATCAGCGCGATGAGCAGTCCGCCGAGGAACATGCCGGTGTGCTTGTTCTCCTCGTAGAAGTCCCGGGGGATGCCCAACGGCCAGCCGGCGGCCCAGGCGATGCGGGTGGCGGCGTAGATGCTCGGCACGGTGCACGCGACCCACACGGCCCAGCGCCCCCACCGCAGCGCCTGCGCCGGCGAGGTCCAGTGTGGGGCCGTCGATTCCGCCCGACCGCACACGTCGCAGACGTCGGAGGTGCGCCGCTGGTACGCCAACGCCGCCATGCCCCAGAGCAGCCCACCCACGACGACGACCAGCAGATTGAGCCGTGGCCAGGGGATGAACGCGCTGACGCTCCGGCCGCCCGGCATGCCGAAGATCGGTGACACGATGATGAACGGCACCCGGGTCAGCAGCATCAGCAACCGGTAGTCCGGGACGACCAGGCACAGGCATGCCGCGACCACCCAACCGAACGTGAGCAACGCCCACCGCAGCGGGCCCCGGCCGAGGCCTCGGGCCATCAGCACGCCGACCACGAGGCCGACGGCACCCAGACCCGCGATGATCGGACCCGCCACGGCAGAGCGCGCACCGTCGAGGATCAACACCTCGTTGGACTCAGGGTCACCGGCACCGAAAGGAAACCCGGCGCCGCCGAACGCCCAGAACACGCCCAGCGCCCCGTAGCAGACGGACCAGGCGGCAGCGAAGTAGCCCGCGAACCACGGCCAACGCGACCGCCACCGCCCGCTGACGCCTGGATGAGCAGTGCCGACCGCACCGGCAGGTGCGGCCGACCGATCCGAATGTCGCAATGTCATGACGCCTCCCCGTCGTGGCCTGCCCCACCGTCGCCGGGCGGGCCGCTCCCTGTCCTCACGGTGCCAATGGCGCGGCCTACCGAACATGTGCCGATCGGCAGGATTCGAGGACCACACCCGGCATCGTGCGTGCCGTTGTGCACCCCGGCGTTGGCGTCGCGCCAACGATCAGTCCGGCTCGGCCGAGTGACCGCCGGGCCGGCGACAGCCAGGGTTGATGGGAGAATGCAGACATGTCGATCCGGGTCTTGATCTGTGATGACCAGGCGAGCATCCGAGGCGCCTTCCGCATCATCCTCGACGCGCAGCCCGACATGACGGTGGTCGGAGACGCCGCCAATGGACTCACCGCGATCGAGCAGGCGCGCCACCTGCGCCCGGACGTGGTGCTGGCCGACATCCGCATGCCGGGCGCCGACGGGCTGGAGGTCACCCGCGCGCTGGCCGGCCCGCAGGTGCCCGATCCGATGCGCGTCGTCATCGTCACGACGTTCGACCTCGACGAGTACGTGCACACCGCGCTGCGCAACGGTGCCAGCGGCTTCCTGCTCAAGCGGTCGAGCCCGACCCTGCTGGCCGAGGGTGTACGGGCAGCCCATGCCGGTGATGCCCTGATCAGCCCGCAGGTGACGATGCGGCTGCTGGGCAGTCTCCGGCTGCCGGATTCCCGCGCCACGGCGCCGGCGCAGCGGCTGACCGAGCGGGAGTCGCAGATCGCCCAGCTGATCGGTCAGGGGCAGACCAATGCGCAGATCGCCGAGGTGCTGTTCCTCTCGCCGGGCACGGTGAAGAATCACACCGCCGCGATCCAGCGCAAGCTGGGCACTCAGAACCGGGTCGGAATCGCCATCTGGGCTTACGAGAACGGTCTCGTCGCCGGTTGAGTCACGTGGTTCAGGAAGGTCCCGGCTCCCGTTCGGGGCCCCCGGGCCGAGCCGCCGGGACGGATGCCGCGATCAGTGCGCCGTGAGCGTCGGCGGGCGCCAGTCAGCGTAACGAGCCATCGACCGCAGCGCGAGCGCGGGCGGGGTCAGCCGCATGACGGCGTTGCGCGCGGCCACGGCGAGCCGGTTGTCCAGTTGCTGGCCGAAGCGACCGACCGCGCGTGATGCCTTTGCGACCTGCTGGCTGCGCGGGCGGCGCTGCCGGTCGTAGGCGACCAGGCCGTCCGGCCGGCCGGCGGAAGCGGCGAGGACGACGGCGTCCTCCAGCGCCTGGTTGGCACCCTGGCCGAGGTTCGGGGTCATCGCGTGCGCGGCGTCGCCGAGAAGGACGACCCGGCCCTTGACGTAGGTGGCGAGCGGCTCGTCGAGGCAGGCGAGGTCGTCGCGCAGGACAGTGCCGGTCGCGGCGATGAGCTGCGGGATCGGGTCGTGCCAGTCGCCGAAGCGGGCCCGGACCCGGGCCGGCTCGTCGCCGACCGGCTCGCCGGGTCGGGCGTTCACGGCCGCGAACCAGTAGACCCGGCCGTCGACGAGCGGCACCATGCCGAACTCGGCTCCGCGGTCCCAGCTGATCGCAACGACCAGTTCACCGGGCCAGACGGTCGTCACGCCGCGCCAGGCCGTCACGCCGACGTGGACCGGGGCCGCTGCCTCCGGCCAGAGCAGTCGGCGCACTGTGCTGTGGATCCCGTCGGCACCGACGACAAGGTCAGCGGTCGTCCGGACCGGGCTGCCCGCGTGTTCGTAGGCGACGTCGCCGTCCGGGGTGACGGCCGTGACGTGCGCCCCGGTGAGCACCGTTGCGGCGGGCAGGGCGCCGAGGAGGACCTCGTGCAGGGCGGCGCGGTGGATGCCGACAGCCGTGGTGCCGAGTCGGCGTTCCATCTCCGATGCCTCGACCCGGGCCAGCCAGCGGCCGTCGGACCTGCGGGTGCCGCCGGACGCGTCCGGACGCCCGCGCTCGCGCACCGACGCGCTGACGCCCAGCGCGTCGAGGCAGCGCAGCCCGTTGGCCTGCAGCACCAGGCCGGCGCCGACCGGGCGGAGGGCCGCGACCCGCTCGAGCACCGTTACCTGCCAGCCCGTGCGACGCAGCCCGATGGCCGCGCTCAGCCCGCCGATGCCGGCCCCGATGACTATTGCCGTCCGCGCCATCGCTCCTCCTTCTACAAACGTAGAAAGTCATACTACAGCCGTAGAAGGAGGTGGCGACACAGTGCCGACCGACCGATTCGCGGTCCTCACCGACGCCGCGATCAACGTGCTCGCCGACCTCGGCATGCGAGGGCTGACGCACCGCGCCGTCGACGCGCGGGCCGGGCTGCCCGAAGGCACCACGTCCGCGTACTTCCGTACCCGTAAGGCGCTCATCGAGGCGGTCGTGCGCCGCCTCGCGGACCTGGACCGGGCCGACCTGGTGGCGGGCCGACTGCCGGCCGGAGCCGACACCCCGACCGGCACCGTGGACGACCTCGACGCGCTGGCCGGGAGTATCGCCGCCGTGCTGGACCACTGGATGAGTACGGCCCGCAACCGCACGCTCGCCCGCTACGCGTGCCTGCTGGAGGCCACCCACCACCCGGAGCTGCGGACGATCCTCGCGCACGGCGAATCGTCCCGCGCCCAATCGAGGGCGATGCTGGCGGCACTCGGCGCATCCGACCCGGAGCAGGCCGGTGACCACCTCGTCGCCTGCATCGACGGCCTGCTGTTCGACCGGTTGGCCGGTGCGGGCGCCCGCACCGCACCACCGCCCGGCACAGCCCAGAACCGCGCCGACCTCGCCGTCGCCGTCGCGACCCTGCTGCGGGCGTTCGCCGGTCGGCCTCCCGCACCACGGCGGACCGGCGTATGACCGGATCAACCCGGTCACCGGGAGCGCCCGTTGTGCCGTCGTCGCCGCACCCGCGGCGCCCGGCCTGCACCGGAGCGTGCGGGCCTCGTTCCAGGCGGGGATGATTCAGGGGGATACCCCCTATCGGTCGACAACCCTGTACGAGAGGAGTTGCTGTGGCGAAGTTCGTGACCATCGGGTACGGCGACCAGGCCGGCTACGACCAGACCGACACGGCCGTACGCGACGCCGCCCATGCGCACGACGACCGCTTGCGCCAGGCCGGGGTCGACATGGGCCTCGCCGGCCAGCCCGTGCAGGTACGGAACCACGACGCGGCCCAGGTGACCACGCAGGACGGCCCCTTCATGGCCTCCGCGCTCCCGGTCGCCGGCTTCGCCGTCATCGAAGCAGCCACGCTGGCCGAGGCCATCGACATCGCGTCACGTACACCGTGCGCCGTCGCGCACGGCGTGGTCGAGGTCTGGCCGCTGCAGGAGTCGCCGTAAGCGCCAGCCATGCCTGACCGTTCACCAGCAACCTCCGCACGCTCAGCGGCAGGGGCGGGCCATCGCACGGGTGACGTACGCCGAGCTGCCGGTCACGGCGCTCACGAGGGTTCGGCGGGGCAGCTGTTCGCGTGGCACGACTCCTTGGCGGCGATCACCGCAGCCTGGAGATGTTCGGGGTCGACGCCGTGCACGTTGAGTGGATCCACACCGACGCCACCAGGATGGCATCCAGAGCCGTACATCAATATGGCCCGGCCCCAACGGTGAGGTGTTGTCCGGGCCGGTCATCAAGGTGGTGCCGTTCGGTGTCTTCGTCCACGTCGCGCCGGGCATCGCGGGACTGCTCCACGAGTCAGTTCTGACCTGGAAGCCGCGATGGGAGAAATGGCCGCCGTCAAGATCGTCGACGTGGACCGGCCGCGGCGCCAGGTGCGCTGGGCCTCGCGTCGACGCGTTGATCTGTCCCCATTGCGCGCCGCCCGAATCGCCACCGCCGTCGGCGGTCTTCAACGTCCACACAACCCACGTCGCACGGACCGCGGCAGGAGAGGATGCCGCCAAGTCCTGAGCTGCTGGTGCACGTGCGGCATGATGAGCGTTCGTGGGGCACTCCGATCCGTACGTGACTGTCACGGAGCCAACATTCGTGGCTCGGTTCCTTCTCAATCCCGACACGGACACCCAGGACTCAGTCGCTAACGTGGATGCCTTCGTCGATCTTCCCGACGGCTCCAGGTGGGCGCTCACTATCTTCACAGTCGACGAGGTCCGCCGCCTGCTTGCGAGATGGAAGAAGAGCGGAGAAGCCGCGAACGGCAGCTACTTCTGGGCAGTTGACCAGCTGATCGTGCCAGAGCCGGGCGTGTCGGCCATGACCACAGCGATCCGAGAACTCGTTCGCAGCGGGGAGATAGGAAGCGTCGGTGTCCGATGCGAGGATCCGGACTGAGGTGCCGCCCGGGCTCACCCACCTGGGGTGATGGCGCCGACGGGTACCGCGCACGTCCAGCGGCACGAGCGGATGCCGGCGTGCGCAGTAGGAGTGGACGTCTGCACCTCGCGAACGTTTCGGATGATGGCTGACTACTGTCCGACGTCCTGGTCACCGTTCAACGTCCAGGAGTACAGCCGGGTTTCCCACCCTCCCGGACAGGTCGTGCGGCTGCCGTCGCCATGTTCGATGGTGAGCCCATCTGGTTCGGTGCGGTAGCGTTCGCCGGCTCGGATGAACACAGGTTCCCGCAGCACAAGCCAGTTGCAGCGGTCGTTGCCCTGGATGTCTTCCACGAGCAGGAGCCGCTTGGCGCGCCGCCACTCGGTCCACCTCGGGTTGCTATCCATGTGGTCAGTACAGCAGTGCAGGCGCCGCGACGGTAGTGACTCGCGCACGGACCGATGGACTCGGTTCGGCATGAGCGGATGGTGCCGACCCGCGAGGCGGGCCTTCGCATGACGCGTCCTGGCTCGCCGGAGGCAACCCCGGCGTGGGCTGGGTCGGCTCATCGGCGGTACCGGTCGACTGGCGGAACTGCTGACCGCCGGACCCGTCACCCGCCGCCGTACGTGCTCCGGTCGACCGACCGCCGGCCATCGATGCCCGCCTGCGACCACGTGGACGGCCGGAAACGTGGTTCTCCGATTGACCGTTCGCTCCGTAGGATCTCCGGCGACCAAGGGGGATGAGACGGTGGGCGATTTTCAGCAGTTCGTGGCGGATGTGACGTCGCGTCTGTCCACGATGTCCAAGAACGAGTTGTACGTCGTCGGCGACGGTCTCGACCGGGACTCCCTCTGGCTCACCTTCCTCGATTCCTTTCCCGCCGGCACCAATCTGCGCTTCCGTGAGCGGTCCGAGTACGACTGCTCGACGTGCCGCGCCTTCATCAAGCACTTCGGCAATGTCGTCGAGATCCACGACGGGCGGGTCCGTACCGTCTGGTCCGGGGTGTCGGCGTCCGACCCGGTATTCTCCGTCGTCGCCGCCGCTCTGGACGAGTTCGTTCTCTCGCTGCCGTTGTCCACGGTCTTCCGGTCCGGTCAGGCACAGTACGGGACGAAGACCACCCGAACGCTGCGCGACGGTCAGGTCGAGGTGTGGCATCACCTGCACGGCCGGGTGGCGAATCGGCATCGCGTCGAGGACGTCGGCGCGGCACAGGGCACCTTCGACGCCGCGGTGCAGGTTTTCCAGCGTGGCCTGGCCGAGTTGACCCACCACGCGCTGGACACCGTCGTCGACCTCATCGACGGCAACGCCCTCTACCGCGGCGCGGAGCATCGTCAGGCGGTGACCGAGTTCCGCTCGCTGCAGAACCGGTGGACCCAGGCGACCGACCGACGTGCCTTCGTCTTCGCCAACGCCATGAACCCGGCGGCCCGGCTCCGCAACACCGTGATCGGCACCCTCGTCCAGGACCTCGGCGCGGGCGTCGACCTGGAGCAGGCGGTCCGGTCGTTCGAGGCGAAGGTGGCGCCGCAGAACTACCAGCGCCCCACGGCGTTGATCACCCCGGGCATGGTGAAGGCCGCCATGAAGACCATCGCCGAGCTGGGCATCGAGGAGTCGTTGCAGCGACGGTTCGCCCGGCTGTCCGACGTGTCGGTCACCAACGTGCTGTGGGTCGACAACGACACCCAGGCACGGATGAAGGACGGCATCGAAGGGCTGCTCATGCAGGCGGCCACCAGCCGGTCGTCAGGTGCGCTCCTTCGCGACGCGAAGCCGGAGGAGATTCCCGTGGTGTCCTTCATGAAGGACGTCCTGCCCGGTGCCGCCAGCATCGACCTGTGGGTCGCCAACTCCTACGAGCCGCACCTCGTCAGCCTCACCACCGGCCGGCATCCGGCCGCCCCGCGGTTGTTCAGGTGGGACAACGATTTCGGCTGGTCGTACGGGGGCAACGTCACCGACTCGATCAGGGAGAAGGTCAAGCGGGCCGGCGGCAACGTCACCGGCAAGCTGCGGGTGAGCCTGTCCTGGTTCAACCACGACGACCTGGACCTGCACGTGTACGAACCCAACGGCGACCACATCTGGTATCAGGAGAAGCGCAACAAGCTGGACGTCGACATGAACGCCGGCGGCACGCTCTCCCGCGAACCGGTGGAGAACGTCACCTGGACCGACCGTGTCCCCGACGGTGAGTACCGGATCGAGGTGAACCAGTACCGCAAGCGGGACAGCACCCAGGGCGGCTTCGTGATCGAGACCGAGAGTAACGGGAAGACCGAGCACTACCGCCACGAGCGCGCGGTCGGCCACAAGGAGACCGTCGAGGTGGGCCGGATGACGGTCGCCGGTGGGGTGATCACCGCTTTCCGGCCGGGTAGGGACGTGCAGCGGGGCAGTGTGGCCAGGGAGTTGTGGGGCATCACCACCGAACAGTTCGTGCCGGTGTCCACCATCATGTACTCGCCGAACTACTTCGACGACAACGAGGTCGGCAACCGGCACTACTTCTTCATCCTCAAGGGGTGCGTGAACGACCAGCCGACGCGGGGGATCTACAACGAGTTCCTCCGCAGCGACCTGCAACCGCACCGCAAGGTGTTCGAGGTGCTCGGCGACCGCACCAAGTGCGAGCCGTCTCCGGATCAGCTGTCCGGCCTCGGTTTCAGCTCCACCATCCGAAACTCCGTGGTCGCCAAGGTGACCACGACCGGCGGCCGGCGACGCCTCATCAGCATCCAGTTCTGATTCCGTACCCGACAGCGCAGAGAGGCCACTGTGACCATCTTCGAGAAGGCGACCCGGCAGAAGTTCCGCTATCCGTCGGCCAAGGGGCTGCTGACCACCGAACAGCTGTGGGAGCTTCCGTTGACCGCCAAGTCGGGCTTCAGCCTCGATGATGTGGCCAAGGCGGTCAACGCCGAGCTCAAGGCTGTCGACACCGAATCGTTCGTGGCCACCGAGGCCAATCCGGCCAAGGAGACCCTGGAGACCAAGCTGGAGGTCGTCAAGCACGTCATCGCCGTCCGTCTCGCGGAGGACCAGGCGGCGAAGGCGGCGGCGGTCAAGAAGCTGGAGAAGGAGAAGCTGCTGGCGGCCCTGGGGCGCAAGCAGGACGCGGCCCTGGAGAACCTGACCGAGGCGGAACTGCTGGCCCGGATCAACAACCTGTAGCCCGCTGGCATCGGCTCCCTTCTGCGCTCACGGGAGGAGTCGCACACAGGGTCGAGTCAGACCTGGATCTCGGTTGCCTGCGACCACACCGCTGTCCAAGTGCCGTCACGCTTCTCATAGTGGTCGGTGTGCCACGCCAGTAGTTCGACCTCGTCGGCAACTCCGACGCTCAACCGGATGCGCGCGAGGTAGCGGAGGACGATGAGGTCCGGCGACGCGCGTACCGCGATTGACGTGTCGGGTGCGAAATGAAGGTACTCGAGGCGCTTGGACGCCACGTCGCCGAGGTACGTCGCCTTCGTGTGCGTCTGACCGGCCGGCGTGATCAGCTCGTAGTCATCGGCGTGGATTCGTTCGGCCACGGACATGTCCCACTCGACGAGAGATCGAAGGCGGGCTCGCTCGAGTTCGAGGACCTGGGCCACGTCGTCGTTCATGACGACGTTCTACCGGATCCGCACCACGTCGCGGGGGCGGATGTCGGCGGCTCGCGGCATCCCGGGCGGTGGCGTCGGGCCCGGACCAGTGGGCGTCCCCGCCGGGGGCGTCACGCAGGTTCCGGCCGAGATGACGCACGGGCGGGCCGGGCGGGGTTCCACCCCCGCCCGGCCCGGCTGGACGACCGCTCGTCGTCAGTACGACTCCCGTGGTGCGCCGGGGGCGGCGTCGTCGCGGCGGTGGACGTCGATGTCTGCGGCGACAGTGGCTTCACGTGTCGATGGATTGTGCTCGGTCTGGTGGCCGGCTTCGACCGTCATGCGCGGCAGGATGCGGTCGAGCCAGCGGGGAAGCCACCAGGTGACCCTTCCGGTCAGGTGCATGAGGGCGGGTACGACGATCATGCGGATGACGAACGCGTCGAGGAGGACGGCGGCGGCCATGCCGAGGCCCATCAGCTTGATGATGCGGGAGTCGCCGAAGACGAAGGCGCCGAAGACGAAGACCATGATGGAGGCCGCCGCGACGATGACTCTCCCGGTGTCGGCATGGCCGGCGCGGACGGCGGTCGCGTTGTCTCGGGTGCGCAGCCACACTTCGTGCATCCGGCTGACCAGGAACACCTGGTAGTCCATGGAGAGCCCGAAGAGCAGGGCGAAGAGGATGACCGGGATGAACGGTTCGATCGGGCCGGCCTTGCCGAGGCCGATGAGTCCACTGCCCCAGCCCCACTGGAAGACCGCGGTGACCACGCCGAACGCGGCGGCTGCGGAGACCAGGTTGAGCACGGCGCCGACGGCGGGGACGAGCAGGCTGCGGAAGGCGAGCATGAGCAGCAGGAACGACAGGCCGATGACGACCGTGAAGAACAGCGGAAGCGCCTGGGTGATCTTGTCGGCGAAGTCGTCAAAGGTCGCGGTGGCGCCCCCGACATGGACGACAGCGCCGGCCGATGCCGCCTGCGCGGCCATGTCGGTGCGGATTCGTTCGATGAGCTGGCTGGTGGCCTCGGTCTGCGGGCTGGTGCGGGGGATGATCTGCAACACGGCAGTGGTGCCGTTCGGGCTGGGGATGGGTCCGAGCACGCTGGCTACGTTCGGGTCGGACGTGAGCTCGGCGACCAGGTCGCGCAGTGGCGGGGGCAGGGTGCCGGCAGTCGGGGGTGGGCCGGCGGGGCTCGTGCCGCCGGTCGGGGGAAGGGGCGCGGCGGACAGGTCGACCGCGACGACGAGGGGGCCGTTGGCACCGGGTCCGAAGCCTTCGGTGATCAGGTCGTAGGCGGTGCGGCTGGTGGTGCCGGTGGGGTCGTTGCCCTGGTCGGCGACGCCGAGCCGCAGGTCGAGGGTCGGCACGGCGATGATGAGCAGCGCGACGAGGCCGACCCCGGCGAGCACGACGGGGTGCCGCTGTACGGCCGTCGCCCACCTGTGGAAGAACCGGCCGGCGTGTTCCTCGGTGGTCTCGCCACGGGCGAGCGCGGCCCGGTGCCGGCGGCTGAGGATGCGGGTGCCGAGCAGGGTGAGCAGTGCGGGCAGGAGGGTGATCGAGGCGAGCACGGTGCAGGCCACCGCGATGGATGCGCCGATCGCCAGCCCGTAGAGGAACTCGACCCGGGTGGCGAAGAGGCCGAGCAGGGCGATGCAGACGGTGATGCCGGCGAAGACCACCGCCCGCCCCGAGGTGCTCAACGCGGTGGCGACGGAGTCGGCGATGCTCATTCCGGCCCGCAGGCCGGTGCGGTGCCGGTTGACGATGAACAGGGCGTAGTCGATGCCGACGCCCAAGCCGAGCAGGACGCCCAGGGTGGGCGCGACGTCGGCGATCGTCATGGTGTGGGTGAGGAGACCGACGATCGCCGTGCCGACGCCGAGAGCGGCGATCGCGGAGATGATGGGCAGCGTCATGGCCACCAGCGAGCCGAAGGCGAGCAAGAGGATCAGCGCGGCGACCGCGACCCCGATGAGCTCAGCCGGGCCGATGGTCGGCGCGGAGAGCGTCAGCACGCCCTGGCCACCCACGGCGACCGTCAGCCCGTCCCCACCGGCCGCCTCGGCCAGGTCGACTATGCGTTCGATGTCCGCTCGGGGCAGGTCGACCGCACTGCCGGCGTAGCGCACCTGCGCGTACCCGATCTGCCCGTCGGGGCTCAGTTGGGCGGTGCCCGCCGGGGTGTACGGGCTGATCACACCGGTCACCGAGGGGACCTTCGCGACCTCGGCGAGCATCGGCTCGATGCGCCGGCGTACTTGCGGATCGCTCACCGAGCCCTGGTCGGCCCTGAAGACGATGGAGTCGAAGTCCCCGGCGGCCTGTGGGAAGTCCTGCTGCAGCAGGTCCAGGGTTCGCTGGCTGTCGGTGCCGGGAAGGCTGAACGAGTTGCGGTAGTCGGTGCCGACGCCGGCCGAGGCCAGCTGGGCGCCGGCGATCGCCACGACCCACAACACCAGCACGAGAACGGGGTGACCGATGCTCCAGCGCGCCAACCTGCGCATGACGGATCTCCTTACCGAACGATCGATAGGTGGGCGGCCTACGGTACGCTATCTGCCGATCGATCGTTAGGTACGGGGGTGCGGTGATGGCCAGATCACGTTCGGGCGCGGCCCCGGACACGCGGGAACGGATCCTCGACGAGGCGCTGCGCCTGTTCGCCGAGCGCGGCTACGCCGGCGCGTCGATCCGCGACCTGGCCAAACGCCTCAACATGACCAGCGCCTCGCTCTACTACCATTTCAGTTCGAAAGAGGACATCCTCGACCAACTGCTCGCGCCGTATCTGGAGCGGATCAGCACCCTGCTGGCCGATACCGGCGACCTGGCCGATCCGGCGAACCGGCGCCGCTTCGCCTCCGCGGTGGTGGACGCGCTTGCGCAGATCGGACCCCGCTTCGTCGCCACCCTCGCCGACCCGATCATCGTCGGCCATCTCACCACCAGGCTCGATGCCAGCCGGATGCCGGACCGCATCATCGACGCCCTCACCCGGCACGTCGACGACGCCGATCGCGCGTCGGCCCGGCTGCGCGCCGCCTGCGCCGTCGGCTGCATCCCTGCCGGCATCGACGCGTGGGCGCGCGCCAACCCGGACCAGGAGGAACTCGACGAGCCCAGCAGGCAGATCCTGGTGGACGCCTTCCTCGCCGTCCTCGCCACGCCCACCAGCGTCACCGGCCGGTAGGCCACCCAAATGGGTCCGCTCTCAGGAGCGGTCCGCACCGGGTGCCGCCCGTCAGACGGCGTAGTGCTCGACCAGGTCGGCCAGGATGGTGCGGGTACGGTGCAGGACGGTGATCTGCTCCTCGACGCGGCCGAGCTCCGCGCGCAGCCGTTCGGCGAGCCAGGGCGTACGGATCGCCTCCTCGGTGATGCACGGCAACACGTCGCGGATGGTGCTGCTGGACAGGCCGGCGGCGAGCAGTGACTGGATGAGCGAGACGCGTTCGATGGCCGAGTCGGGATAGTGCCGTTGCCCGCCGGAGGTTCGCTCACTCGCCAGGAGTCCCTGCTCCTCGTAGTAGCGCAGCGAGCGGGCGCTCGCGCCGGTTGCGGTGGCCAGGTCGCCGATGCGCATGCGTGTCTCCCTCGTCACAGCACTTGCCCTTGACGTCAATGTCAGGTTTTAGCGTAACGGCATGACCGCGACGACGAGTCCCCTCGGTGCCCTGCTCGACCCGACGACCCTGGCGGGCCTGCCACTGAAGAGCCGCTTCGTGATGGCGCCGATGACCCGGCTCCGGTCCCCCGGTGGGGTGCCGACGCCCGAGGTCGCCGCCTACTACCGGCGCCGGGCGGAGAACGGCATCGGTCTGGTCATCACCGAGGGGGTGCTCGTCGGTCATCCCAGCGCGGGTCACGAGACGACCGTGCCGCGGATGACCGCCGGGCCGGCGGAAGACGGCTGGCGGCGGGTCACCGACGAGGTGCACGCCGTCGGGGGTCGCATCGCCGCGCAGCTCTGGCACCTCGGCGGCGCGCGCCAACCGGTGGACGGGATCGCGGCGTGGACCCCGTCGGGCGTGCCCGGAAACAGCCACCCGATGACCCTCACCGACATCGACGCCATCCTCGCCGCGTACCGCGACGCCGCCGGCGTGGCAGTACGGGCCGGGTTCGACGCCGTGGAGATCCACGCCGCCCACGGCTATCTGCTCGACGAGTTCCTCTGGCCGTACACCAATCGCCGCTCCGACCGCTTCGGGGGCTCGCCCGCCGCGCGCGCGGCGTTCCCGGCGGGGGTGATCCGGGCGGTCCGCACGGCGGTCCCCGCCACGATGCCGGTCATCGTACGGTTTTCCCAGTTCAAGGAGCGCGACTACGCCGCCCGGATCGCCGAGTCGCCGGCCGAACTGGCGACGATCCTCGACGCCTTCGCCACCGCCGGCGCCGACGTGTTGCACGCCTCCCAACGCACCTTCTCCACCCCGGCCTTTCCCGGGTCGCCGCGCAATCTGGCCGGCTGGGCCACGCACCTCACCGGCCTGCCGTCCATCACGGTCGGCTCGGTCGGTCTGACCCGCGACTTCCTGCGCTCCCCCGCACTGGACGATCTGCTCCGGCGGCTCGACGCCGGCGAATTCGATCTCGTCGCGCTCGGCCGCATCCTGCTCGGCAACCCGGCGTGGGTGACCCTTGCCGCAGCCGGCCGCCTCGATGACATCCACGACTACCGCAAGGCCGACGAGGAGACGTACTTCTAGTGATGCGCGGTCAGAGTGAGGCAGGCGGACACGGGGGCCGGCCGGAACAACGCGTCGCCACATCGGCTCAGTGCGGTCGTACCGATTCGGAGATTTCAGTTGAACATCGCTCCGGTTATTCGGTGTACGAAGTCGGCTGCATGCCGTAGGCAGGGATACATGCGTCGTGCCATGGTGGCGGGTCTGTCGGTCCTGCTCGCGGTGACCGGTTGCGCGTCGACGTCGACACCGGCGAGCGGGCCGGCCCGCCCCGCCACCGGCGATGCCGAGCTGCCCGCGGCCGGTAGCGTGGTCCGGCGTGTACCGGTGCCGCCCAAACCGGACGGACTGTCCGCCGGGCCGACCGGTCTCTGGGTCGGCAGCTACGGCAGCCCCGCGGTCACTCAAATCGACACCCGAACCGGCACCCCGGCCCGGACAGTGCAACTGTCCGGACTACAGATCCCGCTGTCCGTACGCGCCGACGCCACCGCTGTCTGGGCCGCCGACTACGGGACCTCGACCGTCGTGCGGATCGACCCCGCCACCGGTCGGCCCGGCACAGCCATCCCGGTCGGCTCCAGCCCGGTGGGCTTCGCCGAGGTTGCCGGTCAGGTGTGGGTGGTGAACCAAGGTGACTCGACAATCAGCGTGATCAACCCTTCGGTCGGGAAAGTCGTCCGGACAATCGCCGTGGACGGCCTCAAGGGCGGGTTCCCGGTCGCCTTCGACGGGGCCGTCTGGGTTGCCGATCTTGACGGGTCCAGTAACCAGTTGTGGCGGATCGATCCCGCGAGCGGTCGGGTCACCGCGAAGGTTCCGGTGGGTCCTCACCCGTCCGAGGTCGCCTTCGGATTCGGTTCCGGCTGGGTCACCGACCGCGACGGGCTGACCCGGTTCGACCCTTTCACCGGGTCGGTGCAGAAGCGGTTCACCAACGCGGGCCATCAGCTCGACGGCGTCGCGGTGACCACCGATTCGGTCTGGGTCGGCAGCATCGGCGACAATCAACTCGTCCGGATCGACCCGCGGCGCGACGAGGTGACCGGACGGGTGCCCGACATCAAGGGGCCGCGGCAGATTGCCGTGGTGGACGGCCAACTGTGGGTCGCCGAGTTCGGCGGCAACACCGTCCTGCAGATCACACCGACCGACTGACCATCGCGCCGCTCTCGGGGTGGCGTCCACGCTCCGCCTCCGGCCGACACCGGTCCGAGCAGCGTCTGCCGGTCCGGCAGCGCGGTCTTCCGCGTCCACCGGGCGCAGATCGCGGTGGACGGTGGCCTGGCCGCGTCAGCCACCCCAGCGGTCGCAGCGGGAAATGCAGCCTCATCGGGGCTGGTCCGGCTCGCCCCGACACCGGGTCGGCGCCTCGTGCACCGAACGGCCGGCAGCGCAGCAGTCGCCCGGCGGCGAGCCGCAGACCCATCAGCACGCCGTGCCGCTGCACGGACTCCACCGCGTAGGCGGAGCAGGTCGGGCTGAACCGGCGGCAGGGCGCGGCACGGCGGGCGCTGACCCTGCTACCCCATCCGCACCTGTCGACACGCTGCGGCCGCCGGCGACGGGGTGGGGCATCGGCTCGGACGACCTGGCCGGGTGACACCGCCGTCTCGGGGTGGTGCAACCCGGTCGGGAGCTGCGAGGTCAGAATACGATCGCGATGGCTGGTGCGGTTCTTGCAGCACCGGTCAGCGTGTCGGCTGTTGTCGACCAGTGTCCGTGTCTGCGGGGGTCTTGGTCTGGGCGCCTTGCTCGGCGAGGTGCGTGCGCATCGGCGGCTTCGGGCGCCTGCCCGCGCGGGCCCGGCAGATGCGAGGTCGGCCGGGCCCGCGTACGGATGATCAGTTGGCCCCGACCGGCGTGCCGTTCACCTCGGGCCGCTGCGCGGTCGGGCCGGTGGCCGGCGCCACCCCGGTGCGGACCGCGTCCAGCAGCGCCATGCCCTGGCCGGCCAGCGACGCGACCACGCTGCTGAGCCCCTCGGCGCCGTTGAGCACGGTGACGTTGGCGCCCTGGAGCCCGCCGGCAGCCGCGCGCAGCAGGTCGGGCAGCTGCTCGATGACCCGCTGGTCGAGGGCGATCCGGTCCTGCGCGGCGGCCGCCTCGGCGGAGAGCTTGGTGGCGTCGGCGTGCGCCTGGGCCAGGGTGCGGATCCGCTCGGCCTCGGCCTGGGCGGGGCGGATCACCTCGGCGATCAGCTCGGCCTGCCGCAGCTCGGCGTTGCGCTCGGCGACCCGGGCCCGCTCGACGAGCACCTCCTGCTGGGCGCGGGCCGCCGCCAGCGGGCCGGCCTGAGCCGCCGTCTGCTGCGCCTGGTCGATCTCGGCCTGGTACTGGGCCCGGGCGATCGCGGTCTGCCGGGCATACTCGGCCTGGTGCCGCACGCTCTCCTGCTGCGCCATGGCGCTGGCCTGGTCCGCGGCGGCCTGCGCCACCTTGGCGTCCTGGTCGACCTTGGCCTGGTGCGGCGCGGCGAGCGCGCGGATGTAGCCGACGCCCTTGTCGTCGATACTGCTGATCTGGAGCGAGTCGACGGCCAGGCCGATCCGGGCCATCTCGGTCTTGCTGGCATCCACGATGGCGTCCGCGAGGGTCTGCTGCTCGCGAATGATCGACTCGACGGTCATGCTGCCGATGATGCTGCGCAGGTGGCCACTGAAGATCCGCCCGACGAGAGTCGGCATCTGGCTCTGGTCGCCCTGGAAACGCCGGGCGGCGGCGGCGATGGACTCGTGGTCGTCGCCGACCTTGAACGCGATGACGGCCTGCACCGTCAAGGTGATGCCCTGCTTCGTGTAGCAGTCCTCGACCACCTCGGCCTCCTGCATGGCCAGCGTGAGCCGGGTGGCCCTGGAGAAGACCGGCACCACGAAGACGCCGTGACCCGTGACGATCTTGAATGGCAGCGCCTCCGCTCCCCGCTGCTTGCGTCCGCTGATGAGCAGAGCCTCGTTGGGTGCCGGCACGCGATATCCGAACACTGGACGACCCTTCTGTCCTACCGGGTGCCCTCGCCCCCGGTCACGATGGGCCATGGCTCGACGTCGACCTGGCGCGCGCCACGGTTGTTGATGATCAGTACCTCGGTGCCGGCCGGAACCGGCGTCGACGCGTACGCGAGGTAATAGTGCGCGATGCCGTCCACGACGACGCGGACCTCTCCCGGACGGTCACCGCCACGCAGCGCGTGCACCACCCGCCCGACCATGCCCACCAGCGTCCGACCGTCCACCGTGCTCCCCGCGACCGTGCGCCGACGTTCGTCCGCGCCGCCCGTGAATCATTCTCCGCCCGGGGCCGGGCAGCAGGGAAGGGCGGCCCCCTTGCTTCCTGCCCAAAGCTGCTGTACGACAGCGGGAACGCCCCCCGAAGCCCGGGTCGTGGCCTAGTGACCTGGAGCGGCGGTACAGGAATCGAAGCAGTGACCTCTTCGGTGTGAAGCGGGACGCCGCACCGCGACTCTGACCTGCGAAACCTTACTTCCAACCTGCTCCCCGTTCAGGGGCTCGCGACCGGGCTGCTGCACGAGGGCTGCGCCGGACCGTGCTGCAGGTCGATCGTCGGAAACCGGTGGCCGCTCACCCGAGCCGTCCTGATGAGTAATCTATGGGCCTGGCGGCCGCCCGGATCGCGGCTAGAAGGATGCGTCATGCCTACGACATGATCAGCGAACGCGACTCTCTCGCCGGTCGTGCCGCCGGAACGTCATTTTTGGTAATACTGCACGACGCAGAACTCATTGCTCTCCGGGTCGGCCATTACCAAAACCGCGCCTTCCGGGTAGTCGTGCCGTTCACCGGTCCACCGGCCGCCCAGCGTCCCGATCCGGTCCACCGCTTCACCGGCATCGGCGACAGCGATGTCCAAGTGCAGACGCGCCTTGCCGACCTTGGGCTCCGGTACCGGTTGGAACGTCAACACCGGCCCGCCGTCGGTGAGGATGACTCGCCGCCAGCCGGGTAGGGACTCCACCACCCGGCCGCCGAGCACTGCGGACCAGAAGTCAGCCAACGCCTGTGGGTCTTGACAATCTATCGTGACGCCGGCAAACCGGCCCAAGGTCGTCGTCATGGGCCCTAACGTAGCCGTGACGTGCGCGCGGGGGTTCGTGTGGCAAGATCCCTTCCTTCGGCCAGGCATAGGCCTCCGGCGTGCTCGAGAGGGACCACGATGACCCCTGATCCGACTGTCGTGGGCCGCCGCCTCGAGGCGGCGCTGTCGGGTGTGGCCGGGGCATTCAGAGGCATGACCGCCCATCGGCAGGAGTCCAACTGCGCGTGCCACTGGGGCAGCGCGGAGGAGCTGGAGCTACTCAAGGCGCCGGACGCGCCGCTTGACGACGACCTGCTCCGCCGCGCGTACTGGACCACAGATTGGCGCTACCCTGGGCCGCTGCTGCGTCGGATACTGCCCCAACTGACCCAGGCCCTCGTAGCGGGCCACGTAGAGCCGATGGCCGGGATGGCGAGCCTGGGACATCTGTTCACGGTCGGGCGATGGCAGGAATGGCCCGCCGGACAACAGGACGCCCTACGGGAGTTCCTGGACGCCTGGTGGCTGCATGTCCTGGTCGAGCCAGATGCCAAGGTGCCCGCCCACGAGGCCATCACGCTCCTCGCTGAGGTCACCGCGAAGCTCACCCCGTGGATGACCACCTGGGCACAGCTGCTGGCAAACACGACGGCGCGACTCCGACTGGTCACGGCTGCGGACGCGTGGATGGACGACCTACTGGGTGACAGGCTCCCCTGGGCGAGCTGCCACGACGAGGACACGTGGTGCCCCACGCTGTCACTATGGGTGCTACGGCACACGCCGGCCGCACTGCGGGAGCACGACACATCGGCTGAGCTGCACCACTATGTACGGCTGCTCGCGCTACCCTACGCCGATCGCTGGGACCGATAGTCTCCCGATCTGCCACAAACGCTCGTCGGCATCGACGTGCTGGTGCCCATCGGCCATCAGTGACCGAAGCCCGGCCCCACTCCTCCGCCTCGATCCCCCGTGCCGTCCTGGCGAGCGTGATCGCAAATCTCCTCGTGCTGATCTCACTCGTATTCTCCTCACCGGCTACAGCTCAACCGGCAACGGCTGGACAGCTGTCCTCGCGCTCTTCCTGCTCATGAACGTGACACATCACATCCTGGACCGTGTGAAGGCCCGGCTACCCGACCGGGTCGACCGGGCCAACGACCTGCTCGGCAAAGCATTGGTCGCCACCGTGGTTGCCCTGGGCGGCCTTCTCCTCGCGACCCTGATCCTCTGAAGGCTGAACTGACCGTCTCAGCCCCAGCTGGCACCATCTCGTTCACCGCCGACGGGGAAGGACGATGCGGAGATCTTCGTGGAGATCAAGACAGCACGGTTCCTCGCAGCGCTTGACCTGCCTGTACCCGACGACCTGCCGTCTGATCACACGACACCGACCAGTTCCTCCAAGCACCGGTGAGCGCGTGCATGAGGCCGCGTCGGCCTCGGTCAGACCACCGAGGCTCGTCCGGGGTCTACCGGGTCGATCATGTGTTCCTCGAGCAGGCTCTCCAAGGCCTCCAGGCCATGGGTGCGCCGGAAGTCCTTCTCGGCCTTGGTGATCGGCAGCAGCCACAGGATCCGGGCATGAGCACCGGTCCCCCATTCGCATAGCTCGAAGTCCGGCCCGAAGGGGTACGGCGGACTCACCAGGTAGTGATCACAGCTCGAGTCGTCCAGCCACGGACGACCGATCGGCACGGTGTGACCGACGTCGAGCCGCTGCCGAGGCGGACCGCAGTGGTAGTAGGCGTTCATGGTGATGCTTTCCAAGTTCTGCCAGTCATCACGCGGCGCCGCCAGAAAGAACTCCAGCCCATGGCCGTGTTCCTGGGTCGCAGCCCAGCAACCGGAGCTCACGTACAGCCACCAGCCGCCGGCGACGCGGGGGTGGATCCGGTAGACCCGGAACCCGGGAACTCGACTCTCGATCGGCCCTTCCACGCCTGCCAGCTCGTCGATCACCTGGCCGGGAAAGACGCTCCGAAGGTGCTCGAGCAGGGCAACATGCGCGGACCGATCAGACATCGAATCATGGTGCATGACAGGGCTGCCCTCGTCACCATCACCATGTAGACGCCGCAGACGATGTAGTGCTTGAGACAACGAGGATCTCTGGAGTGACCCCTATCGGCCGGATACTTTGCCGAGGAGATCTCCTGTCGCTGTGCCCTGGGGAGAAGCCCGGTGTCCATTGCTGTTGACCGCCTTATCGAGCAGCTATGGCATCAGGTGCTCAGGGATACGCCCCTCAGGCTCACCTGTCCAGCCATGGCTGAACAGTGCCCATAGGCGGGGGAATCGACGGGCTACCTCGACGGAACTCAAGCGGCGCCATTCGACATCCTCCGGGTCCGGGTCGAACCGCAGGCGGACTCCGCGCTCCTCACTGACCACATCCCGGACATCTCCGGCAATGTCGCCGCGGTCGTCGCCGACCGTGCAGGCCACGTACTCCAGAGACTCCCAGTCCGGGTAGTCGTCGTCGCACCACGGCGTCGGCAACGAGGCCAGCCGCCGCACCCGCGGCACCGTGGCGAGGCTGTCAGGGTCAGCGATCGCAGCTGAGTAGGCGTCCCGGCCGAGCCCGACGAGCCACATCTGGAAGTAGTGAAAGGAGTCGGTGCTGCACTCCCCGCCCATGAGAATGTCCGCGGCGTGCCACAGCCGGAAGGTGTTGGCCGGCTCCCGCGTCGCGGACAGGTGCTGCACGAAGTCCAACAGGTCCGACCGGTCGGCCTGCCGCAGCCGGTCCCCCAGGAACCTCTCGCGATCGCGGCGCGTCGCTCCCGGGCAGGCAGACGCCTCGACCAGCGCCCAGAACTCATCCACGTTCACCGGGCGAGCCTAGACCGAGACGACCTCCCGTCGATCCGCCGTCCGGCTGAAGCCCCTGGCGGCCATCGACACGAGCCGACTCTGACCGGCGCGTGATCAGCAGCGGATCGGGACGCTGCGCTCGTCACCCACGCACTCTGGAGTCCGTGGTCAATGGCGGTACTGAACGCGCCGTCAGCCTGCAGGACGTCTATCGCCTGACCGAGGAATCCGGCGCCCAGTCGGGCGCGCTGCTCGATGGTTCGCCGACACCGAGCGAGCGCGCAGAAGCCAAGCACACCATTCATGGCCGCCAGCCGTCCCTGGCGGTAGAGGCGCGATGCGGGAGCCCTGGTGTCGGTGGGTGAGCCGGCACGGTGACTGCGTGAGCCGGTTGGATCCGTCGCCGGCCGCTATCGGCTACCCTCCAGCCGTCCGGGCACATGCGAGGAGACCGAATGTTCGAGGTAGCGGGACTGGTAGCCACTGATGCCGGCATGCAGGTGCTCTGGAACCCCGAGCGCTTCACCTCGATCGTCGACTACGACTCGTGGGAAGACTCGCTGCTCGAAGACGAGGACCTCCTGCAGCACGTCTCGGCTGGCATGCTCGTGCCCATCAACCTGGGAGATGGCGCCTTCCAGTTCGTGGTCCGCGTCGGCGATTCCGCGCAGATCGCGGACCTGACCGGGCGTGAACGAGTGCGGCGAGTCGTCACCTCGGACCCCTACCTCATCACCTCACCCGGAGCGCTCTACCTGACCGGGTTGGAACACGTCTCGGCAGACCCAGACGAAAAAGCCCTCCACGTGACGGCACCCGCCGGCCGCTACACGGTGACTATCAACCTCATCGATTGGGAGAGCGAGCAGGACTCACGGACGCCGGCTGGAACTCCCTCACCGCACGCGTTGCCGGACTTCGTTCTCCTGTTGAACCAGGCCACATCGCCGGAACCAGTCTTCCGCCAAAGCCTGCAGACGCTCCCGCCACCGCCGGACGCTTCGGCCTAGATGTAGGCCGACCCCACCACGACCCCACCCAACAGTCGTCATAGGTGCTGCCTGATTCCGTGACTAGCATCGCCAGTCCAGGGGGCGACAGCACCGTCGAGGTCGGGGAGCAGCGAACCTGACCACTTCGGTCTTCTCTGGGAGGTCACGCCGAACCGCTCTTCTGTATCGCCGCAGGTCATGGCCCTCGACTCTGCGCAGCGTCGGTGAGCACTTCGGGCGCGGTGACCGCTTCGCCATGCTGCACCCGATCTGCTCCCACCTGCAAGGCCAGGCCATCCAGCAGCTCCTTACCGCCGCGACCTGCGCACACTCCCCCGCCAGGGAATATCGACAACCACTGACTACCGCACAAAACGCGGAGCACTCCGCGGTGAACCAGGACGCTGCACCGACCCTGACCTGCGGAAACGAGAACGTGCAGGTCGGGGTGGGTGCAGTTGGATGCTGTTCAGAGCCGTTGGACGCTGTTCAACGCCGTTCGATGCACCCGTCCGCTCCCCTCCTGCTCCCCCAATCTCGGCACGACACCGCCGGCGGTGGGCCGGCGAACACGGGCTGCTGGGGGTGACCAACAGTCGGCATGATGGGCTCGTGACCGAGCCAGTGTTTCGATACCACCCTGATCCCTTGGCCACGGGATCGGCGATGGGGGTTCAGCACACATGCAGCGTCTGCGGTCAACTGCGGCAAGTTCGGCACCAGGGACCGATCTACGGCAGACAACCCGACAGTCTCTGCCTGCACTGCATCCATTCCGGGGAGGCTTCCCCGGCACTCGGCGTCGTCGCCTGCGCCACGGATGGCAGCCACACCCTGGACATGCCCGCCCAGTTCAGCGACGCCCTCGACGTGCCTGACGAAGTGCCGCACCACGTCGTCGAGGAGATCACCCGCCGAACTCCGGGCTTCACCGGTTGGCAGCAACAGTCATGGCTGTACCACTGCGGCGACGGCTGCGCCTTTCTCGGCCCGGCCGGCTACCACGACGTGCAACCTCACCCGGACGCCCTCAATATGCTTCGCGTGAGCCACCGGCAGTACGGCTGGTCACCCGAGGAAACCGAACAGTTCCTGCACCGGCTCGACCGCAACGCCGACCCCACCGCTTACCTGTTCCAATGCCTGCACTGCGGCACTCACCTCGCGTCCTGGGATATCGGCTAGCTCGTCAGCGCTTGCTGGCCAGCGCTCAGCGTCGGTGCCATCGAGGTGGGACGGTGACGGTGGGGTACGCCGCGCGATGGACTGTGTGCTGGTTGCGGTACAACTCGCGGCCCCGGCCGGTGATGCGGTATCTGTCCGGGCACGCCTTGGAGCGACCGCGACGTGCACTCAGCGCGGTACATCGCGGATGATCGCCACCACCAACAGGAGCAGCGGTGTGGCGGCGAGGGTTCCGCGGATGACAGGCCAGCCGATTTTGCCCCATTTGCGCGGAAAGATTGGAAAGAGCCAGAGCAGGATCAGACCCGTGATCAGGGTGACGAGTAGTAAGGGCGCGCCGACCGTGACCCCGAAAATCATCATCTTGTCCCACGGTGAGTCGTCATAGCGAACCCGTTCGTGAGACTGCTGGTTCAGGACGACGATGTAGGCGGTGATGACCATCAGGTGCCAGCCGAACAGGACCAGGAATGCGGGGACCGGGTCCCGCTTAGCGGTATCATGTGTGTCGATCTGTGGCATGCGGTTCCTCCCCAGTAGGCAGCCAATCGTCACTGCTCTATCACTAGCAGTAGGGCCTGAGGTAGTCCAGGCCGCTGACGGGAGGTCACGCCGAACCGCTCTTCTGGTATCGCCGCAGGTCATGGCCCTCGACTCCGCGCAGTGTCGGTGAGCACTTCGGGCACGGTGACCACTTCGCCAAGCTGGACCCAATTTGCTCCCGCCTGCAAGGCCAGGCCATCCAGCAGTCCCTTCCCGCCGTGACCTGCGCACACCCTCCCACCAGGGGGTATCGACAGCCACTGATAACCGCGCGAAACGCGGAGCACTCCGCGGTGAAACAGGACGCCGCACCGACTCTGACCTGCGGGAACGAGAGCGCGCAGGTCGCCGTGAGTGCAACTCAAGTCCGTTCAAGGCCGTTGGACGCTGTTCGGCACCGTTCAGTGCGCCCCTCTGCTCCCTACCCGCTCCCCAAATCTCAGCTATGAGAGCACGGACAGCCGATCGGTGGGCATGGCCACACACTCGTGCAGGACGGCACCCGCGTGGCACCCCACGCGCAGTGTCCTTCCTGAGCCAGGAGCCGGTCGATCAGCGGCGGCTCGGGCTACCGCCCTCTCTTCCGGCGAGCGATACAGCGACCTGATCGAACACAGCGACCGCAAGATCTAGATGCGCGACGGTACCCGACAGTGGTAAATCCAGATGCGACCCGCCGGCGGCCTGGCTCTTTGCCATCTGCGGCGGCCGCAACTGGCGCACATCCCGTAGCGTCGATGGCATGACGACGGTGGTGGTGTCCCTCGCGGTGCTCGTGGTGTTATTGCTTGCGGTCGTTGTCCTCGTTACTCGGCGAGACCGCTCGAAGCTCTCGTCGGATGAGGATTCGGCTGCGGTCCGCCAGGCGAGTGCCGACCAGCATAGGCATGAGGCAGAGCGCCACTTCGTCTCGGGCATCGCAGAGAGACATCGGAATCCGCCTAGCACGTAGGGCAGTTTCGTGCGATCCGAGCGGCACCCCTACTTTTGTCGGCGCCATCCTGCCTGCCGCCGACCCCCCGTCTGTTGAGCGGACCTCCGCCCGGTCCGCCAGGTCAAGCGGACCTTGACGCACGTATGGACGCTGCCGGAGCAGATTGAGCCAACTCCGCAGGTCGGGGTACGTGCAGTTGAATGCCGCTCAATGCCGTTGCGCGCCGTTCGACGCCGTTCAGTGCACCCGTCTGCTCCCGTCCCGCTCCCCCAGTCTCGGCGCTACACCGCCGGCGGTTGACCGGCGGCAGCGGTACCTGCTACCCGTTGCTACCGTCCTGGCCGTGCGACGCAACATGCATGGGTTGGCGGGCGCGTTGGCCGTTGGGCTCGGAGGGCTGTCGGGTTGGGCAACGGCCGGTGCGGGCGGCTCGATGGACCGTGCTCCTGGCGCTGCCGTCATCATGGTCGCCAGCCTCGGCGGTTCAGGATTGGCAGTTGGAACGATTGCGGCTTTCCGCAAGCGGGCGACCTGGTGGGCGGTCCTTGTGCTGCTCGGCTTCTACACCGGCACTTGGCTGAACTCGGCGTACCACAGCGCCGTCGGGGATGCCCTCGTCCTGATCCTCGCTGCCGTCCCAACCTGCATCGGAACCGTGCTCGGGCTCGCGGCCGGCCGATACGTCGCTGCTCGACGCAGCGATGCGCACCTCAACCCGAAGGAGAATCGTGGATGCGGCGACCCTCAAACAGGCCCTTGATGACGTCTTCGACCAGGCGCTGGTGTACCACGGGTTCACGACTACATGCGCGACTACGAGGTCATTGTCCATGCCACCGCGGATCCCTGCACCGGGATAGCGCCGGTCTACCTGCGTTACCTGTTCAGGTACTGCGTCGAGGCGCGCGGCCCTCAGCGGGATCGGACGCAAAGACCGCGCGTCGGCCGGCGTGGGCGTCGGCCGCACCACGCCCTGCTCAGCTGCGTAACGAGCACCGCGGGGCAGATGCGGACGCTCGTCGGCGAGCTGCTATCGCCACGCTGCGGCACATACCTCTATCCAAGCGGCGAGGTCGGGCACATGGTCGATCGTGAGCAGTGAGTACGGCGGAGAGCCCGCCAGAGGCGTGACATTGGCAAAGGCGTGATCTGGCGCGAAGAGGAGGAGTCGTTCGTCGTCGCGGTGCGCCAACGTGAGGTTACCGTTGCCCTCCACGGCCACGGCGTTGTACTCATCGGGGTTGATGGGGATCTCGACGCCGTGGTCTTCCCACAGCCACGCGTAGTCGGCGAGCACGCCGGCGACTGGTACGTGCGCCGCGTCTACCGTGAGCACCTCGTTCTGGTTGATCCACCAGCTGTCGGGCTCGCGGAACCGTTCGACGATCCCGCCGCACAGCCTCCAAAAGCTTCTGTGAGTCGACGTGACGCAGTCGCTGTCCACGTCGCGAGGGGGACGGCAGAGCCACCCCCGTCGATCATCTGACGGCCCCCAGGCCAGCAACTCGAAGGCATTGCCACCGACAAAGACAGGCGTAAGCTCCGCGGAGCCGAGCAGCGCGGAAAGCTCAGGCAGCCCGTCGACTGATCCGCGGGTCCATGGCCGCGCCTCGCCTACCACCACGCTCTCCCCCGCGGGTAGGAACCACGTGACCTCGTGCAGGAACTGATCCCAGTCGCTCATCACCGCGATGATTCTGCTAGGACCACCCTGCCCACCAGCCAATGAGCCGAACGCCTACTCAACAACAGTGGAAGACTCACCGGCCAACACGGCCCGCGGACACTTTCCAGCCTTCGTCGATGTGCCGCCGCGCGAGCCGGCTGTTGCCGGCGTTGCCGTCGACGAGCACTCGGCCGGCGCTGCGGGCCGAACCTCGCCGTTCGTCGTCGGTCTCTAGAGGGTCATCGGTGGGCGTTCGGAGCACCAAGGTCGATCGTCGGCGTGGCGTGTGCGGTAGAGAGCGTAAACACTCGGTCGAGACCTGCGCGCAGTGCTGCCAGTTCGGCCCGATCCAGCCGTAGCCGGACGGTGAGCGCCGGCGAACGTAGACCAAGTTCC
This sequence comes from Micromonospora auratinigra, assembly GCF_900089595.1. Lineage (GTDB taxonomy): Bacteria > Actinomycetota > Actinomycetes > Mycobacteriales > Micromonosporaceae > Micromonospora > Micromonospora auratinigra. Next base: position 1,544,767 of record NZ_LT594323.1, on the reverse strand, counting down.
TCGGTTGCCCTCTCGGTGAGTCGCACGCGTAGTGAACCACGGGCCAGTCGCAGCGCAAGCAGTCCGTTAAAACTGGGCGCATGTTCCTCGGTGAGCAGGCACAGGCCCTCGTCGTCGTCCGGGTCGTACTGCTCATGGCTCGGATCGCAGGCCTGGAACTCCAGACTGCGCGGCGTGTCGTCCCCATCGCGGCCGGCCAGCAGCACCGTGAGGACACCCTGCTCCTCGATCACCTGCACCTCTGTCGCGGTGAAACCGTTCCGGAAGGGTCGTACCAACTGGGCGGCCACTCGACGAAGAGCAGTTGGGCGCTTGCCCGGCCCGTGAACCGGACCACTTTCCGCGAGAAGGGTGGCCCGCACGATCTCCACCGCCAGGTCGGGCCGGCAGTACGTCAACTCGCTCACCCCGTACTGGCCGGCAAACCGGAGGACCGCTGTGCCGGAGCCCCCGGTCGGGCCGTAACCCTGCCACCAGACGGTAAGCGGTTCAGCCAACGCGACCAGCGGTCCGACCTCGTCGGCAGCGAGCAGCAGAAGCGGCCCGAACTGCGTCACAGCGACGCCGTTCTCCCGCGCCAGCGGCGTCACCGCACCCAGCACGTCGGCGGGATCCACTCGCTCGCCGTTGACCACAACGCTGACCGCGATCCCCACCGGCACCCCGGCACCTCCATCATCTTCTCGACTTCGCACGACGGGCGCCGCAGCGACCGCCAAGCTGGGCACACCCCCCACGGCTAGTAGAGGATGGACCGGGCGGCCACAACTCATGTCTCGTAGGGGTCCCAGTGAGCGGCGTAGCGCAGCAGCGAGCGTGCCAGGCCGGGATGGGCCGCCGCCCACCGGTTGTCGAAGAGGAACCACTGGTCGAACCCGAAGAAGCCGTCGATGTACCGGGCAGCTTGCGCGATGTGCGCATCTAGCCGGATCAGCGACTCGGTGGGACGCTGCGCGCGCAGCAGTTGCATCATCTCCCGGTGAACGGCCTCCTGCGTGGGCATCCGGTCGAGACTGGCAGGGGACGGTGCGTAGCCGGGCAGCTCGACGTAGCGCTCTAACGCCCGACCCACGTCGTTCTCCCCGGGAGCGACAAGGGCCCGCAGCAGCCGAACGTCGTGCGGCCATCGGTGGCTGCTGGGACCCTCGGCGCTCAGGTGGGTGGCGAGGTCCGGCAGGCTCACGCCGGGAAACTGGACGGCACCGATCAGATCCAGGTTCCGATAGGTGTCGGGCGACTGCCAGCACAGGCGGACCGAGAAGACGCAGTCTGGCCCGGGCGGGGCCAGCCGGACGGTACGGACCGGAACGCTGTGGCTGAAGACGCTCTCTGGCTCACCCGCGTCGGCGGGCAGTGGCCACGTGTCGTGCAGCAGGAACGTAAGCCGATCGGGTGAGGCAGCAGCGGCCTCGTCGTCGACGAAGTAGTAGGCCAGGTCTACCTCGTCGTCGTCGGTACGCACCCTTAGGGCGTGCTCACCGAGCCGAATGAAGTCGCCTTCATCATCGCCCTCCACCCACAGGTGTTCGGTGAGCAACTGCCGTAACTCGTTCACCGACCCCGGCGGCGGTAGGTTGCGCTCCCGGACCTCCTCGAAGATCGACTCCAAGCCGTACACATTGCCACACAGCTCACTGTCGATCCACGCCTCCGGGTCATCGTGCGCCCAGCCACGGCGAAACCAGTCGAGGACACTCACATCCGGCAGGGTGACTACCCGCTTACCGAAAGGAGAACCCTCCCGCCACCGGCACACGAAGTACATGGCGCCGACTCTAGGTAGCCGGTCCGACAGATGAGCGCCACAGCGGCAGGCACAAACATCGAGGCGTCGGTCGATGTCACTTTACGTGTCCGTCGTCACCCAGTGCGGCAGCCCGCGATGAACCTGCTACTGGCCAGCCTCGGCGTTGCAGCTCGTTCAACACCTTGCCGGCCCGGGGCAGAGGCGGGTGGGTTACCGGCGCTCACCGGAATCGGTCTCCGTCCAGAGCGCCTCGAAATCTACCGGCTGCTCGCTGTCCTGCTCGACGTGTGCGACGGAGTCAGTGGGAGGGGCCGCGAACCAGCGTCGTGATGATCGAGGAACCAGCAGCAACATGATGATGACCAGGGCTGCCACCATGCTGACTGCCCGCCACCACCCCACCTGCGCGTGATGAAGGAGGCCGAGTGTGAGGTTGCCGGCCATCGCCAGGACGACGACACCTCGAGCCGATCGGCTACCCCACCACAGGCCGTACACCAGAACGGCGGCTACAGCGGCCACGACCACGTTCGCGATGACACCGCCAACGCTCGTCCACGGACCATCAGCGATCACAGCAACGTATCCCACGAGCAGGACCGCCAGCGCCGCCACCACCGGACGCGGCGCGCGACGGATCGTCTGCTCAACCACCGGCGCATCATACGATCACCACCAGATATGGCCTCCGCGCGAAAACTGACCCCTGAGTTGAGGCCACGCCGTCCGTCCGGCTACGACGGCGATCTTCGAGGATGACGGCAAGGAATCGCAGCGACGGCGAACGTCCCGCCAGGTTGCCAGCAGGACGGCCACAGCGGCTGCGGCACCGCAGAGGATCGTGTGGATCAAAGCGAGTGGTCGAGCACCCTCTGGACGGTGTCACGTACCGCGTGATCTTCCTCGACCCTCACGTGATCGCCGAGGGTCCGGCGTAGCTGAGGGCTCAGCCGCCATCCCTTCGGGGTGTTCGTGGTCATGAGGATGGCTGCGAGAGATCGCACCGTGGGTACGGGGTCCGCGAGTGCTGCGGGCAGGAGCTCGCGGCCGCGCGCACCCTGGGCGGCCAACGCGCGCAGGATCGCTTTCCGCACGGCCGGGTGCGGTTCCGTCGACAACGCCCGCACGAGGTCCTCGGGGAGCTGGGCGCTGGGCGCTGGGTACGTGATGAACGTGTACGCGGCAGCACGGCGTCTCGTTGCCAGTACGTCGTGCAACAGCGTGGCCAGGAGCGCCTGCTGGTCGCCGGCCATCTGCTCTGCGAACCAGCTCCGGTCACGGTGTCCGGCCAGGGTGAAGTCCAACCACCGCTCGTACCAGGCCAGGAAGTCCGGGTCGGTGTGGAAGTGAGGCGCGACCAGGCCTTCAGCGTTGACCTCAACCAGACGACCGCAGCCCGGGCCGGTCACGACCAGCAGGGTGAAGTCGCTGCATCCTCGGTAGACAACCACGATCGCACCCGGAAAGGTCGGCGCCGGTTGGCACTGACCGGTCCGACGCTCGGCGAGGTGTGCGTCAGGAACGAAGGGAAACGGCTGGGCGAGGTTCCCGTTGACTTCAGCATTCCCCGACACCCACCTGTCCATGGTCAGCAGTCCATAGGTCGGGCCGTACCCGCCATGGCCAACGCGGGTCACGAACTGCCGGAATTCCTCCGGCAGCCGGACACCGTGTAGCCCCTCGAAGTCCGAGATCTGCTGCTCAGTGAGCGGGGGGCCGAGAACGGCATCCTCCGCTGGAGGCAGGGCTGCGAGTTTGGTCTGGATCCGGGCGATCCTGTCGTCCACCGGCGCTTCTTGTCATGTCAGAGGATCGGTCTGTCGGGTCTCAGGACCTGCGTGACAGATCAGTCTCGGGACGTGGGTGACACGTCCGGCTAGACGATCTTCGTTTCAGGGTAGCTGTTCAGGGGCTCAGGTGGCCGCTCGTGACGCCCTAGGATCGGCGGGTGCTGGCTGACGAGGAAGGCCTTCCGCAGTTCCCTTATCACCCGGATCCGGTGGGGACGGGTTCGATCGTGGCCGCTGAGGTGGTGTGCGCGTGTTGTGGGCGGCGGCGGCCGTTCACGTATGTCGGCCCGGTCTATGCGGTGGAACGACTGGCCAGGGCGCTGTGCCCGTGGTGCATCGCGGACGGCGGGGCGGCGGCGATGTTCGACGCGGAGTTCACCGACGCGAGCTGGCAGGTTCCTGACGACGTGCCTGCCGACGTGACCGAGGTGGTGCTTCGCCGAACGCCGGGCTTTGCTGGCTGGCAGCAGGAGCAGTGGTTGCACCATTGCCGAGACGCGGCGGAGTTCCACGGCCCTGTCGGGGCGGATGAGTTGGCTGCCTTTCCGGACGCGCTGGAACACCTGCGGCTGGAGATGGCCGGGGTTGGCTGGTCGGCCGAAGACAAGGACTGGTATCTGCAAGCGCTGAGCAAGGCTGGCCCGGTCACCGCCTATCTCTTCCGCTGCCGGCACTGTGGCACTCACCTCGCGTACTCCGACTCGACCTGATCGCCCGTTTGCTGTCGCGGGGACTCCGGCTTACGGACCTTGAACCGGGCGATCGGCTTAGTGGTGGTGCGTGGGACTTCGGTGAGGAGATGGTCGCCGTCGTGGACGCGGAAGATGGTGTCGGCGGCTTCGACGGTGAGCGTTCGGCCGGCGTGGGCGGCGCCGACGTGCAGGTCGCGGTGGGTGCAGTTGGATGCTGTTCAGGGCCGTTGCACGCTGTTCGACGCCGATCAGCGCGTCCGTCTGCTCCCATGCTGCTCCCCCGGGTTTCCGACAGCGCAGCTCGGTACGGGCTGGGAACCGCCGGAACGAACTCATCAGCCGTACGTGGCTCCCGTCGCGGGCACCCCGCCCTCGCCTGCTGAACTTCCCAGTCGGGTGAGGCGGCTGGCGATGTCAGCGGGGAGTCCGGTTGCGTCGCCGTGGGTCGTCAGTACGAGCCTCAGCGACCCCGCGTACGTGATGACGCCGAGGATCCGTTCGTCGCGAACCTGCGTCGACATCGTCGGTCCCCAGATCGCCACTGCGGCCGGCGTGTCGGGCGCGGATGTGCCCAGGTTGGTGATCTCCAGGTCGGCGGTGGTCGCGGCCAGCATCGCCGCCTCCGCCTGAAGGGCGTCGGTGGGGTTGAGTGAGGCCAGCATCAGCGCCGCGTCCCGGGCGGCCCCCCGTGCTGCTCGAAGCTGCGCTGTCGCGTCCTGTGCCAGGGACCAGAGCGCGCTGCCTGCTGGGTCCTGCAGCACCACGGTCGTCGCCGTGAAGCGGTTCACGACGTCGTCCTCGAGACCCAGCGCCGCGCGCAGGTCGATGGGCACGTTGATGCGGATGCTCTCGGCCCCGGTGAGCGCGGAGAGTGCCTGCGCGGCCGCGGCGCAGAGTGCGCCCTGGACGGTCGAATCCTTGGCACGGGCGGTGGAGCGGAGGTGTTCGGTCGTCGCGGGGTCGAGTTCGGCGGTCTCGATGCTCGGTGCCGTGGCGTCGAACGGCCGGATCGTGGCGACGGCCGGCTCCGCCGCAGGGCCCGGGGTGTGATGGGTCGGCCGCTCCGCCTGGGGTGGGCCCTCGAGCAGACTCTCCTGGTCGGTGGGCACCGGCCGGGCCGGGGGCGTCTGCCCGGCGAGGATCGCGAGGAGGTCGCGTGCGGCGCGCAGCGCGCCGCGTCCGTCGGTGATTTGGTGGGAGAACGTCAGGAGTACGACGGTGCCGCGGTCACCGGGTGCGTCGCCCACAAGCGTCGCGCGCGCCAGCGGGCTGTCATCGGCGTCGATGGGACGGGTCTGCTCCTGCGCTGCCACTGCGCGCCAGTCGTGCCCGCACACCTGGCGGACACCGATGCGCTCGGTCGACGCCCGGAACGTCGGGCGTTCTTCGGTGCGGTCGATACCGACGGCGAGCAACGGATGTGTCTGCTGGAGTCGCGCGAGAGCGTCCGTGAGCTGCTGCGCCGAGACGGGCGACGTGAGTTCGACGACGAGCGAGAACTGGACGGGGTTGCGACTGATGTAAAGGTCGATGACGTGTTCGAACGCGCCCAGCGGGCGCACGACAGGGTGTGCTGGAGAGTGGCGCATGCTGTCCTTCGGGTCGATCGGTTGGGCCGCGTCAGTGCTCAGACTGCTCGGGGGTTGGTGCTGTCGTTCGTGATGGGTCGGCGGCCGGCTGCGCCCCTGGATGAGACACCTGGCCGCAGCGGCACACTCAATCCCGCGCTCATGTGATTTCCGGCTCGGAGTCCGGGTGACCCGACGTTCGGTTCACGCGCTACGGCCATGGGCGACGACGGGGAGCGGGCCCGGTTGCGCCCGCTGCGGGTCGCCGTACCCGAGATCTGCCCGCCGTGCCGCCACGCCGACCTGGTGGTCGCGGGCCGGCGGATCCACCTGGCGGTACGGCCGGTCGGCCCGCCCGAGCGTCAACGGTTCTGCCGGACCGTGGGCGCCCTGCCCTGGTGGGATTGGTCAGGGTGTGGCCCGGGCCCGCCGCTCGCGCAGCCAGACCAGCGTCACCATGGCGATGTTCACGGCCGCGAGGATCAGCAGGGACGCGTCACCGGAGTCGGTGGACCGGTCGATCGCGTAGGGCTCGCCGTCGGCCAGCAGCGTGTTGACGATGCCGAACAGGACGTTGTTGGCGACGTGGAAGGCGACCGGTGCCTCGATGCCGCGGCTGATGGTCGCCATCAGGCCGGTGCAGAGGCCGATGAAGGCGAAGTAGCCGAAGAACCAGGGGTCGCTCGACCCGTGCAGCGTGGCGAAGCCGAGGCTGGAGACGACGAGCCCGACGGCCAGGGCCGGCCGGACCGCGCGCGCCCAGGACGCGGCGGCGGGCAGTACGGCGCTGCGCCACCACAGCTCCTCGCCGGCGGACTGCAGCGGCGTGGTCAGCACGGTGACCACCAGCAGGGCGATCGTCGTGCCGCTGACACCGAAGCCGACCCAGGGCGTCGAGTCGGACGCGATCAGGGCGGTCACCCCGATCCCGGCAGCCACCAGCAGCGCCGCCCGGCCGAGGTAGGTGCCCAGGCGGCGGGCGTCGAAGGCCCGCGGTGAGCTGATCAGGCTACGCCACGGCACCCCGGCGATCCGCGCCAGCAGCAGGATCGCCACCACGCCCGACGCGCCGATGCTGAGGTTTACACCCAGGGACTTCAACGGTGTCATCGTGGGCGACATCGGGTCGTCGCTGCTCTCGACGACGCCCACCAGCTGCCAGGACAGCACCTGCAGGACCAGCATCACCACCGGCGGCACCGCGAGCACCACCAGCGGCTTCCACCAGGCCATCCGCAGGTGAGCACCGAACGGGCGCGACGTGTCGGCGGCCGCCGGCGCCTGCTCCGGTGTCCGCAGTCGCGTGCGTCCTACGTCGGTGGGGTTCGGATGATCCGTCGTCTTTAAGGATGCGTCGGACCGTGGGGCGTTCATGGGGAAAATCCTCTCGTCGTAGGTGACATCGCGACGTACGGACGCTCGGCGGCGAGTGGGGCCGATCAGTCGGTCCAGCCGGCGAGCGCCACCTTCGTGGCCTCGGCGATGAGGGCGTTGTGGTAGTCGGCGTCCTTCTGATCGCGGGTGGACAGCACCGCGAGGACGATCGGCGCGCGGTCTGCGACTTCGATGAGACACCCGGCCGTAGCGGCATGCTCAAGCTGCGGGAGTGTGATCTGGTAGACGGTCGAGCTGATCCGCAGTGTCCGGCTGGCCGTGCCCGGAGGGCACAGGTTCGCATGGGGGCAAGCCCGCTCGCAGCGGGTCGGTCAGGAGGCATCCTCGACCGGGACGGAACCGTCGGGTGAACCAGCCGGCGCGCGAGCCGGTCGTCCGCCCGTGAGGTCGGCCACACCGTGTCGTACGAGCTTGAGTGTGCCGCCGCGGCACACCCGCTAATGATGCGGGTGCGCAACGAGGCAGAACCAGAACCGGTGCCGGAGCGGCACCCTGCGGCCGCCCCGGTCGACGACAACGCCCAGTCCACTGAGACCACCGTGCTGCAGCAGATGGGCGGCGTCGCCGGGTTCGTCCACTCGACCATTCCGGTGGTTGTCTTCGTGACGGCGAACGCGTTCCTGCCGCTGCCGGTCGCGGTCGGCGTCGCGGTCGCGACCGGGCTGGCGCTGTGCATCGTGCGGCTCGTGCGTGGGGAGCGTCTCGTGTCCGCGGTGGGCAGCCTGCTCGGCGTGGCGGTGGCCGCCGGGATCGTCGCGTGGACCGGTTCCGCGCGGGACTTCTTCGTGATCGGGATCTGGGCGTCGCTGGCCGGGTTCGTCGTCACGTTCGGGTCGGTGCTGGCTCGTCGGCCGCTGACCGGTGTCATCTGGAACGCCCTGCACGGCGGCACGCACGCATGGCGATCCGACCGGGGCGTACGCGTGGCGCACGATGTCGCGACCCTCACCGCGGCGTCGGTGTTCGCGTCGCGGTTCGTGATCCAGCAGTGGCTCTATCTGGCGGACAGCACCGGCGGGCTGGGCGTCGCCCGGGTCGTCATGGGCACCCCGCTCACTGTGCTGGCCGCGCTGGTCGTCGTGTGGAGCTTCCGGCGCAGCACCGGACGCCTCATCCCGCGCGCTCCCCGACCCGGCACCTCGCCTCGCGACGAACGATCCGGAAGGGCACGAGCATGATCCTCTACGAAGGTGCGCTGCAGGTGGTCCCCGTCCTGCTGATCGCGCTGTTCATCGAGACCCGCAGCCTCGACCGAACCGGCAGCCGGGCGATGAGACGCTGGGAGAACGTGCAGGACCGGGTCTACGCCGCGCTCGGCCTCGTCGCGTTCATGGTGTCGCTGTTCGTCGTGGCGGAGATCGTCCCTGCCGGACGTCTGCCGGCGGCGATCATCATCGCCACCCTCAGCGGCTGCATGGGCATGTTGTACGTCCGGATCCTGCAGCGCTTCGCCCGTGACGGCGGCCGGCGGCGCGACCAGGTGTCGGACGACCGCTGAGCCGCGCCGCGCCGAGCCGCGTCCTCAGTTGCCACGGCCCGGCCACGGACGATCAGTCGTGCGGGTCGGACAGCAGGCGGTTGGTGCGCCGCAGGACGTCCAGTTGCGCGGGGTTGTAGAGCTCCGCCAAGGCCGTGCTGACTGCCTGTTGGACTAAGCGTGCGCTGTACCGGGTGCCGACGTTCGTGATCCTCGCTTCCGGGTTCTTCGCGTGGAGCGTGCGTACGTAGGGGGCCAGGTCCCGGGCCACGGCGGCGCAGGTCTGCTCGTCGGCGTCCGCGGGAAGGGTGTTGAACCGCTCGGCGACCGGGTCGGTGACGGGCTTGCGCAGCATGTCCGCCCAGGCCCGCATGGTGTCGGCGCCGAGCACCCGGGTCAGCACGACGATGAACGAACGGTCGGCGGGCGGCATCGTCGACACGACGTCGGGTGCGACGACGCCCGGTGGCAGTTCCGCCGGTGTGGGCTGCCGCAGGATGACGGCGAGTTCGAGGCGCGCCCGTTGGAGCCGTTCGATGGTGGCCGCGAGTTCGGCGTCGAGGGTGCGCAGGGCCTCCACGGGCTGATCGTCGGTGTCCTGCATGGTCGCGATCTGCGACAGCGAGAACCCCAGCTCCGTCAGCCGCCTGATGCGCAGGATCCGGACGAGGTGAGCCACCCCGTACTGCTTGTAGCCGTTGCTACGCCGGTGCGGCTCCGTCAGCAGGCCGATGTCGTGGTAGTGACGCACCGCTCGCAGCGTGGTGCCGGCGAGTTGGGCGACCTCCCGGGTGCTCCAGCCCATGTCACCGCCGCCCTCAGAGCCTTCCCGGGGCGTGGAACACGAGGTCCGGGTCGTACCGCTTCTTGGCGGCGCGCAGGCGATCCGCATTCGGCCCGAAGACCGCCGCGGTGCGCTCGACGTCGCCCGGGCCGAGCAGATTGGGATAGCCACCGGGAAGCCGGTCGGTTCCTCGTACCCAGGCCCGGTGTTGGTCCTCGGCGGGGTCTCCGGGTTCCCAGACCGCGATGGTCTCGACCATCAGGTGCGGCGTCCGGTTGCGGAAGGCGGTGGCGTCGGCGGGGACGCGAGCGGCTGCCCCGTGGAGGCTGTGCAGCGAGATCGCCGACAGCGGCGAGGTCCTGGCGCGCGCGGCGTCGAGCAGGACCTCCTGGACCGTACGGTCGAGTGCGGTGACCGTACGCGACCCGATCTCGACGTGCCGGCCGGCCGGGAACATCGCGTCGATCTGGGCGAGCTGCTCGGTCATCGTGGTCGGGCCGACCTGCGCCGCCAGCGGCTCACCGAGTTCGGTGAGCCGTCGCAACACCTTGCTACCGGTCTCGGGGTCGCCGCACCAGGTCGGTGCGGCGAACAGCACCGGCTCGCCGGTCGGGGCGGTGACGAAGCCGGCCTGCACGGTCAGCTCGTCCGGGCTCCGCAGCAGCGACTCCTCCAACTCGGGCAGGACGTCGAACGGGAACATGATCATCCCGGCCAGGATCGCCGGCACCGCGTGCAACTGGATCCGCATGGTGGTGACCACGCCGAAGTTGCCCCCGCCGCCGCGCAGCGCCCAGAGCAACTCAGGATCGTGTTCCTCGTCGGCGGTGACCAGCGTGCCGTCGGCGAGCACCACGTCGGCCGACAACAGGTTGTCGGCGGCAAGCCCGAACCGGCCGCTCAGCGGCCCGTAACCACCGCCGAGCGTCAGGCCGGCCATCCCGACCGAACCGGCCGTCCCGGTCACCGCGACCAGGCCGGCCCGCTGTGCGGCCGCGGCCGCGTCGGCCGCAGTGGCGCCGCCCGCCACGGTGGCGACCGCGGTGGCCGGGTCCACGCTCACCTGTCGCATCGGGCTCAGGTCGAGCGTCAGCCCGCCGTCGGCCAACGCACGGCCGGCCCAGTCGTGCCCACCACCGCGGACCGACAGCGCGATGCCCTTGTCTTGTGCGCTCCGGATCCCCGCCTGGACATCGGCCACGGTGGCGCATCGAAGGACCGCGAGCGGTCGGCTGGTCACCGCGCCGTTCCAGATCGTCCGAGCTGCTTCGTACTCCGTACCGGACGTCAGCGAGTCACCCATGATCGCCAGAGTATCCACTTATTCGCTGGAGACCAACTCTGGCGAAACGGCCCGGGGTTATGCTCCGCTGACCATGACCGAAGCACCGAAGAGCCGCCGGGCCGAGTACGCCGCCGCCACCCGCACCGCCATCATCGAGGCGGCGCGCCTGCTCTTCGCCCGCAACGGATACTTCGCGACGAAGATCGAGGACATCGCCGTGGAGGCCCGGGTCGCGCCGGCCACGGTGTACGCGGTGACCGGGGGTAAGCAGGGACTGATCCGGACACTGGTCGACCTGTGGAGCCAGGCGCCGATCGTGGCGCAGACCCTCTCCCGGCAGGAGGCCCTCACCGACCCGGACGAGATCCTGCGGGACACGGCCGCCACAGTGCGGGCCATGCGCGAGACGTACGGCGACATCATGCGGTTGATGCTGACCACCGCGCCGCACCACACCGAGGTCGCCGAGAACCTGCGGGTGGCCACGAAACGCTACCGGGATGCCATCCAAGCCGTCGCCGTCCGACTCGGCGATGTCGGCGGCCTCCGGGAGGGAATGACCGTCGCGGAGGCGACCGACATCCTCTGGTTCTACTTCGGATACTCCGGCTACTTCACCCTGCTCGATGACAACGGCTGGACCTACGAGCAATCGGAACGCTGGCTGGTCACCCAGGCCGCCACGGCTCTTCGCTAGACCGACTTTCGCCGTCCGGCCCCACGCGCACGATCGTCGCCGTGGCCGAACGCCGTACGGAGATCGCGCTGATCCATCAACCGATGGTGCTGAACAGGCCGTCGTCGAAGACACGTTGCGCGAACCAGGAGCCGATCAGACGGGGCGCGCAGGGTGACGGACGGATGCTCCGCCAGAATCGCAGCGAGGGTGAGGCAGTCCGCATCGGAGATGCGACGTCTGGAACTGCACCCGCGTAGCCGTGTCGAGCCCGGCCCGCAACCGCGGCACGCCGGTCGGACTCGACACCTCCACCAGACCACCCACAACCACCGAACCTCCCACCTGCGAACGCCGTGGCATGTGAGCGCACCCGTCGCCTCAGTGGTAGGTGGTGATCCCACAGCCGTGCCCTGTCGGTTAGGGCACGGTGCCAGCCAGTTGGCGCGTCAACTCCACTTGAACCCAGCAAGGCATTGCCTGAACTGGCTCAGAGTGAGGCGCCTGGGTGCAGGTGATCACCGCGGGCGATCCGGCCTGGATCTTCCCAAACTGGCCGGCAGGCCCGTCATGGCCGACGGCGGCTGACGCCGCAACCCCGAGGTGATCATGTCGTACCGCAAGCCCGCCGACGGCGGCGTCCTGCCAGCCTGGAACGAAGAGTTGAACAGCCGCCACCGCACCGTCCGCGCCGGAGTCGAACATCGCTCTGGCCAGGATGAAGTGCTCCAGGATCCCGCGCGACTACCGCTGCGCCGCTGGCAACGCCTTCACCCAGTCAGCAGACATCCCTCTGAGCAGTACCGTCAGGTCACCAGTCCTGGCACGAAAGGTGCGTCGACCGGTCGCAGTTCCAGTCCAGGAACAGCACCACACGGAAGCGATCGCTGTCTGCCAGCAACTGGAACAACCTCCGGCCGACCTCGTACTCGGCGCCCTTCTCGGTCGCCACGTCCACCCAGATGGGGTGACTGAGGTGCGGCTCCTCGTCTTCGGGGTGAAAGCTGAGCCACGCCTTGAAATCCTCCCCGTCACCAATGACATACCGGTGGTCTCCGGTTCTCAGATCTTTGAGGTCGAGCACCCGTGCGACCTCCGGCGCGATCCGCTGCAGTGAGGGTGAACCGTCCGGCTGGGCGGTGCCAAGAAGCAGAACCACGTCCCGAGTCACGACCAGCGACTGTACCGCTAAGACTTGCCGCAGGTGCCGACGCTGCACGACAACCACGGACGACCTGACCATTGGCGCCGCCGCCCGACCAGCTATCCGCGATCTTCTTCCAAACCCCGGGTCGCAGCGGTATCTTGCCAGCTCAGCCGATCCTGAATCTCTGCCCGCAGGTGAGTCAGCCCGTCCTCGCCGCTGTTGGACTCGGCCCAAGCGATGATCTTCAACGCGTCCGCCAGGGGCAGCCCGAACTTCTGGTGCAGGGCGCCGCCAGCCTGGATGTATCGCCCCTCCCCGTGGTCTCTGACGGCGCGGGCGATGTCACCGATATCGCCGCCCTCCTGCACGATGCGTCGCAGGAAGGGGCGCCACTCATTCCACACCAACACAAGAACCTCCCAGCAGGAGTCAGCAGCGCGGCGAGCCGATGATGACGTCACGGCAGGGTATCGGACCGTCTTGCCAAGGCGGCCGCTTGAATCGTCGGCTTCGCCGGGATCGCCGCAGCGATCCGACGCGACACCGCGGAGCGCCGGTTGGGCATGGTGCTGGCAGCCTCCGGCGCCATGAACGCCATGTACGGTGTCAAGCCCGGGGCCGCCTGGGCGATCATCTGCCGGTTGCCAATGATCTTCTGGATCGGCCGGCCCGCGCTCCCGGTCACGCAGCTGCTCCTCGCGGTCTACCTGCTCGTCAGCCGCCGAGTCCCGCTGTGGACCGGGGTCCTGCTCGCCGCCGGCGCCGTCCTGTTCCCCATCGCCCGGATCGGGCGCATCGAACTGGTCTCGATCGCCGTCGACCTGCTGACACCCGTGCCCTCCGTCTACTGCCTGTTTCGTCACTCGGTGGAGTGGTGAGACAGCGCCCTTCTCGGGCGTCCGTGCCTGGCCCCGGGTGGGGTGGGTGCGGTTCCTGCGCCATCGGGGCTGGTTTCGCCCGCGCGTGTGCGTGGGCCAGAGCCTTCCCCTCGGCGGGCGTTGGTGACCGGGCCCCCTGCGGGGAGATCCCGGACCTGGGCGTGGTGCTGCTCGGCCCAGAAGGCGAGGTTGACCGCGGCGTTGTGGTCCCGGTCCGCCTGATACCGGCACACGTGGCAGGTCTTCGTCGACGGGTACCAGCGGTCGACCAAAGCCAGTTGACCGCCGCTCCGCAGCCTGCTTGTGCGCACATCGGAAGAGTTGCACTCGATAGGCGCTCATCGGCATGAGCGGACAGTGCCGGCCTGCGAAGCGGGTCCTCGCCTGACGCGTCCTGGCTCACCGGAGAGGGCACTTGCACGCATGCCGCGCAACCGATTACGGCATTCGCGAGGGCTCGGCTGGGCGGCTGCTGGCGATGCATGAGTTCTTGGCGGCGACCACGGCCGGCTGAAGGTGCTCCGGGTCGACGCCGTGCACGTTGAGCGGCGGGTGCACACGCCGGACAAGTTCGGCCTCGATGGTCGCCGGCTCCGCGCCTTCGGCCCAGGTCAAGCGCAGGTGCGTGCGACATCCACGCGGTCAGTCCCCCCTCATCCTCAGGGACCAGGACGACACGGTCGGTCCAGGTCGTCCGGTAGCCCTCGGCCATCAGAAGCCCGGTCAGGCTCCGGCGCAGCGTGGAGCTGCCCGAGCGTCTCAGCTGGTTGCGCAGGATGCGCCCGCGCCGGCTGGCCGCTCGTCCAAGGTATAGCAGTCGTAGCGACGGGGCGCTCTCATTCGGCACCCGGGCAGGTCGGGAGAAATCGAGGGAGCGGCCCACCAGGCGTAGAAGCCACTGCCACGGCTGAGTCGCTTGACGGCGACATTGAGTTCGACCGGCACGCCAGAGAGCAGCCGCAGAGCCTGTTCGACCCAAGCTTCGTCGGTGGGGATGCCGTTGGGTACCTGTTCGGGAATGTCATCGACACCACCGTAGGTCCCGGGCCGATCGGGACTGGGGTGCCCAAAAGGGAGCTATCACCAGCGGTGCGATGCGCCGCATAGCTCGCCTTGCGACAGAGGATTGCCTTCTGGTCGAGGCTGGACAACCGTCAGAGGTTGTCGATGTAGATGACGACAGCTTCCGGCGGTGACGCCGGTCGTAATCCCGGTGCCGACTTGAGGTCTGCGTACAACCACACTGTGTGCGCTGTCCAGCTCAGGATCCCGCCGGTTTCGCGGGAGCCGCGATAGACGCCATTCTCGGGCTGAAGCTGCCAACCACGGTTGCGCAAGTGCTCGACGAGCCGGGTCACCGTCGTTGCCCTGTCGACATCATCGGTCGCCACCACCACGAACTCGGCTGTGCAGTTACCGCTGACGCCACCGTCGGCACAGACGTCGGCGGACACCAGGCGCAGCGACCCCGGCAGTGGGAGAACTTCGTCGACGCTGGCAGGAAACCGGAGCCTGCCGTCGCCGTCGTACCCGCCGATGCCGAGCCCGCAGCCGCACAGCAGCACCACGGCTCCCAACGTCGCCATAGCGGCAACCCACTGGACCCTGCCCGCGGGCACTTTCCCCGCTGCCGTGTACGGGGGCGAGACGGGATGCACCCTGCGATCGATCAGCAACGCGGCCAGGCACACGACGCCGACCAGTAACCACACTGCGAACCAGTCCAGCCATGGCGCGGCCACCAGACCCCGGGGCCACTGCGAGACGGTGAACACGGCGACCAGCACTGCGGTGAAGACGACACCGACAGTCACGCCGACGGCACGGCCGCTACGGGTGCCCCAGGCCCAAGCGCCGATCACGACCACGCCGCAGACCGCCGCCAGCACAGCCACCATGGGCGCGCCCTGCGCGATCGGTAGCACCACAAGGCCAGCTCCGCCCGCAGTAAGCCACCAACGCCAGCCGTTGCCCGCCATCATCGCCACGCTCAAACCTAAGATCATCGCCGAGGCGGTTGGCAACACCCTCACCACATCGACTGCAGATCCACCAGGTGCGGAAGCAACGCCGAGATGACCTCCATGCGAGCACTCAACCCGAGCGGTTCTCTCGGCTCCGGCGCCTTCCAGTTCGTGGTACGCGTCGGCGATTCCGGGCAGATCGCGGACCTGAGCGCACGGGAGCGAGCGCGGCGGATCGTCACCTCGGGCCCCTACCTCATCACCTCACCCGGAGCGCTCTACCTGACCGGCCTGGAACACGTCTCAGCAAAGCCAGACGAAAGAGGCCTCCGCGTGGCCGCACCCGCCGGCCGCTACACGGTGACCGTAAACCTCATCGACTGGGAAAGCGAGCAAGGCTCACAGACGCCCACTGGAACTCCCTCACCGGACGCGTTGCCGGACTTCGTTCTCCTCCTGAACCAGGCCACAAGGCCGGAACCGGTCTTCCGCCAAAGCCTGCAGACGCTCCCGCCCCCGCCGGACGCCTCGCCCTAGGCTGCGTGCCATGAACACACGACCCACCGAAGAGTGGGGCCGCGAGGTACGGAACCAAAAGCGCCGCATCGCCGCAGGCATTCTGGCTGAAGATGCCGCCTACGCCCTACACCTATGGCCAGAGGCCTTCATCGCTGCTGTCGATACGGCTCTGGACGCCTATGAAGCAGACGTGCGCTCGCTCTCCCACACCGAGGGCGTCGCGCGATCTGGGCCCGAGACGCTTCCAGGAATGCCACCGCTACCGATGCCGTCGCCGTCTGATAACGAGGTCGTCGCATCGGTCGAGCGGCTTGTCATGGCTCTGAACGCGATTAATGAGGAACGCGGAAGGATCGAGACGGACGAGCGCGAGGAACTGTGTCAGTACATCGACGATGTCCTGACAGATGCGGGCATTGATGTCGAAGCTCTCACCGCCAGACGCGACATCGCGCGGACCGAGCTTACTGACGAGTGGCGCGAATGGTGAGGGCATTGGTCAGCCATCCCCCGGACCATCAGCAGTGGCAGAGCAGCCTGACGATGATGCAGTCGTCGTCGAGTTTGTCGAGGTAGGCGTTGGCCTGCCGCGCGTAGGCGTCGATGGCGTCTTCGCCGTCGGGAGGTGTCGCGAATGGTCCCAGCTGGTCGGGATCGATCCACTGGCCTTCGGTGGTCAGTAGGGCGCCGGCGGTGATGGCCCATGCTGCCGCGTCGTCGAAGGCGGCTTGGGGGTCACGAGTAATCGCACTGATCGGGTCGGTGTTCGGCCCGAGTACCCAGATCCCGAGGCTTGGGTAGCGTTCCCAGGCCGTGTGGTGGTTGAGTGCCAGGATCAGAGGCTGGGCGTGGTGGTCGGCGACGGCCTGCTCGCGCGGATAGCCCTCGGGGTTCGCTTCGTGACGCGCCAGGAAGTCTGTCAAGGGCCGCGCTGGCGGATGCTCGGCGACCAGTTTCTGGAAGTCGTACTGCTGGGCCTGCCATCTGGCGCTCGCCCGGTCGACGGCTTGCCGGCGCGTCGCGTCGAAGTCGAGCAGGCCTCGCGGGCCGCCGGCACAGTGCAGCGGCTCGGCCTCATGATCGCCGTAGATGAGCCGCGGATCGCCCTGGTGCTCGGGCCGCACCGCCAATCCGCTGGCGGGTCCGGCGTCGATACACCACCTGTCTCATTCGCCGGCGCTGTTCCACTCGTCGCTGAAGTTGTAGTCGAACGGCGCCATCGCGGCGGTCAGCGCGGCGTCGACATCACCTGCCGCCACGCGATCTAGGCAGACGTTGACTCGGAACCTAGCCATGGCTGCCCTCTCTGGCCACGCGGTGGATCAACGAGAGGTCGACCTTAGCGGGAGTGGCCGGTTGAGCGCACAGGGGTTGCACGGCGGATAGCAGTTGTGCCGGCACTGATGCCTTACCGGTCCGGGCTGTCGCCTGTCAGCTGGCCGAGATCTGTTGCGGATCTGTTGGCGGGCCGCACGACAGCCGGGCTGTTCGTCAGGGCATGCTGGTCGCATGCACATCCCTTGATCGATCAGCGGTGAGGTGTACGCGAAGATTCTGCGGCGGCAAGGAGTCGATCCGGACGCTGTGACCGATGTCGAGGCGGCATGGGGTGCGTTCGCAGAGTTCCTACAACTGGACATCGCCGGCATCGACCCAACTCCGGACTCCGACGCAGACGGCTTCATCATTCAGTGGGGCCGAAGGTCCTGGAGCGACAACCGCCTGATTCTGACCTTCACTCGGCAGCTGGCGATCGCTGATGTCGGCGACCACGACGATCCCGGCTGGCAGCCCGAGTTGTGGCAGCTCGCCTTGGAGATGGCCTTCGTCCACGAGGCCGATTTGGTCGGCCTCGACAGCCTCGACGTCCACGACACGGGGATCAAGTTCGCGCCCACCGGACCGCTGCGTGCCGCAGCGCTGGCGCATACCCGGATGACTGCGCGGCGATATGCTCCTGTCCGGGCCGCCTGGCTCGCGGCTCCGGCAAGTAGCGGCCTGTCCTTCGACAGTGCTTGCTGACGCTCAGATCCGCACAGAGTGGTGGGCTCGAAACCAGCGAAGCGGCGTCACGGTGGGTTGAGTTGTCGGTACCCAGTACTACTCTGATGCGCGCTGATCGGCCTGAGCGGATGCCGCTACCACTGTGCAGTTGGTCGGCTGCCGGCAGCGCATACGGTGGCACCCATGCCCGAGAACCCTGATCAGGTGATCCGCACCCGCACCATCACCGCGCAAACCGTGCTCGCTGGTCGTGCTGACCTGCGGGTCTACCCATACCGGCTGTTGTCCATCCTGGTTCAGGGTGCCGGAGCCGACCGGGTCAGTCAGGCCGTCGCGGCCGCGGAGATGCTCGAGGCGGTGGGCTGGGAGCTCATCACTGTCTCCGAGTTCACCTCCAGCCACCTGACCTACGCCTTCATGCGACGCCGCTGATCTGAGGTTGGGGCTGGTCCGGATGTCCCAGCGTGGTCGTATGCGGATCGAGCCGTAGCACCCATTCCACTAACTGTTGCCGCCCGGGTATTTCGCCGACCGAGGTTCTGGACTCGTTGGGGTATCGGTGGCCAGGAGCCGCCCACTGCGTACGGGCGGTCGGAGCTGCAGCTACTACGGTCGAATGCGGTCGGATCATCTTGCCGTCCGGCGTGACGGTGAAGTCGCAGTCAATGGCGGTCAACGGCCGTTGTCCCGGCCTGAGTTGGAGTCTGGCCGGCGTGGTGGGTCCCCCGGCCGCGTCCGACGCCAACTGTCGCCCGAATATCTACTAACCAGGGGAAATGCCGCGCTGTGGTGCGCATCAGCGCCGGAGCTGGTGCAGCGCCGCTCCATAGGCGGAGGGCGCCGGGCCGGCAGTTATGCCAGGTGATGGGCCCGCTCGCGCCACCGCGCGATGGTCCGCTTGTACGGCTGCGGCATGTGCAGCCGCGGCACCTCGTCGTACGTAAACACCTCGAGTTCCTTGTGTTCGGCGGAGTAGACCAGTTCCTCGTCGCCCAACCGACGCAGGTAGTCGCGGGCGGTGCGCGGCTCCAACTCCACCGCCTGCGCTACGGCGGCGCGCGCAGCTTCGAACTCGCCGCGCAGCGCCAGAACCCTGCCTTTCGTCTCGTAGTAGTGGCCGACGCGCCCTTGGGTCAAAGTGATCGCACGGTCGACGTACCGCTCGATCTGGTCGAGCTCTGCGGCTGGCGCGGCGTCCTCCAGCCGTTCGAGGTACTCCACGCAGAAGGCGGCGAGCTGGTCGAGGACCGCCGGCGCATCCGGCGTGACTTCGACCCGCTCGGTGCGAATGGTCGACCGAGCTGGGCAGGCGGCGATGGGTCTCGTCGGGCGCGGTGAGGTTCCGCCTCTGAGGTCCGAGTACGGGTGCCGGTATGCAACGACGTGCGCTGTGGTGGTGTCAGTCAGCGGTATTGGCGCTGCTGCGCGGCGACGATTTCGCTTCTCAGCTCGGCTGGCAGTTCCACGACCTCGACGCGGATGTCGAAGGTACGCAGGGCGGTGGCTGCCCACGACCGCGCGGTGGTGAAGTGTCGGGCGGCCTCGTTGTCGGACAGGCACAACACCATTCGTGGCGGGACTGGCAGCGTCGAGGCGACGAACAGTAGGCGCATCGCGTCAGCGAGGACTTTGTGCTTCTGCGCAGACTTGGGTGGTCCCTGGTGCGCCCACGCTTCGACAAGGAGGGTGAGGTCCTCGTCGACGCCGTCGACTTCGACCCTGACGCCGTCGGGTAGGGCGAACCTGCGTGGCCTCAGCGTTTTCCCCAGCCGCTCGCTGAGCTGGGAAAGCATGACACCTTCGGCGCGCCGTTGGGTCGCGCTGTCCCCAGCTGCGGGCTCGGGCAGGAGTGCGTGCTCGATGACTGTGCCAGCGGGGAGGCTGCCGCCGACGAGCTCGTTGACGATCTTGCCGCTGGGACCGATGTAGCGGCGGACCTGACGGCTCTGCTCAAGTCGACGGCAGACCTGGTTGATCGTCTGCCGGGGTTGTATCTCCAGGCGCCGCGCGAGTTCGTCGTCATCGAGCGGGAGCGTGGTGTGCAGCAGTTCCTGGATGATGCGCTCCGCGATGGTGAGGTCAGGCATGTCGGGTCAGGTGCTCCTTGCGCTGATGGTTGGCTGTCGCACTGGTCTCAGCGTCGCCCCCAGCTACCCTGCCGCTCGCCGCCGGCCCGATCGCGGCTCTGTCGGCTTTTCGAGCTGTCGCAGAGCAGGCACCCCCAGCCGACGGTCGGCAGTCCGCGGCGGCCGACCTCGAACCGGATGAGGCTGCGGGAGCAGCGGCCGCACTCATCTCCAAGTTGCCGGCTGCCCGGCGCTACGCCGGGCCGTCGCCGCTGCGCCCGACGTACCGCATCGGCGAAGGCCGGGTGCGGGGTGCGTAGCACCACGCCGGGATCCGGGCCGAGCAGGGAGCCGGTTGACGTCCACACCACATCGTCGATCACGGCGCTCGATTCGAGGATTGGCAGGCACGGGCGCATGTTGATCCCGGCGCGTTTGGCCTGCGTCGCCTCCGGCGACAGGTAGCCGTCCGGGTCGGGCTCGCACCAGATCGTCACAGGCTCCGTCTGGAGGTCCTGCTCGGCGATCAGTTTCAGCGATGGGATCAGGGCTGGCAGCTCGACCAGCGGTGCCCGGGGCAGCCACATCTCGACGCTGCGGGCGCCGATCAGGTCTTTCGCGAGTAGCTCGGTGACGCTCCCGCTCACCCGCCGGGTGACCGACGAGTGGTGGAGCGTCGACTCCCAGTCGATAATGTGGCTTCTCTCCAGCATTTTTGTGAAGAACTGCCGCACGGCGTCCCGGGTGGTCCGGCTGTGGTGCAGTTGGTTCAGTGCGGCGACGACCAGGAGGTGGTCGCGGGCGCGGCTGGCGGCGACGTTGAGCAGCCGGGCGCCGTCGCCGCCGTTGTCGCCGTCAGTGAACCATCGGTGCAGGGGGCGTACCCCGATGCCGCTGTCGACGGTGTCGTAGATGATGACGTCTCGCTCCGAGCCTTGGAACCGGTGCACGGTCGAGGCGGCCCATTCTTCGAGCTTCGCCTCGGGCAGTAGCGATTCCAGCAGGCGTGCCTGGGCGGCGAACGGCGAGATGACTCCAAGGCTGGACAGTTTGACCGTCGGGTCGGTGAGGAGTCCGGCGGCGAGTTGGGCGTGCATCAGGTTGTAGCGGGAGGACATGCCCTGTTTCCGGGCGGTGCGGGCGTGCAGGGTGGAGGTGTCGAGTAGCACTAGCTCTCCGCGCGCCCAGGCCGCCTTGCTGCTGCGGGGTCTGGTGGCGACATGTGGGGCGGTGAGCAGGGGGCTTTCTGGATAGAACGCCTCGCTGACGATGTGGTTGATGTCGTGCCGCATTCGGTATTGCTGTGTCAGGGCGGCGAGTCGGTGGGGTGGGTTGTTCCGGGTGACCGCGTGGTTGACGCCGGCGGTTTCGAACGGGCTGCGCCGTAGCCAGTCCTGCGTGTCGGGCGTGTCGGCGATGACGACGGGCGGCAGCTGGCGGAAGTCACCGGTGACGATGGTGTGACCGGTGCCAGCGCCGGCCACTAACAGGGCCAGCGCGGTGGTGGTCATGCTCGCTTCGTCGAGGATCACCACGTCAAAGCTGAGCTCTTTGAGTGTCTTCAACACGACTTGGTGGGAGGTGGCCGCGACTACCTGCGCCTCACGACAGACCTGCCGTCGTACGAAGTGAAGGGAGGAGTCCAGTTCCCGGACCATGGCAGTCGCGTCGGCCAGGTCGCGCTCCAGCTTGAGGCGAATTGCTTGTTCGTCAGCGGTGAGGCTGGCGTGTCGCTTCTCGAGCGGCTTGAGTCGGTCCCGCAGGGTGCGGATCCGCTCACCCTGCCGGACCCGCGCCTTGGCAAGCAGCTCACCCCGCTTGGCGGCGATCTCATCGATCAGGACGTGGCCGTCGGGTCGCGCGATGAGGGAGGCGTCGGAGGGTTGACCGAGCCGGACCAGCGCGCCACTGGCGAGGCCGGGGAGCCGTTTGAGGGTGCTCTGGATGGCAACGTCGATGGCGGCGTTGGTGGGGGCGGTGAGCAGCACCCGCAGGCCGCGTCGGCAGAGTTCCGCGACGAGGGCGGCTACGGTGGTGGTCTTGCCGGTTCCAGGAGGTCCCCATAGCCACGTGACTCCTGGGGTGAGCGCCAGTTGGACGGCATACCGCTGGCCGTGGTTCAGGCCGTCGAGCGCCTCCGGCGGCAGGTCCTCTAACGTGGTGGCGCGGCCGGTCGTGGTGAGCAGGGCTGCCGCGGCTTCCGCATTGAAGCCTGGTCCACCGTTGACGAGCTCGCGGAGGCGTTTGCTTTGCGAGGAGAGCAGCCAGGTCAGGTCACAGCGCAGCGCGGCCTTGGTTGGCGTTTTCGCTTCCGGCGGCAGCGACAGCGTGACCACGTTACCGAATACGGAGACGACCTCGACGTCGACGGGCGTCCCCTCGGCGACGAGCATCGCCTGCGCGCCCTCGGACACCCCGAGGTCACCTTCGGCTTCGAACCGCATCAGCTTGCGAGACGTGGTTTCGGCGACCACGAATCCGCCGCTGACGGGCACGTCCTGCAACGTGCGCCTGTCCGTGACGGCGCGCAGTTCCTCATTCAGCGCCCGGGCGGCCTGTCCGGCGACCTGCGGCCATTGGGCCGGCACCGGTCCGATGGGCGGCGATGGTTCGTCCATCGAGATGCCGATGGACGACGCGAGACGGCGTACCTGCGTGGCCGCCCGCCGGTCCGCGGGCGGCTGCGGCGACTGCCGAGGCTGAGCTGACGCCGGGGTTGTTTCGGCTACCGGGGTGGCCCAGCCTCGCGGGATCCAGCTGTCGCCCTTCAGGTCCGCTAATCCGTGTGTGGCGCAGGCCAGGTAGAGATCGCTGCTGTCGGTGCGCAACCCGGCTTGCCGGAGGGTCGCGAGGAGTGCCGTCTGCGGCATTGGCCCCTGCGTCAGCGCTTGCTGTATGAGTTTGACGAGCTTGCGCTCTGCCCCTGGCCCCACGATGACCCCCGTCAATTGCGGGGCCGGCTACGGGTGCGGCTCCGCTGGTGTGGCAGTACCATTTTTCGCCATTCCGCCGCGCCGCTAGAGCGGCTGCGGGCTCGGTGCTGTGCCGATCAGGTTAGGCGCAGGTGACGCAGGGTGTGGCTGGCCCGAGCAGACAAGATCGATAACCGGAGCGCATGCGAACTTGTCTCTTTGCAATCATCGTCTAACCGTCCGGGCCATCGATGACGATGCGGTGATCTGCTAATCGGCCTGAGGGCACCGTAGTCGTTGCGGGCAGCTCCGGCCGGCCGCAGTTTCGCCGCCTGCGCAGGTTCGTGCCACGCGACGGGGACGAATCGGCAATCCGACCGTGCCGGAAGATCCCTTGTGGAAGCCGCCACGCGGCGCGCGAGCGTCAGGAGCGATAGCCTGAAGTGAGCGTCCGGTCACCCGCAGCCAATTATCGCGTCGGGGAATGCCCATGAAGAGAACACCGCGAACGGTGCTGGTCATCGCGGTCACCGGCGTCTTGTCTGTCGCGACCGTGCTGACGGGCCTAATCACCAATGAGGCATCGGCCCAGCAGCGGTGGCCCGGCTGGCTGGAGGCGATCCGTGCCCACGCCTGGCAGTCGCTCGGCGCCTTGGCGCTGCTGCTGGTCGGGTTGACCGTCGCTCTGGTGGTGTTGCCGGAGGGCGTACGGAGGACCCCGGGCGGCCCGGACGATCCGCTGGACGGCGATGTGACGCCACCGGTGGCGGCGGCGGGAGGGCCGGTGGGCGACCCGACCGTTCTGCCTGAGGAGCATCGGGAGGCGCGGGAGGCGCGGCTGACCCGTCTGTCTGCGGAGATGGTCAGCCGGCTGGGTCGGCGGCGCACCGCGTATCCCCTCGATCTGAGCCTGGCCGAGTTGCATCGGATGGATTTGTTCGTGCCGGGCCGGCTGGTCCGCTATCACGAGCGGACGCCGGAGACGGGCGAGCCGGCGGTGGCGGCGCTGGTGGCTCGCCTGCGTGCCGGTGAGTCGGTGCTCCTGCTGGGTGAGCCGGGTTCCGGGAAGAGCCTGTCGCTCTACGGTGTCGGGCTGGCGTTGCAGCGGGCCGGATTGCGGCCGATTCCGTTACGTGCGCTGGACGCCGTGGAGGTTGTCGGTGAGCTGCGCAGCGCGGGGCTCACCCCGGTGGGGGCGGCGGATGCGGTGCTGCTGGTGGACGGCCTGGACGAGGCGAGCGAGTTGGCCGACGGCGGGCCGCTCGCCGCGGCGCTGCTGGATCTGCTCGCACATGCACCGGCCCTGGTCACATCCCGCACGAGGGAGTACGAGGAGTGGATCGCCTTCGAGACGACCGGCATCAGCTTCGATGAGGTGTTCGTGCTGCGGGGTTGGTCGGTGGAGATCGAGTTCGCCGACTACCTGGGCAGGCTCCAACGGCACGGACTGATCGCCGATCCGGATCTGTATCGGACGGTGGTCGCGTCGCAGCGGTTGACCCGACTCGTGCAGCGCCCGCTCTACGCCCGGATGCTCACCTTCATCGGCCCGGACGCGGCGACGCGCATCAGTAGCGCGAGCAACCTTTACGGCGAGTACCTGAACCGGCTGGGGCACACGACAGACTTCGCCGTGCACGGCAGTCACCCTGGGTGGGGCGGCCAGGCGCTGGCGATCTGGCAGGCGGCGGCCTGGCTCGTGCACACCCGGGATCTGCCGGCGGACGCGATTCCGATGGCCGAGCTGTTCTCCGCGCTCGCTACCGGCAGCGCACGCGGCGCGCAGATCCGGGCGCTTGATCAGGTGATCGACCGGCGCACGCTGCACGGCACTCAGGTCGGCGAGTTCTTGCACTATTCGTTCTACGAGTACCTGCTGGCGCG
The DNA here is from genome assembly GCF_900089595.1 of Micromonospora auratinigra. Lineage (GTDB taxonomy): Bacteria > Actinomycetota > Actinomycetes > Mycobacteriales > Micromonosporaceae > Micromonospora > Micromonospora auratinigra. Next base: position 1,519,979 of record NZ_LT594323.1, on the reverse strand, counting down.
GCACATCGCGGACCGACTGCTGTCCGGCCTCTCGCCTGAGGAGGCGGTCGGGTTGTTGCGGCGGGACCTGACCAGGGAGGTCAGGCACCATCTGATCGGCCAGTTGCAGGAGTTGGCCGATCGCGGTCTCGGCGAGCGGCTGTGCGGGTTGTACCGGCAGTTGCGCGACGAGCCGGGCCTGGATGCGGCCGACCGGCTCACGGTGTGCAACCTGTTGGTCTATCTGATTTCGCGGACCAGTCCGGCGGCGCCGGAGCAGTTGGACGCGCTGCTGCACCGCGAGCGCGACGAGTTCCTGCTGAGCGCGATCTTGTGGGCGTTGTGTCACCACCGGTCGGATGTGGCGTTGGCGCGCTTCTTTTCGCTGCTGCAGTACGACCCGGAGTTTCGGGCCTGCAGCCGCGGCTACGTTCTCTACTACTACGGCGACGTGAGGGCGGGCCGGCCGCCGTTTCTGGACCGGCCGCCGTACGTGCCGCACGAGCGCACCACGAGCCGAGTGTTGGCGATGTTCGAGAGCCAGACCTTCCAGGCAATCCCCGCACAACGCCGCTACGTCGACCTGTACACCTTCATGGACATCTATCTTGTGCGCTGTGAGACCATCGGTGGCCGTTCCCTGTCCACGCTTCGGGCGGCCGTCGATGCGCTGTCCGGGCAGGGGATGACGCAGGCAATGGAAGACAAGCTGTCCGAGATGCTGCAGACGATCTCCCGTCGGCCCATAGCGGACGCAAATCCGACGTCGTTTGCCGAGTGAGTAGATGACACTACGCGACCATGGGAAGGGCCAGCTCGTGAAACTCTTTGTCTGGGACCTGCACGGGGTACTCGAGCAGGGCAACGACCGAGCCGTGGTGGACATCTCCAACGAGGTCCTGTCGACCTTCGGATACGAGTCTCGGTTCACCTACGAGGATGGTCGGCTGCTCTACGGCAAGAAGTGGTACGAGTATTTCGCGTTCCTCCTGCCGGAGGAGGCGCACCAGCGTCACCTGGAGCTGCAGGACGCGTGCTTCATCCTGTCGGAGGAGCGGCCTGAGCTGCAGTATCGGTGGATGACACCGACGCCGCACGTGAGGACTGTGTTGGACGCGATCGCCGCCCGCCATCAGCAGATCGTCATCTCCAACACCCGCCCCGGCACGCTCGACATGTTCCTCAAACTGCTGGACCTGACTGACTACTTCGTGCCGGGGCGTGCGTTCGCAGTCGACCAGCACGTCCTGGATGTGAAGACCACCAAGTTGGACGTCCTCGCCGGCTATCTGGCCGGGCAGTCGCGCTTCGAGGAGGTGGTGATCGTGGGAGATTCGGCCAGTGACATGCGACTGGCGGAGGTGGCCGGTGGGGTCACCTTCCTCTTCGCCCACCCCGGTTTTGCATTACGCAATTGCCCTGCGGACTTCAAAATCCGGGACCTCCGTCAGGTTCTGCATCGCGTGTAGACCACGCCACATCACGGAACTTACACTCAGAGCAATCAATGCCTAGCTCAGTGTGAGGTCGCGATGGCATCATCCGAATTCCGCCACGCGCCGCAATCGCCATGCGATGCGCTGATCGTCGTACCCCCACCGTCGCCCTCAGACACTAATCCGCCGCTGGGGCCAGCGATCCTCGCCACCGTGGCGGCGCGCAGCGGGTTCCAGGTCGAGGTGCTGGACCTGAACATCCTCCTACTCAGGCGCTTCGGCAACCGAGCGGTCCGCCCCAGCCACACCCTCGGCGACCACGGCAAGGACCGTTCGGGCGTCGCCGCCGCCGCTCAATGGCTTTTCGACCACACGGGGCTGCGCGACACTGCCCCACTGCACCTGCCCGACACCGCCGACCCGGTGGCCGGGATGCACTATCCACTGGCCGCCATCAGCGATGCCATCACTGCGGCCGCCGGCGACCCCATACCCTGGCGGGCCTGGCTCGAAGAACACTTGCGCGCCACCTGCGACCGGCCCCCGGCCATCGTCGGTGTGTCCCTCATGGGGCCCTCGCAAGTCTTCGTCGGGCTGCTCGTGCTGCGCGTAGCGAAGGAGATCTGGCCCGCAACGACCACCGTGCTCGGAGGCAGTCACGTCACCTTGCTGCGAGAATCCCTCGAACGTGACCCCGCGCTGCGGGACGGCGTCGACCTGGTGCTCACCGGTCACTGCGAGGACGAGTTCGTCACCGTGTTGGCGCGCCTCAGCGCACGCCCCATCCGGCGGCCACTGGCACCGGCGCAGCCACCCACCCGCGCCCCGTTCGAGTACCTCCCCACCTTCGGTGAGCGGCAGCTCGCGCACTACGACCGGCAGCAGATCACCCTGCCGGTGCAGTTCACCCGCGGATGCTCCTACGGCCGGTGCACCTTCTGCACCTACCCGGTGGTCGAACCGCAGCCCACCGCGCTGCACGTCGAGGCCGCAAGCCACACGATCGGTGCCCTCGTGCGCACGTACGGGATCCGCCGGTTCTCCCTGAAGGACTCCCTGTTCACCGCCCCAATGCTGAACGCCCTCGCACATACGCTGCGGCAGGACCTGGCAACCGAGGTCCGCTGGAGCGCCACCACGAAGGCCAGCCGCGCACTCATTCCGCTCGCACCGCTACTGGCAGCCTCAGGGCTCGCCACGCTGGAGATCGGGGTCGAGACGATCAACCCGACCGGTCAACGCCTCTTCGACAAACGAGCCGACCCCACCATGCTGCAGGAACTGATCCTCGCCCTGGCAGAGGCGGGCATCACGGTGGTCACCAACCTGATCTTCGGTTTCCCCGGCGAACGGGAAGAGGAAGCTCAGGCACAACTGCAGTGGTTCCTGCGCCTACAGGCAGCAGCGCCACCCGGCCGGGTGGACTGCTCGCTGAACATGCTGGAGATGGTTCGCGGCGCACCGATGGTCGCCCACCCGCCGGCGGGAGTCGAACTGCACGGCGTGGCCCCCTGGGCGTTCAGCTACGCCTGGAACACGCCCGCCTGGCGACGTCACTTCAGCGCCCGCCTGCAGCGGGTGGAACGGGCGCGCGGCGACGCGCTCACGGCGGCTTCCGGACCACCCAGCCGCGGTGGTGCGCCTGCTGGAGGATCTTGACGATGAGTCGTCGGGACTGGTCGCCGTCGAAACGTCAGCGAACCCGAGCCGATCCCCGACGAACGTGTACGCGGCGACGTACGCCGCACGGTCGAGATTCCGCGCAGCCGTCAACGACTCGTGGTAGACCACCGGCGGGTCGGGTTCGGTACGGCTGCCGAGTGGAGATTCCCACCCCACCGGGCCGGAGACAGCTCGTTCACCGCCTTCGTATCGGCACCGTATCGGTGTGCTGCGCCGTCGGCGCGAAGCGGTCGGTCACGTCGCGGCCGCTCGTCAGCACGTCGGTCAGTCTGATCGGCGCACCCGTACGCACCACCTCGGTGCCCGCTCCGAACGACGCCGGCATCCGCCAGGTACGCCACTTGCGCAGCGGAACCGCGGCCTGCCTCTTCTGCCGTTTCAGGATCGCCTCGGCGGCTATGACGTCGGCGTGGCGGCCTTCGACGACCTCCACCAGTTCCGCGCCCGCCAGCAGGTGCTGCCGCACCCGGCGCTCGCCGCCGACGCCGAACTTCAGCAGCCCGCGATGCCGCACCAGGTAGAGCAGGTGAAGGGTGTCCCTCAGTGCGGCAAACGACCGGTCGCCCGGCTCTGACGGGCACTGCGGGCAGGCTCGGCCGCGGAGCGGCTGCCACGTACCGCACCGGTCGTGGACGCCCCAGGTGCCATGAGACGAAGGACCAGTCCATTCACCACACCACGGCAGGCCGTGCACGTCACCGGTGACGTCGTTCCACCCGTCACGACGACGCCGGTCAAGCTCCGTGCCGAGGGCGACCGCAGCCTGGAACTCTTGGGCGGCACGGGCGGTAATGGCGTCCGCCGTCGTGAAGCCGGCGAACCGACGGATCTGGTCCGCGAGTGCGGGATCGTCTGGGAGGTCGGTCAGTAGTCGCTGCCCGGCCGCGAGGGCGTGGCCGGTTGAGCGCTCGTCGAGGCAGACGTGGCACCGGGTCCGCCATCCGAGACGACAGATACGGTCAGTGCCGCACGTTCGGCACCTGTAGAGAGCCGCGCCGCTGTCCTCGGGCAACACGTCAAGCCGCTCCATCTGATCTGCCACCAGGGCGGCGCACGGGTGGCAGTGGGCATACCAGGCGATGTCCGGGCCTCGGCCGCGCGAGCCGGCCCGGCCGTGCACGGCATCGCCGCAGTTGATGCAGACCACCGAGGTCGGGTGGCTCGCCTTCTCCCGGCGGCCCCTCATTCGGTGGGGTCAGCGTTGTTCCGGGCAGATGTGGCCGCGATCGCCTGCGGGGTGCCGCGTCGGCCACCGGCCGACCACGACACCGTGCTGTAGTCGTCCCACCGCTTGTCCAGCTCGGCTACATCGGCTTCGGCATCGGGAGTGACGGTGAAGTCGCAGCCGGTCGCGTTCATCTGAGCCCAGACGGCGTTCACGATGTCTGCGTAATGGTCGGCGTCGCGGGGGTCGACGTGAATCGTGATCTTCCGCATCTCAGCGCTCCAACGGGTTGGGCTGCTGCAGGCCGCTGCCGCCGCTGGCGAGGTGGGCGGGTCGGTGCCGCATCCAGAAGACGACGTCGAGCACCCGCAGCCGGCTGACCATCTCCGGCAGGTAGGCCTCCTGGTGCAGTGTGTCGAGCCGCCTCGCCAGCACGCCGCCGTCTTCAAGGAGCTTGCCGTGCAGCCATTCCCAGAAGCCGTCCGCGCTGCCATAGGCGCAGGACACGACGCGGTCGTACACCGGGACCAGCTTCGGGCGCTTGCGGGCGAGCAGTTTGCCTGCGATGACCCAGTCGATACCGGTCGCGCCCCGAAGCAGCTGCCAGGCGGTATCCGCGGCGCCGCCGTCAGCGATGTACGCATGCGCGTCGTCCTCGCCCAGCTCCACGTCGATCGGGATCTTGACCAGTTCCGCCGACACGGCCCGGCCGAGCTCGCCCCGCAGCAGGTCGAGCCGCCGCCCCGCAGGGATGCTCGGTCACCGACGCGATGAAGGGGCTGGCCACGGAGACGAAGTCGAAGGGCTGGTGGCACGCGTACGGCGACGCGGTGCCGAGCTGGTTCGAGCTCTACGTCGGCCTGGAATCCGCCGCAGCCAAGCTCCGCCAGTACCAGGAGACGGTCATCCCGGGACTACTGCAAGCTCAGGAGTACATCCGGGCGCTGGCGCGCATTGATCAGCCCGCCGCCACGGACGAAGACCGCGAACATGCCGTCCAGGTACGCCTGCAACGGCAGAATTTGCTGGACCGCCGGTTGCCCGAGCCGCCTCGGTTGGACGCAGTCATTTCGGAGGCGGTGTTGCGACGCCGGGTCGGTAGTCAGAGCGTCATGATTGGGCAACTCACCGGGCTCCTCTCGGCCTCGGAGCGGACCAACGTGTCGGTGCGGGTTGTGCCCCTGGCCGCCGGGCCCCACCTCGGTGCCGTCGCGGGGTCCTTCGTCATTCTGGACTTCCCGGCCACGAAGGGCGGCCGAACCGCACCGGAGCCGTCGGTCGTCTACAGCGAATCACTCACGGGGGCGTTGTACCTCGACAAGCCCGCCGAGCTACGGGGCTTATGAGGAGGCGTTTGCGAGCGTCGCCCAGCTGGCACAGAGTGAGGCAGAATCGAGGGACACGATCAAGGGGATCATCGGGGAGCTGCGCCATGACTGACCTGACCGGCGCCATTTGGCGAAAGAGCACCCGCAGTGGCGGCAACGGCGGCGAGTGCGTCGAGGTTGCCATCAACCTCGCCGGCGTCGTGGCCGTACGCGACTCCAAGGACCCAGCCGGCCCCGTTCTGACGTTCGATCCCGCTGGGTGGCGAGCGTTCGTTCTGAGTAGACACCGCCGCCCCGGAGCCTGACGGCCAGGACAGGACACAGCGAACGGGTCGCCCGTCCAGTCCGATCAACGGGACCGAACGGTGGGTGACGCATACCCTGCAGCACCCGAGACTGATGCGGTGACCTACCCCAATCGTCCGCAACAGTGGTCGGCATATCCGGTACCGCCCGTGGTGATCGTGCCGCAGAAGTCGGCCGGCGCTGCGGTCGCCTTGGAGATACTCCTCGGCCTGCTGGGAATCTTCGGAGTGGGCAACCTGTACGCCGGTCGGACCGGTACGGGTGTGGCGCTGTTGCTGTCCTTCTGGGGACTGTTCTGGGTCAACTTCTTCCTGATCTTTGCCTTCATCGGCCTGGTGACGATGCCGCTGACGTGGATCGCGTACCTCGTCATGGGTGCCCTGCTCGCTGCCCGAGCCGTCGAGCGACACAACACCATCGCGGTCGCTGGTGCTCAGGGAGCGATCGGTCCTGCCTTCTAGCCGAGGTACCACACCGGACTTTGCGCGGTTGGTCCCGCACGTAGGTAAGGAGCCGACGATGGGCAACGAGATTCAGCTGATCAGTGACGGCGACGGGCTGGCGGTCGTCGGCGATCCGGCGGCGGTCGACCGCTTCCTCGTCTCCGAGGGTCTGCCGTCGAAGGACCTGGGACTGCACCGGCTCGGACCTGTCCTCGGTGCCGGTGCCGCAGCCGCACAGGCGGGCTCCGAGATTGCCGCCAACTCGGGTCGCTGGGTGCAGTTGACCAAGGAGTCCGCGCAGCTCGTCAACAAACACGGGCTCATGCCGACCAAGACCCCGGGCGTCAGCCATGCGATGGTGGGGCAGCCGGGCTCGATCAAGTCATGGCTCCAGTTCTCGAAGGGGCCGGGATCGTTGGTAGGCAACCCGGCGGTGCTGGCCGGCGCTGCGGGGATCATGGCGCAGCTGGCAATGCAGCAGAGCATGAAGGAGATCACCGACTATCTCGCCACGATTGACGAGAAGGTCGACGATGTGCTGCGCGCCCAGAAAGACGCCGTGTTCGCCCGCATGATCGGCGTCGGCTTCGTCATCGAGGAGGCCATGACGATCCGAGAGCAGCGGGGCCGGGTCGACGAAGTCACCTGGTCGAAGGTGCAGGGCGGGCCGGCGACGATCGCAGAAACCCAGGCGTACGCGTTGCGTCAGCTCGACGCACTCGCGGGGAAGCTGGAGAGCAAGACCTCGATCGGTGATCTCGCCAAGGCGGCCCGGGAGGCAGAGTCGAAGGGACAGGAATGGCTCACTGTCCTGGCTCGCTGCTTCCAGCTGCAGGACGCGATCGCGGTGCTCGAACTCGACCGGGTGCTGGACGCGTCCCCGGGCGAGCTGGACGGGCATCGACTCGGGCTGAAGGTTGCCCGACGGAACCGGCTGGAACTCATCTCACGGTGCACCGAACGCCTGATGGCCCGCATGGGCGCGGCAGCGGGCACGGCCAACAGCAAGGTGCTGCTGAATCCGATGGACTCCCCCGCCGTGGTGGAGTCGAGCAACCATGTCTCGATCGCCATCGTCGACTTCCACGGGCGGCTCGGGATCGAGGGCGCTCACCACTCGTCGGAGGCGAGACGATGGGCGGACGCGGCCATGGAGGTGACGGACAAGGCGCTGGAGACGGGAGCCGAAGGCGTCAATGCCGCCGCGCGCTTCGGCAACGAGACTCTCGACCGAGCCAAGTGGGCGACGGACAAGCTCTCCAGCCTGATCGCCGAGCGAACGTTCGGTCGGCGCGGGGACGACGAGGAAGACTGAGTGTGAACGGCCGGCTCGGGCCTGGCTCGCGGACGTCAGTGGCTTCGGTCGGTATTTGGCGGTCTCAGGCCACGGCAGCGGTATCCCTTGTGCTGACTGCGGTGTCGCATCCAGAAGACCACATCGAGGATGCGCAGCTGGGACACCTCCTCTGGCACTCTCGCCTTAATCTGGAGTTCGGTGAGCCGCTCGACGAGCACGCCCTTGTCCTCCCGAAGACGGCCGTGCAGCCAGCGCCAGAACTTCTTGCGGGTCCCGAACGCGCAGGAGACGATCTCGTCGTAGACGGGTACGAGCATGGGGCGCTTCCGCGCCAGCAGTTTTCCGGCGATCACCCAGCCGATACCGTCGGCTCTCTTGAGGAGGCGCCACGCTCGGTCCGCGTGGCTCTTCTCGTCGACATGGGCAAGGGCACCTTCGTCGCCCAGTCCCACGTCGGTCGGGATCACCGCCAGCTGGGCCGACACATCCCGGCCGAGCCGCCCCTGTAGCAGGTCGAGCGCGGTCTGCGGGGGCACCCGCACGCTGAGCAGCTCGATCGCGATGAGGTCCTCGGCGGTGATGACATTGCGCACCTCGGGTCGGTCCCCGCTGCCGCCAAGCCGCTCGAACTGGTTGCCCGTACGGGGCGTACCGCCGTCGAGCCCGAAGTACGCCTGTAGCTCAGGGACGGACCGCTGGTCGTTCAGGACCGCGAGGATCTCAGCAAGAGTCAGCGGGGTCCTCATACGCCGTCCCGGGTCGCGAAGCGCCGCCGGATTTCCTTGAGGGACACCAGGTCGCCGACTCGGGCGTCCTCGGCCGACCAGAAGTCGAGCCCGTCGGTCGCCTTACGAGCTGCTGTGATCGACGGTCCGTACACCTCGATCTTGACAGCCTCACCGGCTGCACTCGGGGAGGTGACCGTGCGATCGCCGTACCGGATGCTGCCGTCGGCCAGGAGTTCGGCGACGTACTGCTTGCCCAGATACTTCGCGTAGAGCTTGGCACCGGGACGCAGCCGGCCTGCCCTGATCAGGTCGATGACCTTGACTGCGCGCTCCGCGTCCGACACCTGTCGCTTGGGCGTCCGGCGGCTGGCAGGCCCGGCATCGCGCGGCGGCACGGCCGGTGAGGTCGTCACTTGATGATGCACTTCCGCTGGTGGCTCGACCGGTTGAACCATAGGCGCGGGACGGCTGCCACCGGGGTTGAGCGGTGCGGCAGACGACGGGAAATCGAAGGTGGCCCGCACCCTCATGAGACTGGACCGGACCTCGTCCCGACTGAGCCTGGACAGGCGACGGTCCAACATTGCCACCAGCTCCGCCGATGGCTCGCCGGTACCGAAGAGTTCGAGCAGTTCCCCGTGCACCTGCCGATCGACGAAGTGGCCCTTCCACAGCTCTTCGATTCGGTTGTCCCGCATGTTCTCTTTGCTGAGCAGCGACAACATCTCGACCGCCCCGTCGATGTCCTGCTCCAACCGGACGGCGCGGAACAGCTTGTGTTCGATGGGCACGGGCGCGTGGGCGTTGTAGATGCGCCACTCCGCGCCGTCCGTCAACGCCACCCACTCGACCCCGGCCACCGTCGCGTAGCTGATCGTCTGGTTCGCCCAACGCGGATCGTCAAGGTTCTCGCCGAGGCCCTTGGCCTCGATGAACAATCGTGGGGTTCGCAGCAGAAGCAGTGCGTAGTCGACCGGATTGTCGGTGCCACGTCTCCGGTACTCACGGTGCACCTCATCGAGGTCGAACAGGCGCCAGCCAAGGGCACCGATGACGGGCTCGATGAGTGCCGCCTTGGTGTTCTGCTCACCGATCCGCTGGTGTTGCCGGCGGAACTGCGTCACCCGCTCGGCGCACTGCTTGACCGCGTCTACCAGCTCGAACATGACCCTCGCCTCTCACGCCGTCCCATGTCAGCCGACCGTTGTTCCGGTCACGTCAGGCAGATCCCCCAGCCGATCGAGGTGTGTCAGCAGCGCCTCGATCTCGGCGGCCGACACCGACCGCGGACCGTGCAGCGCGTTGACGTCGCGCCACAGGTCGCTCAGCTCACGCCGGGCGCCGCCCACATCGCCCACACCGGCGGCGAGCATGGCAACCTGCTGCCGCAAGGGGAACAGTTCGGGTGAGTGCGGCGGCATCACCCGTTGTTCCTCGGCGAGGAGTGCCCGCAGTTCGCGCAGGGCATCGGTCGCCTCTCCCAACTCCGCCTGGCAGACCGCTGCCTGTTGACGGCACTGCCAGATCAGCTCCTGATCCGGTACTGGTCGGGCGGCCAGGTCTGGAACAAGTCGCTGGAACTCGGGTAGCGCCTGCCGGAACGCACCGGCGAGGACGTACAGGTTGGCCAGGTTGAGCCGCAGCTCCAGGATCCTCGGCTGCTTGGCCCCGTGCCCCCTTCGAAATGGGCGCACCGCCGATTCGAGCAGCTCGGCCGCCTGAGTGAACCGTTCTTCCTCGGCCAGCTCCCAGGCGCGCTCCTCGGCCTCGGCCAACTCGTCCAGCGATGGCGTCTCGACGACCTCAGGTGCGGTACGCGGACGGCCGATGTCGATCCGGGTCGGCACCGGCGGCGCCTGCGGCGGCAGCGGGCCGAACGGGTACCGGTGGGGCATGGTCGGGTCGATTCGCTGCCCGTCGGCGACGGTCATCGCCAGGTCGTTGGCCAGCTCCGGCTCGACCGTGCCGAACGGCGCGAGCAGCTCGTACACCTCGGCGGCCGAGCCGGGACGGTGCTGGGGGTCCTTGGCGAGCAGTCGGACGACGAGCTGCACCAGGAGGTCAGGCACCCCGGCGCGGTGTTCCCTGACAGACGGCACCGGATCGTTCAGGTGTCGGTGCAGCATCCCGAGTGGGTTGTCGGCCCGGTAGGGCGGGTTGCCGGTCAGCAGCTCGAACAGCACGCAGCCGAGCGCGTAGAGATCGGCACGCGGCCCGACGGCGCTGTTGAGCGCCTGCTCGGGTGCCATGTAGGTGGGCGTGCCGAGAGTGTGGCTGGTGGCGGTCAGCCGGGGTACGTCCGGGCCGAGCAGCGCCGCGACACCGAAGTCGAGCACCTTCACGGCGCCCGCCGGCGTCACCATCAGGTTCTGCGGTTTCAGGTCGCGGTGCACCAGGGAGGCGGCGTGCGCGACGGCGAGCACCGAGCAGATCTGCGCGCCGATCGCAGCGGCCCACGGCACCGCAATCCAGCCGCGTTCGGCGATCAGGTCGGAGAGGAGCATGCCCGGTACGAGCTGCATGACGATGTAGAGGTCGTCGCCGTGGTGACCAACGTCGTGGACGCTGGGCACGCCGGGATGGTCGAGCCGGGCGGTGACCCGGGCCTCGCGCATGAACCGCTCGATCGCCGTGTCCCGCTCGTGGTCGGCGATGGTGAGCTTGCGGAGGAACTTGATGGCGACAGGCCGGTCCAGCTTCTCGTCGAAGCCGGCCCACACCTCCCCCATGCCGCCATGGCCGAGGGGGTACGTCAGCTCGTACCGGTCGGCGACGCGCTCCTGCGCTTGCATCAAGCTCCTACCCTGCACAACCAGTCATACTTATAGATGTCGTTAACGCTTACCGCCGTACAATTCGTTGAGTTCGCGGTAGGCTTGTATGACGGCGTTAGTTTCGTCTGCCAACTGCTCGCTGGCAAGGGACGATCCGAGGATCTCGTCCGTTGACAACTTCGCCAGCGCCTTTTCTGTACGGTTCAGGGTGTCGTCCAGTTCCCGATCTCGTATGAACGCCTCCCCTGCCTCCGCGGCTGTCGACAGGTGAGACCGGAGCTTGTCAAGTTCTGCGTCTACTTCCTTCCATAAGGCGTTTGCCCGCTGCTGCTGCTGAAGGAGGTCCAACCGGGACCGACTCACCTGACCGGACCCTTCGAGCGCATGGCGCTTGAGATCGTCCCGCACCGCACGGATCTCTTCTTTGCGCGCTAGGCTCTTAGCCCCCTCCCAGACCGCCTCGGCCAGCAAGCTGCCAGCCTCGTCCGGATCCACAAGCCGCTTCAGCGCAGGCTGTGTCTTTCCCACCCGTTCCGCGAGCTTCAACAGCCGGTCGAACTCGCTGCGCTCCTGTGGACCTGTCAGCAGGCGGTGGGCCTCGGGATAATGACCAAGTTCGGGCGTTACCACCTTTCCCGGCTCCCCAGCCTTGGAGGAGGCAGCGAAAATCGCCATCATAAACGCGCCGGACGCGAGGAGAATGAGCCACCAGTAGGCGCCCCCGCCAGCAGTACAGAAATACGACGCAGCCATCAAAACCAGAAGCAGTTGGAATTTCGCCCTGCGATCCGCTGCCTTTGCCGTCATTGGCGGGCCCGGGGTTACGTCAACGACGCTCCCCCATTCGCGCCGATGAGGCCTGCTACCGATATCGACAGGGCGCAAGGCAACCGCCGTTTTACTGGGATCCCGCGCAATCCAGACCTTCATCTCCGCGTCCTTCACTGCATGAAGCGCAGACCGCCCTCTTGGGCGTCAACGTCTCGCCAGGGTTGTCGTTGGTCCGGCATTAAATCGGCTAGGCGATTCCTTTGCGGCGGCGGATCATCTGGTACGCCTGCCGGCGGGCGAACTGGTTGAGCTGCGAGCGCAGGCTCTCGTCGTCGAGGTAGCGCTGCATGAGCTTCCCGTTGTCGTCGTGCCGGGACAGGATCACGTCCTCGATCCGCTTGTCGCAGACGACACCGAAGTTGCTCTCGTCGTTGACCATCGCGGCGGCTTCCAGGGCCCCGTCCTCGGCGAGGGCGACGATCTGCTGCTCGACCCAGACCTTGTCGGCCTCACCGAGCCCGATGCCGAAGCGGTCGTTGAACTCGTCGATCAGCTCGGAGAGAGCCACCTTGTCCGGGTCGTGCTGCCGGCCCGCTCCCCCGCCGACGAAGCCGGGTAGCATCTGCTCGCCTTCGGGCGTCAGGGAGGCGTCGTGCTCGCCGGTCTTGCTTACCCGCAGGTGGGTCAGCACCACCTCGCCGATGTCGACGGACGGGTCCTGCCGGCGCGGCAGCCGGTTGAGCAGCGCGCGCCCGTACAGGTATAGCCGTTCGAGGTCCTCGTCGTGGTAGGGGACGATCTGGCTGAGGAACGCGTACATGCGGGTGTAGTCGCGCAGCGCGGACCGGAAGCCGTCCGCGGCCTCGGGGTCGTCGGCAGCCACGGCATTGAAGCGGTCGACGGCGGGCTCGGTGAAGCGGTAGAGGGAGGCGTGGGCCCGCTGGAGCGCGGTGTCCGTGGTGGCCTTCTGCTCGGCGGCGAGCAGCGCTTCGGCGTACGCCTGCATCTCCGAGTCGACCAGGATCGGGTACGCGGTGACGGCATGCTGGGCGGTGTAGAGCAGGTTCGGGTCGGTGGGGGTGGTGGCGGCGGTCTCGAAGTACGGCTTGAACTGCTCGGCGATGTCGCCGGCCTCGTTGACGAAGTCGAGGACGAACACGTCACCCTGGGCCTTGAGCGGGTGGGTGCGGTTGAGCCGGGACAGGGTCTGCACGGCGGCGACGTTCTTGAGCAGCTTGTCGACGTACATGGTGGTGAGCAGCGGCTGGTCGAAGCCGGTCTGGTACTTCTCGGCGACGACCAGGATCTTGTACTCGGTGAGCTGCTTGGCCTTCGGCGTGCCGGCGTACTTGTCGTCAGCGGCGGTGTAGGCGAACCGCTCGGGCAGCTCGCCCTCGCTGAACCCGTTGACCCGCGCCTCGGTGTGCTCGACGCCGTCGACCTCCAGGTCGCCGGAGAAGGCGACCAGGGAGTCGCAGCCGACGTAGCCCTGCATGTCGACGTACTTCTTGATGACGGTGTGCAGGCGGACGGCGGCCTCGCGGGAGCCGGTGACCACCATGGCCTTGGCGCGCCCGCCGAGGCGCGGCGCGGTGTGCTTGCGGAAGTGCTCGACGATGATCTCCGCCTTCTGCGCCTGCATGGTGGGGTGCAGGCTGGCGAAGCGGGCGAGCTGGGCGCCGGCCTTCTTCGGGTCGACGTCCGGGTCGTCGGGGTTGGCGTTGGCCAGCTTCCAGTACGACTTGTAGGTCACGTAGTTGCGCAGCACGTCGAGGATGAAGCCCTCGTCGATGGCCTGCCGCATCGAGTACGTGTGGAACGGCTGCGCGTCCCCGGTCACCGGGTGTGGGGTGCCGAACAGTTCCAGGGTCTTCGGCTTCGGCGTGGCGGTGAACGCGAAGTACGACAGCGTCTCGTGCCGGCCCCGGGCCAGCGCCGACGCGGTGAGCAGGTCCCCCGACTCGTCCACGTCGTCGCTGCCGAGCTTGAGCAGCACCTTCTTCAGCGCGGCGGCCGAGTCGCCGGACTGCGACGAGTGCGCCTCGTCGACGATGACGGCGAACCGCTTACCGCGGAGCCCCTGCACCTTGTCGAGGATGTAGGGGAACTTCTGCATGGTCGTGATGACGACCTTGGCCGTCTCACCCTGGAGGGCGGCGGCGAGCTGGGCCGAGTCCTTGTCGATTCGCTGCACCACGCCCGGCACGTGCTCGAACTGGAAGACGGTGTCCTGCAACTGCCGGTCCAGCACCACCCGGTCGGTGATGATGATGACCTTGTCGAAGACCGGCTCGTTGGGGCGAAGCCCCTCTTTCGCCACGTCCGACCCGGTGTGCAGGCTCGACAGCCGGTGCGCCAGCCAGGCGATGGTGTTCGACTTGCCCGACCCGGCCGAGTGCATCACCAGGTAGTTCTGCCCCGAGCCGTGGCGGGCGGCATGCTCGGTGAGCTGCGTGACCGCGTGCCACTGGTGGTAGCGCGGGAAGATCAGCGCCTTGGAGTCCTTGTCGGTGTGCAGGAACCGCCGCACCAGGTCCATCCAGGTGTCCGGGTGCCAGATCTGCTCCCACAGGTAGGAGCTGCGGTAGCCGGACGCGCCGGCCGGCGGGTTGCCGGCGCCGCCGGAGACGCCCGGCCCGTTCGACCCGGTGTTGAAGGGCAGGAAGCGGGTCTTCTCCCCCGCCAGCTTCGTCGTGACGAAGACCAGGTCGGGATCCACGGCGAAGTGCACGAGGGTACGCCGCGCGAAGAGCAGTTCCTTCGGGTCACGCGTCTTGCGGTACTGCTCCTTGGCGTCCTCGACGGTCTGACCGGTGAGTGGGTTCTTCAGCTCGGCCGTTGCCAGCGGGATGCCGTTGACGAAGAGGACCAGGTCGAGGGTGTTGTTGTTGCTCGACGAGTAGGCGAGCTGGCGGGTGACGGTCAGGCGGTTGGCGCGAAAGAGCTTGAGCGCGTCGTCGGTGATGGCGTGGGCGGGCTTGAAGTAGGCGAGCCGGATCAGGACACCCTTGTCCCTGACGCCACGGCGGAGAACGTCCAAGGGCCCGCGCTCATCGATCTGGTTGGCGAGGCGTTGGGCGAACTGCCGCTGCGCCACGTCCGGGTTGTTCCCGTGGTACGCCAGCAACCTGTCCCACTCGTCCGGTTGCGTCGCGCCGATGAACGCGAACAGCTCAGCTGTGTCAAATCCTAACTGCCGATCAAAGTTGCTGGTCGCCCCGCGCAGCCACCCCGAGCCGAACAGCGCGTCCTCGATAGCAGCTTCGAACCACCGCTCTTGATACACGAAGCTCATGCATCGGCCCCCTGAGCAGTCGTCACATCGAATTGTCCCGTGACCGCCGCCGTGATGAGCGCCTGCCGCCGCTCGACCAAAAGCTGATCCTGCTTCTCCATTTGTTTCACGGCCTCAGCTATTGGCTCAATGACCCGGTCGATCTCGGCAACGATACGCTGCTGGTCAATGACGGAGTGGCGAGGAACGGGCATTGCCTTCATGGCAGCGACGTTGAAGTGCGATTGGATGCTGCCCACGGCGAACTCCGCCACACGCTTCTTAGCGTAGCTCGAATTCAAGAGGTACTCGGCGAACCTCGGCGTAAGGGTGGTTCCCGGCCGTACGATTACCAGATCGATGCAATTGGAGCCATCAAGTTCTTCCGGCACAACGGCGGCAGCCCCCGCTTGACCTGTTCGCACTACAACCAGATCGCCGGCCCTCAAACGAGACTTGCGGTGGACCAGGTGACCCTCGTCGCTGATATGCACGAGGTCCTTATCGTCGATTCTCCCGGGCTTGACATTGACTCCGCGCAGGGCGGGCACCCCGCCACTGTCCACGTACCAGGCAGCGGGAGTGACGACGATCCCGACGGTGACGGACTCGACAAGGTGCTTCAGCGGAACCAGATTGTGGCTGTTCCCCTGATCATCGATCAGGTTCTCGATGACCCGCTCGCGCTTCAGCCGGAGAAGCTCCTGCATGCGGCGACGCGCCAGTCGCACCTCGTCGATACGCTTTGTCTCAGCGTCAAGGAAGTCGGCAATGCGGCGCTGCTCCTCCAGAGGCGGAACATCGATGGAAATCTCACCCAACTCTTCGGCATTCAAGTGCGGTTGGGCAGCCCGACTGCTCGCGAGGCGGATTTTTTCTCCAACGCCACTGCTTCGAAGGGCATGTGCGAGAAACCGCGGCTCTACCCGCTGAGGGGTGACCCTCAAGTCATATCCTGGCGCAGCGCCCACCCACTCCTCGGTCACCATTGCCGAATCACCCGTGTAGGCGCCACTCCGGACAACCAGGACCTCGCCATACTTAAGAAGCGGTGCGCGATCTAGCGGCAGATCTGCCTTGGCCGCGAAGATAAGGTTATCCCTGGTTATCCGGCCACGATGGATATTCGTTGCTCGGATAATCGGCACACCGTCAGGACTCAACGGCGGCGGCTGTCCGAGCCCGTACGTGACATGCGCAAGACGCTTTATTGCCGTCTCGCCCCATCCCAACCGGCCGTTCATCGAGCAACCTCGCCGAGCATTGCCTGAATCTCTGCCTCCAACGCCCTGATCTCAGCGTCAATTTCAGCCAACGGGCGGGGCGGCGTGTAAACGTAGAAGTGGCGGGTGAACGGAATCTCGTAGCCAATCTTGGTCTTAACCTCGTCGACCCAAGCGTCCGGCACGTGGGGCAGTACCTCGCGCTTGAGGTAGTCGTGGATGTCCTCGTCCAGCGGCACGTTCTCGTTGTCCCGCAGGTCGGCATCCGGCAACGGGTTGCCCTTGCGGTCGGTCTGCACCTCACCCTCCGGGTCGCTGACCGAGAACGCCTCCCACACCGCCTTCTCCACCGCCGCAGGCAGTTTCCCCAGCCCGTTCAGCTTCATCGCGAACTCGGCACGAGTCCCAGCCGACGTACCGATCAGCGACTTCGCTCCCGCCAGCAGCGACTCCCGCTCGGCGTACTTGAGCACCGCCTTGGCCTCCGCGAGCAGCGCGACCCTCTCCTCGGTGACTTCGAAGCGCAGCCGCAAGGGGCGCTCGACGGTGATCCGCTGGTAGCCGAAGTCGGTGGTCTTGAAGACCTTCACCTTGGCGTGCTGCGGGTGCTCAGGGTCGTCCGCGATGGACAGCGCCTCCACGTACGCCCGGGTCAGGTCGGCGATGTGCTCGTCGGTGAGCATCTTGCGCTTGTCGCCGAGGCTCTTGCGCATCTTGGTCCAGTAGTCGCGGCCGTCGAGCAGCACGACCTTGCGGGCGCGGGCCGGGTCCTTGCGGTTGGTGAGGATCCAGAAGTAGGTGGAGATGCCGGTGTTGTAGAAGAGCTGGTCGGGCAGGGCGACGATGCCTTCGAGGAGGTCGTTCTCCAGGATCCAGCGGCGGATCTCCGACTCCCCCGACCCGGCCGCTCCGGTGAAGAGCGGCGAGCCGTTGAAGACGATCGCCAGGCGGCTGCCGCCGTCCTCGGGGCGCTTCATCTTGGAAACCATGTGCTGGAGGAAGAGCAGCGAGCCGTCGTTGATCCGGGGCAGGCCGGCGCCGAAGCGGCCGGCGAAGCCGCGGGCGTGCTCGGCCTTGACGACCGGCTCGACCTTCTTCCACTCCACGCCGAACGGCGGGTTGGCGAGCATGTAGTCGAAGCGCTCGCTCTCGTGGCCGTCCTGGCTGAACGAGTTACCGAAGGCGATCTTCGTCGGGTCGCCGCCCTTGAGCATCATGTCGGAGCGGCAGATCGCGTACGTCTCGCCGTTGAGTTCCTGCCCGTACACCTCGACGGTGGCGTGCGGGTTGTGCGCCTGGATGTGGTCCTGGGCCTCGCTGAGCATGCCACCGGTGCCGCAGGCCGGATCGTAGATCTTGCGGACGATGCCGGGGGTGACCAGGTCGTCCTCATCGGGGGCGAGCAGCAGGTTGACCATCAGCTTGATGACCTCGCGCGGGGTGAAGTGCTCACCGGCGGTCTCGTTGCTGATTTCGGAGAAGCGACGGATCAGTTCCTCGAAGACGTAGCCCATCTGGTGGTTGGAGACCACGTCCGGGTGCAGGTCGATGTCGGCGAACTTCGCGACCACCTGGTAGAGCAGCCCGGCCTCGGCGAGGCGGCTGATCTGGGTGTCGAAGCCGTACTTCTCCAGCACGTCGACCGCGCCGGGCGAGAAGCCGCCGATGTAGGCGCGCAGGTTCAACGCCACGTGGTCCTGGTCGCCGAGAAGCTTGCGGAAGGACATCTCGCTGGTGTTGTAGAACGACAGCCCGGCGGCACGGCGCAGCACCGGGTCCATGTTCTGCACGCCGGCATCCTTGAGCTGCTGGTGGCGGGCGAGCACCGCGTCCTTCGTCGGCTCGAGGACGCAGTCGAGGCGGCGCAACACGGTCAACGGGAGGATGACCTTGCCGTACTCGGACTGCTTGTAGTCGCCGCGCAGCAGGTCGGCCACCGACCAGATGAAGTTGGCCAGCTCTTGGTGCTTGGTACTCACCAGGTTCCTTTCGATTGCCTTAAGTCAAGCAGTATGGCCTGCGGCCCTGCATCGTCGTAGTCCCCCACCCGGCCCGGGAGGTCGTCCGTTCCGTCAGCGGAGCCGAGCCGCTGTGGTCCTTACCTGAACGGTCACGTGCGCGAAGATCGCTGATCAGGACGGAGCGCGCCTCGGGCCAGGCCGTCGGCGGTGAGGCGGACGAGTTCGGTGCCGAGCGAGGCGGCCTGTCGGATAGCCGACTCGAACGCGTCCAGCCGGCGGAAGGCCTCGCCGTGCGCCTGCTGCTCATCCAACGGAAGTCGGCGCACCAGTGCCCGCCGGATGTCGAAGCGCAGCGTCCCGGACAGGCTCGACGCCTGCTTTTCGTTCGCCGACGTGCGGAGCTGACCGGCCAGGAACCACGGGTCCAGGGCGGCGGGGTTGGGGCGCAACAGGTAGAGGTTGCGCCCCAGCAGGGTTCCGTCGGTGGTGACCACGCGGGCGGTGAGCTGCCGGGCGATCATCGGCACCACGACGTCGCCGGCTCGCAACGCGATCTCCTGCCCGAGCCGGCCGTCGTCGCGGCCGGACGCCTCCTCGCCGTTCAGGACGTCCTGCACGGTCAGCACGGGTGGCCCGTCGCCGGTCGGTTCGCTCGCGTCGGCGGCGTTCGCGCGGACGGGGCCGATCAGGTGCAGCGCCCCGGCCCGGGCCAGCTCTCCGACCGACAGGACGTCACCGTCGGAGTCCTCGGCGGTGGGCGTGACCTGCGGCATCAGTACGGGCAGCTCGCCAACGAGGGCGGCGAGCCGCTCGCGGGTGCGTACCAGATGCTCTCCGGTGGCCTCGCCCGCGACGGCGGGTTGGCGGCGCGCGGGGGTGAGGTCGATCTCCTCGTCGAGCAGCTCGATGACCGGGACGGCGCGCGCGAAGCCGGCCTCCTCCACCTCGGCGTCCGGTGCGGCGGTGAAGGCCCGCCAGACGGCGAGGATGCGCGGGTAGGTCTCGTCCGTGTCGCCGGTGGCGGCGTCGACGAGCAGCGCCCGCGCCGGTGGCGGCGCGTCGGCCGGCGGGCGTCGCAGCACCCACAGGTGCAGGGGTACGCCGTGCGGGGCGGCCACCCCGGGCGGGAGCGCGATGACGGCGCGCAGCGCGCCGCGGCGCAGCAGTTCGGCGCGGATGCGCCGGCCGGGACGCCGGCTGGCGACCGTCGGGGGCATGAGCAGGACGGCGTGTCCACCCGGGCGCAGGTGGGCGAGGCAGTGCTGGGCCCAGGCGAGTTCGGGCTCGCCGCGTGGGGTGGTGCCGACGATCCACCGGGGGTCGTGGCTCAACTCCTCGAATCCCCAGGTGGTGATGCCGAAGGGCGGATGGCAGACGACGGCGTCGACGGTGCGGCCGGCGTAGGCGTCGTCGCGCAGCGAGTCGCCGACGTGCACCTCCCCTGGCACGTCGCGCAGGGCCAGCCAGAGTCCGGCGAGCCGGGCCAGTTCCTCGTCGAGCTCCTGCCCGTACGCGGAGGTGCAGCCGGCGCGGACGGCGGCTCGCAGGGTGGCGCCGGAGCCGGCGGCGGGGTCGAGGACGGAGCCGCCGCCGACGCCCGCGAGCCCGACCATCAGGTCGGCGAGGTCGTCGGGGGTGGCGAAGGGCCGGCCGGGGCCGGGGGCGGAGAAGCGCTGCCAGAGGTCGTCGAACGCGCCCTGCGGTCCGGATTCGTCGGCGAGCGCGTCGAGGTCGGGCAGCAGCGGCTTGAGCTGCG
This sequence comes from Micromonospora auratinigra, assembly GCF_900089595.1. Classification (GTDB taxonomy): domain Bacteria; phylum Actinomycetota; class Actinomycetes; order Mycobacteriales; family Micromonosporaceae; genus Micromonospora; species Micromonospora auratinigra. The sequence continues at coordinate 1,499,855 of NZ_LT594323.1, read as the reverse complement.
GGTCGACTGATCGGGGTGCGCGGTGGCCGCGTTGCCGGGCGAGCAGCAGGGCACCGACGGTGGCCAGGCCGGCGGCCGGTGAGTGGCTGGCGGCGGCGAGGTGTCGCCAGAGCCGGTCGGCGGTGCCGACCTCGGGGAGTTTGCCCTGGTCGCGGAGCCATTGTTCGACCTGAATGAGGTCGAACTCGGGGCTGGCGGCGCTGCCGCCGACCGGGGCGGGGAAGTCAGGGTGGCGTTTGCGCCAGTTACTGACGGCGGCCCGGCCGACACCAGCGAGCCGGGCGATCTCCGCTGCGGTGATGGTCGGTGTCTCCTGCACGTTCGGAGTGTGTCACACCCGTCAAGCATCATGACTGTTGACACCGTTCACAGCGTCTGCTCTTATTGACGCCGCCACGTTCACAGCAGGAGGAAAACGATGCGCAAGACCACCACCCTCGCCCTGATCGCCACCGCCCTCGTCGCGCTGGGCTGCGGTGCCGGCTCCACCGACGACGACGCCACCAGCAGCAGCAAGGCCGACGCCGGCAGCGCCAAGGGTGACGACAAGCCGAAGACCGCGAAGATCGGCCAGCCCGCCCGCGACGGGAAGTTCGAGTTCACCGTCAAGTCGGCCAAGTGCGGCGTCGCCAAGCTCGGCAGCAGCGTGGTCGGCACCAAGGCGCAGGGGCAGTTCTGCCTGGTCACGATCAACGTCAAGAACATCGGCAAGGAGTCGCAGATGTTCGACGGCAGCAGCCAGAAGGCGTACGCCGCCAACGGCACGGAGTACTCGGCCGACGGTGAGGCGGCCCTCTACGCCAACCAGAACACCGAGACGTTCCTCAACGACATCAACCCCGGCAACCAGGTCACCGGCGTGGTCGTCTTCGACATCCCCAAGAACGTCAAGCTCGCCAAGCTCGAGCTGCACGACTCGCCGTTCTCCGGCGGCGTGACCGTCGCCCTGAGCTGATCCTCGTCACCGCCGGGGGCGGGGGCCGCGAAGCCCACCCCCGGCGCAGTTTCCACCGCACCTCCGCCACCCCGAATCTCTACGCGAGGAGATCGACATGCGCAGTGCGACGAACCGCGCCGGCACGAACCGCAAGGACCGCAGGCGCCGCTCCCCCAACCAGCCCGCCCTCTTCGAGTGCCCCCTGCCGCCCGGGCCGCCGGGCACCTACCCGACCACCATCTACCGCCTCACCGTGCCGCCCACCACTGACGGACTCGTCGCGGCTCTCAACGAGGAATACCTGCGGGAGCACGGCTTCGAGCCGGCGCCTCGACAGGTCGCCGGCGTCCCGGCGCTCCTGGTGCACGGCAGCGTGCCGCGCGCCCGGGCCGAGTGGTGCGACGTGCTGGCCGGCCTCATCGGCGAGGATGTCGACCTCGGCTACAGCAGCGGCGGGGGTGCGCTGCTCCTGGCCGTCGACGACTGGGCGTACGCCCTGGCGTACGGCACCCTCGGTCGCTTCATGGTCGAGCACGAGACGTTCGACCGGACCTTCGGCGTGTCCTTCGCGGTCCGAGCCCTGCTGCCCAGCGAGATCCGCCAGGTCCGCCGCCGGGTGGTCGGTGCCAGCGGCCGCGTGGACCGCAGCCTGGTGCCGGGCGGCCAGCCCATCTGGCGGTACGGCATCGACAAGTGGGGCGAGATCGTCGGCCAGGTGTGCGGCCGCACCGACAACCCGAACCTGACGGCGTGCCGCCGCACCGGCGGGCCGGTCAGGGTCGAGGGTGGGGACGCCCTGCGCATCCCGCTCTGCGTCGAGCCGGAAGGGCTTCTCGCCGACCTGCGGGAGATCGACCGGGTGTGCCGGAAGGAGTCGCCGCCGGCCGACCTGGAGTTCATCACGCAGATCCGGCCGGTGCCGGCGTCCGACTCCCGCATGCCGGAGCTGCACGGCACGCTGGACCAGCGGTTGGCCCTGCCCGAGCCGCCGGAGCTCGGGTTGGCCGTGCCGGGCGATCTCGTCGCCGACATCGAACACGTCGGGTCGTACCGGATCCGGGTGCCGAAGTCCGGGCGGCCCCCGAGCCTCACCGCGGAGCTGGACTTGGCCGCAATCCTCGCTCACACCAACCAGGCGCTCGACGGTGACCGGTGGTCCGGCCTGCGGACCGGCACGCTCACGCTCTGCGGCGACGTCGGCGGAAGCGACGAGATGGTGTCGACGCCGGTTTCCCGCTGGATCACCGCTGAGGTGGCCCTCGGCACCAGTCATCTGCTGTTGCACGAGGACAGGTGGTACGAGATCGGTGAGCGGCACCGGGAGTTCCTGAGCCAGGAGATTCACCAGATCCTGGACCGGCCGTCCGAGATCGTCCTGCCGCCGTGGACCGATGACCTGCCCGACGAGGACGCGTACAACCGTGCGGTCGCCAACGGCGACAGCCGGTTCGTTCTGCTCGACAAGAAGTTCGTTCGTACGGCGCAGCATCCGCATGGGATCGAGGCGTGCGATCTGCTCGGCCCGGATGACGAGCTGGTCCACGTCAAGCGCGCATCGGGTAGCTCTCCGCTGAGCCATCTCTTCGCCCAGGGGATCACCTCTGTCGAGGCGTTGCGCTACGACGAGGAGGCCCGGGCGAGGTTCCTCGACCTGGTGGGGCAGCAGCCCAACGGCCGGGCGCTCCCGGGCGGCTTCCGGCCACGCAAGGTCGTCTACGCCATCGCTCTCAGGTCGGGCCGTGCGGTCACCGTGAAGTCGCTCTTCACCTTCGCCCAGGTCGCGCTCTACCAGGCGATGAAAACCCTGCGGGCGGAGGGCGTGGAGGTCGAGGTCATCGGCATCCCGTCCGCCTGACCGGGCGCACACCCCACGCCCCGTTCTACCCACCTCGCTCGGCTGGACCGCTGACAGCCGAGCTGATCACCACTGCCCACGCACTTCAGAGGAGAAAGTGATGACCCAGCCCGATGTCCCGCCGCAGTTCAGCGTCCAGTCTGGCGCGCCGGAGGCCGAGAACACTCCACCCGTTGCACGTCGGAAGAAGCCGCTGATCGGGTGGATCGTGGGCGGAGTGGTCCTGGTGCTGCTGCTCTGCTTCGGCGGCTGCGGTGCGCTGCTGGCCACGGCGGGCAGCGACGACAAGCCGAATCAGGGTGCCGCGGCTGTCACGTCGGCTGCTCCGACTCCGGCGATGACGACCTCCGCCCCGACCACCGCCCCCGTCGCGGCACCGGCGACCACCGAACCCCCGGCCCTCAGCTACGACGCGCCGACGAAGAGCGACTTCAAGCTCAAGGTCAAGATCCTGAGCAAGGCGTGCTTCGGCAGCGCCGGCTGCAACGTCACCTACCGGATCAATGTCACCTACACCGGCGCTGGTCTCGACCCGTCCAGGACGTACGAGGTCACGTACCAGGTCAAGGGTGCCGAGGACCCGATCATCAACACCTTCGAGGTCACCGGTGACTCCGCCTCCGTGCAGCAGGAGGAGATGGCCAGCACCAGGCGCTCCGGCGACAAGCTGACCGCCGTGGTCACCGAAGTCTCCGAGTTCTGAGGGTGTCATGCGTCCCGACGAGTTCGTCCGCGCCCTGCACCTGCTGCCCGCTCCCCTGCACGACCGCGCCCTCGCCCTCCGCGCCTACGTCAAGCCCCGCCGCTGCGAGACCTGCCAGGCCATCGCCGACGCCCTCCGCGTGGCGTTGACCGCCGCCCACTACGAAGAACTCGGCTCGGCGGCACAGCTGATCGACACCGCCGCGCAGCTCGCCACCCGCCACCACCTCGCCTGCCGGCCGGCACACGAGCCGGGCCGCGGCCAGGTCCGCCGCTGGGCGGACACGTCTGCGCCGTTGATCGCCGCGACCGACGCCAGTTGGAAGGGCCGGGCCGGTGGCATCGGCTACGTTACCAGCGACGGCCGCTACGGCCTGCGCAGCCGCCGCCCCGGTCGCGTCGACCCGACCGGCTGCTCGCGGGTGCTGGTCAGCGAACTCCGGGCGGTCGAGTTCCTGCTCACCGCCTACGACACGCCCCCGGTCGGCATGATGGTGCTGGTCGACAGCCGACCGGCGCTGAACTACCTGCACCGCTGGCAGGACGGCGAGTCCGGGGCGATGCCCGCCGGCTACGACCTGCGGCCCCGGCACAACGGCATCAAGCCCACCCTGGTCCGGCTCGCCGACCTGGTCGGCGCCCGCCCGGATGTGACGTTCGCGCACGTCAAGGCACACGCCCACCACGCCCTGAACGAGGCCGCCGACAGTCTGGCGCACATGGCGCGCCGCCGGGTCGACGAGTCGTTTGACGTGCAGGCCCGGGCGCACGCCTTGGTTGAGGCGTTTCTGCGCGAATGGCACGTTGCGCTCGCGGCCTGACCAGCGATTCACAAGTAGAGAGCCACCGAGCGTTGCCGTACCACCACCCGGATCGAGCCGTTGCGTCGGCGCGGTACGCACTCCCCCATCCGCCTCAGTGGAGGTCGCTTGATGAACCACATCGAACCCCTGGTCGAGCTGATCTTCGACCGGCTCGCCGCCGACCGGGTACCCGATGACACCGCCGAGGTGGTCCTCGCCGCGTTGACCGGCGAGGCCGACCTGGATGCGGCGCTCGCCGGCGCGCCGGCCGCGCTGGAGCCGCAGCGCATCGCGGCGGACGAGCCGCGGGAGCGGATCTGGCTCTCGTCGGTGACCGTCGCCGGGTACCGTGGCGTCGGTCCGGAGCGCAGCCTCGCCATCGAGCCCGGCCCCGGGCTGACCGTGGTGGTCGGTCGCAACGGCTCCGGCAAGTCCAGCTTCGCCGAGGCCGTCGAACTGGCCCTGACTGGGGACAGCGCGCGCTGGGCGGATCGCAACAGTGTGTGGCGTACCGGGTGGCGCAATCTGCACGACGGCGATCCGTGCCGGATCGCCGTCGAGCTGCGGGTCGACGGGGTGGCCTCGCCCACCCGGGTGGTCCGGTCCTGGGCACCGGACGCGGAGCTGGGCGACGCCGAGGTGACGGTGACCAGCGCTCACGGCACGCACCGGGATCTGGCCGAGCTGGGGTTGGCCCGGCCGCTGGAGCTGTACCGGCCGTTCCTCACCGCTGCCGAGCTGGGCCGGCTCACCGCCAGCACGCAGAGCCAGCTCTTCGACGCCATCTCCGCGATCCTCGGCCTGGAGGCGATCACCGACGCCGACCGCCGCCTGATGGCCGCCGCGCGCCCCGTCGACACCACCATCAGGGAGGTACGCGCACAGCGCGCCGTCCTGACCGACACCCTCGCCGGGATCGACGACGACCGGGCCCGGCGGGCCGCCGCGCTGCTGCGCACCCGGGGCGCGGCCGACCTGGCGGCGCTGACCGCGATCCTCGACGAGCCGGACGAGCCGACCGCCGACGAGGCGGTGCTGCTGTGCCGGCGGCTGGCGGCGATGCAGCTGCCCGACGTCGACGAGGTGACCCGCCTCGCCGAGCAGCTTCGGGAGGCGGCCGCGCAGGCCCGCCGGCACGACGGTGGCCGGTCGCGGGCCTCGCTGCGTAGCGCCGAGCTGCTCCGGCTAGCCGTCGAGCACCATGACGAGCAGGGCGACAGGCCGTGTCCGGTCTGCGCGACGGGCCGCCTCGACGGCGACTGGCGGACCAGCGCCGCCGCGTCCCTGGCGGAGCTGCGCGACCGTACCCTCGCCGCCCAGGCTGCCGCTTCCCGGCTGACCGCGCTGCTGCAGCGGGCGCACTACCTGATCGACGACCTGGACGTGCCCACCGGCGCCGCCGACGGGGTGCCGGTCGACGACCTGCAGGCTGCGGTGACCGCGCTGCGGCTGGCACCCGGCGGGCCGGAGGAGCTGGCCGACCACCTGAGCGCCCGGTACCCGGCGGTGCTCGCGACGGCGCAGGCCGCGCAGGCGTACGCGAAGGGTCTGCTCGGCCAGCGCGACACCGGCTGGCGGGCGGTGGCCGGCGAGCTGCGGGCCTGGATCGCGTCGGCCGGGACGATGCCGGAGTGGGAACGCGCCCTCGCGCGGGTGAGGGCGGCGCGGGCGTGGTTGAAGGCGACCGGGGCGCAGCTGCGTAACCAGCGGGTGGCGCCGTTCGCGGAGCACTCGCAGCGGATCTGGGCGCAGCTGCGGCAGGAGAGCAACGTCGAGCTCGGGGCGATGCCCCTGGCGGGCATGAACACCCGGCGGCGGGTGGTGATCCCGGTCAGCGTGGACGGCGCGGACAACGGCACCGCGCTGGGGGTGATGAGCCAGGGCGAGATGCACGCCCTCGGGTTGGCGACGTTCCTGCCGCGTGGCTGCGCGCCGGAGAGCCCGTTTCGGTTCATTGTGGTCGACGATCCGGTGCAGAGCATGGATCCGGCCAAGGTGGACGGGTTGGCCCGGGTGCTCGCCGAGCTGGCCGAGCAGCGGCAGGTGGTGGTGTTCACCCACGACACCCGGCTGCCCGACGCTCTCGGCCGCCTCGACCTGGGTCGGTCCCGCATCGTGGAGGTGACCCGCGCGGAGCGGTCGGTGGTGACCTTGCGCCCTGGCTCCGACCCGGTGACCCGCTACCTGGACGACGCGTACGCGCTGGCCCGCGCCGAGGAGATCGCGTCCGAGGTGCGGGGGCCGGTGGTGGCTGAGCTGTGCCGCTCGGCGATCGAGGCGGCGTGTCACCGGATCGTGTGGCGGCGGCGGGTGGCGCGGGGTGTGCCGCACGACGACATCGAGGCGGCTGTCGTGGCCGCGTCCCGCAGGCTCACCACCACCGTCGCGCTGGCGCTGTTCGACGACGCCGACCGGGGCGGTGACGTCCTCGGGTATCTCAGCCGCCGGCACGGCTCGCGGGCGGTGGGCGCGTACAAGGCGTGCAAGGAGGGCGTGCACGGGGCGTACCTGTTCGACCTGCCCGAGCTGGTCTCCGACGTCCGGCACCTGGCGGCGGTGTTGCAACCGCCCCCGGCTGCCGTGCCCGCGCCCCGCGACGGCGCCGAGGTGCGGTCGTGACCGGGCCGACGCCCCGGGCCTGCCTGGCGGCGGCCGACCAGATGCTGCGGGGCGCGGGCCCGCTCGGCGCGGCCGCGGTGAGCGCAGGCTGGTGGCCGCGGGCGTGCGCCTGCCTGATCCGGCTCGCCCTCGAAGGCGGCATCGACGCCTACTGGCGGCGCACCCGTCCGGTGGTGGCCGCGTGCCGGCAGGGCCGGGCGAAGCAGCTGATGCTACGCGGCCGGTTCGGGCCCGGGCCCGCCGTCGCCCGGCGGGTGGCCTTCACCTGGGCGGCCCTGTCGGCCGCCGCCCACCACCACTGCTACGAGCTGGCGCCGACGGCCGCCGAGCTGCGTCGCCTGCACACCGAGGTGAGCGCCCTGCTCACCCACCTCGACGGAAGAACGGAACCGCACCGATGACCTACCCGCAGCCTGGCCTCGACCCCACCCGCCCGCAGCCGCCGCTGCCCGCCGTCGTGGGGCCCTATCCCCCGGTGTCCGCGCCCACCGGCGCGTACGCACCCGTCCCGGCCTTGCCCTACCAGGGCGGCGGCCACCCGCCCGGCGGGCAGCGGCTCACCGTCCGGCCCGTCCTGACCTCGGGCATGGCGACGGCGTCGCTGGTGCTCGGGATCCTCGGCGTGCTCGGCGGCTGGTGCCTGTTCGGGCTGCCCTGCGTCCTCGCGGTCATCCTCGGTCACCTGGCCCTGCGGGAGACCCGTGACGGCATGCGGTCGGGGCACGGGATGGCGGTCGCCGGTCTCGTCCTGGGCTACATCTTCGTCGGCCCGATGATCCTTTTCACCGTCATGGTGTTCTTCGGCAGCGTCCTAAGCGCCGCCACCCCGACGCCCTGAACCGGGCAGGCGGCCGACCGGATGGTGCGCAGCGCCGGCCCGCTCGGCACGCCCCGCGGTGACCGCCGGCTGGTGGCCACGGGCGTACGCCTGCCTGATCCGGCTCGCCATGCGGGCTACGCCTTGTCGGCGTACAGGTGAGTTAGGCTGCGGTACCCCTCCACCACCGCCAGCGTGTGGTTCGCCAGTCGATCCGACTCGTCCTCGGGGCTCACCCGGCCGGGGGCGGCAAAGCCGGCCAGCACGTCTTCGGCTCGCCGCGTAGCCTCGCGGATCTCCTGCTCACGTGCGAACTCATCGCTCGCCTCGACCACGGCGGCGAAGACCGACTCCAGCTCTTCCAGCTCAGCCTTCAGACCATCAAGCGCCAACAACGCTCGCTCACGCTGGGCTGCCAGCTCACGCACCGCCACGCTGTCCGACGGCAGCCCATTGGTGTCCTGCTCATCCAGGTCGTCGATGACCGCACGAACGTCGCGTTGTCGGGCCAGCAGCCCAGTGCCCTGCCAGAGCGCCCGGGCCAGCGTCTCACGGGCCTCTGCCTGAGGAATCACCTGCTGCAACGCAGGCGCTTTGTGGTCGATTCGCTTGGCGAAGTCGGTGAGTCGGTCGACCTGTTGCCGGTCATCGGGATGGTCGAAGATGAGGTGCTCGTCCGGTTGCAGCCGCGCGACCGTGACTTCACCCGACGCCAGGTTGGCCGAGCACGCGAAGAGGATGAACGCGAGCACGACGAGCCCGATCCTGACTGCCCAGGGGGTACCCGCGATACACGATGCGAGGGCTCCGGCGACGGCCAGCAGCGTCAGGAAGGCAGTGAATCCACCGCCCGACTTCACGGTCGTGCCCTCTGGTACGACGGTTCGTGACAGGGCACCTTTCTCGTCGCTCTGCCCGCTCTTGCTGCCTGACAGGGTCATCGGCCGCAGCGCGACGATGGTCCGGTCCTCTTCCCGACCGACCCACAGCGCGAATGGTCGCTTCTTGCTAGACAAGCTTCCCTCTTTACTCTCTGTCCGACGGACGTCAGGAGCACTTCGACGCCCGTCCCTTGCTCCGCTTCTTGCAAGACCTCGGCAACCAACCGCCGCGTTACGCCCGCGTGGCCGAGCTGGTTCGTACGGCGGATGCGTCAGACCGGCTCGCGCGTGAATCGGTGGGTGACGTCGACGCCGTTGGGCAACACCACGGACAGGTTGATGGGCACGCTGGCGCGCACCACCTCCGTGCCCACACCGAAGCTCGCTGGCATCCGCCGGGTCCGCCAGAACCGCAATGGCACCGCTTCCATCTGCTTCTGCCGCTTGAGGATCGCCTCCGCCGTGATCACGTCGGCATGGCGGGCTTCGAGCACCTGCAGCACCGTGGCCCCGGCACCGAGATGAGTGCGTACCCGGCGCTCGCCGCCGACGCCGAACTTCTGCAGGCCGCGGTGCCGCACCAGGTAGAGGAGGTAGGGCGTGTCCTGGAGCAGGAGGAAGGAGCGGCTGCCGGGCTCCGGCTGGCAGGACCGGCAGACGGCCTGCGCGGTCGTCGCCTTCTGCAGGGTTCCACAAGTGTCGTGGATGGCCCAGGTGCCGTGGGAAGTCGGTTGCAGGCGGCGACCGAACCAGGGCAGGCCGTGCACGTCGCCCGCGACGACACTCCACCCGTCCCGGGCGTACCGATCAAGGTCCTCGCCCAGCGCCACGGCGGCGCTGAATTCGGCGGCGGTCCGCACGGGCACGGGCGCGTCCGCCGCGAGACCGGCGAACTGCCGCACTCCGGCAGCGAGGTCTGCTTCCTGTGGCATTCGAGCGAGCAGCGCCGCTCCGGCGTCGAGCGCCGACCCGGCTGACCGACCATCGAGGCAGACGTGACAGCGGGTACGCCAGCCCGCCCGACAGACCCGCCGGTCGCCGCAGCGACGGCAGCGGTAGATGACGAGGCCGCTGTCGGCCGGCAGAAGGTCCAGCGGTTCGAGCTGCTCCTGCGCGAGCTCGGCACAGGTGCGGCAGTGCACGAACCAGGCGGTGTCCCGCCCACGCCCCCCGGTGCCCGCCCGGCCCAGCACGACCTCCTGGCAGTTCACGCAACTCACTTTGAGGTTTCGGGACATCGCCTGGCTCCCGCTCACAGGGTTTCGCCCAGCATGCGCGCGACCGACGCCAAGGCGTCACCACCGATGGGAATGGTGACCCGTCCGTCCTTGTCCCACCTGTCCAGCGTCCAGGCACCCTTGTCGCGGCGCACCGTGACCTGGACATGTTTGCCCCCGCCGTGCCAGGCGGCGCCCCGCATTGACACGCCGAACTTGCCCCGCTCGAACAACCCGACCTTGCGTAGCTGGGCGCACGTGGGGCATCGGCCGTCAGGGCTGGCGACGCAGGTGCCGCAGAGCCGTCCGCCACACAGGGCGCAGGGCCGCACCGCGTCGGGGCACACCGCACAGGTGGCGCTCAGGCAGGTGCTGCACAGCTCCAGGGAGTTGACCAGATGATGCCGCCGACAGGGCGCTGCCTGGGCGAGCGGTTTACCGGTGACGGCGTCGGTCAGGTAGCCATTGGTCTGCCCCGCCGGCACCTCGTACCGGACGCCGAGCGTTTCCCCGTTAGGCAGGCGCCACTGCTCGTCGACCCGTAGGCCGACGGTGACGTCGACCTGGGCGACCCGGTGAGCCGCCACCCGGGCCCGCAGTTCCCGCACCACGGCCTCGGGCAGGCCGGCGACAGGCACGGGCGCGACGGGCGTGGCGTGAGGAACGATCGCGGCGACGGCGGCCACCGGTGAGAGCGCCTTGCGTCGCGGCTGGCCGAAGGGCTGCCGCGACACGAGCGGGGCGGTACGACGAGCCATCAGGCGGGCGCGCAGGACCATCGGCCCTTTGAGCTGGTCGACGGGCGTGTGGTCGACGACCGTCACCAGGGCGTGCTCACCGAGCAGCTCGGCACCGAGCACGGCCCGGCACAGATCCGATTCGGTGTCCTCGCTGAGCCCATACCAGATTGGCGACTCGCCGCCATGGCGCAGCGCGAGCATGGCGTGCCCGCCGACGGCCGCGACGATCGCGGTCCAACCGTCCACTGCGGCGGTGGCGATGATCCGCGGCGTCGGACGCCAGCCCTCACCGGTCCACGTCGGCACCTGCACCGGCACCTGCCAGTTCGCCCATTCCTCGAACAACCTGCTGCCGACCGCTCGGCGGCGCACCAGGCCGGCGGGCGTAAGAGCCAGGCTGGTCTCGGTGTGCTGACGGCAGGCGCTGGCGATCGTACTGGTCTTGGGGGCCGGGAGCCCGGCGGTCAGCCGTCGCACGGCCTGCCGTCGGGTCACCGACGCGCGCCTCGGCACCGGCACGGCCGCCGCTCCCCCGTGCAGTGCCGCGTCGAACGCGTCGGTGAGCTCGGCGTCCAGGTCCCCCGCGCTCGGCAGCGCTGCCAGGCCGGAGCCGTTGCCGGCGTGCCGGAGGTCATCCGTCTGCACGAGCCACTGGAACGTGGTGTCACGACTACGCTGCAGGACCAGCGAGTCGGTACGCCCCGGCGGGGTCTCGGCGGAGACAGCGCGGACGGTCACCTCGCCGTGCCCGGCCAGCCGGGCAGCGCCCAGCCGCACCCGCAGCAGCGTCTCGTCGTCGCCGGTGACGGTCTCCCAGCGGTGTACGCCCGACGACGAGACGACGGCCACCTCCGAGCGGGTGGTGCCGTGCAGCACCGCAACCCTGCCGCCGCCGTCCTCGCCGATGAGCACGGCCAGGCCGTCCGCGCACAGCTCGGCGGGCAGGCCGGCGATCTGCTCGGCGGTCGCCGGCGTGAGGTGCTGGCAGGTGAGGCAGACCGGGCCGGGGCCGCAGGACGGGCAGACGTCGCGGCCGCACAGCTGACATCCGTGTACGGGCAGGTGACGGGAGCAGTCGCCGCAGGAGTGGTCTCCGCACCGATCACACCTGGTCGCCGTCACCGTGGACGGGTCGTTCGACCGGCAGGTGCCACAGGCGGGCCGCCTGCAGGAGCCGCAGTCGGTGATGACGCCGCCGTCTCCGCAGCACGGGCCGTAGGCGCGCGCGCAGACGGGACAGCCGGCCACCTGCTCGCTGTCGACCAGGTGTCCGCCGCTGTCGACGTACAACGGTCCGCGGGCCGCGTTTCCGTCGGCCAGGGTCACCGCAATCGTCTCGCCGGGCGCGACGAGGGTTCGCCCGGCGAGCAGTCGCGTGTTCAGGGGCGCGGCCGGAGCGACCAGGTACTGGCGAACGGCGGTGCCGTGGGATGAGTGCCACTGCTCGTTGACGGTGATGCAATCGGCGACGGAGACCGGCGTGACCGGTGCCGCCAATTGGTTGAGTACCTGCCGGAGGGCCTCGTCGTCGGCGCGGCGGGCCGCCGCGAACTCTCCGGTGGTGGCGTCCGGGCCGAGAAAGCCCGTCTCCGGGTCGCCGACCTGCTGCTCCACCAGCGCCCGCTGGGTCTTCACCGTGCGCGTCACACGAACGTCCGCCGCCGCCGGGCTGTAACGAAGCTCGGCGGTGGGCGGCGCGGACCAGGGGTGTCGAACGACCACCCGGTCCGTGGGCAGACCGGCGGCCATGACCCGGCGCGCGAGATGTTCCTCTGCCTGCGCCGTGGCGCCGGGGAGCCCCGGGACGAAGAGGGTGCTGCTGCGGGAGCCGTCGGTCAGCAGGCACACGTAGGAGCGGTGCAGTCGGTCGACCTCCACGCTGACCGGACCCACCACGGTCTGTGCGACAGCCCGGCAGAACGGCGCCACGTCGTGGCGGCTGGCCTGCAGCGGCTCGCGGTCCTCCCGGGCGAGCTGGGGCGCCCGATCACCGTCGTGCCAGAGCTCTCGGTAGACGAACTGCCCGTCATGGATGTCGACCCGCTGCACGACGGCGAACGGCATCGCCGCGACGGCCGGGGCGGGCGGGACCGCGTCGCGGGCGCGGAGGTCGGCCAGCAGTACGCTGAATCCGGCCTCGTCCTCGGCGGTGACCGGTGGGCTGGCGAGCACAGGCACCAGCTCGGCCACCGAGGTGTCGACACCGGCACCATTCCCGGACTGCCAAGTCCACCACGCCGACGATGACACCGTCGCCCACACACTGCCGGTCGTCAGATGACCGTGCGGGACCGAAGGCGCCGCTGCGGTCAGGCCTGCGCCGGCAGGCAGCTGCAGCCGGTGGGCCAGTCCGCGCAACCGGGTCCGGAGCGGATCCTGGACATCAGCCGGCGGCACCAACGTGTGTCGGTCACCCCGTGTGTCCACCAATACGGCGTGGCGCTGCCCGACGAGGAGGTGCGCCGAACCGCCGAGCCGCCAGCCGATCTCCCAATCGGTGTCGAGATCCGGGGCGCGGTGGGGACGAGCGCAGCTGCCACAGAGAGGGCCGCCACCGGAGCGGCACGTCCCGCAGGCGTCCCGGCCGCAGCCGCGACACGCCCGCACCTCGCGCTGGGGCCCGCAGGCGTCACACCAGTGGGTGTCACAGGAATGGCAGAGTGACAAGGCAGAGCTGTCCACGACATGCGCGTCACCGCACAGCGCCAGTGTGCGCAGCGGTGCCCCGCTCGCCTCACAGGTCAGGCCGTGCTGGGCCAAGTTGCCGCTCCACTGGTAGCGCAGCTCGCGGACCGTGCCGCTGGTGTGCTCCCAGCGTTCCACCACCACGAGCTGATCGGAGCCGTGCATTTCCAGGGTCAGCAGCTCGGCGCGCAGCTCGGCATCGATGATCTTCGGTGCGGGTCGGCGAGCTGCCTCGATCGCGCGAGTCAGCTGGCGCTCCCGCTCGTACATCTCGAGGTATGCCTCGGAGTCACCGCGCTTGCGGAAGGCCTTCTGCGCCGAGGCGAGCTGCTTCTCCAGGTTGGCGACGAGGGCTTCCTGGGCTTCCCGCTGCCGGCGCTGCTCGGCTTCCCGGGCCTCCCGCAGGGTCTGCCGCAGTTGCGCAGCGGCCTGCCTGTCGACAACGTCGAGGACATCCTTCTCCGGCAGGGTCGCCGGCATGGCGGCCCCGTCGGGCAGTGGCAGACGGTGCCGGCTCGTGTCGATCGTCGGCCCGACGGCGACCGTCACCAGCTGCTGGTTGCCACTCGTGGCCCCCTCCTGCACCCGGTAGGTGGCGCGGGCGGCCCACTGGTCCGCCGGCTCGATGTGGCGCTTGACCAGCTGCACGTCCGGGCTGTGCGCGAGGGCCGGCTTCTGGTGCACGTCGGGGATCGTGGCCACCGTGCCCGCCAGATCGCCGCGTTCGCGCAGCACCTCCAACAGCTCGTCGAAGAGCTCGGATCCGACGACACAGAGCTCCGCCTCCGGATGGTGATCCAGGGCGGCGTTGGTGAAGGCGAGGAACAGTTCCCGCCGGCCACCCAGGGCGGTGGCGAGGTCGTCCGGCAGCGTGGCGACGGTCAGCCCTTCGGAGGGTTGCGTCAGCGTCGCCCCCGCCGAAGTCAGGAAACTACCGACGAACCGCTCGAGGTCCTTCTGCCGGCGCCGCGGGCGCTTGGACGCCTGGGGCAGCAGCTCCCGCGCCTCCGGCTGCGCGGCGCGCTTACGCCGCTCCTCCTGCCGCTGGGCGAGCCAGTCGCTGAGCCCGGCGTCCGCCGTCATCATGGTCATGGCCCGGCTGCGGGCCTGCTCCAGCTGCGTGCCCAGCTCGTCGAGCCGGCGTTGCATGGTGGCGTCGCTCTTGGCGTAGAGGGCTTCGAGGACCCGGTTCTCCATGCTGGAGTCCTGGGTGCCCTCCAGCTCGCCGAGGACCGTCACGACCTGACCAAACAGCAGTTCGAACATGGCCAGCTTGTCGTGCAGCAGCCGGTAGACGGCCTCGTCGAGGGTGTTCCGGGCGAAGAGGTTCGCGATGTGCACGTCGCGGGTCTGGGTGAGCCGGTGCACCCGGCCGATGCGCTGCTCGACACGCATCGGATTCCACGGCAGGTCGTAGTTGAGCACACAGTTGCTGACCTGAAGGTTCTGCCCCTCGGCGCCGGCATCGGTGGAGACCAGCACCTGCGCGCGGCCGGAGCGGAAGTCGGCGACGGACGCGCTGCGGGCGGCGTGGGTCATGCCGCCGTGGAACGGGGCGGCGCTGATGCCGGCGCCGTCGAGCAGCCGCAGGATGCCGGTGAGGGTGTCGGTGTGCTGGGTGAACATGAGCACCCGCCCGTGTTCGTCGAGCCAGCGCTGGACGACCTTCAGCGCGGTCTGTTCCCGGGACGTGTGCCGGATGTCCCCGGCCAGGTGACCGATCTCGGTGAGGACCTGCCGCAGCTGCCGGTCCGACTCCCGCTCGGCCATCCGCAGGGCGCTGCGCGACACCGCCTGCGGGGACGCGGTCAGCCGCAGCGCGAGTTGCCGGCGACGCATGGTGTCGGACGGCCCGGTCATCCGGTGGCGCAGCGTGTCCAGCAGAAGGTCGTAGAGCTGGCGCTCCGGTGGGGTCAGCACCACGCCGTGATCCTGCGGGGGCATCCGGTGCACCCGGTCGACGCCGGCCTGCTGCCGGGTCGTCCGCACCACCACGCTACTGATGAGCTTGCGTAGCTCGACGGCGTTGACCGGCCGGCGCGGGTCACGCCGGTCGACGAAGCGGCGGGAGAAGTCGTACTCGGAATCGAAGGTGCCTGGTCGCAGGAGCTCCACCAGCCGGTACAGCTCCAAGAGGTTGTTCTGCACCGGGGTGGCCGACAGGAACAGCGCCCGGGGTGCCTTGGCGATGAGGTCGCCGACGGTCTCGCGGGTGCGTTTCGCGCCAGCGCCGGACAGCCGGTGCGCCTCGTCGACGATGACCAGGTCGAAGCGCTTGCGGAACCGCTCCGCGTTGCGTAGCACCAGCTGCAGGGTCATGATCAGTCGGTCCTGCTCGAAGGCCGCAGCGTCCAGCCCGCTGGCCACCACGGTGAAGTCCTCGTCGAACTTGTCGTGCAACTCGTCGCGCCATTGGTCCCGCAGCGGCGCCGGGCAGATGATCAGAACTCGTTGCGCGAGGCCGCGCAGCATCAACTCCTTGAGGACCAGGCCCGCCTCGACGGTCTTGCCGAGACCGACCTCGTCGGCGAGGATGCCACGCCCGCCCATCCGGGTCAGCACGGTCCGGGCCGCCGCCTCCTGGTGCGGCATGTGCTCGATGTGCGCGGCGTCGATGGCCAACAGCTCGTCGAACTGGTCGAGGGTGGCCAGGCGCTCCCCCTCCAACCGCATCTGCACCGCGTCGGCCGGATCCCAGCCGCGATTCTTCAACGCGCCCACGGCATGCTGGCGGGCGCTCTTGAGGAAGCCGATCTCCCCCTGCCAGGCGTACTCCTCACGCTTCCGCAACCGGTAGCGACCGCCGGTACTCGCGCGGCGCTGTGACCGGGCGGCCGCCGCCGTGGCAGCGGCACCCTTGGCGACCGGGGCAGCCGGTGCCGTAACCGCGACGCCCGGCAGCCAGGTGGCGGCCGACAGCCGCGCCCCCGGCGCGGAGACCACGAGCCGCAGCGCGTCGTCGCCGCGGCGCTCCAGCCGCAGCAGGCCACCCACCCGCGCGGTGTCCTGCAAGTACTCGGCCAGCGGCTCTCCGTGCAGACGCCGTCGGCCGGCGATCCACGCCACCGGGAGCGACTCGTCGTCGACCACGACAGTCAGGTCGGCGGAGTGGCTGGGAAGCCGGAGGCGGGTGTGTTCCACCGGCCCCAGGGAGATCTCCCCGGTCTCCAGCAGCTGTTCGGTGATGACCCGCTCGACGCTTACCAACTCACCCACGACGGCCCCCCCAACCGTTCCCGCCCGGCATCGGTGATCGCCAGGCTCAGGTAGCTCCTGCTGTCCCTGCTGACCTCGTCCCGCGCCAGCAGCCCCTCGGCGACCAGGCGTTCGGCCGCCTGGTCCCACCGCCGCTCGGCGCCGCGCACGTGCCGGAGCGCACCGAACTGCGGGCAGCGGCGCAGCCCGGCCCCGATCGGATGTCCCCCGGCCAGCACCTCCGCACCCAGCACGGCCGCCTTCAACCCAACGGCGCCGTAGCGGCCCGTACGCAGTGTGGATGCCCATGCCACCGCCTGCAGGACGGTGAGCTCGACGTTGACCAGATTTTCCGGATCCGGCACGGCCAGAGCCGGAAGATCATGCCACGCCGCCCGTCCTCCACAGGCGTCGCAGGGCTCGCTTTGATCACCGCAGGTGTACGGCGAGAACCCGAAGTACCGCACAATCGTGGCGCGGCGGCAATGCGTGCCGCTGACGTAGGAGATGACGGCATCGAGCTGCTCACGCTGCCAGGCGTTCCACCGACGAATCTCACGGCTCAGCAATGCGGTGTCCACCTCGCGCGCCCGAAGTCGCAGGCGGCGGTAGCGCTGCGACGACGAGAAGGTGATCAGGCGGTCCAGCGACCAAGCGACCAGATCGTTCTCCAGCTCGTCCGGGTCGATGCCGTGCTCCTGTTCCAGCCGGTCGAAGTCGATGCGGCTGCCGACCTGCGGCCGCATGCGCAGCAGCACGGACATGTGCCGGAACCGGCGCCGCTGCTGCTCGTCCTCCGGCTCCCGCGTGCCCACGTGGACCGTCCCGCGGGCCGAGCAGTCCGGCAGTTGCTCGACCGCGCCGGCGCGTTCCAGCCAACCCAGCAGGACGTTGAGCTCGTCCGCCTCGACACCAACCGCCTCGGCCAGCTCCTCCGGATGGAACACCACGTCCCCGCCGCGCTGGCGCTGCTCCCGCAGCAGCGTCAGCACCCGCTGCGCCTGGGCGCGGCGGTCGCCCTCCGCCGTGTTGACCACCTGGGCGCGGCGGCGGGCGATGTCGCCGCCGCTGTAGAGCAGGACGCAGTCGCCACGCAGTTGGGCGGCACGCGCCGCCCGCCCCGCCTCCTGCACGTACGCGTCAAGCGACTCGGGCAGGTCGTAGTGCACCACCCAGCCGATATCCGGCTTGTTCACGCCCATGCCGAACGCCTTGGTCGCCACAATGATCTGCGTGGTGCCGGCGAGGAAGTCGTCCTGGACGGCCTCGCGCTGTTCCGGGACCATGCCGGCGTGGTAGTGGCGGGCTGCCAGCCCAGCCCGCCGCAAGAGCGCGGCGATCTCTTCGGTGACCGCCCTCCGCGACGCGTACACGATGCCGGGCGTGGTTCCCATGGCGGTGGCGATACGCAGCAGCTCCCGGGCACGCTCCCGTTCATCGGCCACCTTGGTGATCCGGAAGCGGAGGTTCGGACGGTCGGAGGGTCTGGTGACCGTGAGCGGGTCACGCAGCTCAAGGGTGGCGATGATGTCCTGCACCACGGGACGCGTGGCGGTGGCGGTCAGGGCCATCCGCGGGGCACGGTCGAGGTGGGCGACAGCCCGCGTGACCTGACGGAACTCCGGTCGGAAGTCGTGCCCCCAGTCGCTGACGCAGTGCGCCTCGTCGACCACCAGGCCGGCCAGGTCCTGACGCTCCAGCGCCACTCGCAGCACCGGATCGCGCACCAGCCGTTCCGGGGACACATACAGCAGCCGCACCTTGCCCCCGGCCAGATCCCGCAGGATCTCGTTGCGGACGGCTGCCGGTGTGCTGCCCGTGATGCCCTGGACGCTGCGCAGGCCCCGACGACCTCGAAGGTCGTCCAACTGGTCCTTGATGAGCGCGACGAGAGGGCTGACGACGACCGTCGCACGATCCTGCGGGCGCAGCAACGCCGGCAGTTGGAAGCACAGCGACTTGCCGGTCCCCGTGGGCAGCACACCGACCGTGTCGAGACCGGCGAGGTGGGCCAGCATCAGCTGAAGCTGCTCGTCCCGCAGCTGCTGCACCCCGAAAAGCAGCCGCGCGCCCTCGCGCAGCTTCGGCTCCGGGTCTTCCCCCGGTGTCAGCCGGAGCCGCTGCACGATCGCATCGACCTCGCTGCCCGCCAACGCCAACGCCGCGCTCAGGTCCGGCTCCTCGCCGGTGACGAACCGCAGGGCGTAGCGCCAGGCGTCGTCCCGATCGACGGCGTAGTGGAGCTCCGGGCCGGGAAGTGTGGACAGCAGCAGACGATTGGCGCTACTCGGAGACTGCATGCGCCGATCGCAGATCAAGGCCGCGCCGCGGTCGGACTCACTGCGGATCAGCCGGCCGAAGCCCTGCGCGAGCAGGACGGCGGTCTTGGGGACCACGTACTCCAGGAAGGGGTCGCCGCCGCGGTCGGCGATGGCGCGGATCCGGGCGCTGACCACGGCGTCGTCGGGGTGGGGATAGGGCGGCTTCTCGATGGCCAGATAGCTCAAGGTGTCGCCGGGGGCGTCGAAGCCCTGCCAGTAGGAGCGCAACCCGTATACGACAGTGCCGGGATCGGCCCGGAACCGGTCGGCGATCTCCGCGCGGCCGGCTTCCCCCTGCACCAGCAGTCGCACGCCACGGTCGGCCAGGGCGTCGCCCTGCTGCCGCACCAGGTTCGCGACCGCCTCCATGCGCCGGCGTGCCGCGAACAGCGTCATGGACCTGCCGCCCGTAAGGGACAACAGCCCCACCTGGTCACGGGCGAGGTCCTCGACGAACTCCCGCTCCTGACTGGGCACCGGGACCGGTAGGTGACTGGTGAGCACGACCGCCGACTGCGCGGCGTAGTCGAACGGGCTGGGCAGCTGCCGGCCGTCGAACACCCCGGGCTGGCTGCTGCCGGGCTGGACCCGGATCCCCAGCCGGGACGCGACGTAGTCGAACGTGCCGCCGGTGGTGAGGGTGGCGCTGGTCAGCGTGATGCTCCTGGCGGGCCGTACTACGGCGTCGGCGAAAGCCGGACCGACATCGACGGGGATGCACTCGAAGGTCCAGTCCGGCTGCGGGTCGGCGGCCTCGGGGCTGGCCGGGGAGTCGGACGGTGGGTCGGCGGAGAGCCGGTACACCCACAGGTGCTCGTCGGGTAGGTCCCGCAGCCGCCCCAGCACCTCCCCGGCATCGGTCACCGCATGGGTCAGCCCGGAGAGGCGGGACACGACGCTCCGCAGCAGCGGATGGCCGTCGCCCAGCTCGGCAAGGCGGGTTCGGGCGGCCGTTTCCACCGCCTTCAGTGCGGTCAGCAACTCCCGCAGGCCGCGGCCAGTCTGGCGGACCTCTTCGACGAGCTGTCGATACTCGGGGCGCCCGTGCACCACCCCGCTTCGGGGCACGGCGGAACGACTCGTCCCCCCGTACTCGTGGAGGTAACGCAGGACGGCGGAGGTGAGACTGTCGCAGTCCCGCCGCAACTGTCGGGCCATGGCGGGCAGCTGGCGCCCGCTACGGAGGTCTATGCCCGAGGCAACCAGTCGGCGCAGTTGACGGTCGAGACCGGACCGCCCGTCCAGCCGGGTGGCCAGACCCAGCAGCTCTCGACGGCCGAGGGCCTTCGTCCAGGCGGCCGTCAGGGAATCCTCCAGCTCATGGGCCTCGTCGAAGACGAGGTCGCCCGCGCCGTCGGCAAGCACGTCGCCGGGACTGCGCACCCCCTGCTGAGCGAGCTGGGCCCAGGAGGCGATCAGGGCATGGTTGACGGCCAGGACGCCGGGACGTTCGGCCATACCAGCGAGCCGCTTGAACAAGGGACAGGTCGACACCCACCCGCACCGCTGCCGCTCACAGGAGCGCGCATCGGTGCGCAGCACGTCGCGCGCTGCCGCGTAGGCCGGGCGACCGCGGCTCAGCGCATGGTCGGCGATGTCGTCCCACACCCCGACCTGGCTGACGGCCAGACCCCGGATCGCGACGGCGAGCGCCAGCCACTGGTCCGGTTCCGTGTCGTCGCCGGCCCCGTCAAGAGCAGCGGCGATCTCGCGCGGGCAGAGGTAGTTGGAGACCCCGAAGAGTTGGCGCAGCGGAACGGAGAAGAGACCCTGTTCCCGCAGCCGGGCCACGTCGCGGCGCAATTGCTGCTGTAGCACCTTCGTGGCGGTGGCGACCACGACCGGACGGCGGGCACCACCGGCCCGGCCGGCAGCCGGCGTGAGATAGGCGAGCGACTTGCCGGTGCCGGTGGGTGCCTCGACGGCGAGCAGCCCGCCGCCGTCCAGCACCTCGCTGACCGCCGTGGACATCTCGCGCTGGGACGGCCGCGCGGCGTAGCCCTGTCCGGTCAGCTGGCCGAACACCTGACGGACCGCCTCCAGCGCCGACCGGTAGCCCTCACCCGACGCGTCGAGCAGCGGATCCGGTGCGCACGTCAGTCCGTCACGCACCCGCTCCGGCAGCGAACCGTTCGGAAGCAGGCGTGCCACCGGTGAACCGGCCGCCGCCAGGCACACGCGGGCAAGCTGCCAGGATGGCTCGGATTCGCCGATCTGCTCCAGGACGAGGCGCAGGCAGGCGGCCGCGGCACGAGCATCGGCGGCAAGGTCGTCGTCGTCGCGGGCGATCCCCCAGCTCTCGCACAGCTCGGCCAGTCGCGCGCCGGGCCGCGTCGGATCCTGCAGCAACACCAGCAGGTTCAGGTCGACGTGCACGTCGGGAAGACATTTCGCGAGGCGCTGCGGTAAACGCGACCAGTCGTCGTCGTGGGTCACCACGCACGCCGCCCCATCGGTGAAAAGGCTTAGCCGGCTGCCCTGGTCCGCCCCTCCGGGGAAGACCTGGCACTCCCCGTCGCTCATCCGCGCGGCCCCTACCATCACCTCCCCGTACGCGTCTGGTGGCGATACAGCGAGGACGACACACTCGGCCAGCGAAATGGTGGCGGGGAGTGGTGTTCGACGCCATGCCGGGACCCTCGACGGGTGAAGACCCTCGATCGGGTGGTCGCTCACCTCAGCGGATGTCTGGGAGGGAACGGTGAGACGGCCCTGCTCGTCGAGAACAAACGCTTCCGGAAACCGCTCCGGCAGTTTCGCCAGCCGCGCCACCGTGACCACGATGCCGCTCTCCCGCAGGAGGGTCACGACCTCCTCCGGAGGCAATGGCCCCCGTTGCAGCAGCAGATCGTTGGCCGCCGTCAGATTCGGCGGCATCACCTGCGACGCCATGTGCTTCCGATCTCCCCCGTACTGCCCGACGTGCGGCAGTGGCGGATCGAAGCCGGCGGCTGGCACCCAAGCGGGGGTTTCCGCCCAGGCTTCGGCCATTGTCCGAGCCTTACTGCCGACTCCTACCTGGCCGGTGAGGCGGAGCCGCGAGCAGCCTTAACGTAGCTGACGGTGGGTGACTCGGCACCATCCGGACGGGCCCTATTCATGTCCTTCATCAGTCCAGCCACACCGTCAGATGCCGCAGCGCAGAGCGGGCCGGAGTGGTTGGGCGGCCGCAAGACCGCTCCGGCACCTGGTGGTGCTCCCGGGAGCGGAGGCGGCCCAGGTCCTCGCGTAGGAGGTCGCCGCGGAGGTGCGGGTGCCGGGGGTGGCGCAGCTGCGCTGCTCAGCCATGGAGGCGCAAGGCCGCCGGATCGCGTGGCTGCGGCAGGTCACACGCGGTGTGCCGCACGACGGCATTGAGGCGGCCGTCGTGCCGCGTCCCGACAGCTGACCGCCCCGGTCGCGTTGGCGCCGTTCGACGACGCCAGCCTGAAGATGAGGTGCTCGGGTGCTTGAGTCGGAATGGGTCTCCTGTGGAGGGCGCGTACCAGGCGAGCTGGGTGTGCACCGGGCACAGGTTCGACCTGCCCGGCCTGTTCGCTGACGCCCCGGCACCTTGATCCACTGCGGCATGACCGGGTCAGCGAGAGAGACTCTCGCCTTCCACGATGGCTTCGTGCAGGTGCCTGACGAGCTGGCGCAGGCTCGCGTCGAGGTCGACCTCGTCCTTCGTCTGGGCGACGATCTCGTCGTGGACGTCGTCAACGAACGGCTGCCAGGTGTCGCGGACGAGTCGAGTGCATTCGGCGACGACCTGATGACGCATCTCGGCCGCCGCCCTGTCCTGGTTCAGGCGCGTGCGATTCGCGAGGTGCTGGTCGACCAACGCCGTCAGGTAGACGGTGAGGGGGAGCGCGGCTTCGACGGTGCCGACGTACGGCTTCACCTTCTCGGCCATCTTCACCGCCGTGGTCTTCCTGCCGGCGGTGTCGCCGAGGTCCTCGGTCATGGTCTTCAGCACGCCGAGCAGCATGCTGCCGATGGTGCTGGTGTGTTGCGATAGCTGGCCGGGACCGTCTGCGGCGGGGGCGGTGTTCTCCCCGGACCTGAGTGTCCCGACCAGCGAGGCGAAGCCGGACCAGGTGGGGAGGGCTCGGTCTCGCTCCTTGCCCTTGCGGATCGACTGCCGCAGCCGGTCGAGATGGCTCTCGTGCCGGGTGAACCATTCGCCGACCGTGCGCTGCAGCTCGTCGGCGGCGGAGCCGGAATCCCACGACCGCCGCAGCACCTCGTCGACGAGGCCTTCGAGGCCGGCCCGGGCGGCCCGGTCGAGGTTGGCGAGCTGCCTCTCCCACTGCTCGCGGCGACCGACGCCGTGGGCCGCCACCGTGGCCTGTTGCGCGTAGTCCGCCAGTTGACCGCGCAGGTCAGACAGGGTGTTGCCCAGCACCGCCGACCAGTAGCGTTGCCCGGCCGCGTGCCGCCAGCCGGGCAGGGCTGACGGGGACACCGCCTCGAGAGCGCCAGTGAGCTCCTGCATGCCGTCCCAGTCCCGGAACTCGTCCCAGGTGCCGCGGTCGAGATCGGTGACCGGCCCGGCGGTCTGGAATGGGTCCTGCGACACGACGAAGACCGGCACCTGGTCGTCCAGGCCTAACAGGTTCCGCAGCTCGCCAACCTTGCGGTCGCCGAGGTCGCGGTACGCCGCGAGGTCGTACTCGGGGTTTTCGCCGGCCTCGTCGAACCGCGAGATGACGAACCACATCGTCCCGGCCGGCCAGCCTCGCGTGAGCAGGCTTCGCAGCACGTCGCGTTCGGCGGTCGCCAGCTGCGGGGTGAGCACAGCGATGCCGACGTCGGTGAGCGCGACCGCGGCCATCACGCGGGAGTTGTTCTGTTCGCGGACGCCCGACGCCCCGACCTCGAATCCGGGCGTGTCGCGGACGGTGTACGTACCGAAATCCACGTCGTTGACGTCGAAGGTCTCGTGGCGTGCGCTGATCGTCAGCCAGTCGGGAACGTCACGGCCCGAGTCGACGAGCAGACGGCGCAGCAGCGAGCTCTTGCCGGTGTCGTAGGACCCGAAGAGGGTGAGCACCGGTCGGTCCCGCTGCTGGAAGGCGTCCCAGTCCTCGGCGTACCGCCCGGGTGATCCGCCGGGGAGTCGCCCCAGCCAGTCGCGCACCGCGTCGATGTCAACCACTGTGATCCGTTCCTCCCATTGCTTCGGCGGCCACGACCAGGTCGTCGGCCGCCTCGACCCGCACCTTCGCCGAGTCCATCCCGTCGGCGATCGACGATTCTCGGGCGACGTGTTCGTCGAGCAGCGCTTCGAGGTCCGCGGACCGCTGCTCCAGGTAGGCGACGTGACCTCCCCACAGCTCATCGCGCATGATCAGGTCCACCATCCCCGCAGCCGTCTCGTCGATCTTCTTGAACGCCGATTCCTGCTGCTCCCGGTGCTGGCCGGCCTTCTGCGCGTCGGTGGCCATCCCCGCGATGTCGGCGACGGAGGCGATGGCCCCGAGGACGAGCCCGGCCCGGGCGACCCGGGCGCTGCCCTTGACCGCGCCCCACGGTTTGAACTTGTAGTTGAACTGCTTCAGGACCGCGTAGTACGTGTCACGCTTTCCGAGGATCTGCGCGAACGGCGTCACGGCTTCCGCAAGGGTGCCGAGTCTCGCTGTCACCTCCTCGTACCAGGCGGTTCCCTGGGCCTGGAACTCGGCCGCGAGCTCGGGCGTGGCCTCCCATTCGGCAGCTCGCAGCTCGCGCCCGAGCGTGGTGAGGTGCTCGCCGTGCCACTCGCCCAACCGGCGTGCCGCGTCGTCGCGGTAGCGTTCGAGGTCGGCTTCGAACTGTGGAGTCTTCCACCAGGACTCGACGATGTCCTTCAGCTTCTGGGCGTTCTCGCGGTCGAGGTCCGCCACTGCGGATTTCGCCGGCACCGCATGCCGGTCCACCATGCGGCGGGCGTCCTCGCGCAGTGACCCCTCGACGATCACGGCGTCGCGTATCGCGTCCCGCAAGCCCGTGATCAGGGGTTGCAGGCTGCTCAGCGTCTTCTCGCCGTCGTTCAGCACCTGGTGCAGCGCGTGCCGGTGACGCTTGAGGGCGGTGACCGCCGCTTCGAGGGCGGCCGAGGACGCGGCGTCGGCGAGCTGCTCGTCGGACAGACCGAACAGGGCGTTCGTCAGGGCGGCCACCCCGTCCCAGAGGCGATGCTCGTCGAAGTCCGCCGGCTGCGCCGTCGCGACTCCGCCGACCAGGCCGAACGGGTCCCCGCAGAGGCAGTGGATCCGGTCGAGCGGCACGTCGGCGCCGCGAGCGGCGAGGGCGGTGCGCAGTGCATCCCGTTTCTGGCTCTGCAGGTTAAGGAACTGATCGGGTGCGGTCAGCGGATCGATGCCCAGCTCGTCGCACCGATTGATGAGGAACACGATCCGTCCGTCCTTGGCGGCGCTCAGCTCCGTGCCGCGCCACAGGTCCTCGAGCATGGAGGTGTTCCCGACCAGCAGGTTGACGTTGACGACGACGAGCACGAGAGCGGCCTCGGTGACCGCCTCAAGCGCGGCGGCGTCGTGCTCGTCGTGTCCGCTCTGCAGTCCGGGCGTGTCCATGAGGTCGAACCCGGGGAACCGGTAGCGGCTCGCGGCCGTGGTCGCCGGCAGCGCCCGGGTGTCGAACGCGGTGTCGGGCCGCCGACCACCGTCCACCATGATCCGGTGGACCAGCGACGACTTGCCCGAGTTGTAGTCTCCCAGTACGGCGAGGACCGGCCGTGCGCCACTGACGCGCCAGAAGGCCCCCATTACGTCGGTCAGGGCCGAGTCGCGTCGGGCCGCGTCCTCGAGGTCCTGGCGCCAGGAGGAGATCTGCGCCGGTGTGGGCGACCGCCACGCCGCCGTCACGGCGCGGGCCAGGCGCATGCGGTCCGCCTCCTGGCGGCTCGCGTACGTCTTGCGCGCCGCCTCGCTCATCCGCACCGGCTGGTGGTTGACGCCCGAGTCTAGCCAGTCCTCGCCCAGCAACACCCGGTTCACCTCGGCCGGCGTCCGCCCCATTCGCTGCTGTGCCCGTCGCAGGACGTCGGTCACCGCGGGTGCGGGCCGGACCGCGTCGGCGTAGGTCCGCAGGCTGTCGAGCAGCGGCGTGATTCGGGCGCGCGCCATCCGGAACCCGATCGCGGCACTCAGAGCCTCACCGACCGCCGGCCCCAGCGCCGTCCACGCGGCTCTGCGGCTGTCCTGGACCAGCGTGTCCTCGGCGGCGGCGAACGTCCGGTCCACCGCTCGGTGGCCGTCAGCGATGGCGCCGGCCATCGCCTTGCGGGTCTGCTCCTCCCCCTGCTGGCTCGCCCTCTTGCCGAAGTACTGCCCGGCCTGGTTGACGATGCCGATGCCGGCGAGGGTGGCGGCGAGCACCCATCCGGCGGGGTTCCAGATGAACGGCAGCGCAAGAGCGCCGAGACCCAGCGCGATGCCCGTGCCCTGGGTGGCGTCACCCAGCAGGGTGCCGCCCTCGTCGCCGGCGATCGTCACGGCGTGCACCGCAGCCGGCCTGCTCACGGCGGACTCGTGATCCACCGCGATCTCCAGCTCACGCCGCAGGAACACCTGACGGTCCACCCAAACGGCCTGCGCCGCGGCGGTCATGGCTTCTTCGTCGTACGCGGCCGCCCGGAACTCCGGCTCGCCGAACGTCTTGCGCGCGGCGAAGGCCCGCTGGATGGCATCGTCCACGTTGATCTTCGCCTGCCGGTGGCAGCCGGCCAGGTACGAGGTGGCGAGATGCCGCACGTGACGGTCCAACGACCCCTTCGGCGGCGAGGTATAGGGGGCGCCCCGCGCCTGCTCGGACAGCTCGACCAGATCCTCGCTGAGCGTGGTGTCGTGCAGCCATTCGGCACGCTCGGCGTCCTCCGGATAGCCCAGCACGGCGAACATCGACTCGACCCTGCGCTCCAGGGCCTGCGCCTCCCGCTCGAACTCGGCCGCCAGCTCTTCGAGCTCACCCGCCGCACTGCGGCACCGTGACCGGATGTCCTCGCGCAGCGCGGTCAACCGCAGATCGGCGCCGCCCTCCGCGATCGAGGCGATGATGAGACGCTCCAGGGTGGGGAAGTTCGACCAGCGATCGAGATAGTCCCTACCGAAACGCTCCCGCTCGTGCTGGACGGCCGAGGGGGACGGGCCGCGGAACGGGGTCGCTGCGCGCGCGTGCAGGGCGCGCTGGCTCTGGATCGCGACGACCGGGACGTCGAACAGCCCGATCTGGCCTAGCTGGGTCCGGATGTTGTCGGCGTGCTGGCGAACCGTCTCGGACAGATGCCCGCGGCCGGACTCCGGGACCACCGCCGGGTGACGCCAGTTTCGGTTACGCGAGTTGAGGACGGCCACCACCGGCTTGCCCCTGTCGCGGACCCAAGCGGCGATCTTCTGGAACTCCATCGCCTGCTGGGACTGGCTGTCGAAGCACAGCAGAACGATGTCGGCGACCTCCACCGCCGCCCGGGCCCTGGCTTCGAGGATGTCCCGGCTCTCGGAGGCGCCCCAGCCGTTGATCCCGGGGGTGTCGAACAGGCGGCAGTCCCGCCACTCGACATGGCGTACCTCGGTGGTGAAATCGTTGTCACCGGGTGAGACGTACTCCCCGTCGAGCTGGCCGAACACCGACAGCAGGGTGCTCTTACCGACGCCGGTCCGCCCGAAGAAGGCAATGTTGAACGTGCCGAGCGACGCCCGCTCCCGGTCGAGGTGTCCGCGCAGCTCCACCGGAAAGCTGCGGGTGAAGTCGTGCAGACGAGCAGGTAAATCCGGGCCCTGACCTTCGGTGAAGGCGACGACCAGCTCGTCGCTGATGTCGTCCAGGTACGTCAGCTCCGCGCGTCCCTGTTCGACGGCCGACCGGACGGCCTCCGCGAACGACCTCTCCTGTGTCGTCAACTCGTCGTCACCTTCGCTGTCCGGTGGGTTACGGCCCGTGCGGCGATGCTTGTCCAGCGCGCGAGCCTCAGAGCTGGTCCCGTCAGGCCCAGAAGAGGATGTCGCCGAGGTTCCGCTGATCGCTGAGGGGCTGACGGGCTGGGCTGGAAGCGCCGTCAAGGCTCGTGGTGTACCAGCCGGTGGAGTCGTTGATCGCCACCCGTTTCCGGTCAGGAGCGGGCAGGACCGTCGGTCGGGACGCCTCGGTGGCTGGCGCGACCTGTTTCACCCTCACCGTGCCGGCAGACACGTCGACCATGGCCAGCGCGACACCTCCGTAATACTGGCGCGACGCGTCAAGGGACGAGGTGCACAGGAACGTGACCGTGTCGACCGGCGTCTTACAGTCGTACCAGAAGTCGCCGCTAAGCACATCACCGCCCGGCTTGACCCCGGTGACGATGAGGCTGGTGACCGTGCCACCGCGGACGTAGACCCGAACGTCAGACTTGTTCACGCCGGCGAGGCGGAGCTTCTTCTCCTGTCGAACGCTCCCCGCGCCCTCGTCTCTGGGAGCCTCATCCGGCTTGGCTGGATCGACGGACATCACCCGGCCAGGCTCAGAGGCCGTGGCGCCGACGCTGGCTCGGAGCCGACCGTCGTCGTCGAAGGTCGGGGTGTCGAAGCACTGCCTGGCCTTGCCGAACGCCTGTGGTGGCTTCCACCGCCCTGACGGGACGTAGGTGCCGCCGTTCAGCGTCGCCACCTGCAGCTCGCAGTCGCTGGTGTAGGCCAGGCGGTGCATCGTCTCGTCGAACGCTTCCCGGCGGCTGACGCTGGCCTCACCCGGTGCAACCGCCGTGGCGAGCAGGTTGCCCGTGGTGATGTCGTACACCAGCAGGCCCTTGGTGCGATCGGAGAAGTTGTCCTTCGAGACCACGATCCCTGACGGCAGACCGACCTGGCCCGTCGGCTCGATCACGCCGTCGTCACCCACCGGCGCACTACTGCTCGTGGGCTGCCCAGACGAGCCTGCACCGCACCCGCTCAACAGCACCGCAACAGCACACACCACCGCGACCCGCCGCACGGCACCTCCCCAGGTCCGAGGCCGGGCGACGAGCCCGCGCGGCAGCAATCCTAAGCCATACCGCTACAGTCCGTAGCCCCGTCAATTGGGACTGCCCCCGGTTCGGTTGACTCCTGACCTGTGAGGATGTGCTCCTCGCTGGAAGGATGTCTGCCATGCCCAAAGCGTTCCCGCCGGAGTTCCGCCGTGACGTGGTCGCGGTCGCCCGCAAGGGCGAGGCGCCGATCGCCCAGATCGCGAAGGACTTCGGGATCTCCGAGTCGTGCCTGCACCGCTGGTTGAAGATCGCCGACGCCGACGACGGGATCCGCCCCGGCACCACCAGCTCCGAGTCGGCAGAGCTGCGGGAGCTGCGACGCCGCAACAAGCTGCTGGAGCAGGAGAACGAGATCCTGCGCAGGGCGGCGGCGTTCTTCGCCAAGGAGATCGCCCCAAAATGACGTACCCGCTGGTCGGTGACCTGGCCGCGGACGGGATCCCCGTCGCGGTGACCTGCCGGGTGCTGGGCTTCAGCAAGCAGGCCTACTACGCGTGGAAGACCAGCCCGGTCACCCGTCGGGACCTGGAAGACGCCTATCTGATCAACGCCGCTCTCGACATCCACGCCGACGACCCGGCGTTCGGGTACCGGTTCATCACCGACGAACTACCCGCCCACGGCATCACCGCCGGCGCGAACCGGGTGGCCAGGCTCTGCTCACAGCAGCGGATCTGGTCGGCGTTCGCCAAACGCAGAGGCCTCACGAGACGGGCCGGGCCGCCGGTGCACGACGACCTGGTGCAACGCCGGTTCACCGCCGACGCGCCGGACCGGGTGTGGCTGACCGATATCACCGAACACCCCACCGGCGAGGGCAAGCTGTACCTGTGCGCGATCAAGGACGTGTACTCCGGCCGGATCGTCGGCTACTCCATCGACTCACGGATGAAAGCCTCCCTGGCGGTCACGGCGTTGCGGAACGCGGTCCGGCTGCGGGACCCGTCCGGCACTATCGTCCACTCGGACAGGGGTAGCCAGTTTCGCTCACGAAAGTTCGTGAAAGCGTTGCACCACAACGCCTTGACTGGCTCGATGGGCCGGGTCGGGGCGTGCGGAGACAACGCCGCGATGGAATCGTTCTTCGCCCTGCTGCAGCGCAACGTTCTGGACCGGCAACGCTGGGCCACCCGCCAGGAACTGCGCCTAGCGATCGTGACCTGGATCGAACGGACCTACCACCGTCGGCGTCGGCAACGACGTCTCGGGCGCCTCACACCGATCGAGTTCGAGACAATCAACAGGCCCGCACACGCGGCCTGAACCACTCAACCCCGCGAGTCAACCAAACCCGGGGCGGTCCCATTCGCCCACTCCGACCTGGCTGACCGCGCCTCCCGCAACCTGAGGCTCTTTGAAAGAGTCTGAGCCGATGCGCTGCCGTCGCCGCACGCTTGGAACGCGATCCCTGTCGCCTAACCCGCGTAGTGAGACCCCGTCTCGCCTATAGCAGAGCCGGATTCGACTCACCCGTCTTCGCGGGAACCGCTCCGTTTGCGGCTAACGGAGGCAAGGTCGTCACACGACAACGCTCTGCGCTGGACGCTCCATTCATCGCAGAGCGCGCACTGTCCGATGACACCCAACCTGCCGAGGCCGAGTTCAACCATGAAGGCTGACACACCCCCTAGAGCGTCCTAGGACGTCGGCTTCTTGCTCCTGAACATGTCTGGCCAACTAGCAGCCGCACCTCCCCATCAGCGCGAGATGAGCATCAAACGTGACCCTCCGCTGGCTTGCAACGATCCGCCATCCCGCGGAGGCCCCGGCACCGCAGACCTGGAGAGAGGCTCAAGAGAGGGCTGCTCGGCTCGAAGTAGCGTTGTCCTCTGCAGGCTCTGCCATGGCTTGGCGTCACCACTCCAACAGCTGCCGGTCTGCGAAGAATCCGCCACTCGGACCATCGTCGGGGAGGGTGGCGAGCCAGATGGGCGTGTCCGCACCCTCCGTGGGGCCCCGCGATGTTTCGCCGTATGCCATCCTCGTAGCCATCCGGCCAGGCGAACAGGTGTTCACGAGGATGCCGGTACCAGCGAGTTCGCTCGCGAGCACCCGAGTCAGAGCGTTCAGCGCGGCTTTGGACACTCGATAAGAGACGTTGGTGTCGGCCATGTTCTTCAGGGACGCCAGATGGCTGCTGACGTTGACGATCCGTCCGTAGCCGTTCTTGGTCATCTCGGGGATGGCTGCGGAGCAGCAGCGCCAGGCTCCCATCAGGTTCGCGTTGAGGGTCGCCGCCACCTTCTCGAAGTCCGGACTTGCTGCTCGCTGGCCGCGGTCGATCGCTACGCCGGCGTTGTTGACGAGGACGTCGAGTCGGCCAAGCTGCCCTACGGTGTCCGCGACCGCGCGAGCGACACTGGCCGGGTCGGTGACGTCCAGCTGCTGACCGACAGCGCTGCAGCCCTGTTGGCGCAGCTTCTCGACAACCGGCGCGAGGGAATGCTCGCTTCTTCCGGCCAGCACCACGTGTAGGCCTCGTTCGGCTAGGCAGTGTCTTCAAAGGATCTCGGTGTCGGATGATGTAGGGCGTGGGTCGTCGCTACGAGTTGTCTGACGTCGAGTGGGAAGCGCTGTCGAGGTATCTGCCGTCGGCGGTGACGGGTGGTCGGCCTCGGGTCGATGACCGGCGGATGCTCAACGGGATCGTGTGGAAGATCCGGGCCGGTGCGGCGTGGCGTGATGTGCCGGCCCGGTACGGGTCCTGGCAGTCGATCTACACCCGTTTCCGCAGGTGGGCCCTCGATGGCACGTTCGAGCGGATGCTCGCCGGGGTCCAGGCCGACGCGGATGCGGCAGGGGATATCGACTGGCTGGTATCGGTCGACTCGACCATCGTGCGGGCCCACCAGCACGCCGCCGGCGCTAAAGGGGGCGAGCCAATGCGGCCATGGTTCAAGACGGACCTGTTCGTGAGGCACGCCTAGCTCACTTGCCAATGCCAATTGGCTGGGGAGATCGGGGATGACTCCCCAATTTTCCCATCGCCACGCTTTCTCCCGGCGGTTCGCGATGTTGCCAGCTCGACGGGCGATGGCGTCCACGAGATCCTGGTAGGTCCAGTTGCGCTCAGCGCGGACGACACTTAGCGGGTGCACCAGGGGACCGACCTGCCCTCTTGGCGGACGCCTTGCCACTACTCCACCTCCGATGTCAGTCGCACGATAGCGTTCCGGGTCCCCCGTCGCGTGCCCGACACAGCGCCATCTGCTGATGAGACAACAGGGGGACAACACCTCACCTATGGCTCGTCAGACCATCACGCGGTTTCCTATCTTCGACGCTTGCCCCGATGGAGACACAGAGCGAGCCGGCCCATCCGGCTGACCAGACGTGTGCGCCTTCGCTGACGCAGGCCGAAGCAGATTAATTGCCATTCGTAGTTCTCTTCTGCTCGCTAGATGCTTGGACTTAACGGCTACCGGCGCGATTGCCGGAATCAACCCTGGAAGGACCCAATGACCGACAGTTTGGCTCGATACGGCTACCGGCAGGAGTTGAGCCGTCAGCTGCGGTTCCGTGACTTGGTGGCATACGGCCTGGTCTACATGGTGCCGATCGCGCCGATGGCGATCTTCGGCAGCGTCTACGCCAGCTCGGGTGGCATGGTGGCCCTGGCGTACCTGGTCGGTGTGGTGGCGTTGGTGTTCACCGCGTTCTCGTACGCGCAGATGGTGCGGGCGTTCCCGATGAGCGGGAGCGTCTACAACTACGCCGGCCGTGGCATCAGCCCGCCGGTGGGGTTCTTGGCTGGTTGGGTGATCCTGCTGGACTACGTGCTGGTGCCCGGGCTGCTGTATCTGGTGGCGTCGGTGGCGATGCACGCGACGGTGCCGCAGGTGCCGGTGTGGGGATGGCTGCTTGGCTTCGTGGCGGTCAACACGGTCGTCAACTGCTTGGGCATCCGGATGACGGCCGTGGTCACGAAGGTGATGCTGGTCGGCGAGCTTGTCGTGCTGGCCCTCTTCGTGGTCGTCGCCGTGGGCGCGCTGATGTCCGGCAAGGGCCGTCTGAGCTGGGAGGCGTTCTACAACCCGCACACGTTCACCTGGTCGGTGGTCGCGGGGGCGGTGTCGGTGGCGGTGTTGTCGTTCCTGGGTTTCGACGGCATCTCGATGCTGGCCGAGGAGACCCGCGACGGGGCCCGGCAGGTCGGCCGGGCGATGGCGGTCGTGCTCGTGCTGGCGGGGGCGCTGTTCATCGCGCAGACGTGGCTGGCGGCGATGCTCGTCCCCGACCCGGCCACGCTCCTGGCCCAGGGTGACGCGGGTGGAACGGCCTTCTATGACGCGGCGCGCGTGGCCGGTGACTCGTGGTTGGCGACGGTGTGCGCGGTCGCGACCGCGGTCGCGTGGGGTTTGCCGAACTCGATGGTGGCGCAGGTCGCCACGTCGCGGCTGCTGTACGCGATGGCGCGCGACCAACAGCTGCCCCGGTTCCTGAGCCGGGTGTCGCCGCGGCGCAACGTGCCGGTCAACGCGACCCTGCTCACCGGTGCCGTGTCCCTGGTCCTGGGCCTGTACATGGCGACCCGGGCGGATGGGATAACCCTGTTGTCGTCGCTGATCAATTTCGGGGCGATGGTGGCGTTCCTGGTCCTGCACGTCACGGTCGTGGTGCATCACCTCATCCGGCGTCGTAGCCGCAACTGGTGGGCGCACCTGGTCATGCCCGCCATCGGCTTCGTGATCCTGGGATGGGTGGTGGTGAACGCGAACATCGCCGCGCAGCGGCTCGGGTTGGCGTGGCTCGTGCTCGGTGTGCTGGTCCTGGCCGGCCTGTACGTGTCGGGCCGCCGGCCGGTGCTGTCGGGCTTCGCACCGGCCTCGCAGGTGACGGTGCCGATGTCGGAGCGGGTGTGACCGGCATGAGCATGTTCTCTTACCGGCCGGCGCGAGACGAGTTGGCGTATACGTTCGGTGGTCGGCTGCCGGTGGCGCATGTCCGCTCCGGTGAGGTGTTCGAGGTGTACACGGAAGACTGTTTCGGCGGCCGCGTCCGTGGTCCGGCGGATCTGCCGTCGCTGGTGTGCCAGGCGGGGCAGCTGAATCCGGTGTCGGGGCCGTTCTTCGTCGAGGGCGCCGAGCCGGGCGACACCCTGGCGGTGCACATCGTCTCCATCGTCCCGGCCCGGGGCTGGGGTGTGTCGGCGACGTTCCCGTACTTCGGGGCGCTGACGTCGACCGCGCACACCGCCACTCTGCAGCCGCCGCTGGATGAGCGGGTGTGGGTGTACGACGTCGATCGGGCGGAGGGGGTGGTGCGGTACTGGGCCAGCGCCAGCGATCACCTCGTCGAGCTGCCGTTGGATCCGATGATCGGCACCATCGGCGTCGCCCCCGCGATGGAGGTGCGGTCCACGATCGTCGGGGACTACTACGGCGGGAACCTCGACACCCCGGAGCTGCGGGCCGGCAGCACCCTGTATCTGGGGGTGAACGTGCACGGGGCGCTGCTCGCCCTCGGCGACGGACACGCCCGCCAAGGTCACGGGGAAGCGTGCGGCGTCGGCGTGGAGATCGCCACGGTCACCACCCTCGCCGTCGAGCTGATCAAGGGCGTCGACACGGCGTGGCCGCGGCTGGAGACCGATGCCGAGATCATGTCGGTCGGCTGCGCCCGACCGCTCGAGGACGCCTACCGCATGGCGCAGAAGGACCTCACCGCCTGGACGGTCGACCTGTGCGGGATGCAGGTCCTCGACGCCTACCAGCTCCTCTCCCAAGCCGCCCGCGCCCCGATCGGCAACGTCTGCGACCCCAACTACACCGTCCTCGCCGCCGTCGAGAAGGACCTGCTGCCCCGGCTGCATCCCCCCTACGGCGACGTGCACGCCCGGCTACGACGCCTCACGGCAACAACGGCGGCAGGAGACACACCATGACCGCATCCGTTCCCCGGCTGCCGCTGCGAGACGAGTTGTTCCTGCTCGGCCACAACGACGACACCGGCCAACCCCACCTGCACCGCCAGGCCCTCGCCCTCGGCCTCGCCGGCGCCGTGCTGATCGACCTCGTGTTGGCCGGCCGGATCGTCCTCGACCCCGACGACAGCCGCCCGGCCGGGGACCGGTGGGTGCGGCTGTACCTCGACCGACAGGTGGGTGACCTGATCGCCGACACGGCGATTGCCTCCATCCGTCACGCCCGCGCCGCCCCGCCACTGCGTACCTGGCTGCGTGGGTTTGCCGACGACCTGTACGAGCGCACCCGCGCCGGTCTCGTCGCCGCCGGCATCCTGCGCCACACCACCCACCGCCGCCTCGGCGGCCTGCTCCGCGCCGAGACGTACCTGCCCACCGACAGCCGATGGTCGGTCGTGGCCCGCGCCCGCCTGCGCTACCTCGCCGCAGGCCGCGAACAACCCGACAACCACAGCGCCGCTCTCGCCGGACTCGTCGCCGTCCTCCACCTCGCCGACCACCTCTACCTCGACGACGACACCACCGCACTGACCGCGCATCTGAAGACCATCGCGGCACAGCACCACCGACCGGTCCGCGACATCACCGCCGCCGTCGACGCCGCCGTCGGTGACCTCGCCACCGCCGCCTACCGCTGACCCTCCCTGACGAAGGAGCCCGCGTGCACCAGCCACCCCGCATCCGCGCCGCCCGGTGGGGCGAACGCCAAATGATCGCCGCCCTCATCGGCGACACCCTCGCCGCCAGCCCGCTCGGCCGCTGGCTCGTCCCCGACCCCGACACCCGCCGTCAAGTCCTCACCGACGTCGTCGCGATCTGGGTCGAGCACGCCCTGTTCTACGGCGACATCCGCGTCACCGACGACCTCACCGCCGCCGCCGTGGGCCTGCACCGGTTCCGGCCACTGCCCCCACCCGCCGACTACGCCCCCCGACTCGCCTACGCCGCCAGCGCACACCAGGAACGGTTCCGGCTCCTCGACCAGATCATCGACGACGCCACCCCCGTCGAGGCCCACTACCACCTCGCGTTCCTTGCCGTCGCCGGCCATCTGCAGCGCACCGGCCTCGCAGCCGCGCTGCTGGCCCACCACCGCAGCCGCTTACGGCGGCTCAACCTGCCCGGCTGGACCACCACCGCCCCCGACAGCCAGCGCCTCTACACTCGCCACGGCTACACCAAACATGGGCAGTTGGTCGTCCCTGACGGCCCCGAGCTGACGATCATGCGGCTCGACGAGGCTGGCGAGGCCTGGGCTGGCGCGGACGCGGACCGGCAGCCGAGCCGGGCGGTCCGCCAACCGAGCTGACGACAACCCTGCGGGCGGCGCTCCCCCGGCACGCGACACGACGCAGCGATGGTGCGCGCTATCCCCCGGTTTGAGGGCAGGACAGGGCTCGGCGGTGTACGGGCTCAGCAATCCGCTTCACTCCGAGAAGCAGTTGACGGTTGCCCGGAGGTGGATCTTCCGCAACGCTGCCGGGCAAGGCGTTGTCTACGAAGCCGGTGACCGGCGGCATGATCACCGACGCGGTCAGCGGCACTGCTCACCTGCTCCAGTCATGGATGCCGAAGGACCACGAACTGCAGGCCGATCGGCGGATCGCGGGTGATCACCGCCCGCCTTGACCGGCACTCCGGCACTGCCCAGGTCGACTGACACTACGACCTTGCGGGAGCCACCAGTCACAACGATCTGCCCTGGGTGATCGCCAACTGGCGCACCCCGCAGCTGCCGGACCGGCTCGGGAGCGGCGACCGCGACACACCGACCACCGCGGGCAGCTGCTCCCGGGCCCATGCTGGCCGCACGATAGATGAGGTGACGAAGAATGTGTTCGCCAGCAGCCCACTCCCCCGCCTGCCCAGCGACGGTGACGACTCGGCCGACGTCCGGGAGCCGGTGCTGATGTCGCTCAACCCGATCTACTACGAGCTGATCTGGGCCGGCGCGAAGCGCCATGAGTTCCGGCGCCGCTTCTTGGCTGGCCAGCCGGCGCGCTGGTACGTCTACCTCACCGCCCCGGTGGCCCGCCTGGGCGCGGTGATCGACCTCGGGCCCGCCGTGGTGGACACACCTCAGCGGATCGCCGACATCGCCGAGCAGGCCCGCGCCGGCAACGGCGCGCCGGTGCTCGAATACGTGAAGGACCTGCCGCAGGCGTTCGCAATCCCCATCCAGCGCGTCGCGCAGTACCCGGGGATACCGCTGGACCAGCTGAAGGCCGAGCTCGGCTCGTTCCATCCGCCTCAGGGCTACACCAAGCTACGCAACCATCCCGACCTGCTGAGCATCTGCGAGAAGGTGACGGCCCGTCCACCGACCCGCGAGATGACCGTGCACAGTCATTAGCGGCTGCCCGACCGCGCCTCGGCTGCCACGCTGTGAGCGATCTGGGCCCCGCACCGCCTGCCAGCGGTCACCACCCACGCAGCGTCGCCACCACGGCAGCTCCCTCACCACTGCTCGCCTCGCTGCCCCCACCAGACCTCACCAGATGCGACATGACTGGCCGTGGCCGCCGTGAGCCGCTCGGACGTTCAGTGACACTCCGGCACAGAAACGGTAGGACAAGTCCCAGGGCGTCCTCGTGGGATGGCCCATGTGCCATTGATCGCCTGCGAAAGGAGTCCTGTGAACGAGCACGACCCGCTGATCACTGGCGTCCCCGAGCACTTCTATGTCCACAACGAGGACCGCGGCGACACGCTGCACCGCTCCGCAGCTGAGTCGATCCACCGCGAGGTGCTCGCCCTTGACGTGCGCGACGGCGATCATGTGCTGGAAATCGGTACCGGCACCGGATACTCCGGGGCGCTGCTCGCCGCCCGAGCCGGCGGAACCGGGCGGGTCACGAGCATCGACATCAGCGACCACCTCACCGCATGGGCGGACCGCCTGCACCGCGAACGTCGACTCACCACCATCACCTGCCGCACCGCCGACGGCATGGCTGGCTACCAGCGACACGCCCCCTACGACCGCATCGTCGCCTGGTGCACACCGCCGAAGCTCCCCCGCGCGTGGGTGGATCAACTCACCGCTGACGGCCGGATCGTGGCCTGCCTGCCCATCGCCGAGCAGCCCTCCACCACTCTCATCGCCACCATCACCCTGCCAGCGGGACAACCAGACGTCGAAGCGGTCACCTTCGGCGGATACGCCCAGAGCACCGCCACTCCCGTCGACGACGCCCTGACCCTTCCCGGCCGCTGGGTGGACTACCACACCCGCTGTCCCCAGCCGGCATGGATCTCCATCGGCTGGCGCGACCAGGACGACCCGCAACACACCGGTGCCCGCCACGCTCTCAAACTGTTACGCAACCCCGGGCACATCGAGAGCTACCACCGGGGGCCCCTCGACTGGCTGTCCTGGTCGGCCTTCACCGTCATCGCAGGCGGAGCCCACCGCAGCATCGCCGCCCTCGATGATGGCCGACGCGGGATTGGACACACCACCGCCAGCAGTGCCGCTGTCATCCTCACCGACGGCACCATCCTCGCCGACAGCGCGCACTCACCGTCGCTTGCCTCGCTACAGACCTGGCTGCACCAGTGGGAGCAGGCCGGCCGGCCAGAAGCCAGCTGGTTCCACCCTTATCTCGTGCCCGACGATGAGGAAGACCTGCCTGGCTGGGACCTGCGAGTCACCACTGGCAGCAGGCTCCCCGCGAATGAGCACCGCTCCAATGCTCACACCACGCCTTGATGACCCTGTCCCACTGACATCGGTGATTCACTCGGCCCATCCACAGCCAGGCGCCGGCACCGAGGAGGTCAAAGGCCGGGCGTGGGTAGGCAGGCATGGCCCCGTTCCACCGGTGCCCAGAACGCGGGTGCGTGCCGCGGGTACGCGAGTTCATGCATCAGTACGTGGTCGATCAGCGACGACGGTAGCTGTGGGGCTGATATGTCAGTTACCTCGGCTATTGTCCGCTCCGGTGTCGTACGAGAGCACTCGATGGAGGTTCACATCGTGGTTGGTGCCGCGCTCAACACCACGGCAGTCGATGACGCCCGCACGCGGCTCGTCGCCAAGCTGCTCACCGACGGAATGATCACCTCACCTGCGGTCGAGGCGGCGTTCCGGCGGGTGCCACGACATCTGTTCGCACCCGACGGGGTGAGCATCGAGGCCGCGTACGCCGATGACGTGGTCGTCACCCGCCGCGATCCGGGCGGGAAGGCGACGAGTTCGATCTCCGCGCCGTGGTTGCAGGCCACCATGCTGCACGCCGCCCGGCTACGCCCCGGCGCGCGGGTGCTCGAGGTCGGCTCCGGCGGCTACAACGCCGCGCTGATCGCCGAGATCGTCGGCCCAGGCGGCAAGGTCACCACCATCGACATCGACCCCCACGTCGTGGATCACGCCCAAGCCGCCCTCGACGCCGCCGGGTACCCGCACGTGCAGGCGGTCCAAGCCGACGCGGCCACCGGCTGGGCGGCGGGCGTACCGTACGACGCGATCATCGTCACCGTCGAGGGCAGCGACATCCCACCCGCCTGGACCGACCAACTCGCCCCCGACGGCGTCCTCGTCGTGCCCCTGCGGATGCGCGGTCAGACCCGCTGCCTCACCCTCATCCGCCACGGCGACCACCTCACCGCCACCAATGCGGTCGTCTGCGGCTTCGTAGCCATGCAGGGCGCCGGCGCCGACCCCACCATCCGCCGCCAGCTGCGCGGTAACGACGTCACCCTGCTCGTCGACGACCCCACCACCGCCGCGTGCGACCTCACCGCCCTGACCACCGCCCTGGACGGCCCCCGCACCGACCTCTGGTCACCGGTGACCATGCCACCCGCGACGCCCTTCGACTCCCTGCACCTGTGGCTGGCCAGCCAACCCCACCCTTACGGCCTAATCACCACCAACCGCGACCGCGCCACGGACCTGGCCCCAGAGAACTGGGTCGCCTGTCCCGCCCTCGTCACCGAGGACAGCATCGCCTACCTGGCTATCCGCCGACTCGACGACACCACCTGGCAGTTCGGGGCCCGCGCCTACGGCCCCCGCGCCCCCGCGCTCGCCGACCACATGATCGACCTCATCACCACCTGGGACCGCCACCACCGGCACAGGCCCGGCCCGCACATCACCGTCCACCCCCACGGCAGCACACCTGCGCCCACCCAGCAGACACGACTGCTCGTTCCCCGCCGACACACCACCACCGCCCTCACCTGGGCGACACCCGAAGGCCGAGCATGAACGTCAGCCACCCGACCTTGGTGATCATCCGAGGGAACTCAGGAAGCGGGAAGACGACCACCGCGCGGGAGGTCCGCCGCCGATTCGGCCGCGGCGCCGCCCTCCTCGAGCAGGACTACCTCCGCCGAACAGTGCTCCGCGAACACGACAGCGCCCACATCGACCCACTCGCACCGGCCTTCATCACCGCCACCGCCCGCACCGCCCTCGACCTCGGCTACCACGTCATCCTCGAAGGCATCCTGCACACCGAACGCTACGCAATAGCCCTGCGACACCTCATCGACCACCACCGCGGCCCCGTCGCCGTCTTCTACCCCGACGTGACCTTCGACGAGACCGTCCGGCGCCACCTCGGCCGCGCCGAACCGATCCCCGTCACGCCCGAACAGATGCGCCACTGGTACACCCACCGCGACCTGCTCGGCATCGCGGAGGAGACGGTCATCCCCGAATCGAGCGCCTTCGAACACACCGTCGGCACCATCCTGCAGGAAAGCGGCCTCATCAACGCGGCATCGACCACCCCCTGCCCACGACGCTGCCAACACTGCGCCCGCAAAGCCGATCACCCCACCGAATGAGATCCCCTCCGCCGCGTTGCTCCACTCTTGCCGAGCCACACCTGGCAGAACCCGCACCACACGCCGCCGAGTCAGCAGCCGTAGGTGAGGACCTCACTGGACCATTGACGAGGGAAGACCGCCGCGGTCCGATACGAGCTCGGGACTGCCCCCGGTTCGGTTGACTCCTGACCTGTGAGGATGTGCTCCTCGCTGGAAGGATGTCTGCCATGCCCAAAGCGTTCCCGCCGGAGTTCCGCCGTGACGTGGTCGCGGTCGCCCGCAAGGGCGAGGCGCCGATCGCCCAGATCGCGAAGGACTTCGGGATCTCCGAGTCGTGCCTGCACCGCTGGTTGAAGATCGCCGACGCCGACGACGGGATCCGCCCCGGCACCACCAGCTCCGAGTCGGCAGAGCTGCGGGAGCTGCGACGCCGCAACAAGCTGCTGGAGCAGGAGAACGAGATCCTGCGCAGGGCGGCGGCGTTCTTCGCCAAGGAGATCGCCCCAAAATGACGTACCCGCTGGTCGGTGACCTGGCCGCGGACGGGATCCCCGTCGCGGTGACCTGCCGGGTGCTGGGCTTCAGCAAGCAGGCCTACTACGCGTGGAAGACCAGCCCGGTCACCCGTCGGGACCTGGAAGACGCCTATCTGATCAACGCCGCTCTCGACATCCACGCCGACGACCCGGCGTTCGGGTACCGGTTCATCACCGACGAACTACCCGCCCACGGCATCACCGCCGGCGCGAACCGGGTGGCCAGGCTCTGCTCACAGCAGCGGATCTGGTCGGCGTTCGCCAAACGCAGAGGCCTCACGAGACGGGCCGGGCCGCCGGTGCACGACGACCTGGTGCAACGCCGGTTCACCGCCGACGCGCCGGACCGGGTGTGGCTGACCGATATCACCGAACACCCCACCGGCGAGGGCAAGCTGTACCTGTGCGCGATCAAGGACGTGTACTCCGGCCGGATCGTCGGCTACTCCATCGACTCACGGATGAAAGCCTCCCTGGCGGTCACGGCGTTGCGGAACGCGGTCCGGCTGCGGGACCCGTCCGGCACTATCGTCCACTCGGACAGGGGTAGCCAGTTTCGCTCACGAAAGTTCGTGAAAGCGTTGCACCACAACGCCTTGACTGGCTCGATGGGCCGGGTCGGGGCGTGCGGAGA
Organism: Micromonospora auratinigra; assembly: GCF_900089595.1. GTDB lineage: Bacteria > Actinomycetota > Actinomycetes > Mycobacteriales > Micromonosporaceae > Micromonospora > Micromonospora auratinigra. The sequence continues at coordinate 1,458,221 of NZ_LT594323.1, read as the reverse complement.
CAACGCCGCGATGGAATCGTTCTTCGCCCTGCTGCAGCGCAACGTTCTGGACCGGCAACGCTGGGCCACCCGCCAGGAACTGCGCCTAGCGATCGTGACCTGGATCGAACGGACCTACCACCGTCGGCGTCGGCAACGACGTCTCGGGCGCCTCACACCGATCGAGTTCGAGACAATCAACAGGCCCGCACACGCGGCCTGAACCACTCAACCCCGCGAGTCAACCAAACCCGGGGCGGTCCCCTCCGAGGACAGCCGTGCTTTGAGCCCCACCCGCCGAACCCGCCGCAGCTCAGCAAATAATCGTGAGGAGGACGATGCGCAGCGATTGGACCGCTCTGCCAGAGAGTGTCACCGTGGGGATCGCCGAACGGATCGGTGGAACCTTCGACGCAACGCCGGCTTCGACCGGCAACCATGCCCAGATCGCCTCGACCGTCACTGGGCCGGCCGGAAAGGCCTTCGTCAAGGCGGCATCCGGAGACCTTGGCATTCGGTCGCTGCGCTACGAGCTGGCAGCCACCCGGGCCGTCGACCGGTATCCACCCGCGGTCCTGTGGCATTTCGAATCCGATGGCTGGCTGGTGGTAGGAACCGAGCACCTTGCCGGACCCACCCTGATCTCTCGCCCGACGGCACCGATCTCGACCTGCTTGCAGAAACACTGGAAGGACTTCAGCAGATACCCGCGCCGGGTAAGCCCTGGTTCAGCCCAGCGGCCAGGCTCGGGTTCAGGCTCCCCGCCATGGACGGCGAGGCCCTCCTCCACACCGACCTCAATCCAGCCAACCTGATAGAGAACCACGCACGGTCTACGGATCGTGGACTGGGCATGGGCAACCAGGGCTGCGGCATGGGTTGAACTCGCCTTACTCGTCCCCCGGTTGATCAGCAGCGGCCAAGCGCCGAGCAGGCCGAAGAATGGCTGGCGAGGTTCCCCGCCTGGTCAGTTGTCGAGCAGGCGGTCCTGGACGCCTTCGCCGTCTAGAACGCGTCGAAATGGTCGAACAAAGCCAGGCAGAGCACCAAGGTCTGGATGCACGACCTCGCCATGTGAACCGGAGCCTGGGCTGCGCATCGAACTGGCGACTCCGCCTGAGAACGGCTTCAGGCGGCGTTGACAGGCTCGCGCTGCGCTCAGCGGCCGTGTAATACCCGCAGGAGCGTGACCCTGACGTCCTCATCGGCATCGTCCGGGCGCTGGGCGGCGCGCAGGACGCACGTGGTCTGCCCATCCTGACGGCGTTGGCGGCCCACCAGGACGCCGACGTGCGATTCCAGGTCGCGGGCGAGCTGTCGATGCTCCTGAGCGACCCACCCGAGGCATCCGGAACAGCGACCTTGATCTCCCTCAGCGCCGACCCGGATCCTCAGGTCCGCGACTGGGCGACGTTCGGGCTGGGCACCCAGACCGACGCCGATTCCGAAGCCGTACGGCAGGCGCTGTGGGCACGGACCAACGACGCGTACCTCGCGGCTCGAGACGAGGCGGTGGTGTCGCTCGCCCGCCGCCGGGACGACGCCGTACGTCCCCTTGTCGCCGAATTGTTGGCGCAGCCGAGCGTGGGCATTTTGATCTTCGAGGCGGCAGCACACCTCAAGGACTCCTCGCTGTTGCCGCTGCTACGAAGGTTCGACACCAGCGACGACGACGTACGCGCCGCGATCGAGGCGTGCGAGCGAGGACCAGCACCGAGCTGACCACTCATCGGCCGCGTCGTGCAAGTCTGCCCTGGTCGGCGTGGTGGAGAGCACCGGAGCCCCCGTTGTGAGAGAAGCGGCTGCCCAGCAGTCGCGCAGGTCGCAGGTGTGTAGCCGAACTTGCAAGATCGCTGTCCGTTACGCTGCGCGGCCATGGGTCTGTTTCGGAAGAAGGCACGCCCCACGATGGAGACCATCGCCGGGTTCTGGCAGTGGTGGGCGACAGCACGCGGAGAGGTCGCGCAGGCGATCGACGCCGGCACGGTGCAGGGCTTTGCCGGTGAACTCGGACATCGTGTCCACGCGATTCATCCGGACCTGCAGTGGGAGTTGACTCGCGGCGTCACCTCCGCGCACGTGCTGGTCGTGACGGCCGGCGGGCAGGACACGGTACGGGCCGTCGCCGCCCGTTGGTTCAGCGCCGCTCCGCCCGCCGACGACACCTGGTCCTATCGATCCGTGCGCGCCGGTGAGCTGTCCGTCTTCGAGTCGACCATCGAGCTTGACGGCCACAAGCTGGACCTTGGGGACATGCGGTACGGCGTCGCCGTGGACATGCAGCGCCGCCAGATCGACGTCGTCTGCCACCACCCGGCCTTCGTGAACCTGCCGGACGACGTTCGGGGCCAGATCAGCTTCCTCACGCTCGACTGGGCGCTGGGCGAGGACGAGGTGGAGACCTGGATCGGCGAGATCACCTGGACCGCGACGGAGCCGGCGAACCCCCGAACGCCGCATGAGCTTCGCCGCGCAGCCACCGCCTTGGCGGGTGAAGAGGACTCCTGGGTGCTCATGCGGGGTCAGCGGCGCGACGGAACCCCGCTGATGGCCGCCGCGGCGTCACCGCTACGTCCTGCCCGCTGGCCCCGGTTCGACCTGCACGTGCCGATCAGGCTGCCCTATCAGCGGCACAACGAAGGGCAGCTCCCGGTGGACGAGTCGCTGGCGGCCCTGCGCAGGTTCGAAGATGAGCTGAGCGCGACCATCGGCCCCGATGGCGTGCTCGTCGCACACGAAACGGCCGGCCGCGAACGTACGCTGCACTTCTACGTCGACTCGCAGAGCACCGCGCGGGCCGAGCTCGAATCACACCTGCCGCAGTGGCGCGAGGGCCGGGCATCGGCCGGAGCACAGCTCGACCCGGCCTTTGAGAAGGTCCGTCACCTCATGCAGTAGGGGCGACCGCCGCTCGCTGGCAGCGCCAGGGCTTCCCCGCCGCAGGGTGTACCAAGCCTCGCAGCCTGCGGGGGCTGCCCCTCGCGGCGGCCTCCCGTGCGCCGGCCTGCTCAAGACGAGGATGGCGTCGCCCGAGGCCCTCAGTCCCACGGTACGGCGCCGTGCCACCGGGTCGCATCCGCGCCGGCGCGGTTCGCGTCCGCGATCGCGACCGGCATCGGCACCCCTCGGGCCAGGGCGGCGGTGAGCGCGCCGGCGAAGGCGTCGCCGGCGCCGGTGGTGTCGACCGGCTCGACGGACGGTGCGGCGACGGTGCCGGCGCCGGTGGCGTCCGCCCAGGCGGCGCCGGCCGCTCCCAGTGTCACCACCGCCGAGCGGGCTCCTTCCGTTATCAGGGCAGCGGGATAGTCGGCCGGTGCCATGGTCTGGGCCGCCGCGCCGAGCAGCAGGGCGGCCTCGTGCACGTTGACGACGACCGGGTCCGCCTGCCGCAGCAGCTCCGGCGAGACCGGCTGCGCCGGGCTGACGTTGAGCACGAAGCGCGCTCCGGTCGCCTGGGCGTGCCGGGCGGCGGCGACGACGGTGTCGAGTGGGATCTCCAGTTGGGTCAGGTAGCAGGCGGCGGCCGGCCAGGCGTCGACGGCGGTGAGGTGCTCGTTCGCGCCGCCGATGATGACGATGCTGTTCTCGCCGTCGGGGGTGACGGCGATCAGCGCGGTGCCGGTCGGGCCGGGGACTGTCGTACACCGGCTGACGTCCACCCCGGCGTGAGCGAGCCCGGCGCGTAGGCGGGCACCGTGCGGGTCGTCGCCGGTGGCGGCGACCAGCGCCGTCCGCGCGCCGGCGCGGGCCGCCGCGCTGGCCTGGTTCGCTCCCTTACCGCCGGGGCGGTGGCTCAACTGCTCGCCGTGCACGGTCTCCCCCGGCTGCGGGCGGCGGGCGAGCCGGACGATGACGTCGATGTTGACGGATCCGACGACGGCCACGTCGAACTGTGGCGTTGCGGTCATCACTTGCCTCCGGTGGCGGCGACGCTGGCGATGAAGTGTCGTTGCAGCAGCAGGAGCACCCCGGCGGGCAGGATGCTGACGATCACGGCCTCGACGAAGGTGAGACCGTAGTCGTTGGTGAACGCGCCGAAGGTGCGCGCCAGCGACACGGCGGCGACGTCACGCGTCGGGTCGGAGGTGATCAGGATCGGCCAGAGGTAGGCCTGCCACTGGAACAGGAACAGGATCAGCCCGGCGCCGATCAGCGCGGGCCGCGACAGGGGCAGGTACATCTGCCAGAAGGTGCGCCACCAGCCGGCGCCGTCGACGTGGGCGGCTTCGCGGATCTCGGCGGGGATGCCGAGGAAGAACTGGCGCAGCATGAACACGGCGAGGCCGTTGCCGATGCCCGGTAGCACGAGGCCGGTGATGGTGTTGTCGAGGTGCCATTGGCGAAACGTCGTCGACAGCGGGATCGCGGTCGCCTCGAACGGCACCAGGAAGCTCACCACGACCAGGGCGAAGACCAGCCGGCGGCCGGGAAAGTCGATGACGGCCAGCGCGAACGCGGCCATGGCGCAGATCGCCAGCCCGGCGACGACGGTGAGCGCGGCCACGAGAATCGAGTTGCCGACGTTGCGCAGGAAACCCACTTCGATCAGCCGGCGCAGGTTGTCGGCGGTCGGGTCGCGGGGCACGAGCACCCACCAGGACAGCGGCGCGGAGGACGAGAAGGTCTCGTTGCTGGTGCGCAGCGCGCTGGCGATCAGCCACAGGATCGGCACCAGGAACAGTGTCGCGCTGCCGGCGGCCACGGCGGTGAGGGCGTGCCGCGGCCACGCTGACGGCCGGTGCCCGCCACGGATAAACGCTCGGCTGGGGTTCATCCCGTCTCCTTGCCGGTGAGCAGGCGGAACTGCAGCGCCACGACGGCCAGCATGATCGTGAGCAGGACGATCAGTTCGGCGGCAGCGGTGTGCGGATCCGACAGTTGGTACGCGTGGCGGAACACGTCGTACATGAGCAGGTTGGAGCTGTCCTGCGGGCCGCCGTTGGTGAGGACCTGGATCGGCGCGAAGAGGACGAAGTTGGCGACGGTGTCGGCGACCAGCACGAACAGCAGCGGCCGGCGCAGCAGCGGCAGGGTCACCGCGAAGAAGGTGCGCACCGGGCCGGCCCCGTCGATGCGGGCCGCCTCGTAGTAGACCGGCGGGATGTCCTGGATGCCGGCGATGAGGAACATCATCCAGTAGCCGACGCCGATCCAGGAGGCGAGCAGGATCAGGCTCCACAGCACCTGGCCGGCGGAGGTGAAGAACGGCTGTGGGCCGATGCCGAACAGCCCGAGCACACCGTTGACCGGACCGTCCGGGCGCAGCGCGATGCCCCAGACGATGGTGGAGCCGAGCATCGGCACGGCGCTGGGCAGGAACACCAGGGTGCGCCACAGTCCGGTCCCGGGCAGTCGGCGGGTCATCAGCACCGCCAGGGCCAGGGCGGCCAGGATCTGGATCGGGTTGACCAGCAGATTGAACACCAGGGTCTGGGTGAGCGACGTCCGGAAGCCGGGGCTGGCGAACAGGGCGGTGAAGTTGTCCAGGCCGACGAACTCGGCCGGGAGCAGGCTGCCGGGCAGCCGGCTGTAGAGGCTGTCGATGAGCGCGCTGGCCGCCGGAAGGAGACGCAGCAGCACGAGGCAGGCCAGCACCGGGGCGAGGAAACCGGCCGCGGCGAGGCTGTCGCGCCGCTTGGCCCGGGCCCGGGACCTGACCCGGCTCGTCCGATGGGCGCTACCCGCACCCGTGACGGGAGCCGTGCCGGCCAGCAGAGGGCTCGCCGCACGGGTGGCGGGGTCGTGGGGGGAGGTGACGGCGGGCTGTGCCATGAGGGAACCTCTTCTCGTGCGGCGGCACCGGCTGGACGTGGCGGGTCCCGGCCCGGCGGCGGCGCGCCGGGACCCGCCACGGCTCACTTGCGGTACTTGGCCCAGGCGGCGTCCAGCTCGGACTGGGCCTTCTTCAACGCGGTGCCGGCGTCGACGCCGTTGATGACGTCGGTGAAGGCGCGGCCCATGATGTCCTCGAACTCGATGTAGCCGGTGGTCTTGAGCCGGATGGTGGCGGTGTCGGCCAGTTCGTGCTTGAGCAGTGCGACCGCGCCGTTCATCTTGGGGTCGGTGAACGTCTTCTGCGCGTAGTACTTCTCGGTGCCGGCCACGTTCGCCGGCGGCACTGCCAGGTCGGTGATGTACTGGCTGAACCCGCCGCCGTCGAGCGCCATGAACTTCATGAAGATCAGCGCGGCGTCGCGGTTCTTGCTGTTCGGGTTGAGTCCGAGCGACCACGCGCCGGTCGGGGTGACCGGCTTACCGCCGGCGAAGGCCGGGTACGCCGCCACACCGAAGTCGAGGCCCTTCGCGCCGAGGAACTTCGGCGCCCACCAGGGTCCGCCCGGGTAGAACGCCACCTGACCGGCGGCGAACAGGTCCGAGGTCTGCGCGGTCGGCACGCCGCGCGGGGAGACCTTGTCGGCGAACTGCTGGCCGTACCAGGTGAACGCCTTGCGCCACGCGGCGTTGTCGACGGTCGGGGTGAGGTTGCCCTTGCCCTCGCCGCCCGGACCGCCGCCGAGTGATTCGGCGAGCGGCTGCAACTGGTAGTACCGGTCGACCTGATCCAGCAGCAGGCCCCACTTGGCCCCGGACTGCTGCGCCTTGCGTCCGTCCGCGCTGATCTGCTCCCACGTCATGCGCTGAGCGGGATCGGCCGACGGGAGCGCGATGCCGGCCTTGGTGAGCAGGGTCTTGTTGTAGTACAGGAGTTGGCTGGAGGTTTGCAGCGGCATCGCGACGAGCTTGCCGTCGACCGTGGCGGCATCCACGGAGGCTTTGTCGATCTTGCCGCTGAGGTCGCCGAACGCCGGGGTGAGGTCGGTCAGCCACCCGCGGCCCTGGTAGGCGGCGGTGCGCGGCATGTCGGTGTCGAACAGGTCCAGGTCGGCGTTGCCGGACCCGAGCCGGACCGACAGCACGCTGTTGAGCTGGTCGAACGGCACGCTCTCGTACTTGATCTCGATGGTGGGGTGTGCCTTGGTGAACGCGGCGAAGACCGGTTCGAGGGCCTTGGCGTCGTAGGCGGCGCCGGCGTAGGTCAGCACGACCTTCGACGTCGGGTCCTTGAGGTCGTCGGCCTTGTGCAGCGGCGCGGCCCCGGGGGCGTCGGCGGAGCCGCCACAGGCGGCGAGGGTCAACGCGGTGAGGGCCGCGGCCGTGCCGGCGAGCAGCCGGCCGAGGCGAAGTGACGCCATGGTGGGAGTTCCTTTCGTGGGGGATGTGAGGCGGGGGTGTCTCAGGAACGATCGGATGCGGGTGTCTCGACCGAGGGCGCCGCGGCGAGCAGCCGGTCGAGGAAGAACTCCACGAACGCGTCGACCTCGGTGTCGACGGCGACGGCGGCGTTGGGTGGGCCGGCGGGAGGGGTGAGCGACAGCCCACGGTCGGCGACGACCAGGCCGCGACACAGCTCGCTGCCCATTTCCACCTGCACGTGTGCGGGCTCGAATCGGACCAGGTCGGGCCGCAGCACGGCGGCCACGGTCAGCGGGTCGTGCAGGAAGCACCCGTCGACGTGTTCGGGCCGCGAGGGGAACGCGGCGTGCAGGAAGCTGATCCACGCGTCGGTGCAGTCGGCGGCCCAGAGCGCGAACGGACTGCCCACCTCCCGCATCCTCGCCGCGTGCGCGCGGGTGAGCCGGACCCGCATGGTCTGGTCCAGGCCGACCATGCGCACCGGGGCGCCGCTGCGCAACACCACGTCGAGCGCTTCGGGGTCGACGTAGGCGTTGAAGTCCCCGACGGGCGTGATGTTCTGTGCGTAGGTGGTCGCGGCGCCCGCCATGATGACGAACTCCCGGACCGCGCCGGCCATCTCCGGACGTAGGGCCAGGGCCAGGGCGAGGTTGGTCATCGGTCCGATGGCCAGCACCGTGATCTCACCCGGCGCGGCGAGCACGGTGTCGGCCAGCCACACGGCGGCGTGTTCCGGGCGCGGCCGGGTCACCGGTCGGGCCGTCGGCACGCCGGCGTCGGGCAGGACCCGGGCGAAGAGCTCGTGCACGGGCGCCATGTCCCGGCGCAGTGGCGCGCCCGCGCCGACGAACACCGGCACGTCGGTGCGGCCGAGCCGCTCCAGCAGGGCGAGGGCGTTGGCGGTGCCGGCGGTGGTGTCGACGTTGCCGTTGACGATGGTCAGGCCTTCGACGATCAGCTCCGGCGAGGCCAGGGCGAGCGCGATGGCCAGGCCGTCGTCGATGTCCGCGCCCGGCGCGCCCAGACCCGGGTCGGTGTCGATGATCACGCGCAGCGGACGCTGCGGGGTCGGCGCGGCGCTCATCGCGTCACCTGCCCGAGCGACGTCAGCGCGAGCCGGGAGGTCCGCTGGGCCAGCTCCGCGATCGGCGTGCGGTCGAAGTCGCGGATGGCGCTGCGGACCGCGCCGCCCAGCGGGGCCGTCCAGCGCTCCGGGATCGCCGCACGGCCGTGCAGGGCGCCGAAGACCGATCCGGCGGTCGCGCCGTTGGAATCGGTGTCATCACCGCTGCGCATCGTCAGCTCGAGGGTCCGGGTGTAGTCACCGGCGCCCCAGAGCAGTCCCGCGCTGATCCAGACCGCGTTGTTGATGGTGTGCACCCAGTTGTAGTGGCCGAGCTCGCCGTGCAGGATGTCGGTGGCCTCACCCCAGGGTTTGCCGGCGTCGAACAGCTCCAGCACCCGGTCCTGGGCCTCGCGCAGCCGGCTGCGCGACGGGATCCAGGTCCGGGCCGTGTCCAGCGCTGTCCGCGCGTCCGGCGCGGTGAACGCCGTCGCGACGAGAGCCGCCGCCCACATCTCGCCATAGATTCCGTTTCCGACGTGCGACAGCACCGCGTCGGTGAGGGCGAACTCCACCGCGCGGGCCGGGTCGCCCGGGTTCGTGTAACCCCACATGTCGGCCCGGATCAGCGCGCCGATCCACTCCCGGTACGGGTTGTCCGTCGTGGCGGTGGCCGGCGGTCGCAGCCCGTGCAGCAGGTTGCGGTAGGCGGCGCGCTCGGCGGTGAAGGTCTGGGTGAACGGCAGCCGGTCCAGCCATTCCCGGGCGATGTCCGTGGTCGTCAGCTGCGGACCGTACGTTTCCAGCAGGTGCAGGCCGAGGATGGTCCAGTCGAGGTCGTCGTCGCGCGGGGTCATGGTGAACCGGCCTCGGCTGGCGAACGGCGCCGACTCGTGCAGGTGGCTCACCCCGGTCGGCAGCGGGTCCAGCAGCGGGAGGTAGTCGGTGAGCGGGTCGGCTCCCGCTGCGGCCAGATACCGGCCGACTTCGGCCCGGGTCAGTCCCTCCACCGGCTTGCCCAGGCAACAACCGGCGCAGCGGCCCAGCCACGCGCCGTGGATGCGGTCGGTCAGCTCCTCGGCGGTGCCCTGCCACGGTGTCGGGGTGACCGGGTGCGTCAACTCGGCGAGAATCGCGCTCCGCTCGGCCGGCTCACGATAGGTCCAGCCGGGGTGCCGGTCGGCGCGGTTGAGCGCCTCGCGCACCGAGGACAACCGCGCCTGCTCGCCGTTGTCGAGCGCGTCGGCGAGCAGCGGCCGCAGGTGCGCGACGTCGTAGCCGCTGCTGGCCAGCTGGGCCAGTTCGTCGGGCACCGTGTCACGCGGGTCGAGGACGTCATGCATGGGTGGTTCTCTCCTCTTGGTGGTTCAGGCCGAGCGGCGGGTGATCAGCTGGTGCCCGACCAGGACGCTGCGGCGCGGGATGTGCCGGCGCGGCGCCCGGATGCGTTCCAGCAGCAGCGAGCCCGTGGTGTGGCCGATGTCGAACGCCGGGATCTTCATCGTGGTCAGCGGCGGGTCGACGAGCGCCGCCGCGTCGATGTCGTCGACACCGATGACGGCCAGACCCGACGGGACGTCCACGCCGGCAGCCCGGGCGGCGTCCAGGGCACCGATCGCCATCAGGTCGTTGGCGCAGAACACCGCCGTCGGCGGGTACGGCAGCGCGAGGAGCCCGGCGGTGCCCTCGAACCCGCCGTCGCGGGTCCAGTCGCTGACGATCTGCAGGTCCGCGTCCGCCCGCAGGCCGGCTTCGGTCAGGCCGCGCCGGAAGCCGTCCAGGCGGGCCCGGCCGGGCGGGTTGCCCTGCGCGCCCGCGACCGTCGCGATCCGCTGGTGTCCGCGCCCGGCCAGGTAGCGGACCGCGTCGGCGGCGATGCGCGCGTCGTCGGCGGTCACCACGTCGATGCCGGCGTCGGCGAGCTGGCCGCCGACGGACACCACGGGGATGCCGGCGCGTACGGTCGCGGCGAGATCGGCCGAGGAGAGCGCGAGGCCGGCGAGCACGATGCCGTCGACCCGGCGGGCCACCGCGTCGGCGATGAAGATCCGCTCGCGTCCCGGGTCACCGTGGGTGTCGGCGAGGAGGTTGAGGTAGCCGTCGGCCTCCAGGCTGCTCTGCAGTCCGCGGGCCAGGGCCGGGTAGAACGGGTTGGTCACGTCCGGCACCACGAGAGCGACGGTGTGTGAGCGGCTGGCCTTCAACGACCGCGCGACGCTGCTGGGCTGGAAGCCGAGCTCGGCGATCACCTGCTCCACCCGGGCCCGGGTGGCCGCGGCTACCGGCCGGTTGCCGCTGAGCACGTGCGAGACGGTGGTCTTGCTGACGCCGGCAGCCGCCGCGACCTCGTCGATCGTCGGCATCCCGGCGGCGGGCTCGCCGATGACGCTCATACCCGCGTCCCGCCCCTGCCCCCGCTCGGGCCGCTGCCCCGCAGCATCCTGACGCATGCTCACCTCACAGGTCTCACCGGCGTCATCGGAGCAGATCTCCAAACCGGTTTGCAGAGCATGCGGCAGATCCCTCTCGCCGTCAAGACCCGTTCGCCATGAGAACGCCCGGATGGTTACTGCAGCTAGAGGAAGGGCGTAGCGGTGGAGTCAGGGCTTGGTGGCCCAACATGGCATCCGCCGCATCGACCCTTGACGCGCAGATCCACCTCCGTCCATCCCATCGATCCGCAAACCGTTTTGTGGAGCGGAGGAATCACCCAGGAGCCTGGGCGTGTGGCCCGGGACCGTACCCGGTTACCGGCAACGCCCGGTCAGGCGTCGTCGCCGCCCGGGGCAACCATCCCGGGCATCGCCGCCGCGCCGCGGCCACCACCGGGGTGCAGGCTTCGTCCCGGGCAGGGATGATTCAAGGGGAAACGCCCTATCGGTCGACAACCCTGCACGAGAGGAGTTGCTGTGGCGAAGTTCGTGACCATCGGGTACGGCGACCAGGCCGGCTACGACCAGACCGACGCGGCCGTACGCGACGCGGCCCATGCGCACGACGACCGCCTGCGCCAGGACGGGGTCGACATGGGCCTCGCCGGCCAGCCCGTGCAGGTACGGAACCACGACGCGGCCCAGGTGACCACGCAGGACGGCCCCTTCATGGCCTCCGCGCTCCCGGTCGCCGGCTTCGCCGTCATCGAAGCAGCCACGCTGGCCGAGGCCATCGACATCGCGTCGCGTACACCGTGCGCCGTCGCGCACGGCGTGGTCGAGGTCTGGCCGCTGCAGGAGTCACCGTGAGCGCCGAAGGCCTGCCCGCTCATCAGCAGACCCGCACACGCTCAGCGGCGTGAGCGGGCCACCGCACAGGTGACGCGCGCCGGGCCGCCGGTCACGGCGCTCACGAGGGTTCGGCGGGGCGGCTGCTCGCGTGGTACGACTCCTTGGCGGCGATCACGCCGGCCTGGAGGTGTTCGGGGTCGACGCCGTGCACGTTGAGTGGCGGGTGCAGACGCCGGACGAGCTCAGCCTCGATCATCGCCGACTCTGGGTCCTCCGCCCAGGTCAGGCTCAGGTGCGCGTGCATCCACGCGGTCAGCCGCGCCTCGTCCTGCGGCAGCAGGACGACACGGTCGGTCCAGGTCGTCCGGTACCCCTCGTCCACCAGAAGCCCGGCCAACGTGCGGCGCAGCGTCGAGCTGCCCGAACGCCTCAGATGGTTGCGCAGGATCCGCCCGCGCAGGCTGGTCGCACGTCCGAGGTACAGCAGCCGAAGCGACGGGTCGTTCTCATTCGGCGGACCTGGGAGGTCGGGAAGAACCGAGGTGTCGGCCCACCAGGCGTAGACACCGCTGCCACGGCTGAGCCGCTTGACAGCGACGTCGAGTCCGACCGGTGCGCTCGAGAGCAGCCGCAGGGCTTCTTCGATCCGAGCTTCGTCGGTAGGGACGTGGTCGGGGCGCCGTTCAGGAATGGTCATCGAGGTCATCCTAGGTTCTGCACGGATCATGGCGCCGTGCGGTGCGCCCATCGGACCAGGCCTTCAGGGCCGGCTGCACCGGCAGGGCCGCGGCCACCCGGACGGCACGAGTGTGCCGAGTATGAGGATGTTGCACCTCGGGCTGCGGGTTACTGACCTGGAGCGGTCACTCACCTTCTACACCACGCTCGGCTACGCCACGATCGGAACCGTTCCCGAAACCGAGTTCGGCAGTCTGACGATGCTCAAACTTCCGGACGACCCCTTCGCCAGCCTCGAACTCGTACACGATCCGGCGCGGCCAGTTGGCGACGTCAGCGCCGTCAACCATCTCGTCGTCCAGGTGCAGGACGTCCACGCCACCGTCACCGGTCTGGCGGCCAAGGGCATCGACGTCGAGCCGCCGACCGAGCTGGGGCCGGGAATGTGGACCTCTTGGTTGACCGATCCCGACGGTTACCGGATCGAGCTCGTCCAGTGGCCACCCGGCCATCCCGCTGGCATGACGGTGGCCGATTTCGGCTGACTGACCTCGACGTGCTCACCCTCCGAACGCATGGGACGCTGCCTCGATGATCAGGTTCCGATTCGAGCTGTACCCACTGAACGAGGTGTCGCCGTGGGGCAGCAACCAGCCGACGCTGCACTGGTTCGGGCTCACCGAAGGCTGGTACTGGCTCGAGGCAGGCGGACACGTGTTGCTGCGCCGCACCCGGGAACCTCGCCCGCATCCCTACATCGACTACTACCTGGCCCGGCTCTGGGAAGACGTCATTGCCCTGATCCCCGAGGTACTGGAGCCGGTACCGGACGATCTGCAGTCGTTCATCTCCACCGACCCCCAGCGATGGACGTGCGACCCACTCGAGTTCATCCACGATCCGGATGAGCAAGGGACCGACGACGGGAACGCGGACACGCCCGACCATCCAGTCGTCACGGCCGCAATATGGCACGGCCGGCACTACCTGGACTTCGGATACGTACGCAATCCTCCCAAGCTCCGGTTGTGGCGCACCACCCGCGGCGACAGCGACGAGATCACCATGGATTGGCGGCACCAGGACGATGGCGAGATCGGCTTCACCGCCGACCCCTCAGTCCGGCTCAGCATCCCCACCACCGCATACCTTGGGGCGGTGCACACCCTCCACCACGAGCTGATGCGCACCATGGGGCAGCGGGTCGAGGAGTTGGAGCGCCGCGGCGGGCTACCTGGCGTGGACCTTGACCTGGTCCATCTGCGGCGGGAGCACGAAGACCGCCGCCATTGGCTTGCAAAGAACTTCGACCGCTCCCCGACGACCGACTGGAACGCTGTCCGCCGAGGTGCCCGCCTGCTGCTCGGCGACGTCCAAAAGGCCGACGCCCCGACGGGCTGACGCCTGCCCTGCCGATCATGGAACGGTGCGGCATGGCGTCGTGGCTAGAGTGTCGCCGTGGTTGTAGTCAACATGGTGGAGGAGTTCGGTGCTGACGATGCACTCGAACGTTCGTGGGCCCTGCCATCAGAGATCATCGAACCGCTGCGTGTGCATGTCGAGGTGACGCCCGACGGGTGGGTGGTGGATATGTGGCCTGTGACGGCTCAGCTCGCTGCCATCGTGCAGCCTTGGATCGACGAGCCGATCGACGTCGAGTCGGACTCCTGGTTCATCAGCTCCGCAGAGGTCGCTGACTGAGGCGCTTGGATCATGAGCTGCTGGAGTTCGCCCCCCGACGCCAGCGCCCTCACCGCAGCCCGGCGACACCTTGCAGCCAGGTGGCCCACTCGTCGGCATCCTCCAATCGGGCGAACCCGTTCAGCGCCGCGGCAGCCAGTCCGGCCGGCAGTGCATCGTGCTCCCGCAGCTCCCGCGACTGGGCCAGGCTCAGCTCCAGCACCGCAGGCCTGGCAACTCCGCGACCCGGTGCAGGTCGCTGACGTTGGCTCCAGACAGGTCGAGGTGAACGAGGGCCGGCAGAGCAGCCAGCGGACCGACCGCGACCGGGGGGCGGATGGCGAGCTTCAGCCCCCACAGGGCCGGATGCCGGCCGAGTGGCGCAAGGTCGACCTCGTCAGCATCAATGGACAGCCACTCGACCGGCACGTCAGGTGGGAGGTCCACGGTGACCGCCGCAGCATGGTTGATGGAGACGCAGCGCAGATGACGTAACGGCGCAAGCTGCGCCAGCCGGAGGGCTACGCCGTCGTTGAGGGCTATCTAGCTCACTGCGTCGCGGCCCACAGAACTCGTCGTGTTGATCTAGGGTGATGCGATGACCGCGGAGCCGGTGACGACAGTGCTGTTCGACTTCGCCTGGACGCTGTTCGCCAGAGACTCGGAGCGCTGGGTGGGCAACGCGGCGGCATCGATCGGCCGGACATTGGCCGACGGCGAGGCACACCGTTTTGCTGGCGACTTCGCGGAACTGTTGCGGGAGACGGCCACGGATTCGGCCCACATCGCCCGAGATCTGGATCCGCGAGTCTGGGATCGGGCGATCCTCGCCGTCCTGGAACAGATTCCCGGGGTGGACCAGGCGCTGGCATCGGCCTTGCACGACACGCACGCCGAAGCGATCGAGCCGTACGCCGACACCGTCGCCACCCTGTCCGCATTGCGTGACAGCGGTGTTCGCATCGGCGTCGTCAGCAACGTCGGCTGGGACATCCGCACATGCTTCGCACGGCACGGACTCGACGGCCATGTCGATGCGTTCGTACTGTCCTACGAGGTCGGCTTCGTCAAACCGGACCCTCGGATCTGGGGCGCCGCCCTCGAAGCCCTCCGTGCCACACCGCGTCAGACCCTGATGGTCGGTGATCATCCCGCCGCCGACGGCGGATCGGTTTCCGCCGGCATACCAGCGCTGATCCTGCCGATGGTGGATTCACCCGCGCAGCAACGCGGCTTCGATACCGTACTCAGGCTTGTCCAGGTTCCGTCCTGACAGGTCTGTCCCTGGCTCTCACGTTGCAGCCGAAGAGCCTCACGATCGTGAGCACCACGTTTGCGCGGAACGGCTCACTGGACGGCGCCGTTGCGGGTGGTTCGCCGGTCCGTGGCTGTTCGCCCCGGTGGACAACCGGCTCGAGCCGTATGCGTTCGGGGTAGCGTGCGCGCATGCGCTACCTCACCCGGTCGTTCGTCCTCGGCGCGCTCGGCCGCAGGAAAGGCGTTGAGCAGTTCGTCGGCCCCCTCACGCACACGGGCGTCCGAGGCATCCGCTGGGTCGCGGTCTGGCCCTGGCAGGACGGCTACCACGTGTCCGTTCATGACGTACAGGACTTGGACAACGAGCACTGCCGCGATTTGTCCGTGTTCCCGCCCCTCAACCCCGAAGACGAAGATGACACGGGCTACGGCCGGGTGATCGGCCACCTTCACGACCCAGCGGAAGCCTTGGAACTGGCGGAGCGGACCACCGGGGTCTCCCCGCATCGGTGGGTCAACGACGGGGTTGCCGGGGAGGTTTATGCGGACTTCGTGTTGGCCAGGCAAGCCCGGAACAAGCCGTGACCGCCAATTCGGACGGCGGGACGGCCCTCAGCCGGCAACCGTCCGGTGGCCGCCGGCGACGACGCCACGAGGGCCGCCCCGCCCCGCCCGACCCACGAACAGCCACGACGCGGCCGGCCCCGCAGGCGAACGGACCCGATCAGCTACGGGTGATGCGGACGGCGTCGGCGACGACGTAGCCGCCGGTGGTGCTCCACCGGCTCACGGCGACGACGTTGCGGGTTCCGGCGGTCAGCGCGAAGGTGCCGAGGCTGCGCCACGCTCCCCCACCCGTACGCTGGTCGAGGGTGACGGTCTGGCTGCCGGTGGCCGCGAGCACCACGTGCGGAGTGGCCGCGTTGTAGGCGCTCGACGCCGGATGCCACACCTCGATCCGGTACGACCCGTCCGCCGGAATCGTCGCCGAAAAGTACGCCGCGTCGCTGACCGCCTGCGGGCTCGCGTAGCGGTAGTCGGCCCCGTACCGGCCGGCCGTACTCGCCGACGTCGACCAGTTCGCGCTCGCCGTGAAACCGGCGGTGGCGTTGTCCACGATGACGCTGAACGCCGGCGGTCCGCCGAGCGCCGCGGCGACATCGGTGCGCAGCTGTGGGAGCTTCGCGTACAGGACGTCGCCGGGGCAGTCGGTGGAGTAGAAGTCGCGGTGGCCGAAGATCTGGGTGGCGGGGATGGCGTACTGGTCGCAGATGTACGCGCACAGCTCGACCAGCCGGCTGTACAGCGCCGCGGGCGGGGCGACGGTGTTGTAGTTGCCCTCGTTCTCGATGCCGATCGCCTTGTCGTTCTGCCCGGGGCAGTGCGCCCCCACCACGATCCCGCTGCCCGCCTGGAGCCGGGCGAGGCTGCCGTGGCGGCCTTCGGTGACGTACCCGCCGCGGCTGTTGGTGAAGTGCTGTCCGGTGTCGGCCCAGCCGTTGCTGTCCATGTGGTAGTCCTGGATGGACCGCGACAGCGCGAAGGCGTGCGCCTGGGAGTAGTCGGTGCTGTTGGCGGTGTCGGTGTGGTGGATGAGGATCTTGTCCGGGTTCGCGCTGAGGGTGGTCAACGCGCTCGACGGGTTGCGGGCTCCCCAGGTGGCGCAGCCGGCGATGCTCGGTGCGGCGGCGGCCAGTGCCGCCTCGGGCAGTGTGAGGGAGAAGCCGCCGGCGGCGGTGCTGATGCCGAGCAGCACCGCGCCGCGCAGGACGTCGCGGCGGGTGGGCGGGGATCCGGTCATGGGGTACCTCCAGGGGAAGAGGGGCGGGGGCGAGGGCGGGCTCAGGCGCGGGTGATGCGGATGGCGTCGGCGACGACGTAGCCGCCGGTGGTGCTCCACCGGCTCACGGCGACGACGTTGCGGGTTCCGGCGGTCAGCGCGAAGGTGCCGAGGCTGCGCCACGCTCCCCCACCGGTGCGCTGGTCGAGGGTGACGGTCTGGCTGCCGGTGGCCGCGAGCACCACGTGCGGAGTGGCCGCGTTGTAGGCGCTCGACGCCGGATGCCACACCTCGATCCGGTACGACCCGTCCGCCGGAATAGTCGCCGAGAAGTACGCCGCGTCGCTGACCGCCTGCGGGCTCGCGTACCGGTAGTCGGCCCCGTACCGGCCGGCCGTACTCGCCGACGTCGACCAGTTCGCGCTCGCCGTGAAGCCGGCGGTGGCGTTGTCCACGATGACGCTGAACGGGCCGGCGGCCGGGGTGACGAGGCGCGCGTCGCTGGGGACGCTCTCGTGGTGCTGCCGGTCCAGGGCGGTGAGCAGGTAGCGGTAGGTGCCGTCGGTCGCGGCGGTGGTGTCGGTGAACGTGCCGGTGCTGCCGGTGGCGCGTACCGTGCCGAGCAGGTAGCGGGCGTCGGCCAGGTCACACGGGTCGACCGCGCCGTCGCCGGGCAGCCGGTAGACCGCGTACCCGGTGGTGGTTGCGGTCGTGCCCGCCTGCCAGGCGAGGGTCACGCCGGTCGGGGTCCGGTCGGCGGTGGTGAGGGTCGGTGCGGCGGGTGCGGTGCCGCCCCGGCCGGGGGCGAGCGGGATCAGCGCGGGACGGCGGTAGTGGTCGGCCACCAGCCGGCTGACGGCGCCCAGCCGGTCGGCGCGGACGTCGCCGGCGCTGAACTGGATGTCGCCGACGACCTCGGGGTGGCTGCGGTTGAGGGTCAGGTGGTCGGTCAGTTCGGTCGGGTCCTGCCAGGCCGGGTCCTGGCTGCTGTCCCCGACCTTGTAGGTGCCCTGCCCGATCAGCAGCTGGACGTCGGTGCCGGCGACGGTCGCGGACCACCAGCGCACGAGTTCCTGGTAGTCGGCGGCGGGGTGGCCGATGTGCCAGTAGAGCTGCGGTGCGATGTAGTCGATCCAGCCCTGTGTCACCCAGCGGCGGGAGTCGGCGTAGATGGCGTCGTAGGACTGCAGGCCGCTGGTGCGCGAGCCGAGCGGGTCGGTGGTGGCGTTGCGCCAGATGCCGAACGGGCTCACCCCGAACTTCACCCAGGGCTTGGCCGCCCGGATGCGGGTGGACATCTCCTGCACGAGCAGGTCGACGTTGTGGCGTCGCCAGTCGCCGACGTCGGTGAAGCCCGTGCCGTACTGGGCGAAGGTGCCCTGGTCGGGAAGGGCGGTGCCGGTCACCGGGTACGGATAGAAGTAGTCGTCCCAGTGCACGGCGTCGATGTCGTAGCGGCTGACCGCGTCCATCATGGCGTCCTGGACGAAGGCGCGCACGGCGGGAATGCCGGGGTTGTAGTAGAGCTTGCCGCCGTAGCTGAGGACCCAGTCCGGGTGCTGGCGGGCCGGGTGGCTCGCGGCGAGCCGGGACGGGTCGGCGTGGTTGGCCACCCGGTAGGGGTTGAACCAGGCGTGGAACTCCAGGTTGCGGGCGTGCGCCTCGGCGACCAGGAAGGCCAGCGGGTCGTAGCCGGGATTGCCGCCCTGGGTGCCGGTCAGCCACTGCGACCAGGGCTCGTAGGGCGACGGCCAGAACGCGTCGGCGGTGGGACGGACCTGCACGACGACGGCGTTCATCCGCTGTCGCTGGGCCAGGTCCAGCCAGGACCGGTACTCGGCCTGCTGGGCGGTCGCGGTGAGCCCGGTGGCGCTGGGCCAGTCGATGTTGGCCACGCTGCTGAGCCACATGGCGCGGAACTGTCGTTTCGGGGTGGCCGCGTCAATGGTGCAGGCAACCTGCCCGGTGGCCGACGCGACGTCCTGGGCGAGCGCCGGCCGGACGGCGGCCTGCGCCACGATGATGATCACGGCCACCAGGGCCAGCACTCGACTCAATCGACGAACGTCGTCACGCATGAAAATATCTTCAGCTCAGCGCCGCCAATCCGCAAGTATTCTTCGGGCTCGATCTGTGGGTACCTGCCACGCGCGGGCCGCGCCGACACGCGCCTTGCGCGACTGTCAGGGCGGTCCGGAAACCGATCGACCGAACCGGGCGCCAGCTGGCAGGATGCTCGCCGATGACGCTCGACGAGGCACGGCAGCGGATCTCCCCCTACCACCTCACCTGGCCCGAGGTGGACCCCGCGTCCCACCCCTTCGATCCCGCCCAGGTGCACGATGTCCTCCGCGAGATTGGCACCCCGGTCCCCCCGCCGGTCCACTGGGACGGGAAAACCTACGTCGGCGACGTCGAGGCCCGAGCGTGGCGGGACCGGGTCAGCCACGCGCTGGTCGACCGGTACGGACGGTGGGCGGCGGGCTGGCGCTGGTCGGTCGGCGAGGGCGACTTCGACGGCGGCCCGGTCGGCTCCTGGTGCTGTGTCTCCCACTCGATGAAGGGCAGCGCCGACGAGACCCTGACGCTGGCGGCCGACGCGCTGCGGGAGTGGCGGCGCTGGCTGGAGGACCTGGCCGAGCGCTTCGACCGGTTCCTGCCGCTGGCCAGCGGCGACGGTGACGAGGAGCTGCTGGTCGCCTGGGAGACGGCGGTGGCCCAACTCGTGGTGATGACCGTCGACCGGACGCGCAACGACAGCGGCTGGTACTTCCACTGCGAGCGGGTGCTCGGCTGGTTCCTCACCGCCGCCGGCATCCCCGAGCAGCGGCACGCGGCGCTGATCGAGCACGCCATCGGTGGAAGGTTCCGCAGCTGGGTCGCACCGGACGTCGTGCAGGTGCAGGAGGTCGCGGAGCGGCTGGCCCGCCAGGTCGTGGACGTGCAGACGTCGACGGCGGCAGCCGACCACTGGGACGAGGGTCGCCGACGGCAGGACACTGACCGGTACCGCCGGCCCGAGGTCGGGCGTCGCCTGGACGCCCTGGAGGCGTGGGAGGCCGCCCGGGCCCGGGTCGACTGGGTCAGCGCCGCCGGGCACGTGAGCGGGCCGGCCCGTACCGGCCGGGACGCGGTCGCCGCGCACGTGGCCCGCCGCCCGGACGGGGCCGCGCCGCTCGCCGCAGCTCTCGACCAGGTACGCGCGGCAGCCGCCGAGGGCGGTCCGCTCACCTTCGCGCTGCTTGCAGGCTGGCAGGCGACGGTGCTCGGGGTGCCCGAGGCGGCCTTCCGTACCGATCCGGCCTCGGCGAAGGGCGGCCGGGAGAGGTACCACTGGCGGCCCGACCTGCCGGCGGTGTTCGAGGCGCGCCTGGCCGAGGCGACCGATCCGGCGGTGCCGTTGCCGTCGCGGGCGGCGCGGGTCTACCTGGACGTGGCGTTCTTCCACCCGTTCGACGACGGCAACGCCCGCGCGGCGATGCTGGCGCTGTACTACGTGCTCGCCCGCGAGGGCGTGGTGCTCGACCAGGCCGCACCGCTGCTGGTGACGGTGCGCCAGGCCCACGACCGCTTCGGCGCGGCCGGGCTGGCGAAGCTGGTCGAGCTGCTGATCGACAAGACCCGCCGGCAGGCGGGCTGATCAGGCGTCGACGGTCAGCCGGACGGTCACCACGTCGCCGACGTCGATCTGCTCGGCCCGGCGCACGGCCGCCTTCAGCGGCACCACGTACCGGCCGTCCTTGGGCCACAGTGAGGTGGTCCAGTCGGTGCCGCCGATGCGGGCCGTCACCGGGACCATGCCCCAGCCGTAGGTCACCTGCCCGGCGGCGTCGGTCAACGCGCCGCACTGCTCGTCGGGGACGGTGACGAAGTGCCACGGCGACGGGCCGCGCCAGTACCAGACCTCACCGGTGAACTCCAGCAACATCCGCTCAGGATAGGGCCCGCCACGGTCGCGTCCAGGCGACCGCCACCGCCCACAGCAGCAGCGGCAGCACCGCCACCCGTTCCAGGCCGCCCACCCCGAGGCCCGGGTCGGCCTGCGCCCAGAAGAGCACGACGCCGGTCACGCCGGTCAGCCCTGCCGCCAGGCTCACCGGCCGCAGCGGGCGCAGGGCCGCCGACCGGCGGGCCAGCGCCGCCGCGAGCAGGCCGGCATTGCCGGGTACGAAGATGAGCAGCGCCGCCAGGAAGTGCCGGTTCTCGTCCACGTCCGCCGGGTACGCCCCGGCCAGCACGTAGCCGAGCGCGGCGGCGAGCACGCACACCTTGACGACGGTCGCGCGGCCCAGCGCCGACCAGGTGAGCGCGACACCGAGCGCGAGCAGGACGCCGGTGGCGACGAAGGCGACGTTCATCGCCTCGTGCCACGGCGAGCACACCGGGCGGGGTCGGGTGGTGTCCCAGATGCCGCAGGTGACGTTGCCGAGGTCGCTGATGTTGTGGGTGGCCCAGCTGAACGGAGGCCGGCGCCAGGCCAGCCCGACGATCAGGTTCGCGGTCAGGAACAGCGGTGCGGCGAGCAGCCAGCAGCCCGCGCCGATCCGGTCGAGTCGCATGCGGTCCAGTCCAGCCGTCCGACCGGCCCCGGCGCACGGGGCGTGGCCGGCCGGATCGAGGTAGTGCTGGGTATACCCGGGCGCTCGGTCCAGCCGGCTGGGCCGCGCCGCAGCGGCTGACTAGCGTCCTTCGCATGACCTCCGACCGGCCGATCCACCTGGCGCAGGCGCTGCACGGGCGCCGCTTCCTGCTCTCCGCGTGGCCGTGGCGGGCCCTCGCGTACGCCGCCAGCAGCGTGCCCGTGCTCGCCGCCCCGGCGGTCGGGGTGGCGGTGGTCGCCGCCCCACTGCTGGCGGTGGTGAGCGCGGTGCGGCAGGACCGGCCGGTGCCGCTGCCCGTCGTCGGGTTCCTCACCGTCGTCGCGGTGGCGCTGCTGGCGCTCGCGCCGCTGCTGACCGTTCCGCTGGCGGCGGTGGAGCGGTGGCGGTTGCGCCTCGTCGACCCCCGCCCCCTCCCCCCGCCTCCCAACACTGGGCTGGCCGCCCGCTGGGCCGACGCGGCCGGGTGGCGGGAGGTGGCGTACGCGGGCTGGTTGGGCGCGGTGGTGCCGGCGGCGTACACGCTGTTCGCCCTGCTGGTGCTCCTCGACGCCGCGCTGCTCGCCGGCCCGTGGCTCGCCGGGCACGCCGACCCGATCACCCTCGGCCCGACCACCGTCGACACGCCCGGCGAGGCGGTCCCGTACGCGATCGTGGCAGTGCTGCTGCTGCCGGCGCTGGGCTACCTCGGCGGGGCGCTGGTCGCCGGACAGGCGGCGGTGGCGCGGTGGCTGCTCGGCGGGTCGGCGGACACCGCGCTGCGGGAGGTGACCCGGTCCCGCGCCCGGCTGGTGAGCGGGTACGAGGCCGAGCGGCGGCGCATCGAGCGGGACCTGCACGACGGTGTGCAGCCCCGGCTGACCAGCCTCACCGTGCAGTTGGGCCTGGCCCGCCTCGACGTGCCCGACGAGTCGCCGGCCGCCGGGCCGCTCGCGGTGGCGCACGGGCAGGCCAAGGAGCTGATGGTGCTGCTGCGGCAGGTCGTGCAGGGCATCCGACCGCCGCAACTGACCGACCTGGGCCTGGCCGGCGCGGTCCGCGACCTCGCGTCCGGGGCCGGGCTCCCGGTGACCGTCCGGGCGGACCTGGCCTGGCCGGTGCCGGAGCTGACCGAGACCACCGCCTGGTTCGTCGTGTCCGAGGCGCTGGCGAACGTGACCCGGCACGCCGGGGCGAGCCGGGCCGAGGTGCGCCTCGCCGAGACCGGGCGGACCCTGGTGGTCGAGGTCCGCGACGACGGCCGGGGCGGCGCCGACCCGGCCCGGGGCAGCGGCCTGACCGGTCTCGCCGACCGGGTGGCCGCCGTGGGCGGACGGCTGCTGCTGGCCAGCCCGGCCGGCGGCCCTACCCTCGTGCGGGTGGAGCTGCCGTGCCGTCGCTGACCCGGGTCGTGCTCGCCGAGGACGAGGTCCTGCTGCGCGAAGGACTGGCCGCCCTGCTGACCCGGTTCGGCTTCGCCGTCCTGGCCGCGGTCGGCACCGCGCCCGACCTGGTCGACGCGGTCCGCGCCCACCGGCCGCAACTGGTGGTCACCGACATCCGGATGCCCCCGCACGGCCGCGACGACGGTGTGCGCGCCGCCGTGACGCTGCGCGGCGAACAACCGGACCTCGCGGTCGTGGTGCTCAGCCAGCACGTGCAGGCGGCATACGCGGCCGCGCTGCTCGACAGCGGCGACGGCCGCCGGGTGGGCTACCTGCTCAAGGACCGGGTCGCCGACGTCACCGAGTTCGCCGACACCCTGCGCCGGGTGGTGGCCGGCGGCACCGCCGTCGACCCGGACGTCGTGCGGCACCTGCTGCGCCGCCCCCGCGACCCGCTCGGCGGGCTCTCGCCCCGGGAACGGGAGGTCCTCGCGCTGCTCGCCGAAGGCCACTCCAACGCGGCCATCGCCGGCCAGCTGCACGTCACCGAGGCCGCGGTCGGCAAGCACGTGGGCAACATCCTCACCAAGCTGGACCTGCCGCCCAGCGACGACACCAACCGCCGGGTCCTGGCCGTCCTCACCTACCTCGGCGCGCGGGCCGCAACGGGGTAGCGGCGACGACGATCATCGGCCACACTCTCCCCCGACCGACCGCGTGCGGGCGGCCTGACCACGGGGAGCCACCATGGAGCTGTCACATCCGGAGCTGTCACAGCCGACGCCGTCCGCCCGGCGTCCGGGCTGGATGTGGGCCGGCGCCGCCGCCGGGCTCGGGCTCGCCCTCACCATGTTCCTGAACCACAACGGAGGCGTCCGGACGCCGGCCGCGGCGGTCCCGCCGCCCACCGAGACCTTCGTGGTCAGTGGCGCGGTGGTGCTCGGCGACGCCGCGTCCTTCACCCGCGACGACCACGGCGGCTGCACCGGCACCGGCACGCACGCCGACGTCACCGCCGGCGCACCGGTGCTCATCATGACCGGCGGTGGCGGGTTCGCCGGCGGGAAGCTGACCGACGCCCGCGCCCTCACCAACGGCAGCTGCCGGTTCGGGTTCACCGTGGCGGGGGTGCCGGCCCGGCAGGACAGCTACGCGCTGACCGTCGCCGACGGGGAGCCCCGCCCGTACGTCGAGCAGGAGCTGCGGAGCGCGCTGCTGGCGCTGCGCCTCGACTGAACCGTCACAGGTTCAGCGGTCCCGGGTCCGTGGCCAGCTGCTGGAACCGGGCCCGGGGATCGGTGACCAGCCGTCGGGCGGTCAGGTCGAGGATCCCGCCGACGCCGGTCACGGTGGCGACCGCGCTGCCGTCCGGGCGGGTGAACTCCTGCACGATCTCGAACGTCTTGCCCGCACCCCAGTGGTACTCGCAGGTCACGTCGACCTCGTCGCCGCCGCGCAGCTCCCGGTGGAACTTCAGGGTCACCTCCAGCGCGACCGGGCCCACCCCGCCGGCCAGCAGCCGGTCCTGCGAGATGCCGGCGGCGCGCAGGCACTCCCACCGGGCGTGCTCGGCGTATTGCAGGTAGACGGCCTGGTTGAGGTGGCCCTGGGTGTCCAGCTCGTAGCCACGGACGGTGACGCGTACCCGGAACGGATCTGCCATGTCGGCGAGCGTAACCAGGTCGGCCGACGCCACGGGGCCCCACCGTGCGGTGATCACCTGGTAGGTTCCGCGACCGGACACAGAGGTGACGGGGGAGAAACTGTGCGCACGATTCGGCTCGTCCTGGGCGGCACGGCGCTGCTGGCCGCGATGCTGGTCGCCGGCTGCGACGACGGCAACGACACGGCGAACACCGCCGGCACGCCGGCCGCCGCTGCGGCCACGCCGCAGGCGACCTCGACGGCCACGGCGGGCGCCACAGGGCTGCCGGCCGACGCCAAGGAGACCTGCACCAAACTGGACGCGGACATCAAGGCCGCGCTGGGCCGGGTGGCGAAGGCGACGAAGATCGGCCCGCCGGCCGGGCACTCCGCGGTCAGCGCCCAGTACTCCGCCGGGGCGGCCGGCATGTACGTGCACACCTTCACCTCCAGCGACGCGGTCAACAACGCGGCGAAGCAGGTGGCGACCGCCATGACGCAGCTGGCGGACGCCTGGGCGAAGAACCCGAAGCAGAAGCCGAGCACGGCCGAGCTGGACGCGGCGGTCACCCAGGTGCACACGGTCTGCCGGGCCGGCTGACCATGTCGTACGGCGGGCGGGGCGACGGGGCCCGCCCGCGACCGGGGCGACGGGTCGGACGGCGGCGCACATGACGTGCGGCGTCCCGGCCCGGGCCTCCTGGGGTTGCTGCATCAGCAGCAGGGCCGAGCCGCGGACGCGAACCTGGTAGGTTGCCCGACCGTACACAAAGGTGACGGGGGACAACGACTGTGCGGAAGATTCGACTCGTTCTGGTGGGCGCGGCCGTCCTCGGCGCGCTGCTCGTGGCCGGCTGCGACGACGGGGACGCAGGGACCGACACGGCCGCCGGCACCACAGCCGCCACGCCGCAGGCCACCGGCACCGACGCCGGCACGGGCCTGCCCGCCGACGCCAAGAGGGCGTGCACCAAGCTCGACGCCACCGTCAAGACCACGCAGCAGGAGGCGGCCACCGCAGCGAGGGTCGGCGGTGACGCCGCGGTCGGCGGCAAGTACCTGGTCGGCTCGGCGCGCGTGTACGAGTACGTGGGCACCTCCAGCGACGCGCTCAACGAGGCCGCGAAGCAGCTCGGGAACGCCATGTCGGAGCTGGCGCAGGCGTACACGGCCAATGACGGGCAGAAGCCGAACACGGCGAACCTCGACGCGGCCGTCGCCAAGGTGCAGGCGGTCTGCGCGGCCGGCTGACCCGCAACGCGGGCCGGGCCGGGCGAATATGACGTGCGCCGGCCCGGCCGGCCCTTCTAGGGTGCCGGCGTGACCCTCGAGATCGTGAGCCTGGCCGAGCGCCCGGACCTCGCCCCGCTGCTGACCAACGCCGACTTCGACGGCGCCTGGCCGGCCTTCATGACCAAGGACATGATGGCCCCGGTCTACTACTGGGTCGCCGACGACCTCTACCCGGACCTGGTCTTCGCCGCCATCGACCCGGCCGAGCCGGGTCGGGCCGTGGCGCGCGGCTACGCGGTGCCGGTGCACTGGCCGGAGCCGGAGCTGCCCGACACCGGCTGGGAGCGGATGATCCAGCGCGCCACCCTCGACCGGCACACCGGCAACCCGCCGACCATGGCGTCGGCGCTGGAGATCTGCATCCGGCCGGACCGGCGCGGCGACGGGGTGTCCGCGCTGATGCTCGCCGCGATGCGCGCGGCGGTCGCGAAGCGCGGCTTCGACACCCTCGTCGCGCCGGTACGCCCCAGCGGCAAGCACACCCAGCCGGACCTGCCCACCGGCGAGTACGCGGCGCAGCTGCGCGCCGACGGCCTGCCCGTCGATCCGTGGCTGCGGGTGCACGTACGGGCCGGCGGACGCATCGAGAAGGTCGCGCCCCGGTCGATGACGATCACCGGCACGCTGGCCGACTGGCGTACCTGGACCGGGTTGCCCTTCGACACCAGCCGACCGGTGCACGTACCGGGCGCGCTGGTGCCGGTGCTGGTGGACGTGGCGCACGACTACGCCGTCTACGTGGAGCCGAACGTGTGGGTGCGGCACCGGCTCTGAGCCGGCGTCAGCCGCCCGGCCGGGCAGGCGACGCCGCCGGCAGCGCCGTCCCGTCAGCCGCCCGGCCCGGCGGAAGACGCCGCCGGCACCGGCAACCCGTCAGCCGGCCGGCCCGGCGGGCGCGGCCGTCAGCACCGCCGCCACGACGCTGTCGGCGTCCACCAGCGACGGCAGCACCAGCGCGGCGCCGGCCGCCGTCAGCTCGGCCGGCGAGTAGTGGCCGGTTGCCACGGCGACCACGTCCGCCCCGGCGGAGCGCGCCGCGGCGACGTCCAGCGGGGTGTCCCCGACCAGCACGGTCCGGAACCGATCCGCCGCCACCTGGTAGCGCCGGGTGAAGGCGCGCCGGGCCACGTCGACCAGGTCGGCGCGGTCCTCGTGGTGGTCACCGAAGGCCGCCACGGCCAGGTCCATGCTGTCGGCGAGCTCCACGGCGTGCAGCTTCGCCGTCCCGATGGCCGCCAGGTTGCCGGTCAGCACCGACTGCACCACCGTCGGCTGCCCGGCCAGGGTGCGCAGAGCCCGTCGCGCGCCGGGCAGCAGGTGGCCGTCGAAGCTCGAGTGTGCGGTCCGCTCCGGCGCGGCCCGGGCGGCGACCGCCGTACAGAAGGCGTCCAGGTGCTCCGGGGACCGGTCGTGCAGGCGCAGCACGTCCGCGCAGATGGCCCGGTCGGTGCGGCCGGCCCGGGGTACGGCGGCGGTCACCTCGGCGCCGAACAACTCGCGGTACGTGGCGCAGATCAGTCCCCAGCCGAAGCGGCCCGGGTCCACCAGGGTGCCGTCGATGTCCCACAGCACCAGCCGGTCCGGCGGGTTCGCGCGCTGCCGCGTCATGTGGTGGTGTCCTTCCGGGCCGTCGGAGTCGACAGCAGGCAGCGTAGCCGCGTCGCGGCCCGACGGCCGCTCCCCCGGCGCGGGGATCAGTCAGTCGGCAGCAGCGGGCGCATGAACGTGCGCTCGTAGCGCAGGACGCAGCCCGACTCGTCGCGGATGCGGTCCGCCGCGACGAACTCCGGATCGGTGCCGAAACGGGCACGGTAGCGCTCGTACGCCGCCAGGCTCTCGAAGCTGAACAGCGCCTCGGCCCGGTCGCTGGCGCCCTCGGCCGGCAGGAAGTAGCCGTGGTGCACGCCGCCGTGCGCGGCCACCAGCCGCATCCACGCCCGGGCGAAGCGCTCGAACGCCTCGATCTGCGCCGGATCGATGGTGTAGTGCACCACGCACGTGATCATGACGTCACCCTACGGGCCCGTCGCGTGCCGCGCTGCCGACCGGCCCCGACCTGGGTAGCCTGGGGCGCATGATCTTCATTACCGCCAAGTTCCGGGTGCTGCCGGAGCACGCCGACCGGTGGCCGCAGATCGCCGCCGAGTTCACCGAGGCCACCCGGGCCGAGCCGGGGTGCCTGTGGTTCGACTGGTCCCGCAGCCTCGACGACCCGACCGAGTATGTCCTGGTCGAGGCGTTCCGCGACGACGAGGCCGGCGGGGCGCACGTGCAGTCGGCGCACTTCCGGCAGGCGCAGCAGACCCTGCCGCCGCACCTGGCCGAGACGCCCCGGATCGTGAACGCCTCCGTGCCGCAGCAGGACTGGTCGCTGCTGGGCGAGATGGCGGTCCCCGAGAACCGCTGACCGCACCCGCCCCCGGCCGGGTGGTGCGGGTCAGTCGGGCCAGGCGGCCCCGACGACGGCGGGCAGCACCTCGGCGGCGGGTCCGCGCAGGTTCAGCGTGGCGACCGGGTCCAGCGGGGTCGGTCCCGGGTTGACCTGCACCACCGCCGCGCCGGCCCGGGCCGCCGTCCGGGGGATCTCCGCCGCCGGATACACCAGCGCCGAGGTGCCGACCGTCAGCAGCACGTCGCAGTCGGCGGCGGCCGTCGCGGCGGTGTCGAGCGCCGCCTGCGGCAGCGCCTCACCGAACCAGACCACGCCCGGCCGCACCGGGGCGCAGCAGCGTACGCAGCGCGGTGGCGGCAGCCGCCGGCCGCCGGCCGGCTCGTCGGCGTCCGCCCCCGCCGGGGCCGGGTGGGCGCAGGCGCAGCAGCGGGGCGCGAACAGGCTGCCGTGCAGGTGCACCGGGTCCGGGGAGCCGGCCCGCTCGTGCAGGTCGTCGACGTTCTGCGTGACGACCAGCGGCTGCGGGACGTGCGCCTCGATCGCGGCCACGGCCAGGTGCCCGGCGTTCGGTCGGGCCCGCCGCACGGCGCTGCGCCGCCACTCGTACCACCCCCACACCAGGTCGGGATCCGCGGCGAAGGCCTGCGGGGTGGCGAGCGACTGCGGGTCGTAGCGGTGCCACAGGCCGGTCAGGGCGTCCCGGAAGGTGGGCACGCCGCTCTCGGCCGACATGCCGGCCCCGGTGAACACCACGACCCGGCGCGCCCGCGCCAGCAGCGCCGCGGCCGCCTCCACCGCCCCGTGCTCCATCGCCCGCCTCCCGCGTCGGATCACCCGCGTGCGTCCGGCTGGTGCGCAGCCGTCCCGGCGGGTGTCGAGCCGACCCTACCGGCGGGCCGGGCCACGCGACGCCGTCCGGTGCGGTGCGCACCGGACGGCGTCGGTCTGCCGGCGGCCGGCGCTCCCCTGCCGGGGAGCGCCGGGCCGGTTCAGGAGATGGGCGCGTGGTATCCGTCCAGGGTCACCCAGGAACCCCAGCCGCCGCTGCCCAGGGATCGGGCGTGCAGGTCCGCGTCGTTGCCGCGGGCGCCGACGAACAACGTCGCGCCGTACGGGATGGCCAGCGGAGTCGAGTCGAGGGTCACCCCCGACGGCCGACCCGCCGTCCGCCAGGTGGTCGCGTCGTCGTTCCAGCCACTGTCGTCGAGGAACCGGTACACCAGGTCCCCCGCGGCGGTGCGCCCGAAGACGTACAGCACGTCACCGGTCGACCGCACCGCGGTCAGGTTCCCCGACACCGCGCCACCCAGGGCCTTGTCGGTGTCCCAACTCGGCGCGCCGTCGGTGTACGCGTGGTAGCGGACCGCACCGCTGCTCGTCGCCGCGAACACCAGCAGCGTGTTCCCGCGAGCCGCCGCGGCCGGCGTACCCGACACCAATCCCGGCAACACGAACCAGTCCGTCCAGGTGGACACCGCCGGATTGAACATCCGTACCCAGAGCCGGCTGTCCGAGCCCCGCGCCACCACGTACAGCCGGTTCTTGAACACGGTCGCCACCGGGTCCGACAGGATCGACACATCCTTGTTCGGCTGGTCCAGCGACCGCCACACGCCGTCGGAGTTCCACCCGGTGTCGCCCAGGAACCGGTAGCTCACCTTGCCGCCGGACCGGGCCACCACCCACAACCGGCTGTCCACCACGGCGGTCGCCGGCGCGCCGTCGATGCGGCCCGGAAGCTCCTTCCAGCCGTCGTCCCAGCCGTTCGGCGTCAGCGACCGGTACTTCACCAGGTCGTCCGTGCCCCGCGCGAAGATCGTCATGTTGCCGCCGAACGGCACCACCGACGGCTTCGACGCGATCGGGCTCAGCACGTCCCGCACCGGCAGCCAGCCCGTGTCCGGGTCGTACACGTGGTGCAGCATGCCCTTCGGGCCACCCAGCGCGACCACGTGGAACAGGCCGTTGAGCGCCATCCCGGCGTTGCTGACCGCCGTCACCGGCTCGGCGGGCGGGGCGGGCGGGGTCGGCGCCTTGGTCCACCAGCTCGTGCGCTGGTACGCGCCGTCCCAACTGAAACTGATGTGGATGTGGTCGGTGTGCGCGCTTTCTCCGGTGTAGTCCTGCCAGCCCCAGTCGGAGTGGTACGACCGCCACCACTGTCGGTTCCAGATCACGTACATCACGCCCAACCGGCGGGCGTTGGCGTGCTTGTTGCCGTACCTGTCGGTGGCCAGCAGCCAGTCCAGGAAGTCCTTGGCTCTGGCCCGGTCGTCGATGTCGTTGTAGTCGAAGTGGTAGTCGAGCGCCCGGCCCTCCTTGTGCTCGCTGGGGCCGCCGATAGAACAGTCCCGGCCGATCCCGGAATTGTGCTTGCCGTACTCGGCGGTGAGCATGTCGCGGACCGCGACCGGACCGGGCTTCGCGCTCTGATCGCAGGTGTCCTGCCCGTCGTAGGCGGCATACGGGTCGATGCTCGCGCCGAAGTCCGGGTTCGGCAACGCCGCGCCGGCCGGCGCGGGCACCGCGGCCAGGCCGACCACGGCGACCAGGGCGGTGGCCGCCGCGAGCCGGACCCGCCATCGTGGACGGCGCGGCCGCACCGACTGCTGCGCGACGGCAGCATCGAGTCCGGCCCTCCGCAGGACGTGCCACCAGTGTCGTTTCGCCTTCATGGGCCCCCGTTCACACGACCTGCACGGCACACAGGTCCACTCGAACCGACAATCGTCGGCCTGAGAAGATCCCATGCCACCGACGCCGGCGGGAACAGGACGAGCGGGCGGACGTTTGGCGGACATCGTGCGACCGCACGAACCGCGACCGGGCCCGCGGGTGCGGCGCGGTGCCCGACCGAAGAAAACCCGTTGTGTACGGGGGCCCCGCGGTGTCTGGTGGAACGGCCACCACGCCCGGAGGGAAACCCGACCGTGCCACTGCCCACCCCCACGCTGAACACCGCCCGGCTGCGCCTGCGCCCCTTCGACGACACGGACGCCGACGACCTCTTCGCCCTGCACAGCGACGCCTTCGTGCTGCGCTACTGGGACTCGGCACCGTGGACCGAACGCGCCCGCGCCGAGCAGTTCCTCGCGACCTGCCGTCAGTTGGCGGCGGACGGCACCGGGGTCCGGCTGGCCGTGCAGCGCGCCGACGACCAGGCCTTCCTCGGCTGGTGCACGCTGGTGCGGTGGAACCCGGAGTACCGCAGCGCCTCGCTCGGCTACTGCTTCCGCGAGGCGGCGTGGGGCCACGGCTACGCGACGGAAGCCGCCGGCGCGCTGCTGCGCTGGGCGTTCGAGACCCTGGACCTCAACCGGGTCCAGGCCGAGGCCGACACCCGTAACGGGGCGTCCGCCCGGGTGCTGGAGAAGCTCGGGTTCGTCCGCGAAGGCACGCTGCGCGAGGACTGCGTGGTCGACGGCGACGTCTCCGACTCGTGGGTCTACGGACTGCTCCGGCGGGAGTGGCAGCCACAGACCGGAACGACCGCCACGCACTGAGTCGCCGGCCGCTACGGCACCGAGGGCTGGTCCGGGACGGTCAGTCCTCGACGAGGTCGGTGAAGCGTTCGCCACGGCGGAGGCGGTCGACGAGGTCGAGCACGGCGCGGTCGCCGCCGCGCGCCGCGGTCCACCGGAACACCCGGCAGGCGGCCCTGGCGTACACCTGCTCGTCGGCGGTGGCGGCGGCGAGCCACTGCGGGTGGGTGCGCGGCAGCGGGCCCGGCGCGGAGTCGCGGCAACGGTCGCCGGCGGTGGACGGCAGCAGATACCGCGCGTCCCCCGCGACCAGCACCGCCAGCCCTTCGTCGAACCACTGGGGGACCTGCTCCCGCCGGGAGCCCAGCCGTTCGTGGAACTCGACGTGCGACAACTCGTGCGCGGCGATCACCGGGTCGATGCCGCGCGGCGAGAGCAGCACCGCGCGGTCGAGGATCGCGATCCCGCGTTCCCCGCCGCCACCGATGCGTCGGTAGCAACCCGCGGTCACGCAGGCCAGCACCACCGGCTTGCTACGGCGTCCCCCGTAGAAGCCGTCGACCCGCCGCACCGCCTCCTGGTACGTCTCGACGAGCCGCTGCCGGTCGGCAGTCGACAGCCCACGTTCGGCGTAGAGGCCGTCCCGCACCGGCTCCAGCCCGTAGCAGCGGGGGCAGGTGGCGGCCGCGACCGACGGATACGCCAGGGCCGCCACGGCACCCGCCGCGAGCACCACCACGACCAGGGCCGCCGCCCACCACAGCCGGCGTCGCGTCCGACGCGATCGCGCCTCCATCCGCACTCCTCTCGGGAGCGTCGTCCGGTCCGGAGCACCGCCATGCCCCTGCCTGGCTGCTCAGTCCCCGTTGGTCACGAGGAGCAATGGCGCCCTGGCCGGCCGATGCCGTGCACCGTCCGCGGTCACCCTGGTTCAGAGCTCGACCAGGGCCAGCGTCCACTGACCGTGAGCGTCTTCCCAGAGGGTGACGACCTCGCCGACCGGGACCGAGTTGTACTCGTGCCGCTCATCTTCCTCGTAGTAGTCGCCGTCCTCCTCGATCGCCGCGACGATGCGCAGGGCATCCTCGCGGGTGCCGTCGGTGGCTGCCCGGATGCGGGAGACCCGCCACAGGACACCACTGAGGTCACGGCCGACGAGCTCACGACCGGGCACGAGATTCTTGTCGTCGTCATCGATCTCGAAGAGCGTGCCCGGACCGTCGACCAGCAGCGTGTCGGTGTCGCCGATCATCAGGCTCTCGTCGACGACCTGTTGCTCGCCGCGCAGTACCGCCGGATCGAGCCAGGCCGGCCGCCGGTCGAGTCCGACCTCGCTGATGAAGTTTCCCCACGCGTAGAGCGCATACATGCGCGGCATGCTACAGCGCGGCCGGGTCCCTGCTTGTCCGAGCGGAACACCGTGGCGCGTCGGCGGGCGGCTCTCGTACGCTCACCGGCATGTCCGCGTCCGGACCGTACCGGCGCCGGTCGGCCCGGGTGCTGCTGCTCGACCGGGCCGGGCGGATCCTGCTGCTGCGTTTCCGCTTCACGCCGGCCGACCCCGAGCCCCGGTACGGCTGGGTCACCCCCGGCGGCGGCGTCCGGGACGGCGAGCCGTTGGCGCACGCCGCGGCCCGGGAGCTGCACGAGGAGATCGGCCTGACGGTGACCCCGGCACAACTGGGTCGGCCGGTCGCGCACACCGCCGGCTACGCCGACCTGGGGTGGGCCCGTGGGGTGTTCCGGGACGACTTCTTCCACCTGCGGGTCGACGGCCACGAGGTCGACACCGGCCGGATGGAGGCCCTGGAACGCGACCACCACGCCGGGCACCGCTGGTGGTCGCTCGACGAGCTGGCCGCCGCCGTGGAGGTCGTCTACCCGTTCGGGTTGGGCCCGCTGCTCGCGGACCTGCGGGCCGGCCGCCGCCCGCCGCGGCCGGTCCGGCTGCCCTGGCAGCACGACCCGGCGAACGGCTCGTCAACGCCACCGGCCTGATCAGTCCCGCCGGACGGCAACACCCGTCGGCTACCACTTCGCCGGCCGCCGCATCACCGTCCGACGCGACCGCGGCCTCATGCGAATCACCACCGACGGCATCCTCCTGCGGAGCCTGCCCCACCCCCTCAGCACCGCTGAGATTGCCGGCATCCGCGACGCCCGCCCCGCCGGAGCACCACCCACCCCAGCATCCGAACCGGTGCGGGTCGAACGCCGCGTCCACTGCCGAGGACCCTGGTCATCGCAGGCCGACGCATCCACGTCGGTACCATCCACGCCGGCCGAACACTCACCATCGAAGCCGCCGACACCACCTTCCGCGTTCACACGGCGGCCAACTCCTCACCGAAGTCCCCCGTACCACCGGCAAGGACATCACCCGCTTCAAGGTCCGCACGCCCGAACCGCCACGAGCTGCGCAAAGATGAGGCCGTGGACAAGCAACCCGTCTTCGCCGACCCCTGGTGGGACCTACGCGGAGACGACCCCGCCGAACGGCAACAGCGCCAAGCCCTGCACACGAACTTCTCGAACAGCACCTACGTGCTGGAGCGGGCGTCGGGGGCGAGGGATCTGGCACCGGGCTCGGGCTTGGGCTGTGTTGACCTGCCGCGGGCCCAGCCGTAATTCGCTTTACCTGGCCACGGGTAACGCTGCACTGTGGCGCGACGCCACGAGTCGTGGCCGGTATCCCGAGGAGACGGCGGCAGCAATGGAGATTCGTCCTACGACCGACCAGGACCTCGACGTCTTCGTCGACACACTCCATGCCGCGTTCGGGCGCTTCCCCGAAACCCCGACCGATGGCCGCGGGGTGTGGTGGTCGGCTCTCGAGATGGACCGCAACCTGCTCGCCATGACGGCGGACGGGCGGCCCGTCGGCACCGCCGGTGCGTACTCTTTCGAGCTCACCCTGCCCGGTGAGATGCTCGTCCCGGCCGCCGGGGTGAGCTTCGTCGGCGTACTGCCCTCGCACCGACGCCAGGGCGTGCTCAGCGCGATGATGCGGCATCAGCTCACCGAACTCCGGGCCCGAGGGGAGTTCCTCTCCGCGCTGCTGTCCACCGAGGCACCAATCTATGGCAGGTTCGGCTACGGACCGGCGACCTACACGCAGCGGCTGACGGTGCAGCGCCACCAGGCCGCCTTCGCCCCGCCCCGGGCGTGCGGAACGGCCGACGCCCCGGCCGCCGGCTCGGTCGAGGTGCTGCGTCGTGCCGAGTGCGGCGAGATCCTGGAAGAAATCTATGACCGGTACCGCCGCGCACAGCCCGGCGCGCTGTCGCGGCCGCGCCGCTGGTGGTCGCTGGGCGCAGGTCAGCCCCCAGTCGCTGCGGCACCGCGCTACGTCGCCGTCCACCGTGACGACGATGGCTGCCCGGACGGGTACGCCAGCTACTCGCTCGGCGAGCCCGGCACCTTGACGGTCGACGAGACCATCGCTACCGACGACGCAGTCTTCACGGCCCTGGCCCGATTCGTGCTCGGACACGACCTGGTCACTCAGGTCGTGTTCAAGCACGTCCCGCCCGAGCACCCGCTGCGCTGGCAGCTTGCAGACTTCCGCGCCGGCCAGGTGAGCGACCACACTGACTGGCTCTGGGTGCGGCTGCTGGACGTTCCGCGTGCGCTGACCGCGCGCAGCTGGTTCACCGACGGCGAGCTCGTCCTCGACGTCGACGACCCGTTCCTCGGCGAGCACGGCCGCTACCTGCTGACCGTCCGGGACAGCAAGGCCGACTGCGTCCCGACGGACCGGGAGCCCGACCTGTCCCTGGACGTGAGCGACCTGGGCTCGATCTACCTCGGCGGCACCGCCCCGAGCACGCTCGTGCGTGCCGGACACATCCGGTCCCACCGCCCAAGCGCGGCGACCCTCGCTGACGCTCTCTTCCGCGCCGAGCGCTCCCCGCACTGCCTGCACTGGTTTTGACCGCGCGCTCGCCGGCTTCATACCCTGCCGAGTCCGCTTTTGAGGAGTTGCCTACGGAGCGGCTACACCCTGCTCCTTGGGTAAAGGACGAAGGCGACAACTAATCGCCTTGCGCTGCTGTCATCCCGTCTGCCATCGGCCCGCCCTCCCGGGGAGCGGGCCGCGGCCCAGCCCGCCACGTCAAGCGGACCTTGACACAGGTTCGGACGCTGGCGGGCCGGGCGGTGGTCTGCTCGGCTCGCCCGGGTCGATGGCAGACGGGATGGCCTACCGCCACCACCCACGGACCGCGACCCGCCGGCGGAGCCCCGGCCGTCCCGGAGCCGGAGCGCCCCCGCCGGAGGCGCCCTAACCGCAACCCCGCGGCCACCGCCAGCTCGCCGAAACGGCCGGCGTCCGCTCCCCTACGCCGCGCGGGCTCGTGGCCGCGCGGCCCGGCCGGCTGCCAGCCCATCACCCACCGGTCAGCGCCTCTGTCGTTCTGCGGCGGCCCACCGGACTTCCCGCTCTCCGCGCCAGCCGCCGGGCATCAGGGGTGACGGCCGCAGAGCGACAGCGGCAACGGCCGGCGCGCGCCCAGGTGGCGGCGTGTGCGGCCCGTTGCGCAACCGGCAGCGCTGCGGCTGCCGCCGCGCACCCTGCCGCGCCCGCAGCAACGCCGGAACCTGCCCGCACGGACAGGCCACATCGTGCTTCGCCTGCCGCGACACCGCCGATCCGCAGCTGGGCCAGCCAATGTCTGTCACGCAACCACCGCGACGTGTCACACCTGCCACATCAACACCACCGGCGAATTCTGCGTTTGGCCTGTCAAACGAGTACGCGGACGGCGTAGCAGTGGACCTCCCGGAGCATCACGCATACTCCTGTTCCAGGATGGCCAGGTCGCGGTCGGCGAACTGCACGTGCGCCCACTGGTCGCTGAAGATGACTTGCAGGCACTTGACCGCCGTACGTTCGGCGGGCGGCGGGCAGCCGATCGCGGTGTTCGGCCCCCGCACACGGTCCAGCTCCTCCTGCGTGACCTGCGCCAGATATGCGCGCAGATCGGCGATCCGCTCGGCGCGCACGGCGAGGATTTCGCCGAGGGTGGGCGCGGCCGACTCGTCGATGCCGAACTCGGTGCCGTTGGTGATGAACGATGCGGGTACGCCGATCGGATGGAACGGGTTCGGGCGAAGGGCCGCCGCGTGGCCATACCAGGCGTCCACGACGAAGATCGTGTGGCGCAGGGTTTGGGCGAGCGACCATTCGTCGTTCACTGATCTGTGGACGGCTTCCTCTGGCAGCACGCTTGCGCGTCGCAGCGTCGCTTGCCACAGCTCCTCGATGACATCCACCGCATCGCGCATCGTCTCGGGTGTGGTTGGCTGCAGTCGAAGCCGTTCGGGGTGCAGGCGATCCAGCTCGGCCTCGATCAATGGCATGATCTCCACGCCGTTGACGCGCAGGCCGTCGATCGCCCCGTCGATGTCGGCGTCCAACAGCAGCACGCCACGCATCCGGGCGCCGCTGAGATCCACCTCGCGGAAGGTTGCGCTGGCCATTGACAGGTCGATGAACTCCGCACCCTCGTAGTCGGGCTGCTGCACGAATCGCGTCATCGGCACATCGTAGGGGCCCGGTACGACAGGACCAGCAAATCAAGATCCCAGCATTGGGCTGCCTGGAGGTTTCCGGACAGGGTTTCCATTCGGGACCATTGACCGGGAGCGGAGGAGATAGTAGTGGCACGAGTGAAGAGGAGAAATACCGGCCAACGATCTAGGGTCACACCGGTCGTACATGGCCGGTCTTCGTTGGGGCGTCGCCGCGTACAGGCGGTCCCGGTCCAGCGGGAAGAGCTACCTGCACCGGCCGTAAATGACCGGTCTCCGTTGTGGCGGCAGCGGGCCTAGGGCGTCACGGGGAATAGTTGGAGTTGTACCGGTCATGCGCGACCGGTCTCCGTTCGGTGCCGGCCGAGGCCTGGTGGTCCGCCGCAGCAGCCGACGAGCAGTGCGAGCATCGGTACAACCAGGGCGGCCATCTTCCTCATGCGGCCGAAGCATGCCAGCTGTTGCCCAGCCGGCCACCACCGAGCCTACCCAGCACCGAGCGCTACCTGACTGTCGCCAGGGCCGGTGTGCCTGACAAGAGAGCGCGCCGCGTTCGATGAGCTGGGGGCGCCCAGCACGTCGGCCAGGCGCCGCCGGCGTGGAAGCAGCTGCCGCGGCTGGCGCTCGGCGTGCACATCTCAGCGCTGTGACCTGGGACGGGCGGCGCTGGTCGCCGGGGCCGGCGCCGCGGGACAGCCGGGTCAGCTGCCGGTGCTGGCGACGGTGGCCGGATCGGGTCGGCGAGGTTGCCCCGCGAGTCGGGGTGACGCGGCAGAGCCTCCACGCGCGGCTGCCGCTATGACGAGGCTCGTCTGGCCGGGTTACAGGACCGATCGCACCGGCCGGAATCGTGCCCCATCGGGCGGTAGACCGGTTCGGTGAAATTCTCGGCGGAGCACTGCAATCCTCTCCGAAAAGATTCTTGGCGTACGGAAAGGTTCGGTGAGAACCGACAGTCCACCCCAGAGTCGCCATGCAGGTGCTGAGGCACGCCCGCTTCTCCGCAACGATGGGGGTCTACACGCAGGTCACTTCGACGAAGACGAGAGACGCACTCAAGCGCCTCGGGGACTCACTGAGCCGCTGACGAGAACTGCTGTACAAGCTGCTGTACGACAGCAGAAAGGCCACCTCCCGGAGCCGGGAAGCGGCCTTTGACCTGCGTGGGCGATAGTGGGATCGAACCCGTGACCTCTTCAGTGTGAACGAAGCCGAACGTCTCGCCGTGCAGGCTCGGCATGGCGGCGAAGAATTCCTCGCCGGTGCGCCCGTTCCACTGCCGCGCGGGCGGGGTCCGCAGCAGCGCCCACAGGTGCGGCTGCTCCCCGGCCGGCCCCGGCCGACGTAGTCGCGTTCGGCGCGATCGCCGTCGTGGACCCGCACGTCGTGGCGGGCGGCGAGGGTGCTCTTGCCCGCGCCGGTGCCGTCGCCGAGCCACCGCACGTGGGTGAGGCGGCTCGCCAGCCCGGCGCGGGGCGCGGTCACCGGCTCAGTGTGCGGCGACGACGGCCGGGTCGGCCGACAGCTCGGCCAGGCGGGCCGGTCGCACGCCCACCAGCAGCACGGTCACGGCGGCGAGCATGCCGCCGGCCACCACCGAGGCCATCGCCAGCGCGCCGGTGCCGAGGACCCCGACCAGGGGCGCGGCCAGCGCGCCGACGCCGAACTGCACCGCGCCGAGCAGTGCCGCGGCGGTGCCGGCCGCTTCGCCGTGCCGTGACAGCGCCAGGGCGGGCGCGTTGGGCAGGGCGAGCCCGGCGGCGGCGAGGACCACCCACAGCGACGCCAGGACGGCGGGCAGGCCGCCGATGTTGGTGGCGGCGAAGCCGAGCAGCACCAGCCCGGCCAGCGAACCGATGGTGAGCGCGACGACCAGGATCCGCTGCGGGGTGTAGCGGCGCAGCAGCCGCACGTTCCACTGGGTGGCGCCGATCAGGCCGACCGCGCCGGCCCCGAAGGCCACCCCGAATTCCTGCTCGTCCAGCCCGTACTGCTGCTGGAAGACGAACGACGAGCCGGCCACGTACGCGAAGAGCGCCGCCATGGCCAGGCCGGTGACCAGGACGAGCCCGACGAAGGTCCGGTCGCGCAGCAGGGCCCGGTAGTCGCGGACGGTGGCGCCGACGCCGCCGCGGCGGCGTCGGGCGGGCGGCAGCGTCTCGGCGAGGCCGAACGCGGCGACGGTGGCCAGCAGGACGCCGAAGACAGCGAGGGCGGCGAACACGCCCCGCCAGTCCGACCAGCGCAGCAGGCCGCTGCCGAGGGTGGGCGCGAGGATCGGGGCGGCCCCCATCACCAGCATCAGCCGGGAGAAGAGCCGGGCGAAGGCGGCGCCGCTGAACAGGTCCCGCACGACCGCGGTGGCCACCACCGAGGCGGCGGCCACGCCGAGGCCCTGCAGCACCCGCAGCACGCCGACCGTGGTGACGTTCGGCGCGACGACACAGAGCACGGAGGCGACGACGTGCAGCGCGATCCCGGCCAGCAGCGGCGCCCGGCGACCGACGGCGTCGGAGAGCGGACCGATCAGCAGTTGGCCCAGGGCCAGGCCGGCGAGGGTGCCGGTCAGGGTGAGCTGCACGGCCGCGGAGGTGGTGTGCAGGTCGGTGGTGATGGCCGGCAGGGCCGGCAGGTACATGTCGATGGTCAGCGGCCCGATCGCGATCAGCGAGCCGAGCACGAGGACCAGCCGCGCCCGTTGCCGGGCGCCCATCAGGTCGCCGGGGGTGTCGGTCGGTGCGGCGACGGCGGTCACGGTGGGGGTTTTCGCAGGGCTCACACCTGGCAGCAAATCACCCGCCGCCGACATGATTCCCGATCGCGGGAAAGGTGCCCCGGGTCACAGGACTCACGGGATGCTCACGCCGTACGCGGCGAGGACCTCCGTGATCGGCTGGAAGTAGCTGGTGCCGCCGCTCGTGCAGGTGCCGCTGCCGCCGGAGAGGATGCCGAGCACGGTGCCGGTCGACGGCACGTAGAGCGGGCCGCCGCTGTCGCCGGCCTCGGCGCAGATGTTGGTGCGGATCAGCCCGGACACGCTGCCCTCGGCGTAGTTGACGGTCGCGTTGAGGGCGGTGACCGAGCCGCAGCGCACGCCGGTGGTGGCGCCGCTGCGGCACACGTACTGCCCGATCACCGCGTTCCCGGCGCCCTGGATGGTGAGCAGTCCGGGGTGGGTGTAGACGGCGCTGGGGTGGGTGACGGTGCCGGTGTAGCGGATCAGGCCGTAGTCGTTGCCGGGGAAGCTGCTGCCGGCGCGGGTGCCGAGCACGGTGGTCGACGCGCTGTCGGCGTACCAGGTGCCGGCGCGGGTGGCGCAGTGCCCCGAGGTGACGAAGTACCAGGTGGTGCCGCTGCGGACGGTGGCCCCGAGCGAGCAGCGGGTGCCGCCGCCGTAGATGGCCTGCCCGCCGGCGATCAGGGTGCGCAGCCGGCCGGGTTCCCGGCGCAGCAGCGCGCCCGTCCGGGCGGCGGTGACCCGCAGCGCCGCCAGGTCGGCCCCGGTCACGCTGTCGTCGACGGTCAGCGTGTGCCGGCCGGCGGCCGGGTCGTATCCCCAGGCGGTGCCGGGGGTGTGCACCGCGGCGAGGGAGGTGGCCGGGGCGGGCCGGGCCTGCGCGGCGGCCGGGTCGGCGGCGAGCAGTGCGACCAGGATGAGCGCGAGGAGCGACGGACGGCGCATGGAGCCTCCTTTATCGCCAGGTGTCGATATACTCAGGATCCGCTCGCCGCGCCGGGCACTCAACCCCCGACCGCCGACCGGGACGGGACACGGCGCGCGGCACTGGTCGACGAGCACGGCTACCGGCAGCGGAGTCCTGGAAGTTTCGGCTGCCCGCCCGGGTACGAATCGGCCGCCGGGCATCCGCCACCGCGAGCCATATCACCTGTTCGAAGCGGCAGCGCGGTACCGTCTGGTCGCTGACACCGGCCCGGCCACCCGGTGGTGCGGCATCGGCACGAGCAGTGACCGACGTTTAATTTTTCGGAACGGTTCCGGTAGTCTCTCGGGGAGATCGCTTCGATCGACCCACTGTGGACGGGATCACCTCCCGCCGCGCACGGCCTCCGGGCGACCGTGCGCCGGACCGGCCACCGTGGCGGGCAGTCGCGGGGCGGCGCATCACCACATCCACGGCAAGGGAAAGGCTTCGTGATGGATTCAGTGCTCGCCCGCGACCCCGGGGGCCCGACGGCCCGGCGGACGCGGACCGCGTTGCTCTGCGCGGCGGCGGGGGTCGCGATGATCGCGGCGACGGTGGTGCTGGGCGGCAGCGCCAGCGCCGGCACCACGCTCGGCGCGTCGGCGGCCGAGAAGGGCCGCTACTTCGGTACGGCGGTGGCCGCGTACAAGTTGTCGGACGCCACCTACGTGGGCATCCTCAACCGCGAGTTCACCATGGTGACCCCCGAGAACGAGATGAAGTGGGACGCCACCGAGCCCACCCAGGGGCAGTTCACCTACTCCAGCGCCGACCGGATCGTCAGCCACGCGCAGGCCAACGGCATGCGGGTACGCGGCCACGCGCTGGCCTGGCACTCCCAGCAGCCCGGCTGGGCGCAGAACCTCTCCGGCGCCGCGCTGCGCCAGGCGATGGTCAACCACATCACCCAGGTCGCCACCCACTACCAGGGC
Source organism: Micromonospora auratinigra (assembly GCF_900089595.1). Lineage (GTDB taxonomy): Bacteria > Actinomycetota > Actinomycetes > Mycobacteriales > Micromonosporaceae > Micromonospora > Micromonospora auratinigra. The sequence goes on along the minus strand of NZ_LT594323.1, from coordinate 1,416,425 downwards.
AAGATCTACGCCTGGGACGTGGTGAACGAGGCGTACGCCGACAGCGGCGGCGGCCGCCGCGACTCGAACCTGCAGCGCACCGGCGACGACTGGATCGAGGTGGCCTTCCGTACCGCGCGGGCCGCCGATCCGGGCGCGAAGCTCTGCTACAACGACTACAACACCGACAACTGGACCTGGGCCAAGACGCAGGGCGTCTACAACATGGTCAAGGACTTCAAGGCCCGGGGCGTGCCGATCGACTGCGTCGGCTTCCAGTCGCACTTCAACAGCGGCTCGCCGTATCCGAGCAACTACCGCACCACCCTGCAGAACTTCGCCGACCTCGGCGTCGACGTGCAGATCACCGAGCTGGACATCGAGGGTTCGGGCAGCACGCAGGCCACCACCTACGGCAACGTGGTCCGCGACTGCCTGGCGGTGGCCCGCTGCACCGGCATCACGGTCTGGGGCATCCGCGACAGCGACTCCTGGCGGGCCAGCGGCACCCCGCTGCTCTTCGACGCCGGCGGCAACAAGAAGCCCGCGTACACCGCCGTGCTCACCGAACTGAACGCCGGCGGCACGAGCACCCCGCCGCCCACCACCGCCGCGCCGACCACGCCGCCCCCGACGACCGCTCCCCCGACCACCCCGCCGCCGAGCACGCCGCCGCCCACCACCCCGCCGCCGTCGGGCAGCGGCTGCACCGCGTCGGTGACGCTGAACCAGTGGCAGGGCGGCTTCGTCGCCAGCATCCGGGTCACCGCCGGGGCGAGCGGCCTCACCGGGTGGACCGTCGGGCTCACCCTGCCGTCGGACGCGACGGTCACCAACACCTGGAGCGCCCAGCCCAGTGGCACCAGCGGCGCGCTGACGTTCCGCAACGTCGACTACAACCGCCAGGTCGCCGCCGGCACCAGCACCGAGTTCGGTTTCCAGGGCACCGGTACCGGGCCCTCCGCCGTCCCCACCTGCACCGCCGGTTGAGGTTCGCCGGGGTCCGGCGCGGCGTCGTCCGCGCCGGGCCCCGGTCCGGCTCAACTCGGCCGGGTCGCCCTACCGTCGAGCCAGAGGGTGTCCGTGGCGTCGCGGTGCGTGCCGGTGGAGCCGACATGCTTGGCGCTGATCGTCGGCCCCTTCTTGATCACGTGTACCAGGGCCATCGCGTGCCCGCGACCGAGGCCGTACTCGTCCTTCAGCCAGTCCACGATCACGCCGGCCTTCACGTCGGCCCGGTCGTAGCCGCGGCCTTTGGCCTCGTCGACCAGCACGCGGGGGGTCTTGCCGGTCCGGTCCTCGATCGCGTCGAGGTACGCCTGGAAGGACATCGGGTCAGCCCTCGATCCGGTGCGGCCGGGCGATGATCCTGTGCTGCGTCATGTCGTCGTCCTCCTGCTCGGTAGCGGTACGACGACCAGCCTGCCGGGACGCGAGCGGATGATCAACGCAGGATTCCGCCACGATCGTTGAGCCGGAGACAACGATCCACGACCTGGACCGGCGACCGGCGACCGGCCGCCCGGTCAGCGGCACGGGCCGGCGCGCCGCTGGGTGACCGGCATCCGGTCCTCCTCCCCCGGCGGTCGGGTCCGACGCACCAGGTCAGCCGGCGGCTCACCACCGTCGCGCAGCGCGTACACGTATGCCCTGGCATCGAACGGGCTCAGCGCGGGACAGCGCCGGCGCAGGTGCCGCATCGCGGGCAGGGATCCCTCGTCGCGCAGCACCGCGCGGACGTCGTCGCGTACCGGGTCCGGCCGGGGCTCGCCGCGCACCTGCCACCGGTACCGGATCTCCCAGTCGTCGGTCATGAGCTTGGTCACCGGGACGTGGTGGATGCTGCCGTCCTCGCCGTCCACCAGGTAGGGGCCCTGCCCGATCAGCATGTCGCGCACGTCGCGGGTACGCACGTAGCGCGCGGACTGCCAGAAGACCAGCCAGCCCAGCGGGTGCCGCTCGACGTCCAGCACGGCGAGCTCCTCGATCGCCGGCCCGAGCCGGCCCGTGCGGCGCTCCTCGGCGAGCAGCGCCGTCACGAGCGCGACCGCCTGTTCCTTCGTGACCACGGGACCCATCCTGGGGTACGGACGGGTCCCGTGGGTGCCCGGGCTGCCTCAGCCTCAGCCTCGGCGCAGGGTCACAGCTCGATCGCGAAGGTCGCCACGACTCCGTTGTGGTCGGACCTGGTACCGGTCACCAGTTGGTAGTCGGTCATCCACAGGTAGCGGAAGTCCTCGAGCCGCTTCCAGAAGTAGACGTAGTCGATGTGCCGGCTGCCGTGCGTGCCGGTTCCCTTCTCACCGTAGAGGTTGTAACAGGAGCGCAGGTTCGGCAGCGAGTTCGCCTCGAAGACCTGCCACGGGAACTTCGCGTACCCGTACGCCCGGTCCTCGCTGAAGTCGATGTTGAGGTCACCGCTGACGATGACCTGACCCTCGTCCTTCTTCCGGATCGCCAGGTCCTTGATCTCCTGGAACTGCTGCTCGGCGCAGGCCGTACGCGGGATGTCGACCGGCGCGCCGTTGTCCTCGATGCTGGAGTTGGCGTGCGCGTTGATGTGCGTGCGCCGCTGCCCGGCGCGCGAGCCGGCGCGTTCTGGTCGGCATGGGTGAGCCCCTCCCGCAGGTCGGGCCGGGCGGGTCCGCCGGCCGGTGAGGAAGGATGCTATCGCGATGATTGTCGATATTGAAGAACTTCTACGTGTCTTCGAGTGGGCCACCAGCGGTCAGTCCTCCGGCTCCGGGCCGAGCAGCCGGACCTCCTCGATGTCGATGCCGGCCTGCACCTGCCGGTGCACCGCGTCGTCGATCTCGTTGGCGTCGCGCAGCCGGTTGATCTCGCGCCGCTTGTGTTCGAGCACCTCCAGCCGCAGCCGGCGCGACGCCTCCCCCTGCCGCACGTTCTCCTCGGTGCGCGGGGCCCGGATGTCGTCCAGGTGCTCCTGGTAGTCGTCGCGCAACCGGTCCACCACGTCCGGGGAGGCCCCGAGCTCCGCGGCGACCTGCGGCAGCGCGGCCAGCCCCGCCTCGGTGGCCCGGATCCGCGCCCAGCGCACCTCGTGCTCGCGCTCCCGGTCACCGCGCAGCCCCGCCCAGGTGGCCACGGCGGGCAGGGTGGTGCCCTGCACCAGCATGATCAGCACGATCACCACCACGGTGACGAAAATGATCAGGTCCCGTTCGCGCACCGGCATGCCGGCGTGCGTGCTGACCGGGACGGCCAGCGCGGCGGCGAGCGAGACCGCGCCCCGGAAGCCGGCCCAGCCCATGGCGGCCCGGACCCGGAAGTCGAAGCGGCGGGCCTGACGCGACGCGCGCCGGTCGACACCCTGCAAGCCGGCCACGGACACCTGCACCCAGATCAGCCGGACGACCACCACCACCAGGGCGACCACCACGGCGATGGCCAGCGACTGCATCGGCGAGTGGCTGGTGATGCTGCGCAGCGAGCGGGGCACCTGCATGCCCAGCAGCACGAAGAGACTTCCGTTGATCATGAAGGTGGCGAGGTCCCAGAACGCGTACGCGGTCAGTCGCGAGCGCGCCCGGATCACCCGTGGTCCCGCGTACGACAGCAGCAGCCCGGCGACCACCACGGCGAGGACGCCGCTGGCGTGCACCACCTCGGCGAGCAGGAACGCCACGAACGCGGTGAGGATGCTCAGGCCGCCCTCGCGCATCGGGTCGTCGACGTGCCGGCGGATCTGGATCACCACCGCACCGACCAGCAGCCCGGCCGCGATCCCGCCGACGGCCTTGCCGACGAACTGACCGGCGAGGCCCAGCGCCCCGGGCACCGACCCGCCGGCGATCACGCCGACGGTGACGGAGAAGAGCACCAGGGCCGTACCGTCGTTGATCAGGCTCTCCGCCCGCAGCGTGGTGAGGATGCCGCGCGGCATCCGCTTGGCCAGGCCGGCCACGGCCGCGGCGTCGGTGGGCGCGAGGACCGCGCCGAGCACCCAGGCCGCCGCCGGCTCGACCCCGAGCGCCTTCGCCGCGTACGCGACCGCCACCATCGTGATGACCACCAGCGCGACGGCCAGCAGGGCGATCACCGCGAGGTTGGCCCGGATCTCGCGGAGGCTGACGACCAGGCTCTCCCGGTAGAGGATCGCGGGCAGGAAGAGCAGCAGCACCACCTCGGGTTCGAGGACCACGTCGGCGAAGGGCGGCAGCAGACCGAGCAGCGCGCCGAAGGCGATGAGCAGCACCGGCGGGGCGACCCGGTAGCGGCCGCCGATGGTGGTGCCGACGAGCACGGTGATGCCGAGCACCGCGATCAGCACGAGTGCGCTCACGTCGTACCTCCGTCACCTGCCCACCGCGTCCCACCGTGCCGCACGGTCGGGACGTGGGGGGCCGGAACGGCCGATCGCTACTCGAAGCGGGCGGGGTCGCCGGCGCCGTGGCGCAGGATCTCCGGTTCGTCGCCGGACAGGTCGATGACGGTGGTCGGCTCCAGGCCGCAGTCGCCGGCGTCGAGCACGGCGTCCACCTGGTGGTCGAGACGTTCCTTGATCTCCCAGCCCTGGGTCATCGGCTCGTCCTCGCCGGGCAGCAGCAGGGTGCTGGAGAGCAGCGGCTCACCGAGCTCGGCGAGCAGCGCCTGGGTCACGGTGTGCCGCGGCACCCGGACGCCGACGGCGCGCCGGCGCGGGTCCTGCAGCCGGCGCGGCACCTCGGCGGTGGCCGGCAGGATGAACGTGTAGCTTCCCGGGATGGCGGCCTTGACCTGCCGGAACACCGAGTTGCTGAGCTTGACGAACTGGCCCAGCTGGGCGAAGTTCGCGCAGACCAGGGTGAACGGGTGCCGGTCGTCGAGCTTGCGGATCTCCCGGATCCGGTCGACGCCGGCCCGGTTGTCGAGCCGGCAGCCGAGGGCGTAGCAGGAGTCGGTCGGGTACGCGATCAGGCCGTCGTCACGCAGCAGGTCGACGATCTGCCGGAGCACCCGGGGCTGCGGATTGTCCGGATGCACGTCGTAGTACCTGGCCACGCCGGCCAGCCTATGCCGCGCCCCGCCGGGTGGCGAATCACAAAAGATCCCCCTGGCAGGTTTGGCGCCGGGCCGTACCGGAAAAGATGGCTCCGCTCGAAGAGGGGGGACCTTGCCATGTCCGAAGCCAGCACCGACCGCGCCGACCGTCCGGCCGAGGTGACCGACCCGCTGCTGTGGGGCCTGTCCGCCACGGTGGCCGACGCGCACCAGCCCGACGACGACCGGATCTGCGTCAGCCCGAGCTGCGTCGGCGCGGCCTGGCCCTGCGCCGCCTGGAACAACGCCCAGGAAGGGCTGCGCGCCGCGCGGACCCCGCGTCCGGCGGGTGCCGCTCCGGCGACCGCCCCGGCCGGTCCCGCCGCCGACGAGCACCACGACCCGCTGACCGGCTGGTCCACCGACCTGGTCCCGGCCGCCCGCCGGCAGACCCTGCCGCAGCCGGCCCACCGGGAGCAGCTCGCCGTCACCTCCGCCGCCTGACCCCAGGCGTACGCCCGGATCGGCTTCCCGCCCGTGCTCGCCGGCCCTGAGCGGTGGCCGCCCTGATCGCGCCCGCTGACCGGGCGGCGACACTGCTCGGGCCGACGGCCGCACCGGATGGGCGCGCTTGCGCTGAGTCCGCCCGACGGGCGCGATGGCGCTCCGCCGATCGGGTGGCCGCGCTGGCGCCGCACCGGCCCGATCGCGCCCCCGCCGATCGGGTCGTCGATCATGAGGTTGGCGGCGATCTGGATCTCCGTTACTGCCGCCAACCTCATGATCGACGAGTGGGGCGGTCAGGTCGGGCTGCGCAGGGGGAAGGTCCGCGGTGACGGTGCGGCGCCCATGCTGATCGACACCGGTCGCAGGCCCGACCGGTCGCGCCTTCATGCGGTCGCCGGCGTGTCGGGGCGACTGCCGGTTCCGGGCGCACCGCCGCGCGATCACGCCCCCGGGGTCACCACCGGTCTCGAGCGGATCGCGGGCAGCCGCGTGCCCCTGCCGGGCGGCGCGGGTCTGCGACCACCACCACGCCCAGCCGGATCACGGGCACTCGCCCGCCGACGCCGGCTCGCGCCGGCGCGCCGCCACCCGGCATGCCCCTCACCGACGCCGACGTGACCGGCCCGGCCGGCCGCGTCCCGGCGGCCCACCGCCCCCTGCACACCCGTTGAGTTGATCAATGAGTTTCGGTCAAGGAAAGCCGACTCCCTGACGCAAACCCCTTGATCATCCACGGCGGGGCGGCGCGCGGTGCGGACGCGAGGCGAAGGCGCGGACGCGAGGCGCGGGGGTGGGGTGGGGTGGGGCGGGGGCGGGCAGCGGTCGGGAGGGCGGCGTGCGCCGGTGCGGCGCGGGAGCGCGCCCACACCGCTTCGCAAGATCGTTTTTGGAACGAATTTCCGGCCGGTTTCGGCCTCCCCGAGGCCGCGGGTATCGATCTTCACCAACCTCGTCGGGGCTGGTCAGGGCTGCGGCGCGGGCGGGGCGGACATTCGCGGGAGTGCATCCAGAGAGCGCTCTCTGTCGTAATGAGCCATTGACGAGGACGTAACCGAAACCTAACCTCGCTCCCCAAGAGAGCGCTCTCTCGGCTCCCGGCACCACACCCCGTACCCCGATCCCTCATCGCGAAGGGAACCCCCTTATGCCACTCCCCCTCCGGGACTTCTCCCCGGGCGACCGTCCCGACCCGATTTCCGCGACACCCGCCGCCGGCCGACGCCCCCGCGGCCTGCGCGCCCTGGCCCTGGCCACCGCGTCCTTCCTCGCCGCCGGCGTCCTCGGCGTCGTGGTGATCGGCACCGGCGCGGCGGAGGCCGGCACCGTCGGCGCCGGCAGCTACACCGAGACCCTGCCGCCCGGGGCCGCGCTGCCCAAGGGTTGCGGCACCATCAGCACGAACCCGCGACTGTTCGTCACCGCCGACGCCCCCAAGGGCGCCATCCCCACCAACGACTGGTGGTCCTCCCTGATCTGGAAGCGCAACAACTGCGCCACCAGCGAGAACATGATGGCCCACCCGCTGGCGTACCACGCCGAGAACAACGGGCTCGGACTGTCGTACACCACCACGCCGGCGATCAGCGGCACCTCCACCGGCGTCGGCGAGTACCACTTCCCGTACACCGAGGACATCCGGGTCGGGGTCGCCGGGCTGGGCGCGCCGGTGGTCAAGGCCGCCGACTGGACCGACTGGACGGTCACCGCGGACTGGAACGACGGGGCGCGCACCATGCGGGCCACCATCGGTCACGGCCTGCCGTTCAGCTACTACCAGATCACCGGCGGCAACGCGCAGATCACCGCGACCGCGGCGCCGACGGTGTGGGCCAACTCCGGCTCGATGATCGGCTTCACGGTCAACGGCCACGACTACGTCGCGTACGCGCCGACCGGGGCCGGCTGGACGGTCGGCGGCGCGGGCATCAGCTCCACGCTGGGCGGCAAGGGCTACTTCTCGGTCGCGGTGCTGCCGGGCGGCGCCGCCGACAAGACCGCGCTGGCCACCGAGTACGGCAAGTACGCCCACGCGCACGTCACCGGCACCACGATGAGCTACCAGTACGACCCGGCGACCAGCACGGTGCGCACCACGTACGCCTTCACCACCACGCCCCGCGAGGGCACCGAGACCAAGACGGTGGTGTCGCTCTACCCGCACCAGTGGCGCAGCCTCGTCGGGGCCACCCCGATCACCCCCACCTACGTCTCGCCGCGCGGCGCGATGCGGGTGCTCACCGGCGTCGCGTCCTTCACCACCAGCATGAAGTACACCGGCGTGCTGCCGGAGGTGCCGGCGGTGGGCGACTCCTCGGGCGCCGACCTCACCACGGTCACCAACTACCTCAACGCCGAACTGGCCAACCCGGAGGGGATCAGCGGCCAGGACACCTACTGGGCCGGCAAGGGCCTGGGCCGGGCCGCCCGGGTCGCGGAGATCGCCGACCAGCTCGGCCTGACCACCGTTCGCGACGCGGCGGTGACCGCGATGAAGAACCGGCTGACCAACTGGCTGACCGCGAGCTCCGGTGAGACCAGCCAGCTGTTCTACTACGACAAGAACTGGGGCACGCTGATCGGCTACCCCGCCTCGTACTTCTCCGACGAGGACCTCAACGACCACCACTTCCACTACGGCTACTTCATCGCCGCGGCGGCCACGGTGGCCAAGTTCGACCCCACCTGGGCCTCGAGCACCAAGTACGGCGGCATGGTCGACATGCTGATCCGCGACGCGAACAACTACGACCGGACCGACACCCGGTTCCCGTACCTGCGCGACTTCGACATCTACGCCGGTCACGACTGGGCCTCCGGCCTGGCCTGCTTCTTCGCCGGCAACAACCAGGAGTCCTCCTCGGAGGGGATGAACTTCGCCAACGCCCTGATCCAGTGGGGCCAGGCGACCGGCAACGCCGCGGTGCGCGACGCCGGCATCTTCATCTGGACCACCCAGTCCGCGGCGATCTCCGAGTACTGGTTCGACGTGCACGACGAGAACTTCCCCGCCGCCTTCGGCCACAAGACCGTCGGCATGGTGTGGGGCGACGGCGGCGCGTACGCCACCTGGTTCTCCTCGGCCCCGGAGATGATCCAGGGCATCAACATGCTGCCGATCACCGGCGGGCACTTCTACCTCGGCAACGACCCGGCGTACGTGCTGGCCAACTACAACGAGCTGGTCACCAACAAGGGCGGCCCGCCGAGCGTCTGGCAGGACATCATCTGGGAGTTCCTGGCCCTCGGTGACGGGGACAAGGCGCTGCAGAACTTCCGGGCCAACAGCACCTTCGCCAGCGAGGAGGGCGAGAGCAAGGCGCACACCTTCCACTGGATCCGCAACCTGGCCGCGCTGGGCAACGTGGACGCCACGATCACCGCGAACCACCCGCTGGCCAAGGTGTTCAAGAAGGGCACCGCCCGCACCTACGTGGCGTCGAACATCACCGCGAAGCCGCTGACGGTCACCTTCTCCGACGGCACCCGGGTCGACGTGCCGGCCGGGCGGACGGTCGCCTCCGGGGCGCAGACCTTCAGCGGTGGCAGCGCCACCGGCGGCGTGGACATGGGCACGCCGCCCACCGGCAGCACCCCGCCGCCGAGCCCGACCACTCCCCCGCCGAGCCCGACGACCCCGCCGCCCAGCCCGACCACGCCGCCGCCGAGCGCCACCACCCCGCCGCCCAGCCCGACCACCCCGCCGCCGTCGCTGAGCCCGACGCAGTACCTGCTCTCCGGCGGAGCCCTCGGCGGCACGGCCGGCGCGGCCGGCACGGTCTCGGTCGCCGCCGCCAACGGCAACCACGACGGCACCCCGGCCAACCCGCAGGTGTTCACGGCCACCGGGCTGACCGGCGCGTACAACGGCGGGACCAGCGGCTTCGACCTGGCCGTCGACGCCGGCACGGCGGTCGGCAACGGCGTGCAGGCCCGGATCTCGTACGACCTGACCGGCGACGGCAGCTGGGACCGGGTGGAGACCTACAACTACTACGCGACCGACCCGGTCACCGGGGTGGAGCACTACAAGCAGACCCAGGGCCTGAAGTCGGCCACCGGCACCCTCGGTGACCTGGTCAACGGCGCGGTCAAGGTCGAGGTGTGGAACGCCATCGGCAGCGGGGCCACCAACCTGGGCATCGGCAACGCGTCCACGCTGGTCCTGCCGTACACCGGCACCGCACCCACCACGCCGCCCACCGGCGACCCGGGAGCGTTCTCGCCGGACATGTACCTGACCGGGCAGACCCTGTCCGGCAGCGCCGGCACCGCCGCCAACGCCACGGTCACCGCGGCGAACGGCAGCTGGGTCGGCAGCCCGCACAACGCGCTGGTCTACACCGCCACCGGCGTCACCGCGGCGTACTCCGGCGGGCAGTCCCGCTTCGACCTGTTCCTCGACGCCGGCACGAACGTCGGCAACGGCACCCAGGTCCGGGTCTCCTACGACCTGACCGGTGACGGCACCTTCGACCGGGTGGAGACGTACCAGTACTTCGCCACCGACCCGGTCAACGGCTGGGAGCACTACACCGACGCCAAGGGCCTCTACTCGGGCGTGGGCACGCTCGGGAACCTGGCCAACGGCACCGTGAAGGTCGAGGTCTGGAACGCCATCGGCGGCACCGCCACCACCCTCGGCATCGGCAACCAGTCGAAGCTGACCCTGCCGTACACCGGCTGACGCCCCGGCGTCACGGGCGCCCCGGCCGCACCCGCGGTCGGGGCGTCCCCGTGTCCGGGGCTCAGGCGGTCGGGGTGACCGCGCGCAGCCAGGCCTGGGCGATCAGCGCGTGCCCGAACGGCGTGGGGTGCACGCCGTCGCGGGTCCAGGTCCGCTCGTCGACGTCGGCGGCCCGGAACAGCTCGTCCACCGCCACCAGGGTCGCGTCGAACTCGGCGGCGAGCCGGCGGACCACGTCGACCTTCGGGTCGAGGTCCTCGCGCCAGCGGCGCTGTGCGTCGTCGAGCGGGACGAGGAAGGGCTCGACGAGCACCGTCCGGGCGCCCAGGCGACGGGTCGACTCCAGCAGCGCGCGGTAGTCGCGGGCGAAGTCGGCGGCGCTGGTCGGGTCGTCGGTGGTGTAGCGGCGCCACATGTCGTTGACGCCGATGAGGATCGACACCACGTCGGGGGCCAGCGCCAGGCAGTCGGCCTGCCACCGGGCGCGCAGGTCGCGTACCCGGTCGCCGCTGACGCCCCGGTTGACGAAGTCGACCCGGTGCACGGGGTGCCGGGCGGTGAACCAGGCGGCGGCCATCATCGCGTACCCGGTGCCGAGGTCGCCGCCGTCGGTCCGGTCCCGGCCGGCGTCGGTGATGCTGTCGCCGATGAAGAGCACCCGGCCGCCCTGCGGCACCGTCACGGTCATCCGCCCGTCCTTCCCCCGACCACACCTGCCGCCATGATCATGCCCCAGCCGGCCCGGCCGGTCACTCCCAGCGGCGGGCGGTCGCGGCGAAGAGGTCCGGATCACTGGCGACCGGGATGACGCAGAGCAGATGCCCGCCGGGGGCGCGCAGCACCTGGCAGCCCTGCCAGCGGGAGACCGGGGTCGCGCCGAGCGTGACCAGCCGGTCCACCTCGGCCTCCACGTCGTCGGTCTCGATGTCGAGGTGGTAGCGGGGTGCGTCGTCCACCGCCTGCACCGCGGTCACCAGCCCCGGCACCACGTCGAGCAGGTCGGTGAACTGCGGTTCGGTGGGTTCGACGTGGGTCGGCGCGCCCAGCGCCGCGGACCAGAAGTCGGCGGCCGCGCCGGCCGTGGCGCGGGGCGCGTCGACGATCAGCGCGTAGAGCCGGGACCGGTGCACGGGACCAGGGTATCCGCGCAGGCGGTCGTCGGCACGGCCTGCCGGCGTGCCGGCCACCCTGCGTGGTCGGGGCGGTCCGGTGGGCCGGCGGGTCGGGGCAGCGTGGCGAGGGCGGGGTTACATGGATGGGCGACAATTCCCCTTTCGCCTCGGTCACGGTCCGCGACCGGGCGGAAGGACAACTCGCCCGGATGTCGATGTCGGTAAATGGATAGTTGACGCGCGGAGCACGAAAGACAATCATGTTGGTCACTGGATCTGCGGCACCACCCCTGTCGGATCTGGTGGCTTTCCCTCCTCGACCGGATCGCGCCGGGACCCGCGACCGCCGGGCGAACAGCCCTGCGCACGTTCCCGGAATTCCTATCGAGCGAATAGGATTCGCCGCCGTCGCCCCGAGGAGTCCGCCGGTGAACGGGAACAACGACGCTCCCACGCCGACCCGGCCGAAGCCGGTGTCAACCGGGTCCGAGCTGGACAGACAGCTCGCCCTGCACGGCGGACGGCCGGTCCGCCACGCGCCCTGGCCGACGTACGACAAGGGTGCCGTGTTCATCCATCCCGACGACGAGGACGCGGCCGTCCGGGCCATCCGCAGCCACCTTTATTTCCGGTACGACCACCGGGCGGAGAACGAAACCGAATGTGGCCGGTTCGAGGACGAGTTGTGCCGTTATTTCGGCACCCGCCACGCCCTCGCCGTTTCCAGCGGCACCGCCGCCCTCGCGTTGGCCGTGATGGGTTCCGGGGTGCCGCCCGGCTCATTGGTGGCCTGTCCCGGATTCACTTTCGTCGCCACCCCGAGCGCCATTGTGCTGGCCGGCTGCCGGCCGTTCCTGGTCGAGGTCGACGACGACCTGCGCATGGACCTCGACGACCTGCGCCGGCGCTGGCGCCCCGACATCCGCGCCGTCGTGGTCGTCCACATGCGCGGCTTCGCCGCCGACGTCGAGGCGCTCGCCGCGTTCGCCGCCGAGCAGGGCGTGCCGCTGATCGAGGACGCCGTACCCGCGCTCGGCGCCGAGCTGCACGGCCGCAAGCTCGGCACCTTCGGCGCCGCCGGGGCGTTCAGCACCCAGTCCGACAAGGCGCTCAACTGCGGCGAGGGCGGCTTCCTGGTCACCGACGACAGCACCCTGTTCGCCCGGGCGGTCGCCCTGTCCGGGGCGTACGAGGGGCGGCTGCGCCGGCACTTCCCGCACGGCGAGCCGCCGCTGACCGGACTCGACCTGCCCCTGCTGAGCCTGCGGATGGACGAGATCCGGGCCGCGCTGCTGCGCGCCGAGCTGACCCGGCTGCCGCAGCGGCTCGCGCTGTTCCACCGCAACTACGCCCACGTCGCCGCCGCGCTGGCCGGGCTGCCCGGCATCGCGGTGCGCCGCCCGGTCGCGCCCGGGGCGTACCTCGGGGAGGCGTTCGTGTTCCGGGTGCCCGGCGGCGACGCCGGGTGGTTCGCCCGGGCGCTGCGCGCCGAGGGGATCGACGCGCGCAACATCGGCGCGGACGACGACCTCAACGTGCGGGCGTTCTGGAACTGGCGATTCCTCTACGACACCGCCGACCCCGGGCAGATCCGGGCCATGCTGCCGCGCACCGCGCGACTGCTCACCGAGACCGTTGACGTGCCGCTGTCGTCCAACCTCACCCCGGACGACTGCGACGAACTGGTCCACGCGGTGCGCAAGGTGGCCGCCGCCCGCGACACCGCGCAGGTCCGGCCGTGACCGACACCGCGCCGCTGCCCCGGCTGCCGCTGGCCGGCCTGCTCGGCGGGCTCTTCGCCGGCTACCTCGGCCTCACCGCGGTCATCCCGGTGCTGCCCGGCTTCCTGCGCGAGCGCCACCACGCCGGTGACCTCACCGTCGGGGCGCTGGTCACCGCCACCGCGGTGACCGCGCTGCTGGTCCGCCCGGTCGCCGGGCACCTCGCCGACCGGTACGGCCACCGCACGGTGATGCTGACCGGCGCGCTCGTGCTGGCCGCCGGCGGCCTGCTCTACCTCGCGCCGCTGGGCGTGCCCGCGCTGCTGGCCGTGCGGCTGCTGCTGGGCGCCGGCGAGGCGGCGCTGTTCACCGCCGGCGCGGTGTGGATCGTGCAGCTCGCCCCGCACCAGCGGCGCGGCCAGCTCATCGGCCTGTACGGGGTGAGCATGTGGGGCGGGATCTCCGCCGGCACCTTCCTCGGCGCGACCGTGCAGCAGGCCGGCTACCCGGCGGTGTGGGCGCTCAGCGCCGCCGCGCCCGCGCTGGCCGCCGGGCTCGTCGCGCTGGTGCCCGCGCCCCGGCGCGGCGCCCCGGCGGGCCGTGGCGGCGCGCTACTGCTGCGCCCCGCGCTACTACCCGGGATCGCGCTGACCTTCGGCGCCGCCGGATACGCCGGCCTGGCCGCGTTCGTGGTGCTGCACCTCGACGCCCGGGGCATCGGGCACGGGGTGGTGGTGCTGAGCTGCTTCAGCGCCGTGTACGCCGGCACCCGCCTGGTCATCGGCCACCTGCCCGACCGGCTCGGACCCCGGCGGGTGGCCGCCTGGTGCGGGGTCGGCGAGGCCGCCGGGCTGCTGGTCGTCGCCGTCGCCCCGAACCTGGCCGTCGCGGTGGCCGGCAGCGTGCTGATGGGCGTCGGGTTCTCCCTGCTGCACCCGTCGCTGGCGCTGATGGTGCTCGACCGCGCCGCACCGGAGCGGCAGGGGGCGGCGATCGGGGCGTACACCTCGTTCTGGGACCTGGGCCTGGCGGTGTGGGGTCCGGTCACCGGCCTGGTCGCGGCCGGTCTCGGCTATCCGGCGGTGTTCGCCGTCGGGGCGGCGTGCGCCGCGGTGGCCGCGGCGATGGCGCTGCGCATCGGCCGCCCGGTGGCGGCCCCGACGCCGACGGAGGTACGCACGGCATGAACGGATCCCTCACCGTGCTCAGCGTCACCGGCTGGTGCCGCAACGGCAGCACCATCATCGGCAACGTCCTCGGCGAGGTGCCCGGCGTGGTGCACGTCGGCGAGCTGCACTTCCTGTGGCGCAACGCCACCGGACGCGGCGTCAACGACCGGTGCGGCTGCGGCGAGCGGCTGACCGACTGCCCGCTCTGGTCGACGGTCCTGCCCATCGGCCGCCCCGACGGGACCACCCCGGACGCGCACGCGGCGGCGGTGATCGCCCGGCAACGCGGCCGGCTGCGGACCCGGCACACCTGGCGGGTGCTGCGCCGGGGCGCGTACGACGGGCAGGTGCGCGCCCACGCCGAGCTGATGGGCGCGGTCTACCGGGCCGTCGCCGCGCGCACCGGCGCGCGGGTGATCGTGGACAGCACGAAGATCCCCGGCGAGGCGGCGCTGCTGCCGCACGTGCCCGGCGTGACGCCGTACTGGCTGCACCTGGTCCGCGATCCCCGGGCGGTGGCGCACTCGTGGCGGGAGCCGAAGGAGTACGTCTACGCGATGTCGGCGGCGCGCAGCACCGCGTACTGGAACGGGTTCAACCGGGCCTCGGCGGCGATCAACCGCCGGCACCCGCAGCGCTCGATGTTCCTGCGCTACGAGGACTTCACCGCCGACCCGGCCGGCACCGTCGACGCCCTGCTGCGCCTGGTCGGCGTCGACCCGGCCGGCAACCCGGTGCGCGGACGCGGCGTCGAGCTGCGCGGCAACCACACGGTGACCGGCAACCCGGACCGGTTCCGCACCGGCCCGACCCTCATCCGGGACCTCGACGACGGGTGGCGGAGCACGCTGACCCGCCGGCAGCGGCTCGCCGTGACCACCCTCGCCTGGCCGCTGGCCGCCCGGTACGGCTACCGGACGGGCCACGCGGCGACATCCGCCGACACACCGGACGCGACCAGCCGCGCCGGCACCGGGAGGTAGCACCGTGGACCTGGGACTCACCGGACGGGTGGCGCTCGTCGCCGGCGGCACCAGCGGGATCGGGTTGGCCTGCGCGCGGGAGTTCGCCGCCGAGGGCGCGCACGTGGCCGTCTGCGGACGCGACCCGGACCGGCTCGCCGCCGCCGAACGCGAGCTGTCGGCCGTCGCCACCGGCCTGGTGCACGCCAGCCGGGTCGACCTCGCCGACGGTGACGCGGGGGCCCGCTGGGTCGAGCGGGTCGCCGCCGACCTCGGCGGCGTGCACGTGCTGCTGGTCAGCGGGGGCAGCCCACCGATCGGCACCGCCACCATGTTCGGCCCCGACGACTACCGGGCCGCCGTCGACCGGGTGCTGCTGCCCGCCGTCACCGTGTCGCTGGCCGCGGTGGCCCGGATGCGGGCGGCCGGGTGGGGCCGGGTGCTGCTGGTCGCCTCGGAGACCGCCTGCGTGCCGATCGGGCCGCTCGCGCTGTCCGGGGTGACCCGGGCCGCGCTGGTCCGCTTCGCCCAGGGCCTCGCCGTCGACGTGGGCCGCGACGGCGTGACGGTCAACGTGCTCGCCCCCGGCGGGGTGCGTACCCCGCCGATGGAACGGGCCGCGGCGCGGCTGGCCGGCGCGGACGGCGACGTCGGGGAGCGGCTCGCCGCGATGGGGCACCACAGCGCGCTGGGCCGGCTGGCCCGCCCCGACGAGGTGGCCGCCGTGGCCGCGTTCCTGGCCGGCGAGCGGGCCTCCTACGTCACCGCCGGCGTGCACCTGATCGACGGCGGGGCCGCCGCCACCGGCCCCGACCTGCCGCACCTCACCGGCGTCCGCCGCGACACCTACGCCTGACCCACCGCCCCCACCCGCCGCACGAAGGAGTGCACCGATGTCCACCACCAGCCAGTTCACCGAACGGGACGTCTCGGAGTTCTTCGACCGGACGACGCAGACGTACCTCAGCTTCTGGGACAGCGAGGGCGTGCTGCACACCGGCTACTTCGCCGACGAGGCGGACACCGACTACCCGGCGGCGGCCGACCGGACCTCCGACATCCTCGCCGCCGACGCCGGCATCGACGCCACGTCGAGAGTGCTCGACGTCGGCTGCGGGTGCGGCAACTTCCTGCTCCGCCTGGCCGAGCGGACCGGGTGCCGGGGCGAGGGCCTGGACCTCAGCATCGAACGGATCCGCTTCGCCGAGTCCCGGCGCGCCGAGCGCGCGCCCACGGCGGACATCACCTTCCGGCACGGCTCGGCCACCGCCCTGCCGTACGCCGACGGCAGCTTCAGCCACGTGGTCAGCCAGGACGCGCTCTTCCTGGTCCCGGAGAAGCCCCGCAGCCACGCCGAGATGTTCCGGGTGCTCGCCCCCGGCGGGGTGCTGACGATCTCCGACTTCCTGCAACCGAGGGCCGAGATCGGCGCGGCCGCCCGCCGGCACGTCTACGACCGGGTCCGGTGGAACGGCGGCTACTCCCTCGACGGCTACGCCGACGCGCTGACCGCCGCCGGCTTCGTCGACGTCGACGCGCGCAGCCTGGACGCGCACATCCGGCAGACGTACCGGGTGCTGGGGCACACCGCCCGGGAGCGGGCCGCCGGCACCGCCGACGAGGCCGCCCGGACCTGGATCCTCGGCTTCGCCGACTCCTGCGACGAGATCCAGGCCGCGATCGACCGGGGCGAGTTCGGCTGGGGCATGGTCATCGCCCGCAAGCCGGCCTGAGAAGGGGAACGACAATGGCCCGCACCGACCAGATCAAACGGACCATCGCCGAGGTCGTCGCCGACCGCCGGACGCAGATGTCACCCGGCGGGCGCTTCGTCGAGGCGTTCGCCAGGGACGGCTTCGACACCCGCGTCGACTACGACGTCACCATCACCGACTCGCTGACCAGTTCCCGGCGCAAGCCCCGCTACCCGTCGCGCAACATGCTCAAGGTGGTGGACCTGTCGCGCGAACCGCAGGAGCACTACTGGCACGAGAGCCCGCCGCGCCCCGGCGACCCCCGGGTCGACGGCGCCGACCTGCGCCGCGAGGCGGCCAACCACTTCCACCGCTCCCCCATCCCGCCGCTGCTCACCACCACCGCGTGGGTCCAGGTGCCGGACGCCCTCTGGGACGACCCGGTCAGCTTCGCGCAGTTCATCGACTACCGCCTCGTGGTCCGCCTGGCCACCGCCGAGAACCACACCATCCTGCGCGGCGAGGGCGGGCTGCTGCACATGCCGCAACTCGGCCGGCTCACCGACCCGGGTCCGTTCGGCTCCACCATCCTGGCCGCCTGCAACGAGGTGGAGCAGATGGGCAGCACCGCCGACGGCCTGATCATCAACCCGGCCGACTACTACCGGCTGCTCGGCGCGGGCACCCTGATGCGCGACGTGGAGGAGAACGGCGTCTTCATCGTGCGGACCCGACTGGTCGATCCGGGCACCGCCGTCGTCGGCGACTTCGGCCACGGCGCCCTGCTCTTCGACGCCGGCCGCTCCACGATCCGGTTCGCCGAACCGCCGCCGGGCACCTTCGCCGAATCCGGGGTGGCGCTGGCGGCGGAGATCTGGGAGCGGGTCGTGGTGAACCTGCCGACCTGCTTCTTCGTCGTCACCCTCTGAGGCCGGCGATGGCGACGACGCCCACGCGGCACGACCCCGACGTCCTGGTCATCGGCGCGGGCGTCGTCGGCCTGTTCTGCGCCTGGTTCCTGCGCGAGGCCGGGCACACCGTCACCGTCGTCGACCGGCACGAGGTCGGCGACCCGGCGGCCTGCTCCGCCGGCAACACCGGCTTCGTCGGCACCCAGGGCTCCGCGCCGCTGGCGGAGCCCGGCGTACCGGCCCGAGGGCTGCGCTGGCTGCTGAACCCCGAGAGTCCGTTCCACGTCACCCCCCGCCTCGACGGGGAGCTGCTGAGCTGGCTGTGGCACTTCCGGCGGCACTGCACCGAACGGCACGCCCGCGCCGGCTTCGAGGTGCTGCTCGCCCTCAAGCAGCGCAGCCTCGCCGTGCTGCGCGAGGTCTGCGCCGAGGGCGAGCTGGCCGGCACCCTCACCGCCCGCGGCATGGTGCTGGCCTGCCACACCCCCGAGGGGTACGCGGCGGCCCGGCGCACCGTCGACACGGCGGTCGCCCACGGGGTGCCGCTGCGCGAGCTGGGCCTGGACGAGCTGGCCCGGCTCGAACCAGGCGTCGAGTTCGACCTGGCCGGGGCGCTGCTCAACGAGGAGGGCGCCGCGCTGCGGGTGCCCGCCTTCCTGGTCGGCCTCGCCGACGCGCTGCGGCAGCGGGGCGTCGAGGTGCTCGGCGGCGTCGACGTACGCGACTTCGAGGTCGTCGACCGGCAGCTCCGCGCGGTCCGCACCGGCGGGGGCGAGCTGCGGCCCGCCGAGGTGGTGATCGCCGCCGGTGTCTGGTCGACCGGGCTCGCCCGGGCGCTCGGCGTCGGTCTGCCCCTGCAACCGGCCAAGGGCTACACGGTCACCGTCCCCGCCGGGCCGGGCAGCCCGACCCTGCCGATGCTGCTCAGCGAGGGAAAGGTGGCGGTGCTGCCGATGGGCGACCAGATCCGGATCGGCGGCACCCTGGAACTGTCCGGGCTGGACGCCTCGGTCTCGGCGCGGCGGGTCGACGGGATCCTGCGTACCGCCCGGACGTACCTGCCGGGGCTGGACACCGACCGGCGGCTGGACGTCTGGACCGGACTGCGGCCGTGCACCCCGGACAGCCTGCCGCTGATCGGGCGGCTCGGCGCGTACCGCAACGTCAGCGTGGCGACCGGGCACGGCCACATCGGGATGGGCCTCGCCCCCGCCGGCGGGCGCCTGCTCGCCCAACTCGTCACCGGGAAGGACCCCGACATGCCCCTGGAGACCTTCGCGCCCGACCGCTTCCGGGTCGGTCTCTGATGGACCCCACCATCGGCGTGCTCTGCCTGGAGACGACCTTCGACAAGATCCCCGGACACATCCGCAACCCGGCCACCTTCGACTTCCCGGTGCGCTACCGGGTGGTCGAGGGGGCCACCCCGCGGCGTCTCGTCCGCGAGGCCGACCCCACCCTGCTGGAGCCGTTCGTCACCGCCGCCCGCGAGCTGGCCGCCGCCGGGGTCGCCGGGATCACCGGCGCGTGCGGTTTCCTGGTGCTCTTCCAGGCCGAGCTGGCCGCCGCCGTCCCGGTGCCGCTCTGGTCGTCCAGCCTGATCCAGCTGCCGATGGTGCACCGCATGGTCGGCGGCCCGGTCGGCCTGCTGGTGGCCGACGAGGCGGCGCTCACCCCCCGGCACCTCGCCGCGGTCGGCGCGCAGGACGTCCCGGTCGCGCTCACCGGGATGGCCGGGCAACCCGAGTTCCGCGAGGTGATGCTGGAGGGCCGCCGGGACACCCTCGACGTGGACCGGCTCGCCGCCGAGGTCGACGCCCGGGTCGACGCGCTCGCCCGCGACCACCCCGGGTTGCGCGCGCTGGTGATCGAGTGCACCGACCTGGTGCCGTTCGCGTACCGGATCCAGCAGCGGCTCGGCCTGCCCGTCTTCGACATCGTCACGCTCACCCGGATGGCGCACGCCGCCCTCACCCGACGACCGTTCCCGCCGGCCGCGCGGCGGTAGCCTCGTCGCCATGAGCGAGGTCAGCCACGGGTACGGCTCCGAGCAGATCCGGGTGCTGCCCTTCGACGAGGCCGTTCGGCACCGGCCCGGCATGTACTTCGGACTGGGCCCGGCGGATCCCCGGCTGCCCACCCGGATCCTGGTGGCGGTGCTCGGGCACGCCCTGCACCCCGCCGCCGCCGTCGCCGCACCCCACGTGCCGCAGGCCCACGCCGAGGTGCACGCCGACCTCGTCTTCGTCGTCGAGGACGACCAGGTCGCCGCCGGGCCCGCGTCGGGGCCGCCCGCCCCGGGGTACTTCGGCTCGCTGCTCGGGCCGCAGCGCTGGCTCGCCGCAGCGGCGGCGGTCCTGAGCGCCCGGACGGTGGTGCAGGTGTGGCGCGACGGGGTGGGGTTCCGGCAGGAGCTCACCCGGCTCCGGCCGGCCCACCCGCCGCAGCGGTACACCGGCGGGACCGGCACCGGCACCCGGCTGTCGTTCACGCTCGACCCGACGTACTTCCCGCCGGGGGCGGCCATCGCCCGGCACATCGACCCGCAGGACCTGCACGAACCGGCGTGCGGCCCGCTGGCCGCGCACGGCCGGCCACCGATCCGCGACCTGCGTACGCCGCCGCCCGGCTGAGCTGTTCCCGCCCGCCCGGGCCCGACCGGGGCAGCGAGACGGGGTGACGCTGACTAGCCTCGGCGGATGGCACAGCCCGAAATTGTCCCGCAGCTCCCGCCAACCCGACTGCCCGGGCGCGGCCCCGGCTGGTACCGGGGCGACTGCCACGTCCACTCCGTGCACTCCGACGGCGAGCTGACGCCGGCACAGCTCGCCGCCGAGGCCCGCCGGGCCGGGCTGCACTTCGTGGCGACCACCGAACACAACGACGCGCACGCGCACGCCGCCTGGACCGACCCCGCCGGGGACGACCTGCTGGTGATCCTGGGCGAGGAGGTGACCACCGGCACCGGCCACTGGCTGGCCCTCGGCCTGCCGCCGGAGCAGGTGGTCGACTGGCGCTACCGGGTCCGCGACGGCGTGGTGGACCGTCACCGCGAGCAGGTGCAGCGCGCGGGCGGCCTCTGCGTGGCGGCGCACCCGCACGCGCCGTACCCGTCGGGCCGGTTCATGTACCCCTACCAGGGCTTCGACGTGGTCGAGGTGTGGAACGGGCAGTGGGCCTCCGACCTGCCGTGGAACGCCGACAACGAGGCGGCCCTGGCCGAGTGGGGGCGCGGGCTCGCCGCCGACCTGCACACCGGACGGTGGCGGCCCGCGATGGGCAACAGCGACGCCCACCTGGCCGGCCAGCTCGGCGTACCGCACACGGTGGTGCGGGCGGACGAGCTGAGCGTGGCGGCGCTGCTCGACGGCATCCGGGCCGGGCGGAGCTGGATCGCCGGTTCCGCCGCCGTGGACCTGACGGTCACGGCGACGGCGGGCGCGGCCACCGCGCAGATCGGCGACCGACTGGACACCGCCGGCGGGCCCGCCGAGGTGTACGTGGCGGTACGCGGCGTGCCGTCCGGGGCGGTCAGCCTGCACACCGACCGGGGCACCGCGCACCGGGAGACGCTGTCCCCGGACGGCTCCGGGGAGGTGCGGTGGCGGACCACCGCGGCCGAGGTGGACTTCGTCCGGGTCGAGGTGCGGCACCCGTCGGGGCAGATGGCCGCCCTGACGAACCCGATCGTGCTGGGCTGACCGGAGCGTGGCGACCGATCACGCCGGGTGACGCGTGCTCCCGTCCGCCGCCCCGCAGGCCGCCGCCAGCGCCGCCAGCAGCCCCGCCGGATCGTGCACGACGCGGTGTCCGTCACTGATCACCCGGTGGGTGCCCGGGTCGACCGGGTCGGTGCCCGCCCAGCTCAGCGGCACCACGCCCAGCTCGATCTCGAAGCCGGAGGGGCGGCGCACCCGGATCTCGCGCAGCGGCCCCCAGCGCGCCGTCCGGCTGAGGTCACCGCCGAGCAGACCGGTCCAGACCTCCGGCTCCGCGTACCCAGGGTTGTCGGTGAGGACCACGATGTCGACGTCGGAGTCCATCCGGGCGGCCCCGCGTGCCCAGGAGCCGACGACCACCACCCCCGGTACGTCGGCACGCCCGGCCGCCCACCCGGTCACGATGTCGACGGCGAGTGCGGCCTCCCGGGCCCGTTCCTCGGTCACCATCGCCCGAGTCTGGCACGGCCCGCGCCCGCCGCGTGGCCCCCAGCGGTCACAGCCGCCCGAGCACCCAGTCCGCCGGCGGGTTCACCTTGGCCTCGCCGCCGACGACGACCGTCGGGACGGTCTCGTCGCCGCCGGTCACCGCCCGGACCGCCGCCGCGCCGGCCGGATCACGCCAGATGTCGACCCAGTGGGCGTGCCGCGCCCGCCGCCCCAGCCGGCGACGCAACCGCAGGCAGTACCGGCAGCCCGGCCGCCAGTAGATGATCGGTCGCCCGTCGCGTCTGCTCTGCTCCGCCGCCTGCGCGGCCGGTACGGACCGGGGGAAGGGCAACGGGGAGAGCAGGAGCGCCAGGCCACCGAAGACCACCGCCTCGGCGACGGCGAGCCGCCGGTCGCCCTGGGTGACCGCCGCAAGCACCGCGCACGCCAGCAGCAGACCCGCGAACCACCACCTGCGCAGCATGCACTGGATCTTAGTCAGCAGGCGCCACCGCGGAGGCCCGCCGGGCCCGGTCGGTCGGGCGGCCGGGCGGCGGTGCCGGCCGGCCCGGTCACCACGGTGCACCCCGGTCGCCTCCGCCTCGGCGCACGCGATCCGTCTCACGTACCCGCACCTCGGTGACCATCGGTCACAGAGGTCGGTGGTCCGCGGATGCTCCCTCGCGCGCCTTTGCTCTGCTTACCCAGACGCAACACGTACGGTGCGTGACTGTTGCGTGCAGGTAAGCAGAGCAAAGGGAGAAAGCGACAGGTG
Organism: Micromonospora auratinigra; assembly: GCF_900089595.1. Taxonomy (GTDB): domain Bacteria; phylum Actinomycetota; class Actinomycetes; order Mycobacteriales; family Micromonosporaceae; genus Micromonospora; species Micromonospora auratinigra. Next base: position 1,393,783 of record NZ_LT594323.1, on the reverse strand, counting down.
ATTCGCCGGCGGCTGGCGGTCAGAAATGACCGCTCTAGGCCGTGTCTTCAAAGGTTCACAACCATTGGAGTAGCGCGGCGATGGTGACGGTGGCCTGATAAGACGTCGCGGTCTTGTCATAGCGGGTGGCGACGCTGCGGCACTGCTTGAGCCGGTTGAAGCAGCGTTCGACGACGTTGCGCCGCTTGTAGATCTGCTTGTCGAACACCGGTGGCCGGCCACCGCGGCTGCCTCGCCTGCGGCGGTTTGCCTGCTGGTCGGCGCGCTCCGGGATCGTGTGCCCGATGCCTCGCCGGCGTAGGTCGGCGCGGATGGCCTTGGAGCTGTAGCCCTTGTCGGCGATGACGTGGTCCGGACGGACGCGGGGCCGGCCGGGACCCGAACGCTCGACACGGATGCCGGCGAGGACCTGGGTGAAACGGGTGCAGTCGTTGACGTTGCCGCCGGAGAGCACGAACGCAAGGGTCCGGCCCAGGCCGTCGCAGGCGAGGTGAATCTTGGTGGTCAGTCCACCTCGAGATCGACCGAGGGCGTGATCTTGTGGTTCGTCCGATTCCCGGCGCCCCCTTTAGCGCCGGCGGCGTGCTGGTGGGCCCGCACGATGGTCGAGTCGACCGATACCAGCCAGTCGATATCCCCTGCCGCATCCGCGTCGGCCTGGACCCCGGCGAGCATCCGCTCGAACGTGCCATCGAGGGCCCACCTGCGGAAACGGGTGTAGATCGACTGCCAGGACCCGTACCGGGCCGGCACATCACGCCACGCCGCACCGGCCCGGATCTTCCACACGATCCCGTTGAGCATCCGCCGGTCATCGACCCGAGGCCGACCACCCGTCACCGCCGACGGCAGATACCTCGACAGCGCTTCCCACTCGACGTCAGACAACTCGTAGCGACGACCCACGCCCTACATCATCCGACACCGAGATCCTTTGAAGACACTGCCTAGCGGCTTGCTGGGCGGTTCAAGGTTCAGGGCCGGTTGGATGTCAGCCACCTTGGGTAACCGTCCACAATGCCGCACGGTGGGGACTCAGCGTGGCAGAGAGCGACGGGATGCGGCAGGGCGCGGCGGCGTGGTGGGTGGGTACGCTCACCGGCATGACCGCTGACACCGGCCCGCTGCAGGTGTGGGATCTCCTCGTCACCGCGGAGATGGCGCGGCAGATCCGGCACTGGCGGGTGGTGGAGGACTGCTCCTACCGGGTCGTCGCTCGGCTCGCCGACGAGACCTGGGGCAGCGCGACCGGCGGCAACCAACTCTTCGGTGAGGACCTCTGCGCGGCCGCCGCGAGGATGTCCGGGGAGTACCTGAACGCCGAACCCTGGAGCTGAGCCGCCGTCGGTCACCTCCTCACGGGACGCCGGACGCCGGACGCGGTCAGGACGGGCTCCGCGCCGGGCAGCGGGCAGCCACGACGACGAACGGCCACGGCGGCCGCGACGAGGCTGACGACGGCCGCGACGACGAACGGCGGCCGGCCACCCAGGTGCACGGCGACCGAGCCGAGTGGAATGGCCGCCGCGACCGGGCCGAACATCGCGGTGTTGGCCGTCGCGGCCACCCGGCCGAGCAGTGGCTCGGGGGTGCGGGTCTGCACGGTGGTGACGGCCGCGACGAGGGCGACGGGTAGCCCGATGCCGGCGAGCACGCCGGCCGCCACGGTCACCGGCCACCACGGCGCGCAGCGCAGGAGACAGCTGACGGCGAAGAGCACCGCGCCGCCCACCGCCACGGGCACCGGCCCGTGCCGGGTGATGAGCCGACCGACCACGACCCCGGCCACCAGGGAACCGGCGCCCTGGGCGCTCGCCAGCACCCCGAGGAAGGTCGACGGCAGGCGCAGGTCGACCGTCACGACCTGGAACAGGGGCGCGGTGGTGAAGCCGGACAGGGCGATCACCACGGCGGCCAGCCCGACGCTGCGGCGCAGCACCGGGTCGCGGCGCAGCACCCGCAGGCCGGCCCGCAGGCCACGGTCCCGTCCGGTCGGTAGTGCGGTGCAAGCGGTGCCCGGCACGCCGTCAGGAGCGGCCCCGACGGTGGCGGCAGCGTCGCCCGGCGCGATGTCGGGAGCACCGTCCGATACGGGAGCGGATGGCGCGGGCGGCGGGTCGGTCAGGCGTACGGTGAGATAGAGCAGCGCCACCAGGACGGGCAGGGCGGCGCTGACCAGCGCCACCAGGTGTCCGCCGCGCCAGGCGTAGAGACCGGCGCCGACCAGCGGGGCCACCAGTTTCGCGCCCTCCTGGGCGCTGGAGCGCCAGCCGTTGACGTCGGCGAGCCGACCGGCGCCCAGGGCGCGGGGCAGCAGCGCCGACTCGCCCGCGTCGATCAGCACGTAGCTCAGGCCGTAGCAGAGCGAGACGGCGAAGAGCAGCCAGGCGTCGGCGGCGGTCCGGACGGCCAGCAGGCAGAGCAGCGCGGCGGCGAGGCCGAGGTTCACCGCGACGACGACGGGTCGCCGGGGCAGCCGGTCGAGGATCCCGCCGAGCCAGGGGCCGGCCAGGGTGGGCGCGTAGACGCAGAGACCGGCCAGCGCGGCCCGGCTGCTGGAGCCGGTGAGGTCCAGCAGCCAGATGCTGACGGCCAGCGCCATCGTCGTGCTGCCGAAGCCGGAGAGCAGTGAGATGGCGACGAACAGGACCGCGTTGCGTCGCATGGTTCCCCCGGGTGCGCGTCGGAGCACCCATGGTCCGAAGTTGAGCGATGCCGGGGCAAGGGGTGGGCGGCCCTGTCAACGCGCCGTTGACAGGGCCCGGTGCAGCGCCGGTACGGCGGCCCGGACGGCGGGCGGCAGCCGGGTCGGGTCGAGTTCGGCCAGGTCCGCGGCGGCGTGCGCGGCAAGGGCGTGCAGTGCCCCGGCCGGCGCGTCGAGCGCGGCGGCGAGGGTGCCCCGGACCAGGGCGGCACGCGGGAACCGCGACTCCCACCGTCGGTCGTCGACGATCCACCGGTGCAGCTCGGTCACGGCCAGCCGGAGCCGGGCCAGCGGCGGCGCGTACCGGCGGTCGGCGTCGAGCCGCCGGGCCCGCGCGGCGGCGTCGAGGCGGTGCCGACGCTGCTCGGCCGCCTGCCGGCTGGCCAGGCCGAGCGCGCCGGCGATCTGGGCCCAGGTGCTGCCCCGCTGGCGGGCGCGGTCGATCAGGGTCAGCTCCCGTTCGTCCAGCTCCGCCCGCAGCGCGGCCAGCTCCGCCAGGGCGCTCAGCTCGCCGGACATCGGCTCATCCGGTGGCGTCGGCCAGGAGTTCCAGCAGGTGACGGTAGGGCTGGCCGGTCGCCCGGGCCATCCCGATCTCGCAGGTGCGGTTCACCGAGGCGTACCCGTCGAAGGGCCGGCCAGTGACCGCGGCGGCCTCGGCGCGGGTGGCGGCGGCGGTCAGTTCCGGGTGCAGCAGGCCCCGGTCCCCGGCGAAGCCGCAGCACTGCCAGCCGTCGGGCACCACCACCTCGTCGGCGACCGCCCGGGCCACGGTGAGCAGCGCCTCGTCGAGCCCCAGCCGGGTCGACGAGCAGGTCGGGTGCAGGGCCAGCGAGCCGAGCCGGCGCCGGACGGTCAGCCGGGGCAGCAGCACCTCGGCGGTGAACGCGACGGCGTCGACGACGCGCAGGTCACCGGCCTCGGCGACCAGCTTGGCGAAGCCTTCGGTGCAGGAGGCGGCGTCGCTGACCACGGGCAGCGCACCGTCGCGGCTGGCCGCGCGCAACGCCGGCGGCACCCGGTCGCGGACGTCGCGGTAGCCGGCGGTGAGCCCCTTCGAGGACCACGGCGTGCCGCAGCACATGCTCGCCACGCCGTCGGGCACGAGCAGCCGCACCCCGGCCCGCTCGGCGAGGGTGAGCAGCGCGGCGGCGACGCCCGGACCGCCCGGCGCGGGCGCGAAGAGGGTGCCGAGGCAGGACGGGACGAAGACCGCATCCGGCTCGTCGACCGGGTGCGGGCGCCGCACCGCGCCACCGCCGGGCAGGTCACGCCGCCACTGCGGGACCCGCTCCGCGCCGAGCACCGCCCGGGCGGCCCGGCTCGCCGCCTCCGGCAGGGCGGGCGGCACCGCGCCGGCCAGGTCGAGGCCCCGGGCCAGGCCCCGGGTGACGGTGCCCCAGCGGCGCGCGGCACCCCGCCAGCCGGCCTGTCCGGCCGTGCCGTTCTCCTCGGCCCGCAGCCGTTTCACCAGGTCGCCGGTGTTGATCAGGACCGGGCAGGCGGTGGCGCACATGCCGTCGACCGCGCAGGTCTGCACCGCGTCGTAGTCGTACGCGTCCTCGAGTTCGCGGGCCAGCGCCCGGTCACCGGCGGCGCGGGCGGCGGCGATCTCGCGGCGCAGCACGATCCGCTGCCGGGGCGTGGTGGTCAGGTCGCGGCTGGGGCAGACCGGTTCGCAGTAGCCGCACTCGACGCAGCGGTCCACCTCCTCCTCCACGGTCGGCACGGTCTTCAGGTGCCGCACGTGCACGTCCGGGTCGTCGCTGAGCAGCACTCCCGGGTTGAGCACGCCGTCGGGGTCGCAGAGCGTCTTCAGCTCGCGCATCACGGCGTAGAGCTCGTCGCCGAACTGGCGGCGCACGTACGGGGCCATCACCCGGCCGGTGCCGTGTTCGGCCTTGAGCGTTCCGCCGTGCCCGAGGACCAGGTCGACCATCTCCTCGGTGAAGTCGACGTAGCGGGTCGGGGCCGCCCCGTCGGCGAACCGCTCGTTGAGCATGAAGTGCAGGTTGCCGTCCTTGGCGTGGCCGAAGATGACGCTCTGCTCGTAGCGGTGCCGGGCGAAGAGGTCGCCGAGGGCGGCGCAGGTGTCGGCCAGCGCCGCCACCGGCACCGCGACGTCCTCGAGCAGCGCGGTGGTGCCGGAGGGGCGGGCCCCGGCGACGGCCGCGTACAAGCCCTTGCGGATGTGCCAGAGGGCGGCGCGGGCGGGCGCGTCGCCTGTGAGCCGGGCCGGGGTGGTCAGCGGCAGCCCGGCCAGCACCGGCCGGGCCTGCGCCACCCGGTCGGCGAGCGCCTGCGGGTCGGACTCCTGCCACTCCACCAGCAGCGCGGCGTGCTCCCGGACCGCGAGGCCGCGCAGCGTGGCGTCCGCCTTCGGGTCGGCCGTCGCGACGGTCAGGGCCGCGGCGTCGAGCAGCTCGATCGCGGCCGGCCCGGCGGCGACCAGGGCCGGCATCGCGGCCATCGCCGCGCCCAGGGTGTCGAAGACGAGCAGGCCGGTGGCGGCGTGCCGGTGCACGGGTACGGTGCGGAAGGTGGCCGCCGCGACGAAGGCGAGGGTGCCCTCGCTGCCCACCACGAGGCGGGTCAGCAGGTCGGCGGGGCGGTCGTGGTCGAGGAACGCGTTCACCCCGTACCCCATGGTGTTCTTCATGGCGTACTGGGCGCGGATCCGGCGTACCGAGTCGGGGTCGGCGCGGATCCGGTCGCGCAGCCGCAGCAGCCCGGCGTGCAGCTCGGGCTCGGTGGCCCGCAGCCGCTCGTCGGCGTCCGGCGCGCCGGTGTCGAGCACGGTGCCGCTGGGCAGCACCAGCAGCACCGACTCCAGGGTGCGGTAGGTGTTGTGCTCGGTGCCGCAGGTCATGCCGCTGGAGTTGTTGGCGACCACCCCGCCGATGGTGCAGGCGGACTCGCTGGCCGGGTCGGGGCCGAGCTTGCGGCCGTACGGGGCGAGGCGCGCGTTGACCTGCCGCAGCACCACCCCGGGCTGGACCCGTACCCGGTGCCCGTCGTCGAGCACCTCCAGGTCGCGGAAGTGCCGGCGGGTGTCGACCAGGAGCTGGTCGGTGACGGCCTGCCCGCTGAGGCTGGTGCCGCCGGAGCGGAACGTCAGCGGCGTACCGCTGGCCCGGCTGTGCCGCAGCAGCGCCGCCACCTGTTCGGCGTCGGCCGGCGTGACGACCGCGCGGGGGTGCAGCAGGTAGTGGGAGGCGTCGTGGGCGAGGCGCAGCCGGTCGGCCGCGCCGGTGCGGACCCCGCCGGGCACGGCCTCCGCCAGCCCGGTGAGCGTGGACGGCGCGGCCGTGGCCGCGTTCCTGGTCGGCTTGAAGATCAAGACGCACCTCCCCGCCGGCCAGCCTAGTCCTGGGCCCGGACCGGCGGGCCCAGGCCCTTGTCTGCCGCATAGAGGGTGGTGGATACTCGCCGTCAAGCGTTCGTCGAGGTCAACCCCGATCCCGACCCCGGCGGTACGGCATGGACGCCGACGCAACCGGCGGCCTTCACCGCTCTAGGAGGAGACCGTGAGAATCCGCCGTAGTCGTCTCACCCCCTTGCTCGCCGCGGCCGCCGGCCTGGTCGCCGCGGGCGCGTTCGCCGTCCCCGGCACCGCCTCGGCCGCCCCCACCCGCTTCACCGCCGACCAGCTCTCCCGCGTCGACGCCGCCGTGGCCGCCTCCGGTGTCGGGGGCATCGCCTGGCGGGTGGACGCCGCCTCCGGCCGGGTCGTGGTGACCGCCGACGAGAGCGTCTCCGCCGCCGAACTCGCCACCGTCACCCGCAGCGCCGGCGACCGGGCCGGCGCGATCCGGGTGGAGCGGGCCCGGGGCACCTTCCGTCCGCTGCTCTCCGCCGGCAACGCCATCTACGGCGGTGGCTACCGCTGCTCGCTCGGCTTCAACGCGGTCAAGGGCGGGGTCTACTACTTCCTCACCGCCGGGCACTGCGGCAACGTGGCCAAGACCTGGTACACCGACTCGGGCCTGAAGACGCTGATCGGCCCGACCATCGGCTCCAGCTTCCCCGGCAACGACTACGCCCTGGTCCGCTACGACAACACCGCGCTGAGCCACCCGGGTGGCTACACCGCCGCCAACGCGGTGGTCGGCGAGTCGGTCAAGCGCACCGGCTCCACCACCGGCACCCACAGCGGCACGGTGACCGCGCTGAACGTGACGGTCCGCTACAGCGGTGGCGGCACCGTCAAGGGCATGATCCAGACGACGGTCTGCGCGGAGCCCGGCGACTCGGGCGGCCCGCTCTACGACGGCACCAAGGCCCTCGGCATCACGTCCGGCGGCAGCGGTGACTGCAGGAGCGGTGGCACCACCTTCTACCAGCCCGTCCCGGAGGCGGCGGGCGCGTACGGCGTGACCGTCTACTGACCCGCCGGCCGGCAAGCGCCGGCCGACGACGGAGGCCCGCACCGCAACCGGTGCGGGCCTTCGTCGTCGCACCGGCTCTACCGCGCCGCGATCCCGGCCGGCAAGCGGTCGTCGGGTCTCCGTCACTCGATCGGCCTGAGTGGACGTTCGCTCCTCTCGGAACGGTCGGCGCCGGCCGTCGTCGGACCGATGGTTGTCAGCCGGCAAGCCCGAACGTTCGCCCTGTTGCGCGGTGTTCCACCGCCCCCGCGCTGGATTGGATCGAGATCGACAACACCGTGGCCGAGGGCGAAGGGAACCCGCATGACCGCTCCGACCGGCCTGCCGCTCGTCCTGTGCGGCCCGATCGTGCGCCGCGTCGACCCGACCAGCGTCACCGTCTTCGTCGCCCTGCGGGCCGAGAGCACGGTGTCGCTGACCGTCTTCGGGCTCGGCCCCGCCCCCGGCTACGCCCGGGGCGCCACCGTGGGCACCGGCAGCCGCGCCACCGTACGGCTGGCCGACCGGCTGCACGTGGTCGCCGTCACCGTCACCGGAGCGGTTCTGCAGGCCGGCACCCTCTACGGCTACGACCTCGCGTTCACCGGCACGGCCGGCGCGGGCAGCCTCTTCGACGCGGGCGTGGTGGCCGCCGACGCGGTGGCGGCCCGGGCCGCGCTCACCTACCAGGGACACCCGCAGGCCCCCTCGGCGGTGCCGGCGGTGCCCACCTTCGTCACCCCGCCGGCCGACCCGAACCAGCTGCGGATCTTCCACGGCTCGTGCCGCAAGCCGCACGGCGAGGGGCAGGACGCCTTCCCCGCCCTCGATCCGATCATCGCCGCCGCCGGCGGCGACCCCACCGTCCGGCCGCACCAGCTCGTGCTCGGCGGCGACCAGATCTACGCCGACGACGTCGCCGACCCGCTGCTGGCGATCATCCACGGCCACGACGCCCTGCCGGCGGCCGGCACCGAGCCAGCGGTGCCCGCGTACGAGGGGGTGGCGGCCCGGCTGGGGCTGGCGCCCGAGCCGATGCCGGTCGGCGGCACGCCGCCCGCCGACCGCACGTACCTGCCGGGCAAGCGGGCCACGGCGATCGCCCGGGACGCCAAGTTCACCTCCGGCGCCGCCGACAGCCACCTGATGTCGCTGCGCGAGTACCTGTGCATGTACCTGTTGGCCTGGTCGGACGTGCTCTGGCCGAGCAGCTGGCCGACCTTCGAGCACGTGCTGCCCGCCGACACCCGCATCCTCAGGGATCCGCAGGACCGCCGCCCGGGCGAGAGCGTGTACGACCTGATGCGGGCCGGCCGGGCGTACTCGCCGAGCGCCCAGCAGAAGGAGATCATCGGGCGCTGGGAGCGCTGGCAGCGGCAGGCCCTCGCGCTGCACGGCTTCCGCACCGGCCTGGCCGCGGTCCGCCGGCAGCTCGCCAACGTGGCCACCTACATGGTGCCCGACGACCACGAGGTCACCGACGACTGGAACATGACCCGCTCCTGGGTGACCGACGCGGTGGTCGGCTCCCCGCTCGGCCGGCGGATCATCCGCAACGCGATGGCCGCGTACGTGGTGTTCCAGGGCTGGGGCAACACCCCGGAGCGCTTCGCCGCCACCGGCGACGCCGGCGAACCCGGCCGGGCCGCCCTGACCGCGCTGGCCGGCTGGTCGGCCGCGCCGAACGACGCCGACGACCTGACCCTGCGCACCCGACTCGGCCTGCCCACCGGGATCAGCGACTCCGGCCGGCTCCAGCGGCCGGCCGGCGCGCTCACCTACCACTACACGGTCACCTGGCCCCGCTACCAGCTCATCGCGCTGGACACCCGCACCTGGCGGCAGTACCCGGCCGGCGCCGGGCACCCCGGCGGGCTGCTGCTCGACGACCATCCGCTCGACGAGATGCTCACCGGCGGCGGGGTGCTCGGCGACGACGCGGTCACCGTGGTCGCCCAGCCGGTGGCGCTCTTCGGCGTGCCGGTGCTGGAGCAGCTCGCCCAACCGGTCGCGAACGCGACCGCCGGCCGGTACCTGGCCGACGCCGAGGACGCCTGGGTGGCCAGCGACGCCGCCGTACACAAGATCATGGCCCGGTTGTTCGCGGCCGCGCCCCCGGGACCCGACGGCGTGCGCCGCCGCCGGCTGGTGCTGCTCGGCGGGGACATCCACTTCGGCTCCGCCGAGCGGATCCGCTACTCGGCGATGCTGCCCTACGCCTGCGGACCCGACCCGGCCACGCCGTACCAGGGGGTCAACCGCACCGAGGGCGTGATCGCCGGCTTCGTGTCCAGCGCGTTCCGCAACGAGGACGGCCTGACCCGCATCCTGCACGACGTCGGGTACGTGCCGCTGCTCGACGTGACCGGCCGGATCGACCTGGTCGGCTGGGCCAACGAGCTGCCCGGCAGGGAGGGCCAGCGGATGCAGGCCGGGGTCCAGGTGACCGCCGGCGCCGACGACACCACCGGCTGGTGGGTGTCCGGCCGGCCGGCGGTCAGCGACCTGGACGCCCTGAAGGTGCTCGGCCGGCAACCGGAGTGGAACGTGTACGTGCAGTTCCTGCGGCACGACGAGGCCGACCCGCAGGTCCGCCGCGACGGCGTGCCCGAACCGGTGGTCGACCCGGCCGGACTCCCCCGCGACCAGGCTCTCGCCCAGTACCTCACGGCGGCGCGGAACCTCGACCACTACAAGGGATCGTGGGGCAACGGCAAGGAGATCGTCGGGCGCAACAACCTCGGCGAGATCACCTTCGACTGGCCGGCCGGCGAGTGCAAGACCGCCACCCAGCGGCTCTGGTGGCACCTGCCGGGCGAGAACCGGGCCGCGGCCCTCACCACGTACACGGTGGACCTCTCCCTCGGCTGCTCGCTGACCACCGCGCCGCCGTACGGCGGGTTCGTGCTGCGCCCCGACGACCGGGACGCCACCGCCACCGCCAAGGCCCGCTACGACGGGGTGGAGCGGCCGGCGGAACTGGTCACCGAGCGGTGGGTGAGCCGGCTCCAGCACGACCTCGCCGAGCTGGGCTTCCGGGCCCCCGACGAGACCGACGGGGAGTACGGCCTGCGCACCTACTGGGCGGTGCGGGAGTTCCAGGCGTACGCCCGGCAGGACCGTACGGCCGTCGAACCGGCCGACGCGACCGCGACCCGCTGGTCGGACCGCCTGCAACCGGTCGACGTGCCCCAGGACGAGCGCTACCTCGGGCCGGTCAGCGGGGTCGCCGACCTCGCCACCCAGGTCGCCGTGCGGCACTGGCTGAAGAAGCGGTGGCGCTGCCCGGTGGTCGTCGAGTCCTGGCAGGTCTCCGGAGACAGCCCGCAACGGCTCGACCAGCCGAACGTGTGGCTCTTCGACGAGGTCACCGCCGCCGACCGGCGCCTCTACTCGCGGGTGATCACCGGCCGGCCCGCCGGGGCCGGCACCGCCCCGCCGGGGCACCCGGAGCTGATCCGGCTCGGCGCGTACCGGGACCACCCCACCGACCCGCAGTGGGGCGGACCGGTCCTCGACCCCGGCGCCGAGCTGCTGCCGGAGGCGATCCTGCCCCGGCCGCAGGACCACGCCACCGGACCCACCCTCGCCGAGCTGACCGCCGCGATCGCCGCCGGCGGCGACGCCGGCACCCGCGCCGCCCGCCGGCTCTCCACCTTCAAGGTGCTGCGCGCCGTCGCGGAGAACCGGGTGCCCGACGCGGCCGGCGGCTGGCTGGACGCGGTCGCCGCCGACGACCCCGCGGTCATCCGGTTCGGCCCGTTCGGCTGGCGGGCGCACGGGCCGCAGACGGCACCCACCACGTTGCCCCCGGCGCTGGACATCGGCGCCGAGCCGGGCGAGATGTGGGCGTACCTGGCGTTCCTGCGGGCCACCGACCGGGACGCGTACGACGCCCTCGGCGGGCTCGGCGGCATCAACGCCGTACCCGGCTGGGGCCGGGACGGCGGCGGCCTGCTCCACCCGGAGCTGCGGGTGCTGCGCGCCCGCCCGGCCGAGACCGACTCCACCGGCGCCGCCCGGCAGGGCATCGGCACCACCCTGGAACTGCTCGGCCTGCGCTCCTGGCACTGGATGCACCGGTACGCGCTGGCCCTGCGCGGCCACGACGGCGTCCGGCGGGGACTGTGGACCTTCGCCCGGCAACGGCTGCACGACCTGCTCGCCGCCGACTGGGACTCACCCGACCCGGCCGCCACCCCGACCGTGCCGCCGGTGACCGGCGCGGACGGCCGGCCCCGGCGGGCCCGGATCGGCGACCTGTTCACCTCCGAGCGGTCCGTGGCGCTGCTCGCCTGCTGGCAGCAGTACCGGGCGCACCAGCTCGTCGCGGTCGGCCCGCCGGCCTCGGTGGCCGAGAAGCCGGAGTTCCGCACCCGCCCCCGGGCGGCCGGCGAACTGCACACCGTCCTCGCCCGCGCCAGGACGCTCGGCCCGGACTTCAACGCCGCACCCACCGGCTGGACCGACCAGCACGAACTCGCGCTGGTCACCGCGATCGGGCAGGTCGTCGCCGCCGACGCGCCGGTGGCCGCCGCGCTGGCCCGGCTCGTCGGCTGGCCGGCCTGGCCGGCCGGGCACCGCTACACGCTGCCCGTCGCGGCGCTGACCGAGGCGGAACGGACCCTCGCCCCCGCCCGCGCTTCGCTGCGACTGGACCTGAGCGAGCTGCCGAGGGTGACGGCATGACCGACGACACGACCGGGACGGGAGCGGAGATGACCGAGCCGAAGAACGCCCTCGCCCTGCTCTGGGACGAGGTCCGGCTGCTCGCCGGGCCGGTGCTGTCGGCGTACGACCCGTGGCGGCGGGCCCGGTTGATGCGGGCGCTCGGCTGGGACCTGGAGGCGGTCAGCGGCTTCGACGCGGCCCGCTTCGAGGAGTGGGCCCGCACCGTCGGCGACGCCCTCGAGGTGGTCGCCGCCGTCCGCAACGACGCCGGGCTCGACACCCTCGCCGGCTTGGGCAAGGTGGGCGAAGCGGTCGGCAAGGTCTTCGGGAAGATCGGCGAGCTGCCGACGGTGCGCAACGGCCTGCCGGACGTGCCCGGGCTGCCCGCCGAACTCGCCGACGACCTGATCGATCTGCTGGTGCTGACGTACCTGACCCGTCGGGTGCCGTGGACGGTGCCGCTGCTCGACCTGCTCGGCCTGGTCGACCCGGCCGCCGTCAACCCGCCGAGCGCGCCGATGCCGCCCGGCGACGCCCCGATCCGGCTGCCGAAGCGCCGCGACGAGCTGCACCTGGACCGGATCGTCGACCTGGTCCGCGACCCCGGCGGCTACGTCCGCCAGCGGTACGCCCCGAACGGCTGGGACACCCCGGAGGGCGTGGCCGAGTTGTCCGCGCGGCTGCTGCCCCGGCTGGCCCGGGCGCTGCGGGCCCTCGGCCTCGACGCCGACCAGGGGGTCCGCCCCGACCTCGGGCCCGACCAGGGTGAGGTGGGCCGCCGGCTGGCCGACAGCCTGCTGCGGCTGCGTTTCAGCGGCCTGCGCACCCCCGACGGCACCCCACCGGCCGGAGCCGGCCCGGCCCCGTGGAGCCCGACCTTCGGCCTCGGGGTCACCCTCGGCCTGGCCAGTTGGGACGGCCGGTTCACGGTGATCCTCGCCCCCACCGGTGAGGCGCACCTGGAGGGCTCGATCGGGGCGTGGAACGTCGCCACCGACCTCAGCGGCGCCGGACCGGCCTTCGCGATCAACGCGCAGGGCGTCACGGTCAGCGGCGACGCCGCCGTGGTGAAGTGGGCGGCCGAGGTCGCCCGGATCGCCCCGGCCGGGCAGCCCGGCTGGATCCTCGGCTCGCCCGGCGGCACCCACCTGGCCGTCGGCCAGCTCGTCCTCGGCGGCCGGGCCAGCCTCGGTGCCGGCCGCGACGACGTCGAACTCGGCATCCGCGCCGGCCAGGCCGAACTCGTCGTGCGTCCCGGCGACGGCGACGGGCTGCTCGCCAAACTGCTCCCCGCCGACGGGCTGCGGCTCGGCCTCGACCTCGGCCTGGCCTGGTCGCTGCGCGGCGGCCTGCACCTGACCGGCGCCGCCGCGCTGGCCGCCGACTACCCGGTGCACCTGTCCTGGCACGGGCTGGGCATCGAAGGGCTGCGGATCGCCCTCGAGGCGTCCACCACCACCCGGGCGCTGAGCCTCACCCTGAGCACCACCGTGCGGGCCGCGCTCGGCCCGCTGCACGTGGTGGTGCAGAACATCGGCGTCCGCGCCGACCTCACCTTCCCGCCCGCGCTGCCCACCGGGACCGGCGACCGGGCCACCGCCGGCAACCTCGGCGCGGCCGACCTGCGGCCGGCGTTCAAGGGCCCGGACGGTGTCGCGCTGCGGATGGAGAACGGCATCGTCTCCGGCGGCGGCTACCTCTTCGTCGACGAGGCCCGCGGCATGTACGCCGGCGTGCTGCAGCTCGGCATGACCTCGACCACCCCGCTGGCCCCGATGAAGGGGTTCCGGCTACAGGCCACCGCCGTGCTGAACACCCGCAACCCGGACGGCAGCCGGCTCACCGAGGCCGACGGCAGCCACACCTTCTCGCTGCTGCTCGCCGGCACGTACGAGTGGTTCCCCGGCCTGATGCTGTTCTGGGGCATCTCCATCACCGGGCTCGGCCTGGTGGTCGGCTGGAACCGGCGGACCAACCCCGAGGAGGTCCGCAACGCCGCCCGCGCCGGCACCCTGGACGCGTTGCTCTTCCCGGCCGACCCGGTCGGCAACGCGCCCGCGGTCATCGCCACCCTCAGCCGGATCTTCCCGGTCGACACCACCGGGACCGTGCTCGGTGCGATGGTCCGGCTGAACTTTCTCGGCGGCCAGGTCGTCGCCGACCTCGCCGTGCTGGTGGAGTTCCCCGACCCGGTCCGGATCCTGCTCCTCGGCAAGCTGGTCATCGACTTTCGGCAGGCCGGGAAGTTCCGGCTCGACTCGGCGGGCATCGTGGACTTCGCCCGCCGGGAGATCAGCGTGGACGCCGCCCTGATCGACTCGAAGCTGTTCGGCCGCCCGGTCTCCGGCGAGATGGCCCTGCGTGCCCGCTGGGGCGCGGGCCGGACGTTCGCCGTCTCCATCGGCGGCTTCCACCCCCGCTACAGCCCGCCGCCCGGCTTCCCGGCGGTCAAGCGGTTCACCATCGCGCTGCAGAAGTCCGGCAAGGGCGTGAACCTGTCGGCGTACCTCGCCGTCACCAGCAACACCGCCCAGTTCGGCGCGGAACTGAAACTGCACTTCGAGGGCGGCGGGTTCGTCATCGACGGCCGCGCCTGGCTGGACGTGATGTTCCAGTTCAAGCCCTTCTGGTTCACCGCCGAGATCGGCGCGACGGTGTCGCTGAAGTTCAAGGACAAGGAACTGCTCGCGGTCACCCTGCTGATCGGGATCAGCGGGCCCGGCCCGTGGCGGGCCTGGGGCGAGGCCCGGATCAGGTTCCTGTTCTGGGAGGTGTCGGCGAAGTTCGCCTGGACCGACGGGGACACCACCGGGGCCGACGAGCCGACGTACGTCGACGCCGGTGAGGCGCTGCGCGCCGCGCTGTCCGCCCCGGACGCCTGGGAGGTGCGGCCGGCGCTCACCGCCGGGGAACCGGTCACCCTGCGCGACCTGGCCGGCTGGACCGGTCCGCTGCTGCTGCAACCCGGCGCCCTGCTGGCGGTACGGGAGAACGTGCTGCCGCTGGAGACCGACCTGTCCCGGATCGGCACCTCACGGATCAGCGGACCCAACCGGTTCACCCTGACCGGGGTGAGCGTCGGCACCGGGGACGACCGCCTCGCCGGCACCCTCGGCGACGTCGTCGAGGACGACTTCGCCCCCGGCCAGTTCCGCGACCTGTCCCCCGAGGAGCAGCTCACCACGCCCGGCTTCGTCCGCCTCGCGGCGGGCCGCACGGTGGCGCTGCCGGACGGCACCGCGCTGCCCGACGCCGCGCTCACCTCCTTCACCGCCCTCGCCGGCGACGACGCGTACGACCGGATCGTCATCGACGACCCGGACGCCGCCGGACGGCCGCTGCCGGCGGGCCACGGCCTGGCCGCGACGGGCGGCGGTGACCTGCTGGCCCGGTTCTCGGCCACCGCGCCGGCCGCGTTCGCCGGCAGCCGCCGCACCGGCGCCGCCCGCTTCACCGGCCCCACCCTCGACCTGGCCCACGCCGGAACCGGCCGCACCGCCGGAACCGTCGCGCCGTCGCGCGGCACCGCCGGGACGCCGTCGTCGCGCGGCGATGGAGTTCCCGCGCCGCGCACCGGCAGCCCCGCCACCGAACGGTCCCCGTCCCGACGCACCGGGACCGCCCGTCGGCCCCGCCTCGCGGTGCCGCAGCCGCGCATCGTCCCCGCCGAACTGGAGGTCCGCTGACATGGGTGGCCTGCGTTTCCTGCCCTGGGTACGCGACGGCGTGGCCCGGGTGGTGGCCGACACCGACCCGCTGACCGGCGCGCTGCCGCGGGCCCGCGCCACGGTCGACCTCAGCGTCACCGCGCTCGGCACCGACACCGCCACGGCGGCCACCCGGGAGATCACCGGCACCTCCACCGCCCTGCTGCACGGCCCCGGCGACGTCGTCGGCGTCGACCCGCAGGAGGTCATCCGCAGCCACCCGGCACCCGGGGCGGAGAACGTCGAGGTCTCCGAGTTCGCGGCCGTCGAGTTCGACCGGCCGGACCTGCCCTGGCTGTACACCCCGGCCCGGCCCGACGCCGACGGGCGGCTGCGCCCGTGGCTGGTGCTCGTGGTCGTACCGGTGGCCGCCGGCGGCGAGCTGCGGACCGAGCCGGGTCAGGCGCTGCCCCGGCTCGCCACCACCGTGCGGCAGCTGCCCGGCCTGGCCGACTCGTGGGCCTGGGCGCACGCGCAGGTGCTGGTCACCAGCGAGGACGAGGACGTCGCCGCCGTGCTCGCCGACGCGCCGGAGCGCACCCTGTCCCGGCTGCTCTGCCCGCGCCGGCTCGCCACCGGCACCGACTACCTGGCCGCCGTGGTCCCCGCCTTCGAGGCCGGGGTCCGCGCCGGCCTCGGCGAACCGGTCGACGACGCGGGTCCGCTCGCTCCCGCCTGGGGTCCCGGCTCGGCGCACCCCGCCCCGGACGACCCGCTCCTGCTGCCCGTCTACCACCACTGGACGTTCCGCACCGGCCCGGACGGCGACTTCGAGTCGCTGGCCCGCCGGCTGCAGGCCCGGCCGCTGCCGAACGACGTCGGCCGGCAGCCGGTGGACATCGCGGCTCCCGGCGGGGGCCTCCCCGCGCAGCCCGACGAGGGCGTCGAGGGCCGCTCGGTGCTCGGCTTCGAGGGTGCCCTCGCCGCGCCCGGGATGACCCCCACCGCCTGGGCCGACGACGTCCGCGCCGCCTGGCGGGACCGGCTCACCGGGCTGCTCCGGCACGCCGCCGACCGGCTCACCCCGCCGCGCTACGGCGACCTGCACAGCCAACAGACGCAGCTGCCCGCCCCGGACGCGGAACCGCGCTGGCTCGCCGGGCTGAACCTGGACCCGCGGTACCGCGCCGCCGCAGCGCTCGGCACCCAGGTGGTGCAGCGGCACCAGGAGGACCTGGCGGCCGCGGCCTGGCAGCGGGCCGCGCAGATCCGCGAGGCGAACGAGCAGTTGCGCCGCGGCCAGGCCGCCCGGGACACCGCCACCGCCCTGTACGCCCGTCGGGTCGACCCGCACGCCCCCGGCGCGGCGGTCGGCGACGACCGGCTGGTGGCGCTGACCCAGCCGGTGCACGACCTGGTCGAGGTGCCGACCCCGGGGCTGGCCGCCGGCCCCGGCGACCCGCTCGACCAGCGTTTGGCCGGCAACCCGGGCGCGCAGGCGGCCACCTCCGCGCCGGTACGCCGGCTGCTACGCCCGCGCGGGCCGCTCGCCCGTCGGGTGGCCGGCGACGTCGCGACGGCGACGCTGGCGCGGCTCGCCGACGGCGGCAGCGCGGTGCCCCCGGCCCGGGTCCCGACCGGCGGCGCGGTGCTCGACGCCCTGGCCGGCGACGGCCGCGGCGTCGGTGACCTGACCCGCGAGGTGATCGAACGGGCCGCCGCGGACCCGTGGTGGCACACCGGGACCAGCGGCCTCACCGCCCGTACGGCCGGGCCCGCCCTGGCCGCCGACGACCCGGTCACCCGGGTCGCCACCAACGGCGGCGACCTGCTCGGCGCCGACCGGTTCTTCCTCGGCGCGGCCGACGGCCGGTTGTTCGAGCGCCGCCGGGTCGCCCCCGACCGCTGGGTCTGGCGGGACCACGGCACGCCGCCGGGCACCGCCGTCGCCACCTCCGGCGCCGCCGTGACGCCGGACCGGGTGTACGTGCGCACCCACGACAGCCGCCTGTTCGAACGGCGCTGGGACGGCGACCGATGGGTGTGGACCGACTGCGGCGCCCCGACCGGCGGCCTGCACAGCCGGCCGGTGGCCGCCGGCCCGGCGCTGTACGCGCTCGGCGGCGACGCCGGACTCTGGCGCTTCGACCCGGCGGCCCGGTCCTGGACCCCGCTGGGCAGCCCGGTCGGCGGCGGCGAGCGGCTCTGGGGCTCACCGCGACCGTCCATGCTGGGCGTGCTGGTGGCGACCAGCGCCAACCGCCTCTTCGGGCACGACGGCAGCCAGTGGCGGGCGTACGGCGGCCCGCCCGTCTGGGGTTCCCCGGCCGCTGAGCACGCCTACCCCAACCGGCAGTACGGCATCGAGTACGTCACGCCGGCCGGGCAACTGGTGTCGCTGTTCCGGGACGGGTCGACGTACCCGCACGACCCGGTGCCGGACGGGCTGCGGATCATCTCGCTGGCCCAGGACGCCGCCCCGCTGGGCAACGACGAGGAACTGGCGATCATGGTGCTCGCGCAGCACCCGGCGAACCCCGCGGACGTGCGCCTGATGCGCCGCTACCTCTGGTACCACGACGTCCAGGAGCGCTACCTCTGGGCGTGGGGGCAGGAGGCCGCCGCGCCGGGCGTCGGCGCGCACCGGCCCGGCCCGTTCGTCGGCGACTCCCGGGAGGGCGAGATCTTCGCGGTCACCGCCGACGGGCGGCTCACCGCGTACCGGTGGGGCTACTCGGGCGCGGCCGGCTGGGTCGACCACGGCGCTCCCGCCGACCCGCGCGGCGCCGGGCCGGTCGACGCGCCCGCCCCCGCCCACGTACGGTTCGCGCCGAAGGTGGGGCTGCTCTCCTCGCTGGTCTTCGGCCACACCGTCGCCCAGGGCACCGGCAGCCGGGCCCACCTGCAGGTCGCCCACCACCTCGGCGAGGACGGGGTGGTCCGGGAGCCGGCCCTGACCGCACCGGTCGACGGGCCGGCGATCCCGGCGGTGGCCCGGGCCACCGCCACCACCCTCGGCACCGTGCTGCCGACCGGCCGCCCCACCCTGGTCACCGCGGCACTGCTGCCCGGCACGACGGCCGGCACCTGCCGGATCGCGTACTGGGTCGGGCGGGACGCGGACGGCACCGGTGCGGCCGGCAGCGGCTGGACCGGCCCGTACGAACTGCCCGACCCGGTCAGCGCCGACGCCGCCGGGCTCGACGTTGCCCTCGCCGACCTGGACGGCGACGGCCGGCCCGAGCTGGTCGTCGCGTACGCGGTCAGCCGGTCCGGCGGCACCGACAACCGGGTGTTCTACCGGGTCGGTTGGGGGCTCGACGACACCGGCGCGGTCACCGACGGCTGGACCGACTCGCAGCCCACCCCGATGCAGCTGGGCTCCTTCGGCGCGGTCGGCGTCGAGGTGGTCGACATGACCGGTGACCACGTCCCGGACCTGCTGGTCTTCGCCGCCGGCTCGCTGAACGGCACGCCCGTGGCCCGCTACCTGACCGGCCGGGGACTCAACCGGCGCGGCCGGGTGGCCGGCGGCTGGACGGCCGCCCGGGCGGTGCCCGACGAGACGGCGACCGCCACCGGCGACGGGGCCGGCGTCGCGGTCGCCGACATCACCGGCACCCGCCGGCCCGACCTGGTGGTGGCGCGGCGCAGCGGCGGCACGGTCAGCTACCGGGTCGCGTTCGACCTCGACCCCGACGGCGTGCCGGTCGACTGGAGCCCTCCGGTCACCCTGACCGGCGCCGCCGACGCGGGCACCGCGCGGGGCTGCCCGGTCACCGTCGCCGACCTGCGCGCCGACCTGGTCGCCGACCGGGCGAGAATGGGCGACGACTTCATGGCGGCCGCCGCCGCCCACCAGGGCCGCCTCGCCCCGGCCCAGGCGCTGGCCCGCGACCACCACCCCACCCCGGTGGACGTGGCCACCGCCGCCGCGGCGGTCCGCGAGACGGTACGCCCGGAGACCGCCGTCACCGGGGAGGTGCTGGCCGGGATCGACCTCGGCGACGGCGGCCTCGTCGACGCGCTGCCGGACAGCGGCGACCCGCTGCGCCGGCTGCTCGCCGGGGTCACCTTCGACGTGCCCACCTACGAGCTGCTGCGCGGCCTGTCCCAGGAGCACGTGGTGCCGAACCTGCCGGCCGTGGCGCCGGAGACGATGACCGCGCTCGCCGCCAACCCGCGCTTCATCGAGGCGTTCCTGGTCGGCCTCAACCACGAGATGAGCCGGGAGATGCTCTGGCGGGAGTTCCCCGCCGACCCGAGGCAGACCTGGTTCCGCCAGTTCTGGGACGTCCGTGGCGCGGCGTCGGCCGGCGAGCCGCTGACCGACATCCCGCCGCTGACCGACCCGGCCTGGCGCAGCGGGCCGCTCGGCAGTCACCTCACCGCCGTCGGGGCGCCCGGCGAGCAGTCGCTGGTCCTGGTGATCCGGGGCGAGCTGCTGCGCCGCTACCCGTCCACCGTCGTCACCATGCGGGCGGCCAGCTGGACCGGCCCGCGGGAACGCACCCCGACCGGCCCGGACGTGCTGCCGATCTTCAACGCCTGGCTCTCGCCGGACCTGCTGCTGTTCGGCTTCCCGAGCACCGCCGAGGTGGCACGCGGCGCCGACAGCCGCGACACCGGGCCCGCCGGATCCTTCTTCCTGCTCCGCGAGCAACCCGCCGCACCCCGCTTCGGGGTGGACCTGACCGGCGACCCGCCACCGCCGGACGCCGTGGTCTTCGCCGCCCGGCCGGGCCGCAACGCCGCCGACACCGCCCGGGCCGTGCTGCAACGCCCCGTCCTCCTGGCCCGCCACGCCAGTGACCTGCTACCCCCGCCGGAGACCCAGCCATGAGCACCTCGTCCGTCGAACGGCCGCCGCTGTCCGGCGCCCTCACCGGGACCCCGTGGACGCTGACCGCCGCCGCGCCGGCCGTCCTGCTGCCGGTACGGCTGGAGACCCGCTTCGCCGGCGCCACCCTGAAGATCCGCGTCTACCCCGACCAGATCCACGTCGACGACCACGAGCCCGGGCTGACCGCCGAGGAAGTCGCCGCCGGGAAGGCGTACTGGGGGGACGGGCCCGACGGGCCGACCGGCCACCCGGACGAGGCGGCCTGGACCGACCTGGTCCGCCGCTTCGGCGCGCCCCGCGCCGGCTGGATCGCCCGGGTCCTCGAACCGGACGAGGGGGTCTTCCCCGACCCGCAGCCCCGGACCGGCCCGTGGTGCGAGCCCGCCCGCGCCCGGCTGCTGCCCACCCGCTGGTACGCCGTCGGCCGCACCACCGGCGGCACGCTCTTCAGCGGCACCTCCGGCACCGTCACCGCCGGCCTGCCGGTCGGCCCGAGCCCCGTCCCGGACGCCGCGGACGGCACCATCGACCCCGGCGACGAGACGCTGCCGGTCGACGCCGGCCTGCGCTGGACGGTGGACTTCGACGCGGCCCTCGCCGCCGGCATGGCGCTCACCGTCACCGTCCCGGTCGACGCCAGGGGCAGACCGGAACCGATCGAGCGGCTGCTCGTCTTCGGGCTGGACACCGCCACCGGCCCGGCCCGCTCCGCCGAGGCGCTGGCCGAACTGCTGGAGGCGCACGCCGCCACCGACGGGCTGGCCTTCCTCGCCCCCGACACCCCCACCAACAACACCGGCACCGGCACCCCGGCGGCCACCCCGACCGTCGCGCCGGTGAGCACCGCCGACGCCGCCCCGGCGGAGCCGGAGTCCGCCGCCGCCCTCGCCGCCGCCGCGCTGGGCGTACCGCTGACCGCGGCGGCCGACGACGCGCTCGCCACGGCGCGCCGGCGGCCACCCCGGCCCGGCGCGCCTACCGCGCTGGCCCGGGGTGCCGGCGCCGACGCCGTCGACCGGCCCACCGGGCGGCTGGTGCGCCGGCTGCTCTGGCCGGCCAGCTTCGGCGGCCTGCTGCGGCACCTGCTGCCGGTGGCCACCCCGGCCGAGCGGGCCGCCCTGCGCGACCACTTCGTCGCCCACGTACACGCCGAGGGGCCGCTGCCGACGCTGCGGGTGGGCCGCCAGCCGTACGGGCTGCTGCCGGTGGCCAGCCTGCGCGACTGGCAGCCGGCCGGCGCCGGTGAGGGCCGCGCCGTGGCGGTGCTGACCAACCTGTGGCGGAGGGTATGGCTGCCGTCCCCGGTGCCGCGGATCGTGCCCGGGCTGGCCGACCCGGACGGCACGCTGCTGGAGATCCTCGGCACCGACGCCCGGGTGCTGGAGGTCCGGGCCCGCAGCATGCTCGGCAACGAGTACGTGAGCTGGCTGTGGCGCTTCGCCCGGCTGGACCTCGGCCCGGACTGGCGGGCGCAGGTGGTCGAACCGGCCCGCGACCTGCTCACCGCCCTCGGCCTGGGCGGCCCCACCGACCCCCGGCTCTCGCTGGCGGTCTTCGCCAAGCAGGCGTACGCGCTGGGCACCCCCCTGGTGGACGGTGCCGGCCGGGTCCGGGCGTACCTGGCCGCGCTGGCCGCGGTGGGGCTGCGCGGCGACCAGGTGCCGGCGGCCACCGACGACGGGCCGGTGCCGCTGTTCCACCGGCTGCTGCGGGCCGCCCTGATCGCCGAGCACTCGGCCGCCGCGGACGCCTTCGCCACCGAGGCGGGTCTGCCCGACGCGGCGGAGATCGCCGAACCGGAGCTGGTGGACATCCGCCCGCACGACCGGACCCGGGTGCTGCGGCGGCGGCTGGCCGTGCCGGTGCCCGGCGCCAGCGAGACCGTCGGCGAGCACCTGGCCGGCGTCCGCGACGATCCCCGCCAGGTGCGGGCCACCGCGGAGCTGCGGGCCTTCCGGGCGGCGCTGACCGGGCTGCGGGACGCCCTCGGCGACGGGCTGACGGCCGCCGACCTGGACCGGCACGTGGCGGGCACGCTCGGTCTGGCCAGCCACCGGCTCGACGCCTGGATCACCTCGCTGGCCACCGGCCGGCTCGCCGAGGTCACCGCCGGCCCGGCCCCGGGCGTGCACGTCGGCGGCTACGGCTGGGTGGTCGACCTGGCGCCGGCGGGACCACCCACCATGGTGGACCGGCCGGCGGACATCCCGGCCACGGTGGCCCCGCCGACCCTCCCGCTCGCCCCGGCCGGCGCCGGGCACGTGCACGCGCCGTCCCCGGCCCAGGCGGTGACCGCCGCGGTGCTGCGCAGCGCGTCGCGCAGCCACGGCGGCGAGCCCGGCCTCGCCGTCGAACTCTCCTCCCGCCGGGTACGCCTCGCCGAGCAGCTCCTGGACGGCGTACGCGCCGGAGAGAGCCTCGGCGCGTTGCTCGGCTACCGCTTCGAACGTGGCCTGCACGACCACCCGGGCGGACCGTGGGACCAGCTGCTGCCGGCCCTGCGCGCCCTGGCCCCGGTCCGCGCGCACCGGGTCGATCCGACCGACGACGGCGGCAGCACCGTCACCGCCACGGTCGAGTCGACGACCACGGTGGACGGCCTCGAACTGCACCGGCTGCACCGGGCCGGGCAGCTCGAGGCGTGGCTGCGCGGCCGTCCGGCCGCCGAGCGCAACGCCGCCGGGGAGGTCCTCGCCGACCTGGCCGAGGCGGTCGACGCGGTCGCCGACACCCTGCTCGCCGAGAGCGTGCACCAGCTCGCCCTCGGCGACCTGAACCGGGCGGCGGCGGCCGTCGACGCGGCGTCCGGCGCGGCCACCAGCCCGCCCGAGCTGCACGTCACCCGGACCCCGGCGACCGGCGTCACGCTCACCCACCGGGTGCTGCTGCTGGTGCACGCCGACTCCCGGTTCGACCGGCTCCGCGAGGACTGGCCGGCCGCCCGCGGTCACCACCCGCGCCTCGCCGGGGCAGCCGTCGACGCGTTGGCCGCCGTCCTGCTGCCGCCCTCGTTCCGGGTCTTCTGGCGCTACCGCTGGCACGCCCCGGACGGCGTCACCGCCACCGGGTGGCGGGCCGCCAGCCTGGACCGGCTGCAGACCCCGGCGGTGGACCTGCTCGCCGCTCCCCCGCACCCCGGCCGCCCCGACGACGCCGAGCTGGACCGGCGGATCGCGCTCGACGCCTGGGGGCCGCTGCGCCCCGCGGAGGTCGGCGGCGACTGGACCCTGGAGCTGGACTACGACCGCGACCCCGGCTGGCCGCTGGACCGGGTCAGCGTGGCCGAGTTCCTGCACGCGGTGACCGTGCTGCGGGACCTGGTCGGCCGGTCCCGCCCGGCGGTCGCCGCCGACCTCGGCACCGACCCGTCGGTCCCCCCACAGGTCGACGCGGGCACCCGGGCGCAGGCCGACGAGACCTGGCAGGCCGCCGGCCGGGCCGCCGCCGGGCTGGCCGCGCTGCCGGCCCCCGACGCCCCGGACTGGGCCGGCGACACCGCCCGGGACCTGCTCACCGTCGCCGCCGGCCTCGGCGTGGTCGGCGCGGTGCCACCGCCGCCGCGCCCGGACGACGCGGGTGTCCTCGCGGAGACCGCCGCCACCGCCCGGCTCGAACTGGACCGCCGGCTCGCCGCGCACTGCCGGGTGATCGCCGAGCTGCACGACCGGACGCCCTGCCCGCCCGGCGGCTGCCGGTGCGACCCGGACACCGACTTCGACCGGCCGGACGCCCCGCCGGCCCGCCGCCGGGAGGCGCAGATCGCCCGGCTGCGCGCCCTGCTCGGCCCCGACATGCCGGTGCTGCCCCGGGCCCTCGCGCCGCAGCCGGGGCAGCTCGCCACCGCCCTGGCGGCCAGCGACGCGCTCCAGGGCGGCTCACCCCACCCGGTCCGCCGCTGGCTGTCGCGCTACGGCCGGGTACGCCCGGCGGTCGGCCGCCTCCAGGAGGTCCTGACCAGCGCCGACGCGCTCGCCGCCGGCGGCGTGGTGAAGCTGCCCGCGACGATCCGGGTGGCGCAGCTGCCGTACCGCCCCGACGACCGCTGGGTGGGCGAGGCCGCGCCGAGGAGCGGCACCGAACCGCTGTCGCTGGTGGTCATCGCCCCCGGCGGGATCGACCCCACCCGCCCGGTGCAGGGGCTCGTGGTCGACGAGTGGACCGAGGTGGTGCCCGCCGAGCGCGTGCAGACCGGGCTCACCTTCGAGTACGACGCCCCGGGCGCCGCGGCACCGCAGGCGGTGCTGCTCGGCCTGGCCCCGCGCGGCGCGACGAACTGGCAACCGGCCGGTCTCGCCCAGCTGCTCGAGGAGGCGCTGGACCTGGCCGCGGCCCGGGCCGTGGACCTGGACTCCCTCGGCGCGGCCGGGCAGTTCCTGCCGGCCCTCTACCTCCCCACCAACGCGGCCGAGTCCGCCACCACCACCGACTTCGTGCCGGACGCGACGCTGACCCCCCAGGGCGGGCAGGAGCTGAGATGACCACCGTTGACGAGCCGCTCACCGGCACCGACGGACCGTCGGTGACCACCTGGACAAGGCTGGAGCCGCGCACCCGGCGGGCGGACCTCGCCCCGGCCGTGGACGCGCGGACCGCCGACCCGCTCTGGCTGCTCGCCCGGCAGTGGCAGCTCGGCGAGTTCACCGGTGAGGACCGGGGCTCCCCGGTCACCGCCCGGGTGCACGCCGAGGTGTCCCGGTTCACCCGCTACCGCCCCGGCCCGTACGCGGGCGCGGTGGACCTGCCCGCCGGGGTCCCCTGGGAGGCCCTGGTCGAGCGGGAGCCGGCGGCCACCGCGGGGGACCTGCGCTTCGCCGTGGAGAGCGGCCAGCAGCTGCTGCGGCTGCTGGCCGAGGCCGGGGCCGGCGAGCTGGCCGCCCGGGTGTGTGCCGCCTACCCGGTGCCGGCGACCCCGCCGGACGCCGCCTCGGCGGCCGACCCGGAGACCGTCGGCTACCTGCGCATCGCCGCCGGCCGGGTACCCCACGGCGACCTGGCGCTGCGCGCTCACGCCGCGGGCCGGTTCAGCGGCGAGGTGCAGGTGCCCGCCGCCCTCGCCGGGGCCGTCGACCGGGCGCTCGCCGACTGGCTGGCCTGGCTGGGCGTACCGCCCCGGCCCGCCGGTCCCCGCCCCGGCTACCTGCTGCAACTGCCGGGGGTGCTGGCCCCGGGCGCCGACCGGCCCGCCGCGCCGCCGTGGCCGCCGGCCGACTTCACCCCGCTGTTCAGCACGCCCGGCCGGGAGGGTACGGCGTGGCGACGGGAGCGGATGGAGTACGACGCCGCGGTCGCCGCGCACGACGGGCACGACGAGCTGGTGCTCACCGCGCACGGGTACGACGGGAACCGACTCGACTGGTACCACCTCGACCACGAGCCGGGCACCACCCTGGAGGCCCGCCCGACCGGCCACGACGACGACGTGGTGAAGGTGCTGCTGCCCACCCCGGTGTCGTACGCGGGCATGCCGTCGACCCGGTTCTGGGAGCTGGAGGACGCCCGGGTGAACCTGGCCGGCATCGGCGCCGGGGCCGGCGACCTGGCCCGGCTGTTCGTCGTCGAGTACGGCCTGGTCTACGCCAACGACCACTTTCTGCTCCCGCTCGAGCTGCCGGTCGGCTCCGCCACCCGGATCCGGTCGCTGCTGGTCACCGACACCTTCGGCGGGCAGACCCTGGTGCCGGCCGCGCCGGAGTCCACCGCCCTGTTCCGGCCCGCCCGGGCCGGTGGCGGCGGCGCGGCCGACGTGCTGGTCCTGCCCGCCACCGCCGCGGCCACCCTGGACTCGGCACCGGTGGAGGAGGTCCGGCTGGGCCGGGACGAGACCGCCAACCTGGCCTGGGCGATCGAACGCACGGTCACCGGCGCGACCGGCCGGCCGATCGACCGGTCCGCCCAGGTCGGCCGGGCCGTCGTGCCGCCCCGCCCGCCGGCCGACCCCGACGCCGACGTGCCGGCCCTGTCGTACGCCTTCGCCACCACCGTGCCGGAGAACTGGGTGCCGCTGCTGCCCGGCCCCACCGAGGACCGCCCCGACGTGGTCCGGCTGCGCCGGGTGCCGCTGCAACAACCACGCCGCGACGGGGAGCCGGTCGCGGTGACCGGCCACAGCCGGCTGCTCGACTGGCGGGAGCGCGACGGACGCCTGGTGGAGCTGGCCTTCCCCGAGGAGGAGGTGCCCCGCGCCGGCAGCCGGGTGCTGCGGCGGTGGCAGCTCGCCCGCTGGACCGACGGGTCGGTGCACCTGTGGCTGGGCCGCTCCCGCCACGTCGGCGCGGGTGAGCTCTCCAGCGGCCTGCGCTACGACACCGTCCAGCCGCGCTGACCCCACCTGACGACCCCGACCGCGGAGAACGCTCATGACGATCATCTGGAAGAAGGACCTGCCGCTGCCGATGGCGCGGCCCCGGTACTACGACTACGAGTACCTGCGCGCCGACGACCTCACCCAGGCGCTCGACTACCTGCTGGCCCGACAGAACCTGGCCGCCCGGCTGCTGCGCCCGATGGGTGTGGTCACCGGGCTGGAACTCACCGTCACCGGCTCCGACGTGACGGTGGGACAGGGTGTGGCGGTCGACGGCGACGGCATCGTGATCGTGCTGCCGGACAGCCGCCGGGTCCCGCTGCCGGGCGACGGCACCTTCGTCGTCTGGGTGGAGTACCACGAGTTCCTGACCGACCGGCGCGACGAGGGCGGCGTCGCCGCCGAGACCCGGTGGACCGAGGAAGGGCTGGTCAAGGTCGGCGCGAGCGCGCCCACCGACACCACCCACGCGGTGCTGCTCGGCACGGTGACCCGGGCCGGCGGCGCGGTCACCGTGCAGGGCGCCGGACGGCAGGCGGCCGGCCTGCGGGTGCCGGTCGGCGCGATCGTGCCGGCCGTCGGCGCCGGACCGCAGGCCGGCATCACCTTCCCCGCCGATCCGGGCGGCGGCAGCGGCGACGAGGCGTACATCCGCTACTGGCCGTACGGCGGGGAGAACACGATCCTGCGGATCGCCAACAACAACGACCCGGACGACCTCATCGCGTTCACCCAGTACGGCGCCGACCGGCTGCGCATCGGCGGCGGGATGCTGCACCTGGGCAGCATGGAGGGCGCCACGGTCGGCGCCGGGCAGGTGGTCACCGCGCTCGGTTTCTGGGGGCCGGGGGTGCAGCACGCCCAGCTCTCCTTCCGCGCCGGCAGGGGCTTCGAGCTGGTCGACCGCAGCGCCGACGGCCCGAGCCTGGGCTATACCGAGGGCAGCAGGCCGTACGCCGACCTGGGCCTGCGGGAGCTGCGGGCGGCGACGCTGCGGGGCCGTGGCGGGCTCGGGGTGACCGCCGAGGGCGCGTTCAGCATCCGCGCCACCGGCGGTGTCAGCGTGGTGAAGGACGCCGGCGGCAACGGCGACCTCAGCGTGCAGGGCAACCTCGCGCTCGGCGGCAACGTGCAGTTCCCGGGCGGCACCTGGCTCAACGCCACCGGCGGCCGGATGCACCTGACCGGCGCCGAGCGGCTGTACCTGCTGCACACCAACGGTGTCTACATCGGTCACGGCGGCGGCACCGGACCCGAGACCGGCTGCCTGTGGGTGGAGAAGCGCAGCACCTTCGGCGGCGACATGACGGTGACGGGGAAGATGGTCGTCGGTCCGGCGACCCCGCCGCTGGCCTCGTGGAGCGGCGGCGGGATCAGCACGTTCGACCTGTTCGCCGCCGGCGCGATCTACCTGGGCCAGAGCGAGTCCACCGGGTACACGATCAGCCTCAACGCGAGCACCGGCGTGATCAAGGGCAAGTCGAAGCAGTTCGCCATCGACCATCCGCTGGACCCGCCGGACGCCACGCCGCGCCGGCAGCTCATCCACGCCGCGCTGGAGGGCGCCGAGAACGGCGTCTACTACCGGGGCGAGGGTCGACTGGAGGACGGGGCGGCGATCGTGGAGCTGCCCGCGTACTTCGAGGCGCTGACCCGGCCGGAGGGGCGGACCGTGCAACTCACCCCGGTCCTCGAGGACGACGGACCGGTCTCCCCGCTGGCCGCCGGCCGGGTCCGCGACGGCGCGTTCCGGGTCCGTACGGTGGACGGCTCACCCGCCGCGCACGCCTTCTACTGGCAGGTCTTCGCGATTCGCGCCGATCTGGAGCAACTCGCGGTGGAGGTGCCGGCCTGACCTCCGGTCGGGTTCCCTACACCCGCTCCGCCGATCGGTCACCGGCGGGCCACCGGGCGGAGTCCCCGGCTTCCCCCGGTCCCGCCGACCGGCGGACCGATTGGCGACAGGTCCTCACGATCGGCGTGCGGCGGGGACCGCTCGGACCCCGCCGTCGCGGATAGCCGACTCAGACCTTGTCGCCCTGAACAGGTGTTTCGACAGTGGAACCAGCAGCCGGCACGCCGGCGGCGCGCGCCGCGACGCGCCGGCCCGAGCAGAGAGCGGAGGGGTGATGGACACCGCCACTGTGGACCCCGACTACCAGGTGACCGACTTCGACGAGGACGACGACCCGGAGTCCCTGATCGGGGACGCGGTCGAGTACGACCTGCACGCGGACGAGGAGCAGTGAGGTGAGCGCCCACCTGGCCCCCACGCTGCGCGTGCTGCGCGACGAGATCAACATCCGTTGGCCGCACCGGGACCACACCTCGGACGGCTGGATCGGCGACGCGTCCCACCAGGCCCGCCACTCCGACCACAACCCGGACTCCGACGACAGCTCGGTCAACGCCCTCGACGTGGACGTCGACGGCATCGACCCGCTGCTCGTCGTCCGGCACTGCATCACCCACCCGTCCTGCCAGTACGTGATCTGGAACCGGACGATCTGGAGCCGCAGCCGGGGCTTCGCCGCGGCCCGCTACACCGGGCCGAACCCGCACACCGAGCACCTGCACGTCAGCGTGAGCCACGACCGGGCGCTAGAGGACAGCCGGCGGGCCTGGGGGATCGCCACCGCGACCGCCACGCGGCTCGGCGACCGGGTGCTGCGCGACGGCTGCCGGGGCAGCGACGTGCGCGAGTTGCAGACCCTGGCCAACCGGCTCGGCGCGAAGCTCACCGTCGACGGCGCCTTCGGGGCGCGGACCCGCACCTGGGTATGCGCCTTCCAGCAGGCCAGGAAGCTGACGGTGGACGGCGTCGTGGGCCCGGCCACGGTGACCGCGATCCGGAAGGCCACCGCACCGCCACCGGCGGGGCCGCAGCCGCAGCCGGCCCGCACGCCGGGTTGTCGCACCCTGCGCCGGGGCAGCACCGGCGCGGACGTGGCGTTCGTCCGGCGCTTCATCGGGCGGCGCTGCGGCGGCCCGGGCAGCGCCTTCGACGCCGACACCGAGGCGGGGGTGCGCTGGTACCAGGCGATGCGCGGGATCACCGCCGACGGCGTGGTCGGGCCGTTGACCTGGAAGCAGATGGGAGTCCGGGTCACCTACTGAGCACCGCCGCGACCGCACGGCCCGCACCGGCTCCCCCCGGCGCGGGCCGCCGTGCGACGCACAGCGGCCCGGCGCCGTTCACGATGCCGGTCTGCCGGCTCCGGGGCACCGTCAGCTCTGGCGCAGGGCCGGCATCGGCACCGGGACGGCGAGGGCGCTCGCGCCGGCCCCGGCGCCCCGCTCGCAGGTGTTGGGCGGCACGGTGCCGATGCCCCGGGTGGAGGGCCGCTCGGCCGCCCAGAACATGAAGCCGAGCAGGCCGGGCGTGCTGCCCGCGCCGTTGGGGGCGACGCCCCGCACGTACGGGGCGGCGGCCTTCTGCACCGAGGTGGCGTAGTCGACGCACTCCGGCAGCGGCCGGCCGCCGTAGGCGAGGTAGACGCTGCCGGTGAGCTTGGCCGGGGCCAGCGGCGGGACGGGCGGGCTGTACTGCGCCTTGCCGTCGAGGTGCTCCTGCCAGCTGGCCTGCGAGGTGCTGGCCGAGGCGGGGCGGGCGGGGACCATGGCGTTGGCGTAGTCGAGCACCGGCCGGTCGGTACGCAGCCAGTCGGCGGTGGCCTTGCGGTTGAGGTCGATCAGCCAGCGGTCGCCGGCGGCGACGTCGATGGTGAGCCGGGCCTCGGGTCGTGCCCCGGTGGCGTCGTACGGGTGCACCGCCCGGTAGGCGTCGATGAACGACTGGAGGCCGGCGAGGTTCGGGCCGGTGTTCTGCTCGTAGTCGATCTCGATGCCGACGCCGAGCCGGGTGGCGACCGCGGCGGCCCGCTGGCCGAGCAGGGTGGGATTCTCGGTGAGGGCGGCGTCCCAGGCGTCGGTGTAGGTGATGCCGCCGAGGGAGAGCATCACCCGGATGCCGCGGGCGGTGAGGTACTGCACGATCTCCGCGGTCATACCGCGCGGCACCCCGTCGAGGGTGGTCGCGTCGGTGGTGGCGTGCAGCAGGTCGAGCGGGTCGACGAAGCTCAGCACGACCAGGTTGACCGACGGGCGGCCGTCGCCCCGGTCGACGATCCAGTGGTTCTGCGCGTCGAACTCGGCGACGGTGCGCGGGGTGGCCCAGGTGCAGTAGTCGTTGCCGCAGTGCCAGGCGCCGTAGACCTGGACCGGGCTGGCCGCCAGGGGCGCGGGCTCGGGCCGGGGCGGCGTCGCGGCGGCGGCCGGGGCGGCGGTGGCGGTGGCGAGCACGAGCAGGAGCGCGGCCAGCGAGCGTCGCACGGGGACCTCCCGGATCGATCAGTACGCCTTGTTTACAGTAGCGCGCTGATCCGCGTCAATGCATCGTGGCGAGCCGGTGCCGCACCCGGCGCTGGAAGGCGCGCGCCGACGGTCCGCTGGGGGCGGGCCCACCCGCGCGGGCCGCGATCGAGCGCCGGATCAGCTCCGCGTCGGCCGGAGCGAGGTCACTCCCCTGGTCGAGCAGCCGGCGACCGGCGTCGGACTTGGCCAGCCACCGGCCGTGCGTGACGCGCACCAGCGCCCGGCACGCGCCGAGCACCGCGTCCTCGGCGCCGGGGGCGGGCACGTCGCCGGGCGGGGTGGGCAGCGCCAGCCACCAATCCAGCGCGGTGACCAGCAGCCGGCGCAGCTGCGCCGGGGCCGGCTCGGCGAAGGCCTCGGCGGCGGGCGGGCCGAGCAGCGCCAGCCCGGACTGGTGCAGGATGGCCCGGTCGAGGGCGTACCAGAACCGCCCGTCGGCCGCCGACCGGTCCGCCGGGTCGTAGCTGGCCCGGAACGGCAGGCCCGCACCGGTGTTGAGTTCCACCTCGAAGCCCGGGTCGCCGGTGCCGGAGGCGGCCACCACCCGCCGGTAGACCACCAGTTCCAGGCCGCGGGCCGGGCAGGGCAGCGCCTCGTGCCGCAGCCGCTCCACCAGCGCCCGCCGCGTCGCGCAGTCCAGCGACTCGTCGACCAGCAGCGCCACGTCCACGTCACTGCGCCCCGGCTGGTACGCGCCCAAGCCGAGCGAGCCGGCCGCGTACGCGCCGGCCAGGTTCGCGCCGAGCACCGCCCGGGCCCGCTCGACCAGCGCCGCCAGGTAGTCGCGTACCGCCTCGTCCATGCCGCCGATGATGCCCGCTCAGGCCGACCCGGGGTACGCCCGCACCGCACCACGCACGGTCACCCCGACCCGGGCGCCGGCCGGCAGCGCGGTGCCCTCGTCGAGGGTGCGGGCGGTGAGCAGGGTGCCGTCGGCCAGCCGCACCGTGGTCAGCGCGTCGTGCCCGTGGTAGGTCTGCCGGACCACGGTGGCGGCGCAGTCACCGGCCCGCTCCAGCCGGAGCTGCTCGGGGCGGATCAGCACGGTGACCGCACCTGCGCCGCTCGGGCCACGCAGCGGCAGCCGCCCGAGCGGGGTGACCGCCACGTCGGCGTCGGCGGTGGCGGGCAGCAGCACCGCGTCGCCGACGAACCGGGCCACCCACGGGTCGGCCGGGTCCCGGTACACCTCGGCGGGGGCGGCGCACTGGACGATCCGTCCACCGTTCATCACCGCCACCGCGTCGGCCATGGACAGCGCCTCGCCCTGGTCGTGGGTGACCAGCACGCCGGTCGCCCCGTCGGCGCGTAGCGCCGCCCGCACGTCGGCGCGCAGCCCGGTGCGCAGCTGCGCGTCGAGCGCGCTGAACGGCTCGTCCAGCAGCACCAGCGGCGGGCGGGGGGCGAGGGCCCGGGCGACCGCCACCCGCTGCTGCTGGCCGCCGGAGAGCTGGTGCGGCATCCGCCGGTCGTAGCCGCCGAGACCGACCAGCTCCAGCACCTGCGCGATCCGGCCGCCCCGGCGCTGCGCCCGGTCCAGCCCGTAGCCGACGTTGTCGGCGACGCTCAGGTGCGGGAAGAGCGCGCCGTCCTGCGGCACGACGGCGACCCGGCGGCGGTGCGGCGGCACGTGGCCGCCCGCCCCGGCCACCGCCCGGCCGGCCACCTCGACCGTGCCCGCGTCCACCCGTTCGAAGCCGGCGACGCAGCGCAGCAGCGTGGTCTTGCCGCAGCCGGACGGGCCGAGCACCGCGAGCAGGTCGCCCCGGGCCACCTCGAGGTCGACGCCGGCCAGCGCGGGCACCGGCCCGTACCCCTTGGCGACGCCGGTCAGGGTGAGCATCGGCGCGGTCATCGGGCACCTCCGGTGAGTCCGGTCCGGGCGGCGAGCAGCCAGGTGGGCACGGCGGCGAGCGCCACCAGCAGCGCGGCGTAGGGGGCGGCGGCCGCGTACGCCGCGGTGCCGGTGTGGGTCCACAGCTCGGTGGCGAGGGTGTCCATCCCGGTGGGCCGCAGCAGCAGCGTGGCCGGCAGCTCCTTCATGCAGGTCAGGAAGGTCAGCGCGGCGCCGGCCCCGATCCCGGGCAGGGTCAGCGGGAGGGTGACCGTGCGGAACACGGTGACCGGCCCGCGGCCCAGCGACCGGGCGGCCTCCTCCACGGCGGGTGGGCTCTGCGCCGCCGCGGCGGCGACCGCCCCGACGGCCAGCGGCAGGAACAGCGTGGCGTACGCCAGGGCGAGCAGCCAGACGCTCTGGTAGAGCGGGTACGCCACGTTGACCGCGAAGAAGACCAGGGACAGGCCGATCACCACGCCGGGCAGGGCGTGCGCGACGTAGCTGAGCCGGTCCAGCACGGTGGCGACCGGCCCGGGGGCGCGGGCGGTCAGCAGCCCCAGCGGCAGGGCGAGCAGCATGGTCAGCGCCGTGCCCGCCAGGGAGACCGACAGCGACGCCCCGGCGGCGGTGGCGACCTCGGCGAGCGAGCCGGGCCGGGAGACGCCCGCCACCAGCCAGCGCCCCAGCCCGACGGCCGGTACGCCGAGGGCGAGGGCGGGCACCACGAGCAGGCCGGCCAGCGCCGGCCCCCGCCCTCGGCCCAGCCCCAGCAGCACGGGCGGCCGGGTGGTCCCGGCGACGTACCGGGCGTCGCGGGTGCGGGTGCCCAGCTCGGCACCGATCAGGCCGACGGTGAGCAGCACCAGGACGGTGGAGAGCACCAGCGCCCCGGTGCGGTCGAAGCCCAGGTTGAACGCGGTGAAGATGGCCCGGGTGAAGGTGTCCACCCGGACGATGGAGACCGCGCCGAAGTCGCTGAGCACGTAGAGCGCGACCAGCAGGGCCCCGGCCGCGACGGCGGGGCGGATCTGACGCAGGGTCACCCCGGTCAGGGTGGCCCAGGGTCCCCGGCCCAGCGACCGGGACACCTCCTCCTGGCCGGGGTCGGCGCGGCGCAGCGCCGCCACGGTGGGCAGGAAGACGTACGGGTAGGAGCAGAGGGTGAGCAGCAGGGCGGCGGCCCAGAAGCCCTCGAAGCCGGTGACCGTGGCGGTCCACGCGAACCCGGCGACGTAGGTGGGCACCGCCAGCGGCAGCGCGGCGAGCAGGCCGAGCACCCGCCGGCCGGGCAGGTCGGTGCGGGTCACCAGCAGCGCGGTCGCCACGCCGAGCACGGTGCACGCGGCGGTGACCACCGCCGCGAGGGCCACGCTGCGCGCGGCCAGCACCGCGACCCGGGTGGTGAACAGCTCGGCCACGATCCGCTCGACGCCCGCCTCGGCGACCCGTACGCCCAGGTAGACCAGGGGAAGCAGGGCGACCGCCACGGCGGCGGCCGAGGCGACGGTGAGCGCGGGCCGACGGATCCGCCGGCGCGGCGACCGTCGGGTGGCGTCCCGACGGTCGCCGGCCAGGACGGCGCTCAGGCCAGCCCCGCTTCCTTGATCATGGTGACCGTGGCGTCCAGCGTGTCCAGGTCGTTCAGGTCGATCTTCGGCGCGTCGAGGCTGCCGAGTTGCGGCAGCCCGGGCGCGGGGGCGACCCCGGCGACGAGCGGGTACTCGAAGGTCTGGGTGGCGAAGTGGGTCTGCGCCTCGGCCCCGAGCAGGTAGTCGACGAGGGCCCGGGCGTCGGGGTCGGTGCCGGCCCGTTGCAGCAGGCCGACACCGGCGGCGTTGACCAGGCCGCCGGTGTCGCCGTCGGGGAAGAAGTGCAGCTTGGCCTTGAGCGCGTCGGTGCTGCCGCCGCGCTCCTTGGCCAGCTCGAACACGTAGTAGTGGTTGACCAGCCCGGCGGCGAGGGTGCCGGCGTCGATGTCGGCGACGATCTGGACGTTGTTCTCCCGGATCTGCACCTGGTTGGCCTTGAGCCCGGTGAGGAACTCGCGGGCCTTCGCGTCGCCGTGGCGGACCCGCAGCGCGGTGACGAACGCCTGGAACGAGCCGTTGCCGGGGGCGATGCCGACCTTGGCCTTCCAGCGCGGGTCGGTCAGCTCGAATACCGACGCCGGCAGCTGGGCGGCGGTGACCTGGTCGGCGTTGTACGCCAGCACCCGGGAGCGTCCGGTGACACCCACCCAGCGGCCCTCGGCGTCGCGGTAGGCGGCGGGCACCCGCGCCAGCCGGTCGGCGGGCAGGGGGGCGAGCAGGCCGGCCTTGCTCACCGCGCCGAGCGCGCCGGCGTCCTGGGCGAAGAAGACGTCGGCCGGGCTCCGGTCGCCCTCCTCCAGCAGTTGGGCGGCCATCTGCGCGGTGCTGCCGTAGCGGACGTCGACGTCGACGCCGGTGGCCTTCTCGAACTTCGCCAGCACCGGGCCGACCAGCGCCTCGCTGCGCCCACTGTAGATGGTCAGGCGCTTGTCGCCGGGCTGGCCCGGGTCGGCGTCGGAGCCGCCGCAGGCGGTCAGGGACAGGAGGCCGGCGAGGCTGCCGGCGAGCAGGAGAGAGAATCGCTGTCGCACAGGTAAGGCTTACCTTAGTTACGCAGCTCGACGCAAGCCACCCCCGCGTTGTTCATTAGGTGAGGCTGCCCTAACCTGTGCGCCGTGTCCGACCATCCCCCCGCCGGCCCGCCACCGTTCGTCCGCGCCCTGTCCGGGTACGGCGAACGGATCGCCGTCATCACCGCCGACGGCCGGATCGGCTACGCCGAGCTGGCCGCCCGGGTCGAGGCGCTGGCCGCCCGGCTCGGCCCGCAGCGCCGGCTGGTGCTGCTCGCCGGCGCGAACCGGGTCGACGAGCTGGTCGCGTACCTGGCCGCGCTGGCCGGTGGCCATCCCCTGCTGCTGACGCCCGGCGACGCCGGAACCGCCACCGCCGAGCTGATCCGGGCGTACGACCCCGACGTGCTGATCCGCCGGGTCGACGGGAAACTCGTGGTCACCGAGCGGCACGCCGGCACCCGGCACGACCTGCACCCCGAGCTGGCGCTGCTGCTGAGCACCTCCGGGTCGACCGGCTCGCCCAAGCTGGTCCGGCTGTCGGCGACCAACCTCCAGGCCAACGCCGAGTCGATCGCCGCGTACCTGGACATCCGCGACACCGACCGGGCGGCCACCACCCTGCCGCTGCACTACTGCTACGGCCTGTCCGTGGTCAACAGCCACCTGCTGCGCGGGGCCGCGCTGGTGCTCACCGGGCGCTCGGTCACCGACCCGGAGTTCTGGGAGCTGTTCCGCTCCGCCCGCGGCACCAGCCTGGCCGGCGTGCCGTACACCTTCGACCTGCTCGACCGGGTCGGCTTCGACCGGATGCGCCTGCCGCACCTGCGCCACCTCACCCAGGCCGGCGGCCGGCTCGACCCCGAGCGGGTCACCCGCTACGCCGCGCTCGGTCGCCGGCAGGGCTGGCGGCTCTTCGTCATGTACGGCCAGACCGAGGCCACCGCGCGGATGGCGTACCTGCCGCCGGAGCTGGCGACCCGGCGACCCGAGGCGATCGGCGTGCCGGTCCCCGGCGGGTCCTTCCGGCTGCGTCCGCTGCCCGGACATCCCGCACCCGACACCGGGGAGCTGGTCTACACCGGCCCCAACGTGATGCTCGGCTACGCCGAGGAGCCCGCCGACCTCGCCCTCGGCCGCACCGTCACCGAGCTGCACACCGGCGACGTCGCCCGGCGGGGCGCGGACGGCCTCTACGAGATCGTCGGCCGGACCGCCGGCTTCGTGAAGATCTTCGGCCTGCGGGTCGACCCACGCCGGGTGGAGGAGCAACTCCGGCGGGCGGGCGTCGAGGCGTACTGCGTCGGCACCGACCGCGAGCTGGTGGTGGCCGCGACCGGCGGGCACCGGCCCGAGCAGGTGCGGCGGCTGGCCGCCCGCGCCGCCGGGCTGCCGGCCCGGACGGTCCGCGCGCACCTGCTGCCCGAACTGCCCCGCCTGGCCAACGGCAAGCCAGACCTGGCCGCCGTGCGTGCCCTGGCCCCGCCGGCTCCGGCGGACCACACGCCGACCGGGACGGACCTCGCGCCCGCCGGGACGGACACCGCGGCCCTCTGCCGGCTCTACGCCGACCTGCTCGACCGGCCCGAGGTCCACCCCGACCAGAGCTTCGTCGACCTGGGCGGCGACTCGCTCTCCTACGTGACCGCCTCGGTACGGCTGGCGGAGCTGCTCGGCGACCTGCCCACCGACTGGCCCACCCGGCCGATCCGGGAGCTGGCCCGCCCGACGGCCGCCCCGCCCGGTCGGCGCCGGACCCTGGAGACCACGGTGGCGCTGCGCACGCTGGCCATCGTCGCCATCGTCGGCTCGCACATCCCGGTCTTCACCGTCAAGGGCGGCGCCCACCTACTGCTCGCCGTGGCCGGTTTCCACTTCGCCCGCTTCCAGCTCACCGCCGCGCCCCGGCGGCAGCGGGTACGCGCCGCGCTGCGCGCCACCGGCCGCCTCGTGCTGCCCTCGGTGGCCTGGATCGCGGTGGCCGGCGCGCTCACCGGCGACTACACGCTGACCAACGTGCTGCTGCTCAACAGCGTCCTCGGGCCGCACGACGGGGCCACCCAGTGGCACTTCTGGTTCCTCGAGGCGCTGGTGTACCTGCTGCTCGCGGCCACCGCGCTGATCGCCGTCCCAGCGGTCGACCGGCTCGACCGCCGCCACCCGTTCGGGCTGCCGCTGGCGCTGGCCGGGCTGGGCCTGGTCACCCGCTACGACCTGCCCGGCCTCGCCGCGTACGGGCCGGTGCCCGACGCGCTCACGGTGGGCTGGCTCTTCCCGCTCGGCTGGGCCGCCGCCCGGGCCGCCGGGACGAGGCAGCGGCTGCTGGTCACCGCCGTCGCGGCGGGCACCGTGCCGGGACTGTTCGGCCAGCCGTACCGAGAGGCGTTCGTGGTCGCCGGGTTCGCGCTGCTGGCCTGGGTGCCCCGGCTGCCCGGCACGCCGTTGGTGAACCGGGTGGCCGGCGCGCTCGCCGCCAGCTCACTGTTGATCTACCTCACCCACTGGCAGGTACTGCCGGTGGTCGGACCGTGGTCGGGGTGGCTGGCACTGGCCGTCTCCCTCGCCGTCGGCGTCGCCGCGACAGGCGCGGTCCGGCGGGCGACCCGACGGGCCTCGTGGGCATGGGCCGGGCGCGCAGCCCGGCGGGCGTCGCGGGCGTGGGCCGGGCCGGCGTCGTGGGCGGCGCTCCGGCGGTCAGTCCGGGCAGCAGACGGTCAGCGCACCCGGGACAATCCTGACCTTGAGCCGCTTCGCCGTCGTCCGCGCGCCCCCGTCCAGCTCGTACGTCTTCGGCGCGGCGAAGCGCACCCGGACCTTGCGACCGCGGGTGATCCGCACGAACGGTGAGTCCTCGGAGCGGCCGGCGGCCATCCGCCCCAACGTGCGCGCCCAGTCGATCGCGCCGCTGGCGGTGGAGACGCCGATCTCCAGCGCGCCGTCGTCCGGGCGGGCGTCGTCGAAGGCCGGGATACCGCCGGTGATCGTGCCGACGTTGCCGAACAGCACGCAGCTCGCCTCACCGTCGAACCAGTCCGCCCCGTCCACCCGGATCCGGGTGCGGACGCACTCGCCCCGGACGTGCCGCAGCCCGGTCCAGACATAGGCGACCCGGCCCAGCCGGCCCTTGAGCTTGCGGTCGGCCTCGCGGATCAGGTCCCCGTCGAAGCCCGCCCCGGCCATCACGGCGAAGTGCTCCCCGTTGATCCGGCCCAGATCCAGCCGCCGACGGCGGCCGTGCAGCGCGATCCGCACCGCCTGCGGCAGGTCGGCGGGGATGCCGAGGTTGGTGGCGAAGAGGTTCGCGGTGCCGGCGGGCAGGATGCCCATCGGCAGGTCCGAGCCGGCCAGCGTGTCGGCGCAACGCTGCACCATCCCGTCGCCGCCCCAGACCAGGACCAGCTCGGCGCCCTTCTCCACCGCCTTGCGCACCTTCTTCGGCGCCTTGCGGCTCTTCGGCACCTCGTACCAGAGCAGCCGGCCGACACCGGCAGCGACGAGTTCCGAGCGCAGCTCGTCCAGCCCCCCGCCGAGGGTCTTCTTCCGGTGGGCGACGACCGCCACCACACCGGTCGGGGCCGGGGTGCGGTCGGTGACGGGTCGGTCGGCGGTGGGCGCGCTCATGCCCGGGCTGATACCCCGACGCGCCGTCGCGCACTCCTGGCCCGAACGCGACGCGGGGCGGCCCCGACACGGGACCGCCCCGGTTCGTCGCCGGTCAGCGCAGCGGCGGGTTGGCGTAGGTGACCAGTTCGAGGGCCTGCTCGGGGAACCAGGCCCCGGCGGCCGGGTCGGCCATGCCGCCCCGGGCCGGGTCGTGCCCGGTGCCGGTGCCCCGGTCGCACTGCCCGTCGGACTGACCGGGCGTCTTCACCCAGAGGAAGGCGTCCGCGAGCGGGTCACCGGTGGCGGTGGTGGGACGCAGCCCGAGACCCCGGTCCGGCGGGTTGCACCAGGTCTGCGGGTCCGGCCAGCTGACCCCGGCCGGCGCGGCCCACGGCCCCTGCCCGTTGCGGCTGGTGTCGACCACGAAGTGGGCGAGCCGGTCGGCCGGCACCGCGCCGACGTTCTCCGCGTACCAGGCGTCGGTCCTGCCCCAGGTGCTGAAGTCCGCCGGGTCGGCCGGGTAGTACTGGCTGGCACACCAGTCGAAGTGCCCGCGGGCGAACTCCGGGCCGGCGGTGCCGTAGTACACGCACTTCGAGATCCAGTTGCCGAACTTGACCTGCCGCTCGGTCGTCTCGTAGTTGGAGACGTTGAGGAAGAAGCCGTCGGCCCGGCCGACACCGGCCTTGACCAGGCGATCGGCGATGTCACCGACGCCCAGCCAGGCGCTGTGCGTGCCGTCGAGGTAAACGCTGGTGCGGGGCAGCGCGCCCAGCTTGTCCACCGCGTAGTTGAGCATCTCGAAGCGGTCGGCGGCGGCCGTGGCGGCGTCCGCCTCGGCCGGCCGGCACCACTCCTGGTTGCCGTTGATGGTGGTGTACCAGGGGATGATGCCGAGCCCGTCGGGCTCCAGCATGACCGCCACCTCGCGATTGCCGATACCGGCGGCGAAGGCGTCGATCCAGGCCTCGTACTCGGCCTTCGAGGTCGCGCCGCCGGCCGAGTACTGCGCGCAGTCGCGGAACGGGATGTTGTACGCGACCAGCACCGGCACGGTCTTCTTGCCGGCGGCCCGGGACACCTCGGCCTTGATCGACTGGGTGAGGGCGTGCCCGGAGCCGCCGGTGACCCAGACCGCCTGGGGCGTACGGATCATCTCGCCGAGCCGGATCGCCTGCCGGTACTGCCCGGCGGCGGTCAGTTCGGCGACCTGCCGGATCGCCCCGTGGTCGGGGCGCGGAGTGTAGAAGGTCACGCCGTCGCGGATCTCCGCCGCGGCCGGCGCGGCCGGTACGGCGAAGGCGGTGGTGAGGGTGAGGGCGGCGGCGAGACCGGTCACGGCACGCCGCCGGAGGGAGTTCAGGACCACGTCATTGCTCCTGATGGGGACGGGGGAACGACGCGTGGGAGCGTTCCCGCAGCTCGTCCGAGGGTGCCCCGTCCACACCCGACTGTCAATGCGCCGAGCCGGTCGAGCGCGACCGCAACCGGCTCGGGCACGCTGCGCCACCGGACAGTCGGTCCGGCGGCGGATGGCGGCGGTGTCCGCCCAGCTCCGCTAGCCTGCGGGGCGAGCGGGGACACGATTCGGCCGGACAGTCGGAGGGTATCGGGTGCGGGTGCTTCCAACCGGTGACAACCACAACGCGGGCGGCGCCCCGGCCCAGCCCACTGCACGCAAGCGCCGGGGCCGCCGCCTGGTGAGCCTGCTGGCGGTGTTCGCGCTGCTGGTCGGCGGCGGGCTGGTGGTGGGCGGCTACTACTTCGACAGCGTGCCCACCCCCACCGACCTGAAGCTGCCCGAGTCGACCACCGTCTACTACGCCGACGGCCGGACGCCGATGGCCAAGCTCGGGGCGGAGAACCGCACCATCGTCCCGTACGACCAGATGAACGACTCGGCCAAGCAGGCGATCGTGGCCGCCGAGGACCGCAGCTTCTGGACGAACAAGGGCATCGACTTCACCGGCGTGCTCCGGGCCGCCTGGTCGAACGTCACCGGCGGGCAGCGCCAGGGCGCGTCCACCATCACCCAGCAGTACGCCCGGGTCGCCGCCGACCTGCGCGGGGTCACCTACTCCCGCAAGCTGCGCGAGGCCGTGGTCGCCTGGAAGCTGGACGACAAGTACAGCAAGGACGAGATCCTCGGCTTCTACCTGAACACCGTCCCGTTCGGGCGGGGCGCGTACGGCATCGAGGCGGCCGCGCAGACCTACTTCGGCAAGACGGTGCGCCGCGACGCGCCGCCCGCGCAGCAGCTCACCAAGGCCGAGGCGATGGTGCTCTGCGCGATGGTCAAGCAGCCGGAGGCGGACCCGGCCGACCCCGAGGGCTCCCCGGGCTACGACCCCGCGCGCAACGCCCGGGCCAAGCAGAACTCGATCGACCGGTGGAACTACATCCGCGACGGCATGGTCAAGCTGAGGTACCTGACGCCGCAGGAGGCGGCGAACCTGGCGTACCCGGACGACGTCAAGCCGATCGACCGCAACGCCGGGCAGTCCGGGCTCGACCGCCCCACCGGCCTGGTCGTCAACCACGTGCTCAGCGAGCTGCGCCGCACCGAGCAGTTCAAGGGGCAGACCGACGACGTCATCCGCGACGGCGGCTACAAGATCGTCACCACCGTCGACAAGCGGGTGCAGGACGCCGCCGAGGCGGCCGCCGACATCCGCCGCGACACCGCGCCCG
Source organism: Micromonospora auratinigra (assembly GCF_900089595.1). Lineage (GTDB taxonomy): Bacteria > Actinomycetota > Actinomycetes > Mycobacteriales > Micromonosporaceae > Micromonospora > Micromonospora auratinigra. The sequence goes on along the minus strand of NZ_LT594323.1, from coordinate 1,352,143 downwards.
AGGCGGTGCGCGACCAGCCGAAGGACTGGCAGGCGGCGCTGGTCGCGGTGGAGCCCGGCACCGGCCGGGTGCTCGGCTACTACGGGGGCAACGGCGGCAGCAGCGGCGCCGACTACGCCGGCTGGTACTACGACGAGCAGGGCCAGGCCCGCGGCTTCGGCGCGCACCCGCCGGGCTCCTCGTTCAAGGTGTACGACCTGGCCGCCGCGGTGGAGAACAAGATCTCCGTCAAGCAGCACTTCGACTCGCCGGACATCAAGGAGTTCCCCGCGTCGGGGCGGACCAAGGGCAGCCCGGCCGGCCCGATCCGCAACGCCGAGCACGCGCCCTGCCAGCCGGACTGCGCGCTCTGGGAGGCCACCGTGGCCTCGCTCAACGTCACCTACTTCGAGCTGACCGAGAAGCTCGGCATCGCGAAGGTGATGGACATGGCCAAGCGGGCC